>NZ_FWER01000033.1 GCF_900169785.1 Rhizobium sullae
CACCGGCGAGGCCGAGGAATGCAGCGTCGTGGGTGAAACGCCGAACCAGGCGGCCCGCCTACAGGAGTTGGCCGGATCCGGCACGGTGGTCATTGCCGAAGCAACGCGCGCACTGCTGCGGGGCCAGTTCAAGCTCGAAAGCATCGGACTGCGGTCGATCAAAGGTTTTTCCGGGGCGGCTGAAGCGTTTCGGGTGCTCGGTGAAGTGCGTAGCGACGACCGCTTCGAGGCCGGTCACGCGACCGTACTGCCGTTGGTCGGCCGTGACCCGGAACTCGCATTGTTGGTCGATCGCTGGACTCAGGCAAAGGCCAAGGAAGGTCAGGTCGTCCTGCTCGAGGGTGAGGCTGGAATCGGCAAGTCGCGTCTCGCCCTGGCCCTTCGCGAGCGTCTCCTTCGAGAACCACACAGGTTGCGCCGCTACTTCGCCTCGCCATACCACATCAACAGCGCGCTTCGCCCGGTGATTGGCCAGCTTGAACAGGAAGCGGGATTTGAACGCGAGGATTCATCGGTCGTGAAGCTCGCCAAACTCCAGGCGCTGATCGCGGAACAGGTGGGTGAGGTGAGCGAAGCGCTTCCATTGTTGGCCGAGCTTCTCGGAATTCCAGGCACTGGCCGCGGTCCAATACTGGATCTCGCGCCCCAACAGCGTAAGAACCGAACCTTCGACGTGCTCATCGCCCAGCTTGGCAGACTGGCTGCGAAGCAGCCAGTGCTCCTGGTGCTTGAGGACGCTCACTGGCTGGACGCGAGTAGCCTAGAGCTGTTCGGCTTGTTCGTGAACCACATCCGGCAGCTCCCGGTGCTGCTGGTCATTACCCACAGGCCCGAGTTCGTCCCGCCTTGGCGTAGTTACCGGCACGTGACAAAGGTAGTCCTGAATCGCCTCGACCGGGTGCACGCTCAATCGCTGGTCGAACGGCTGACCGGCGGAAAGGCACTGCCTGCCGGAGTGCTCGATTACATCCTGGCCAACACCGATGGCGTACCGCTGTACCTTGAGGAGTTGACCAAAACCATGCTCGAATCTGGTCTCCTGGGAGTGGCCGGCGATCAGCTTGGACTGGCTGCACATATGCCGCCGCTGGCGATCCCGGTAACGCTGTACGACTCGCTGATGGCCCGCCTCGACCGCCTCGGGAGGGCCAAGGTGGTGGCCCAGATCGGCGCCTGCATTGGGCGCGAGTTCTCCTATGAGCTGATTGCGGCGTTAGCAGTGCTCGATGAGCATGAGCTGCAGAGGAGCCTTGATCAACTGGTTGCTACTGAGCTAGTTTTTCGGCGCGGAAGCCCCCCTAACGCGATCTACAGCTTCAAGCACGCGCTCGTCCGAGATACCGCATATCAGTCGCTCCTCAAGAGCCGCCGCCGGGAACTACATCGCCGTATTGCGCAGGTCTTCGAAGAACTCGCCCCACATGTCGTGTCCGCTCAGCCGGAGCTCCTGGCCCATCATCTGACGGAGGCAGGAGAGCTGCCGCAAGCCGTCGTGTTCTGGCACCGGGCCGCCGAGCACGCAAACGAGCGGGCGGCGAATACCGAGGCCGTCGGCCATTTGGCCAAGGCACTCGACCTGCTCGCCCAGATGCCCGAGAATCCGGAGCAACTCGAGCTTGAGCTGACGTTGTTGATCACCATGGGACGAGTGCTTACCGCCGCGAAGGGCTATGGCCACCCGGAGGTCGAGCGCGTCTACAACCGTGCTCTCAACCTGGCGGAGCGGATCCAGGAAACGCCCAGGCTGTTCCCGGTGCTCCTCGGTCTCACCATTCATCATGCGGTGCGGTCCGAGCTTTCCGCGGCGCGGGACCTTGGCGAACGGCTTCTGAGGTTGGCGCAGCAGATCTCGGATCCTGTGCTCGTGGTGGAAGCGTCCTATGCTTTGGGCATTACCTGCTCCTGGCGTGGCGAATTCGCCTCGGCATGGAAGCACTTCGAGCACGGGATCAGCCAATACGACATCGCCCAGCACCGGGCCCATCTAGCGCTCTATGGACAGGATGGAGGACCGATCTGCCTGTGCCGTGGCGGCATGGCGCTGTGGTATCTCGGCCACGATGACCGGGCGCTGGAGCTGATGGACGAGGCGCTCGCCATGACCGCGAGCCTCAGGCATTTGTTCAGCCGTGCCTATGTACTGACATGGGCGGCGATTTTGCAGGTGCATCGACGCGACATCGCCAAGGCGCAAGAGGCGGCGGAGTTGGCGTTGGCGTTCGCGGCCGAACACGAGTTTCCATTCTGGCACACCCAGGGAGTCTTCCTGCAGGGGTGGGTGCTGGCGGAGCGGGGCCTGATCGCGGAAGGCATCGAGCGGTTGCGAGACGGGTTGGCTGGCATGCAGGCGATCGGGTCAGGAATGACGGCGCCTTGGGCGATGGGTTTACTCGCGGAGGCGCATGGAAAGGCTGATCGGTTTGCCGAGGGTAGCACCTTGATTGACGAGGCGCTTACCATTGTCGCACGCACTGGCAACCGCTGGTGCGAGGCGGAGCTGCATCGGCTCAAGGGCGAACTCATATCATCGAGCTCCGAATGCGATCCTGCCGAAATCGAGGCGTGCTTCCGCCGTGCGCTCGACGTCGCCCGCATGCAGGATGCGAAGATGTGGGAACTGCGCTCGGCGGTGAGTTTGGCCCGGCTTTGGCGAGCACAGGGTCTTAGGGCGCAGGCCTGCGGGCTGCTCATGCCGCTCCTCGGCTGTCTCTCTAACGGCCACGGGACGCTCGATCTTCAGGATGCGCAAGCGGTCCTTGAGAGCTGCGGAGGTAGTAAATTGAGCACCTGAACACTTGCTCCGCTGCAACGACTTTGTCGTAACTCCCGACCCAGCCACTAACTTATTTGTGGAACTCAACCAGGTTAAGGTGCCCAACGGGCTCGCAGCAGGGACTTTGCGGGCGTCATCCTTGCCATAAAATGTCTTCCTAAGACATTTTATGCCCTCGATTGTCTCAGGATGCCCACTTTCGTGACGGCGGCGAAATTCAATCAAGTATTTTTAGAGGTATCAGGTTGACAGGATCATTTGTGATCAGAGGGCGACGGAGTTAGCCTGCCAGAGGGGCTTCCATGAAGATGAGATGGTTGCGCAGTTCAGGAGGTGCTTCGTAGTAGGGCGCGATCTCCTGGAATCCGAGAGAGCGGTAGAGGCTTAGCGCCTCATCGTGATTGCGGCCGGTGTCCAGCCGCATGGTGGTGTAGCCCCGCTCAGCAGCCACGCGCACGATGCTCTCGGCGAGACGGCGGCCCAGCCCTAAGCCTCGGCCATCAGGGCTGATGAACATGCGCTTCATCTCGCATGTGTGTTCGTCGATCCGCTGCATCATCACGCAGCCGACCACCTTTCCGTTCAGGCGGGCAACAAGAATCTCCCCATCTGGAGCCGAGTGGAGCCTCGGCAGGCTGTCTAGGAGTGCGGCCCATGATTCTGGCGTGTAGTAGCGGTCGACGAACCAAGCGTTCTCGTCATAGCGCGACCGGCACCAGTCGATGAAGCCGTTGCACAAGGCTCGAATCGCAGTGAAGTCGTCAGGTCTGGCTGGGCCGATCTCCGAGTTCTGTTCCACCTCTGTGCCCCGCTCACGAATTCTGCATCGGCAAGCGCTCCTTCCCGAGTTCCATGGACGCCGAAAGGGAGGCCGCGGTCGGGTCGGGTTCAAGCAGTCGCCCGCTGGGAATTCGGAAGTGTAGAATTGCAGCCAATCTACGCTCAACCCGTTGCCGGTCGCTGGCACCAGTTGGCATCACTCCGGCTCCTCGATAGCGCGCATCGAACCCTAACACATGCTGTCACGCTCCGCATGCGTTCCTGCGCGATCGCCCAGATGGAGTAAGGCATTGGATAGGGGAGCCAGTCCAATCCAGTCTTTTTCATCTTCTCGCCGGCACCGGATTGAACTGAAAAACAAGCCTGCTTGCCTCCGTGTGCTATCCTTCGACTTCCGCCCTTTAGCGCGCACTCCGGCCGCTGGTAGGCCCACTGCGATCAGTCGTTGTCATTAGCAATGGGCAGTGGATCACGGAAATCGCAGGTCACAAACATCCAATCATCTCGCGCCTTGGGATCAGCTTTTCCACCAGATCAGGAGCAGGAGGACGGGTATGATCCACCAGTATTTCATGAAGGCCTGCTTCGCTGCATTGAAGTCGTTCTGCGACTTCAATGCCTTGGCATCGACACCCGTCAAAACATCAACCTTGAAACCAAGGAGGTGTTTCGGATTGTCCGAATGGATAATCTCGTTACCTCCCAGTCGGAATGTACGCCAATCAACGGATGCACGGATGGCGAACCCATACCGCTTCACGGGCGAAGGCCTCGGCGATAACACTCGCAGTAGCATTTGATGCTAGGTAGTATTGTGGATATACTCGCGCCATAATCGCAGACTTTTTTTGGTATCTCACAAGAAATCGACATCGTCACAGCTCAGTCCCGTCTTTTCTAAACCATGCGTTAAGAAGCTATTTGTAGTTTTTTTAGCGAAGTGCGTTGCAACTATATGGAGGGCGGTGGTGTTTGTCGTATCGATCATGGACCGGGGGGATGAGCGCAACTTTCTCGCTACGGAGCTTCGCTTAAACGACGATATGGCGTTCGTTGATTGTGGTGGGGTCACACACGTGTTCAAGGTCGTTGATGTTATCGACATCATTCCTGTGAGTAGTGATCGCAAAATAGACCAACGATGTCTGAATCGCGGGCGCTGGTACATCAACTAAATTAGCGGCCGAGAGAAGATTCGGTGGAATTCCGGACTGGATGTTTTTTGTTAAGATCGGTTGTACTTGTGATCGCTTTCGTCGGCACTATCGCGGAGGCAGTAAAACGACGGCCAGCAAGCTGCAAGCAAGGTAAGGCTTTTCAGCGATTGCCAGTCCGGCGGTTTCCTTCCCCGTTAGGTTAGACGTCCAGTCGTCATCGATCGGACTGGGATCATAGCCGGCGCGATACAGGCGAAGTTGTCTGGCTTTGATCTGCGCCACGATCGCGGGCAGAGCCCACTCAAGAGCTGACGGCATCAAATCCAGCGTCAACGCTGGATTGGCAGTTCTGCTGGGCCTTCACTAAATTAGCGACTGCTATTAGAGATTGTTCAACCGTTTCGCGATATCTTGCCACACATGTTCAAATGGGAGCAGCAGTATTATGCGAAATTTGAATATCGTTACCCGCAAGGCTGAGCGCAAGCATTGCCGCATATTCGGGAAGGTCCGTTACCTCAACAAGGAAGTGGACGCCCGCATCCTCGACATGTCGGTCACCGGCATGGCGGTAGAAATCAGAGCGCCGATCCATGCAGCATCGGGCAGCCGCGTACAGATTCTGGCAGACGACCTGGGAACGCTCCATGGCATCATCCGCTGGAGCCACAGCGGTCGCCTTGGTATCCAGTTCGATCCTAATTCCAACGCGCAGGCGCAGGTCTCCTCCTATTTCCGCTTCTTCCACAAGGAAGTGAAGCCGGTTCTGACACGCTAAACACCTGTCATTTTCAGGGTTTAGGCGGCAGATCGAAGAGCGGTGCATCCGGCGAGACTTAAGCACTCGACCTCAACGTTCGGGCGGCCGCCGTTCCAGAATTCGCAGTGACCGGGATCTGTGCGCTCTGAGAAATGATCTGGCTCTTCTTCTGGGAGCGATTGCAAAAGAGGGACATCGATGCAGGTGCTTTGAGGCCCTTTCGGGGGTGCAAAAGGACATTGTGGGAGAGCGGGGCCATCTACAACTGTCTTGGCATCTTGACGGGTCGGAGTCTTTGAGAAATGCTAAGATGTCAGACCAATTTTGCGTCTGTGGGAAGACATCGGGGAACCCATGAAGGCAAATGTCAGCGATAATCCCTTGATCCGGCCGCTTCCGGCAATGGATCGCGCGCGTCAGGTCACCGAAGCGTTGGCTCACTACGTCGACGCCGCGAAGCTTAAGACAGGCGACAGGCTGCCTGCCGAACGCGAACTCATGGCAGCCCTTGCCGTCGGCCGTTCGACCATTCGCGAGGCGATCCGGCACTTTCAGGCACTTGGAGTCATCGAGACGCGCAAGGGAAGCGGCACCTATCTGCTGAAGCCTGTTTCCAAGGCGACCATCCACATGCCGCTGTCGCTCGACACGGCGCATCTTCGCGACGTGCTTTTGCAGACGCTGGAGGTTCGCCGCGGTATCGAATGCGAGGCGGGCATGGTGGCCGCGCGGCGCAGAACAGCCAGAGATCTCGTGATCATCGAGGAGAAGCTCGGCGAGATGGAACGAGTGCACCATGCGAAGGGCACATCCGGTCCCGAAGACCTCGCCTTTCACATGGCGGTTTACGACGCAACTCACAATCCGCTGTTCGGTCAGCTTCTTGAACAGATGCGTGAGGCCTTCGAGCGCTTCTGGACCCACCCGTTCGACCGAGAAGACTTCGCGCGCCGGTCCTTTCCGTTCCACCGCACGCTTTTCAACGCGATCGGCGCTCAGGACGCGGAGGCTGCTCGCGTAGAAACATTGAAAATTCTCGAGGTCGTCGAGGAAGACATCAAGGAAATGTCCAAATGAGCAGCGGCTTGCAACCGTTCGATCTTGCCTCGCTGATCACCGCGCACGACGAGGGCAACTTTGCCGACGCGGTCGTTCCGCCGATTTTTCAGACATCGCTTTTCACTTTTACCGATTACGACGACATGATTGCCTCCTATCGCGGCGAGAAGGTGCGACCGATCTATACGCGCGGGCTCAACCCGACGGTGCGTATGTTCGAGGAAATGCTGGCAAAGCTCGAAGGCGCGGAAGACGCGGTCGGCTTTGCAAGCGGCATGTCGGCGATCTCGTCTGCAGTTTTAAGTTTCGTCGAGCCTGGCGACCGGATCGTGGCGGTCAAGCATGTCTATCCCGATGCTTTCCGTCTGTTCGGCACGATCCTGAAGCGCATGAAGGTTGAAGTGACCTATGTCGATGGACGCGACGAGGAGGCAGTCGCCAAGGCACTGCCCGGCGCCAAGGTCTTTTACATGGAAAGCCCGACGAGCTGGATTATCGAAGCCCATGACGTCGGCGCGCTTGCGGCACTTGCCAGGGGGCACGGCGTCGTCACGATGATAGACAATAGCTGGGCTAGTCCTTTCTTCCAGCAGCCGCTGACCTTGGGTGTCGATCTCGTCATTCACTCGGCATCGAAATATCTCGGCGGCCACAGCGATGTCGTCGCCGGCGTCGTTGCAGGCTCCAAGGAAATGATCGCGCACATCAAGGCCGAGGCCTATCCTTATCTCGGCGGCAAGCTTTCGCCCTTCGATGCCTGGCTCCTGATCCGCGGTCTCCGTACCCTGCCGCTTCGCATGAAGGCCCACGAGGCTGCGGCGATGACGATCGCCCAGCGCCTGCAGGCGCTCGATGTGGTCGAGCAGGTCTGCCATCCGGGCCTTACCAACCGCCTGCCTGTGGGACTCAACGGCACGTCGGGCCTCTTTTCGTTCATATTCCGCGATGGCGTCGATATCCGCGCCTTCGCCGATCACCTTAAGCTCTTCAAACTGGGAGTGAGCTGGGGTGGACATGAAAGCCTGATCGTACCAGGCGAGGTTGTGCTTCAGCAGAAAGCGCAGCCGAACTCCGCGCATGCCTTTGGCATTCATCCGCGGTCCGTACGCCTCCATGTCGGCCTCGAAGGAACCGAGGCGCTGTGGAGAGATATCGAAGCGGCGATTGCTGCCGCTTCATAATCTTCAACCTGAGAGAACACCAAAAAGGGGGAACTGAGCATGAAAAGACTGATAACCGCAACGCTCTTCGCCACGATGATGGCAGGCACGGCCCTTGCCGATACGACGCTGAAGCTCGTCGAAGTCATCACCAGTCCGGAGCGCACCGAGACGCTGAAATCGATCGTCGGCAAGTTCGAAGCCGAAAACCCGGGCACCAAGGTCGAGATCATCTCGCTGCCGTGGAACGAAGCCTTCCAGAAGTTCGCGACCATGGTATCGGCGGGCGATACGCCCGATGTGATGGAAATGCCCGACACCTGGCTTTCGCTTTATGGCAACAATGGCATGCTCGAAAGCCTTGAGCCCTATCTCGAAAAGTGGGAGCACACCAAGGAACTGACGCCGCGCGCGCTCGAACTCGGCCGCGATGTCAAGGACACGGCCTATATGCTGCCGTACGGCTTCTATCTGCGCGCCATGTTCTACAACAAGAAGCTGCTGCAGGATGCAGGTGTCGCCGAACCGCCGAAGACGATGGACGAATTCACCAAGGCCTCCGAAGCGGTCTCCAAGATCTCCGGCAAATACGGCTACTGCATGCGTGGCGGCCCGGGTGGCCTCAACGGCTGGATGATCTTCGCCGCCTCCATGGCAGGCGACAACAAGTATTTCAACGAAGACGGCACCTCGACCATGAACAGCCCCGGCTGGGCAAAAGGCATCGAGTGGATGGTCGATCTCTACAAGAAGGGCTATGCGCCGAAGGACAGCGTGAACTGGGGCTTCAACGAGGTCGTTGCCGGCTTTTACTCCGGCACCTGCGCTTTCCTCGACCAGGATCCGGATGCCTTGATCGCGATTGCCGAGCGCATGAAGAAGGAGGACTTCGGCGTCATCCCGCTGCCGAAAGGCCCGGACGGCAAATCCTTCCCGACGATCGGCTATGCGGGCTGGTCGATGTTCACGACGAGCCAGAACAAGGATCTTTCCTGGAAGCTGATTGCAACGCTCGAAGGTCCGGAAGGCAACATCGAGTGGAACAAGAAGATCGGCGCCCTGCCGGCCTACACGGCCGCCGAGAAGGATCCCTTCTATGCAGGCGACCAGTTCAAGGGCTGGTTCGAAGAATTGGCCGACCCAAACACGATTCCGACCGTCATGCCGACCTATCTCGAAGAATTCGCCTTCTTCAAGGATTCGCTGGCGATCAAGACCTCGCAGCAGGCACTTCTCGGCGACATCACACCGAAGGAACTGGCCGATCAGTGGGCCGATTACCTGACCAAGGCACAGCAGAAGTTCCTGGCCAAGAAGTAAATCGGCTGGCTTTGAGGCTGGAGCCCCTCATTCCACCCTTCGGGCCGCCTTCTCCCCAGTGGGGAGAAGGCACCCGAGAGGCCGCGCCATATCTCTTCCCGCCATCGGAGAGAGGGTGCCGGCAGGCGGATGACGGGGCTGGCCGCCGGACAAGACTTTCGCGTAACATGATGAGAGCCGCAACCCGATGACTATGACCGCCGACACGCGCGACATGCGCCCCGACCGCAGGCCGTGGCTTCAGCGTCTTGCGGATGCCTCGGAACCTTATCTCTACAGCGCGCCGTCGCTGATCCTCATCATCGCGGTCATGCTGGTGCCACTCGTGGTGGGCATTTCCTATGCTTTCCGCGATATCCAGCTTCTGAATCCGTTTTCCGGCGGCTTCATCGGGCTTGAGCATTTCCGCGCCCTTTCTGTGGATGCAGCCTTCTACGGCGCGCTTCGGAATACGCTGTGGTGGACCGGGGCTTCCGTCATCTTGCAGTTCATCTTCGGGCTCATCCTGGCGCTGCTCCTCGACAAGCCGTTTTGGGGCAGGGGTATCGTTCAGGCGCTGGTCTTCCTGCCGTGGGCGGTCCCATCTTTCCTTGCCGGTCTCAACTGGGCCTGGCTATTTAATCCTGTGATCGGGCCGATCCCGCACTGGCTCTTCGGTCTCGGGCTAATGGGCGCGCCCAGCAATATCCTCTCTGATCCGCAATATGCGATGTGGGGACCGATCATCGCCAATGTCTGGTGGGGCATTCCATTCTTCGCGATCACGCTGCTTGCTGCACTTCAGGCAATCCCGCGCGACCTTTATGAAGCCGCGTCCATCGACGGCGCCGGCTGGTTCCAGCGTTTCCGTTCGATCACGCTTCCCTTCCTTGCGCCAACGATTGCCATCACCGTGCTGCTGCGCACCGTCTGGGTGTCGAACTTCGCCGACCTCATCGTCGTCATGACCGGCGGCGGACCTGCGGACCGAACGCAGATCGTCGCCAGCTACATCTTCACTCAGGCCTTCAGGCGGCTCGATTTCGGCTATGCCTCGGCGATCGCGCTGGTTCTGCTCGCGCTGCTGCTTGCCTATTCCATGCTGATCATCCTGCTTAGGCAGACTTTGCTGAACAAGGACTGAGCCGATGAGACGATCCATCATTCCGACCATCGCGCATCGGTTGGCGATCCTCTGCTATATCGGTTTCGCGCTCTTCCCACTTTTCTGGCTGCTGAAGGTCTCGGTGACGCCGAACGATCTTCTTTATACCGAAGGCGTGCGCATGTGGCCGTCGCGCACGACCTGGGATCACTTTTCCTTCGTGCTTCAGCACAGTGCCTTTCCGACCTTCTTCAAGAACAGCTTGATCGTGTCGGCTTCTACTGCGGTGGCGGTGACGATCTGCGCCTCGCTTTCCGGTTATGCGCTGTCGCGCTTCAACTTCCGGGCAAAATACTGGATCGTCGCGCTGATGCTTTTGACGCAGATGTTCCCGCTGGTCATGCTCGTCGCACCCATCTTCAAAATCCTCTCGCCGTTGCACCTGACGAATAGCCTGACCGGCCTCGTCGTCGTCTATACGGCCTTCAACGTGCCCTTCGCGACCTTCCTGATGCAGTCCTTCTTCGACGGCATCCCGAAGGATCTTGAAGAGGCCGCGCTGATCGATGGCGCCACACAGTTCACCGCGTTTCGGCAAATCATATTGCCGCTAACGCTTCCGGGGATTGCTGCAACGCTCGGCTTCGTCTTCACGGCGGCATGGAGCGAGCTGCTCTTCGCGCTTATGCTTATTAACGGCAACGACGCGGCGACCTTCCCGGTCGGCCTTCTCACATTCGTTTCGAAATTCTCCGTGGATTTCGGGCAGATGATGGCGGCGGGCGTCATGGCGCTCATTCCAGCCGGCCTCTTCTTCCTACTCATTCAGCGTTATCTCGTCCAGGGCCTGACGGCCGGCGCGGTCAAGGGTTAGTCAATGGCATCGATCGATATTCAGAACATCAAGAAAGCCTATGGCCACGTACAGGTGCTGCATGACATCGATCTGCGCATCAAGGACGGGGAATTCGTCGTGCTCGTCGGCCCGTCGGGCTGCGGCAAATCCACCTTGCTGCGCATGATCGCGGGGCTGGAAGACGTCACTGGCGGCGAAATCCGCATTGCCGGGAAGCGGGTCAACGAGCTGCACCCTAAGGACCGGGACATTGCCATGGTGTTCCAGTCCTACGCGCTTTATCCGCACATGAACGTCGCCGGAAACATGAGCTACAGCCTGAAGCTCAGGAAGACGGCGAAGGAAAAGATTGCGAGTGCGGTTGCAAATGCGGCCTCCAAACTTGGCCTCGATCCGCTGCTTGAACGACGGCCGAAGGCACTTTCTGGCGGCCAGCGGCAGCGTGTCGCCATGGGCCGGGCCATCGTGCGTCAGCCGAAGGCCTTCCTCTTCGACGAGCCGCTTTCGAACCTCGACGCGCGTCTTCGCGAACAGATGCGGGCGGAGATCAAGAAACTGCATGGTGACCTGAAGGCGACCTCGATCTATGTGACGCACGACCAGATCGAGGCAATGACGCTGGCGGACCGGATCGTCGCCATGCATGGCGGGGTCGTCCAGCAGGTCGGCAGCCCGCTCGAACTCTACGACAGGCCCGCCAATCTTTTCGTCGCAGGCTTCATCGGCTCACCGGGTATGAATTTCCTAGATGCAATTTACGAGGCGAGCGGGGTCAGGCTCAAGGACGGCACACTGGTTCCACTATCGGCGCCGCTTGCGCTTTCGAGCGGCGCGAAAGTCACGCTCGGCATCCGTCCGGAGCATGTCGTCATGTCGGATCAAAGCGGCATCAGCGCTGAGGTCGAACTCGTCGAGCCGACGGGCTTCGGCATTATCCTGCATCTCTCACTGCACGGGTTGCCGTTCAAAGTCTTCACGCTTGACCGCGAAGCGCTGGCGTGCGGGCCGAAAGTCAACGTCTCCTTTCCGGCTCAGCATCTGCACCTATTCGATAGCGAGGGGAACAGGGCAGGCTGACGTCTCTTCCTCCGCCCCGTCGGCTACGGCATCCACAGTGCGGCCTGGCGCTTGCTGATTTTTCCGTGTTCGTCCCATTCTTCTGGTGCCAATCGAAATCAGACATGTGGGCAAGCTCCGTGTTAAAGGACGCTGTCGCACAGCTGAAAAAATTGATGATGCGGTCTATCGGACCACTGGCCCATTCGCCTTCTTCCAGGCGTCGAGGCCACCTTCGATGTGGCAGGCGCTGGCAAGTCCGGCGTCATGGGCTGCCTGAACGGCCATCGCCGAACGTTCGCCGAAGGCGCAGTAGAACAGGACGCGCTTGCCGGCAGCGGTCGCCATTTCATGCAGCATGCCGCCCGCGCTGATGTTTTCCTGTAAATCCAGATAGGGTGCATGCAGAGAGCCGGGGATCGTTCCATGCTTCTCGCGTTCTGCCTTCTCGCGCAGATCGACGATTGCAATGTCGGGGCGGCCGCGCAGCGTCACCGCGTCGGCAGCCGAGACGGCCCAGCCTTTGCGTACGATCTCGTCTTGATGCAGACCGACATGAATATTTGCGGGCACGGCCACATCCATCATCTTCGGATTTGGCAGCTTCAGGTTGTTCATGAGGTCGGCATATTCGTCAGCCGATCGAACCTTGAGGCGCGGATTGAAGCGCTTCTCCTCGCCGATGGTCGAGACCGTGTCGCCCTTATAGTCGTGCGCCGGATAGACCAGCGTCTCGTCCGGCAATTTGAGGAGCTTGTTGAAGATGGAATCATATTGCTGAAGCGGATTGCCGTTCTGGAAATCGGTGCGTCCGGTGCCGCGGATGAGCAGCGTGTCGCCCGTGAACACGCGGCCGTTCATGAGGAAGGAATAGGAATCGTCGGTATGGCCGGGCGTATAGAGCACGTCGAGGCTCAGTCCCTCGATCGCGACACGGTCGCCTTCGGTCACGCGCATCGAGACGACATCGGCAAGCGTCTGTTCGCCCATCACGGTAATGCAATGGGTGCGGTCGCGCAGTGCGCCCAACCCGGTAATGTGGTCGGCGTGCAGATGCGTATCCACGGCCTTGACCAGCTTGAGGTCAAGCTCTTCCACGAGCTTGAGATAGCGATCGACCTTCTCGAGCACAGGATCGATGATGAGCGCCTCGCCCCCTTGCCGGCTGGCGATGAGATAGGTGTAGGTGCCGGAAACGCTGTCGAAGAGCTGACGGAAGATCATCGGCACCCCCTTTCGCAATGTTGCCCCGGACGAACCGGATGCTGCTGTTACGTCTCTGGCTGCGGGACGATCCGGATGTAGGGCTTCGGCGCGTTCCATCCTTTCGGATAGATCGTCCTGGCTTCGTCGTCGCTCACTGAGCCGGCGATGATGACGTCTTCGCCTTGCTTCCAGTTCACCGGCGTTGCGACCCTGTGTTTGGCCGTCAGCTGCAGAGAGTCGATCACACGCAGCACTTCATCGAAATTGCGGCCGGTGGTCATCGGATAGACGAGGATAAGCTTGATCTTTTTGTCCGGACCGATGACGAAGACGTTACGCACCGTCTGGTTGTCGGCCGGCGTGCGCGTCGTCGGATCGCCGGATACTGCTGCCGGAAGCATGCCATAGAGCTTCGACACGTTGTAGTCGGTATCGGCAATCATCGGGAAATTCGGTGCTGCGCCCTGGGTTTCCTTGATGTCGCTTGCCCAGCCGGAATGGCGGTCGAGCGGATCGACAGACAAGCCAATGATCTTCACTCCGCGTCTATCGAACTCGGGCTTGATCCTGGCCATGTAGCCCAGTTCGGTGGTGCAGACCGGCGTGAAATCCTTCGGATGTGAGAACAGGACGGCCCAGGAATTGCCGATCCAGTCGTGAAACTGAATCTTGCCTTCGGTCGTTTCTGCCTGGAAATCCGGTGCGATATCGTTGATTGCGAGAGACATGATCTCCTCCACCTGACAAATGGTTGCCAAAACGTTTCGCAGGTATGGTTATTGGGCATTTCTCTAAAATAAGCAATGCGTAATATAAAGGATGGCGCTTTCTTTGATGCCGCCGGCAACATATTTGAGAAGTCGTCGGCAATGCATTTGAACTTTCGTGCCTCCTCTACTCCTTTTGGAGAGGCATGGACCGTCAAGCGCTCCTGAACAGCTTCCAGCGTTTCGGACGGAAGGCGATGCGGTTGCGGTCAAGGCTGTCAGCCTGTGCAGGCGGCAGTTCGAGCTCTATCGATGGGTGATCCTTGCCGATATTGACCTCGATATGGCGCGTGCCGGCCACGCGGCGGCTGGAAACGAGCAGGCCGGCAATGCAGCCGCCGCAGCCGTCGCGCAGTTCGATATCGTGCGGACGGAAATAGAGCTGCGCTTGGCCGTCCGCCTCGTTCTGAGCCGTGAGCCCCAGCGGGCGGTCTTCGAACCAGATTTCGCCGCTGGCAACGCGCACATCCAGACAGTTCGACTGACCGACGAAGCCGAAGACGAAAGGTGAATTCGGGTTGTCGTAGACCTGGTCAGGCGTGCCGACCTGTTCGATCGCGCCCTGGCTCATGACGACGACGCGGTCGGCGAGTTCCATCGCCTCGTCCTGGTCATGCGTGACGAAAACCGTGGTGTGGCCGGTGCGGTCGTGGATTTCACGAAGCCATTTGCGCAGGTCCTTGCGCACCTGGGCGTCGAGCGCGCCGAAGGGCTCATCGAGAAGCAGTACGTTCGGCTCAACTGCCAGCGCACGGGCGAGGGCGACGCGCTGGCGCTGGCCCCCCGAGAGCTGGGCCGGATAGCGTTTCTCCAGGCCGGAAAGCTGCACGAGATCGAGCAGTTCCAGCGCGCGGCTGCGGATTTCGATTTTTGACGGGCGGCGGGCCGTGTTGCGCACCTTGAGCCCGAAGGCGACGTTGTCGAGCACCGTCATGTAGCGGAAGAGGGCGTAGTGCTGGAACACGAAGCCGATATTGCGCTCTTGCACGGTCTTTTTCGAGGCATCTTCGTCACCGAAGTAGATCAGGCCCTCGGTCGGGCTCTCGAGGCCGGCAATGAGGCGCAGCAATGTCGTCTTGCCGGAGCCGGACGGCCCGAGCAGCGCGATCAGTTCGCCGGAGCGGATATCAAGAGAGACGTCGTGCAACGCCGGAAAACGCTCGAATTCCTTGCGCAGGTTCTGAATGCGAACTTCCATTTTATTTCCTTCAGTGCCGCCGGCTGGCGGCGATTTCTTCGCTGTATCGCATTTCGAGCAGCGTCTTCAAAACAAGGGTCACAAGGGCAAGCAAGGCAAGCAATGTCGCAACGGCAAAGGCGCCGGTGAAGTTATATTCGTTGTAGAGAATTTCTACCTGCAGCGGCATGGTGTTCGTTTGGCCGCGGATATGGCCGGAGACGACGGAGACGGCACCGAACTCGCCCATGGCGCGGGCGTTGCAGAGCAGCACACCATAAAGCAGACCCCATTTAATGTTCGGCAAGGTGACGTGCCAGAAGGTCTGCCAGCCGCTGGCCCCTAGCGACAAGGCAGCCTCTTCGTCTGCCGTTCCCTGCTCCTGCATCAGCGGGATCAATTCCCGCGCGACGAACGGGAACGTGACGAACATGGTGGCAAGGATCAGTCCCGGCACGGCGAAAAGAATCTTGATGTCGTGCGCATCGAACCATTTTCCGAGATAGGTATTGGCGCCGAAAAGCAGCACGAAGACGAGGCCGGAAATAACCGGCGAGACGGAGAAAGGCAGGTCGATCAAGGTCGTCAGGAAAGCCTTGCCCTTGAACTCGAACTTGGCAATCGCCCAAGCCGCCGCGACGCCGAAAAACAAGTTTAGCGGTACACTGATTCCGGCGACGACAAGGGTCAGCCGAATCGCGGAGAAGGTTTCCGCGTCCTGCAGCGCCTCGAAGAAAGCACTCCCGCCCTTGCGAAAGGCCTCGACGAAGACCGCCGCAAGCGGCAGCAGCAAAATAAGGAGCAGGAAGATCAGCGACAGGATGATGAGCGTCCAGCGGGCGAACCTGGTTTCGGTGATGACAGAGCGGACCTTGGTTGAGCGAGCGATCGTGTCAAATGCCATTCCCATACCTCCGCCTGCTCCAACTCTGGATGAGATTGATGACCAGCAGCATGATGAACGAGATGATCAGCATGACTGCAGCAATACCCGTCGCGGCCGCATAGTTGTATTCTTCCAATTTGATGACGATCAAAAGCGGCGCAATCTCCGACTTGAACGGCAGGTTGCCGGCAATGAAGATGACCGAGCCGTATTCGCCGACGCCGCGAGCGAAGGCGAGTGCAAAGCCCGTCAGCACGGCAGGCGCGAGTGCTGGAAGCAGGACGCGGAAGATCGTCTGGAAACGATTGGCACCGAGCGTTGCGGCAGCTTCTTCCACCTCCTTGTCGATCTCTTCCATCACCGGCTGCACGGTACGCACGACGAAGGGTAGACCGACGAAAACGAGAGCGACGACGATGCCCACAGGTGTGAAGGCGATCTTGATGCCGAGCGGCGTCAGGAACTGGCCGATCCAGCCGTTCGGCGCATAGAGCGTCGTCAAGGCGATGCCGGCAACGGCGGTCGGCAATGCGAAAGGCAGATCGACCATCGCATCAATGACGCGCTTGCCGGGGAAACGGTAGCGCACCAGCACCCAGGCGAGGACGACGCCGAAAGCGGCATTGACGCAGGCCGCGACGAACGCGGCGCCGAAGCTAATGCGAAGCGCGCTTAGCGTACGCTGATCGAGCGCGATCGACACGAATTTGTCCCAGCCGAGCTCGCTCGAGCGCCAGGCGAGGCCCGAGAGCGGGATGAGGATCAGAAGGGTGAGCCAGGTCAAGGTAAGGCCGAGCGCTATTCCAAAACCTGGAATGACGCTCGGCCGTTTGAACCGCCACCGTGTGGGGCTATGTGCTTTCATGCGGCGTATTATTGGGCCGGCTTGTAGATTTGGTCAAACACGCCGCCATCACCGAAGAATTTCGGCTGCGCCTCCTTCCACCCGCCGAAGTCGTCGATAGTCGCGAGCTTCAGGTTCTGGAAACGGGCAATGTCCGCCTTGTCGGCGACTTCCGGCTTGCTCGGGCGATAGAAGTGCTTGGCAGCGATCTTCTGGCCTTCATCGGAGTAGAGGTAGTTGAGATAGGCTTCGGCGACCTTGCGCGTGCCTTTCTTGTCGACGTTGCCGTCGACGATTGCGACCGGCGGATCGGCGCGGATCGACAGGGTCGGCGTGACGATCTCAAACTGGTCCGGACCAAGTTCTTCCAGCGAAAGATAGGCTTCGTTTTCCCAGGCGAGCAGAACATCGCCCAGACCGCGCTGGACGAAGGTCGTCGTTGCGCCGCGAGCGCCGGTGTCGAGCACCGGAACGTGCTGTAGCAGCTGCGTCACGTATTCTTGGGCTTTGGTGTCGTTGCCGCCGTTTGCCTGCTTGGCCCAAGCCCAGGCGGCCAGGAAGTTCCAGCGTGCGCCGCCCGAGGTCTTCGGGTTCGGCGTGATGACCTGGACATCTTCCTTGATCAGGTCGCCCCAATCCTTGATGCCCTTCGGATTGCCCTTGCGGACGAGGAAAACGATGGTGGAGGTGTAGGGCGCCGAATTGTTCGGGAACTTGGACTTCCAATCGGCCGGGATCTTGCCGGTCTTCTCGGCGATCGCATCGATGTCGCCTTCGAGTGCGAGAGTTACGACATCGGCCTCAAGGCCATCGATGACCGAACGCGCCTGGGCGCCGGAGCCGCCATGCGACGTCTGGATCGTGACCGTCTCGCCGGTATCCTTCTGCCACTTTTCGGCAAAGGCGACATTGAAATCCTTATACAATTCGCGCGTCGGGTCGTAGGACACGTTGAGAAGCGTCTGATCGGCGAAAGCCGGGGCAACGGCGCCGATTGCTACGCTGCCTGCAAAGACAGCGGCCGCAAGCAGCCGAATCGTCCTTATTGATCGCATGGGAACCTCCTTCGTTCTGCCTAAACTCTATCAACTTGGTCGTATAACGAAACGAACGTTCTTCCGGTTCCCCAGGTGCTTTTAGAATGTCATCCCATATGACGGGCAAATCTGAAATGAGCATCCTGCCCGGCGATATGTCCGCATTGCGAGCCATCCTAAGAAATGTGGCATTCCGGCGACAAGAAGGCTGCTGAAATAACAAATTCGCGACAGGACGGGCGATGATGTCTCAAGGGACCAGGCGCCGCGCTCAAACCGCGCTCTCTCATGGTCGTGAATCTCCAATGAAACTCGAATAGAATTCATCGACGTTTTTTGCCTTGCGCATCGACATAAGGACGCCATCTGACTGCAGGCGCCGTGCGATGGCGGCAAGCACGTTTAGGTATGCGCCTCGATTGCTCTCTCCGAAAAGCAGCACGAAGGCGATGTCCGTCGGCACGTCGTCGATCGCCTCGAAATCCAGCGGCTGCGCGAAACGCACAAGAAGGCCGCGCGGGCTCGTCATGCCGGCGATCACCGCATGCGGCACCGCGATGCCGTTGCCGATGCCGGTCGAGCCGAGGTTTTCACGGCTTTCCAGCGCCTGGAGGATGATCTTCTCCTCGATGTCGAATGCTTTGCCGGCCTTTTCCGCGAGGCTCCGCAGCGCACGCCACTTCGTCGCCCCCGAGACGCCGATGAAGGCATGCTCCGGCCGGATGATGTCTGCGAGGTTCATGTCTTTCCCGTTATCATATTGACCGGATGAGGCGCCCGAAATCAATCCGGCTCCCTAAGCCGGTAGCCGACGCCGGTTTCGGTGGTGATATATTGCGGCTGGTCCGGAATCTGCTCCACCTTTTGCCGCAGCTGGCGGACATAGACGCGCAGATACTGAACGTCGGCTGCCGGTCCCCAAATCTGTTTCAGAAGGAACTGATGCGTCAGCACCTTGCCGGCGTGCTGGGCGAGCACTCGAAGGATATCGTATTCCTTCGGAGACAGCTTGATCTCCCTGTCGTCCACCTTGACGATCCGCTTGACGAGATCGATGGAAAGACCACTGGTTTGGAAGATGGCCTTTTCGCCCTGCTGCTGCAGCCGATGGCGGAGTGCCACACGGATGCGGGCACCGAGCTCGTTGATGCCGAAGGGTTTCGTCACATAGTCGTCAGCGCCGGTTTCGAGCGCCTTGACGATGCCCGCCTCGTCGGTGCGGCTGGAGAGGATGACGACGGGCATGGAAAGGCCATCTTCGCGCCATTCGCGCAGCAGGTCGTGGCCCGGCTTGTCGGGAAGGCCGAGATCCAGAACGACGAGGTCCGGCTCATTTTCTTTCACGGCCCGATCGGCACTGGCGGCATTCGGCGCCTCATGCACCTCGTAGCCTTGCGCACTGAGCCCGACGCGAAGCAGTTTGCGGATCGGCGGCTCGTCGTCGACAACGAGAATTTTCACGGCTGAACCGGTCATTTGAGCTCATCCAGTTTTGGAATGTCATTGGGTTTCGGCAGGCGGATGGTAAAGACGGCGCCGGAGCGGTCCTTGCGGTTTTCGGCAATGATCGTTCCTCCCATTGCCTCGATGAAACCGCGGCAAATGGAAAGGCCGAGACCTGTTCCGGCACGCACCTGGTCGCCCTTGCGGACGCGGTGGAAGGTATCGAAGACGCGGGTGAGATCGTTGGGTGGAATACCCGGGCCCTCGTCGGCAATCTGAATGACGAGGTGTCCGGCATCGGTCCAGCCCTCGATGCGGATCACCGAACCTTCAGGCGCATATTTCGCAGCATTGTCGAGCAGGTTGAAGAGCGCCTGTTCGAAAAGTACGGGATCGACACGCACCATCGGCAGGTCGGCAGGCATGATCATCTCGGTCTTGTGACGCTCAAGGATCTTGATGGCCCGCCTCAGCGCGCTGCCGGCGATATCGCCTGGATAGTGCAAGCCGTAATTCGGCTCCATGGCTCCGGATTCGATTTTCGTCATGTCGAGCAGGTTGGCGATGAACCGGTTCAGGCGTTCGGATTCGTCGATAACTGTCGACAGAAGATCGTCGCGATCTTCTGCCAGCATGGAGCCGAAATAGTCGCGCAGTGTGCCGGCGGCGCCAAGGACCGCGGCAAGCGGTGTCTTCAGGTCGTGCGAAATCGAGGTCAGCAAGGCGGAACGCAACCGGTCGGCTTCGGCGGCGAGCTTGGCGCGATCGACATCGGCAACGAGCTGTACGCGCTCGATGGCAAGCGCTGCCTGGTCGGCAAGCGCATCCAGGAGCCGCTGCTGCTCGGGCGTAAACAGCGGGCCCTCGCGGCGGTCGCTGTCGAGACCGATGACGCCGACGGCGGTGCGCCCGGTTCGTAGCGGCACATAAAGGCGTTTGGCGCCGGGAAGCGTATCCGCGCCGCGCCCGGCGGCATGATTGTGTTCCCAGGCCCAGCGTGCCGCGGCAATATCGGCATCGTCCAGCGTGTCGTCAGGCGGATATCCTGCCTTGACTGCGATCGTACCTTCTTCGGGTAGGAGCAGGACGACACGGACCTTGAGCATCGAGGCGATCTGGAAGGCGGTCGCCCAGAGCACGTCGTCGAGCGTGCCGGTGCTCGCGAGCTTGCGGGAAAAAAGATAAAGGTCCTCGGTGGTGCGCGCACGCTGACGCGCGGCCGCCGCCTGCCGCTGAACGGCTGCCGTGAGGTTACTCGCAATCAGCGCAACGCCGATAAAGAAGAAAAAGGCGATCACGCTTTCGGGGTCCCTGATCGTCAGGGTGAAACGCGGCGGCAGGAAAAAGAAGTTAAAGGCAAGCGCGCCCAGAAGGCAGCTGTAGAGCGCGGGCCGCAAACCGTGGAGGACGGCGGAGGTGAGTACTGCCATCAGGAAAACCAGGGCAAGGTTGCGCACGTCCAGAACCTGATCGAGCACCACGCTGAATCCGAGCGCTACGGCAACATAGGCCGTTGCGAGCAGATAGGCCTTGATGTTGAAGGCCGGCAATGCAGGTGCCAGTCTGACGCCTCGGCCCGCGCTGTCGTCCTTCTCGTTGCCGGAGATGACATGAATGCTGATATCGCCGGCGAGCCGGATCAGATCGTCGACCGGCGAGTGCTGAAACCATTGGCGCCATGTCGGCGCCTCGGGCGAACCGACAACGATATGCGTGACGTTGTTGGCGCTCGCGTGGCGAAGCAATTCCTCGGCGACCCGGTTGCCGGGAAGCGTGAGTGCCTCGCCGCCGAGCCGCTCGGCTAGGCGCAGCGTTGCTGCGATCGTATCCCGCTCTTCTTCTGTCAGGCTGATCGACCGGTTGGTTTCGATATAGACGGCGGACCATGGCGCGCGCAGCCGCGAAGCCATGCGTGTGGCATAGCGCACCAGCGAGGCAGATCGCGGATGGTGATCGATCGAGACGAGCACGCGTTCGCCGGCAGCCCATGGACCAGAGATCGCATGCGCCTGCATATGGCTTACAAGCTGGTCGTCGACACGCTGCGCAGTCTTGCGCAACGCAAGTTCACGAAGTGCCGTCAGATTCCCGGGCGTGAAATAGTTGGTCAGCGCGCGTTCGGCCGTTTTCGGCACATAGACCTTGCCATCGTGCAGGCGCTTGATCAGGTCCTCGGGCGTCAGGTCGATGATCTCGATATCGTCAGCCATGTCGATCACGGAGTCGGGCACCGTCTCGCGGACGCGGATGCGGGTGATCTGCGAAACGACGTCGTTCAGGCTCTCGACATGCTGGATGTTCAGCGTCGTATAGACGTCGATGCCGCGATCCAGCAGCTCCTTGACGTCGAGATAGCGTTTCGGATGGCGGCTGCCTTCGGCGTTGGTGTGGGCAAGTTCATCGACGAGGACGAGCCCCGGCTTGCGGGCGAGGATGGCGTCGAGGTCCATCTCCTCCAGAGTGTGGCCCTTGTAATGGACTTTCACCCGCGGAATGATCGCAAAGCCGTCGAGCAGAGCCTGGGTTTCCCTGCGGCCGTGGGTCTCGACGACCCCAACAACAACGTCGATGCCGTCCGCAAGCTTTGCCCGTCCGGAAACCAGCATTTCATAGGTCTTGCCGACGCCAGGTGCGGCGCCGAGGAATATCTTCAACCGGCCGCGCGTTTCGGCCCGCGCCTTCTCGAGAAGCGCGTCCGGCGAGGGCCTTGCAACCTGATCGCGGTTATCATCCGGCATTCGCATGATCTTTCCGATGAGCAGGCCCTGGACCGCTTGCGAACCGTCCGGGGCCTACAACCTTTACTGAGTCATAGAAGCATCGAGGGACCGGTTCAATGCCAGAACATTGACCGTCGGTTCGCCAAGGATGCCGAGTTCAGGGTGCTGTATGGCGCTATCCACCAGCGCCTTTACCGCAGCCTCGTCCATGTTGCGGGCCTTGGCAACGCGCGGTACCTGGAAGTAGGCAGTGTCCGGCGAGATATGCGGGTCAAGCCCGCTGCCGGAGGCGGTCACCAGATCGATCGGCACTTCGGCATTCGGGTTTGTCGCCTTGGCGGCCTCGTAGTCGGCCTTCACACGGTCGATCAGCTTCTGGCTGGTCGGGCCGAGGTTCGAGCCGCCGGAGCTTTCGGCATTGTAGCCGTCGCCCGCCGCCGAAGGACGGCCGTGGAAATACGTGTCGCTGGTGAAGGATTGGCCGATCAGCGTCGAGCCGATCACCTGGCCATCCTTCTCGATCAGGCTGCCATTTGCCTGCGTCGGAAACAGCGCCTTGGCGACGCCTGTCATGGCAAGCGGGTAAAGCAGGCCGGTGATGGCCGTGGTGGCAACGAACATGACGATCGCTGGACGAAGTTGTTTCAACATTGCTGGTACTCCTTAGGCGAGGCCGGCAGCGGTGATCAGCATGTCGATCGCCTTGATGCCGATGAACGGAACGACAATGCCGCCGAGGCCGTAGATCAAAAGGTTGCGCGAAAGCAGGGCGCCCGCCCCAATCGGACGGTAGCGCACGCCTTTGAGGGACAAGGGGATCAACGCGATGATGATCAGCGCGTTGAAGATGATCGCCGAGAGGATGGCGCTTTGCGGCGACGACAAGCCCATGACGTTCAGCGCGGAAAGCTGCGGGTAGAAGGTGAGGAACATCGCCGGGATGATGGCGAAATACTTGGCGATATCGTTGGCGATCGAAAAGGTCGTCAGCGCGCCTCGGGTCATCAAGAGCTGCTTGCCGATCTCGACGATCTCGATGAGCTTCGTCGGGTCGCTGTCGAGGTCGACCATGTTGCCCGCCTCGCGGGCGGCGACGGTGCCGGTATTCATGGCGACACCGACGTCGGCCTGGGCAAGGGCCGGTGCGTCGTTCGTGCCGTCGCCGCACATGGCGACCAGCTTACCTTTCGCCTGTTCCTCGCGGATGAGCGTCAGCTTGTTTTCGGGTGTTGCCTGCGCCAGGAAGTCGTCGACGCCGGCTTCGGCGGCGATCGCAGCGGCGGTCATCGGGTTGTCGCCTGTGATCATGACGGTACGGATGCCCATGCGGCGCAGTTCGGCGAAACGCTCGCGGATGCCGCCCTTGACGATGTCCTTGAGCTGAATGACGCCAAGCAGACGGCCGTCACGGGCAACGGCAAGCGGCGTGCCGCCGGACCTGGCGATTTCGTCGGCGATTGTCTGCAACTCCTTCACGACGTCGCTGTTGATCCGCAATGCGAGTGCGGCGTTGCCCGACATAGAGGTTGAGCCTTCGCCGACATAGGCAAGCACCGCGTCGACAGCGCCCTTGCGTATCGACGAGCCCTCGACATCGACCCCACTCATGCGGGTCTGGGCCGTGAAGGGCACGAAAGTCGCCTTCAGGCTGGCCATCTCGCGGCCGCGGATTGCGTATTTCTCCTTGGCAAGCACGACGATCGATCGGCCTTCCGGCGTTTCGTCGGCAAGCGAAGCAAGCTGGGCTGCGTCGGCAAGCTCCTGCTCGGAGACGCCGCGGACCGGATGGAAGGCGGTTGCCTGGCGGTTGCCGAGGGTGATGGTGCCTGTCTTGTCGAGCAGCAGCGTGTCAACGTCTCCGGCGGCTTCGACGGCGCGGCCGGACATGGCGAGCACGTTGAAGCGGACAAGACGGTCCATGCCGGCAATACCGATGGCCGAGAGCAGGGCGCCGATCGTCGTCGGGATCAATGTCACGAAGAGTGCAACGAGCATGATGATGGGGATCGAGCCGCCGGCATAGATCGCAAAGCTTGGGATCGTCGCAGTCGCGAGAACGAAGATCAGCGTCATGCCGGCGAGCAGGATGTTGAGGGCGATCTCGTTCGGGGTCTTCTGGCGTTCCGCACCTTCGACGAGCGAGATCATGCGGTCGAGGAAAGTCGACCCCGCAGCCGCCGTGATGCGAACGCGGATCCAGTCGGAAAGCACCTGCGTGCCGCCGGTGACCGCCGAACGATCACCGCCGGATTCGCGGATGACCGGCGCGGATTCGCCGGTGATCGCAGCTTCGTTGACCGAGGCGACACCTTCGACGACTTCGCCGTCCGACGGGATGATGTCGCCGGCCTCGACAAGGACAAGGTCGCCGACCTTCAGGCTCGTGCCGGGCACCATGCGGTAACCCGTGCCGTCATTGGACGTCAGCAGCTTGGCTTGGGTTTCGGTGCGGGCCCTGCGAAGCGAGTCGGCCTGCGCCTTGCCACGGCCTTCGGCGACAGCCTCGGCGAAGTTGGCGAAAAGCACGGTGAACCAGAGCCAGAGATTGATCTGGAAGGAAAAGTCGAGATTCCCGCGGCCGGTGATGAGATCGCGGAGGAAGAGAACGGTCGTGAGCGCCGAGACTGTGGCCACGACGAACATGACCGGGTTTCGGGCAAGCGTCCGCGGGTTGAGCTTCTTGAAAGCAGCGCTGACTGCCGGAATGAGGATGCGAGAATCCATGATGCTCGCGGATTTTGCCTGGCTCATAAGAGACTCCAGCTTGAAAGAGTAAGGCGACCGTCGCGCGGTCAGCCATGTAGGATTCGAACGGCGGCGAGGATGACGAGGAGGCCGGCCATCATCACCAGGATGATGTCGGAGGCCCGCGCCATCCGCTCGCTGTCACATCCCGGTGAACCGGGATGTGACTTGAAGGGGCTGCGAGGTCTGCGACGAAGGATCATGTCTTCACCTCAGAAGGTCTGGCCGGCGATCATCATCAGGTGCTCGACGACCGGGCCGAGGGCGAGGGCCGGAAAGAAGGTCAGACCGCCGACGATCAGGATGGTGCCGCCCAGAAGCCCGACGAAGAGCGGACCATCGGTCGGGAATGTGCCTGCCGAGGCGGGAACCGACTTCTTGGCGACCAACGAACCCGCGATTGCAAGGGCCGGGATGATGACCAGGAAGCGGCCAGCCAGCATGCCGATGCCGAGCGTGATGTTGTAAAAGGGCGTGTTGCCGGTCAGGCCACCGAAAGCCGAGCCGTTGTTGGCGGCAGCCGAGGTATAGGCATAAAGGATTTCGGAGAAGCCGTGCGGACCGGCCGTGCCGATCGAGGCGACGGCTGAGGGAAGCACGGTTGCGATTGCCGTGAAGATCAGCATGGCAGCGGGCAGGCAGAGAATGGCAAGCACGGCCATTTTCATTTCCTTGGCTTCGATCTTCTTGCCGAGATATTCCGGCGTACGGCCGACCATCAGGCCTGCGACAAAGATCGCGATGATGATGAACAGCAAGATGCCGTAAAAGCCTGCGCCCACGCCGCCGACGATGACTTCGCCGAGCTGCATGTTGATCAGCGGGATGAGGCCACCAAACGCGGTGAAACTGCCGTGCATCGCATTGACGGCGCCGCAGGAGGCGGCGGTCGTGATGACGGCAAACAGCGAGGAGAGCGCGACGCCGAAGCGGACTTCCTTGCCTTCCATATTGCCACCGTTGAGTCCGAAGGCGTGCATCAGCGGGTTGCCGGAGGCTTCCGCCCAGTAAGTGACGCCGACGCCGATGACGAACAGGATGCCCATCGTGGCAAGGATCGCCCAGCCCTGGCGCTGGTTGCCGACCATGCGGCCGAAAACATTGGTCAATGCGGCGCCGATCGCGAAGATGGAAAGCATCTGGACGAGGTTAGAAATGGCGTCCGGATTCTCGAAGGGATGCGCGGAATTGGCATTGAAGAAGCCTCCGCCGTTTGTTCCCAGCATCTTGATGGCAAGCTGGGAGGCAACGGGGCCGACAGCGATTGTCTGCTTGGCGCCTTCAAGCGTCGTTGCTTCCACATAAGGGCCGAGCGTCTGCGGAACGCCGAGATAGACATAGACCAGTGTCAGTATGATGCAGAGCGGCAGCAGCACGTAGAGCGTGCTGCGGATCATATCGACCCAGAAATTGCCGATTGCCTTACCGGACGCGCGCGCAAAGGCGCGGATTAGGCCGACGGCAATGGCAATACCGGTTGCAGCCGACACGAAGTTCTGAACGGTGAGCCCTACCATCTGCGTGAGATAGGACATCGTGCTTTCGCCGCCGTAATTCTGCCAATTCGTGTTCGTGACGAAGCTGACGGCGGTGTTGAACGACAGCTCCGGCGGCACGGAGGTCATGCCGGCCGGGTTATAGGGGAGAACAGCCTGCAGGCGCATCAGCGCATAAAGGACGAGCACGCCCAGGAAATTGAAAAGCAGCATCGAAAAAACATAGGAGGTCCAATGCTGCTCCTCGCGCTCGCTCGTGCCGGCAATGGCGTAAAGCCCGCGCTCGATTGGAACGAGGACCGGTGAAAGGAATGTGCGCTCGCCGTCGAAGACACGCGTCATGTAGCCGCCGAGCGGTCTGACGAGCGCGATGAGGATCCCGCAGTAAAGCAGGATCTGAAGCCATCCGTTGAGGGTCATGGGAGGTAACTTTCAGTACCCGGGCTTCTTGATCAGAAGCGCTCGGGGCGAATAAGAGCGTAGGTAAGGTAAACGGTCAGAAACACCGTCACCGCACCGCTTAAGATATAATCGAGTGTCATGATGTTCCTCGGTTCAGAGCCTGTCGCAGGCGCTGGTATAGGCAAAGCACAGTGCGAAGAATGCGACCGCAATGCCGGGTAGAATGATGTCCATCATCGATCTTGACTCCTGTTGTTGTTCTTTGGAGTCAGACAAGACAAAGGGCACCGTCTTTGAAAGACGGCACCTTTCGGGCTTTCTGGCGCGGAGATGATCTTGCCGATCTCTCGAGCGTGAATATGCTGCCGAAGCGCATAAAGGTTCGAGACGGGGCGGAGGTCGCCAATATAAAAATCTTATAAGTGCCGATGCCCGCTGCCTGCGCTCAATCCCGTCAGATTAGTCGAGCATTTCATCATGCGGTGAGCAAAAGCCTCGCATTTCTGTTGAATTGCGAGGGCCAGGGGTCGTATAGTCGCTCAAACGATGTCCGCGGTGAACCGGACGAAATCATCAGGGAAGGAAACCGACATATGGCCAAAGTCCGTGCGCTGGTCCTGGAACGCCAGCATGAGCTTGCGCTTCGCGACGTCGATCTGCCGCTGGAAACAGGACCGGGACGGGTGAAGATCAGGATCCATACCGTCGGCGTCTGTGGTTCGGACGTGCATTACTACACGCACGGCAGGATCGGACCCTTTGTGGTCAAGGAACCAATGGTGCTCGGTCATGAAGCTGCAGGCACGGTGGTCGAAGTCGGCGAAGGCGTGACGCATCTGAAAGCCGGCGACCGCGTCTGCATGGAGCCCGGCATTCCCGATCCGAATTCGAAGGCAAGCCGTCTCGGCATGTACAACGTCGATCCTGCCGTCACCTTCTGGGCGACGCCGCCGGTTCACGGTGTGCTGACGCCGGAAGTGGTTCATCCCGCCAATTATACATTCAAGTTGCCGGACAATGTGAGCTTTGCCGAAGGCGCCATGGTCGAGCCCTTCGCGGTCGGCATGCAGGCAGCGGCAAAAGCGAAGATTGCGCCGGGCGACACAGCCGTCGTCGTCGGCGCCGGACCGATCGGAACGATGGTGGCGATTGCTGCCCTTGCCGGAGGCTGCGCCCGGGCGATCGTTGCCGATCTCGCCCAGCCGAAGCTCGATATCGCTGCGCAGTACCAGGGCGTCATTCCGGTCAATGTCCGCGAGAAGAACCTGACTGACGAGGTGAGACGGCTGACGGATGGCTGGGGCGCGGACGTGATCTTCGAGTGCTCCGGATCACCAAAGGCCTGGGAGACGATCATGGACCTGGCGCGCCCAGGCGGCGTCATCGTTGCCGTCGGCCTTCCGGTCAATCCGATAGGGTTCGACGTTTCGACCGCCTCGACCAAGGAAATCCGCATCGAAACGGTCTTCCGCTACGCGCACCAATACGAGCGTTCGATCGCACTGCTCGGCTCCGGCCGCGTCGACCTGAAGCCTTTGATCTCGGAGACCTTCAAATTCGAGGATTCGATCAAGGCGTTTGACCGCGCAGTGGAAGCGCGGCCGACCGATGTGAAACTGCAGATCGTTATGGAGTGATCCATTTTTTCGGGAATCCCCGTCGGGTCGAAATGCCCGAGCAGTATCCGGACCGGACAGAATTCGCGAGTGGGCTCCCGGCAGCCCACTCTTTAGATCTCTAACGGCACATATGCGGCAAGCCGGCGATCGTCCATAGTCTTATTTGTACAGACCATTGTCTCGCGAGCGCCGAGCTTCGGATGAGCGCCATTGCGTACGACCGTCAAAGCGTGCATGTTGAATGCCTTCAGCAGCCGGATCAAGGGCGCTGCTGCTTCGGGGCCTCGATGTCCTGGCCCCAACGAAAGGAGGACGAAATGTCTTCCAGCCTCCATCTTTACAGTACCGCTCGCAATCTCGTCAGCGTCAGCGAGTTTGGGTACGGCGAAAACATTCGGGTTCAGCAAATTGGCAAGAGCAGGCCATCGGACGTCTTGCCCCTCAAGCGGATCAATTTCGCAGCATCAGCCGCCAAGCCTTCCCGGGACGGTTGCGAAGTATCCACTGCGAGCTTCTGGAACATTTCGTCGCCACTGAGCGGGCGCAGAAATACAACGCTGCCGCAGCATTGAAGCTGCGATCAACAATCAACCGAAAAACCCAGGAGGACCAAATGGCCAAGGGCCAAGCGCGAAGCAATCGTGAAGTTCGAAAACCCAAAAAGGAAAAGACGGTGACACCTGTCGCCACGGCGCAAGGCACTCAGGTCAAGTTCGCAAACAGCGCGCTTAGCCTCGGCAAGAAGCAGAAATAGCTCCAGTCTTGGAAGCAGCTTTTCGCATGCTTCTGCCGCCGCCGCCGGTACCAAGGGCCTGGCTTTGTTGGGCGCAAGTGCGGGCCGCCTTGAATAAGGCGGCCCGCGTCACCACATCATTGTTGCGTTTTCAGCCTTTTGGCTACCTGATCTCGCCGGTTCGCCCGGCTGCTTGGCAATCTCAGAATTGCAAAACGTCCATAATTCCGCTCTGCGGCGGAAGATAGTCGCGCTGAAGCCATTGCCTCGCGCATCCACGTTTTAGGATACCTCATGATAGACACGACCCGCCACGCGGCGGAGAGCCTGTTCCGACGCACAGCCCCCGAAGGCTCGAATGCCGCCAAGTTGCAGGACGTACGCACCAGACAGATCCTCAGAATGAGAGAACGCAGGCCCGTTGAAATGCAGCAGCGCCTCGAGAATCGTATGAGGCGCGCCAATCTCGAGACCCTGTTTGCCCTAAAGGAGCGTACGCATGGCGATATTTGATTACAGCACCGGTGCAGGACTATACCCCTGCAAGACCGTGAAGAGAACGAGCCGGCTTCGGTACAGAAGGTTTGATTCGGCCGCTGAAGCGCTTCGCTTTGCGATTGAGGACATGCCTGCCTCGCTGCTTCGCGGTTCCATACTAGAGGTTGAGGAAGCCCGCTATGATGGTCAGCAGATGCAGAGGCTTTACGAAGCCGACGCATATCCTCTGCCTAGGCGGGGCGAGAGCGATTCTTTGGAAGTCGAACCGCGCCGAGCCCGGCAATCCGGCTGACGCGACTCCTTTTGGGGATTGCCATCGTAAGTGGTATCAACGCAAGCGTCAAAACAAGAAGTTGACGCGGCCGTCGAAAGTGTCTATACAAAAACCCATCGATACTTTGTTTGCCGATAGTTGTTTTTGCTGCGCCTCGCGCTTCGCGACGAACTTCCTTCTCTCAAAAGTCGAAAACCCGCTGTGCGTCGCCCAGCGGTGATCAATGTTGCTAAGAAAGGGTTCGTTATGACCACTGGCACAGTTAAATGGTTCAATTCCACCAAAGGTTTCGGCTTCATTCAGCCTGACGACGGCAGCGCCGATGTGTTCGTTCACATCTCGGCCGTCGAACGCGCAGGGATGAGCTCGATCGTCGAAGGCCAGAAGCTCGGTTTCGAGCTCGAGCGCGACAGCAAGTCGGGCAAGATGTCTGCCGGCCAGCTCAAGGCCGCCTAAGCTTTAGCCGCCGATGACCACGGATGTACCGACACGGCGGCAAGAGGTTACAAGAGGCCAGGCTCATGTCTGGCCTCTTTCCGTTCTGAGGCACCTTCCGCAGCGCGCGATACCAGCGCAGGTCTTCCCTAGCAGCGCGATGGTACAAGCCTCCCTACCTTACGAGATCCAAAGGAATACCTATTGAGACATTCCAACGACAACGGTTTTGCCGAACGCCGCAATGCCGCGGCGGAGGCAAAGCGAGAGCTTCTGGCAAAGTTCGCCTCCGCCCCGAAATCAGCCGATCCCGGGATGCAGGAGCGGCTTGCTGCGCGTGACGCGGTGATCCGCGCCCGCGAGGCCCGCCGTGCCGAGCGGGAAGCATTGAAGACAGCAGAGAACCAGCGAATTCTTGCCGCTGCGGCGGCGATGGCGGCTGCGGCCGAGGCCGAGGAAAAGGCAGAAGCGGAAGCCCGTCAGGCAGAAATTGCTGATCGCGTTTCACGCGGCGTGGCGGACGAAGCCGCACGCAAGGCCGAGCGTGATCGCCGTTATGCCGCGCGCAAGGCCCGCCAAGCCTGAGGTCCCAAACCACTGCGCCTATGGGCGCAGACAAACCATGCGTGCGCAGATGACGCAAGGCGCGCGATAGGAACCGCTTTTGATGAATGCACATGTCCATACACCAGCCCCGCTTGCTGAAGACAATGTCGGAGCATGGTTGAAGACTCTGGCGAAATATCGCCAGCCTCGTATTGGCCGCTCCGCCTTCGAGCTTATTGTCACCGCCGTCCCGTTCGTGGGGTTCTGGGCTATCGCCTATTTTTCCCTCGTTTACGGCTTCTGGTACGGACTGGCTGCAATCATTGCGGCCGCAGCCTTCCTCCTGCGACTGTTTATGATCCAGCACGATTGCGGTCACGGCTCGTTCTTCGCCCGTCGCGGCATTGATGATTGGACAGGGCGTGTCATAGGCGTACTTACACTGACACCTTACGCCTATTGGCGCCGGGCGCACGCTGCCCATCATGCGTCGGCCGGCAATCTCGACGAGCGGGGCGTTGGTGATATCACGACCCTGACGGTTGCAGAGTACCGTGCGCTTTCGCCCATGAACCGCCTCGGCTATCGCCTCTACCGGCACCCGCTGGTGATGTTCGGCATCGGCCCTGCCTGGCTCTTCCTCTTCAAGCAGCGCCTGCCATTCGGGATGATGAATTGCGGAGCGCTTCCCTGGGTTTCGACCATGGGTACAAACCTCGCGGTTGTCACACTTGCAGGCCTGATGATGTGGATTGTGGGGGTCGGGCCGTTCCTGATGATCCACCTGCCGATCGTGCTTCTGTCGGGTGCGGCCGGCATATGGCTCTTCTATGTCCAGCATCAGTTCGAGGACACGCACTGGTCGATAGGCGACGACTGGCAGTTTCCAAAAGCCGCTCTCCACGGCGCATCCCATTACGATCTGCCGCTGGCGCTACGATGGTTGACCGGCAATATCGGCATTCACCACGTGCATCATCTGTCGAGCCGCATACCTTATTACAGGCTGCCGGAAGTGCTGCGCGACCACCCACAACTTGCCGGAATCGGGCGCATTTCACTCTGGCAAAGCCTGCAGTGCGTCAGGCTCGTGTTATGGGATGATCGGCGCCAGAAACTCGTTTCATTCCGTGAGAGCGCGGCAGCGGCGGCTTAGCGCGTACATTCGGCAAGGTTCCCGGCGGGCCGCCGAACCGACGAAACCATGCTTGCGCTCACGCCGCCGACCCCAAGATACCCGACAATCGAAGTCGGGTTGATGATGGCCATTGGGGACCGCCGTTGCAGCCAGCCGGCGGTCCACTCTTTCGTTTAGTCTACAACTCCTCAGGCAAATGCATAGGAGCCGTCCGGCCGTTTCGGGACGCGCCGTTGCCAATGAACATAACCTTCCTCGGTCATTGCCTTCTCGTCCATCTCGACACCCCAGCCGGGCCGGTCGGGCCGCAGCTCCAGATAACCATCCTTCGGCAGATAGGGATCGGCAACGTACCGCGTTTCGCCCTGCCGCTTCTCGATGTCGATGCCGCCATAAACGTAGGCCTGGCCCTTCGGCAGCCGGTATTCGAGGATCCGGAAGTTCTGCGCAGCGGCCGAGAAATGGACGTTAACTGCAGTTGCCAGCGGACCCATGGGATTGTGTGGCGCGACGCCGACGAAATAGGCTTCGGCGAGTGTCGCAATCCGCCGCATTTCGCTGATGCCGCCGACGACGCAGATGTCGGGCTGTATCAGGTCCGCGCCCTTGACCTGCAGAAGGCGCAGGAACTCGTTTCGATTGTAGAGTGACTCGCCCGTTGCGAGGACGCAGTTGAGTCCCTGCTTGAGGTCGCCCCAGGCCTCGATGTTTTCCGGGCGAAGCGGTTCCTCGTAAAACAGCGGATCATAGGGTGCCAGTGCATTGCCGAGCTGGCGGGCTGCGACCGGCTCGAAGATCTTCGCATGCGCGTCAAACGCGATCTCATAGTCGTCGCGCACGGTTTCACGAAGCGAGCGGAAATAGTCCGCCGAAGCCTTGACGACGTTGCCCCAGCGATGAGCGTGCATGTCGATGCGCCACGGGCTGAGCTTGAAAGCGGTGAAGCCCCATTCCTCATTCAGGCGATCGAACTCGTCGCGAGCCGCCGGCGCATCCGGTGCCGTGTAGACGCCTGCATAGACCTTGATGCGATCGCGCACTTCACCACCGAGCAGTTTGTAGACCGGAACGTTCGCAGCCTTGGCGGCAAGGTCCCACAGGCAGTGATCGAGCGCCGAGATTGCGGCTAGGCCGAGTGCGCCTGGCGGGAACCTGCTTTGCTGGATCAGCAGATTGACGAGATAGTCGACGCGTGTCGGATCCTGGCCTGACAGGAAGGCGTAGAGATAATCCAAAATCGGCGGTAGCGCCTTATCCGGACCATGATTGTAGCATTCGCCCCAACCTGTCAGGCCGTCATCCGTATCGAGTGCGACGATGACGCGGGGACGGTCCTTGTCGCGGGTCATGAAAACCCGCATGCGGTCGATCTTCATCTTTCTGTCCTTCTACCGATTGAAATAAGTGCGGCGCGAGAGGCGCGTCTGCACATAGAGGTGCTCGTTGTAGGTTCCGGGACTGTACGAGCCGGCATTCTCCGGCACGGGTACGGAGACGTTGCCGCCGCTTGGGAAGCGGGCCACGAAGGCCTCGTCGATGTCGCAGCCAAGCCCTGGCGCATCAGGAACGGCAATTGATCCGTCGACCTGTTCAGGATGCGGCACGATGGTCCGCCGGCGGCCGTCCCAGTCGTCGTCGATGCGCTCGAGGATAAGCGCGTTGGGAATCGCTGCAAGCACGTGCAGGGCCGCATATTCGGCGACCGGGCCAAGCGAGCCGGAATGCGGAGCCATCTGGATATGATGCGCCTCGGCCATCGCCGCGATCTTTTTCATCTGTGTGATGCCGCCGGCCCGGCCGGTATCCGGCTGGATCACGTCGACCAGTTCTTTCTCGATGAGTTCCCGTTCGCCGAAGATGGTCGCCGAGCGCTCGCCGGCCGCCAGTGGCACGTGCGCCGCATCGCGAATGCGCCGGTAACCGTCGATATTCTCCGGCGCAATTGGATCTTCGACCCAGAAGAGTTCGTAAGGCTCCAACGCCCTGACCAGGCGGCAGGCATCCGCAGGCGTCAGCCAGGGCGGTCCATGCAGATCGATCGCAATGTCGATATCGTTGCCGACCGCCTCGCGCAACGCAGCGACTTTGCGGACGGGATCGGCGACCCCGCCGCATTTAATCGCCTTGATGCCGCGCTCCTTGACCGCAAGCGCGCGCTCGGGCGTGTTTGCGTGGGAGTAGATCGGGATCCTGTCGCGAACCTTGCCGCCGAGCAGCATCCAGACCGGCACGCCGAGCGCTTTTCCCTTAATGTCCCAAAGTGCCATGTCGATACCCGTCAAGGCGCCGGCGCCGACCGTTCCCAGCATGCCGTGGCCCATCATGGCGATGTGCATCTTCTGCCAGAGACGCTCGATATGGGCCGGATCCTCGCCAATGAGAAGCGGTGCCAGATCGTGGATCGCCGTCTCGATGACCCGCGGCCAACCCGAGCATTCACCGATACCCGTGATGCCTTCGTCGGTGTCGATCTTCAAGAACAGCCAATTTCGTGTGCCGGGCAGCTGTTTGGATGCGCCGTCTCCCGAGCGCTCATCGGAGGCCCATTTCGAGGGGTCTGGTTGCCCGGCATGCATGAGAAAGGTTCTAATTCCGGTGATTTTCATCGCACAGAACTCCCGTTCTTGAGATTGGCTGGTTCGATGTAGCGGAAACGCCGCGAGCGATCCCGGTCGCGTGGATCGGGGCGCGGAATGGCGGAGATGAGCGCTTGGGTATAGGCGTGCTCCGGCGTGTTGCAGATCTTGTCCGCATCTCCAACTTCGACAAGCCGGCCCTTGTACATTACGCCGACACGATCGCACATGTAGCGAATGACGCCGATGTCGTGGCTGATGAAGATGTAGGCAAGGCCGAGCTCGTCCTGCAAGCGCATCAAAAGGTCGAGGACCTGCGAGCGCACGGATACGTCGAGCGCCGAAGTCGCTTCGTCGGCAACGATGATGCGTGGGCTGAGCGTGATGGCGCGGGCAATGCCGATGCGCTGACGCTGGCCTCCGGAAAAAGCATGCGGGTAACGTTCACGGGTCGTCGGATCGAGCCCCACCTGCTCCATCAGGTGACAAATGCGTTCATCGAGTGCCCGGCCGCGTGCGATGCCGTTGACAAGCAGCGGCTCGCCGATGATTTGCGAGACGGTCATACGGGGATTGAGAGAGCCGAAGGGGTCCTGGAACACCATGCGCAGTTCGCGCCGCGCAGCGGCAAGCGGTTGCCCCTTCGCGGTTGCCAGATCGATCATGCCGCCATCAGCGCGGCGATACAGAATCTCGCCCGCGGTCGGATCGATGAGGCGCATGATCGAACGTCCCATCGTCGTCTTTCCGGACCCGCTTTCGCCGACGATGCCGAGCGTCTCGCCCGGCAGGAGAGAAATGGAGACATCGTCGAGCGCTTTGACCTCGCCGAAATCCATGGACACGTTGCGGAGCTCGAGAATTGGCGCTGCCGTCCTGTCGAGCGGCGCCCGCGCCAGCCTGATTTCGGCCTTGGCTTCCAGTTTCAAAACGGAGCCGATCAGCATCCGGGTGTAATCGTCTTTCGGCGCATGAAAAATCTGCTCGACTGGGGCGTATTCCTTGGCGACGCCGTTGTGCATGACGAGCACGTCGTCAGCGATTTGCGCCACGACGCCCATGTCGTGCGTTATGAAAAGCACCGCCATGCCGTAAGCCTTTTGTAGTCGGGCAATCAGGTCGAGGATTTCGGCTTGCGTGGTGACGTCCAAAGCCGTCGTAGGCTCGTCGGCGATCAGCAACTGCGGCTTGCATGCGAGCGCCATTGCGATCATGGCGCGCTGGCGCATGCCGCCCGAATATTGGAACGTATAGCGATCCACGGCTTTTTCCGGGAAAGGAATCTCCACCTGCTTCAGAAGTGATATCGCTTCGGCGCGTGCATCCGCCTTGCTCATCCTGGTGTGAAGACGAAGTGCTTCGATGATCTGGTCGCCCACCGTGTGGACCGGCGAGAGTGACGACATCGGTTCCTGGAAAATCATGGCAATGTCGCGGCCGCGTATGGCGCGGATGTGGCGCCCGCGCGGGTTAAGACTGACGAGATTAACGGAGCGACCGTCTTTGCCATTCAGGACGATGGACCCGCCGCAGATACGGCCTGGCGCGTCTAAGATCTGCAGGATCGAGCGGGCCGTCACGGACTTGCCGGAGCCGCTCTCGCCGACGACGCAAAGCGTCTTTCCCGGCTCGATGGAAAAGGAAAGATCATCGACTGCGCGAAAGGCGCCGTTGCGCAAGGCAAAGTCGACGGTCAGGTTCTGCACCTGCAGGAGCGCCCTGCCAGCCGTGATCGGAACGATGTCGGTCATGCCGGCCTCATTTGTTGTATGGGTCAGCCGCATCGCGCAGGCCGTCGCCGAGAAGGTTGAGCGCCATAACCGCGACGACGACGGCCGCGCCCGGCAGGAAGAGCCATGGCGCCGTGGCGATCGAGCGGATGTTTTGAGCCTCGCGCAAAAGCACACCCCAGGAGATGGTCGGCGGCTGCAGGCCGAGGCCCAGGAAGGAGAGGGAGGTCTCCGCAAGGATCATCGCCGGCACGGCGAGCGTGATCGACGCTATGATGTGGCTCGCGAAACTCGGCAGCATGTGGCGGAAGATGATGCGCCTTTCGCGAACGCCGTCCAATCTCGCGGCAGCGACGAATTCCTCGGTACGCAAGGACAGAAAGCGGCCCCGTACGACACGGGCAAGCTGCGCCCAACCGGTCAGCGACAGGATGATGGTGATCATCATGTACTGGAGCGTTGCCGGCCAGCCCTGCGGGAGCGCCGCCGCCATCGCAAGCCAGATCGGGATCGTCGGCAGCGACAGCACGAAATCGATGACGCGCTGCATGAAGAAATCGATGCGGCCGCCGTAATAGCCGGAAATGCCGCCGAGCACGATGCCGAGCAGCAGCGAAAAGAAGACACCGACAAGGCCGATCGACAGCGAGATCTGAGAGCCCTGAACCGTCCGGCTAAAGACGTCGCGCCCGAGTCGGTCGGCGCCGAACAGCAGAAGAGGGCTCGCCTTGTCGGACGAAGCGATCAGATGGATGTTCGTTCTAAATAAGCCGAGCACCGAATATTCATAGCCGCGCCCGAACAGCTGGACGTCGACCCGTTTCGTCCTGTCCTCCTTGTAGATCGCCGCAAGGGTTTCCGGGTCGCGGGTGAGCTTCATCGCATAGTAGTGCAGATCGATAGAGAGGCCATTGTCCGCGTCGACGAAATGCAGCGCCTGCGGCGGATGAAAGGTCGCCCGAGCGTTCTGCAGGTTCGGATCGTTGATGGCGAAGAAGCCCGGAACGACGGCAACGATGTACATCAGGATGGTGACGACGAGGGCAACCATGGCAAGCCGGTGCCGGCGGAAGGCCCACCAGATGAGCTGCCATTGCGAGGCGACGGCGGCACGATCCGGCGAAAGATTTGTGACAGCAATGTCGGTCACGATCAGCTCCTATTCCAACCGGATGCGGGGATCGACCAGCGCAAGCAGGATGTCGCTGATCAGCGAGCCGATCAGCGTGAGCGCGCAGATCAAAAGCACGAAGGCGCCGGCCAGATACATGTCCTGCGCCATCAGCGCCTGCAGCAACAGGGGGGCCGCCGTCGGCAGATTGAGGACGATCGCCACGACGACGGAACCGGAAATAAGGTTGGGAAGCAGCCAGGCAATCGTCGAGATGAACGGATTGAGCGCGATCCGTAAGGGATACTTCACGAGCAGCCTGAACTCCGAGAGACCCTTTGCCCGTGCCGTCGTGACGTAAGGTTTTGGCAATTCGTCAAGCATGTTCGCGCGCATGACGCGGATCAAGCTTGCGGTCGAGGATACGGCCAGGATGATTACCGGAAGCCATATATGCGAAAACAGGTCGAGTATCTTGGCGAAGCTCCAGGGCGCAGTCTCGAACTCGGACGAAAAGAGACCGCCGACGTCCTGACCGAATTCGACGGCAGCGATATACATCAGCACGAGCGCCAGCAGGAACGAGGGGATAGCCAATCCCAGGAAGGTGAAGGCGGTAAAAAAATAGTCGCCGATCGAATATTTACGCACGGCGGAAAAGACGCCGATCGGAAGTGCGATCGCCCAGGTGGCGATCAGCGTCGAAAGAGCAAGCACCAGCGTCAACGCAATGCGCTCCCAGATGAGGCCGGAGACCGGTTGTTGCCATTCGAAGGAGATGCCGAAGTCGCCGCGGGAAACGATGCCCCATATCCATTTGAAATATTGCACGAGCATCGGATCATCGAGGCCGAAACGCTCGCGCAATTGCGCCGCGGTATTCTGATCGATGACCTCGTTCGACGCAGCAAGCGTTGCGATATAGGTCGTGACGTAATCGCCCGGCGGGAGCTGGATAAGTACAAAGGCCAGGAAGCTGACAGCGAAAAGGGATGGGATCATCCACAGAAGGCGTTTAGCGATGAAGACAAGCATGAGGCATCTCTTGCATTGAACACCGCTTCCGAAGTTTCCGGACAGCGTGCTTGAAAGAAGCGCCGCCCCAAAAGGGCGGCGCGGGAACGGCAAATCAGCTCGTGAAGCTAAACTGCTGGGGCAGTGCCGGTCCCGGATTGGGCCAGGACCAGCTATCCGGCTGCTTTTCCGGGACATTGCGCAGGTTGTTGCGGATGATGCCGAAGCCGCCGACGGCAAGGCAGAGGCCGACTGTCTCGAATTCGTCAGCCGCGATGTCGAAGATCTGCTTCATGATCGCACCGCGCTTGTCGAGATCGGCGGTCGAACGGGCGCCGTCGAAGAGCTTCATGCGTGTCTTCTGACTTTCCGGCGGTTCTTCGCCGCGTGCGCCGTTCGACGTATACCAAAGCGACCACGGAATGGCGTAGCGCGAGCCTTGCGGGTGGAAGGCGAAGAAGTCGCGCGGATCAAGCATCGGATCAAGTCCGCCCGGACCCGGCCAGACCGCCGCATCATGCGCGTTGTCGTCGCCGCGGGTATAATAGAGGGCGCGCTCGATCGTATTGACCTTCATGTCGATGCCGATCTGCGCCCAATGCGCCTTGACCAGTTCCAAGGCATCGACGAGGTCGGGATAGAGCGTCGGAATGACGTCGACCGTGAAAAACACCTTCTGGCCGTCGGGCCGGAGGCGGAACCCGTTCCCGTCCTTCTTGTCGTAGCCTGCCTGATCCAGCATCGCGCCCGCTTTGTCAGGATCGTATTCGGTAAACTGGCGCGCGAGCTTTTCGTGATACCACGGATGCTCAGGGCGGGGTCCGGCCTGGTAGCCTTCGCTCTGCCCGAAATACACGATGTCGATCAATTCTAGCCGGTTGATTCCAAGCGAAAGCGCCTGCCTGAACGACTTGTCGGCAAACATCTTGCGTAGGGCAGGATCCTTGTGGGTCATGTTGAAGTAGATCTGGCACTGCTGTGAGGCGGACGGCACCAGCGACAGTAGGCGGTAGTCGCCTTTGTCCATGTTCTGGGAGAGCGTCGGCTTGTTCGAGAGAACGCTGATATGGCGCTCCTGGATGTCGATCTTCCCGGAGATGACATTCAGCATCAGCGACTCGACGTCCTGCGAGATGCTGAAATTGATCTCATCGACATAGGGAAGCTGGTTGCCTTGGGTATCGACCTGCCAGAAATAGGGGTTCCGGGTCATGACGACGCGCGTCGCGCCGCCGCTGTAAGGCTCCTTCACGACCCATGGATCGAGCGTCGGCTTGGCCGGGTTGCCCCACCGCGATGGAATCTCGATATCGCCGCAGCGCGCGCGGAAGAGATCCGTCCAGCTGCCGGCGCCTGCCTTCGTGACGTCTTCGGCGATATTGGGATTGTATTTCGGCAGGAACTGGCTGCAATAATGCTTCGGAAAGAGTGTCGGATGCTGGCCGAGCGGCGTCGCGAGGTTTTCCAGATAGAGCGCGTTTGCCGCAGCAAAGGTGAATTTCACCGTAAATTCATCGATCTTCTCGACATTGACGGCCTTGCCCGCAACCGACAGCTGCGCAGGCGTCGAGCTGTAGAGCTCGCTGTTCTTCACGCAGTCCTCAATGGCAAAAACGATGTCATCGGCGGTGAAAGGATGGCCATCGGACCAGCGGACCCCTTCGATGAGGTGGAAGGTAAACTGGGAGGCGTCGTCGTTGATTTCCCAACGTTCGGCGAGGTTGGGCATAACCTGCGTAAATTCCAGATTCCAGCGCACGAGGCTCTGGTTGCCGACCATGCGCAGGATGCCATTATGGTCGGATGAACCTCGGAGCCCGCGGCGGAGAGTTCCGCCATAAGTGCCGACCTTTTCGAGAGGCGTCACGACCATCGGCTTTTTCGGCAGCCGTTCAGAGAGCGGCGGCAGCTTTCCGTCCTTGGCAAGCTGCGCCAATGCGGGCGCTTCGCCGCCTGCCGCAGCGACGCGGCCAGCAATGGACAAGGCTGCCACTCCGGCCATGCCTCCGAGCACGGCGCGCCGAGTGACGCCGCGAGACAGTATTTCATCACGCATAGAGTTCCCTCCCGTTTTGTGCCGGCACGACTGTGATCAACCGGCGCGACGAGCTCCCTACTCGTCGCAAGGCGCTCTTCTTTAACGCCGTGGGCCGACCATAGACACCTTCTCAAATAATTACAAGAGTTGACAGATAATGACAGATTTAGTAGCTCTGCGGCATAGAAAATGGCTGTCGCTGCCGGAAAAGACCGCCTCGAGAGTGTGAAAAACATGGAACTGTCAGATGCTGTGCGCGAAAAACTGAAAGCTGTTTCGACGGCGACGCTGACGACGGTGCTGCTGAAGCGCGGCTTGAGGAACGTCTTCATTTGCGGCGTCCACAAGATCAATCCGCAGGCCCCGCGCCTCGTCGGCCCTGCCTTCACGCTGCGCTACATTCCCGCCCGCGAGGACATCGATCACCTTGGCGTCTTTGCCGATCGGAGCCATCCGCAGCGCCGCGCCATCGAGGAGTGTCCGCCGGGCTGCGTGCTGGTCATCGACAGCCGCAAGGATCCTTCTGCGGCATCGGCCGGCGGTATTCTGATTACGCGCCTTTTCAAGCGGGGTGCGGCCGGCGTCGTCACAGACGGCGGTTTCCGGGATACGCCGGATATCGCCGCTTTGCCGTTCGCCGCTTATCACGCGGCACCATCGGCGCCGACGAACTTGGTGCGCCATCATGCGCTCGACATCAATCAGCCGATCGGCTGCGGCGATGTGCCCGTCTACCCGGGCGATATCATGGTTGGCGACAACGAGGGCGTGGTCGTCATCCCCGCTGCGATGGCCGAGGAGGTGGCAAACGAGGCCTTCGAGCAGACGGTCTTCGAAGACTTCGTCGAGGAGCGGGTGCAGGCCGGGCAAGGCATATTCGGCCTTTACCCTCCCGGCGAGGAGGCAGCCGCGGAATTTGCTGCCTGGCGGCAGAAAGAAGGGCGATGATGAAACTGTCGGCCGTTGCCGATTCGAACCGGGGCGCAACGCGCTTCAGTGACATCATCTACGAGAAGATCGTGGGGATGATTGCGGACGGAAACTTTCCGGTGAATGAGCGGTTGCCGCCGGAATCGAAGCTCGCCGTCATGTTCGGTGCATCAAGGCCTGTCGTGCGCGAAGCGCTCGAGCGTTTGAGGGCTGACGGACTGGTCGTCTCGCGCAAGGGTTCAGGCTCCTACGTGCGGCAACGACCGGATTCGTCCATGCTGAAAATGGTCCCGGTCGGCTCCCTTGCCGACGTGCAGCGTTTTTTCGAATTCCGCGCCGGCCTCGAGGCCGAGGCCGCGGAGCTTGCCGCACGCAACTGGCAGCCGGCCGACAAGGAGCGGATAACCGCCGCGCTCTTTGCTATCGAACAATGTCTGCGGGACGGCAAACTTGGCGCCGAGGAGGACCAGGCGCTTCACGATGCGATTGCCATGGCAACCGGAAACCAGTTCCACATCACGGTTCGCGAGTGGTTCAGGCCGCATTTCGCCATCGGGCACTCGGTGACGCGAAGCCTGAGCCTCAAGCGGACGCCCGAACAGATACGCAGCGTCCAGGACGAGCACGCGGTGATCGTGGAGGCAATCTTGGCGCGCAACGAAGCCGAGGCCCATGACGCGATGAAAAGACACATACTGAATGCGCGCGCCCGCATGTTCCAGGGGGTTTGAGCGATGTTGGGGAGGAAGGGACGATGAAACGGCTGGCTCTCACAGGCGCTGCCGGACGCATAGGGACGTTGCTGCGCCCGCTTCTTCGGCCGTATGTCGAGCACGTGCGCCTGATCGATTTCCATGAACCTGCCCGGCTCGGTGAAAATGAAAGCTTCGTCAGGGCTGACCTTACAAGGCTCGATGAGGCAACGGCCGCCCTTGAGGATGTTGATGGCGTCGTCCATCTGGCCGGCATTGCAAGCGGCATCGACATGAACGCCATTTTGCAGGCGAACGTGCTTGGGACATACAATCTCTACGAGGCCGCACGGATCAACAGCGTCCGGCGGGTCGTCTACGCATCGAGCAATCACGCCACGGGCTTTTATCCGCGCGGCCAGATCGTGTCTCCGCTGGATCCTATGCGCCCGGACAGCCCTTATGGGCTTTCCAAATGCTGGGGCGAACTGGTGGGAGGGCTTTACTACGACACCTGCGGCATTCGCACTTTTTCCATCCGCATCGGCAACGCCGGAACCTACCCTAACAGCGAGCGGTCGGTGGCAATCTGGATCAGTGCGCGGGATCTGGCGCAATTGGTCAGGATCGGCCTATCCCACCCGCTTATCGCCGCAACAGTGGTCTACGGCGTTTCCGATACCGAGGAGCCCTGGTGGGACAACGAGGTCGCGGCCAAATTGGGCTATCAGCCGCAAGACCGCCCGCGGGATCATGCGCGCATCGAGGAGCCGTCAGAAGGGCCGGTTGCTCTTGCGTTCCAGGGCGGAGGGTTCTGTGAGATCAATCACGACGGCATCATCCGCACGCGGGACGCCGAGGGTTTGGCCAAGAGCCTGGAGACGGTTCCGTGACGGCGCCGCGGATCATCCATCCGGAAGTCCGTCCGATGCTGCAGCAACCGCTGGGCGTCGGCGAATCGCCGGTATGGGACGAGAAGACCGGATATCTTTGGCTCGTAGACATCCAGGCGCCGGCTATCGTCCGGCTTTCGGCGCAGGGGAAGATCGACAGCTTCCGAATGCCTTCGGCGATCGGCAGCCTTGGGCTTTGCCGTGACCGCCGTATCGTTGTTGCCCTTCGATCGGGCATTCACCTTTTCGACCCCGCTTCCGGAAGCCTCGAGTTTTTATGCGATCCAGTGGGGAGAGGCGTAAATTGCCGCCTCAACGATGGCAAGGTTGGCCCTGACGGCCATTTCTGGGTCGGGTCGATGAGCGAAGCCAAGCCGCAGGTCAATGATGCGGCGCTTTACCGGGTGAGCTCCGATGGCATGGCGCGGACCATCGCAACAGGATTGACCAGCTCCAACGGCCTTGCCTGGTCGCCAGACGGCCGGCGGATGTATCACTCCGACAGCCGCCAATGCTTCCTGCAGGCTTTTGATTTCGATCCGGCCACAGGCGAGCCCGGAAACGCCGGACGGCTTCGGGTCTTCACGGAGGAGGAGGGCCGGCCGGACGGCGCCGCAACCGACCGGGACGGCACCTATTGGAGTGCAGGCGTTTCTGCGGGCCGGCTCAACCGGATTTCTCCAGGTGGCGACATCGTCGAGATTTATATTCTGCCGGTCGCCGCACCAACGATGCCCTGCTTCGGCGGGCCGGATATGCGGACGCTCTTCGTCACTAGCCTATCGAGCGATCGCAGCGGCCATTTCGAAGCGGGTACGGTCATCGCCTTTGACGTGGATGCGGAGGGCCTGCCGCCCTTCCGGTTCAGCAATTGATGGAAGGGAACAGGGAAAGAAGATGAGCATCGCAACCATGCGTCAAGCGCTTAGAGGCGTGTCGGGTGTTCCCGTGACGGCCTATGACGGAAATGGCGAGGTCGAACCCCGGACCACGGCGACGGTCTATCGGCGGGTGGCGATCGCTGGCATTCACAATATCGTCGCTGCAGGAAACACCGGCGAATTCTACGCTTTGACCCCGGAGGAGATCCGCAGCGTGCACGAAGCTGCGGTTTCCGGCGTTGACGGCAGAGCCCCTGTGACGGCCGCAATCGGCAGGTCGCTGCGCGAAGCAATCCGGATGGCCAAGGATGCAGCCGCGATCGGTGCAACGGCGGTCATGTCACACCAGCCCGTCGATCCCTTTGCCGCGCCGTCCGCGCAGATCGACTATTTCTGCAGTCTTGCGGACGCTTCGCCTTTGCCGCTGGTTGCCTATGTGCGGGCGGACGGCTTCAATGTCGACGACATGGTCCGTCTTGCAGCCCACGGCAACATTGCCGGCATCAAGTTCGCGACGCCGGATCTGATGCTTCTCTCCAGGGCCATAGCAGCGTCGGATCCGGCGGGAGCGCTGTTCGTCTGCGGCCTTGCAGAAAGCTGGGCGCTATCCTTCACGGCCGCTGGTGCGCGGGGCTTCACATCCGGCCTTGTCAACGTTGCGCCACAGTTGTCGCTTGCGGTCCACGATGCACTGGCCAAGGGCGATTTCGAAGCTGCACGCGCCATCATCAATCGGCTCGAGCCCTTTGAGCGCATGCGGACGAAATTCCGCAACGGCGCGAATGTTACGGTCGTAAAGGAGGCTGTGGCGCATTCCGGCCTCAACGTCGGACCGGTGCGCGTGCCGGGACTGCCGCTGCTTGATCAAAAGGATCGCGAAGAATTGGTTCGCCTGCTCAAGGGCTGGGAGGTCGCAGGCGATATCCTTGCGCCTGCGGACCAATAGGTTTCCGCGCAGGCGGCAGGCTGAGTTTGAATTCATAACTGAAAGACAAAAGGCGCCGAAACTGCTGCGCCGCGAGATTGGGAGGTCTTGAGATGCTGAAGAACTTGCTGACGACGATCACACTTGCTGGCGCTTTGATCACGGCGCAGCCATCCTTTGCGGCGTCACCACCAAACATGCTGGTGATCGGTACCAATCTTACCGGCATCCGGACGCTCGACCCAGCACAGAACAACGCCCGCACGGTTTCCGAACTGATCTCGAACATCTATGACAACCTCGTCCAGCTGTCGCCGGATGATCTTAAGACGCTGAAGCCGATGCTTGCCACGAATTGGCTCGTTTCCGAAGACGGCAAGATCATCACCTTGACCTTGCGCGACGATGCGGTCTTCCAGAGCGGTAATCCGGTCACGGCCGAAGACGCCGCGTGGTCCATCCAGCGTGTGATCAAGATGGGGCAGGTCGGCTCAACCGATATCGCGCTCTGGGGCTTCACGCCCGAGAACGTGGACAAGCTCGTCCGGGCCAAAGACGAGCACACTCTGGAGATTGAATTGCCACTGGCCGTCAATACCGATCTTGTGCTTTATTCCCTCGCCGGCTCGTCGATCGGCATCATCGACAAGAAAACGGCGTTATCGCACGAGGCGAATGGCGACCTCGCTGGTGCGTGGCTGTCGGCCAATTCGGCAGGAAGCGGACCGTTCGCGCTGGCGCAATGGCGCCCGAACGACGTCGCGATCTTCAATGCGCAGAAGGACTATTGGGGCGGCGCACCGGCCATGGCACGTGTTGTCGCCCGCCACATACCAGAATCTGGCAACCTCAGGCTGCAGCTCGAAGCCGGTGACGTCGATGTCGGCCAATACATCGCAAGCGGCGACCTTGATGCCTTGTCGAATAGCAAGGATATGGTGATCGAGAGCGTTCCGGGCCTCGGCTTCTACTATGTTGCGCTCAACCAAAAGGATCCGGACCTGCAGAAGCCCAAGGTCCGTGAGGCGTTTCAGCACGCGTTCGACTGGAAGGCGATCTCCGGCAACATCATGCGTTATACCGGCTTTCCATGGCAGTCGATGATCCCTCGCGGAATGATCGGAGCGCCGGAAGATGCGGCATCGCGCTACGATTATGATCCCGCCAAGGCCAAGAAATTGCTGGCCGAGGCCGGATATCCGAACGGCCTGAAGAAGGTGCTCAACCCGTCGGGTGCGGCAACCTTGCCTTTCGCAGAAGCGCTGCAGGCGAGCGCCCGCGCCGCCGGCCTTGATCTCAATCTCGTGCCCGGCGAATTCACCCCCGCATTCCGCGAGCGCAAGTATGAGGTCCTGCTCGGCAACTCGGGTGCCCGGCTGCCGGATCCGTTCGCCGTTGCCACGCAATACGCCTACAATCCCGACAACAGCGACGAGGCGCGTCTCGGCAGCTACTACCTCTGGCGGGCCGGGATGAAGGTGGACGAGCTCAATGCGCTCGTCGATCAGTCGATGAAGGAACGCAATGCGGGAAAGCGCGCGGAGATCTTCCAGAAGATGGACGGCATCTACAGCGGCATGGACGCCCCGCTCGTCATCTTCTTCCAGCGCACTGACCCGTATGTCATGCGTGCCAATGTCAAGGGCTATCATGGGCATACGACCTGGTCGACGCGCTGGCACGACGTGACGAAGGAGTAATTTCCCGTGGTGAATGCCGATCTGACATCGAAACGGGATGCGGACCGCAGTATGGACGAGGACGGCGCCGCCCACGCGCCGCCGCCGCATCCGCTCGTGACCATCCTGCGGCGACTGGCAGGGCGTGTCGTGGCGGTCGTGACAACGCTCCTCGGCCTGCTGTTCCTCACCTTTTCGATGGGCCGCCTGCTTCCAGCCGACCCGGTGCTCGCCATTACCGGGGCGGAGGTGAGCAAGGACGTCTATGATCGCGTCTATAACGAGTTGGGGTTGGGACAGCCGATCTGGGTGCAGTTCCTGAACTATGTGCGGAAGGTTGCGACGGGCGACCTCGGCACATCTGCGACGACCGGTCAGCCGATACTCACCGATCTGCTGACCATCTTCCCGGCGACCATCGAGCTTGCCATCATCGCCATGATTGTCGGCGCCCTTGTCGGCGTTCCGCTTGGCATCACTGCGGCCGTCAGGCGCGGCACGATCATCGACCACATCGCGCGCATCGTTGCGCTCGCCGGCCACTCCATCCCGATCTTCTGGACCGGGCTGATGGCGCTCTTCATCTTCTATGCGAAGCTGAAACTCGTCGGCGCATCCGGCCGGGTGGACGTATTCTACGAGGGGCTCGTCACGCCGGTCACCGGCTTCCTGCTGATCGATTCGGCGATCGAGCGCCAGTGGGATGTGTTCCGAAGTGCGCTCGGACACATCATCCTGCCGGGCGCGATCCTCGGCTACTATTCCGTGGCTTATATCAGCCGCATGTCGCGCAGCTTCATGCTGGAACAGCTCAGCCAGGAATATATCATAACGGCGAGGGCAAAAGGGCTCGGACTGCGGAAGGTCGTCTGGCGACATGCCTTCAGAAATATCCGCGTGCAACTGCTGACGATCATGGCGCTCACCTTCGGGGGCCTCCTTGAAGGGGCAGTGCTCATCGAGACCGTCTTCGGTTGGCCGGGACTCGGCCAGTATCTGACCCGCGGACTTCAGATGAACGACATGAATGTCGTGATGGGCGCGGTGCTGACCATTGGGGCTGTCTTCCTGACGATCAACATCATTTCGGATGTGCTTTATCGCATTCTTGATCCGAGAACACGGTGATGCCGATGACAATCTCCGCCGAACACACAGATCGCGCCGCCGACAGCGGCTTTCGCAAATGGCTGCGCGCGCCCGAACCGCGGGGCTGGTTTCAGTCGTCGGTACAGCAATTCCATCAGGGGTGGCTGAAGTTCCGCTTGCATCCGCTCGGTTTGGCTGGGCTGGCAATCATCGGACTGCTGATCCTGGTCGCGGTCGCCGCGCCACTGCTGACGCGTTACGATCCGATCGTTCAGGACATGGCGGGGCGCCTCGCTCCGCCTTCGGCAGAGCATTGGCTTGGCACCGACAATTTCGGCCGCGACGTCTTTTCCCGTGTGATCTACGGCGCGCGCACCACGCTTTACATCATCATGCTCGTTACCGTCATCGTTGCGCCGATGGGCCTTCTGATTGGCACCTGCTCCGGTTATTTCGGCGGCATCGTCGATGAAATCCTGATGCGGATCACCGACATTTTCCTTTCCTTTCCAGGCCTGGTGTTGGCATTGGGCTTTGCGGCAGCGCTCGGTCCCGGCATTACCAACGCGATCATCGCAATTTCGTTGACCGCATGGCCGCCGATCGCCCGGCTTGCGCGCGCCGAGACGCTCAGTCTGCGCAAGGCCGATTTCATCGCCGCCGTGCGTCTGCAGGGGGCGACGCCAATGGCCATCATCACCCGCCACATCCTGCCGATGTGCATTCCGTCGGTGATCGTGCGCGTGACCCTCAACATGGCCGGCATCATCATCACCGCCGCAGGGCTCGGGTTCCTCGGCCTCGGCGCGCAGCCGCCTTGGCCAGAATGGGGAGCGATGGCGGCGACCGGGCGTGAATTCATGCTCGACAGTCCCTGGGTCATTGCTGCACCCGGCATTGCGATTGCGCTGGTGAGCCTTGCGTTCAACCTCGTCGGCGACGCACTTCGGGACGTCCTTGATCCACGAGGTTCGGAATGAGTTCTTCCCTCATCGACATCCGCAATCTCGAGATCGCCTTCGGCGGCGGAGCCGTGCGGGCGGTGCGCGGCGTCAGCTTTTCGCTCGGACAGGAAAAACTCGGGATCATCGGCGAATCCGGATCCGGCAAGTCGACGGTCGGGCGTGCCATCATGAAGCTGCTGCCACCGACTGCCGTCGTCACCGCGGACCGGATGACGTTTCGGGATGTGGATCTCATCAAAGCCGGCGAGCGTAGGATGATGACAATACGGGGGCGACGGATCGGACTGATCCTGCAGGACCCGAAATATTCGCTGAACCCCGTCATGCGGATCGGCGAGCAGATTGCCGAAACCTATCGTTTTCACTATCCGAAGGCGAACGCAAAGCAGGCTCATCAGCAGACGCTCGCGATGCTCGAGGCCGTCCAGATCCGCGATCCGGAAAGCGTGGCTCGCCTCTATCCGCACGAGATATCGGGCGGCATGGGCCAGCGCGTGATGATCGCCATGATGCTGATTGCGGAACCGGAGGTTCTGATCGCTGACGAGCCGACATCCGCCCTCGATGTCACAGTACGGCTCGAAATCCTGGCACTGCTTGATGAACTCGTCGCTCGCCGCAACCTCGGCCTGATTTTCATCAGCCACGACCTGAACCTCGTCCGGAACTTCTGCGACCGGGTGCTGATCATGTATGCCGGCCGCGTCGTCGAGGTCCTCAGGGCCTCTGACTTCGCAAATGCAAGGCATCCCTATACGCAAGGCCTGCTCGCATCGCTGCCGTCGATCGACGATCCGCCCGTACGGCTGCCGATATTGAAGCGCGACCCGGCCTGGCTCACTGACATTGGTTTGGAGACGGCACGGTGATCGAAATCGACAATCTCACGATCCGTTTTGATCCCACCCAGAGGCCGGTCGTCAGGAACGTCAGCCTTGCCATCAAGAAGGGCACGGCTTTCGGCTTGGTGGGGGAATCCGGCTGCGGCAAGTCCACAGTGCTGCGCGCGATATCCGGCCTCAATCCGAATTACGACGGCCGGATCAAGCTGGATGGAAGCACATTGGACCGGCGGCGCGACCGGCCGTTCTTCCGCCGCGTGCAGATGGTCTTTCAGGACCCTTACGGATCACTCCATCCCCGCAAGACAATCCGCGCGCAGCTCAAAGAGCCGCTTCGGAACCAGGGGCTCGCGATCAACTCGGTGGACGTGGATGGCGTGCTGTGGTCGGTTGGCCTCGATCCGTCGCTCAGTTACCGATTTCCGCACCAGCTCTCCGGCGGGCAACGGCAGCGTGTGGCCATTGCTCGTGCTCTGGTACTTGATCCGGCCGTCCTACTCCTTGACGAACCCACGTCTGCGCTGGACGTGTCGGTCCAGGCGGAAATCCTCAATCTGCTGCAGGATCTGCGTAAGGAGCGCGGCCTCACCTATTTGCTCGTCAGCCACGATCTCGCCGTCGTGTCCCACATGTGCAGCCACGTCGCCATCATGGAGGCAGGCGAGATTGTCGAGCAGGTGGATATCGAAAGGTTGCGCAAAGGAGCGGTCGAGCATGACTATTCCCGACACCTGTTGGGCGCGAGCAAACATTACGGAAGGGCGCATTGACCGGTTGGCGAAAAAACCGGCGCGGGCTTCCGCTACGCGCACCAGTGCGAGCCTCGATCGCACTCTTCGGCTCCGGGCCGTGTCGGCCCGAAGCCGCCGATCTAGGAGACCTTAATATTCGAGGATCCAATCAAGGCATTCCACGGCGCGACAGCGCAGTGGGCAAGCCACAGCATAAAGGGTCCCAGGATTTGATAGACAACATCAAGGTCGACGCTCAGGAGCTTGCTGATTATCAGTGTGTTGGCAACAGCAAATCTGTCCACGGCATTATTTTATACTTATTTCCAGTTGCAACCTAAGTTAAGTGCTACGCGAGAAAACAGAGCGGAATTGAATTAAACCCTTACTCTTTTGCAGCGCAACGAGATTAAAACGGCATTCTATAATTTAGATTATTTTAATATTTAACAACCACCGCGTTTGTGCTATTTCACTTACGGTAAAAGGTGGAAAGCCACCTGCATGCCCCCATCTACACGATATGAAAACGCAACCGGAGGCTAGCTATGCTCGTTCCTCGCGCTGATTGCATTGACCTTCTCCTATGCCCCCGCACGATGAGCCCGCTGCGTCTCGAAGGTGGCAAGCTCGTTGCAAATGACAGCGGCAGCGAGAGGGTGTTCGAATATCGGATGATAGATGGAGCTCCGATCCTCATCGATTTTGAGCAATCAGTTTTCACTGAAAGCGAAATCACTTGCCGCAATGCAGGGAGCGCCATCGTTCGGCCGGAGTACACTGGTTTGCAGCGTTCACTAAAGCGAATGGTCTCTCCGGCGAAGTCGGGGACACGCGTGAACATATTGAATTTAGTACGTCATCTGGAGAAAAATGACGGCCCTTCGAAAGTGCTCATCATTGGCGGTGGGAGCGTCGGCAATGGGCTTGAGCCAGTCTACGACCATCCGCGCTTGGAGGTTTACAGTTTCGACGTTTACGTCACGCCTCATGTCCAATTTGTTGCCGATGCTCATAAGATACCTTTACCAGCCGAGACATTCGATTGCGTGATTGTTCAAGCCGTACTGGAGCACGTTCTCCAGCCGAGCGAGGTAGTCGCAGAGATATGGCGGGTTTTGAAGCCATCTGGTTTGGTTTACGCCGAGACCCCTTTCATGCAGCAGGTTCATGAGGGCGCATTCGACTTCACACGATTTACCGAAAGCGGCCATCGGTACTTATTTCGGCAGTTCGAAAGACTGGACTCGGGTGCAAACGGCGGGCCGGGAATTCAGTTTATGTGGGCAGTCGATTATCTCGCGAGCGGCCTTTTTAGGTCTCGAAAGGTGGGTAAAATGGCGAAGCTCGCATGCTTTTGGGCTCAGTATCTCGATCATCTCATACCGGCTCCTTATGCAGAGGATGGCGCAAGCGGCGTCTTTTTCTATGGCAGAAAAACGCAGCGGGTCTTTTCTCCGCCAGAAATCATCGCGCATTATCGTGGCGCGCAGGCAACGCGTCGTTGATGTCTAACCCAAAGGCTTAGTGAGACGCCTGATCGAGCCCGACCAGATGGATAAATTTCTCAGTCGTCAGAAAAAGTGGCGAAATCGGGTTAAACCCTTCGATAGTGAAATAGACCCGGCCATCCTCGATGGCTGTGACAACAATCTTCTTTCCCGTTTTTCGGGAGATGTATGTGGCGCCAACCTTCAGTTTTAGATGTTCCGCCATTGCCGCCGAGCACTTTCATAGAGAATCAAATAGAACCAGGTAAACGTAATACGAGTGGATGTCGTAAAGCGATTTGAGAATGACTTCCAGCAGGTGAGCTTGGAATAGGTCGCGCCGGACGCACCACCTTCGTTTCCTTAGGGTAACTTTTGATGGCGGCTTGTAAACGGAGATCTCATATGCCTGCATATTGCAAGGCGGGGGATGGGGGTAGGTGCGCTTGGTGCCTTTGCAGCTAGCACTGTCTTGCCGACCAGCCCAGGCAGCCGGAAAGCGCGACGTTGAACTCGCCACTGCCGCAGGACGAGGCGTGCCGATCAGACCACGTCTGCGGCTGATGCGCAGCTCAGCGAGAAGCCTCGCTTCTATTCAAATAATCTTCTATCCGTGCAGCCAGCAGACCGGGATCCATGCCCATGGTGCTGAGGCGGATTTCCGGCTCCAAGGGAATCTCGTAGGGGGAGCTGATCCCCGTAAAGTTCTTAAGCTCGCCTGCTTTTGCCTTTTTATATAGCCCCTTCGGGTCTCTCTTGGCGCATTCCTCGATCGGCGTATCAACGAAAACTTCAACGAAATCATCCTGCATAAGATTGCGGGCCATCTGTCGTTCCGAACGGAAGGGGGAAATAAAGGACACGAGGACGATAAGGCCCGCGTCCAGCATCAGCTTAGCCACCTCAGCCACCCGGCGAATGTTCTCCACGCGATCTGCATCTGTAAAGCCTAAATCACGATTGAGCCCATGGCGGATATTGTCGCCGTCGAGGATGTAGGTATGCAGGCCGTTGGCTGTGAGCCGCTTTTCAAGCAGGTTTGCGATTGTGGATTTGCCGGAGCCAGAAAGACCAGTAAACCAGATCACGCGCGGCCGCTGACCCAGGCTGTGAGCCCGCGCAGCCTTGTTAACATCGAGGGCCTGCCAGTGAACGTTGTCGGCCCGGCGTAAAGCAAAATCAATCATCCCTGCGCCGACCGTGGCATTGGTCAGCCGATCGATGATTATGAAGTTGCCCGTAACGCGGTTTTTGGCAAAGGGGTCAAAGGCAATCGCGGATTGCGTGGAAAAATTGCACACCCCGATCTCGTTCATGTGCAGTGACTTTGCAGCCAACTGAGCACAGCTGTTAACGTCGATGCTGTACTTGAGGTCGGTGATAGTTGCCCCGATGCATTCGGTCTCGGTTCGCAGGAGATACGAACGGCCAGGAAGCATGTCTTTGCGATCGAACCAGATAACGTGCGCTTGAAACTGGTCGGCAATTTCTGGCCGATCGTCTGACGCCACGAGCATGTTCCCGCGGGAAAGCTCCACTTGATCTTCGAGGAGAATGGTTACGGCATCGCCTTCGCGCGCCGTCAACAGTGATCCGTCGTATGTGACAATTTCTTTGATTCGGGTTTGCTGGCCTGACTTTGCGATAGTTACTCGATCACCCACAGATACCTCGCCGGAGGCAACTTGGCCTGCATAACCGCGAAAGCTTGAATCGGGGCGGTTGACGAGCTGAACTGGAAATCGGAACGGTCTACGTGCTTGCCCGGCAGCGACTGGGACGGTCTCAAGATAGTTGAGCAATGCCGGTCCGTCATACCAGGCCATCTTGACGGAGGGCTGACTGACATTGTCTCCGGAAAGGGCTGAAATTGGAATCACTTGGATGGTATCGAACGCGAATTTCTCCGCGAACTGCATGAACTCATCACTGATCTCATAGAATACTCGCTGATCATATGCGACGAGATCGAACTTATTGACAGCCAGTACAACATTGCGGATGCCAAGCAGTGCCGCAATAAAGGTGTGCCGCCTTGTCTGCTGCAGCACCCCTTGGCGCGCATCGACCAACACGACCGCCAAATCCGCCGTTGAGGCACCCGTTGCCATATTGCGCGTATATTCTTCATGCCCCGGCGTGTCGGCGACAATGAACTTCCGTCGATCGGTCGAAAAAAAACGGTAGGCTACGTCGATTGTTATGCCCTGTTGTCTCTCGGCCTCCAATCCGTCAACGAGCAGCGAGAAGTCTATTTCATCGCCGGTCGTTCCGAATAATTTGCTGTCGCGCTCCAGGGCAACGAGCTGGTCTTCGAGAATGCAGTTTGTTTGGTGGAGCAGGCGTCCAATGAGCGTCGATTTCCCGTCGTCGACAGAGCCGCAGGTTAAAAAGCGCAGCAGGGTTTTTTCGTCTTGGGGGGCTGGCAGAGACGCTGCGTCGGTTTCCTTTAATGGTCCGTCCGTATATCGCATTAGAAGTACCCCTCGCGCTTCTTCCTCTCCATTGCGCCGGCCTCATCCTTATCGATCATTCGTCCATGTCTTTCCGACGTGCGGGAGGTGAGCATCTCCTCGATGATCTCTTCGACGTTGACCGCATCGGACAAGGTTGCAGCCGTGAGCGGGTAACAGCCAAGCGTGCGGAAACGCACTCGTCGGCGTTCGACGATATCGGACGCTGTGAGGGGCATGCGATCATCATCGATGACTATAAAAGCGCCATCACGCCTCACGACCGGCCGCTCGGCTGCGAAGTAGAGCGGTACGACCGGAATTTTTTCTCTCTGGATGTAGTGCCAGATGTCGAGCTCAGTCCAGTTGGACAGCGGAAAGACGCGTATCGACTCGTTGCGAGCGACACGCGTGTTATAGGTCTTCCACATCTCAGGCCGCTGGGCTTTCGGATCCCAGCCGTGTTCTGCGTTGCGAAATGAGAATATTCGCTCCTTGGCTCGCGACTTGTCTTCGTCACGGCGAGCTCCGCCAAAGGCCGCGTCGAAGCCATATTTGTCAAGAGCCTGACGTAGTGCAAGCGTCTTCATGATATGGGTGTGAACGTTGGACCCATGTGTGAAGGGATTGACGTTTTGCTGCAAACCGTCCTCATTTATGTGGACGAGTAGCTGAAGTCCAAGTTCTGCAACGACCCGATCACGGAAGGTGATCATCTCCCGAAATTTCCATCCGGTGTCGACGTGCAGGAGCGGAAATGGTGGCTTTGCCGGGTAAAAGGCTTTCCTGGCAAGATGAAGCATGACACAGGAGTCTTTGCCGACGGAGAAAAGCATCACCGGTTTTGAGAATTCAGCGGCGACTTCGCGCATGATATGGATGGCTTCAGCTTCCAACCGGCGAAGGTGGCTTGCTTTGTCGCTATTCGGTGCGTTGAGCACGGCTTCCCCTCCATGGCATGCTGCCATTGTTCATTCCTTCACCGGGAGTTGAGCGATCTGCGTGTTTTGAAGCCATGGCGTCAGATCGACATCCATCAGCGTGCCAAGTTTATCGATTTGCGGCTCGTAATAGCCGATGAGCCGCTCTTTCAGATCCTCTGAAAGCGTTGCGTAATTTATCTCTCGAGCGATGAGCGAGCGGGCCTTCTTGAAGGCGGCGGTATGTCGGAACGGTTTGACCGTCGTTTTGAAAGGCGCCAGCCATCGTCGCATCTCCGGGCCTACTAGAGGCTGCTTCTTGTCCTTGACTTTTTCTGCTACCGGCGGCACCTGCAGCTCTGCCCGCAGCCCGAGAAAACTCCCTACACGATCGAGCTGACGACGTGGTTCGATCGAAATATTTTCATAAAGTAGGACCAGCAGATTATCGGATCCGAAACGGTCAAGGAAACCTTGCAACTGATCGTAGTAGAGGCCGCCGTTTAAAAAACGACCGCCCTGGCCGGCTCGCGGGTCGAGATACTGGCCTATTTCGCGGCCCACCTCACCCCTTCGATAGAGCATGCAATAGTCCGAGTATGCACGCTCGACAGGGTTTCTGAGCTGAGCAATCAGCCGCACATTTGGAAAGTCACCATGAATGCGCGCGGCAGCCTCCGGCGTATCCATATATGAGTTCGATTTTTCGCCAATAACAAGGTCGTCGCGCGGCGGCCGAAACTGATCCGCGTACCATGCAGCCCCGTTTCCGTAGACCCGACTGAAGTAGTGCAGTTCGGGATCGGGCATATAGACATCCGGATGCCTCTGAAGGGACTGCTGCAGCCATGTTGTAGCGCTTTTCGCCGCGCCGATGATTAGGAAGTCCAAACGGTCCATGGCTGCCCCTCATATCGCAACTGTCTTTGCAAGCCTTGCTGGCTAGTTCCTCATCCGCTCGTAGATGCTCGTGATCCCCTCGATATGGCTGCTTGCGCTGTAATGCGACAAAGCGGCCGAGCGAGCGGTTTCGCTGACGCGTTCCCACTGGGTTCGATTGGTCAAAAGGCGATGGAGCGGCTCAACGAATGCCTGCGGAGATTCGGCCGGGACGAGATACCCGTTCTCGCCGTCGACAATAGCCTCCGGATTGCCGCCGTGGTTCGTCGCAATGACTGGCGTGCCGAGCATCATAGCCTCAATCAGCGTGCGCCCGAAGGGCTCGTTGATTGCCGGAACGAGGAGCGCATCAAGCGCGCACATCAATGGAGAGATGGGCGAACGGAATCCCATAAGATGTATCCTATCGCCAATCCCGAGTTCATCCGCATAGGAGCGGACTTTCTCATCAAGCCGGTCGCCGCCGGGCTCTGGCAAGCCAAGTAGAACACCGTGCAACGTGATCCCGGGATAGCGTTTCCCAAAGGCTGCGATCGTCTCCACGAAGTGCAATGGCCGCTTGCGCGCGGTGAGAACGCCAATATATCCGGCAAAGCGGATATTCCCCTTCAGGTTCAGTTCCTCGCAGAGCTGATGATGACATTGGGCTCTGTCGGGCAGCGAAATTGGGTGCTCGAAGGGACTGTGTAAGACGGTCACCCGGTCGTCAATCGGAAGAATAGGTCGGCTTGGCCGTGCGAAATTCGAGACGGTCACGATCTCATTAGCAAGGACGGGGGCGAGGAAATTTGCAGCGCGTGCGGTCGGATCTCCGCGATGGTGCCATAGCAATCGTGCGCCCGAAATCCGTGCGGGTATTGCCCATGTCGCATGCATCTGGCCGTCATTTGTGTGTACCACGTCAACAAGGTGGCCGCGCAGGAAGCGAACGAGACGAGGAAGGTAGGCGGCATAGGCAGCGGCGACCTTCAACCTGTTTTGATGTGGCAGCCGGTGCGCGGGCGATAGGACCTGCCCTCTCGGAGCAGCAAAAAAGGTCATCCCGCGTTTCGTCAGATAGCTCGCCAGTGCGCCATCGGTGATGTGCAATATGATCAGACATTTGATCAAAGTGGAATCTAAGCCCGCGATCAAATCAACCGCGGAAATGTGGCTGCCCCCTACCTCATCCCCAAGAAACGGAAATGCTACGACGACTGGTTTGATGGACACGCGACGACATCCTCACCATGACCAACTCAAAACCTGCAATGCCCTGTCGATTTGACGACTTTTGCATTCGGTCAGCCTTATTTAGCGAGTGATCATACGGCCTGGTCCACGGTATTGTCAATTTNATTTGACGACTTTTGCATTCGGTCAGCCTTATTTAGCGAGTGATCATACGGCCTGGTCCACGGTATTGTCAATTTTTTGGAGCTGTTGCGCTTATGTACAAGTGTAATCCCAAATAGCGTCTTCCCATCCGCCGTTAGGCGTAATATGTTNTTTTGGAGCTGTTGCGCTTATGTACAAGTGTAATCCCAAATAGCGTCTTCCCATCCGCCGTTAGGCGTAATATGTTTACACAGAATATAATTTCGCCATGTCTCAGTTCGTCGCGAAGTTTCGGGAGAGGCTATTTCTGCGATGAGAGGATGTGTGCCTAAATTCCTTTAGTAAAGCAGGACATTGTCTTATGAGAGCTTGTTCCGCTTTGTGGACGTCATCTATTCTGTGCATGCTAGCGCTTGGAATTAGCGTCGATCCCTCAGAGGTTCGGGCGGGTGAGAGGTTGGCGTTTGAGCACGCGGATGGGTACGGCAAGTTCAGCCAGGGTGGACGGGGAGGCCGCATCATCTATGTCACCAGCCTCAATGATAATGGGCCTGGAACGTTGCGCGAATGCGTAGAGGCGCAAGGACCCCGCAACTGCCTGTTCAAAGTCGCCGGAATTGTGGAACTAACGCGACCGATCATGATCGGAGAGGATAGCAGCTTCGTATCAATCCTTGGCCAGACGGCGCCAGGCGGCGGAGTCCTGCTGACCATCAGCAACAAGGACCGCAAGAACAAGCATACGCCATTCATAATCAAGAGAAGCCATAACGTGATTCTTCGCCATATCAGGATTCGACCGCGTTTTCCCAACAGCGTGGAGAACGTCGATGCCCTGACGATTGAGGACAGCTCCAATATTTATGTCGATCATATATCCGGTTCGTGGGCCACGGATGAAAACATAAATACCCACGCTGACTCCACCAAAGTAACGATCGCTCACTCAATCTTCGGCGAAGGCTTAAATAAGCACAGCAAGTGCGCATTGCTCGGATCTGATCCGCGCCAGCCTCAGGAGATCACGTTCTGGGGCAACGCCTGCGTGTCAAATCGGGACCGGAATCCCGACAATAATCACTATGGTGGGTCATGCATTGACGTCATAAACAATGTATTCTTTAATGCGCGCTCCGAATGGGGCGAAGTTTTTTCGCAATATCCCGGCGGCACGCCAATCTCCTACGTTGGTAATTATTTCAAAGCCGGGCCCAGTACCGAAGTCATCACCTACGCGATAAATTGGAACGATACCAACAGTGCCGCCGAGCCGCGCATCTACCAGCATGACAATCTGACCTGGAGTTCTGGCTCGAAAAAGGTCGCCTTGGTCGCACCGGATACTGAGAGGCTTCTCGTGTCGACGCCGCCTTGTCCGCTGTCAGTCGGCAACATCCTAACTGCCACCGACGCTTATCGGAATGTGCGCCAGCGTGCGGGCGCGTTTCCGAGGGACGCAATCGATGCAAGACTCATTAAGGAGATCGCGGACATGAACCAGACCGGACAGGGGCGGATGGTCAAGGCGCCGGGTGAATTGCCGCCCATCGCGCCGGGCGAAGCATATGCTGACGCGGATGGTGACGGTATCGCAGACAGTATCGAGCTGGCCGTGGGTGCAAAGCCTGGAACCAGCGATCCTTGGGAGGATGGGGATGGGGATGGATGGTCGAATTTTGATCAGTTCATGGAAAAGTTGGCGGAGCATCGGATTATCGGCGAGTATCCCTGAGAAAGCTGTGTTCTGCATTGACGGGGGTGCGTCATCGTTGGACAGGTGCCGATGAACGGCAGCTACGCCACTCTTCCGACCGGACGGCCCTTAAAGGTGCTCATCGTTCTGCCAGCGCTTGGAGCGGGAGGCACGGAACACGTCGTCAATATGCTCGCTAACCATTGGGCGGAGGTCGGTTACGATGTGACGCTGTTGACACTTGAGAACCATGATGCCACGCCATATTACACCTTCTCGCCTCGGGTGCGCATTAGACGGATTGGCGTACCGCCCAGACGGGCGCCCTTTTTGGTGGCAACGTGGCTTGCCTTTTTGCGTGTCCGGCGCATGCGAGCCGAGATCTCCAGACGCAAACCGGACTTTTTGCTCAGCTTTTTGACCCGAACCAATCTCCTCGCCTTGGTAGCCACGCTTGGAACCGGTATCCCCACCGTTGTGTCGGAACGAAACAATCCGGACGCTCAACCCTTTGGGCCACTTTGGAAACTTCTCCAGCGGACTCTATATCCGCGAGCCTTTGGGCTTGTAACCATGACACAGGGCGCGATGGATCATTTTTCCATCGCGCAGCGCCGCCGATCATGGGTCATTCCAAATGCGGTCAACCTGCCTGTCGGCTGGAGCGACCGTCGCGGCAGCAACGTCTTGACGGCGGTTGGTCGGCTCACTCGCCAGAAGGGATTTGACCTGTTGTTGCAGGCGTTCGCCCGTATCGAAGCGCGGTTTCCCTCGTGGCGATTGGTTATCTGGGGTGAAGGCGAAGCCCGGCAGGAGCTCGAAGCGCAGCGCGAAGCGCTTGGACTTGCCAGCCGCGTCGACTTGCCTGGGATAACAAAAACGCCGGGTGAATGGATCGAGACAACTGACATTTTTGTTCTGTCGTCGCGCTACGAGGGTTGGGGTATCGTCCTGCTTGAGGCGATGGCCGCTGGCCTTCCGGTCGTTTCATTCGCATGCAAATGGGGCCCCGAGGTCATGATAACCAATGGGCACGACGGCTTGCTTGTTCCGCCCGAAGATATCGGCGCTCTTGCGCAAGCTTTAGAGCAAACGATATCCGACAGCGAGCTTAGGCGCCGATTGGCGGCCAACGCATGTAGGTCGGTCGACAAATATTCCAGGCAGAGCGTCCTGAGCGCATGGGACCAAATGGCATGGGATGTAACCCATCTCGAACGGCGCGAGTGAAGCAGATGAGTTCATTTCCGGTCAAGGCGGTGCGGCGAATCCGAAGACGCACAATGCTGATGCGCTATGCGCTCCAGGCAGACAGCTTCCTAACTTCATATCCCAAATCCGGCAGGACATGGTTTCGTTACTTGCTGTCACACTACTTTGCTGATGTCGCAGGCATTGGCCAAGCGATCGACTTGCACAACATGTTTTCGGTCGTACCGAACTTTGATTTAGACACAGAAAGAGGCATTCCGGGTTTTAACAAGAACGGAATCGAATACACAATTCCGAAAATTTGGGTGAGCCACCTCCACTACAGGCGGACACTTTTCTTCAACCGTCCTGTCATCCTGATGGTTCGCGATCCACGCGATGTCGTTGTGTCTGCCTATTTCCACGCTACTCGGCACAAACATCGTTTCGCGGGTGGCCTGACTGAGTTCGTTTCAGATGGCGAGCAGGGTTTGCCGGCCATGTGCCGCTATCTCAACGGCTGGGCAAAAGGACTGTCGCACAGGCGGCACCATATTGTCAGTTATGAGGCGCTCTCGCGTCAAACAGAAGTTGAAACGACAGCCGCTCTCGCCTTTTTGGGCTGCGCAGTCAAACCAGAAGCTTTAAGGCGTGCCGTCGACGCCGGGCGCTTTGAAGCGATGCAAGAACAGGAGATTGCCCAAGGAATCCCGGCGCATGATTATGATCGGTCGGACAAGGAAAGCTTGAGAATGCGGCGCGGTCGAGTTGGCGCCTTTAGTGAATATATGGATCCCGCACTGGTTGGCTTGGTTGACGATATCTGCAGGAGACAATTGTCTTCTTCGGCCAAACGTCTGCTTGCTCCCACCGGATTCGTGAGGCCAATTGTTTGATTAACACAGCGGAATGGTGCAACTAATCCGTATGAGCGATCGAAGTCCGTATTCAGAAGACATTTTCTCGTAACAATACAAAATAGGATTAATCAGATTGGGGTATTATTGCTCTGAAGCAACAAGTATAGGCGAATGATATACGTTTAGATCATTAAATCCATAGAGTTTTGATACTATAAACATCCATTTACAGCTCGGAATGTTTGTGCGAATGTACTATGAAGAGTCGCAGCCAATGCATAAGTCATTTGCCGCAATGCTACACTATCCAGTTCGATCCCAAAGTCAGTTGGCCCACATGAGTATTCTTTGTGAGGCGCGGAAAACTGAGCAGAGTCGCTTTTTAAGAATGCTGCAAGTGCGGATTGTGAGGGGGACGTCATGCGACGCGACGATCAAGCGTGGACCGAACCACAGCCCGACGCGATGGGGCCGAGGGCGCGCCGCACTCATGCACTCCAAATCGTATCAAAGCGGCTGTCGGCCGCCGGCTGGCGACGGTTGCGCGCGGCCATCTTAAATGTAAGCAAGTCGCCTGGCCTATTTGTTGCCGACTTGTTCGCGGCAGTCCTCGCACTCTCGTTTGCATTCATGCTTCGATACGGCGTCGATGCTTTGGCGCTGCGTGCGGAGGTGGTGCGGGCGTTGGCTATAGCCTGCTGGCAGTACCTGGCGATGTGTGCAATCCTCTTTCCGCTTTGCGGTCTTTACAGTCGAAATTGGCGATATGGTTCGGTTGCCGACCTCGGCACCGTCGTGCGTGCTGTTGCCATTAGCTCGGGTCTTTTCGTCGTTATACTCTTCTTCGGCACAAGGCTGGAGGATATTCCGCGGAGCGCGATCGTCGTTGAGCCATTATTGCTCGCAGCCTTCTTGCTCGCTTCGCGCCTTAGTTTCAGATGGGACGAGTTACGGCAATGGGGAAGGGCGGTGACCCAGGCTTCCTCGGTAAACGTGCGACGCGTCCCCACGCTGCTCGTCGGTGCACAAGGGGCGGCAGATTTATATCTGCGTGCTGTCAGTCGCGACAAGAACTGCCAGCATCTGCCCGTCGGCTGCCTGGACGTTGACTCTGTGCATCAAGGAATGACGCTGCGTGGCGTTCCAATTCTTGGAACGCTCGACCAGTTCGGATTTGCTGTGGAACAGCTCAAACGTCAAGGGCTGTGCCCCCGCCACATCGTTTTTACCGAGCCACCTTCTGCTTTCGGCGATGAGCGATCGGAGACACTTATACGTCAGGCCGAGTCAATGGGTATTTCTGTTTCGCGCCTCTCTCAGATGACGGAACTGAAAAATGCACATAGGGAAAACCGCTTTGAACTGCGAGCCATCGAGCTTACCGATTTGCTGGAGCGACCACAGGCTGCCCTCGATCACGAAGCGATTGACCGATTGGTCAAGGGCCGACGGGTTTTGGTAACAGGTGCGGGAGGGTCGATCGGAAGTGAGTTGACGTTGCAAATAGCCGCCTGCGAGCCGGCGGAGGTGGTGTTGATTGAGAACTGCGAACTCAACCTTTACCAGATCGATATGGAACTCAGCGAGCGTTTTCCGGATGTTCCGCGCTTCCCACATATGTGCAACGTGCGCCGTGCGAAGCGCGTCGATCGCATCTTCGAAGACCATCGACCAGAATTGGTGTTTCACGCCGCGGCACTGAAGCACGTGCCGATGGTCGAGATGAACGCATGCGAAGGTGTCCTGACAAATGTTGTTGGCACAATGAACGTTGCACGGGCGGCGGCGCGAAGTGGCGTTCTGGCGATGGTGCAAGTGTCGACCGACAAAGTGGTCAATCCGACGAGTGTGATGGGAGCGACAAAACGCCTTGCAGAGCTTTATTGCCAGGCGCTGGATCTTCGAGGCTTTGACGAACATCGTGGACCGCGTTTCATGACAGTGCGGTTTGGAAACGTACTCGGGTCGAGCGGCTCTTTGATTCCTCTGTTTAAGAAGCAACTCGCGCGCGGCGGGCCGCTGACAATAACGGACCCGAACATGACTCGCTTCTTTATGACAATCCGGGAAGCAGTCGAACTAACATTGCAGGCTTCGGCCTATGGCCTGGAAGGCGAAATCGGCCAGGGAGAGATTTTCGTCCTGGATATGGGAGAACCGATCAAGATCATCGACATTGCCAAGCGTATGATAACCTTGGCCGGGTTCACGCCTGAAGTGGATATTCCGATCACAACGATTGGGATGCGACCGGGGGAAAAGCTATTCGAAGAGCTCTTCGATGACGGTGAACAGCGGGTTGCCTCGCCTGTTCCTGGCGTCCTGGGAGCGGTCCCATCCCCGGTGGCCCTGGAGGTGTTGGAGGAAGCGTTCGAAGCACTGCAGACCCACGGAGAGATGGGCGAGGAGGAGCGCGTTCTAGAAATTATCGGCCAAATCGTCGAAGGGTTTGAAAAGTCGCCGAAAGCCGCTCCCCTGTGGGGTATCGCCAGGACGAGGCCCCAGGCGCGGAAGCAGGGCAAGGGACGCCGGGTGAAAATAGCGTCAAGCATCACGCCGCTACCTCGCTGAAACCATTCGCTTTAACGCGTCAGGGGCGGCATTTTGCAATGATCACTCGGGTTTTAAACTGCATCACCGGCCTGAACGTTGGCGGCGCCGAATATATGCTGGCGAGATTTGTAAACGAGCTGCGTGGTACTGACTATCTACCAGAGGTCATGTCTCTTATGAGCCCTGGGCCGGTTGCTGCCTTATTGAGAGCCAACAACGTCCCCATTCACGCACTGGACATGCACACCTCCATGACGTCTCTTCGAGCGCTCACCCGCCTTCGCTCAGTAATGGCAGCCACGCCGAGCGATCTTCTGCACGGATGGATGTACCATGGCAATTTGGCGGCATCCGCGGCTGCGCTGATGGGCGCTTCCCAGCCGGTAATCTGGAGCGTCCACCACTCTCTTGATGAGATAAAGAGGGAAAAGCCCCTGACGCGGTTCATCATCCGCCTGCAAGCGCGGCTTTCGAAAATGACGTCTGCCATCTCCTATTGTTCCAGCACCGCAGCCGCTCAGCATGAGGCCCTCGGATTCGATGCATCAAAACGGGTAATTATTCCAAACGGAATTGACTGTGAGGCGTTCCGCCCCCTTCCGAATGCTCGCGAGCGTATTCGTGCGGAACTGAATATACCTCCCGAACGGCTGGTAATCGGCAATGTCGCGAGAGCGCACCCGATGAAAAATCATGAGGGTTTCGTTAGAATACTGGCGCAACTGCGCACCCAGGGGTTCGATGTGCACGGTTTGATCATTGGCGAAGGTCACAGTGATGGAGCCGCGCGCCGGCTCGCACGCGATATGGACCTGGAGGACCGGCTAACGACACCAGGTCCCCGAAGCGACGTTGCCAGTTTGTTGCCGGGGTTTGATGTTTTCGTCTTGTCATCTGCTTGGGGGGAAGCGTTCCCGCTTTCGGTTGCCGAGGCCATGGCTTGTGGCGTACCCGTTGTTGCAACCGACATTGGCGATTGTGCCTGGCTCATCGGTGACCATGATCTCATCAGCAGACCCGGCGATCCGGAAGCTCAAGCTCAGGTCGTAGCGAGCCTTTTCAGCCAGTCCGCCGAAGCACGATCGAAGCGTGGCTTGGCGGGTCGAAAGCGGGTCGAACAAAGGTTTTCGCTGAGACAATATCGAGACGCTCACATGTGCCTCTATGAGGCTGCCTTGGAGGAGCGCAGACGAAGTGGATCGAATAATGCATGGCGTCGAATCGGAGCTTAGGAGCCGGCCAGGCGAAGGCCCGGACTACGCTGAGGCGGGAAAAGTCGGGACGGCTCCCCGCAAGATTGCAGTCATCTCAAGTTATTCTCCCTCTTTGACCAATTTCCGTTATGAACTTCTGAAGCGGATGGTTGAAGCGGGACACTCCGTAACTGCTTTCGGCCCGGAGGATGACGCCGCCGTCAGGGGCGATCTGGCAAAGATCGGGGTTGCCTTCGTCGTCATCCCGATGGCGCGGGCAGGGCTCAACCCACTTCAGGATATTGCCACCGTCAGCGCGTTACTCAAGCATTTTCGCAAGCTCCGGCCGGATGTGGTTGTGCCGTACACCATGAAACCGATTATCTATGCGGGCATCGCCGGGCGGCTCGCCAAAATTCCCAGTCGATGCTTTCTCATCACCGGCTTAGGGCATGTGTTTTCGGATAGTTGCGGCGCCACGCTGAAGGGCAAATTCATGCGAGCAGCAAGCGTCCTATTGTATCGCATCGCTTTGAGTGGCGCGAAAGTCATCTTCACGTATAACGAAGCGGACGATAAGGATGTGAAGCATTATCGGATGACCACCGATGATACCAAGATTTGCCGCGTTCCAGGCTCCGGAATTGACCTCGTTCACTTCGGCTACCAGCCCCCGCCGTCTGGCAGGTGCGTCTTCTTGCTGATCGCGAGGCTCCTGACAGACAAAGGCATCCACGACTACGTGGATGCTGCACGGCTAGTCAAGAGAACTGTTCCCGACGCCGAGTTCAGGCTGCTTGGCCAATTCGATCCCAACCCGGCTGCAATTTCAAGAAAGCAAATCCAGGACTGGAGCAGCGAAGGGGTGATCAAATATCTGGGAGAGACGAGAGATGTTCGTCCCTATCTGGCTGATTGCAACGTGTTCGTGCTGCCCTCGTATTACCGGGAGGGTATTCCGCGCAGCATCCTAGAGGCACTGTCGACAGGAAGGGCTGTGATAACGACCGATCTCCCTGGCTGCCGTGAGACGGTGATCCAAAATGTGAATGGGCTTCTCGTCCCTCCCAGAAACGCCAAAGCGCTGGCGGATGCGATGCTAAGCTTTGTCCGGGACCCAACGGCTGCGGCGCAAATGGGTCTCGAATCGCGCCGCGTTGCCCAGCAAAAATTTGACGTTCACGACGTCAATAAGACACTGCTTTTGCGCATGGGGCTCGTCTAACGCATCCGCCTTGAAGACTGATAGCGACAAGTGTTCGCCAGTGCTACGGTCAATATGATCGGCATCGCCCAGAAGCGGCCGTAGACGCTTGGGAAGGCATTGATCAAAAAGAGAAAAAGGCAGACCGTGCAGATTGCAGATGCGGCAAGATGTCGTCCTCCCGGCTGTTGCCAGGCTGACAGCGCAGGACCGAAACTTGCGCCAATCATCACGATGAAGCCCACCATGCTGAGAAATCCGCCTTCCGTCCACAACAGAAGATAGAGGTTGTGCACAGGTTGCGTTAATACGCTGGTCAGCGCGTACTGATCGGCGCCAAGCCCAAAGAGGAAAGTATCCTTTGTCCGGCCGATCGCTTCATGGATCAATTGTACGCGATGTTGGAAGGAACCGGCCTGGTCGAGGTCTCCACTTTCCAGCGCGCCGAGAACGCGCCTTTGAAACGCGACCGGAAGATAATCCCGGCCCCATCGCTCGACAATTACGATCAAAATGGCGCCCAAGGCGCCGATAGGCGCAAGAAGTTTTACATTCAAGGTCAAGGCGCAGAACAGGCCGACACCCAAGAGGAAAGACGCCAGGCCAGTGTTGGATCCCGTCAACATCACGCCGTAGCCCATGAAGGGTAAAGCCAGCAGGCCGAGCTTGCTGGATCCGCGGCCGAAGCAGAATGTGAGCAGCATCGGAACGGAAAGTGCAATCAGTGCGGAGCATTCGTTTTCGCGTTCTACAAAACCGGTCAAGCGGCCACTGCCGCTGACGAACGTGGTATTTGTCTCGGCCACTATGTTGATGACATATGCCCCGTGTAGGCACATCAGTAATATCGACGCCACGTAAACCTTGGACATTAACAGCAGCCTTTGACGGTCGCTGCTGCCGATGACGACAAGAAGAATGAAGTACGCGAAGAAATATTGAACGATGTAAACGGTGCCCCGCAATGGATCGCCGTTGATCATGCTGCTCACAAGCAGTCCTGTCAGCAGCATGCACAATCCGAGCAGCCAAACCACAGTCGGCACCGCGCCGATAGGATCAAATCGCAGCCGGCCGCGCAGCACAAGGATGAAAAGACAGATGCATGCAAACGCGTCGCTGAGAGTGAAGTAGAAAAACGGCAGCCGGAGAAAATTCATGGGCGACAAGAAAACGGCGGCTAGTGCAGACAAATTCTCAGCCCAATCAGCGACTTGTGACCCGTTTCTTTCCCTAAAACGAGAACGGGCCAGCCAAGGAAGCCCCAAGTCCTCCCGTCGGGCCTGTAATACTTTCTTGGTAGACATGATTATACGCCCCCGATACTAGTCTTTGCTGCCGTCACCTTTTGTTAAGCAATAAGATAACTACGACAATATCGTATATTGTCTTTAGGATCACGAGATTTTCTTGCCAAAAAAGGTCGCATCTTCTAGTCTTTCAGGCCATTGAAGCAGATGACGGATCTGGGAATCCGCGAATTCGGGCAACGATCACATGCGTTGGCGTTGAGTTTTTGGCGTTGAGTTTTGAATGAGCATCGGAGGCGGTATGCTTACGACCGAACGTGCGGCTGGTAACTTTGCGTACAATAGCAGTGACGGTAGCTCGCCATTCGTCAATGAGCGCTTTTCAAGCAGCAGAGGGACCGGAGAGGCCTGGTCGCTCGTGTGGCGGTACAAGAAGTTTTTAGCGATTGTCATCACGGTTGGCGCGCTCCTCTCTCTGCTATTAAGTTTTGCGTTGCCCGCGGAATATGCAGCGACGTCGGCCATTGTTTTTGACCGGAATGACACGCGCCCTTACGAAGCTGTGGTGGAAGCGCAAAAACAAGAGCGCGATAAGTCGTCAATGGATACCGAGCTCGACATTATCCGGTCTCGGGTCTTTATGGGTACCGTCGTCGATGCGCTGAATCTGGTCGCAGATCCCTTTTACAATTCCTATCTGAGCGTGGCCGAGCCAAACGCTCTCTCTCTTGCTGTTCGAAGGATCTCCGGTTGGTTTTTGGGTGGCGAGGAACGCGACGGCCGCCGCTCTCCAACAAAGCGTATCATTTCCGAAACTGCCCAACGTGATCGCGCCATTACAACGCTTCTCGGCACCTTCACGGTCGATCGAAAGGGCGACAGCTTGGCGTTGACGATCACCGTTCGTCAACCAAGTCCGATCCAGGCGGCGGCCGTCGCTGATGCGATTGCCCGGCATTACGTCGAATGGACAAGCAATCTGAAGTCAGTTGCGACTTCGGAGACGATTAAATATCTGCGTCAGCAGTCAGATGAACTGGCAGTCTCAATTACGAAACGCGAACGCGAGATAGCAGCCTTTACTGCTACGAGCGATCTCACCTTTGATCCAAAGGATGATTTGCTTCGGGCCCGCACCGAACAATTGAACGAGCAATTTACACTCGCACGCGTCGATGAGGCGGGAGAATGGGCGAAGGTGAACGAAGCTAAGGCCCGTCTCGCCTCAGGTGGCGAGGAAGACATCGGCAAGGTTGTCACGTCCGATCTTCTTACCAGCCTTCGAACCGAGGGAGCCCGTCTTCAGAGGCTGCGAGGACAATTGACGTCTAAATTCGGCAACAACCATCCCCTTGTTATCGACGCCGATGCTGAGATTGCCTCAAACCGGAAGATGATCCTCGACGAGGCGAGCCGAATCCTCCAGGAACTCGAAAACAACGCGAGGGTGGCAAGCATTCGGGTGAAGAATTTTGAGCAGGCAGTGTCGGTATTGCAAGACAGGGTGCAGTCCCGCAATCTAGCTGAAATCCGCAGACGAGAACTTGAGCGCGACCTCCTGAGCGAGCAGAAGCGTTATGATGCTGTAGAACTGCGTCTGAGCGCTCTGGACCCTGACCGGGAACAGTTCAAAGCGACTGCGATGGTGTCCTCGTTCGCCGAGGTGCCTGTTCAACCGTCCTTTCCTCAGCCGCTATTTATATTTGGAGCGGGACTTGTCGGTTCTAGTCTTCTCGCCCTTATGGGGATGATCATTCTGGACAATTTGGACAGCCGTATTCATTCTTCCAAGACCGTCTCGGCGATCCTAGGCCGGCCGAATATCGTTAGCGTCCCTGGCTGTGCCCTTAAGCATGATGTAGCGAAGGAGACAGGCTCGAGACTGCTGGCTGATGAGAACTCTGGACTGGCGATTGCGGCCCGCACGCTTTGCTTGGCTTGGAAAACGATCGACAGCTCGCCAGGAAGCAAGGTTGTCATGTTCACCTCGACATCGAGGCGCGATGGCAAGACGATGTTGTCGGTCGCCATGGCTGCTTCTGCTCAACGTGAAGGCTTGAGCACGATCCTGGTTGACCTCTCGGCGGGTGCAGTGAATGCCTACAGTGTAACCTCAAGCCGGGGTCTAGCCAACAGCCCCATTGCCGGCTCCGACCTCAAGCATATGGTGACACGCTCGCCGTCATATCCCTTCTTGGACGTTCTTACGGGGCGACCGTCGCTGCAGCAATACCGAGAACTGTTCAACGCCTTGAGACAACACTACGATCTCGTCATCGTGGATACACCAGCCACCGACACGGCCCAGGACGCGATCTGGCTGTCGGCGCATGTCGACTCGATATTCGTGATTGGCGTACTTCATAAAACGAGACAAGCCGCGCTGGTTGACTTGGTAGAGCGATTAAACCTCAACCACGCATTCATTATCGGCGGGATTATAAACAGTGCCGCTGATCATGGATCCTCGGTTAAGCGGATTGATTGGACGATAGCAAGAAACATGCTGGCATCCTTGCGCGTATTCAGCTTGAAAAGATCAACCTAATCCACTCGTATCATTGGCGCCTGCGTTATCCGCAATGTGGGCTCGATAGGGGAGCAACATCGCAAGCATCCATAAAGATGCCATTGTGATGTGCGCGATGTTGGCGCCCATGGGGCCGATGACAGGTATGAGCGCAAAGGCAGTAAGATGAAATGCCAAGGTGGAAAACAAGACGCTGCGAAGAACGGCGTTTTCGCGCCCCATTGCAAGCAATGCGGACCGCAGGACAGAGCCGTTCAGCACCATAACAACGGCGATGGCCTGGACGACAACTAAAGGTGCGGCTCCTATAAACTGCGCGCCCGCTGTCCAGAGCAAAAGAGGCTTAATCGTCAGGCTCACGACGGCGATGAGACAAATGCCGGCGGCGAGTAGAAGCCATTGGGTCTGCCGTACGATGCGGCGAAATGCCGAAACTGAATGGGTCGCCCAAAGTCTCGAAAGCTCCGGGTACACAACGGTTTGGACTTGTACACCGGCTTGTTGCGCCATCCTGCCTATGCGCTTTGCTATGTGGTAAAGCCCGGCCGCTGTTGGATCGGCCAGATACCCGACCAAGAGCGTATCCAGCTCGTTTGCGCTCGAGCGGATCGTAAGAGAGATGTTTGCCGACAGCGCGAAGCGCCACAATCCAGGTACGCTCTGTGTTATGCCCGTTAGAGGTGCCGTCAGAATATTCTGATAGCCGCGGCGGCGTGTTTCCAGGAACGCAAGCCCTGTCATGCTCATGGAACTGATGATCTGCATGCCCATCCAGATAAACGTGAACTCTCTCAATCCCCATCCAGCCAGCAGCCCGATACCGCACAGAAGCACCCTGACGAAGCTACCGAGGACCTGACTGTAGGCAAGCGTGGAAAAACCACCGAAAAGCCGCAAGACCGCTGTGGGCATTCCGGCAATCTGGAACGGCAGGGCGCTGCAGTAAATCAGGGCAAAGGTTTGGACTTCGGGTCGGATCCCCACAAGCGGCGAAGCAAAAAGGATTAGACCAACCGCGACAATCCAAGAAACGAGCGCAGCCCCTACGTCCAACACAAAGCCGAATTTTAGCAACCGCCGGAGATCTTCAGTTCGCTGATCCTCCATCGCCTGCGCACCGAACTTGATCAAAGGCTGCCAGGATTGAAAGCTGACCAGTCGCTCGATCGCGCGACTGAACGCAAAACAGAGAGCGAGAATGCCGTAATCCGCCGGTCCCAGTGCTCGGGCAGTCAAGGCAAAGGCCACAAGCCCAACCATCGACGCTACAAAGTTGCCGCTTAGGAGATGAAGTATCTGTCTTAAATGCTTGGCGAAATCGCGCTCGCTGAAAACCCTTGCCCTGAAGCGATCCGCTTTTTTCGCAATGAGGGAAAACGCTGACATGGGCATTCCTTTGATGACGTCCAGGCCCAAGGCGATAAGGACGGCCAAGTCCAGATCGATAGTAGTGTTATGTAGAAAATCAGTATCACATATTGTTACAAGACAGTCGTCTTAGTCAAAACTAAGCGTTTAGGAGCATGCATTCTTAATCAATACTCGACAAAACGCAAATTCCGTTTATTCTGGGCTGAAATATTGGAGGCGAAGTCGGGCATGCGACGGCGTGCGCGCGCACTATCTCTTGGCCGAGGGTGATCCATGTTTCAAGCGATCTTTACTTGGCGAGGGTTTTCTCGCCGGCCAGCCTTTTTGGGCTGTGTCTTCTTAGCGCTGGCGATGTCGGCGGCCTGCGCGAAAGCTGGTGCGGATGACTACCGCCTCTCCGCCGGCGACGCCGTAACCTTTGATTTTCTGGATGACGCGGAGCTTCCCGTCACCCTGACCGTTACCTCGGCCGGCGACGTCCAGTTTCCGCTGATCGGAGATGTTCGCATAGCCGGACTGACGGTCACTCAGGCGCTGGCCAGTCTCCGCGCGCAGTATGTCGAAAAAGACATTCTGAAGGACCCGAGGATCGCGCTAAACATCACGACGTTCAGGCCGATCTTTGTACTGGGCGAAGTGAACAGCCCTGGATCGTTTCCGTTTTACCCTGGCCTGACGGTTGAACAGGCCATCGGACTTGCAGGTGGAACCCAGACTGACGTCACCAATCCATCCGACCGGATTGTGGCGCGGGCCCGGTTGCGCGGTGAGATCGACGGCTCGGACGCTCAAATCGTTCACGAGGCCGTCTACGCCGCAAGATTGGTTGCCCAGCTTGAGGGACGCGATAAGGTAGACTTGAACGATGTACCTGAGATCGCAAAGAAATTTGTCCAAGATGTTTCAATAAAGTCAGTAGTCGAAATAGAACAAAAGATTCTGGAAACGGATTTAGCGACCAGCAGGTCTCAGATCGATATTCTTTCCCAAGGCATCAAGGAAGCAGAAAAAGGACTTGAGATTCTTCAGCAGCTGGAGGTGGAGCAGAAGGAGCTGGTTGCGACAACCGAAGCAGTTTTTGGCCGTGCGGACGAGCTGCGACAGAAGCAACTGAATACCTCTGCCGAATGGCTGCGGGCAAAGACGGCCGCGTCTGGGGAAAAGGCAAGTCTGTTGCAAATCTACGCCGACATGTCGCGTTCACGGCGCGAGCTTGGGGGACTGCGATTAGACCTAGCAAAGCTTCAGGCAGACCGTCAGAACGACATTTTGCTGAAACAGCAAGAGCGGGATGTAGCGATCAAGAAGTTGATCGCGGAACGTCAATCAGCTGAAGAACAGTTCTTCCTGATGGCTGCGGCGTCGGCAACAGAAAACGCGGCCAAGAACAAGATCACTTTCTCCTATCAGATAAGACGTCAAGTGGACGGGAACCGACAGGCAATGCCTGCGGATGCACAAACCGAAGTTCTGCCCGGCGACGCGGTCATCGTCGCGATCGCTGGAATATAACGCCTCGGGGGATGAAGTGGTGGCACCAGGTGACTTCCGGGACGCGCGAGGTCGCAGCGAGCTCCTAAACGAAAGCTCAGTCAGCAAGAGGATCTTCGACATCCTGCTTTCGTCTCTTGTTCTGATCATCTGCTCGCCGATCTTTTTGACGGTCGCTGCGCTGACGTATCTCGCGTTGGGTTGGCCGGTTATGTTCCGCCAGGTGAGAGCAGGCCTTTCAATGCGGCCGTTCTCGATCTTGAAATTTCGCACGATGTCTAATGAGCGAGACGGGAAAGGCGACCTGCTTCCTGACCATTTGAGGCAAACGCGACTGACAGCCATCATCAGACGTCTTCGCTTTGACGAGCTGCCGCAGCTTATTCTGGTTCTGGCAGGGGTGATGTCTTTTGTTGGACCGCGGCCCTTGCCTATTCAAACGCTGAGTGATCTTGGCGCCATCGGTCAGCTTCGCTGCAGGGTGCAGCCGGGCTTGACGGGTTGGGCCCAGGTCAACGGCAACACACGCCTGAACGACATGCAGAAGCTCGCTCTGGATATCTGGTATGTCGAACAGCACAACCTTGCGCTTGACGTATTGATTGTGGCGATGACGCTCAAGACGTTGGTGTTGGGCGAGGTGGTGAATGAACACAATGTTCAGAAGGCTGAAACCCAGCCGACGATACTGTCCTGTTTGCGAGTTGGATTGGACCCGAAAGGCTAAACCATGCGTATCGTTGTCGTCGGAGCGGTGGAGTCAACAGTTGCTGCCATTGAAGCTCTCTTGGAATCACAGACTGCCCCTGCCGCAGTCGTGACGTTACCCCGAAAGGCCTTGGGCCGGCATTCTGACGCGATCGATATCTCCCAGGCCGTAAGCGCCACCCTCCCGATCATTTACGCAGAGGATGTGAACTCTGCCCCGATTGTAGCGGAGGTTCGGCAATTGAACCCTGACATCATTTTCATCGTCGGTTGGTCCCAGGTCTGCAAAGCACCCTTTCGTGAAGCGGCCCGCCTGGGCTGCATAGGTTTTCATCCTTCTTTGTTGCCGAAACTGAGGGGCAGAGCCGTCATTCCGTGGACAATCCTGACCCATCAACAGGAAACCGGCGCTAGCTTTTTTTGGATCGACGATGGCATCGACACTGGCGACATACTGCGTCAGCAGCGCTTTCGGTTGAGAAATGACGAAACCGCGAGAAGTCTTTACGATAGGCAACGGAGCGCCATTCGCGAGCTTATTCCTCAAATCGTGAATGATTTTCACCAAGGCGTCGCGACCCGAACGCCGCAGGACCATGACCATGCCACCTACTGCGCGCGCCGCCGGCCTCGAGATGGGAAGATCGATTGGCATGCGGATGCAGACCGGGTTCTGACTTTCATCAGGGCGGTTGGCGATCCCTATCCCGGCGCGTTTACAACGATGGACGGAGAGCACCTGTCTATCTGGACCGCTCGGCCTTACGCGCATAGCCATCGCTACATCGGTCTTCCTGGGCAGATCCAGACACTAACCACCGGTGGTTTCGTCGTTCGATGCGGCAACGGTGAATGCGTCGAAGTGACGAAATGGACGACACCGGCAGATCGCAAAATTGCGCGTCACGCAGTTCTTGGGGAAGCGGAATGAACAGCGCTGCTTTCGGGACAACACTCGTGGTCGCACCTCATCCTGATGATGAGGTGCTCGGCGCTGGCGGCACGATGTCGAAGCTTTCGGCAGCTGGGAACGACGTGTTTGTCGCGATCGTCACCGAAGGAAAGCCACCCGCCTTCTCCGCAGCCATGGTCGCCAAGGTGCAGGCAGAATGCAGGCGCTCTCTCGAACTCCTCGGGGTCAAGGAAACCGTCTGGCTCGGCTTTCCAGCCGCAGCGCTTTCCGAAATAGCACATTCCACGCTCAATGCCGCGTTGGGCGAATTGATCGCGCGGTTGCGCCCGCAAACGCTCATCATCCCATTCCTCGGTGACATGCATCTGGACCACCAGCTCATCTTTGCCTCCTGTCTTGTTGGCGCACGCCCCCATCAGCCGCAATATCCGACACTTATCCTTGCCTACGAGACGTTATCGGAAACAAACTGGAACGCTCCCTATCTCACACCCTCTTTCGTGCCGAATGTCTTTGTCGACATCGAAGATCATCTGGAGCGAAAGCTTGAAGCAATGCGGTGCTACGCGTCCCAGATCCGCGATGCGCCGCATGAGCGGTCAATCGAAAGCCTGCGGGCGCTCGCGACCCTGCGAGGGGCTACCGTGCTGAGACGTGCCGCGGAAGCCTTTGTTCTTGTTAGATGCGTCTGTTGAGGATGAATTCGGATCAGTGCCGATGACCGGCAAGCGAGGGAAGGATGCCAAAGTGGCCAGTTTATAGCGAAGAGCAAATCGAGGAGGTGGCCGAGGTCTTGCGATCGGGTCGCGTAAACGCCTGGACAGGGCCCTACGTCGAGGCTTTCGAACAAGCCTATGCGGAATTCCTCGGCAACCGACGGGCCATTGCGCTCGCGAATGGAACCGTCGCGCTCGATCTTGCCCTGTTCGCGCTCGCCTTGGCGCCGGGCGATGAGGTCATCGTCACGCCCCGCAGCTTTGTTGCATCCGGTGCATGCGTACCATTCAGTGGCGGCGTCCCGATTTTTGCCGATGTCGATCCTGAGAGCCAGAACCTCACTGCTGCTTCCATCGAAGCGAAGATAACCCCGCACACAAAGGGTCTGATTGTGGTCCATCTTGCCGGTTGGCCGTGCGACATGCCCGAAATTATGCGCCTCGCCCGGCGGCATGGACTGTGGGTGATCGAGGATTGTGCTCAAGCCCATGGGGCTGAAATCGACGGAAAGCCCGTTGGCAGCTTTGGCGATATCGCGGCTTTTTCGTTCTGCCAGGACAAGATCATAACGACGGGAGGAGAAGGTGGGCTCATCTCGATGAATGACGACGCGCTTTGGTCGCGGGCCTGGAGCAGAAAAGATCACGGGAAATCCTACGACACGGTCATAAGAACCAAGGACCAAACGGGGTTTCGTTGGCTGCACGAGTCAATTGGTACGAACCTTCGAATGACCTCGATCCAAGCCGTGCTGGGGCTGCACCAACTGAAGCGGCTTTCCTCGTCGCGCGACATTAGGAGCAAAAACGCTGCAATCTTGGCGGAGGCGCTCTCAGAAATCGATGCGCTGCGGGTGCCAGTCCCGGAACCCCGGCTGCGGCATGCCTACTACCGCTTCTATGTCTTTGTTAGGCCCGATAAACTCAGCGCCGGCCATGACCGGGATCGTCTGATTGCCGAGATCAACGCCGAAGGGGTTCCCTGCTTTTCCGGCAGTTGCTCCGAAATATATCTCGAGAGATGTTTTTCTGATCTCGGTCTTTCGCCAAAGGAACGCCTGTCGACGGCCCAGATGTTGGGTGAGACGAGTTTGGCCTTCCTTGTCGACCCCACGATCGACGGAAGAACGATGCGCGCGAACGCAGAGATCGTCGCAACTGCCGTCAAGCGTGCGACAGCAGATGCACCAAAGCTCAGCGCGGCGGATGCTTAAGATGCCAAAACCAGTATTTTGCCGGTATAGTGAACTCACTCCCTCGGCGGTCAACGTCGAATATCAGGTCCATACAAACTGGACAGACGGGCAAGCAAGCTCTGCTGCAATTCTGGAAGAAGCCGCTCGCATCGGCCTTGGCGCCATTGCATTTACTGAACATGTTCGACGATCAACTGACTGGTTTGACAGCTTCGCAGCAGAGATAAGAGAAATCGCACATGCCTATCCTGCCATGAAGGTCTTTGTAGGATCGGAGGCCAAGGCATTGGATGAAGCCGGAACACTTGATATATCGCCCTCGGTGCAGCAGGGCTCAGATATCGTATTGGGCGTCGTACATCGGTTTCCCGACGGGAATGGCGACTACCTTGACTTCAATAAAATCTCTGCGGCCGAGACAGCGGCCATAGAGTTCCAGCTTTCGATGGGCTTGATCAAACATGCGCCGATCGACGTGCTTGGCCATCCAGGAGGCATGTATCAGCGCCGCCACGGGGCTTTTCCCGCCGAGTACTTCGCGCAAATGATGGAAGCGTCGCTCGAGCGAGGAATAGCAATCGAAATAAACTCTTCATATCTGGTCGACACTGCGACGTTCGTCGAACTTTGTCGGCAGATCGATCCGATCGTGTCGATCGGCTCCGACGCGCATCGCATCGACCAGCTCGGGCAGTGCCGGGATATTCTGAGAACTATGGGGGTTGGGCGGTGAAGGTACTCGTCACTGGCGCTGGGGCGCTCCTTGGACAAGGCATTATCCGCAGCCTTCAGCGATCAAATTTGAATGCCACCATCGTCGTTGCCGATCCCAGCCCTCTCGCCGTCGGCCTGTATTGGGGAGATGTGCCATATCTCATTCCGATGGCCAACGATCCCGCATACTTCGAACGGATTTGCGTTGTCATTGAGCGCGAGCGGCCGGACGTCGTTATTCCAGGCACCGATGTCGAGCTTCACGCTTTTGCGGCGCACCGGGAATTTCTTGAAGCGACCTACGGCACGCGCGTCATCATCAGCTCGCCGCGGGTCGTTGAAATTGCGGACGATAAGTGGCTGACGGCTCAGTTTCTCGAAAGCGAAGGCTTGGGTTTTGTTCCATCATGTCTACCGGGCAACGAACATGACCTCATCGCAACGGTCGGATTTCCGCTCATCGTCAAGCCACGCGTCGGCGCCCGCTCGATCGGAGTACGCGTCATTCACTCGGATGGCGAACTGCAGGCCGCAATTGATGAACAGCCTTGCTGTGTCATTCAGAAATACGTCGGAACGCCTGAGACGGAGTATACGGCCGGAACTTTGACGTTTGAGGGCAAGTGCGCCGCGTCTATTGTCATGCGCCGCGACCTGCGGGACGGTAACACATACCGCGCATTCGCTGAGCCGTACGGTGAACTCAACGAGGCCGTAGAACGCGCGGCTACGATATTGAACGCGTTCGGCCCCGCCAACTTTCAGTTCCGTCTTGACGATGGAGCCGTCAGAATCTTTGAAATTAACGGCCGCTTCTCCGGGACCACTGGCATACGCGTGCACGCCGGTTTCAACGAAGTCGAGATGTGCATTCGGCACATCCTTTTTGATGAGCCCATCATCCAACCAGCGGTTCTGCCCGTGACGGTGCTTCGTCATTGGTCGGAGACCGTTTTGATGAACAGCGACTTACTTGAACCACGACAATGATGAAGATCGCCATCACGGGGGCCACCGGCTTCATTGGAAGCAAGTTAGCACGAACGGCGCTTTCGAGGGGAATTAGCGTCGTCGCGCTCGTTCGGGACGTAACACGATGCTCCGTTCCGCGTTCCAAATCACTTGAGATTTTACCCTGGCACTTAGGTCAGCCACTGCCGAAGCTTCGCGATGTGCAAGCGGTATTTCATCTTGCCGCAGTGATTCCCAACGACCTAAGCGACCCTGGAGCGGCGCCACTTTGCTTCCAAAACAATACCATTTCCGCCCTTCAACTTGCAACGGATGCAGCCCAGCAAAGGATTGGTCACATCATCCATTTTAGCTCGGGTCAGGTTTATACCCGCTCCCAGGTGCCGGCGCATGAGGATTCGCCCGCCTATCCCGTGGAGCGGGCAACCTATTATCTGGCGAGCAAGCTCGCTGGTGAACTCTGCTTGGCGGCGGCGGCGCGCGCAGGGACGGTTGTTGCGACCATCCTGCGTCTTGGATCTGTCTATGGACCCGGAATGCATCCGCGCGGAATGCTGCCCACCTTCATCGCCAATCTTGTGCGCAATACTCCCGTCATTATCGATCAGGGCGGTGTCTACACTGCCGATTTCATTCATGTCGACGACGTCGTGGAACTCGCGCTCAAGATGATCGAGGCGCCGTTCGACGGGTTGCTCAACGTTGGTTCAGGTGCCGGGCGTTCCTCGCTCGAAGCGGCTGTCATCCTTGCTGAGGCGCTGGGCGCCGATCCGGCCCTGATCACAGTACGCGGTGTTGCAAAGAACGCAGGTTTTGCTCCGCTCAGTATATTGAGAGCGCGGAAACTCTTTGATTTCAATCCAATGCAGCTCGAAGCAGGCATTGCCAAATGGAAGGCGAGCGGTCAGCTGGCAAATTCGTTCAGATGATCGGAAAGGCGGTGGGCGAGAGCCACGATCGTGAGGGTCGGGGTGTCGTTCCCCGCGGTTGGAAAAACGGAACTTCCTGCCACGAAAAGGTTTGAAACCCCATGCACGCGGCAATTGCGGTCGACAACGCCGCGCGCGGGATGGTCATGCATTCGGGTTGTTCCCATATGATGCCAAGTCCACATTGGATTTTGCAAAACGTCCCATTCTTCCTGGGTTACAAGAAGTTCTCCGAGACCGCTGACGCGCATCTCGTTCTGCAAAATGGCAATTGTACGTTTCAGGCTGTCGAGGGTAGACCCAGATAGATGCCAGGACAGCGACACAAGGGGCAGGCCGTAGCGGTCTTTCTTGTCTGACAGCGCGAGCCGGCTTTCGAAGCAAGGTTCAGGCTCGATGAAATGATGCAGTCGAAAGCCGCGAACAAGTGAAGGCGGCCTGAGCAGATGCATTCCGCTGGTCCACGTCATATGCTTCGGTGATATTGAGGGAAAGCCCCCCCGACCTGATAGAATGAGCCTATCACGCGCGTTCAGGAGCGATAGCCGATAATCGTCATAGGCGCGCTGGCTCTGACCGAGAAAGCATGGCTCTACCCATGCGCGATAGTTCAGCAGCGCTTCCTTCGCATGAATTTCGAACGGCAGCGTCAGGCCATTAACCACATAGCCGCCGGCGTCGCGCCACCCCAATGTCCGCGCCATGCGGTGGCGTCTCGTAACGCGGACACGGTCGAGTCGTGCGAAAACTCTTTGGACATATTTATTCGACGGGAACAGGGTCCCGATTGTAAAGCGAGGGTGATCCATGAAATATCGACCAACCAAGCCGGGTTCTCTTTGTGCGGCAAGATTGGAAATCATCAAGAGCCGGGCATTTTCAATCCCGCCCGCTGCAATGACGAAGGCGCGGGCCCTCACTCGAAACGTCCTTCCGTGACGATCTATGCAGAGGGCCGCTGCTATCGTGGATTGCCCCGGCGCAAACTCCAAACTGAGAACCGTTGCATCAAAAAATAAATCAACGCTCGTTGAGCTTTTGACGGGCTCACGAAAATGACGTCCAAGCCGGTGATTATTACACAATCCAACGGAATCAGTCGCAATGATCGGCGATTGCGCAGGAAACAATCGCTGACGCTCGCCAAGAAGGCTAACGTCCCCGAGACCGAGCGTTTGGCAGGCGCGCTCATAATAGGGACCCAAGTGCTCGAGATCGAATGGCCAGCCGCTATTGCCGACCCATGTCCTTTCGACAAAATCCTGTCGATCCAGCGGCTTGCAGAAACCTCCCCATCCCAGTTGCTGCGTGCTCCCGCCAAGACCCTTCAAGCGGGTTGTCGCCAACGAAGCATATGGGAGTCCGCCGTCATGGCCGTCACCCGAAAAATTCGGCTGTCCCTGTCCATCGACGCCGCCGCTTTCAAGCACGCAAACCGACAAGGATCTCTTAAGGAAATTGGATGCTATTGTCAGGCCACTTGCGCCGGCCCCGACAATGCATAGATCGAACGAAAGCTCCGCTGGAGCGCTACTGGCAGATTCGATGCCCATTCATCCCCCGACTATCAACGGTTCCCATCAAATTTTAGAAGGCCGCATTTGATGGGACGACATGCCATCGCCGAAGAATTCCGGCTGCGCATCTTTCCTGCTGCCGAAGTCGTTGATGGTAACAAGCGGACAATCACACCTCGGCTGCGTTCACGCGGCAGCCAGCGCTGCAGATCGTTGTGGACTGCTCAGACGGTCTTCAAATCTCCCAGCACCGTTGGGATCAGTTCCGAGATGGTCGGATGGATCGGCACCGACCATTGCAGGGCAGGGTAGGTCGTGCCGGCATTCATTGCATCGATGATGCCGTGGATCGCCTCGTCACCCTCGATGCCGAGGATCGCGGCGCCGAGGATCTGCTTGGTTTCAGCATCCGCGATAATCTTCATGAAACCTTGCGTCTCGCCACGTTCATTGGCGCGGCCGACGCGGCTCATCGGGCGTGTCGAAATCATGATCTTTTTGCCGGAAAAGCGTGCTTCCTTCTCCGTGATGCCTGCACGGCCGAGCGGCGGATCGATATAGAGCGCATAGGCTGGAATGCGGCTGCTCACCCTGCGGTCGCCGCCATCCAGCAGGTTAGCCGCAGCGATCTCGAAATCATTGTAGGAAGTATGCGTGAAAGCCCCACGGCCGTTGCAGTCGCCAAGCGCGAAGATGCCCTCGACATTGGTCATCAGCCTGTCGTCGACTGTGATGTACCCGCGCTTGTCCGTCGCAACGCCGGCGGCATCGAGGCCGAGATCGTCGGTGTTCGGCCTGCGGCCGGTTGCAATCAGCACATGGCTGGCCCCGATTGCCGGCCTGCCGGCGCCAGTGCTGACGTCAACGCCATCGCCTCTCTTCGCAAAGGCGATACCATCCGCATTCGTGTGAACTGCGATACCTTCCGCGCGCAGAATGTCCTCGATTGCGTCGGAGATATCCTCGTCCTCACGGGAGGCAAGTTTCGGTCCGCGTTCGACGACGGTGACTTTGGCGCCGAAGCGGCGGTACATCTGCGCGAATTCGAGGCCAATATAGCTGCCGCCGATGACGGCGAGATGGCGTGGCAGCGTGTCGAGGTAGATTATCGACGTGCTGGTGAGGTAGTCGATATCCTTAAGACCGGGAAAATCCGGAATGACCGGGCGGGCGCCGACATTCAGAAAGACTTGCGGCGCGGTCAGCGTCTCGCCATTGACCGAAACCGTCTTCGGGCCGGTGAATTGCGCCTGGCCGTAGACGACGTCCGCCGTCTCCATACCGTCGAACCAACCGATCAGGCCGTTGCGGGCATCCATGATGACGGTCTCGGCGCGCTTGCGTACGATCTTCATGTCGACGTCGATCCCACCGGTGATCTTTACGCCGTAGTCGGCGCCGCGGCGGGCGACATGTGCAGCACGAGCGCTGGCAACAAGCGTCTTCGTCGGCATGCAGCCGGCATTGACGCAGGTGCCGCCGAGATATTTGCGCTCGATCAGCGCCACCTTCATGCCCTTCCCGGCCATGCGGGCGGCGAGGAAGGGTCCAGACTGACCGGCCCCGATGAAGATCGCGTCATAATTTTTCATGGCACAGCCCCCACAATCAGCAGCGCGCCGCCGATGGCGACGGCATCCTCGATAAGTGCTGCCGGCAAATCCTTGCCGAAAGCGGCCGCGAGTTTTGCGCGGATGGTGGCGCCGCCGAGCGTGCCAACGACTGCGCCGACGATGCCGGCGACAAGACCGGCTATCAGGGAACCGCCCGGTGCGCCGATCATGGCACCGGCCAGTGCACCCATGATGATGCGCGCACCGAATTGCATCGGCACCTTGCGGCTCGGCGTCGTCGGCAGTTGGTCGGTTATCAATTCGACGGCGGCAAGCAGGGTCAAAACCCACGGCGTCCACCGGTAGCCCATGAAGGCCAGAGGTGTCTGAGAGACGTCGAACCAACCGAGTGCGGCGCCCCAGGCGACAGCAGCTGGCGCAGTCATGGCTCTGAGGCCGGCAACAATTCCAATCAAGAAAGCAAGAAACAGAAGCATATGACAGACCCTTCCCCCAATCGGGCCGTTGCAACGACGGCAGCGTGGCACAATCTCCGAGTGGTTGCAATTCGCTCCATGGCCGATCTGCAAAATGCGAAGGGAGCATCGAATGGACAAGGATCTTGCATTTCCGATCGCGATCGGCATTGCGCTTGGCGTGGGGCTCGGTGCCGTCTACGGCAACGTTGCGCTCGGCATCGTGGTTGGTGTGCTTGCTTCGGTCGCCTACACGCTCTGGCGCCGAAGGACGGGACGCTAGTTCGCGAAGGCCTGGATTCCCGTGATGGCGCGGCCGAGGATGAGCGCGTGGATGTCGTGCGTGCCCTCGTAGGTATTGACGACTTCGAGATTGACGAGGTGGCGGGCGACACCGAACTCGTCGGAGATGCCATTGCCGCCGAGCATGTCGCGGGCAGCGCGCGCAATGTCGAGCGCCTTGCCGCAGGAATTGCGCTTGAGGATCGAGGTGAGTTCCACCGGCGGGTGGCCTTCCTCCTTCATGCGGCCGAGCCTGAGGCACCCCTGCAGGCCGAGCGAAATCTCGGTTGCCATGTCGGCAAGCTTTTTCTGGATCAGTTGGTTGGCGGCCAGCGGCCGGTTGAACTGCTTGCGGTCGAGCGTGTATTGCCGCGCCGTCGCATAGCAGGCCTCTGCCGCACCGAGCGCGCCCCAGGCAATGCCGAAACGGGCGGAATTCAGGCAGGTGAACGGACCCTTCAGGCCCGTCACGTTCGGCAGCAGGTTTTCCTCCGGCACGAAGACCTCGTCGAGCACGACCTCGCCGGTGATCGATGCGCGCAGCCCCACCTTGCCGTGGATGGCCGGTGCCGAAAGACCCTTCCAGCCCTTTTCCAGAATGAAGCCGCGGATCACGCCGTCCTCCGTCTTGGCCCAGACGATGAAGACGTCGGCGATCGGCGAATTGGAGATCCAAGTTTTGGTGCCCATGAGGCTGTAGCCGCCATCGACCTCTTTGGCGCGCGTCGCCATCGAGCCCGGATCGGAGCCGTGGTTCGGTTCGGTCAGCCCAAAGCAGCCAATCCACTCGCCGGCTGCAAGCTTGGGCAGATATTTCTGTTTCTGCGCATCCGAGCCGAAGGCCTCGATCGGCACCATGACGAGCGACGACTGCACGCTCATCATCGAACGGTAGCCGCTGTCGACGCGCTCTACTTCGCGGGCGATCAGGCCGTAGGCGACATAACCCAAACCCGCTCCGCCGTATTCCGGAGCAATCGTCGGGCCGAGCAGGCCGAGTTCGCCCATTTCGCGGAAGATCGCCGGATCGGTCTTTTCATGGCGGAAGGCTTCGAGCACCCGGGGAGTGAGCTTCTCCTGCGCATAAGCGTGCGCTGTGTCCTGCACCATGCGCTCTTCGTCGGTCAGCTGCTCCACAAGCCGGAAGGGATCGGCCCAGTCGAAGGTTTCGCGGGTATGCTGCATGACGGTGTCTCCTCACCATTTTTCAGGCATGCCTGATCAAGCTGGCCATAACCCCGGGTAGGTTCGGCGTCAATCGGGAGGAATATAGCGGACGGGCTCTTTTCAAACAGGTTTCGATGTTCCAACTTGCCGTCCAAAGGAATCGAATGAGGAGGCGAAAATGACATCGAGCGCTCTTTTCGTGCATGCCGAAGGCGCTGACTGGATCAGCCCTGAGCCGGGCGTCACGCGCCGCATCATGGTCTACCTACCGGAAATGATGATGGTGGAAGTCGCCTTCGAAAAGGACGCGATCGGTGCTGCCCATTCCCATCCGCATATCCAGGCAAGCTACGTCGCCGAAGGCAGCTTTGCGGTTACCATCGACGGCAAGACCGAAGTCCTGAAACAGGGCGGCAGCTTCATCGTGCCGCCGAACCTCGTTCACGGCGTCACGGCGCTGGAGAAGGGGCGGCTGATCGACACCTTCACGCCGCACCGCGCCGAATTCCTGAAATAGTCATCCGGCCTTTCGGCCGGAATGCATTGCGGCCGCAAATGGCGGAATGAACCGCGCGTCCTCGCCTTTCACGGCCTCGCGCAGAAAGTCGATGACGGCGCGCACGCGTGGCGCTTGTCTCATATCCTGATGACAAGTGACCCAGTAGTTCCGGCAGAGGTCCACCTCGTCCGGCAGGACGCGCACCAGCTCCGGATAAAGGCTTGCGAAGAAATAGGGAAGCACGCAAAGCCCCAGGCCGTTTCGCGTCGCCGTCAGCTGCGCAAAGATGCTGGAACTCTGGAACTGCGGCTTGATGCGCGGATGGACGTCGCCGAGATAATCAAGTCCCGGCGCAAAGATCATCTCTTCGATATAGCTGATGAAGGGATGGTTGAGCAGGTCGTCGCGACAGGTAACCGGCGGGTTTTTGGCGAGATAATCCCGCGAACCGTAAACCTGCAGATGGTAGTCGGTCAGCTTCTCGGAAAAATACGGTCCGCCCTTGGGTTCGTCCAATACGACGGTAATGTCGGCCTCCTTGCGCGACAGCGACATGATCTGCTGGATCGTCACCAATTCGAGCGACAGATGCGGGTGATGTGCTGCGAATTTCGGCAGCACGCTCGCAAAGAAGAAATTCGCAAAGCCTTCCGGCGCGCTGAGCCGCACGACGCCTCGCTGCGTCATCGAGCCTGCGGCAAGATCGGCACGTAGGCGCTCGGTCTCCTGCTCCATCTTTTCGGCGGTGTCCACGAAACGCGTACCCATCGCCGTCAGCACGTAGCCGCGCGGGTTGCGCTCGAAGAGCTTGACCTTGAGAGCGAATTCCAGCCTGTCGATGCGCCGTGAGACGGTGGCGTGGCTGCTGCGCAGCTGCCTTGCAGCCGTCGAGAGCTGGCCGGTGCGCGCCACCGCTAGAAAAAACTGCAGGTCGTCCCAAGTAAATTGTGGAGGATTGCTCATGCGGCGTCACGCATCCATCTACGTCTTTGGTCCAATCGTCGATGGCTGCACAAGATCGGAAAGCGCCCTAGGTTTCGTTCTCACGCAGTTCTGTTCAAAAACGAACAGATACTGTTTGCAATTAATTGTAAACCGCCCGTTGCCTCAACGCGGAATTTCCGTGATCGTAGGCGTAGCGTCGGCTGGTTGAGGAGAACCGCTGGCCAATTTTGAACAGACTCGCGATCTGGCCATCTCTGGGAGGAGAGACATATGCGAAAGAATCTCATTGCGTCCGTGGCATTCCTGCTTGCAAGCAGCACCGCGGTACTCGCCGACGGTGCTTCCGATGGAAAGGTGAAGATCGGCATCCTGAACGATCAATCCGGCGTTTATGCCGATTTCGGCGGCAAGTGGTCCGTCGAAGCCGCCAACATGGCGGCTGAAGATTTCGGCGGAAAGGTGCTTGACGCTCCGATCGAGATCGTCGACGCCGACCATCAGAACAAGCCGGACATCGCATCGAACATCGCCCGCCAATGGTACGATACCGAACAGGTGGACGCGATCATGGAACTGACGACCTCGTCGGTCGCGCTTGCTGTCCAGGCAATCGGCAAAGAGAAGAAGAAGATCGATATCGTCACGGGTGCCGCGACGACGGATCTGACGGGCAAGGCCTGTTCGCCCTACGGCTTCCACTGGGCCTATGACACGCATGCACTTGCCGTCGGCACCGGCGGCGCGCTTGTCAAGCAGGGCGGCGACAGCTGGTTCTTCCTGACGGCCGACTACGCATTCGGCTATTCGCTGGAGAAACAGGGGAGCGATTTCGTGAAGTCCAATGGCGGTACCGTCGTCGGTGCCGTGCGCCATCCGCTCGCCAGCCAGGATTTCTCGTCCTTCCTGCTGCAGGCTCAATCCTCCGGCGCCAAGGTCGTCGGCCTTGCCAATGCAGGCCTCGATACGGCGAATGCCATCAAGCAGGCGGCTGAATTCGGCATCACGCAGGGTGGCCAGCGATTGGCCGCGCTTCTCTTCACGCTCGCTGAGGTTCACGGCCTCGGCCTCGAGGCGGCGCAGGGCCTGACCCTGACGGAAGGCTATTATTGGAACCTGGACGAGGAAAGCCGCGCCTTCGGGAAGAAATACTTCGAGCGCACCGGCAGGATGCCGAACATGACCCATGCCGGCACCTACTCGGCCGTGCTTCAGTACCTGAAGGCCATCCAGAAGGCCGGCACGGACGAAACGGATGCTGTTGCCAAGCAATTGCACGAGATGCCGGTGGACGACGTCTTTGGCCGCGGCGGCACCGTCGGCCCGAACGGCCGCATGATCCACGACATGTACCTTTTGCAGGTGAAGAAGCCGGACGAAAGCAAGGAACCTTGGGACTACTTCAACGTTCTCGCCACCATCCCCGGTAAGGACGCCTATATCGATCCCGCCAAGAGCGGCTGCGATCTGGTGAAATAAGCTGATGGCGGTCTCCGCAACACAAACGAATGCGACGCCGCGGGTGGTCCTGTCCGCCCGCGGCCTTCGCAAGGATTTCGGCGGCTTCGCGGCCGTCAAGAATGTCGATCTCGATGTGCATGACGCAAGCGTCCATGCACTCATCGGGCCGAACGGCGCGGGCAAGACGACGGTCTTCAACCTGCTGACCAAGTTCCTGCAGCCGACGCACGGCACGATCACGCTCATGGGCACGGACATCACCCGGACGCCGCCCGACAAGGTGGCGCGCATGGGGCTGGTGCGCTCGTTCCAGATTTCGGCGGTCTTCCCGCATCTGTCGGTGCTCGACAATGTGCGTGTCGCCCTGCAACGGCCGAACAATCTCTCCACGCAATTCTGGCGGCCGGTGTCGGCGCTCGATCGCCTGAACAATCGTGCCGAGCAGCTGCTCGCAAGCGTCGGGCTTTCCAAGGAGCGGGACCAAATCGCTGCCGATCTCTCCTACGGCCGCAAGCGCGTGCTGGAGATCGCCACGACGCTCGCGCTCGACCCGAAGGTACTGCTGCTCGACGAGCCGATGGCAGGCATGGGGCGGGAGGACGTCAGCGTCGTTTCGGCCATCATCCGCGAGGTTGCCCGCGACCGCGCGGTGTTGATGGTCGAGCACAATCTCTCCGTCGTCGCCAATATCTGTCAGCAGGTGACCGTGCTCCAGCGTGGCGAAATCCTCGCCGAGGGCGATTATGCGACCGTCAGCCAGGACCCGCGCGTCCGCGAGGCCTATATGGGCACGGAGGAAGGTTGATGGCTACCCTTCTGGACGTTCAGGGCCTTAATGCCTGGTATGGCGAAAGCCACGTCCTGCACGGCGTCGACATGCGCGTCGGCGAGGGTGAGACGATCACCATCCTCGGCCGCAACGGCGTCGGCAAGACGACCACACTGCGCACGATCACCGGCATTGTCCGGGCTCGCAAAGGCAAGATCAGCTTTGGTGGAGCGGACATGATGCAGGTGCCGCTGCACAAGACGGCGCACAAGGGCATCGGCTTCGTGCCCGAGGAGCGCGGCATTTTTTCGACACTAACGGTCTCGGAAAACCTGCTTCTGCCGCCGGTTGTTGCCGAGGGCGGCATGAGCCTCGACGAGATCTACGAGCTTTTCCCGAATCTCTACGAGCGCCGCGCGAGCTCTGGAACCAAGCTTTCCGGCGGCGAACAGCAGATGCTGGCGATCGCCCGCGTTCTGCGCACCGGCGTCAAGATGCTGCTGCTCGACGAGCCGACGGAAGGTCTGGCGCCGGTCATCGTCCAGCGTATCGGCGAGGTATTGAAGAAGCTGAAGGAGCGCGGCATGACCATTCTCCTTGTCGAGCAGAACTTCCGGTTTGCAAGCCGTATTGCCGACCGTTTCTATCTGATGGATCATGGGCAGATGGTCGCCGATTTCCCGGTTGGCGACCTGCCGCAGCGGATGGATACGCTGCACAGGGTCTTGGGAGTGTGATGCCATGACGATGATCTTCGGCATTCCCGTTCAGGCGCTTCTCGGCCAATTGCTGATCGGCCTCATCAACGGCTCCTTCTACGCGCTTTTGAGTCTCGGCCTGGCGATCATTTTCGGGCTGTTGCGCGTCATCAACTTTGCGCATGGCGCGCAGTACATGCTAGGTGCCTTCGTCGCTTATCTGATGCTTGCCTATGGTGGTATCGGCTACTGGCCGGCGCTTATTCTCGCCCCGGTCGCTGTTGGCCTGTTCGGCGCCGTCGTGGAACGGCTCTTCCTGCGGCGGCTCTATGACCTCGATCCGCTCTACGGCCTGCTCTTCACCTTCGGCATGGCGCTGGCGATCGAAGGGACCTTCCGCTATCTCTACGGCTCGTCCGGCCAGCCCTACGCTACGCCGGCAGCACTTGCAGGGGGAACCAACCTCGGTTTCATGTTCCTGCCGATCTATCGCGGCTGGGTGATCGTCATGTCACTCGTGGTCTGCATCGGCACCTGGCTTCTCATCGAGAAGACCAAGCTCGGAGCCTATCTCCGCGCGGCGACGGAAAATACCGTGCTGGTGCAGGTTTTCGGCGTCAACGTGCCGCTGCTCCTGACTCTGACCTACGCGCTCGGCGCCGGTCTTGCAGCTTTTGCCGGCGTGCTGGCGGCGCCAATTTACCAGGTCTCGCCGCTGATGGGATCGAACATCATCATTGTCGTCTTCGCCGTGGTGGTCGTCGGCGGCATGGGCTCGATTATGGGGGCGATCGTCACCGGCTATGTGCTGGGCATTGCGGAGGGTCTCACCAAGGTTTTCTATCCGGAAGCGTCGAACATCGTGATCTTCGTGATCATGGCGATCGTACTTCTCGTCAGGCCCGCGGGCCTCTTCGGCCGGGATGCGTAAGATGACGGACATCACCGAAACCATTCGTGCAGAAAAGAGCCGCACCGCACTGTCGGTACAGGCAGGTTTCCTGATCATCGGCCTTTTGCTTCTGCTGCTCGCGCCGTACTTCTTCTATCCGATCTTCCTGATGAAGCTCCTGTGCTTTGCGCTCTTTGCCTGCGCCTTCAACCTGCTCCTCGGCTACACCGGGCTGCTATCCTTCGGGCATGCCACCTTCTTCGGCGGGGCGGCCTATTTCACCGCCTATACGGTGAAATCCTGGGGCTTCCCGCCGGAGCTCGGCATCCTTACGGGCGTCGTGGGTGCGGCGCTCCTCGGTCTCGTCATGGGATATCTCGCTATTCGCCGTCAGGGCATCTATTTCGCGATGATCACGCTGGCGCTTTCGCAGATGTTCTTCTTCTTTTGCCTGCAGGCGGAATTCACTGAGGGCGAGGACGGCATCCAGTCCGTGCCGCGGGGGCATCTCTTCGGCTTCATCGACCTGAACAATTCGACCAACATGTATTATTTCGTGCTGGCAATCTTCATCATCGGCATGCTTCTGATCTGGCGTTTCATCCATTCGCCCTTCGGCATGATCCTGAAATCGATCCGCGAGAACGAGAACCGGGCGATATCGCTCGGCTATTCGGTGGCGCATTACAAGCTCGGCGCCTTCGTGATGTCGGCGGCCCTTGCCGGGCTGGCTGGGGCGTTGAAATCGCTGGTCTTCCAGTTCGCGACGCTGACGGACGTCGCCTGGCAGATGTCGGGCGAGGTGATCTTAATGACGCTTCTTGGCGGCATAGGCACGTTGATTGGCCCGATCTTCGGGGCAGGGCTCGTTGTGACACTGCAGAATTATCTCGCGACCTCGGAATTCCCGGTCACGATCATCACCGGCGTCGTCTTCATGATCTGCGTGCTGATCTTCCGTCGCGGCATCGTCGGCGAGTTCTACGCTTCGTGGGTCGGCCGGAAACTGGGCTTCGTATATCGCCGTTGAACGGCCGGTGACATCAGATGGATCGTTACGACTATATCATCATCGGCGCAGGCAGCGCGGGCTGCGTGCTGGCCAACCGCCTGTCCGAAGACCGCAATCGCCGCGTGCTGCTGCTGGAAGCCGGTGGCAGCGACAACTACTACTGGATCCATATTCCGGTCGGCTATCTCTATTGCATCAACAATCCGCGCACCGACTGGTGCTTTACGACAGCACCGGAGGAAGGGTTGAACGGCCGGGCCTTGGGTTATCCCCGCGGCAAGGTGCTCGGCGGCTGCTCTTCGATCAACGGCATGATCTACATGCGTGGCCAGGCGCGCGACTATGACCTTTGGCGGCAGATGGGGTGTGCCGGCTGGAACTGGGATGACGTCCTGCCGTTCTTCCGCAAATCGGAGGATCATTACCGCGGTGCAGACGCAATCCATGGTGCCGGCGGCGAATGGCGCGTGGAGAAGGCGCGGGTACGCTGGGCCGTGCTCGATGCCTTCCAGCAGGCGGCAAGGGAAGCTGGTATTCCGATGACGGAGGATTTCAACCGCGGCAGCAACGAGGGCTCCGGCTACTTCGACGTCAACCAGCGCTCCGGCATTCGATGGAACACGGCAAAGGCCTTCCTGCGGCCGGCGATGAAGCGCGCCAATCTAACGGTTTTGACCAAGGCGCAAGTGCGGCGGCTGCTTGTGGAGGAGGGAGCCATTTCCGGCGTCGAGTTCCAGCATGACGGCATCGCGAAGCGCGCTTACGCCACCAGGGAGACAGTGCTTTCGGCTGGCTCCATCGGCTCGCCGCATATCCTGGAGCTTTCCGGCATCGGCCGCGGCGAGGTCCTGAAGAATGCCGGCGTCGACGTCGTTACCGAGGTCAAGGGCGTCGGCGAGAACCTGCAGGACCATCTGCAGCTTCGCCTCGCCTATAAGGTCACCGGTGTGCCGACGCTGAATGAGAAAGCAACGAAGCTGATCGGCAAGGCAGCAATCGGGCTCGAATATCTCATCCGCCGCTCAGGGCCGATGGCCATGGCGCCGAGCCAGCTTGGCATCTTCACGCGCTCAGGGCCTGACAAGGAGACGCCCGACCTGCAATATCACGTGCAGCCGGTCTCGCTCGACAAGTTCGGCGATCCGGTGCACGCCTTTCCAGCGATCACTGCAAGCGTTTGCAACCTGAGGCCGGAGAGCCGCGGCTCCGTCCATCTTGCGAGCCCGGATTTCGCCGCGCAGCCGACGATTGCGCCGAAATACCTCTCGACGGAGCGTGATCGCGACATCGCTGTTCGATCGATAAGGCTGACGCGGCGGATCGTTTTGCAGCCATCCTTCGCGCGCTTCAAGCCGGAGGAATTCAAACCCGGCCCCTCCTATCAGACGGAGGCCGATCTGGAGCGGGCGGCGGGCGACATCGGCACGACGATATTCCATCCGGTCGGCACCTGCCGGATGGGCGCAGACAAGGACAGCGTTGTTGATCCGCGGCTCAAGCTGCGCGCGCTCGGCAAGCTCAGGATCGCAGATGCCTCCATCATGCCGTCCATCACGTCAGGCAATACGAATTCGCCGACGATCATGATCGCCGAAAAGGCTGCCGCAATGATCCTCGAAGACAACAGATAGGAGGCCAGCATGGCACGGATCGCATTTATCGGGCTCGGCAATATGGGCGGACCGATGGCGGCAAATCTCGTCAAGGCCGGGCATGAGGTGACGGGTTTTGATCTTGCTGCGCCAGTTCTCAAGGCGGCGGAGGAAACCGGCGTGAAGCCTGCGGGCCACATCAGCCAGGCGGTGGCCAATGCCGAGATCGTCGTCACGATGCTGCCGCAGGGCAAACATGTGCTGACGGCCTGGCCAGACATTCTCGCTTCCATTCCTGCAGGAACACTGGTGATCGACTGCTCGACGATCGATGTCGAAAGTGCTCGCAAGGCCCATGCGATGGCCAAAACCGCAGGCTGCCTCTCGCTCGACGCTCCCGTCTCCGGCGGAACCGGCGGGGCAGCGGCCGGTACGCTGACCTTCATGGCGGGCGGTTCAAAAGAGAGTTTCGCCAAGGCAAAACCGATCCTCGAAGCCATGGGCAAGAAGATCGTCCACTGCGGCGAAGCGGGTGCTGGGCAGGCGGCCAAGATCTGCAACAATATGATCCTCGGTATCTCGATGATCGGTGTTTGCGAAGCTTTCGTGCTGGCGGAAAAACTCGGCCTTTCGCATCAGGCGCTCTTTGATGTTGCCTCGACCTCGTCCGGCCAGTGCTGGTCGATCAACACCTATTGCCCGGTGCCGGGTCCGGTACCGACCTCGCCGGCAAACAACGGTTACAAGCCAGGATTTGCCGCTGCTCTGATGCTGAAGGATCTGCGGCTGTCGCAGGAGGCCGCACTTTCAAGCGGCGCATCGACCCCGCTCGGCGCCGAAGCCGCGCAGCTTTATGCGCTCTTCGAAAAGCAGGGCAATGGCGGAAGGGACTTCTCCGCCATCATCGAGATGTTTCGCAGCAAAGTCTGATTATTTCGCGATGAGCGAGAGGTGAAGCCTACTGGCCTCGCCAAGGAGGATATCGATCTCGCCCGGCGAAGCGAGTTCAATCGCGCCGCAAAGGGTGCCTGTGGTGATCAACGCGCCGGCCTTCAGCGAGTTTTCCGGCCGAAACCTGTCATTGGCGTAGCCGACAAGCCAGGTGAGCACGTCGCCTTTCGGATGCTGCGCCGGGGCGTCGTAGATCGGTTGTCCGTTGAAGGTAACTTTCAACTGTGTTCCGGTTGCCGTATCGATCAGCGTCTTCGGCATGGCCGGGCCGAGCACATAGCCGCAGTTGCCGAGGCGATCGGCGAGGAAGAGGAAAAAGGAGAGCCTGCCGCTTTCCTCGATGGCGGAAGCCAGGAGTTCGGCGCCGAGATGGACAGTCGCAACCGCATCGGCGACTTCGGCGCGACTGTAGCTGCTTTCGCGGATCGCAAGATCCTTGCCGAGACGAACGGCAATCTCCGCTTCAAACTTCATGCCCTTCGCCCAGGGGATTTGGGCACCGGAATCGGTTTCCGCATAGGGATGGAGCGGCGCCGTCACGGCCTGGCCATCCGGCGAAGCGGCCACTTTCCAGGCATTGCTGGTGATGCCTTCTTCGGCGGCGAGGAAATTCTGCGCATCCATGGCGTGGCGGAGATCGGCGGGAAGCGCGAAACTGGCAGTCGGCGCCAGTTTGCCGGCATTGTGGAGACTGCGAAGCCGCGCGGCAAGGGCACGCGGATCGAAGACCGCGTTTGAATCCATCATGATGTTTCCTCCACCTGATTTTGAACGATCCAACATTAGCTGCCGGCCTTGGGCGAGGTAAAGGGCGCGGATGAAAAGACCGCTATTCCATCGCTGCGTGCCAGGTGTGGCGATAGTTTTTCAGGCCGGCAATCGCAGCTGGCGTGAAACGCCTTTCCGGACCGGGTGTGGGTCTGATGCCGGTGAGCAGTGCGGCGCCTTGACTGGTGCCGGTCGATCCCGGCAGGGCAATCACGTCACGCCCCGTCAGTGCTGCGAGAACCTTGAGATACGTCTCGTTCAGCGCGAACGGCCCTTCGACGATGACAGGCCCCTTGGCGCCGATCAAGCCGAAGCAGGCCTCGGTCATCAAGGCGAGGTAGAGGCACATGGCGGCGTAGCGTTCCGCAGGGCTTGCCCTATCGGCATTCAGCCAGCGTCCTTGGCGGCCGGGGAAGGGGCCGGAGCCGGTGGCGACATTCGGCAGCAACATCAGGTTTCCCGCAACGACGGGGCCGAGAGCTGCCGCAACGTCCTCTGGCGGAACACTGCCGATTTCTGTGGAAAGAATCTCGAACTCACGGCCCCCCATGAAGCGGGAGGACGGCACAGCGCGGCCATAGGCATCGACATTGGCAAGCGCATCGCGCTTCGGGTCGAGATGGGTAAGGTCGCCGCCGACGCCGAAATTGACAACCCACGTGCCCGTCGAGACAACCGCAAAGGGCGCCTGGCGCGCAACGAGATGCGGCAGCAGCGAGGCATTGGAGTCGTGGATGCCACAATAGACCGGGATATCGGCAGCGATTTCGATGCCGCGAGCGATCTCCGGCAAGACGGGACCGAGCGCCTCAAAGGCCGAATGGATGGGCGCCATGAGATCGCGGACGCCGAGCGTATCGACCAGCGAGGAATATTCACCTGCCTTCGGATTCCAGAGATCCGTGTGGCAGCCAAGCGAGGTCAACTCATTCGCCGTAACGCCCGTCAGCCGTGCCGCCCAATATTGAGGATAGGTGACGATGGTTGCCACCTTCGCGAATTCCCGCGGAAAGGCCGTTTTCTGATAGTGAAGCTGGGCGCCGACATTCAGCCCCATCGACTGGCGCGGCGAATAGGTCTCCTCGAAGGGTGGGCGCAGCGCGCTATAAGCCTCTCGGATCTCTTGCAGATATTCGTGCTCGTAATCGAGAACCGGCATGGCGAGCTTGCCATCGGCGCCGATGAGCGCTGCCGACGCGCCGTGTGTCGTGATCGAAATCGCATCGAAGCCCGGCGCCGTCGCGAAAGACTTCAATGCATCGAGCGCGAAGGCCCATAAGCCGTCGATATCATAATGCGGATAGATGCCGGACCTGACGACCGTATTCGCCGTCTTTGCGGCTGCGATTTCCGTGCCGGTTTGGCTGTCGAGCACGACGACTTTCGCATTCGTCTTGCCGATATCGAGAACGGCGATGCGGCTGTAATCGGGCATGTTGTTCATGGCATGTGGAAGACGGTGACCAGATCGCTCTGAACCGGTGAATTGTCCGGGTTGGTTTCCATGATGTCGGCCATATGCGCCCACCACTTCTTCATGATGGGATGCTCTGGCAGGCTTGCCATCGTGTGATCTTTCGGCCGCGTCAGCACGCCGAACAGCGTGTTCGTCTCGCGGTCGAGATGGATCGAATAATCGCTGGCGCCGGAATGATGCAGCAGCTCGATAAGTTCCGGCCAGATCTCGTTGTGCCGTTTCTTGTACTCGGCTTCCATGCCCGGGTTGAGCTTCATCTTGAAGGCGTGTTTTTCGAGGGTCATTTGGAGCTCATGGCTTTGATACGGCGGGCGACGATCGGAATGGCAATCGTGATGATGAGCAGCAGGCCGATGAAGATCGACATGACGATGCCCGGAACATTGAGCAGGCCGAGGCCGAACGTAACGAGACCCATGACGAAGGCGGCGATGACGACACCGCCGATCGTGCCGGAGCCGCCGAGGATCGAGACGCCGCCGAGCACGACCATGGTGACGACTTCGAGCTCCCAGCCCTGCGCAATCGAGGGACGGGTGGATCCGAGGCGCGAGGTGAGGCACACGGCAGCGACGCCGCTCATGACGCCTGTCAGCATGAACAGGATGAATTTCACGCGCTCGACCGGTATGCCGGAGAAGCGGGCGGCGAAATCGTTGTTGCCGATCGTATACACCTGACGGCCGAAGTTCGTGGCGTGCAGCAGGATGGCAAAAAGGATCGCCAGCACGATGAACAAAACGAACTCGAAGGAGAACACCCAGACGACATAGCCTTGGCCGAAATAGGCGAAATCGGCGGGGTATTTGCCATAGGCCTGGTCGCCGAGCACGATATAGGAAACGCCGCGGAAGAGGCTCATCGTGCCGATGGTGACGACGATCGATGGCAGCTTCAATGCCGAGACGAGGAAACCGTTGAAAAGCCCGCAGACGAGACCGGTGCCGATACCGATCAGGACGAGGCCCGGTGTGCCGATGCCAGCCTGAGCGGCCCAACCCATGGCGGTCGAGGCAAGCGCGATGATGGCGGCTACCGAAAGGTCGATCTCGCCGGCAATGACGAGCAACGCCATGGCGAAGGCGATCATCGCCTTTTCGGTGAAGTTGAAGGTCGCGTCCGAGAGGTTCCAGGCATTCAGGAAGTAGGGCGATGCCATGGAATTGAAGATGAAGATGGCGATGGCAACGCCGAAGAGCAGCACTTCCCAGCTGGCCATGATGCGGCGGAGCGGCGTGCCGAGACGATCGGGAATCACGCGTTTTTCGATTGGGGCGGAAACGCTGCTCATGCGGTCACCTCGGCTGGAGTTTCTGCGGCTGCCTTGTCGCGCAGGATGATGCGCCCGCGGCTGCGTTCGCGCCGGGCATTGAAGACGACGGCGAGGATGATGACGGTGCCGGAGATCGCCATCTGCGTGAAGGGCGAGATGCCGATAACGGGAAGCGCGTTCTTGATGACGCCGAGGAAGAGAGCTCCGAGAACGGTACCAATGACCGAGCCGACGCCGCCGGCAATCGAAATGCCGCCGATGACGCAGGCCGCCACACTGTCAAGTTCGAAGCCGCTGGCGATATCGACATAGGCGACGGCGTAGCGCGAGACCCAAAGATAGCTCGCAAGGCCGGCGAGCGCACCGGACAGCACGAAGGCGAGGAACTTCGTCCAGCCTGTATCGATGCCTGCATAGACGGCCGCCGTCGGATTGCCGCCGGTCGCATAGGCCGAGCGGCCGAACTGGGTGTATTTCAGCAGTATATACATCAGCAGCACGATGACGATGCCTACCCAGCCGAGAACGGGCAGGCCGAGGATCAGCGTGCGCGGCACGGAAAGGAACGTCGGCGTCATCTGGTGGGCGTTCACCCAGGCGCCGCCAGAGAGCACAAAGGCCATGCCGCGATAGATCGTCAGTGTTCCGAGCGTGACGACGATCGGCGGAATTTCAAGCGCCCAGACGAGACAGCCATTGATCGCACCGAGGCAGGCGCCGATCGCAATCGCTGCAAGGATCAGGACGACCAGCGGCAAATCGGGATAGGCGGCATTCATCATCGCGATCGCCATGCCGGTGAAGGCAAGGTTGGCGGCGACCGAAAGGTCGATGGATTTCGTCAGTATCACGGTCATCTGCGCCAGCGCCAGAATGATGAGGATCGACGTATCGTTGAAGATGCCGGCGAGGTTCGAAGGCGTCGCAAAATCCGCCGCGCGCGTCGAAAAGACCCCAATCATCAAGACGATGATGAGGAAAAGCAGTGTTTCGCGTTTTCTGATCAGTCTTGCCATGTTTTACCTCATGCATTTCCGGTCGCTGCGCGCACCAGTGTCTCCGGTGAAAGCTCTGCTCGCGCAAAGAGGCCGACCGACAACCCTTCCTTCATCACCAGCACCCGATCCGACATGCCGATGATTTCCGGCAGTTCGGAGGAGATCATGATGATCGAAAGGCCTTCCGCGGCGAGTTCGCTGATGAAGCCGTGGACGGCAGCCTTGGAACCGATATCGATGCCCTTGGTCGGCTCGTCGAGGATGATGACCTTGGGCTGCGTCGCCAGCCACTTGCCGATGACGACTTTCTGCTGGTTGCCGCCTGACAGCGTGCCGACAGGGACGGAGAGGGCGGCGGCGCGAAGGTCCAGGCGCTCGGCATATTTGCGGGCAAGCGCAAATTCGTTGGCGGCTTTGAGGAAGCCCTTGCGCGAGGTGCGCGTCAGCGACGGCAATGTCATGTTCTGGTAGATCGGCATCGGCAGCGCCAGACCGTGGCGGCCGCGCTCTTCCGGCACATAGACGATGCCGGCGCGTATGGCATCATGAGGAGAGGCAATCGACAGCTCCTTGCCGTCGAGTATGAGTTTGCCGGAGAGCGGCTTGGTGATGCCGAAGAGCGATTGGCAAAGTTCCGAGCGTCCGGCGCCGATCAGGCCATAAACGCCAAGAATTTCGCCCTTGCGGAGAGTGAAGGAAATATCGCGGAATTCCGTGCGGTGACAGTAATTCTGGACTTCGAGGACCGGACCGCCGATCTGCACCGGAAACTTGGGAAACACGTTTTCGACATCGCGGCCGACCATGAGCTTCACGATCGCGTCCTGCGGCGTTTCCTTCAGCCTGCCGTTTCCGACGGCGCGGCCGTCGCGGAAGACAACGAAGTTGTCGGCGATCTCGTAGAGTTCGTCGAACTTGTGGCTGATGAAAAGGATCGCCTTGCCCTTTTCCTTCAGGCCCTGGACGATGCGGAAGAGATCGTCGATTTCTTTACGGGAAAGGGCGGCCGTCGGCTCGTCCATGATGACGATACGGGCCTCGATCGAAAGCGCGCGGGCGATCGCCACCAGATGGCGCTGCGCGATCGAGAGGTCCTTCAGCCGGATCGTCGGATCGATATTGCTTTCGAGTGAGGTCAGCAGCTCCTTCGAGCGGCTGTTCATTTGCTTCCAGTCGATCGTGCGGAATTTTGTGCGCGGCGCATGGCCGAGGAAGATGTTTTCGGCAACGGTCAACTCGTCGAAGAGGACAGTTTCCTGATGGATGGCCGTGACGCCCGCATCGATTGCGGCCTGCGCGCTTGCAAAGGTGACTGGGTGGCCGTCGACGATGATTTCGCCTTCGTTCGGCCTGTAGATGCCGGTCAGGATCTTGACGAGCGTGGATTTGCCCGCGCCGTTTTCGCCGATCAGCGCCGTCACCCTGCCGGGATAGAGCGCGATGCTGACATTGTCGAGCGCCTTTACGCCGGGAAAGATCTGCGAGATGCCCCGCATTTCGAGGATGGCCTGCGCATCTGCGGCCTTGCGGTCCGTGACGGGTTGTTGAAGGGCAGTGTTCATCAGCGCGTTACCGGTGTCGAATGAGAAATCCCGGCGGCCCTAAAGCCGCCGGGGCTTATGTATAACGGTTCGAGATCAGAAGACCTTGGAGAACTGGTCGATGTTCGAGGCGTTGTAGACGAACGGGTCTGCCATTGCGGCCTCGCCGTTGTCGCCAACCTTGATCTTGCCCATGCGGCCGGCTTCGATCTCGCTGCCCGGCTTGCCGTCGGTTTCACCCTTGACAAGGCGATAGGCAATCTGCGCGGCTGAATAGCCGAGGTCGATCGGGTTCCAGATGGCGAATTCCTTCGTCGCGCCCGACTTGATCGCACCGGCCATTTCGGACGGCAGACCGAGACCCGTGACATAGACCTTGCCGACGAGACCCTTGTCTTCGACGACCTTGGATGCCGCCAGAACGCCGACCGTCGTCGGAGCGACGATGACCTTGACGTTCGGGTTGGACTTCAAGAGGCCTTCGGCTTCGCGGTAGGACTTGTCCGAAAGATCGTCGCCGTAAACGGTGGTGACGAGGTTCAGGCCCGGGAAGTCCTTGAGCTGCTTCTTCATCTGGTCGATCCAGATGTTCTGGTTCGTCGAGGTCGTCGTTGCCGACAGGATCGCGAAATCGCCCTTGCCGCCGTCAAGGTGATCCTTGACAAGCGTCAGGCACATCTTGCCGATCAGCTCGTTGGACGATGGGTTGAGCTGCAGGATGCGGCCTTCAGCGGCGACACCGGAATCCCAGGAAATGACCTTGATGCCGCGCTGTGTAGCCTTCTTCAAAGCCGGAACGACAGCGTCCGGGTCGTTCGCCGAAATCGCGATGGCATCGACGCCCTGTGCGATCAGCGAATTGATGACTTCGATCTGGCCTTCGGCCGTCGTCGAGGTCGGGCCGGTATAGATCACTTCGACACCGCCGAGCTCCTTGGCGGCTTCCTGGGCACCCTTGTTGGCCGCATCGAAGAAGCCGTTACCGAGCGACTTGACGACAAGACCGATCTTCATGTCGGCAGCACTTGCCGTGCCTGCCATCATGGCGACGGCGAGTGCGACGCCCACCGCGAGTTTCTTTGCGAGTTTCATGCTTTCATCCTCCCACGTTGATTAAGACTAACTACACCTGGCCGGCGCTTCTCAGGCGACCGACGAGGAATCCTCCTTCACCGATTGCAGGCCGGCGCTCGCGACGACGAGTCGGATGCCTGCATCCTCGATCATCTTGGCGGAATCGTCTTGGATGCCGTCGTCGGTGATGATCGTCGAAACACGGTCGAGCGGGCACAGAATGAGGCTCGACCGGCGGCGGAACTTGCTGGAATCGACCATGACGACGAGTTCGTCGGCCTGATGCATCAGCTTCTGTTCGCTTTGAATGATCTGCGCGTCGGCTTCCATGATGCCGAGCGGGCCGACGCCCTGAGCTCCGATGAAAAAACGGCGCGCATAGAAATTGCGGATGGCGTCATTGTCGAAGGGCGACAGGATGAGGCTCTGCTCGCGGTAGATTACGCCGCCCGGCACCGTCACCGTATTCTTGGAATGTTTTACCAAATGCTCGGCGATCGCGAAAGAATTCGTCATGACCTGCATGCGATGCGCCGACATGAAGTGCACCATCTGGAAGGTCGTCGTGCCGCCATTGATGATGATTGCGTCGCCCGGGTCGCAAAGATCGACCGCGGCCCGCGCAATTGCGCGCTTTTTATCGATATTGACAGATTCTGAAACTCTAAAGGGGCGGCCCGCGAGATTGCCGAGCTGCGGTGGATGGACGGCCTCGGCGCCGCCACGCACACGCCGGATCTTGCCCTGCACATGGAGAGCCGCAATGTCACGACGGATCGTAGCCTCGGAAGCCCCGGTCAATTCGGAAATATCCTGAATTGTGACGACCGATTTTTCCTGGACCGCGCTCAAGATGATGCGATGGCGTTCACGTTCGTGCATTTGGCTCCTCCCTGTCGCATTTATTTCGTATCCGTTAAAAGCTGTCAATCAAAAACGATCAAGAATCTTCATATTGCGCTGCACAATAATTGTTTTTGATCGTTTTCGATTGACAATGTGCGTTTTGATGAGCGATACCGTCACCGAATAGCACGTGGATTTCGTCCGCGCATAAGGCACACAAGGGAGGATGACATGGCGGCCACCGTCCGGCTTCTTGAGAACCGTTGGGATAATTCTTACGCAGCAGGGCTCGATGAACCCGGCAAGCTGCTCTACCGCTCGAACCTGCTTGGCGCCGACAAGCGCATTACCAACTATGGTGGCGGCAATACCTCGGCCAAAGTGATGGAAACGGATCCGCTCACTGGCGATAAGGTCAAGGTTCTCTGGGTGAAGGGCTCCGGCGGCGACGTCGGCACCATCAAGCTCGATGGCTTTGCGACGCTCTATCAGGACAAGCTCGATTCGCTGAAAGGCATCTATAAGGGCGTCGAGGACGAAGACCGCATGGTCGGCTTCCTGCCGCATTGCACGTTCAATCTGAATTCCCGTGCCGCCTCCATCGATACGCCGCTGCATGGTTTCGTGCCCTTCACACATGTCGACCACATGCATCCGGACGCGATAATCGCAATCGCCGCATCCAAGAATTCCAAGGAACTGACGCGGCAGATATTCGGCGACGACATCGGCTGGCTGCCCTGGCGCCGCCCGGGCTTCCAGCTCGGCCTCGATCTCGAAGCCTTCGTCAAGGCGAACCCGCACGCCAAGGGTGTCGTGCTCGAAAGTCACGGCCTCTTCACCTGGGCGAACGACGCCAAGGCCTGCTACGAGCTGACCCTCGACATCATCAACAAAGCCATCGTCTGGTTTGCAGAAAAGACCGAGGGCAAGACGATCTTCGGCGGTGCTGCAACGCAGAGCCTGCCGGTTTCCGAACGCCGCGCGATTGCGGCCCGCTTGATGCCGGAAATCCGGGGCCGGATCGGAAAGCAAGAGCGCAAGCTCGGCCATTTCGACGATCAGGATGCTGTACTCGAATTCGTAAATTCGAAGAGCCTGCGTCCGCTGGGTGCGCTCGGCACCAGCTGCCCGGACCACTTCCTGCGCACCAAGATTCGCCCGCTGATCGTCGATTTTGACCCGGCAAGGCCGGATGTCGATGCGATCGTTGCCGGCCTCGACAAGGCGCTGGAGGACTATCGCGCCGACTACGCCCGCTATTACAACGACTGCAAGCACGATAATTCGCCCGCCATGCGCGATGCGAACCCGGTCATATTCCTTGTTCCCGGTGTCGGCATGTTCTCCTTTGCCCGCGACAAGGCAACCGCCCGCATCGCCAGCGAATTCTACGTCAATGCAATCAACGTGATGCGCGGCGCTTCGACGGTTTCCGAATACCAAGGCCTGCCGGAACAGGAAGCCTTCGATATCGAATACTGGCTGCTGGAAGAAGCCAAGCTGCAGCGCATGCCGAAGCCCAAGAGCCTTGCCGGGAAGGTTGCCTTCGTCACCGGCGGTGCCGGCGGCATCGGCCGGGCAACGGCGGCGCGTCTGGTAGGCGAGGGCGCCTGCGTGGTGCTTGCCGATATCGACCAGTCGGCACTGGAGGCGACTGAAGCCGACTTCGTGAAGAAGCACGGTGCGGATGCGGTTCGCACCGTAAAGCTCGACGTCACCAGGGAGGATGCGGTGGTCTCATCCTTTGGGGAATCCTGTGTCGAGTTCGGTGGCATCGACATCCTCGTTTCGAATGCCGGCATTGCGTCGTCGGCGCCGATCGAAAGCACCGAGCTTTCGATGTGGAACAAGAACATCGACATCCTGGCGACCGGCTATTTCCTCGTTTCGCGCGAAGCCTTCCGCCTGTTCCGCAGGCAGAGCCTCGGCGGCAATGTGGTCTTCGTCGCATCGAAGAACGGCCTCGCATCATCACCGAACGCTGCTGCCTATTGCACGGCCAAGGCCGCCGAAATTCATCTCGCCCGCTGCCTGGCGCTCGAAGGCGCAGAAGCCGGCATTCGCGTCAATACGGTGAACCCCGATGCTGTGCTGCGCGGCTCGAAGATCTGGAACGGCGAGTGGCGCGAACAGCGCGCGGCTTCCTCGAAGATCGAAGTGGACGACCTTGAGGAACACTACCGCAAGCGTTCGATGCTGAAGCTCAACGTCTTCCCGGAAGATATTGCCGAGGCGATCTATTTTCTCGCTTCGGACCTTTCGGCAAAATCCACCGGCAACATCATCAACGTCGATGCCGGCAACGCACAGAGCTTCCCGCGCTAAGGCGTTATTTCCGGAGGATCACCCATATTGCGTGGATGATCCCCGGGATGTAGCCGCAGAGCGTGAGCAATATATTGAGCCAGAAATGCAGGCCGAGCCCGACCTGCAGGAACACGCCGAGCGGCGGCAGGATGATCGCGAGAAGTATGCGGATGACGTCCACGAGCGCCTCTTTGGTGGGTTAGGAATGAAGCAATAGAACGCAGAACAGGGCCCCATGGTTCGCGTTTCAGGGAGGATTTGATGGCTGAGTTCAGGATTGCGCAGGATCTGATCGTCGAGGAAAACGACAAGAGGACGGCGGCGCTCAAGGCCGATTACGACGCGCTCGGTGCAAACCTTGCCCGCCGCGGCATAGACATCGACGCCATTACGAAAAAGGTCGCAGCATTCTTCGTCGCTGTTCCCTCCTGGGGCGTGGGAACGGGTGGCACACGCTTTGCCCGCTTTCCCGGCACGGGCGAGCCGCGCGGCATCTTTGACAAGCTGGACGATTGCGCCGTCATTCATCAACTGACGCAGGCAACGCCGACCGTTTCCCTCCATATTCCCTGGGACAAGGCTGATGCCGGCGAGTTGAAGGCCAAAGGTGATGCGCTCGGCCTTAGCTTCGATGCAATGAATTCCAACACGTTCTCGGATGCGCCGGGCCAGAAATATTCCTATAAATATGGCTCGCTCAGCCATACGGACGCGGCGACGCGCCAACAAGCCATCGAGCACAACCTCGAATGCATCGAGATCGGAAAGGCGATCGGCTCCAAGGCCCTGACGGTCTGGATCGGCGACGGCTCGAACTTCCCCGGCCAGAGCAACTTCACCAAAGCTTTCGAACGCTACCTTGCCTCCATGGCGGATATCTACAAGGCGTTGCCGGAGGACTGGAAGCTGTTCTCCGAACACAAGATGTACGAGCCGGCCTTCTATTCGACGATCGTGCAGGACTGGGGCACCAACTATCTGATCGCTCAGACGCTCGGCCCCAAAGCGCAGTGCCTCGTGGACCTAGGTCACCATGCACCGAATACCAATATAGAGATGATTGTTGCCCGCCTGATCCAGTTCGGAAAGCTCGGCGGCTTCCACTTCAACGATTCGAAATATGGCGACGACGACCTGGACGCGGGTTCGATCGAGCCTTACCGTCTGTTCCTCGTCTTCAACGAACTGGTCGATGCCGAGCAACGGGGCGTAAATGGCTTCCATCCGGCGCACATGATCGATCAGTCGCACAATGTGACGGACCCGATCGAGAGCCTTATCAATAGCGCCAACGAAATCCGCCGCGCCTACGCGCAGGCCCTGATCGTCGACCGCGAGGCGCTTTCGGGCTATCAGGACGAGAATGACGCGCTGATGGCGACGGAAACGCTGAAGCGTGCTTACCGTGCCGATGTCGAGCCGATCCTCGCCGAAGCCCGCCGCCGCGTGGGCGGCGCCATTGACCCGATCGCAGCTTATCGCGCCAGCGGCTACAGGAAAAAGGTTTCCGCCGAACGCCCAGCCTCTGCGGCCGGCGGCGGCGGTATCATCTAGGCCTCCCGAGGCAT
>NZ_FWER01000112.1 GCF_900169785.1 Rhizobium sullae
ACCACGACGGCAGGTGTCAGCACATATTCGATGTTTTCCGCGACGCCGGTGATGAAACCGCCCCACGGACCGAAGGCGGTGCGCGCGAAGGAATACGCGCCGCCGGTGTGCGGCAGGGCCGGGCTCATTTCGGCAATCGAGTAGGTAAGGCCGAGATACATGATGGTAATCAGGATGGTGCCGATGAACATGCCGCCCCACCCACCGACCGCAAAGCCAAGATTCCAGCCGGAAAAATCACCGGAAATGACGGCGCCTACGCCAAGCGCCCAGAGTGAGAAGACGCCAGCGTGGCGCCTCAATCCGCGCAGTTCGAAATATTCCTGCCCCGGTATATGGTAGATCACTCCGCCTTCATGTTTGCTGTCATTGGCCATGGCAGTCGCCTCTCGATCCTATTTCACGGCATTCTTCCATCGTCCACGCAAGGCCGCTCGAGTGCGGCTCAAACGTGGATTTCTGCGTGCTCGTTGAGCCAGACCTTGGAGGAGCACAGTGCTGCATCGGGGCCGCCACCTGCGGCCGGATAAGCAGCTAGGTTGCCCACCGGGAGCCTCCTGTCTGGTGTACGCGAAGGTTTGACGACGAATGACGAGCTGAACCTGTCCGCGCCGTTTAATAACGGGGCGGAATTCGACTGATCGGGCTCATTGTGCCGAGCGGCATCCATCGTCTCATCACCCGGTGGAGCGCGATAGACAAAGCTGCCTATCGTGCCCCGTCTCGCACAATGACTTCATGCCTAATTGCAGACTTTGTCAAACACCTTTGCGCGGTGAATGCGCGAACTCGAAAACAGCATGGAATCAACCCTTGACGGAGCCTTCGGCCGATCGCCGAAACAAGGGTTGCCGACAGGCCGAAGCGCCCCCAGCCAGCCACCTTGGACGGTTTTAATCATCAACCTCTGGAATCGTGTCGGACCTCGACGCGGATGTCCGTTCGCTGGCTCTGTGCATCGAGCACGCGAAGGCTGGCCTCGTATCGGCGAACGCGCGAGCACGAGCCGGTTTCGGGAGCACCGTCGGCTCGCTGCTCGGAACAAACATCACCCTCGCCGCGATCCTCGGCATGGCGGGTTATTTCTCGGGCGTCGTACAAGCGCCGATGACTGCCTTCGTGATCATTTTGGAAATGACCGGCGACCATCAGGCGTTCATTTCGATCATGGCCGTCTCGATGATCGGCTATGTGACGTCGCGCCTTCTGTCGCGCGAGCCGCTTTATCATGGCCTCTCGCGCGTGTTCATTGCCGCAGCCGTCAGGGCACAGCGCGCCGTGAAGAGCCAATAATCAACAACAGGCAGCGTAGCGGGCCGGTTAGGTCCGAGCGGGCGTTCGATTCCGTCATCTTGGCTCCGAACTTCTGGTGACACCGCATGCCATCTCCCGATTTAACGATGTGATGTATCGTCGGCACGCCAGCGATAAGAAAGTCCTTTTCGCCAAAAATATCACGGCATGATATAAAATATGGTCGACCGGCATTGAGGGCGACTTCCGGCCCAATCCGGGGCGGTCGCGATCCAGCCGTGGAGATTTAACCGGTTTTCTTGTCCTTCTCCACGGCTGGAAAAAGGGAGGTCCAAAATGTGGGGGTTGTTGCGGGAGAAAAGGGCGGCAATGGATCCTGCAGATGTCGTCGCGCTGAGCATGCTGCTCGATGAATGGTGTCGAATGCAATGCATCGATCACTCACACGCAAAGGTTCATAGGACGGCGCAGAACCTCATTGCCTTGCGTCAGGCCGGCGCCACTATCGACCACCTGAAACAGTTGCTCGCTTCGAGCGAGGCAGGTTGAAGCTTTTGCTAACGCGAGGCGGAGATCAGCCACTGCGCGTCTCACCATCGCTCACGTGCATGGCGGCGGGAGCTATTTCTCAACGAAACAAAACAGAGGCAGAGGGATGTACAGATCTCATTTCATAACGAAGGACACGGCGCATCTATACCCGGGGCATATCATTCACGTCGGCGGGAGCGCAGACAAGGTGACTGGTGTGCTTCAGATCAGGGATGCCTTTGCCGAACCGGATGAAGAACCTCTGGAGTCGGCAATTCACCGCGCCCTCCTCGTCCGCCAACGAGATGCGCGGGCAATAGGCGTTAAGGATGATGACGGCCTTTGGCCTGACAGGCTTGGCACGCTTGTTTGCTGGGAGCCGTGAAAGCTCGCACCGCTTTGGGGCAGGGGACGCCGCTCGCTAGCCGAATCTCTCGCGTAGATAAGGCCGGGGTTTACGATCCACTCACCGGGGCGGAGAACGTCCACATCAAGGCGGCCAGACGGATCTCGTGGCGCAGTGCCGACAAATCGATATCGGTTACCGTCGGCATCGATCACAAAGTCTCGAATTGCACGCCCTGCGATATAACCGACGACTGCTCCGTCACATTGAACGTCGTCCAACACAAAGAACTCAAAAGGGCAGATTTGGACTTACCATAAGTTCGGCTCCAGCAGACGCTGACATCAGTCAGTCATTATACTTCATTTGCACGTGCCGGACAATTTTCTGTCGCTATGGCTGCTTCAAAGCACCGCGACTTAGAGGCTCTCGCAATTGGTGCTGGTTCGATGTGCGATGAACGACAACAGGGCTTCCTTGCCAATTGGAACTATAACGGGAATACAGGCAAAGTGGCCTCGCGTAATCGAAGTCCGCGAGTCAATCGTTGCGCAAATCTCATTTTGAAATGGAAATATTGATGATCTCCTGCGGTCGCACGGGCAGGGCATCGATCGGAGATCGCGGGGTTTCGTTATAGATCGATACTGCGAGCATCAATGGACCGTAGTGGCGCATCATAGATCCTATGAGGAGGGTGGATAGCGACCAGCGCTGTGGCAAAGTGAGGTCGCTTAACCACAAACACCCTACCTTGGAGGCAAGCATGCCCTTTGCAGCTCACCGATCCTAAGCGCCGACCGCTATCCGCACCGATCTTGGCGCAATCTTCGTCTCATTGGAATTGAGCCAATCGAAATGGTTGATCACCTCGCTGTCGCCGGGTGGTGGCGAGAAGATGTCTAAGCATGCGGTCGAAACCGGCGACGTCGCCGGCATGCTGGGACGTTTTGCCGAACTCAAGAGGAAGGCGCGGGCGCGAACCGGGCGGTGCTTTCCGATCATTGTCATCCAGGAGGCTGGGCTCGACGGCTTCTGGATCCATCGCGTGCTGGAGGCCGAGGGGATCGAAAGCCACGTCGTCGATCCGGCCTCGATTGCCACCTCGCGCCGGGGGCGCCGGGCCAAGACCGATAAGATCGACGGCGAGGCGCTGGTGCGCGCGCTGCTCGCCTATAAAAGGGGCGAGCCGCGCGTCTGTGCGATGGTCCGGGTGCCGACGCCCGAGGAAGAGGACCGCCGCCGCCTTTCGCGTGAGCGCCAAGCGTTGACTAGCGAGCGCATACGGCACGTCAACCGCATCAAGGGCCTGCTGTTCAGTCAGGGGTGTATCCGACTACGAGCCGCTGCGCCGCGATCGCCGCAAGCGACTGGAGGAGTGTAAGACCGGCGACGGCCGTCCGCTGCCGGCACACCTGAAGGCGCAGGTCGGCCGCGAACTCGATCGGCTCGAACTGCTGCTCCAGCAGATCAAGGCGGTCGAGGCCGAGCGTGACGCTATGCTCACTGCCCAGCAGCCTGCCTCGCCAGCGCCGGCGATGCTGCTCACCCTGAAAGGCATCGGGCCGGAGTTTGCCGCCGTGCTCTGGTCGGAGGGGCTGTCGCGTCACTTCGACAACCGACGACAGGTTGCCGCCTATGCGGGCCTCGCGCCGACACCCTGGCAGAGCGGCTCGGTCGATCACGACCAGGGCGTCTCAAAATCCGGCAATCCGAGGCTGCGAACGACGCTGATCCAGATGGCCTGGCTGTGGCTGCGTCATCAACCGCACGCGGCGCTCACCTGTTTTCACCATACAATAGCGAAGGTCGACTCGGTATGGGATTTCAGAGGATCTAGTCTGAACACTATCATCGGATGGACAGATATTGATCCTCCGAAATGGTGGCTGCAACAAACTCCATTACAGCGCGTACCGCCGGCGCTTTGCGCAAATCGCGGTGAACCATGAGCCAGATGTCGCGCGCAAAAGATGGAATGTCCTCGCCGATTCGGACGAGATCACGGTCCCGCTCCCCGATAAAGCAGGGCAAGCCGGCCACGCCCACGCCAGCCCGCACGGCGATCAAGTGCTCACTTGAGTGAGTCAATTCGCAGGCCACCGGGCGGTCGTCGGCAATGCCGAACAACCACGATTGCGCTGGCATGTCAGCATAGGTCTGATCCCAAGCAATGAACTCCCAGCGTTCGGGCGCAGACAAATGGGCATAAGAGCGATGCGCATAGAGGCCGAAGGCCATCGTCCCAATTTTTCGCGCTACGCTGCTTGCCTCATCAGGCTGCACGAACCGCACGGCGACATCGGCTTCGCGGCGGCTGAGTGACACCACCCGGCCTTCCGCCGAAAGCGAAAGCCGGATGTCCGGATATTCCTTCCTGAAACGTGGCAGATGGTCGGCCAGAAGATGCGTAACGAGAACAGGCGGGGCGCTCAGCGTAACGCGACCGGCAAGTGGAGCGTGTGCGGCCTTCGCCAAGCGGGCAATGGCATGAGCACCAGCTTCCATCTCCAAGGCCCGCTCGAACACCTGCCTTCCCGTCACCGTGAGGCGGCAGGACCGCGGCAGGCGATCCACGAGCCGCACGTCCAGTGCGGTCTCAAGAGCGGCAAGCCGCCGACTGACCGTCGCGTGATCCACTTTGAGGTTGCGGGCAGCGCCGGAGAGCGTTCCGCTCTGCGCCACAGCCAGGAAATGCCGGACATCTTCCCAATCAACCATCTTACCATCTGTGCGAAATCTCAAAGATCACTCGCATATTTACCGAATTTTCGCACAGAATGCATCGATCTATATTGCGTGACAAAACGAACTCTATGCAATGAGAATGGATCATGATGTCCGGACATAGCTTCAAGATTGGCATTGTTGGCCTGCAGCCGGGCCGAAGCTGGGCTGCACGAGCTCATATTCCTGCGCTGCGTGCGCTCTCCAAGACTTTCGAAATCGTTGGTGTTGCCAATTCCAGTAAGGCCAGTGGAGAAGCAGCTGCCGCGGCATATGGGTTGCCAAGGGCTTATGCTGATGTCGCCGAACTTATCGCAGCACCGGAGGTCGACATCGTCACCGTTACGGTGAAAGTGCCCCCTCACTTTGAGATCGTGAAAGCAGCAATCGAAGCGGGCAAGCATGTCTACTGCGAATGGCCGCTCGGTAACGGCTTGGCCGAGGCCGAAGAAATAGCCGCACTCGCTCGAGCCAGAGGGATCTTGGGTATCGTCGGAACTCAGGCGCGTGTCGCCCCGGAGATCGAGTATCTGAAACATCTGATCGCCGACGGTTTCGTTGGCGAGGTGTTATCGACCACCTTGGTCGCGCGCGGCGGCGGCGCTCTGGGCGCTGCCACCATCCCCGACAAGAAAACCTACGGCTATTTGCTGGATCGCGCCAATGGTGCCACCCTGCTGACTATCCCTGTGGGCCATACGCTGGCGGCGCTCAGGGACGTCCTGGGGGAGGTCGCGGAAGTCTCTGCGATCCTGGCGACTCGGCGGCCCACGACACTTGCTGTCGATACCGGCGAGACGTTGCCAACTTCCTCGCCCGATCAGGTTCTGGTTAGCGGAATCCTGGAGAGGGGCGTACCCGTCTCCATCCACTACCGCGGTGGCACGCCGCGAGACGGTGACGGGTTGTTCTGGGAAATCCACGGCACAGAAGGCGACATTCGTGTCTCGGGTTCCTCCGGCCACACGCAGATGGTGCAGCTCTCCCTGATGGGTGGGCGGGGCGAGGAGAAGACATTCCGGCCGCTAGAGGTCCCTGCCTCATATCGTGCTGGCTGGCCGGAGGACGTGGAGCCGGGGAACGTCGCACGTCTTTATACCAGGATGGCGAGCGACTTGCGGCACGGCACTCGCAATGCACCAAGCTTCGAGGATGCGGTCGCAGTGCATCGCGTCATCGCTGCGATCGAGAGAGCGGCCGAAAGCGGAAGTCGCATTGCACTGACCTGATCCAAAGTCACGAGGGAACCTGATTTGCTGCGGACGACGCGTCAATGTCGGCTCTTTGGCGGCCAAGCGATCCGGCAAGCGATTTCAATTGAAAATTCCGCTCACTATAATCGTTGGAATTGTCGTTTTGCAGTAACCGTGAGACTCTCACCTTAATATTTTCAATAAGATAGCGCGGCACTTAATTTGAGACGAGGCAGTTAATATGAGATTGTTGTACGGATTTTGGCACTTAATATGAGAATCAGCCGCCGAAGTAATCGACACTGTTCCTCAGTGACTTCGCGATGAGCCCGGGCGGGAATGGAGATTAGTTCTCACCTCTAGCCGCGAACGCGGCAGCCTTTATAGAAGGTGTATAGGAAGTCGGTGAGGTGGCAACGTCTCAACAAGTAAAGATTTCAACTATCCCGCGATATTTTGGGACTTGACGGTAGCGGGTCCTCGGCAACAGCTAGTCCAGTTGCGCGGTGTAAGAGTCGGACTCGAAAAGGCTTCAACGATATCCGTATCTTACGAGGCGTCTTTTGAACGCCGCAATAAATTCCCATTCGCGATCCGTGACATCGCTTGCATATCGGCTCGTCCGTCGGACATAATTGCGCCGGGTGGTTTCAGTCCAGGCCATCGTGCTCTCCATCGAATCTTCGCAAATCCGATGGAATCACAACTGACTGAAATCACTCAACTCTTTTTGGGTCAGCCTCTAAGTTGGGCGCTCGACGGATGGTCAATTCGATCGCGTTTCAAGATGCCACGCGTGCTTCTGTGAAACTGCTGGTCAAACGGTCAACTGTGAGTATGTCAGCCCTGGCGTTCAAAGGAATGTGCGCCGGTTGGGCTAGCCGGTTACGGCGGAGATTCACAAGCCGGCGTCGTCGCTCTTCTGTTTGTAGAGATCGCGGAAGTCGCGCTGGAGATTCATCATCTTCAGGATGCCGTCACGTGACTGATTGATATGCTGGCGCGCTTCACGGCAGGCCATTTCGACGTCGCGGGCGGCAATTGCCTCGACGATCGCGTGGTGTTCGTCGCGGGCCTGCTGCCAGTCGTTGAACTGGGTCAGTTCCATCCAGACATAGATCTGGCACTTTTCCAGCAGCCCGTTCAGCATGTCGGCAAGCATGGGATTGCCGCTGAACTGCGCGATCGAACGATGGATCTCGAGCCCCGTCTGCAGTTCTTTGAGCCGCCCGCGCGGGCTTGGATCATTTGAAGCAAGCCGCTTGCATTCGGCTACCAGCCCGCGCAACACCTCGACTTCGTCATCGGTAATCCGCGTGATGGCCAGTCGCGTCGCGTGTTCGTCAAGCACGGCACGAATGTCGAAGACATTGCGCAGCATCGTTTCGTTGAAGTGAACGACGGCGAAGCCCGTGCGCGGGCGCTCGATCACCAGCCCGTCGCGCTCCAGCCGGTTCAGGGCTTCGCGCACTGGCGTCCGGGTGACCTGCAACTGTTCGACGAGCTCGAGTTCGATCAGTCGCCTTCCGGGTGCCAATTGGCCGGTGACGATCATGGCCTTGATCGCTTCATAGGTCGTCTGCCGCAAATGGCCGCGGGCAATTCAGCATCTAAGCGAACGAGAGGACAAAACGTTTGCGCCAACCACCTAGCGGCCTCGGCGCGTATCGCGTTCTGTGCCTAAACGGGCTAAGCGGAGCGTAACCCCAAGTATTTGATCCATCGGGATAGCGTCAAACCATCCCGAAGGTTCAGGCCCATCAAGGTTAAGTTTGTGCCCCCGGCGACGAGTTCGATCGCCTGGACAACGTAAAACATCGTATCAAACTGACCCGTTGAGGCGCGATTCGCGAGAAAGAACGCGCAGGGCACGAGTATCAGAATTCCATTCAGAGCGATGATGGGCATTCGATGCTTTTTGGCGCGAACAAGCACCGATTTAGCCTTTCCAGCCAGTCTAACGCCGGTTCCGCCGACGATGATCATCGCAGGTATCAGAATCAACATTCCCCAGAGAATGCCATTTTTGACAGCAACAAC
>NZ_FWER01000051.1 GCF_900169785.1 Rhizobium sullae
AGGCTGGATAGCTGCGGAGGAAGCGTCTCGGCTTCCGTCCAGTCGCCATCGAGGCTCGTCGACTTCAGCCAGCTCTTTTCGTCGCGAAGGTAGAAGGTCTTGTCTGCGTCGGTCCGGAAGACGTCCCAGTTGGTGTTGACCACGAAGGAAAGCCCTTGCACGCCCTTGGCTGGGGACACCACCGCCTTGCCGTCGGTCTGCACGAGGATCGCGGGCGTCTCGCTGGTGAACACGGGCGGCGGGTCAGCTTTCAGTCCCGAGACGTCGTTCAACCGCTTGTAGTCGGCGAGGCTCGCCGTCAGGCGGTCCTGCGAGACGGTAATCGGATCCGTCGGCATGATCTTGCCGACGCCGAGGGCGAGCTTCGAAAGCTGCTCCTTGTCGAGCGTCGAGAAGTTCACTTCGGTCGGCTGCACGTCGGTCAGGACGACGTTGCCCGTCTCGTCGTCGGCGACCGTCTTCGCGGAGATGCCGATCACGCCGTAGACGGGCTGGGCGTCCTCCGAGGTCTTGAGTTCGGCCGCGACGAGCGCGTCAAGCTTTACGAAATCCGGCCAGTCGACGACCTGCGGTTGGAACAGAGTGAGCGTCGCGCCGCTGTCGGCCGTGAATGTCCTCGGCCACGAGGGCGTGTCCGCTGCCGACTGGCTGAGATATCGTCCGCTGACGAAGCCGTTCCCCTTGCCGAACGCGACCGCGCACCATGCGCCGCTCGCGTCGCATTCCTTGAGATCGACCTGGGCGCCTTCAGGCAATTTGCCGACGGCGGCAAAGCCCGTACCGGGGCCGGATCTCAAATTGACCCCGGTCGTGATGACCGCCGGATCGGCGAGAACATTGCCGGTGAGAAATATGGAGGCGACTAGGAAGACTAGCAGCTTTCGCATCGTGGCGGCCCTTCGACATCATCGCCCGCTATCTGCGGACCTGTCGAAGGAATGCCATCGGAGGCTTCAGGACAAGGATGTTACTGTTACATGGCCCCGCTGCTGACGAGTTCCGGCACCTTCAGGCCGGCTTCCTGTATTCCCGCCCTGAGTGCGGCTTCGAGCTCCGGGTCGTAACGGGTGCCGGAGAACATCGCCGCCACCGTGCGGTCGAGATCGGGATGCTGCAGCCGGGCGGCGGCTATCTCCTTCTCAGTGACCGACCGGTCGCCGATCCGGGCGATCGCCGCCAGTTTCAGCACCACCGTCGGGGTGTCGGCCGCGGGAACCTGTCTCGCTTGAAACACCGCCTGCGCGTAGTTCCCCTGACGGTAGGCGTCGAGGATCATCACGAAGCTCGCATCCCTGATCGGCTGACCGGCGACGTCGGTCGCTTTTTGCGCAAGCTCAGCACCCCCCTGCCACTTCCCGCTCAAGAAAAGGACCATCGAGAGCTTTGCAAGCAGGTCGGCATTCTCGGGGTTCAACGCGACGCCGCGTCGACCGGCCGCGATGGCGGTATCGTTTTGTCCGAGCTGGTACTGGGTCGCCATCTGCGCGAGCGCAGCTCTGGGCGACGACGGCGAGATGGTGGCTGCCCTGTTGGCGAGATCGACGCCTCGTCCGAAGTAGCTGTCGTCTCCGGTCGTGCGGCCCGTCCACAACATCACGCGCGCGAGCGTCGCCATAGCGTCGGCGTCCTTGGGATCGGCGGCGATCGTCGCTTCAAGGCACGGCCGGGCCGCTTTCAGGCCCGCGGGATCACGAAGCTCGACCGCGAACTCGCCGCGAAGGACGCAAATGTTGCCGGTCGCCGTCTGAGGGAGGTTGCGCCTGAGCTCGATGGTGTTGACGACGCCCGCTGGTCCCGCGAGCCTGCGCGAGACGCCGTAAACGAGGTCGCGCACCGCGTCGTCGCGTGAACCCTCGGAGGCCGGGCGACGTTCTTCGTCGGTCCAGACCGCCTCTCCAGTGCCAGCGTCGGAGACCTGCCACCATATGGAAACGGATCGCGCGTCTTCCGCGTATCGCATCTTGATGTCGTAGGAGTTTTCTTCCGGCGCGTCGGCACGGGACCGCGTCGCGACGGCGCCCGACTTAAGGCGCACGGTCCCAAAACGGGCCAGCGACACCGCCAGATCCTCCATGGCCGCCCGGCTGGCCGCCTCGTCCGGGCGCGCCGCGTCCATCGACAACGCGATCAAAGGCTTCCGCGTCTCCACGAGCGCGGGGCTCGCGGCGCGATAGGCGAGACCTCCTGTCACGGCGATGGCGGCGACTGCCGCGCCTGCCATGATGGCGTAGCGCCAGCTTCTATCACCTGCCCCTGAACTCGGCTTGACCGCCGCTTCGGTTGCGAGACCGACGTCCTCGTGCTCGTCAGTGTCCTCAGGGCGGGGGCGATGGTTCCGCTCGACGAAGATCGGCACGTAGCGTCCGCGCGGGATGTCGAGCCGCGCGCCCGGTTCGTCGGCGAGCTGCTCGTAATATTTCTGGAGCGTCTCACGGAGGCGGGTCGCCTCGATGCGGACGATCGGATCGGAGGATGGATCGAAGGACGGGGGCCGGTTGAAGACGTCGACGGCGATCGAGTAAGCTTTGACCGCGTCGCTGCGACCCTCGAACAACGCCTCCACGATGTATTTCAAAAAGGCCCGGTGGCGGTCCGATACGTGGAGCCTTGGATCGGCCAGCAGCCGCTCCGCTTCCAACCGCGCCTGTCCTTCGGAGACCGTGCGTACCCCATTGCTCACGCCGTTCGCTGCCATATCGCCCTCGCGCCCGTCCGCCCATAAGCAGTGGGAAATGTTACGCTACAGCACCCTCGGTTGCAATCCGGAAACCTGACGTGGCGTCTTGAACGCTTAAGAACGGGTTCGCGCCTTCCGTGCACGACACCGAGCGACGATGTCCGTTTCCAGTGCCAGACACACGGTCCGGTACTCTTCGATCAATCCGTCTTCGCCGTCTCCCGTGCGTTTCAGGAGCCGCTCGAGCGTCGTGGTCGCGTCTTCGTAGGCCTCGCACAGGGGTTCAAGGTCGGCATCCTTCTGCCAGAGCAGTTGAAGCTGCCCGCGTAGCAAAGGCAACCGGAGCATCAGCTTCAACAATCCGCGGTGCGCGGCCTCCCTGGCGGTGTCCATGGCGTGCAGGCGTTCCTTTCGAGCAGGATGCGTGCGAGGAGCGGGGATACGCCCTCGGTCATTCTCGCGCCGGTCAACGCGAAAAAGCGAGATTGTTACTGTTACATTGAACGTCGACGCGGCCCGGGCAGCCTGCTTGTTACTGTAACAACCTGTGATCCTAACGCCTTTCGTGCTGGATTGCTCGTACTGAAACCGGAGGCCTTCGTGCGCTCGAATTGTTATCGCATTCCTGCGTTCCTGATGCTGACGACCGCCCTCCCGGCGGCCGCGCAGGAGGCCCATGACGTCGTCAACGAGGCGAACAACCCGTTGACGCCGAAGATCACCATCAACTTGCAGGACTATTATATTCCGAGCTTCGTCGAGACGCCCGGCGATCCCGAGGCGAACCAATTCCTGCTGCGCGGCCTCATTCCGTCAGACATGTTCGGTCTGCCTCAGCTTCTGCGCTTCACGCTTCCGGTCGCGATGTCGCCGGACGTTCCGAGCGGCTACGTCACCGGTCTCGGCGATCTGACGCTCATCGATCTCTTCGTCCTGCCAAAAGCGGGCGACATGACGTTCGCCGCCGGTCCTGTGCTCGTCATCCCGACCGCAACGGACGAGCAACTCGGAAGCGGCAAGTGGCAGGCGGGCGCCGCGGAGGTCGTCGTCGCGCCTCAGAGATGGGGCATGCTCGGTGGTCTTCTAACCTATCAGATTTCCTTTGCAGGGGTCGACGACCGCGAGGACGTGAACCTTCTGACCTTTCAGCCGATCGTCAACGTCAACCTCTCGGACGGTTGGTACCTTCGATCCTCCGCGATCTGGAACTTCAACCTTGAGAGCGGCAACAGCTACATCCCGGTTGGTGCAGGCGTCGGCAAGGTCTTCCAGCTCGACAAGGGCGTTACAATGAACGCCTTTGTAGAGCCGCAGTACACGGTCTGGCACGACGGGCCGGGCGCGCCGCGCTGGCAGATCTTCGCAGGCGTGAACTTCCAGTTTCCAATAGGCCGTTGAGGCCGTCGTATTCAAGGAGACCAAGATGCGCAACCTCGCCATGGCAGTTCTCCTGCTTTCCTCCACCGCGACCGTGTCGTTCGCCCGCTCTCCGGAAGAGCTGACGTCGCTAACGGTCGAACGCCGCGCAGTCGAAGCTGTCATCTGGGGCATGCCCGCGGTCAACTACGACCTGATGCTCCAGGAAGCGGTCGATGCCGGGAGTGGCGTCAACCAGATCGTCTATTGGTCGCGGCTACCAACGTGGAAAAACCAGACGCTCACGCCGAACCCCGACTCCGTCTACCTCATGGCCTTCTTCAACACGAAGGCCGGACCTGTCGTGCTGGAAATTCCGCCCGCCAACGGTGGCTCGATCACGGGCAACATCGACGATGTCTGGCAGCAGGCATTGGAGGACGCGGGGCCGAGCGGGGCGGACAAGGGCCGAGGCGGCAAATATCTGATCCTGCCGCCTGGTTATGCGGAGAAGGTGCCCGACGGATACATCCCGCTGCGATCGGACACGTACGGGGGCTATGCGCTGCTGCGCTCGACTCCTGCGAGCGGCAGCGGCGAAGACGTCGCCAAGGCGGTCGAATACGGGAAGCGGGCAAAACTGTACCCGCTGTCTCAGGCGGACAACCCGCCGGCGACAAAATACGTCGACGTGATCGACACCGTCTTCGACTCGACCATTCCCTACGACTTCCGCTTCTTCGAAGCGCTCAACCGCATCGTGCAGGAGGAGCCCTGGCTCGAGCGCGACAGGGCGATGATCGACCAGCTCAAGTCGATCGGCATCGAGAAGGGCAAGCCCTTCGCTCCGGATGAAAAGACCAAGGCGATTCTCGAAGATGCTGCCAAGGAGGCCCATGCCTGGCTGCAATTCAAGTACGAAACAGCCTTTGATCCCTACAACGAGGGCCACCAATGGGGCGTGCCTGCCAAGCCGGAGGTCGTTGAGGGTCAGGCGAATGCCTACGCGAAGCCTGACATCTACCCCACCGACGACCGCGGTCTCACCTACACATACGGTTTCATTGGCATCAAGCGCCTGGGCGCTGGCCAGTTCTACCTGATGACGATCAAGGACAAGGACGGCCAGCATCTGGACGGAGGCCAGACCTATCGCCTCACCGTGCCGGCGAACGCGCCTGTCGGGCAGTACTGGTCGGCGACCGTCTATGACAGCACCACCCATGCGTTCATCCGCGACGAGGAGCGATTCAGCCGATCCTCGCAGAGCCCGGACCTGCAGACCAACGCCGACGGCTCGGTGGACATCTTCTTCGGTCCAAAGGCCTCGGCAGGCAAGGAGTCAAACTGGATACCCACGAGCGCCGGTGGAGGATTCGAAGTCCTCTTCCGCTTCTACGCGCCGGAGAAGCCGCTGTTCGACAAGACGTGGGTGCTACCCGACATCGAAAGGATCGCGGCGCAATGATCAGGGAGGTGACGCCATGAAAGCCATTCGCACATCCATCTGCGCCGGTTTAGCGCTGGCGGCAATCGTTTCCCTTGCGCTCGCACAAGCGCCGTCAGGTGGCGCCACACTGGTCACCCCCGACAATTTCGTGCGCGCTGAGAGCGGCCTTTACTTCGGCAACGTCGTCAAAGATGCGGGAGGAACCGGCAGGTTCTTTCATCATCGCGAAGTGACGCCAATCGATAAGCAACCGGTGATTCGCATGAATCGTGACACGCTCTATTCCGGGGCTCTGTTCGATCTCGATGCCGGCCCGGTGACGATCACGTTGCCCGATGCCGGCCAGCGCTTCATGTCGATGCAGGTGATCGACGAGGACGAGTACACTCCGATGGTCATCTACGACGCGGGGCCCCACACCCTCGCTAAGGAGGAGATCGGCACTCGCTATGTGATGACGGCGATCCGTATCCTCGTCGATCCGGGAAATCCCAGCGACGTCAAGCAGGCTCACGCGCTCCAGGATGCAATCAAGGTCGACCAGCCAGGCGGCCCGGGAACATTCCAGGTGCCCGCCTGGGATCAGACAAGCCAGAAACGGGTACGCGAGGCGCTTCTCGTGCTCGCCTCAACGCTGCCCGACACGAAGAGTGCGTTTGGCCCGCGAGGACAAGTCGATCCGGTGCGGCGCCTGATCCAGGCCGCGGCAGCCTGGGGCGGCAATCCCGAGAAGGACGCGACCTATCTCAACTTTACGCCGGCCCAGAACGACGGCACGGCAATCTACAAGCTCAGTGTCAAGGACGTGCCCATTGACGGCTTCTGGTCGATCAGCATCTACAACGCCAAGGGTTACTTCGAGAAGAATCCGCATGATGCGTACACGCTGAACAATTTGACCGCGAATAAGGAAGCGGACGGCTCGGTCGCCATCCGGTTCGGCGGATGTGACGGCAAGATTCCTAACTGCCTGCCGACCATGGCGGGCTGGAACTATCTGGTGCGCCTCTATCGCCCGCATCCCGAAATACTGGACGGCAGCTGGAAATTCCCGGAAGCGCAGCCGGTGAACTGATGGGGAAACGCCAGCCTGTGTGCTCGGGACGGACCCGCGTCTTCATGTCGATGCAGGAGGAGACCATGGACAGTCAAGAGAAGAGCGATCAGTCGGCAGCAACGGACGTTCCCGTCAGCCGGCGCAGCATTTTGCTGGGTGGCACCGCGCTTGTGGCTGCTTCCGCACTCATTGCGAGCAATGCGGCACCCCAGAGGGCAAAGGCGCAGGAGCAGCCTACCGCACCCTACGGCGGCAAGCCAAACATCCTCGTCATCTGGGGCGACGACATCGGATTCTGGAACCTCAGCGCCTACAGTCGCGGCGCGATGGGCTATCGCACGCCCAATATCGATCGCATCGCAAACGAAGGAGCGATCTTCTCCGACCACTACGCCCAGGCAAGCGGCACAGCGGGACGTGCGGCCTTCAGATATCGACGCTCTGATGCCGTGGAACGTCAAGAAGTAACGGCCTCACGTCACCGCTTACAACCAAGGCGCGGCGTGGTGAATTCTCCGTCGGACCGATGCTGATGGCTCTGGCGCGGACTCAGGATCGTGATGGCTGATTGCAAGGCTTTGCATCTATCTTCGAGCCAAAGCAGCAGCAGGGCAGCTTAGCGTTCTTCGCCCTTGGCTGCGATGGCGTCGGCCGCCTGTTGCTGGGTTGCCATACGCTTGACCAACGCAAGAAGATCGCGCGTCGTATCGTGCGGCAGCGCCAACACAAGTTTCGCCAGCGCGAGATGATCGGAGGCCTCCTCCGGGGTTCTACCCAAAAGATGCGGCGCTGCTTCATAGATCATGTCCAGCGGCATGAAGCCCAAGATCTCACAGAGATGGATCATGCGAGTAACATGCATTTTGGAGAAGGCGCGCTCGTATCGTCCATAGACTGGGATCGAAAGGCCGAGCAGCGGCGCAAGGTCGCCGCGAGTCAAACCTTCGTCCTCTCGAGCCTTGCGAAGGTAGGCAGCGATTTTCTCGTCCATTTCGCCCAGGGAGGTGATGCCATCAAATCCGGGTCGCCGGTATACCGGCTTATCAATTTCCGGATCGGTCGTTTCAACCAACCCCTTTGCACTTCTATAGCTGCTCATATCCCGCGTCACAGAGTCGATCCCTTTACCTTAAGCCGCCCGAAGCTGGCACTATGCTTCAAATCGATTAAATTTGGCACTTTTCCCAATCACCTGAATTAGCTTTGTACCCTACCATTTTGGGGGCGTTTGGATGAAAGCAAGAACAAACGAAATGTTACCGATATGCTTCTGCACGCGAAGGCACTTGGCGAACCGTAGCCGGAATCGATCATGGGAGACCAGCGGCTATCAGAGTATCAGCGATTCTTTGCTGCGACCATATTCCAACCGTCTGGCCCGCCTTCGAAAATCGATTCAACAAGTTTCTCGCCTTCGATCCAGCCAAGATGCGCCACGAGTTCACAAGCTACTGTATTTTCGTAAATACTAATGCACCGCTTCACATTCACCGTCGATCCATCGCCATGCTTCGTTATATCCCATTTGGATATACGAAATAGTTCTGACTTCGCACGGTCGTCCGTTGGCCGTGTAGCCTTATCGGGCACATGCTCAGAGCCGGTTCCCAACTTCGAAAGGACATTTGACATCTTGCTAAGGCCTATTCTCGGGCGGCCGAGCATAGGCGCCGCGTAGAGGCCGATGACGATACCGAGAGCTATTCCTAAGAGGAAGCTGCGGCCCATCCGCTCAGTACCCATTGTCGCGGAGATACTGGTCGATCGCCGCTTTCATGATGACTGTCATCTTCAGATCATTTTCGTAAGCGGCCCGTTCCAGCCGCTTTTTCGTGTCGTAGTCCAACGGCACGTTGACGAAATGTTTCGATTCACGCTCGCGCGCACGTTTCAGGTCTCGTAGCCTGTTACGAGAGTTTTCCTGTTCCAGTGCTCGCTTCGTCACTCGCTCGCGGCGTTCGGTTTCGGTCGCGGGTGCAATGCGAGCAGCGGCTATCTCTTCAGTCTCCGCCGGCGTCGCGGCTGCGAGTGACGAAGACGATTGCTCCTCAGGAAGGCCGACCTCCTGGGCTGGCCTATCCTGGCTCACCTTGGGCCGGCGCGGGGCAACGGCAAAATCAGAGATTGTCGTTTTTTCTTTAGCCATTCGTGGCCTCCTTAGCGGAAGTCGCGAGCAGGCTCTCAATGTCAACAAGCAGCCTATGCACTTCCGCCCTTGCCTTCTTCACCGGCTCGGTCAATTCAAGCATCTGCAATGTCCCGTATCCATTGCGAACCTCACGATAACAGTTTCGTTCCAGCAGCTCCGTTTCCAGCAGGTAGGAGTCATATCCGTTTTCCCGGAGGTTCTGCACAAAAGGCCGGATCAATCGATATGCCTCAAGATTTCGCGCGGGGATCGTTAGGCGAGTGACGAAATTCGCCTGGGGAATCGCGCGCCCGATCTGGTCCGATACTTCCGCCGCCGCTTCGGCCGCTTCGCCAGCGGCTTTAATTTCGTCCTGGTTTGGCTGGATTGGCGTGAGGATCATGTCGGATCTTCGGATGATGGTATCGCGCACGACGCTATCGGTACCGGGCGAATCCATCATCACCACTTCATACTTGTCAGCTTCGGCGTCGAGGATCTGCTGGATCGAATTTTGACGCGCAGCCGTCACCAAATCGATGCCATCAGGGATGTTGTCCTTCGCCGCACAACGCTTCCACCATTCTTGAAGGTTCTGCCTCCCGTCAGCATCGATGAGCAGGACACGCTTTCCTTGCAGAGCATATTCCCCAGCGACCAGGATAACAGCCGTCGTCTTGCCCGCACCGCCTTTGCCGCTCACGGCAGAAATTGAAAGTGGCATGTTTGCTCGATACCTCCGTCTGCCAGTCCAAAGTCAATCCCAGTCCGGATTTTTTGATCAGTGGGCGTTTAGTACATTTCCACATGCTGTGAAAAAGCTGCCACAGCCAGGCTCAACACGGTGCTGAAATGGAATGTGAACCATTTTTCACAGCATGTGGAAATGTACTAGAAAAACTCGCTATGTCCACACGTTATTGAAATGTCGAAATATCACACGTGCAAGATCGTGTGCCTAAGTCGTGTGTTTTTCTCGTGTGGGAACGGCCGCCGATGCTCCGCGCTCTATATCGCGGATAGCGACTTCTCCGGGGTTCTGCCGAAGTGGTGAACCCCGGAGCCGCGTGAAAGGCCGTCTGTGCCCCCCCTCGCACGCAAGCTGCAAGGGCGTAGAGCGCAGCGTCCCTAGCGGCTGAGTACGAGGGGCACACAAAGGCCTCCCTAGCGGTCTTCGGATGTGAACCCTGGTGAGCGTTTCAATGAATAAAAACCGGGACGTTAGGCCCGGTGCCAGCAAAGTCAAAGGGCCGAGCGGAGCGAGGCCATCTCGAAGTTGTCTAGTCGAACTTCACGTTGTTATTGAGTATGGCAGGATACGGAAAATTGTGCTACGCCATTTTCCAACAATCGACGGACGAGCCCTCGATGTCTGTCGCAAGCGCCAGTAGGGGATCCAAAGGGCATGGATGACGTGAAATTCGACGTCCGGCTTGAGCCGGAGAAGAAAGAGCGGACCGTGCATGCCCGCATTACCGCCGATGAGTACGCGGCGCTCGAGGAAGCCGCGAAGGCGGCTGACATGACGGTATCAGGTTTCTTCCGATCGCTGACGCTTGAGGGCGCAGGCGTGCGGCCGATCATGACCAAGGACGACCGGCTGGTTATGGCGATGTTGCTGGAGGACATGCGCATGATCGGCGTGAACCTGAACCAGGTAGCGCGGGCGCTGAACAGCGGCCGGGGTGTTGATCCGAGCGAACTCGACATCAATCTAGCGAATGTGCAGCGGGTACAGGCGGCGGTAATGACCGAGTTGCGAGCCTTGACGAAACGGGCGGGTCATCAGCGGCGCGGCGGGGGCTGAGCCTTGGAATTCTTCTTCGGCGCCTTCGCGAGCGAATGGGAACAGCGACGAGCGGCCCTGCTGCATGAGCTATCGTTTGGCGGCCGACGCCGATTGACGGCCGAGGAAGAGTTGCGGAAGCGGATGAAGGCCCTGGCCGAGCTTGGCGCGGCGGGTGGCGGAGGAAGCGGCGGGAGTAGCACGGCGCCAAAAATGCGCAAGGCGGCAAGGACTGCCCACCACGCGGCGGCAAGAGCCTCCTCCGCAGCACGGCCGATGCAGGTCCGGCTTACAGCGGTGGCGCAGGGGAGCCAGCCAGCCGTCGTTAAGATGGCGTCTTATGGCGGCGGCGCGCGGGTCGGCGCGATGCTTAATTACGTGTCACGCGGCGGCGATCTTTCCGTCGAGAACGAGAACGGCGAACGGCTTCGAAGCCGCGAGGATCTTGCCGGTATTCGTGCGGATTGGGATCATCTTTTCCAGAACCGGGCGGAAAGCCGGGACATCGGCGGCTTCACGGTAGAGATCGCTGCTACGGCTTTCGCGACCGACGATCAGATGCATGAGTTCGTCAGAAATGGCCTGACGAGCGGCTTTGGCGATCGGCGCTTTGCCTATGCGGTCGAAAAGAATGCCGACGGCTCATTGACCGTGCAAGGCGTCGTGGTGCTCCGGAGTGGGCAGGGCGAGCGACTTACGGGTGACGAGAAGGCGGCCGGTATTATTCAGTCTCGATACGATTCCAGCGCGGCGGCAAGCGAAGCGGCCGCGCGGTTTTCGTTTCAAGGTTACGGGAATGGCGTCGAGTACGGCGCGACCAAGTTGCGTGACTTGGTCGCTCGTCACGGCGGCGATGTCCGTGACGATCGCGGTCGGCCTGTCGCGGATGAAAAGAGCGCTGGCGACCTGGTGCAAAAAGAATGGCGCGGAGATCTTCACAGCAGAAAGGGCCGCGACGTGATGCACCTCATCATGTCGGCCCGGGCCGGGACGGATGTTGCGGCCTTCGAAGGTGCCGTGCGCGATTTTCTGGCGGATCAATTCGCCGGCCATCGTTATGTGTTCGCGATGCACGATCCGGCCAATGATCCGAAAGAGGCAGGGGAGGGGGGTAAGCGGCCGCACGTTCACGCCCACGCGATTATCACCATGAAATCGGAATCCGGTGATCGGATCGAGACGACGCCGGCAGTTTTTCGGCAATGGCGGGCGGCGATGGCGGAAAAGGCCCGGGATCATGGTATTGCCATGGAAATGACCGATCGCCGGGAGTTCGCAAGCCCGCCGGCCTACACGCGCAACCAGGTGCGGCCCGTCAATAGGGAAGGGCGGACAGAGCATATCGGCACGAGCGCGGCGGCGCAGGCGCGATATGACGCCAAGCGGGCCGGCCGGAGAACCGTCGCCAAGAGCGATAGGAGCCGCGAGTATACCGTAAAGGCTAAGCAGAGTTGGCAAAAGATTGCCCTCGCGAGCGGAGATCAGCGTATTGTCGCTTATGCCGCTCAGCAGCAAGACCAGCTGGTTTCCGGGATTTCTACCGGACAGGTTGAAAGCAACTCCAATATTGTGCGCGCAGAATTCGGGTCAAAATTCCGCGCCAATCTGGTAACATTGCAGAAACTGGTTTTGGAGGGTGACGAATTACGTGAGACATCGAGGGTAGAATTCGAGGCGTATGAAAAAAAGGTCGAAACGGCCTTGTTCAAGTTGGAGCGCAGCGTTGGGCCGGACGATCGCAGCGACTTTGACGAAGTAGCGAACCTGGCGCGGGAACATGTCAATCAACGGCGCGAGCTCGTGCAGCTTTACGAGCAGCGCAACGAGGCTATGGCCGAGCAGGGTAACGATGATCAGCGGCCAGATCGGCGCGATGAAGTGAACGAGCAGTGGGAAGCTGCAGTCGCCAAGCACGGTGAAGCGGTTGTTGAAGCCGCGAATGAAGTCCTGATGGAGATTGACGCCACGACTTCTATGCTGGCTGATCTTGAGAGGCCGGAACCGAGGCACGATCCTGAAACCGGTGTCTACACATACACCGTTGGCGAAAAGGAACGTGAAGAGACCGAGCAGTTGCGGGCGAAGATCGAGCAGCAGCACGACGAAGCGATTTCGCGCGCTGCGCGTCTTGCGATCGAGGGCAACACCTACATTCGTGAGGTGGCCGAGCAGGATCCGGATCTGCAGCGCGCGATCGATCAGGCCGAGAAGGATACGCGGTGGCCGGAGGAAGAAAAGAACAAGACCCCGACCAATGTCGATGCGACCGACGAGCAGCAACGCGATCTTCGCCAGGAGGAGCCGGATCGACAGCCAAACGACCCGGATGCTCGCGAGGCTCACGAGCTGGCTTCAGCAGTCGACGCTACAAATCGTCTGCAAGATCGGGTAAACAAGGACAAGGAAGCCGCGCAGCGCGGCGGAGAGACAACACGGACCGACCCCGCACAACAGCATATTCCTCGTCTTGAGGAGCTGGAGCGGGAAGAATTGGAAAAGAGGGAACGCGACCGCGACGACCGGGAACGTTAGGCTATCATGAAAGACAACCGTCACGACTATATCTATCAGACCACTGACCCTAAGAGTGATGAAGCTGTCGGGACGATGATTTTTGCGGTCATGGTCCTCGTTGGCATTCTTTATATCCTTCAACTGATCTTTGAGACGGTCGAAGGGTGGTACTATGCCGCTATGAATTGGGCGAGTGAAACGGCGGCCTATGTCGCCAGCTTTTGGCCGTTCTAGCGCTTCATTCCTTGAGGTCGGCGTCAAGCATTCCGGCCTCATACCATCGGCCGTCAGCGGATATCGATCGTTCCCAACAGCCCCTCTCGAAAAGCGGCGTATTTTCAGGAAAATCCGCTACATAGAAGATCATCGGCGACGGCCAGGACGGCTTTGTCGCTCTCTCCAAGAGCGTAAAATAGCCCTGATCAGTCTGGCAGATTGTGTCATATCGCTCCGACTGGTTTCCGTCTTTAAGACCAATCAGATATGCGTGCGCCATGTCGAAGCTCTGGTGCCGGCGAACGACGACGGAATATCGATCGCCGGAGGCGATCGACCGAACCTGCTTCATTTCGACAAGATCCGGGTAGGCCGAGCGATCTGGAGAAAGAGTGTAGTGCACCTGGTCGCGAAGCGCCGCTCGATAGATTCTGGGAAACGTAATGCTCAGCGGTGTGCAAATCACGTCGGCCGAAGATGCAGCATTAGGGAAGGTGATTACATTCGTCATTGCGTGCGCCCAACATATCATTCGGCGGAAATTCCGACCTCTAACGGGTCCGGAACCGTGGCGGAAAAGATGTCGAGATAATTTCGGCGCTTCGTCGGGGATTGGTCGCCAAGCTTTTCGACTTTTCGCGCCACGGATTCTTTCAGGCGCTCAGCACTCGGCTTCAATCCGTCCTCGACGGCCTTGATCCTGTCTTCGACCGCAGTAACGTTCTCTTTCGCGTTCTCAGCACCACCACCGGAAGCCCTCTTTGCGGGCTTTGCGCATAGTGCTTTCTTGTTGACGGTTCGGCCGTTGGCGGCCGGTGTCGACGCTTTCGTTTCCGGTTCTTTCTCTGGTGCGGCCGTAGTCGATGCTACGGGCGCTAGCGCCGGCGCTGCCGTTTTCGTGCCCGTACCGGCCACTGCAATCGGCTGAGGCTCCGCCTCTTCGGACGCTTGTCCGGCGCGCGCATATTCCGTTGTCGTCGCCGGCACTGGCTTTACCGGCAGATATTCTATCTGCGGAACTTCTGGAGTGTGGGCCTGCGAGAATGCTTCGGCCGATTTGAAGGGCTGCGTTTCGAAGAACCGCAACTTTTCTCCGAAAATCGGGCGCTGGCCTTCAATGAGAAGGATCATCTTCCTTTCCGGCATCTGCCGGATTTCCTGCGGCATCATCAGATCCCGCTCACGAATCTGCTCGACTTTTGTGCGCCGAGGCAGGCCCATGAGCTCGATTGTGCGCGATTCCGACTGGTAGCGGATCGTGCGCTTGCCAAGCGCTCGCGAAGCATATTCGGCAGTGGCCTGGTCATTGGCGCCGAGGACGAGCTGATAGCCGCAATTTCCAAGCAGCGAGTGACGCGACGTCTCGCCGTAAATCTCATCCAAGTTTTTGAGGTCTTGAATGATGAAGGCAAGCTTGATGTTGTAACCGGCGACGTAAGGCAGCTTGGTCATGATCTCGTCCATTTTCTTCAGCTGGCGAAACTCGTCGAGAAGGAAGTAGACGGGCAGGGAATTGGGATCGTGCTCGAGCGTCAGGATGTCCATCGTTTGCTGCACAAACAGCGTGAGGAGGGGGCGCAACAGGGTAATATCGGTGATGTTCGGTGCGAGGTAGATCGAGATCGGCCGCCGTTTCATAGCGCGCAGATCCATGTCGGTGACATTTGTCGCCGCTTCGATTCGCTCATTCTTGAAAGGCCGCATGGCCTTTTGAATGTCGAGCAATGCCGAGGCGGCGGCCCGTTCAGAAAGGGAAAGGTAGGAGTTAAAGCTCTCCATGGTGAACTTGGATAGGTAGGGCTCTTTCTCTTTGATGAACCTCATGAGAGCCTGCAGGTCGACACCGCTATTAAAGAACGAATTCACCTCTCCGAGATTGCGACGGTCCTTATAGAACGGGCTTTCCAACACATAGCTGATGGCGCCGGCCATCACCTGTTGGGCCGTCGCCTGCCACACGGAGTTTTCAGATTGGGTGTTTTCGGGGACGAGGATGCTCGCCATGTTCTGGATATCGGTCGTCCTGTTGCCGCGTTCCTGGCGAACGAAGTCCAAAGGATTGTAGCGGTTGGTCGATTCCGCCCCAGGGGCGAAGAGGAAAACCTGATTACCATTTCGGCGGCGATAGCCCGCCGTCGCCTTAAAAACCTCGCCTTTCAGATCGGTCACGATCATCGATCCGTGATGCATGAGGGCATTTGGAATGACGTAGCCAGCGCCTTTACCGGACCGAGTAGGGCCAATGATCAGATGATGACGATCATCTTTGATCCGCAGGACGTTGCGGCCGATACGCCCGAAAATATGGCCTTGCTTGCGAAACCACTTGCCGCGGCGAAGTGATGCGAGGTCTTGAAACGCCGCGTCACCGAGCGGGCTGCTTTGTGTCTTCAGACCGATGTAAGCGGCTAGGCCGGCAACCAGCACTGCTGGCAGCAATGAGCCGATCGCGACCCGTTGTAGCGACGGGCTGGTCCTGTAATGCCAAAACTGCTGAATTGGAGCGAATGGATTGCTCGTGATCGTCGTCTCGAGGATCCGTCCGTCTTTATAGAAGAGTTGCAGCCCGAGGCCGTAGCCGAGCATCCAGACGGCGAATGCGATGCCGACACAGAAGAGCAGATAAAAGGACTGATAGCCCTTACTCATGACTCGTCTCGGGCGAAAAAGATCTCGGAAACGCCACGCTTGCCGCCATCTCGGCGCAGTTGGATGACGATCGGGATCACCATCTGGATATAGGACATGAGATCGTGTTTCGAGTAACCGGAAGACATACCGGCTTGCTGCATCATCATGGCGAGCTGTTCATAAGCGCCCATCGGCGTATCAGCGTGCACCGTCGACATGCTGCCGGGGTGGCCGGTGTTTATTGCCCGCAGGAAAGAGAATGCTTCAGCGCCGCGAATCTCGCCGACAAACAGTCGGTCAGGCCGCATACGTAGCGACGCTTCGAGCAAGCTTTGAATCGTCACGTCCGCAGTGCCCTGGTCGCCTTTCGAGGCGATCAGATGAACCTTATTGGCCTGAGGCGGAAACAGCTCGCGGGTGTCCTCGAGCGTCAGTATCCGCTCATGCGGATCGATGCTTTTCAGGCAGGCATTGAGGAACGTCGTCTTGCCCGACGACGTTCCGCCGCTGATCAGGATCGATACCCGCTTGGTTATGGCCGTATGGATGAAATCATAGATTCTATTTGTCCGGAGGTGAGCGATCAGCTCTCGATCGATATCGCTCAGGCCACCGACGGCGACAGAGACTTTCTCCAGCGAGCCGTTGTCCCGATACTCTTCCAGGGTGAGATTGTTCACGACCTGCTTTCTGATCGAGATTGATCCTCCTTCCGGCGCGGCCGGCGGTAAGACGATCTGGATGCGCTCGCCGGTCGGCAAGGCGGCACTCAGGATCGGCTTGCTACGGCTGATGAACTGGCTTGTGACGCCGGCGACTCGTTCGCCGATATTCTGGATCTCGTCAGCCGTCAGCTCGGCGATTTCGTGATGCTCCATATGTTCAGCCCCAAGCCGTTCCACGTAGACGTGTCCCGGCTTATTGACGGCAATTTCGACCACTCGCCGATCATTCAGAAGGTCGCGGATCGGTTCGAGGGCGCGATCGAGGAAGTAATATGGATTGCTGGCAGTGTTGCCGTTGTTACCTACCGCGACGTTCACGTTGAATTTCCTTCATGGCTTCAGTGACCGGATCGTCGTACATGGCGCTGAAATCGAGATCCTGGCGGACATAGACAAAAATTCGCTCGCCCTGGCTGACGCTGATGGTTGGCGGAATGCGAAGGTTCTCGCTCAAGGCCTGGTTCGCCATGTCGGAGAAGGTCTCGGCGATCGTCTCGCGGGCCAGTTCCTCGCCTCTTTGCGCTTCATCGTTATTTTCTCCGAATGCTTCATCGCTTCCGTACCCCGTCAGGAAGCTGGCGCCGGCGCCGACGACTGAAAGCATGATTGCGGATCCGAATCTTTCCCGCCATTTGTTGTCGACAATGCCTGTCAGGCCAGAACGCCCAAGGCTGTCCGTACCGATCGAATTGAGCCGCACCGACACTCCGTCATCGCGGATCAGCCGGCTCCAGATGACAAAGATGCGTTTTTGTCCTCTCGTGACTTCAGACTGATACTCGCCGATCAGTCGTGTTCCGGTTGGGATGAGGACGCGGCGGCCGTCGAACGAATAGACGTCCTGGGAAGTGATCGCACGAATTTGGCCCGGGAGGTCGCTGTTGATTGCCGTCTCAAGAATGCCGGGGATTAACGTGCCTTCGGGGATCACTGCGTCGATACGCTTGATCTGTGTCGCTTGCGCGCCTCGATCAGCGAGGCTCGACGCCGCGGCAAGGAACTTGCTGTTGCGGTCCTCGCCGGCAACGGTTATTCCCGGGCCGTTCTCGCCAGTGAGGCTTCCGACGCCATCATCGCCTTTTTTGGCATCGAGGGTGATCAAACCCGACTTGAACCGCGCCGGAAATTCTTCTGCTGGCGGCGCAGCTTCCGGGGTCGTTTCAATGGCTTCTGGCGGCGGCGGGACCTTGAACTCGGTCGTATCGACTTCTTCGACCACCTCAGGAGGTGGCGGCAAATTGATAACGTTGTTGTCGGGCTCCGGCTCCGGCTTTTCTTCCTCGCGGACAAATGACGGCGGCCGGAATGTCGTCGTCCTGAATTCTTCGTCGCCGTCTGTCACGTCGCGTGGCCGTTCCTGCGGGGCGGCCAGGACGAAATAGGCCGCTGCGGCTCCGGCGAGCAGCAGAGCAGACATGCCCAGGAGCTGGTTGCGTTTGACGTTTTTGTTGCTGACTGCCGTTTCGTCGGCCGACAGCATGGCCTCTAATTCGGGTGTCCGGTTCATTTGTTGCCGCTCCTCCAACGCTTGGACGCCTGTTGATCCGGCGCCGGCCCGAGGACGTCGGGGTCCGGCGCGCCAAAATCAGGCTTTCGAAGGTTGAAAATGCATGTCCACTGATTGCCATCGCGCAGGGTGTATTGCGTCGCAACTCCATCGACGACGAGATATTCTCCCTCTTTCCGGAAGTTGCGCAGCGTCTCGGAAAAATCAGACTGGACCGCGAAAATCGCGGGCACGCGGCCATTGAACTTGAAGAAGGTCTTCTTGCCGTCGTCAAAGATCATCGATGGCTTCAGCGCGGGGTCGCCTGAAAACGAGTAGTCGATGTTGACGTTCGCCTTGTCGATGCTCGAGACGTTCGGATTTGCCGCCCGGTACTCCGCTTCCTTCCGGAGGGCTGCATTCAGATCCTTCTCAGGATAGACGAACCGGACGCCGAACACCTTTTTGTTGGCATCCGGTGCATAATCGTTGAGCTCGATGAAATAGATTCTCTTCGTCGTCACGATGTTCATGTTGGTCGTGACGTTCTTTGCGACAGGCTTCACGAACAGGATGTTGCCTTTTTCGGACGGGGCAACCTGCCAGCTATCGGTGTCGCCAAGTGAAATTGTCTCGAACTTCTCATCTTCATCGAAAATGATCATCGTCGAGATTCCATAGGTGGCGGCCACCTTCACGACGTTGTTCGGCTGGTAAACAACGCTCGTTACACGGGCGTCGAGATTGCCCGGCCGGGGCGTTTGCGCCGCATGGGCGTGAGTCAAGATCGCGGCGGAGACCGCCGCCGACAACAGGAGCCGTTTCATCATCCCTGACCTCCCGGCGTCACCGTCTCTTGATCACGACGATAGTTGTAGACCTGGAAGCCGAGCGGATTTTCAAAGCGCCATTCGTTGGTCTCTGGCGTGTCAGTGTAGCGATAGCGCACAACGGAGATGTAATGCCGGACGATGGATTCCGCGTCTGATTTCTCCGTGGTCGAAAACCGGACCAATGCGGTGCTGGCGTTCGAGAAGGTCACGGATTTGATGTCAACCAGTACCCGCTTGTTTTTGCCGAGCACTTTCGCCGGATTGTTCGCGTTGGCGGCACTGTACTCTTCCTGCAGCTCCCGGGCGGCATCGCTCGTCGACAAAAGTGCGGCAATGCCGAAATTCTCTTCGATCGCGAAGGGGTCGTATCCTTCGCGGGCGCGGATGTATCGAACGACATTAGCCTGTGTGATCGCCTGCTGTTCGGTCAGGCTCGCCGGCCTGGTCAGGCCTGTTTTCACCTCGACGTAGCCAGTGTTCTTGTCGACTTCGACGATGTATGGTTCGAAGCTCTTCAGCGGCACGAGCAGTACCAAGGCGGCGAGTGCCAGTAGTGTAATAGCTCCAAAAATCGTGGTGACGAACCAGGCAAGCGTCCGAGAGCGCTTAGCCTTCTTGACGATTTCGTGTTCCCAGCGATCACCGTCCTGAAAATAGCTCCTGAGAGCAACGTCCTTCGTTTCTGCCATTTCGATCTAGCCCTTACGTAACTTCTAACTCACAGCTCAACGCGGCATGCTGTTGTTGCTAATTCGGTTCTGCATTGCTTCGGCGCCGGCGTTCCGGATGTTTGTTCTCATGCCTTCGATCGTGCGCTCGCGCGCCTGCATCCCGGCCCGTCCCACGGCTCCGGACGCGGTGCGGCCGGCGTTTAACGCCTGCAACGGACCAGTAATGCCAGTGTATCGGCCGACCGATTTAGCAATATTTCCGACACCCGCTGCCATACCGCCGACAATGCCTTGCGCCAGGACTTGAATGTTAAAAAGCACAAACGCGCCTGCGCAGCAGAGCAGAAGGAACCCTGCAATATCAGAGAGTTCGATTTGCTTTTGGCCCGCGGCGTTGGTCATTTTTGTAAGCTCGGGATCCATCGCGGTGATAAGGAAGGCGGCTACGACGTAAACGAACATCGGGATCAGTGCGTATAGTAGGACTTGTTGAAACCATGCGAGCCCGTAGCTGCGCGTTTGCTCAAACAACATGCAAGCGATGAAAATCGGCGCTGTTCCGATCAAAACCCACATCATCACCTTGGCGAGCAGCAAAATTGCCAACGCAACGGCGATGAAGATCAAGGCGCCAATCATCACGACGACGCCAACGAGAGAGGGAAGAACGGCAAAATACCCGGATTGCTCCGCGAATTCCGACGCTGCTTGGTTAGCGGATCTCCAAATCATCGAGAGCCCGTTTGTTGGCTCCGTGATCCCGGTCGATGTTGCGGTCAGCAGAGCCCGGCCGACATCTTCCGGTGTGTTGGCCAGCCACCGATAAAAGAAGTCATTGAAATAGCTCCACTCCTTTATCAACGTCAGGATCAGTATCATTCGGACCACACGTCCAATGACCTCGCTGACGCTTACTCGCGAAGTACCCATAAAGAGCTGAAGGCCGTAGTAGCCGACATAGGCGATGAACATGATGTAGAGCAGCGGCATAATTTCGCTGCCCAAGATTCCGTACGCCTTCTCAGAAAATTTGGCGCCGGTGTTTTCAATCCTATCTAGGAGATCGCCCAGGAAATCGTTCATGCCCGACCGCGGTCCTTATTTCGCAACAATCGCTTCGATCGCCGCGAAGGCTGCCGAGGCGTCGCCGTTAATATTCATCATTGGGCCGCATTCCTGGCGAGGATCACCCGGTGCATAAGACGTCATGTTAGCCGGTCTCTTGCAGGGTGCCGTCTTCTCCTTCACCGTGCCGCAGCCGGCAATGCCGGCCGCGATCACGACAAGAGGCAGCAGTTTCGCAGTTTTGGTTGCTTTAATTGTCACTGTACCGCAGGACCTTCTTTGTATTGGAAATGTCGGTAAGACGACGCTGGTTTTCGGCCTGCAAAGACGACACTGCACCGTTCATCACGCCGATCAGTTCGTTGATTGTCAGCCCGGCCTGCACCTGCAGCTGCGTGTTTTGGTCGATCGATCCTTTGATGTCTTTCGCCTGGCCGATGCTCTGCCCGGCCTGTTCGAAGGCGCTCTTTCGAGATGTGACCGCCTGTTGCGAGCCATTTACCAGTGCGGCGACGCCGAGAACGGTATTCACCATTTCCTCGTAAGACTTGTCCCCCGAGAAGCTGCTGTTCGCCCGACCGGACAAATTCTTAACGAGTTGCAGGCCGTTGATGAACGTCGTCGCCACCTTGGCGACGTCACCGCCCATTCCGCCAAAATTCGGAACGCCGCCGCCCATGAGGCTGTCGAAGGACGGCATGGACGAGACGCTGAAACCATTGCCAACAGCAAGGTTCTCCATCTGGTTCGCATCGCCACCACGATCGCCGGTCACGGCCTTCAAGGTCTCTTCGACCGTCGTCAAAATTTCCTTGTTGGTCCCAAGGATCTTATCGGTTGTGACGGAGGTTTGTTTCGCCACCTCATAATTGGCTGCGTCGATAACTGGTACGCCGCCGGCCAGAGCAGGCGGGGCGGACAATGCCGATGCAATGGCTAAGGCCGATACCGAAAGAACAAAGCGTTTCATGCTGACTCTCCTCATTGTGGCTGCAACATCAGTTTCACGTTGGACTCGCGTTCTCGCTTCTCAACGCAGGCTTTTTCGGTCGGGCTCCATTCGAGCCCTTCGCGCTCATCACAAAGCCCGGTCGTCTCACGCGGTTTTTCGTCGCGAAGCTTGAAGTCTGAGGTTTGCGACGCCCCGGACAGGCTGCTGGACGACATTGCATTCCGGGAATTCACCAGATCGGCCATCGTGGTGCCGAGGCGGATGACATGGTTCATCATCTCGAGATTGGCGTTGCGAGCGCCCGAATTATGATCCCAACTATCCTGAATCGTTCCGGTCTGAAGGCCGCCCAACTGTTGCAGCCATGACGATACGTTAGCCGAGCTTTCCTGCGTGGCCTGGCTTGTCGCCATAGCGTTGATCGTGGAATCACGCATGCCGGTATAGGCGGTGTCGCCGCCGCCATAGTTCACCGGAATATCGGCGCCGTTCGAACCACCAAAGGCGGGCATCCATCTTTGACTGATGCTCTTCACGTACCCCTGGGTTTCCTTGAAAGGCGGAATCCCACCGTATTTTTGCACGTTGCCCGGCCCGGAGTTATAGGCCGCCAACGCCAGATGTGTATTGCCGTTAAACCGTCTTAGTTGCTGCCGAAGGTATTTTGCGCCGCCTCTAAGGTTTTCCTCAATATTGTGCGGATTGACACCGAGATCCGCGGCCGTCCCGGGCATGAGCTGCGAAAGTCCGATGGCGCCGACACCCGATTTCGCACACGGATTGAACCGGCTCTCCTGGTAGACGAGCGACATGAAGAGGTTCTCGTCAACGCCCTCTTCCCGGGCGACCCGCTTAACCAGTCCGGCAATCTCCGGATTGGCATTGGCGGCCGCAACCGGATCGTCTTTCCTGCCCGGTCGGTACATCGAGCAGGTAACGCTCTTGTTGATCGAGAACCGGTCTTTGTCGATCTTCTCGATTTCCGTCGTCTTATCCTTCCTCACCGTTTTCTCAGTGAGATTGGAACCGTCGATGACAGGCACTCCCGACGCCAATGCAGGTCCGGGAGCGGCAAGCGCTATCATCATCAGCCATAGAGCAGGACGTTTCTTCATTGACCCTTCTCCCATCCGCAAAATTCAGCCAGCCAGTTTTCGGGCTCATCGCCATATTTTTCCCGCAGCGCAGCGCATTCCTCGACCGTCTCCTTGCGGCCCGAAAGCACCTTTACAAGGTCGGGCATGGCGGACAGATCGAGCCGGGCAATGACCGAGTCATTGCCGTGCTTCACGAGGAACGTCCGCTTTTCAGGCGGGGTATTCTTGATGAAATTGAATTCCTTAACCGTCAGGCCAAACCGCTTGATGTAGCTCTCTTCATCGGCGCGAGGGTTCGGAAAGTGGATGTTCGTCGCGGACTGTTCGATCAGAGTGTGCGACGCTTTGGCCTTGGTAATATCGGCGGCAGACTGCGTGCCGAAGCCGACGATACCGTTGAGCTTGCGGATCGTTTTCATCTTATCGACGATGAACGCCGAAAAGGTCTCGTCCATAAGCAGCTGCCAGCCCTCGTCCATAAAGAACATGACAGGATCGCCGTTCAGCAGCTCGTCGAGGCGATGATAGAGATACATCAGCGCAGGCGTGCGCAGATCCTCGTTCCCGAGGATGTTGGTCATGTCAAAGCCGAAGACACTCCGGCCGGAGAACGACAGCACGTCATGCGGCGCATTGAACAGCCAGGCTTTTTCACCGTCGATCCAAGGGCGAAGGCGAGCGTGTAAGTCGTTCGCGTCGGCGCGCGAACGACCGACAAGCAAGCCTGACAGGTTCGGCAAGTTTCGTTCAGCCGCAGGCTCCTGCATGAGGCGCGTGATGGCCTTCTCAAGCGTGTCCTCATCCTCCTGGGTGAAGTCGCGCCGATCGCCGGAGCGCAGCATTGCTTTCAGCAGCCGAAGCAAAAACTCACGGTTTGGGCCGGTGTTATCCATTTGAAGTGGGTTGAAGCCGGTCGGCGTGCCCGGTGACAGGACTTCATAGGAACCGCCCATCGCCCTCACGAAGATCTCGGCGCCCCTATCCTTGTCGAAAAAGACGGCCTTTGGCATCGGAGAAATCCGCATCGCCTGTGCGAGCAGGAATGTCAGGGCAACCGTCTTACCCGAGCCAGTCGGGCCGGTGACGAGAAAATGGCCGATGTCGCGACGATGAAAATTGAACCAGTATGGGGTCTGCGACGTCGTTTCGAGGATCGTTATCGGTAAGCCCCAATGGGTGCGATCCGATTGACCAGTCGCGAAATTGTGCATCGACGACAGGCCCGAGAAATTCGCGCTCGAAAGCATCGCTTTTCGCGCAACATAGCTATGATTGCCGGGGAGCTGCGCCCAAAAAGCCGCTTCGAGATTCAGGTCCTCGCGCAGCCAGTTGATGTTCATATCCGTCAGGCAGGCTCCGAGTTCCGAGACCGTGCGGCTGATGCCGTCCAGATCACGGGACAGGCAAAGCAACGACAGATGATGGAAACCGAATACGGCTTCCTGATTCATCAGACTGTTGAGCGCAAAGTCGATATCGTGCTCGACCGCGCTACCGGATTCATCTGATGCTTTGATTTGTCGCTGCAGGCGGCTGATCCGCTCTTGTGCGATCGGCTTGTCAGCGATGGTGAAGGATTGCGTCAGAATGAATTCGTGATTCACCTGCAAGAGGCCGTCGAGCATTCCGGGGCCGGTGAACGGTGGATATTCCTTCACCGACAGTAGCGCACCAAAGCGGCTATCTTCATCAACCGCCGCCTGTGCCTGCATGGTCCGCTTGCTGAAATGCAACCGCGACGACCCGATGTAGTTGCGGATCCCCATGCGCGGCAAGCGCATCTTCCGAGGCACGCCGCCGGTCAGGATCGTGTTGAAAAACTCGCAGGGCTCAGAGTACGGCTCGCCATTGCGGTAAGTAATGCCGAGCGCCCGCGCGCCATATTTTTGCAGTTCGCGGGTGATGTTGCCGATAAGCTCCTCAAGCTCAGTGACATCCTCGCGGTTTTGCTGGCTCCGCGCATCACTGTTAGTCCGATCGAGCAGTCTCTTGAAGGTGTCGCCTACACCGAGAGCGCCGCGCATGCCCGACCGCACGATGGTCAGGTAAATTTCGTTTGTGAACATGCGCTTGTGGCGCAGCTGTTCCATGTATCGCTTGTTCAGCAAATCACAGAATGGCTCGTCAAATGCGCCGCCGATCTCGGTTTCCACCTCTCGCCGGATCACGGTAGACCAGAGTGAAAATCGGCTAGAGCCGAGTGCCCGGATCATCGTGTTTTGCACGACCGAGCGCATATTAAGTTCAGCCTGGTCTTCCGTCTGAAAGAACAGGCCATCCAATTTGATGACGCTGAGCAGCGACCCGTTTTCCAACCCTATGACCGTATCCGAAACATGCCGCAGGTATGGAATATGAGTCGACATTGGCCGCTCATTATTGGCGACCTTTCCAAATCCAAGCTCTTCTCTGACGACTTTCAGCATAGGTTATGGCCCATACGAGTTGGTTCCCCAAAAGCGCTTGTTAGGCGTGCGAGGCGTCTTGCGAGACGCCACCTGCAGCACTTCGAGGATTTTGTTGTCCCAGGTGCAGAGCGAGAACAGGACGAGGTAAGCCACGGGAGCTATCAGCAGCGCCCATAGGGAATTCGAACCGAGCCAGCCGATGATCGTAATGCCGACGACGATCACGACCGCCATGTAGGGAACGCCCCAAAGCGTCGGTGAACGGGTTAACCCGATCACCAACGGCGTCAGAGCTGGCTTTTCGTCCTGGAACTCACTCATCGGTTACTGGCCGACCGCTGAAATCATCTGGTCGACAATCGCCGGAGCGCCGAAAACCAGACCGATACCGATTACGACCGCGCCAGCCGTGAACCAGGACAGGCGACCGGCAAAGGCAAGGAAGCCAAGGCCGATCACAGCGATGATCGCGATCAACCGGCCAAAGGGACCGGTGATAAAGTCGACGATCATTTGTACTGCCGTCTGCAGCGGCCCGAATGCGCCGCTGCCGCCGGTGCCTTGCGCCAGTGCCACGTCGGCCCCGACCATCTGGACCGCCGCCACGATTCCAAGCAGGGCTGCAAGCTTGAGCGCCTGAGACTTCCCCGTTTGCATTGCAATCTGCATACTTCTCTCCTTTAAAAGTGCATCACACCGCCGACAAAATTGCCGGTTTTCTTCACGGCGATGACACCGACATCGCTGTTGTCGCCCGCATCCGCGACTGCCTCTGAAGCGGCCGACCTCGTCTTGCCTTTCGCTGTCGGCATCGGTAGGCCGAGCTGGTAATTCACGACCTTGGCGACGTATCCGACCGTTTCCTTGAACGGTGGAATTCCGCCATGCTCGTAAATTCGCTGCTCCCCACTGTTGTAGGCAGCGGCAACCAGCAGCGGATTTTGAAACTCGTCGAGAAGCACCCGCAGGTACTTCATGCCGCCCTCGATGTTCTGCTTCGGATCGCAAACGTCCTTCACACCGAACCTTTCAGCGGTAGCCGGCATGAGCTGCATCGGGCCACGCGCGCCCTTGTCCGAATTGCGGATTCGGTCAAATCCGCTCTCAGCCCATGCAATGGCTGTCGCAAAAACTTCATCAACCTTGTGACGACGCGCCGTCTCGACCACTAAGCTCTTGATTTCCGTAGGACTTAATGGAGACGGGCCGCACTCTTGCACGCTAGTAGTGTTGTGAATGACTGGAGAAACAACGCCATTTTGGCTAATTGCGCCAATCGGCGAGTTATCCATATTGGCAATGTTTTGCATATCCTCTTCGGATGCAAAACCATGCGTGACTGTACCAATAGGGGTATGTTGCTTTGGCCCCGATCGGGGCGCTTCTTCGGATGTGACCACCCCGTCAGCGCCCAAGACAAAATCTTTTTCAGAACTAGGCCAGCGGTTCTCGAAAATTGCGGTGATTGCAGTCTCATTAATGGGAGCAGAAGTGCCTTGATTGCTTACAAAATTGGCTTGTTTTCGCACTTCCTGCGCCTGGCTAAAGCCCGCACCCAAAGTGGCCAGCATAGCGGCGCCGATAAGCGCCGCCCCGGGTGGAATGCCTGCAATTCTAGCCCTTTTTTCCATCGTCCCCCGCTTAACTTGCGGTGTTGAGATTGTAGCGAAAACGGATTAAGTTCATTAATGCATGATACCGATTTGGTGTAGTGATACAAGTTTTTGCATCATACTTAAACCCCCTCCTTGCAGGGAATCCAACATGACCAAGATGGTTAGGGCTAGAAAATGAAACGTACCATAGTCGCCGCACTCGCAAGTTGCGTACTGGCAACACCCGCTTTGTCCGTCGAGGACATCAACAAGGACTACATCAAGTCGCTGGCTGCTCCCGGTAAGACGGTGCTGGTCGTCGAATACTATGACGGCTCCGGTAAGGTCATGGATCGCAAGGGATACGCATCCGCGACCGGATACAAAGCAGTGTCGCCAACCGATTTTAAGGTTGATGAGAAGACCACACTTAGGCTGTACGGTGTCGAGCCCTGTGATGGCGACATGGTGAACCGCAAGGAAGATTTTTCCGGTTCCTGCAAGGAATTTGCAGAACGCGAACTGCAAGTGATGCTCAAATCGGCGAAAGTACTGTTTTGCCGAGCGTTCGTCAGCGAACAGAGTTCAGCGGTCCAAAATGCAACTTGCTACGGCTACTACAATTATCCAGGAAGCCTCGATTCTGTAGAAATGTTGGAGGATGAACTTGTGTCGCTTGGTGCGCTCCGGTTGGCAAAAAAACCGGACGGCACCCCCGAGCGATCAGATCTCGACGAGGCCCAGCGTATCGGACAACAGGGCTACGGCATGTGGGCTGACCCACGGGTGAAAGGCCAATGAGAAGGCTTTTGATCCTTCTGGCGGCGGCCTTGCCCCCGATGGCAAATGCCGCGCCGGCTGGCTATTTCGACCTTCAGCCGGGCGTCACCTTAGAAACGGGTGAAACGTGGGTCGCTGATGGACAGCGCTTCCGCCTCTACGGTGTCCAGTCCTGCTTGCGCGGCACTTCCTACACCGACAAGAAAGGGCAGAAGCGAGACTGCGGCGATGCTTCGCTGGCCGTCTTTGCCGCCTACATCAAGGACACGAAGCCGGTTTGTGCGCCTATCGCCAAGACCGACGGCATATCCTTCGTCGTCTGCTATGCCATGGTCGGCAAGGATCGGCTCGACCTCGCCACCATGATGATCACGAGCGGATACGCCTTTGCAGCGCTTAACGCTGACGGTCTGCCGTTTCATCCCCCTTATGCCGTTGCCGAACAGGACGCCCGCGTAAAGCGGGCAGGCCTGTGGCAGTTCGAGGATGTCCAGCACCCTGCCATCCTTTTGAGCAGAGAGGCCAACGAGCGCGCCAAGAAAGCCAAACAATGAAAAAACATGTAGTCGCTGCAGCCGTAGTCGCCACCATCGTTCAGCCAGCGATCGCCGCTGACCTTGTCACCAACCCCGTGCCGCCTCGCCGCGAGCAACAGGCAGTTGCTCCGGCGCCGATCCATCCGGTGTTCAAAGGCCGGGTTGCCGTCATGGACGGTCGGACCCTTTGGTATCCGCAATACGCCCAACGCCTTCGCTTGGCCGACATTGACGCATGCGAACTGCCGCAATGGGCGCTCAATCCCAAATGGGAAAGCCGTCAGCAGACAATGGCCCCGGCGCCCGTTCCTTGCGGACCGCTCGCCAAAGCCTGGCTAAAGCGCACCGTCGGCAACAAATCAATCGAGTGCACCGTAGTCGGCTATAGCCAGGACGGCACTCCAGTCGCCCGCTGCATCGCCAGCGGCCGCGATCTTGCCCTCGAAATGCTGCGCGTCGGTTGGGCGCGTATCGCGTCGCCCTATCCTTCGAACAGCCAGTATCTAGCGTACCAGAATTACGCGATGGCGGCGCGCTATGGCATGTGGGCGACCTACGTCCTCGACATGAACGAATGGCGCCGGAAAGCCGTCGACAAAACACTCGACCGTCGCCCAATCGCTGATTTCAACCTCCTTGCCGAACGTGAAAGCGAGATATCGCCTCCCTTCGTCGACGCTCGGAAAAAGCCCAAGAGGACAGACCGATAGTTGCCGGACTTCGCCCATATTGCGATCTCCTTCGCAAACGATCCCTTGGCGAGCCTCCTGCTCGCCATTCCCTTGTCGTTTGCTCTGATCATCTTCTCGGCAAAAATCTGGTGGGTTCATGCACCTCTGGCCGTGTTGATCCTGATCGTTTCGATCTTCTTTCACGATCAACGCCATCTCGCCCTAGACAGCTTTTTGGTTGGGCTTTTCGCCTTCCCTCCGCTCTGTCGCGATATTCCCAATCAGCCGTTGCTCTTCCGCATCGGAATCTTCTGGTTCTCTGCTTTTGCGCTGATAGCCGCCGTCATTTACGCCGCGGGCGATCGAGCGCAGCACCTCACTCCGATCGACAAACTGGTCATCGATCGGATGCCTTCAGCACTCATCGAGAGGACCACCTGACATGAAACATCTGCTTTATGCCGCCGCCGGCCTCGCCGCCGTTGCGTTCCTTCCTGCCACTGCCAAAGCGCAAGATGCATCCTGGGGGTGCCAAGTTCTCCTGTGCGCGGCCTCGCAAAACCCGTCCTGGCAGGGCGTTCCCTACTGTGTACCGCCGATGAAGAAGCTTATCAGCGCAATGGCGAAGCCGGGATTCGATTGGCCCGTCTGCCACCAGGCGAAAGCCGGCGAACCAGGTCGGGAAGAATACGAAGATTGCCCTGCAGGTACCAAAGTCGGTTACAGGGAACATCGCGACGGGTTTCGCGGCGAACCAGACCAATGCGTCAAGACCGTCGATGTTTGCAAGGAACGTCGGGATCAAGGCTATCGTCGCTTTAACGAGAGCGGCGGCGACAAGCGCTGCATCAAAGAAGTCGCAACTCCTCGTCCGCGCCGCGAAAATCCGTGGTTCTTCGACATCCCGAACGACAAGGGCGTCAAGGAGCGCTTCTGGTTTAACCTCAACACCTGACAACGCGAGGATCCCGCATGAATCAGAATGTTCTACTCACGATCGCAGCCAGCGTTGGCCTGGTGGCCGGCGTCGGCGGCACTTGGTTTGCAACGTCAACGTCATCCAAAGAGGTCGAAGTCGTCTCTAAGGAGGTGATTGCTGCTTTCATCAAGGCTGATCCATCCCTCTGCCCTGTTCCAGAACAAGCCGCAGTACCACGATCGACTTCGACGAATCTTGAAATTCCCTCGGCAGATGAGGCCAATACCGCCTTCAGGAAGGTAAAGCCCAGCTTTCCATCCGCTACGCTGGCTATCGGGCAATGCCAGACGAATACAATGGGACCGGGTGTTTCGTGTGCTGTCGATATCACTTGGAAGCCGGGCCGCGACGCTCAGTCAGGTGTCGTCGGCTTCGCCAAAACGCCTACCGGCTGGCAAGCCATGCACTATTACTAAAAAAGAAGCCCGCGGCGCGGGCTCTCTTCAGTTCGCCATCCTCATAATAGCTCACCCGAACGGCGCAGTCGCTTCCATGACCGCTGCCATTTCGTTTTCCTCAAGCTTGACTTCAGTGGCGATTAGGAATGCCGAGATATAAGTCAGCTTTCGAATTGATTCCTGGTAATCGAGTGGCTGATATTCCATGACGATGCGACGGGCTTTCGCCTCTTCCGTCGCCACTGCCAACAATGCGCTCGCATAGGCAACGCTACTGACTTCGCCGGCCGCGCGACGGTCATCCCACTCTCGCACCGCATCCGCCGCCGCCTTTTGCGCCGCCAAGTGCTGCTCTGTAATTTCGGCCAGGCTGAGCCCAGCAACACCAATCCTCGCTTCAACCATGCCGCATTCAGCTCCTTTTCAAGCGGCCCCCTTTCTTTTCCTTCCAGTGGAAGGCAGGGCAGGCCTCGTCCTGCCCCTGCCCGTCCGGCGAGGACCGGGAGAACGGGGGACAAGCTGAAAACCGGAAGGGGGATCACCCACCCGTAGGGCCGACCGGTGTCCGCAACGCGGACGCCGGCGGTGCTGCAGGCCGAAGGCCGAAGCATGGGGAAGGCCGGTTTTCTGCTTGTGGGGGAGAGAGGGCAGCGCCCTTTCTTCCCTCTCAGTGACTTGAAAATTTGGTTGAACAATCGGACCAACCGCACGGAGGCTGACGTGCGGTTGCATAGGCTGGCTAATTCTATGTCACTGTGGCGAGCTTCTAATGCCGATTCTGCAAACGAGGATCAATATGGCGAGCTATCGTTCTTTGCGTGATCTAGGTTGCATTTTTTGGGACTCTAATACCCTACAGAGGTGACCGCCCGCGACTTGGGACCTCGGCGCTCTTTAACGCTTTGAGAGGCCGTTTGGGGCTGCTTTCGACCTGTCCGTTGTCGCGACTGGTGGATAGTCCCTTCCCTTCATTCCTCCGAGAGCAATACGGCTGAAGCGGCTAGTCGGCGGTTCAACGCCTCTCCCAGCCTGAAGGATGATGACATCGTCTCGAGTAGGTCGGTGGCGCGCGCGACCACTCGCTCGTCGAAGCTGACGAAGCCGAGCGGGACCGAGAGTCCCGAGTGTTGTCCGATCGGTGCGTGCACTGTGGCCGCGACGAACGCTCCGGGGACCAGTAGCATTTCGAAGCCGTTGGGGAAAACGCGCACCTCTGACTGATGGCAATGATCGAATGCCTCCTTGAGCCAACGCTCCGGACGGCCGACGGTGAGCGCTACCGCCTCGACCGGCTGGGGAGTGGTCAAGTCGTGATTGGTGCGCAACACCCGGTCCCGGAGCTGGTCGATTACTTCGGACAGGATGACGGTGCTGCCCCAAAGCGGAACCTGTGGGACGACCCAAAAAATCGGCGCGGCAACCTGTTTGGTCCGGCGCAGGCCGTAGGAGGCCACCTCGAACAGACGACGGGCGTTCTCCGGTGTGAAAAGGTTGCCTACTACGGGGGTGGTCTGACGGTCCGCACGCACGTCGCCTTGACCGGTGAAAGCGTGGCGGTAGAAGCGCTGCACGCTCAGGCCGTCGCGCCTAGTCCACTCCTTTAAATATTCGGGTGCGAGATTAACGAGCAACTGGTACGCTTCCGAGTCATCCTCCCGAGAGGTGATGGCCATGCGGTCGACGACGACGGCTATGGCACGGGCGATCGCCTCGCGGTCGGCCAGTTCGTATTCTGAGTACCACTCCGACAGGTCGATTTCGGCCTGAGATGGCTTCAATCCGCTCGATACCAGGCGCACTCTGACTATCGTGGAGAACCGTTCCTTCGCAGTGACTGTATCGATTGAGTAAAGCGAGCGCCTGGCTGTTGCAGTTGGATCGACGCTCGGCGCGAACTCGCGGAAGAACCTGCGAAAGGATGCCGGCACCCGATCCGTTGCCGAGCTGACCTGCTCCTGGTTCTCGAGCGGAAGCTCGGGCAGGTTCGCCTCGAAATAGCTGAGGTATCGCTTCACGGCGGGGGCGAGGGATATCAGGTCGAAGCCGACGCGGGTCGTCTTGCGTTCGACCTCGTAGATGAGCGGCTCGTCGCTCCCGGGGCGGAAGAGGGTATGCCCCGTCGTTGTCAGCGTCAGCCGGCCGTCGACACGCCGGATATAGTCTGCTTCTTCGACCTCGTTGAGAACGTAGGCCATTTCGCGGCGGTTGTAGCCGAAAAACGCCTGGACAGCGTCTTCGGTGCAGGTGCCCATGGTCCGGACGAACCGGAGCAGGAATTCAGCTGTGACTGAGACCTTCCCCACCTCCGCAACCTTGTGCTCCACGAGAAAGCTGCGACAGGGTAGGGTGAGGTCGTGTATGACAAGCGTAAGAGAACCGTCCTCATTTTCCTCAATGAGGCCTTCGCGCACGGGGCGAGCGGTGTGCTTATTACTCGGTTTCTCCGTCATTTTGCGGTCTCCACCACGCTGTCACTAGATAGTTCGGCAGTTTCATACTTGGTCTTCCCATCCACGAGCTGGTCCGACGCCAGTACGGCCGCCTGCCCTTGGTCGATCTTCGTTGCGAACGCCCCAGCTATTCGTGACATGGGGCCTCCCGGCTCCCATCGGCTGCGGCTTCCAACAATGACCAAGCGGTCCATGGCACGGCTGATAGCAACGTTGATGCGGTTCGGCTTGGCGAGAAAGCCCGGGCGGATCGTGCGAATACCTTCCTCCTTTGGCCCTTCCCAGTTATTCCGCACGAGCGAAACAATGACGACTGGATTCTCCTTGCCTTGGTAGCTGTCGATCGTGTCTACCTTAAGTGCAGTGCGGAGTGTCGGATGGATCGGCGCTAGGCTGATTTTCCGCCGAACTAAATCGCGCTGGGCGGAATAGGCGCAGATGATGCCAATCGCGTGCGAGTGTGGCCTTGGACCCTCGAGCCAGTCGAGAAAAGACTGGCACTCGCTCCAGCGCCTCAGAAGCGCGACGATGCAGTCGGCCTCGAACGGATTTGTGAGGCTCTTGCGCTGGTTGGGATCGGCCTGTTTGGCTCGCTCCCCGACTGGTGAGGTGTCGATCCAGGTCACGGCATGGGATAGCTCTGGCGGGAGCGCGGGCGGGTCGATTATAGGCTCCACGCGGCCATGCCTTAGTTTGCCGTGGTAGAAGCTCTCTGACACGATCTCGCCGATCGGAGGCAGCATTCGATATTGCTGCTCGAGTGTGTGCCCAGCCTCCCGGCCGTAGCGCGTCTCAAAGACCCGCTCGAAGTCGCTGCGCGCTACCTCGGCCACACCGATGTCCAAGCGCTCTGCAACCTCGTCTACGAGCGACTCGGGATGCTGCGGCTCGAGTTGCTGGTGATCGCCGACGAGGACGATCCATCCGCCCGCCTGAACTGGTACCGCGAGTTCACTTGCAGTGCACCTCGCCGCCTCGTCGACGATGACGAGATCGAAAGGCGTGGAGGTGAGGCCTAGCGCCGAGCGCCCAAGACCCACACACGTTCCGGCCACGATCTGCCGCGTGCCTGCGAGAAATGTCTCGAAACTTCGCTGCTCCGTGGACACGGTGCCGACGAAGTCACGTGCGAGCGCGGCCGCAGCTTGGAACTTTGCGACGCGGTCGGCGCTCGGTCGGTCGCTTTGCGGGAGGGTCTTGAGACAGGCCAAGACCACGTCGCTCACTATACGATCAAATGGCGTTTCGATCGCGATACGCTCATCAACGCCCAGCGGTAGCAGCTGCTGACTGATTGTCTGGCGCAGCGCAGTAGACCGCTGCTCCGTGCCGTCCTCGCCACTGATTGCGGCAAGACGCGCTGCCACGGGCCGGATCGCAAGCTCGATATGGCTCAGCATGGAGCCTAGCTCATCCGGAATGCCCAGCCCGCGCGCCGCGACTGCAAGCCGTTCCCGCATTTCGGCGCGGAAACGGTCCTTTTGGAGCTGCTCGACGCGCTGAACATGAAAAGGAAGAAGTCGCTCCGAGACGACGTTCTCATTCCCCACGCGCAGAATGCTAGGGGCCTCACCAGTCCTGGCGAACAGCTTGAGCACGGCCTCGGCGGCGTTGTTCACCGCCTCGTGCGCCTGGCTGGCGAGCAGTACGTTCCGGGCTAGACCCGAGGTAAGGGCCGCATGTACCAGCGCCGCTATGAAGACCGTCTTGCCTGTTCCGGGTGGTCCCTGCACTAGGGCCAACGGGCGCGTGGCGAGCACCGCCGAGAGCGTCTCCGCTTGTTTGTCGTTCAATCCGTAGCGATCCTTCAGCTCCTCCGGCTGGATGCGGTCGGAAAGCAGCAGGGGCTGTGTGCTTGTGCGAGGATCTAGGATGCTGATGAGGTTGCGTGTGCGGGAGGTTCTCCCGGTTATTCGCTTAACTGCAGACTGGCGTCGATCGAGGCTGGTCTCCTCGAAATGGCTGCGGAACCGCAGTTCGTCGCCGAGCTGGACGAGTGGGGTGCCGTTTTTTGGTTCGAACCGGGCGTTCTCAAGGTACAGCGTATCGGGCTTGGACCGCTGGAGGTCAAGCTGGGCTACCGGACGCCAGTTCCCACGGGGGTCTTCCCTCTCCACCAGCACGCGGTCGCGCCGGTTGTAGTCGAAGGACCCACTCAGAAGGTCGAAATGCACTTTATGCCGGTTAACTGAGCGGTCGAGGATGCTGTCCTCGGTGACTTGGCCGTAAGTGATGAGCTCGCGCTCGGCGTCGACCAGAACATCCCACAGCTGTGCGACGTCGATCTGTCCTGTCGGCGGAGGTTCCGCGGCGATTGCCTCAATTAGATCGTCCTCTGGCGGTCCACCTGCGCCAGTATCCTGCTCGCTTTGCTCCTCCTCTGCCGTCACCGCATTCTTAGGCCCAGTCGACGCAGGCGCGAGCGCCTCCACGACATCGCTCCGCTGAAGGACCGGAAGGACCTGAGAGAGGTCTCCGACCGGCCCATCCTCGACCATGATACGCCCGTCGAGATGTCCGAACTCAAAACGGGCCAAGGTGCGTATTCTAGCCTGGTCGAGCGAGCGTCGCTGAATTCGAAAGGGTGCGCCTTCTACATTGAGCTCGACCTCGATTTCCTCGCAAGCGCCCCGGATGATTAGGGCGCGGCGCCATTGAGCCCGTCGTAGATAGTAGAAGCCCTCGTCGGGCAGGAGCGGACCGGGCGCCACGAAAGGGCTGACGAGAGTGATCGCCTCATGTTTCTCAGACGGCGCATCATCGTGCCGGAGTGCGTCAAGTAGAGGAAGCAGCGTGGCGTTTGGCGGTTCGTCAGCGCGAATATGTTCGATCGCGGCCGTAACTCGCTTTGACGCGGCCGAACCCATCAGCCCCAATAGCTCATCCGCGATGACCGTGATGGCGTAGCAATCTCGTTCGTATCGACCGCCTAACTCGGGGGCGTACTTGGTCGTAAATGGCTCGCCGTCGCCCGCAGCAGTGAAATCCACGAGGTCTACAATAATTGGTTCGCTGGGCGCAGCGGGGTCGACGAGGATATTGGCAGGCTTGAGATCGCCATGCGCGAGTCTGAGCGCGTGCAGATCGCTGATCCGCTCCGCCAGCGCGGTGACTAAAGCGAGACGAGCCTCCTCATCCCAAACCTCATTTGGGCCCTTGAGAACGCGGTCTAGATCTGGCTTGTCGACCCATTCTTGCACCAAGACGATAGCGTCGCCGAGCCATATAGAGTCGAGCACTTTCGCGCAGCCCGCGGGTTGTACGGCTGCCAGCTCCGCTAGGCGGTCGAGGAAGTCTAGGATGCGTGCTCCCTCTCGTTGCTGGTCACCCCATGACGCGCGCTTCCAGACCTTTACTAAGACGTCGGTTTCGTCCTTACGCGAGCGCCAAAGCATACGCGTCTCGTCGTCGCGTAGCACCTCGGATGGCGGATATGCTTGGAAGAGCTGCATTTGGCTGCGAATCTCGTGCCGGTGGCGTTCAAGTCCCTCCAGCACCTCTGCCGGACTTGGCCGGATAGCTGTGGCTGCGTTGAATGCCGCCAGGGCGTCACCGGCACTCTCAAACCGTTCCTTTGGAACCCATGCGAGCGCCTTGGCGAACCAGTCGTGGAGTTCGGCGAACTCCGCTCCCGCGTCGGCGTCCGTTGTCCATTCGGGGCAGCCGTTCGGGGAGGCAGGCGGTGCACCCAATAGGATGCGGTGGACCGCTGCGGCGACTAAAAAGACGTCGCGTTGCTTCGATGACCCCACGTCACCAAACTCGTCCTCAGGTAGCCGATCGGTCGCGAGAAACTGGTATCGGTCTCCACCTAGCGACTTAATTTGCGGATAGCTCGCGGCCATGAGATGGGACAGCCGTACTGTTGAGGGGCGCTGTACCCATACGCTATGTTGGCCCAAATCTAGGTGGGCGGCCTCCGCGAGATGCAAGGCATCGACCGCAGCGAGAAGCTGTCTCGCGAGTTCGATACGTTCTCCCCGCGTGAGTTCGGCCAGTTCGGTTCCGGCGAACTCCATTAGGCGATGAAGACGACGTCTCCGGTCAAACACTTCCCAGTAACGGACACTGAAGTTGGGATCGCGCGTCCGTCCATCGATGATCACCTCGTCACAGCGTTCGCACCGGTCCTGTAGATAGGCAATCACCTCCTGCTCTCGACCAGCGATCTCCGTTCGCCCTTCTTCGGATTGGAAGCGCTGATCGGCTTTGGTGAAGTCCCATAAGCGCAGGATGCCAAGGGTTGGCGACTGACGCTCATCGCTGGCCTCGAACTCGGAATAGATCGCATGTGGGTGCTCGAAAACAGGCGCATCGGAGGTCGCGAAGAAGCCACCGTAAGTGCGGCGTCCGGGGACGAAGACCCCCTTACTAACGTTGAAGAACTTTGAAAACTGATCCTTCCACTCTGGGGCGGTGAGCGGGCCGAGAGGGGGAGCCTTGCCGAAAGTCTCGATCCGTCTCGGGACGTGTTTCAGCGTCGACACGAAGTTGGCAATGTCCATGACCATGCGGACCTCCGTCTCGGCAATGCCGCTGAGGTCCTTGCAGTTCGTCAGCACTACCATTCCTTGAACTCGCGGAATGATAACCGATCCGCCTTTCGAATGACGCTTCAAGTGCGTCTGGAGCTGCAGATATATGTCTCGGGCATTCTGTGCGATTTTGGCGACCGGCGATGGTCCGTGATCACGGCCTCCGTTGAACCAGTGTCCGTCACGGCTCTCGATAGGACCCTTCCAGTCCTTGAGGTCAACAACCAGGATACGGTCGTCGATGACCATGATGACGTCAATTTCCCGGCTTGTTCCCGGAGCGTTGGCTAAGTCAAGATTGGTGAATGCATACCAATGGGGGGGTAGTCCCATTAACATGGAGATGCCTTTGACCTCCCGCTCGTGTAGACCTTTACCGCAATTGATTATTTTCAAGAGACGCCCCCCGGCCTGTAATTCGCGCACTGAGTTATTTCCGATTTCACCTGCAGGCGCAACGGTAAGCTGAAATTCCTGCACGAGCTCAATTTGGATTTCGGCTCTCGACACCTATTGCGGACCCTCAGATCAAACAGACAGACCCCCAGCCCTATCTCGCTGATGTTTGGCCCAGACCCGTTTGACCTGACTTTCGCTACAGCCAGCCAGCTTCGCGGTTCGCGCGATGCTATTGCCGCCCGAACGCAAGGCAACGATCCGATCATGCGTCGCCTTGTCGGCGTGGCGACCGGCATATTTCCCATTGTTCTTCGCCAGATCGATGCCTTGCCGCTGGCGTTCGCGCCGATCCTCGAAATCGTCTCGAGCCATTTGCAGTGCCAGTTTCAAAAGCATGTCTTGAATGGACTCGAGTACGATCTTGGCAATGCCATCAGCGCCGGCCGCTATGTCACTGAGATCCACTACGCCTGGCACGGAGAGCCTTGCACCTTTGTTTCGGATGTTCGCGACCAGCCTTTCGGCTTCTGGCAATGGAAGACGGCTTATGCGATCGATCTTTTCGGCAATGACGACCTCCCCCGGCTGAAGGTCTGCGATCAGCCGCAGCAGCTCCGGTCGGTCGGCGCGAGCGCCAGAGGCTTTTTCGCGGTAGACGCCGGCGATGTAAAACCCGGCAATCTTGGCATCGTCGATAATCGACTCCTGTCGCTGAAGATCCTGTTCCTGGGAACTGACGCGGAGGTATATCCTGGCGATGCGTACTGTCATGACTTCTTGCTTGGCTCAATTGGGTATACCTCAATGCGCTCAGGCTCAGAATTCGAGCAAGCGGATAGCCCCATGGGCTGGGTCAGAAATACGCCGCAGCAACCGCCATGGTTGCGGTGGTCGCGAAAGCCTATTGTGGGACGGTGCAAAAATCAGACGCAAAACAGTCGCCTTAATCCAGGCCTTTGCGAAAACCAGGCGGCCGGAATCGACGCTAAGCGGAAGCTCGCTTGCTCCGGATCAATTCTCCGCCATGACCCGCACCGGACCTATGTTCGCGTGTCGCCAATGCCCGCTTTGCGCCCCAATTCAGTCGTTTGCCCGCTCTTGATCGAGTCCTGCATGCTGCCGTTCGTTGCGCGACGATCGGAAGTCCATAGGCGGCGGGAAGTGTGCTTTGGCTGCGCGTGCCCAGGCAACGGTTCGCCTGGGGTGAAGGCAAACATTCCTCTCCCAATCTCACAGCCATGCGCGTTGCGTGCTGCATCAAAGGTAGCTAAGTGTCTGTTCAAGAATGGCTGGCGGTCGTGGGGTTGAGTGAAGGGCGGCAATCAGATTCTTTGTATTTTGCGACAAATACGGAGAGATCGAATGGCCTGGACACCCTTCACCCGGCGTCATCATGACAGAAGCCGCATGCGCTACGCAAGCGATCTGACTGACCGTGAGTGGGGCCTGATCGAACCCTTTATGCCAAGGCAGCCTCGACTGGGCCGCCGACGCAAGACGTCGCTTCGGGCGGTGATGGACGCGATTTTCTATCTGCTGCAGTCAGGCTGCCAATGGGCATTGCTGCCGCATGATTTTCCACCGAAGAGCACGGTCTATCATTATTTCAAGCGGTTCTGCCGGGACGGGACGTGGCGTCGTATCCATGACGCGCTCTACTGCCGGACGCGGCGGCTTGAGGGGCGCGAAGAACAGCCGTCATTTGCCATCATCGATAGCCAATCGGTGAAGACCGGCCCAGATGCCCGTCTCGATATCGGATACGACGCAGGCAAGAAGATCAAGGGCCGCAAGCGGCACATTCTGGTTGATACCCTGGGCATGCTTCTGAAAGCGGAGGTTCATTCGGCAGGTATTCAGGATCGTGATGGAGCAGCACTTGTTTTCGACAGGCTCGTCAACCGCTTTCCATTCATCGAGAAAATTTGCGGCGATGGCGGGTATCAGGGCCCGACAGTCGAAGAGGCCAGTCCGCGATCGATGGAAATCGTCAAACGCAATCAGGCCGGCTTTCAGGTGCTCCCGAAGCGATGGATCGTCGAGCGGACGTTGGCGTGGCTCGGCATAAACCGCCGAATGGCAAAGGATTTCGAGCGCTTCTCTGGCACAAGCCTCGCCTTCATTCAGACCGCTATGATCAAGCTAATGACAAGAAGGCTCGCTCGATATCCGCTTTCTTGAACGGACTCTTACAATACCGAACTAAAAACCGAGCCGCTCGGCAACGGTTTCCGGCTATTCGCAGCGATTTCGGCAGACTCGTTCAAATCGACCGAATTTTTCAATAGCGATTCGATAAGCGAGTACATGTACACTTTTGAAGTGCATTTCTCCGAGCAGGAAGCTTCACAGCAGGCGTCAATTATGATTACGAAGCTCTATGAAGACCAGATTACGGCCTTCGTTCAGAAGAGCGAGGATTTGCTGAGCCAGCTCGAAAATAACAGGCTGGATCCTGTTCAGTATCAGTCACTTGCTGATGTATATCAGAACATGATTGAGGCGGCGAGAGCAAAGCTCAAGTCGCTCGAAACATCGCCTCAGAGCCTTGCAGTCGTCTCCATGTAAGGACGGTGAGACAATCGATGTATGAATAGCCCCTAGATTTGTAGACGCCTTCTCCCCTAAATTGAGGCAGGAGGCCTACATGGGCAAAGTAATTTCACCTCTTCAGAAAATCGCCGCGCACACATGAGGCCGCCGCTCGGGCTACGCCCTCCCGAAGGTCTCATGCGTGCGCCGCTAGTGTGACGTCCCAGAGATTATGAGTCGTTGAACAAAGGTATTGGATAAGACTTGCCATCTTTTCGCGGGCTTGGTCTGTCGAGGACATCCATCGGATTTGAGCGCCACTTTCGGTTCGACGCCGCTCCCAGGCGTCAAACTCGGATTTGGGCAAGTCGCGGTTGTCGATGCGGCGGTCAAGACACTGTCGGCGCATGACGCCGATCTCGATCTCGGCCATATTGAGCCACCTCGCTTGGCGGGGCGTGTAGTGGAATTCCAGACGTCGCAAGATCGACGCGCCTCGGCTAGGTTATCCGTCACGACACGGACCCGGTTGGCGTCGGGATAATCGAGGTCGACGAGGTCGCGCATGCAGACGGCGAAGTCCTCGTTGGCGCGCCGATCTGTGACCTTGACCTTGCGCCATGACCTATTGGCGTCTACCATAATGAAGAGATTGGCCATGCCATTGCGCTTGTATTCGGAGTCGTAGCGGTATCGCTTCCCCGGTTTCTGGACGATAGGCACGCGCACCTCGCCGATGAGCTGGATCGGACTTTCATCGAAGCAGACGACTGGCCGCTTAGGATCACTCGGCTCGGCGTAAAGATCGAGGAGATCCTCCATCCGGGCAATATATTCGCCATCGATTTTGGCGATGCACCACATCTTCTTCTGCCGGGGCTTCGGCGGCCGGTCCGGCAGCAAGGCAATTGCCTCGATCAACTCGGGACGGGCCAGCAGCCGGACCGGCCGGCGCCAATGGCTGACCCAGGTGACCTCGACCGGATCGGCAGCAGGACTGATGCGCTGGACGGAGCGCTCGGGCACATCGGAGGCAACCGGTGCCACCCGATACACACGCTGGCCGCGGTTGCCGTAGATATCGATCAGCGGTGTGACGTCCTTTATCTCGTCCTCGACCAGCGAGGAGGATTTCTGGCGCTCCTCCAGCGGCTCAGCCATCACCGCAACCAGAGTGAGCTTCTCGATCCCGAAGCCGGGCTCGATCTTCTCCGTTCGATCGCGAAACAATTTCGTCAGCCACGCAACATCGCGCACTGGCTTCACCGTGCCGGCGCGGATTGCCTGCCGCGTACCGTCAACCTTTTCGACGATCAGGTCGGCGCGCCGAACACCAAGGCCGCGCCTCTGCAGCTCCTCGATCAGTTGCACGACCAGACGGCCGACATATTTGTTGATGGTTTCGGCAGCACCGATCGGCTCGGCGAAGGCGCGGCTCACCTCGACGAGCTCGGCGGTGCGGATCGGATCGATCGGTTCAGGGACGCGGCCGAACATCTGGTCCAGCCGCCGGCCAATCTCCGGACCGAAACGAAGCGTCAGCGGCGCGCGCGGCGTATTGGCCAATTCGCCGATTGTCTGGAAACCGAGCGTGCGCAGATCGCTGACGACTTTCCCGGAAAGGCGCAGCAACGATATCGGTAGCTTTTCGACGGCGCGAACAGTCTCACCTGAAGGCACGATGACCGTTTCGCGGCTGATGGCGCGGGCGCAGGCGTGTGTTGCACCCCAGGTGTCGGCGATCGCGACACGGGGAGTGAGTTTTTTGGCCAGGAACTGATTGGCGATCTTCGACATCATGGCGAGCTCGCCGCCCTGCAGGTGATCGGCACCCTCCGTGTCCATGACGATCCCGTCGGTCCCATCGACTGCGACGATCGGGGAATAGAGCGTCAGCGCCCAAAGCGTAATGCGTTCGAGTGCTGCGGCATCCATTGCAGGATCCGCATCGACCAGCATCAGGCCGCGGAACAGCGCCTGTGCTTTCGCCGCCGGCATGCCGACATGCACGCCGGCTTTTCGGGCGGCGGCGTCGGCAGCCGATACCCAGCGTTTCGAGCCGCTCCTGGCGATCACGGCGATCGCCTGTTCAGGCGGAATAGACGGATCGGCGCGACGAATGCGATCCGTCGGCAGATCCGGAAGATAGATCGAGACGACCCTTGTCATCGCACGCCCTCACGAGAAACTCAGCACATNCGATCCGTCGGCAGATCCGGAAGATAGATCGAGACGACCCTTGTCATCGCACGCCCTCACGAGAAACTCAGCACATTCACCCGCTTTCACGCGCATCAATTCCAGCAACCATTGGGCTCGTCCGACACCCGGCACTGGCAATTCCTCCGACGGCATGACGCTCACCCGCCACCGCGTGGTCGACGCCGTCGGCTGCCCGAAATCATTGGCCTCCGTCTGCCGTCGCCAGCGTCGGACGGCGAGCGCCATCGTGCCTGTTCGCTCAGCCGCCAACTGCAGCCGGCGCGAGCTGACCATCGGCAGGCGAACGAGTTCACCGACGACGGCGCCGAGCCCGCCAAAGGACAGCCCTTCCTCCATGTTTGCCAGGACGTCCTCCTCCCTGTCTGATTCGACAAAGATCACCCGGTCGGGATGGAGACCGACCTCGGCGAGCGCAGGAAAGAACAGATCGGGACGCGTCAGGCACCAGACGATCGGACCTTTGGTCCGCGCTGCTATCCCCGCCGCACACAGGGCCACCGCCGCACCATCCACCGTGCCCGACCCGCCGCCGGCAAATTCGTGCAACGCGCCATGGGCCAGACCACGTCCCGGCAGGACAGAGTCGATTTCCGGCACGCCGAAGGACAGACAGCCAGCCTTCATGGCTGACACGCCCTCCAGCGAGGCGATGCGCTCGCGCAGATCGGAAATCACCCTTTCACGGGCAGCAGTCATCGTTCACGGCTCCCTTCAAGGTCGTGTTGTCGGCCGACGTCATGTCAGACAAATGCGGATGTTCTCTTTCTGTTCCGAGGCAATTAAAGAGTCAAGCGACCTGAGGGATGGGAATATTATCCTGAACATTAGAAATCAGCAGAATACCCATGGGAATCAGCCGAATAGCGGCCTGCAGATTTTTTTCCGAGCGTCTGCGATCGCTAATCCCTTTGTGTGAATTGCGGGGACAAGTCGGCATCGTCACAGTGTCTTTAAGATTTTTCTGCTGAACTCCCGGCATGAAGAAGCCTCCGAGATCAAAGCCCCTCCTTCGTGACACCGAGGCCCCGATCCGTTCCCGGCCGCGAGGCAAGCGAAATCCAGCCCAGCCACAGCTCCCTTTCGATCCCATGCCTGAGCGCGTCGAGCCTGCGCTGGCGCAATTGAAGTCTCATCCCCCGAAGGGAAGCGAATGGAGTTGGGAGCTGAAATGGGATGGCTATCGCCTTGCCGTTCATATCGAACCGCGGGGGATCCGGATCCTCACGCGTGGCGGACATGACTGGACGCATCGGTTTCCGGCGATAGAGCAGGCCGCCCGAGCGCTCGGGTCGGCGACGATGATCATCGATGGCGAGGCGGTTGTGCTCGACGAAGAGGGCCGGCCGGATTTCGGGCTGCTGCAGCAATCGCTGGGCGCATCCGGCAAACAAACCGGCAACCGTGCCTCCGACGCCGTCCTTTACGCTTTCGATCTTATCTATCTTGATGGCCACGATCTGCGCGGTGTCGAATACCGGTCCCGACGGCACCTTCTCGAGGACACGTTAAACGTCGCAAACAATGATGAAGCCGGCTCCATTCGGCTATCGGAAACACTCGATGCCGAACCGACTGTCCTCCTGGAGCATATCTGCCGCCTCGGCCTGGAAGGCATCGTCGGCAAGCACCTCGATCGGCCCTATCGTTCCGGCCGAACCGGCGATTGGGTGAAAGTCAAATGCGTCCAGAGCGAGGCCTTCTTCATTGTCGGCTATGAGAGGTCGACAGCGTCCCCTGCCGCCTTCGGCTCTTTGGTGCTCGCCGCCTACCGCGGAGCCGACCTCGTCCACGTCGGAAGCGTCGGCACGGGCTTCAGGCAAGCCGAGATCATCAGGCTGCGGAAGATGCTGGACACGCTGCGATGGAAGCGAAAGCAGCCGCCTCTGCCCTATTCCGGAAGTGCCGATGTTATCTGGGTCCAGCCTACGCTCATTGCCGAGATCGAGTTTCGCGCCTGGTCGACAGACGGGAAACTTCGCCATCCATCCTACAAGGGCCTGCGAGAGCGCCAGGACAATGCAGACGTCTTCCGGCTCGGCTAGCGAAATCAGCGCAATCCGCTAGATTGCCTCCATTGAGCTCGAGCAAAGTAGATGGCCTGCTATGTGCAATCTGTATCGCATGGAAGACAAGGACTGGGTCGCCAAATGGGCCCAGGACGCCGAAAGCCTGATCAACCTGATGCCGGCCTACCAGATGAACCCCGATCAGATGGGGCCGATCGTCCGCAACACCGCCGACGGAAAGAAGCAACTGGTCCATGCGCGCTGGGGTCTCCCCTCCCCGCTATTCGCCCTCAAGAAAGAAGCTGAGAAGAAGGCCGAAAAACTGCGCGCCAAGGGCAAGCAGGTCGACTTCGAAGCCTTGCTGCGTGATCAGGTGGATGGCGGCACCACGAATGTCCGCACTCTCAATTTCCCCCACTGGAAGCGTTGGTTCGGCATCGAGCATCGCTGCCTTGTCCCTGTGACCAGGGCACTGTAAAGTTATCAGCGGATTGATGCAGCGATAGCTGGCCGGGACGGCTGTCAGGCTGGGGCGACACACGCGATTTTGTTCCAGATTTGCATGGCGGCGTTACGCAGGTCTCGATGTTGAGCCGATGACAACGTATTGCGGGAAAAGTGGAACAGGTTGGCAATCGGATCATGGATGGAAACGAACCGCTGAAGCTGGCGTGCCGACTTGAAGCGTTTCATGGTCCTTTCGCGTCGTCGGGTCGGCTGGTGCGAATTTTCCGCTCGATTATTGAGGCCTTTGTGCGACCGGTGTTCGACACCGGGCATGAGGTCGCGCCTGGCGGCATCATAGGATCGGAGCTTGTCGGTGATCATGACCCGTGGTGTCCGCCCTTGAGCCTTCAGCAACTTACGCATCAGACGCTTTGCCGCCTTGGCATTTCGGCGGCTTTGCACCAGTACGTCGAGGACGAAGCCGTCCTGATCGACCGCACGCCAGAGCCACTGCTTCTTGCCATTGATGGCCACCACACATTCGTCGAGATGCCATTTGTCGCCCAGGCAGCCGGCTGACCGTCGCTTGATCTCCCGGGCGAAATGCCGTCCGAATTTCTCCGCCCAGCTTCGAATGGTCTGATGCGTGACGATGATGCCGCGGGCCGCCAGCATGTCCTCAACCATGCGCAGGCTGAGCGGAAAGCGAAAGTAGAGCCATACCGCGTGCGCAATGATCTCAGCGGGAAAGCGGTGGCGACGATAAAGCGGATCACGAGCAACTTCTGACATGGCCCATGTACGCACATCTTCATCAGCCGTCCGTTAACTTTACGGTGCCCAACCGCTCTCCCCAACCAGCATTTCTGACCGTTGATGCGCACCACGACTTCATCGAGGTGCCAGACATCGCCTTTCGTCGGCGCCTTGCGGCGTATGCGGCGCGCATAATCAAGGCCATGCTTTCGGCACCATCGGCGGATGGTCTCGTAGGAAACGAAATCGAGCAGCATTTCCTCGACATCGCGCAGGCTCAGATTAAAGCGAAAGTAGAGCCAGACAGCACGGGCTACGATTTCGATCGGATAGCGGTGGTTCTTGTAGGTCGGTGCACTCACGGTCATGGGCGCGCTGCCACCTCAATTTCCTTACCGCTCAATCAATGTGACAGTACGAAGCATGGCGCCAAATCGCGCGCCTTCACGCCGAATGAACCAAAGCCTCACTCCCAGATCTTGTCTTCGCAGCGTTAAGTTTACAGTGCCACACGAAATGTTGCCATGAGCCAACCGACCGGAAACCCTGTCGCGTTCGCTCCCGTTTTCTCGCAGGTGAGAATTCTCCGCCCGGTTGTTCAAGCCTTTATGCGAGCGGTGTTGACCTGGCGTTTGGCGTAGGAGCGCAATTTGTCGGTGATCATACGCTTTGGCGGCATGCCCTGCTTCTTCAGAAGTCGCGTCAGCAGGCGCTTGGCCGCCTTGGTGTTACGGCGCGTCTGGACGATCTCGTCGAGCACATATCCGTCCTGATCAACCGCTCTCCCCAACCAGCATTTCTGACCGTTGATGCGCACCACGACTTCATCGAGGTGCCAGACATCGCCTTTCGTCGGCGCCTTGCGGCGTATGCGGCACGTAGAGCTATGCTGGAATTTGGGTGACGAGGTTGATCAAGCGGCGCTCTGTGGCTTCAATTCGATGACCTCGATTCCGTCCTGGAATTTGGCACCTGCGATGAGTTTCGGCAACTGATTTTGTCCTTTCAATCGTCGCCACGTCCTGGCGGCGGCGATTACCAGCTTGAGGCATCGTCAACTTAACGGAATGTGGAATTCGATGTGCGATGAAGGTTGATGACAGACCGTGATCCACTCTATCGTC
>NZ_FWER01000165.1 GCF_900169785.1 Rhizobium sullae
GGGCCCACCATTTGCATTTTGCGAGTGATGGCTGAGGGATTGACGAGCCGAGACGCGGCATGTTGCCGAACCTGGGTTTGCCCCGGGCGATCGAGCTGATGGGGCTGTAGCTCAGCTGGGAGAGCACCTGCTTTGCAAGCAGGGGGTCAGCGGTTCGATCCCGCTCAGCTCCACCATATCGATTGGTGTCGAGACTGGCGGCAACGAAGCGTAGCGCAAGGCGCGTCGCCAAACGTTTTGGCGCCCCGGCGCGACAGAAATTGTCTTCTGAAGAAAAACAAAGTTTGCATCGTCCGCGTGACGATGCCTGTTCTGCATATATCGTGAAGAGAAGATTGATCTGGAGGCTTCCAGGTGTCGGGTTTTGCCCTTTTGGGTTTAACTTCGGCGTCCGAAGCCGGTTCCAATGATGTCGTTGAAGGTCTAGCCGACCGGAAACGAAAGAGGAGCCGGATGTAGGAAGGAAGCTTGTCCCGAGGCATTGTTGTTGTTTGAAGGCTTTGGCGTTCATCTGACAGACGGTGCTGGATTGGCGTTGCCTGACCGCGCGCCACCGGATTTGATCTCGAGAAGCTGGTCTTAAGATGAGATCGCAAGCGAGCTGCTCGGCGTAGCTCCAATAAAGCGATCTTATCGAACACGTCGATGGCATCTGAAATGATCCGGTTGTAAAAGGTAACCGGATTGTTGGTCTGACGGCTGCGGCAACTGAGAAGTTGTCCGGATTGTCAGATTTGGACCCCCTTTGAGCGCAAGCGAGAAGGACAGGAATTCCAAATCCAACTATGGATGAGCATTGGCAATGAGAACGATTAAGTGTCGTAAGGGCATTTGGTGGATGCCTTGGCATGCACAGGCGATGAAG
>NZ_FWER01000178.1 GCF_900169785.1 Rhizobium sullae
CAGCAGCACGAATTCGCCGTAACGCGAGACGATGTAGTTCAGAACCTCCTCGTCGGTGTCGCCATCGGAGATGCGCTGGCGCACCAGGAGCCTGAGGTCCTTGGCAAGGTCGGCATTGGAATCGTCGATCGACTGGTTCTGGCAGACCATGCAGCGCAGTTCGGCCGACAGTGAGCGGGCGCGGGCTTCGCGCGCCGGATCGGCAAGCACCTCGTCGGGGTTCACGGCGAGGGCGGGAAAAGAGGCGAAGAGTATGAAGAGGGCTACGAGAATGCGAGAGAAAAAGTGCGACGTTCTAGGGATGCGCCGAACCTCTCCTCCCCTCACTCCTGTGCCTGTCACAGGAAATGAGTCTCCTGCGCCCGAAGACTTGGGCGCGCTGGATTCCTGTGACAAGCACAGGAATGAGGGAGACAATGAACCTGTCACTCCGCCCTAACCTTCAGTTTGCCGTTGAAGCGGTGCTGACGCGCTGATCCTTGCATGCCAAATATCAAATTGCAGCTTGACTGGCGCATTACTCTGCCGCCTCCATGGCCGGTTTTACCGGTTTCGCCTTGCGGCGCGGCGCGCCGACGCGCAGCCGCCTGTCGGAGAGCGATACGAAGCCGCCCGCCGCCATCATCAGCGCCCCACCCCAGATGCAAAGAATGAACGGCTTCCACCAGATGCGAACGA
>NZ_FWER01000113.1 GCF_900169785.1 Rhizobium sullae
AAGCCGTTCCGAATTTGCGACCCCATCTCCGGATCGTCTCATGGGAGACGACGATACCGCGCTCCAGCAGCATCTCCTCGACCATCCTCAGGCTCAAAGGGAACCGAAAATACAGCCAGACCGCACGCGCGATAATCTGCGGTGGAAAGCGGTGGTTCTTGTAGCTTACGGCCGGACTGTTCATCCCAACCCATTATCCGACAACCGTTAAGCCGCTGACAACGTGACATCACCCGCAACACGCATCTGGAACAGGTCGTTATGAGTCTATGCCCTAACCGATTTCTGCCGATTCAGAAACTCACCGGACGGACACTTGATCCGGCGTTTTATCGCAGTTTCGGTGGACGTGAACAGCTCGTGAGGGATGCAACCGAACGAGGCGCTGCTCCCACAGTCGTTGCAGGCCCTTCATCAGACCTTCACGCTTAGCCTGATGCGGCCCAATTGCATCGAGGAGATCTCCAAGCACGGATTCACCCTCAATCCGCATCAGCAGATCAAACAAGTCATGTGAAATTCGCACACTGTCACGGTTGGAGTGGCTCGTACGGATCTCGCAGACTGTCTCCTGACGATCTACCGCTGTATAAGCGCGGACTTGATGGAGCGACATATAAGGCGGCAATGAAACCGCGAGCGCAGTCCAATCCTGCAGCGTTGCGGCCCGCTTTTTGACCAGGAACGGCCCGACCACAAGTCCATCCAGCTCTGTCGTCAAAAATGTGGCAATCGCGTCTGCAACCGAATCCACGATCGGTTCGGCATTGTTGTTAAAGGACGTATTAAGCAAAATTGGGGTGCCTGTCCGCTTCTTGAATGCATTGATGAGCTCCCAGTAAGCGGGATTGGCGTTGCGCGATACTGTTTGCAGGCGAGCCGTACCGTCGACGTGCGTAATAGCACCGAGCAAGGCGCGTTTTGAGTCACGCACGCGAACGACGAAATTCATGAATGGAAATTCGTCCCTGCCATCCGGGAGGTCGAAGAATTCGCTCGCGTCTTCTTGCAGCACAGATGGCGCGAACGGCCGATAGCCTTCGCGCTTCTTGACCATCGCATTGATCCGGTCCTTGTTTGCGGCCGGCCGAGGGTCGGCAAGAATGCTACGGTTGCCCAGCGCACGTGGCCCGAACTCCGAACGACCCTGCACCCAACCGATCACGGCGCCGTCGGCGATCCAGTCGGCTGCACTAGTTGCCACGTCATCAGAGCGTTCAACCTGGAGATGTCCGGCCCATGCATTCAGTTCCTGCTGCACGGCGCAGTCGCTGCCGAGATCAGGACCCCAATAGACCTCCTGCAGTCGCTCTCGGGGCGCGGGACGGCCCATCTCGTTAGACACCATCAGCGCAGCGCCTAAGGCACAACCGGCGTCGTGAGACGCGGGTTGCACGAAGATGTCTTCGAAAAGCCCTGAATACAGCAGCTTACCGTTCATCGTGCAGTTGTGGGCTACCCCCCCAGCCAGACACAACCGCTTCATACCGGTGGCCTCACGGTGATGCCGGAGAATGTGGAACACGATCCGCTCCAGCGTTTCCTGCAGTGATGCACTCACATCTCGATGCTGCTGGGTAAACGGCATCCCCTTTCGCCTGACCTCGATATTGCGGAGCAACGCCGGACCGATGCGGTCGAGATAAACACGGTAGCCACCGTTGGCGGAGAGGTCGTAAAAGTGCTCGAAGAGCTCGCGATAGGGCGCGGGATCGCCGTAGGGGGCGAGTCCCATCACCTTATATTCATCGAACATGCCGTAGCCGAGATAACGGATCGTCTCGAGATAAAACAGTCCAAGAGAATTGTTCTCGGGAAAAGCTTCCAGTTGCGTAATTTCTGTGCCAGCTCCTACTGCCAAGAGTCCCGATAGAAAATCACCACAGCCATCAATTGCTAGAATGAGACTCTGATCGAAGCCCGACATTGCAAAAGCGCTCACGGCGTGCGCCTGATGATGACTCACGAATGAAATACGCGAACCGTCCAACTTAGTACCGAACTCACGCGCTAACAGATCCTGCACCAACACTTTAGCATCCGGAATGGAGAGAATGTCCGGATGGGAATTGGACATCTCACCAACCATGGCGTTGACATAGGGCTCGCTAGCGTAGATCGCGAGACGATCAATGTCGCTGAGCTGAATCCCCGCCGCTGAAAGACAGTATTGAATCGAACGACTTGGGAGCTTGTTGGAGTGTTTGATCCGATTGAGGCGTTCCTCTTCTACGGCGGCTATCACCTGTCCGTCTCGAACGAGCACCGCGGCGCCATCGTGCACAGAGGTGTTCGGAAGCTCGAATCGGTTTTCATGGACTTGGTCAAGTCCGCCGCTAATCCCTAGAAAAAGCATCTGTTTCTCCACATTGTGACGGGAAAGCCAAACTGGCCTCCTCAGACTGTTTCCGTATAAGAAGGCCGTGTTGCCGCTTGCTGCTGCAAACGCCTGTTTCGGACATCATCGGCCTCAAAAGAGGCCTCATATCGGTCCGCCTGGATCCGCATGAGATGCTCGATCGTGGCGCCCGTGTTCCGTGACGCCGAGGAGATTGGGTGCATCTTCGAACGTTTCAGCGGCGGCCGACTTCCTGGCGATGTCGTTTTCATTTCCAGCGCGGCGTCAATGACTGCCGAGTGGCGTTATCGATGCGAACGGGCGGTTGTTCACGAATGATACCGCACCGTGGACTGGCCTGATGTCGCTACACCATCGCCAGGCGAGTGCTGCGCTGGTCGTCTGCTCCCCGGCCGCACCCGATGACGCGTTCTTTTGTGCAGGAACTCGCATAGGGCGTCGGACAAACCGGACATTGACAAGAAGCACGGCAATACAACATATCTGCAAATCGCGCTGATGTTGCAGGGCGACGCGTCCGGCCGGGTACCCAAGCCGCGGCCCAGACGGGACGACTACATCTGCAAAGGGCAATAAGCCCGCCACGCGCACCCGCTGGGCAGCTGGTTCGCCGGTAAGACTTCGCAGCTCAAGAACGTGGGGGTCACGACCAGCCTCGAACCGCCCCACATGGTCGGGCAGTTGCAATTCACTTTCGTCAGGGAACATGGAGGATTTTCTCCTTATCGGTGCGCGTAAGGTGCTTTTGTCCATGCAAGATTTCGTTCGATTGATGAAATCGTTTGTTTCGATCAAGCCCATCCACGTTATGAATGACTGCCGGACATGCGCTTCAAAGGGCAAAAGGCTAGCTAGATGTGAGCTTTCAGTAGGTTGTCCATCCGGCCCAGACCGGGAAAGCTGAGGTTGTCGAAGCTTCAGTGATTCTCGGAGGACCGGATGAACATCCACAAGAATGCCCGGCTGACGCCGCGCGGTCGAGAGCGAATTGTAAGGCAGGTAGAGAGCGGGCAGACGCCGGAGGCCGTGGCCAAAGCCGCAGGCGTCTGTCTGCGGACCATTCGGAAGTGGATAGACCGATATCGCCGCGAAGGATTGGCAGGATTGCATGATCGCTCCTCCCGGCCTCATCGACTGCGCCGGCCGACGCCTGCGGCGATAGTCGAAACGATCGAACGGCTGCGCCGCCAACGCTGGACGGGCAAACAGATCGCCGCTGAGGCCGGCGTCTCGCCAGCGACGGTGAGCCGTATTCTGCGCCGGTTGGGCTTGAATAAGCTGAGCGCGTTGGAGCCGGAGCCCGTGCGCCGCTATGAACGGGAGCATCCCGGCGAACTCATTCATCTTGATATCAAGAAGCTCGGCCGGATCGGCTCCGTCGGACACCGCATCACCGGACGACAAACTGGCATGGTCAACCGTCACATCGGCATTGGCTGGGAGTTCGTCCATGTCTGCATCGACGATGCCTCGCGCGGCGCTTTCGTCCAAGTTATGCCCGACCAGCGCAAGAAGAGCGCTGTCGCCTTCCTTGAGGCCGCCGTTGCTTATTACGCCAGTCTCGGCGTCAAAGTGCAGCGAGTGATGACCGACAACGGTTCCTGCTACCGGTCAAAGACTTTTCGGGCAGCCTGCAAGCGTCTCGGCCTGCGCCAGATCTTCACCAAGCCCTATACTCCCAGGACCAACGGGAAAGCCGAGCGCTTCATTCAGACAAGCTTGCGCGAATGGGCCTACGCTCGCGCCTACAACCTCAGACGAACGCACCGCCGAACTGCCGCGATGGCTTCACCGCTACAATTGGCATAGACCTCATGGCAGTATCGGCTCAAAACCACCTATCAGCCGACTCGGTCTGACCGGGAACAACCTGTTGAGGCTCCACAGCTAGAGCATCGTACGATTAATCGAACCCATAGCCTGCGGCTGTAAAATAGTTTCGACATTCATCGGTGTCGAAGAGATTGCAGATTGAACCGAGTGCGTCCGAGAGGGCGTCGAACGTTCTGGCCGCTGCGGCTCTCAGGTGGGCTTTAATCTTGGCGAAGGCCATTTCGATCGGATTCAAATCGGGCGAATAAGCCGGTAGGAAGAGGAACCACGCACCGGCCTGTTTGAGCAAGCCTGCAGCTTTGGCACTTTTGTGAACCGAGAGATTATCAAGGACGACCACGTCGCCTCGATTGAGGGTCGGAGCCAGTTGCGTTTCGACATAGGTATCAAAATGGCGCGGTTCATCGGCCGGTCGATAATCCAGGGTGCGGTCAGGCCGAAGCATCGCAAACCTGCAACGAATGTCTGTGTCCCCCAGTGGCCGAACGGCGCATCCATGGCGAGGCGATTGCCGCGTTGAGAGCGGCCGCGCAGTCTCACCATCTTCGTGTTCACCGAGGTTTCGTCCAGGAAAACAAGCCGATGCGGTTCAAGTCGCATTCTGGGTTGGCGTTTTCCAATCCAAAAATCACGGTCCCGACGCACATCAGCGCGTCCGCGTTCCGATGCCATCAGCTGTTTTTTTATATGTGAAGCCCTGCAATATCAAAAAGCGCGACAAAGACGATGGCGGCACAACAACAGCATGTTTCTCCTCAAGACGGCGGGCCAGCTCCGGCATGGTGATATCAGGCTTGGCCTCGACCTGCGCGACCAGGAAATCGCGATAGGCCGATAGCTTTCCATTGCCTGGTGGTCTGCCTTGTCGGGCGGGGGCTATGGTGCCAGTCCGCTCACGACGCTGGATCAGTTTGATCGCAGAGCTGTCGCTGACACCGAAATGGCGAGCTGCGGCGCGTCGTGACTGACCGCTGGCAACCATGGCAACGACACGCTGGCGAAGATCAACAGAATGAGATTTTCCCATGTGATTGAACTAAGCCGCTAATCGCGGCGATTTGAGGCGGGCTTTGACGAGAGCCCCCTGACTGAGAGGATGGTTGTGTTGCAACCCACCCTTCAGGCAGGAGGCCCCGATGGCTGAGATAAGCCCTCTTCGTCGCCGGATGATCGAGGACATGACGGTCCGCAATCTTTCCCCGGCAACCCAACGATCCTACATCAACGCTGTACGGAAGTTCAGCCGCTATTTCGACCGATCGCCTGATCGGCTCGATCTTGACGATATTCGTAGCTTCCAGGTTTACCTCGTCTCAACCGGGATATCCTGGGCATCGTTGAACCAGATTGTATGCGCTCTTCGGTTTTTCTATGGGATCACTCTGGGTCAGGATGATGTCCCCGAGCGGATCCCGTACGCGCGCGAGCCACGGAAGCTCCCCGTTATTCTGTCGGCGGACGAAGTGGCGCATTTTCTTGAGGCCGTCTCCAGTCTGAAGGCGCGCGTGGCGCTGACTACGGCTTATGCCGCTGGCCTCAGGGTCGGTGAGGTCTGCGGACTGAAGGTCGAGGATATCGACAGCTCCCGCATGGTGATGCATGTTCGCCATGGTAAAGGCGCCAAAGCCCGATACGTTATGCTGTCAACCGAACTACTCGGGATCCTGCGCAGCTATTGGCGTCTATCGCGCCCCACGGCTTTCCTTTTTCCAGGGCGTGATGCTGACAAGCCGATCGAACCGACAGTGTTAAACGCCGCCTGTCGGTCGGCGGTTTCGGCAACAGGCCTTTCAAAGCGCGTTACCGTGCATACGTTGCGGCATTCCTTTGCCACTCACCTGCTGGAGAATGGCACCGATATCCGGATCATCCAGGTCCTGCTCGGCCATGCCCATCTGTCGAGCACGGCACACTATACGCAGGTTTCCACCGACACGATCCGGTCGACAGCTAGCCCGCTCGATCGGTTACGGCTGGAGGTGACACCGCCGGAATCGTAATCGGTTGCGCCCTACCTTCGAAGTCGCCGACATCTTTCGACGACATGGAGGCTCCTACAGGCGAGAGAACGCCGGCCATCTTGGCCGCGGCGAACGACGCGTCATGGGCGCGATCGAAGCCTGCCGCACACCCAGGCTTGGTGGTCACGTCGATGCCTGCGATGACTGCGGCAGGACCCGCATCTCCTATAATTCCTGCCGCAATCGCCACTGCCCGAAGTGCCAGGGCGCGGCCCGCAGGGAGTGGGTTGCGGCCCGCGTCGCCGATCTCTTGCCGGTCCCATACTTTCATGTGGTCTTCACACTCCCACCTGGCATCGCCGAGATCGCCTTCCACAACAAGGCGGTCGTCTATGCGTTGCTGATGCGGATCTCGGCCGAGACGCTGCAGACGATCGCCGCCAATTCCAAATGGCTGGGCGCCGAGATCGGCGTCACCGCCGTACTTCACACCTGGGGCCAGGCGATGACCCATCATCCCCATGTCCATTGCGTCGTGCCGGGCGGCGGTCTCTCGCCCGACAGATCAAGGTGGGTCGCGTGCCGACCGGGTTTCTTTCTGCCTGTTCGCGTGCTGTCGCGTCTGTTTCGGCGGCTCTTTCTGACTGCGCTTGCTGAAGCCTTCGCTCATGGTGAACTCCGCTTCTCCAACGAACTCACCCATCTCAACGACGACGACGCGTTCACCCGCCATCTCGCGTGTGCTCGCAGAATCGAATGGGTCGTCTATGCGAAGCCACCTTTCGGCGGGCCGGACCAGGTGCTTGCCTATCTCGGTCGGTATACCCATCGTGTCGCGATCGCCAACAGCCGCATCGTCGATGTCGATGACGACCATGTTGCCTTCCGATGGAAGGATTACCGTGGCAATGGTCGCGACCGTGAGAAGATCATGCGCCTTCACCCGCACGAGTTCATCCGGCGCTTTCTCCTTCATGTGCTTCCTGACGGCTTCCACCGCATGCGCCACTTCGGCTTTCTCGCTAATCGCCATCGACGGGATCGTGTCGGTCTCTGCAGGAGCCTCCTCGGCCAGCCATCACCAACAGGCGGGCAACCCCATCCCGCCAAATCACAGCACGGGCAGTCCTACGAATGCCCCGATTGCCAGCGTCCCATGCGTAGGACAGGTGTCAACGTTGCCCCAGTTGCGCCGCTCCGACCTTCATCCTTCCGGTGCGATACATCATGATGCCCGACGATCTGCGCCAAGTGATACGCCCACAGACCCAACGCATCTCCAGCGTGCGATATCGCTTGACCTTGGCCAGGGCAAAAGACCGCCGATACCGATCTATATCGCAAATAGATCCGCGGGTGATGTCACGTTGTCAGCGGCTTAACGGTTGTCGGATAATGGGTTGGGATGAACAGTCCGGCCGTAGGCTACAAGAACCACCGCTTTCCACCGCAGATCATCGCCCGTGCGGTCTGGCTGTATTTTCGGTTCCCTTTGAGCCTGAGGATGGTCGAGGAGATGCTGCTGGAGCGCGGTATCGT
>NZ_FWER01000119.1 GCF_900169785.1 Rhizobium sullae
ACATGCGCTTCATCTCGCATGTGTGTTCGTCGATCCGCTGCATCATCACGCAGCCGACCACCTTTCCGTTCAGGCGCGCAACAAGAATCTCCCCATCGTGGCTCTTCGAGGCGACGACGCACGGGACAGGAAATATGTCTCCGATCTAGTAAATTGCGTGTCCAAGGCGCTCCGGCAGCAGCGCGACGAGGGCGATGTTCGATCCGTGAAGGACGACAGAGGCAATCAGGTCTGGGCGAGAAGGACACGATGATCCGGTAGCAAGTGCCTCCCCAACCTCAGCCGGAGACAGCTCGCGCCAGGATGCAGCGGTTTGGCGGCATCGCAAGCGGAGGTGTTCCGGATGGCGATGGACTCCTCAGCAGAGCCCTAGTAGAATCTGTCATACTCCATTTTTCCGAAAGCAATCAGGCCAATGGCTGAGGAACGCGTCCAACGTCGGCTTTCTGCCATCCTGGCAGTCGATGTGGTCGGTTACAGCCGCCTTATGGGCGCTGACGAGGCCGCTACGTTGGCTGCGCTCAAAGCCCATCGCGCGGAATTGGTCGACGTGAGGATCTCCGAGCACCAGGGTCGCATTGTCAAGCTTATCGGAGACGGCATGCTGGTAGAGTTTACGAGCGTGGTCAATGCGGTCGCCTGCGCTGCCGAGATTCAAAGCAGAATGCAGGAGCGCAATGCCGGTGTGCCAGAGGAACGGCGGATTGAGTTCCGAATGGGCATCAACGTCGGCGACATCATTGTTGACGAGAACGACATCTACGGCGACGGCGTAAACGTGGCTGCGCGGCTGGAAAGCATCGCCAGTCCAGGGGGCATCTCCGTGTCCGCGTCAGTTCGCGAGCATGTCGGCAACCGACTGGACATCGTTTTCGAGGACGCTGGCGAACAGACCCTGAGGAACATCTCGCGTCCGGTTCGGGTCTATCGCGTCGTGTTTGGGCCGTCTGCGGCAACTCATGCTACGGCAGTCGAAGCGACCGTTCCGGAGCGTTCCGTACGCGGGAAACCATCGATCGCTGTGCTCCCATTCAGCTATTTGGGCGGCGATCCTGAGCAGGACTACTTCGCCGACGGCATCACCGAGGACATCATCACCGACCTGTCGAAGGTTTCGGGTCTCTCGGTAGTCGCCCGAAACTCGGTCTTCACCTACAAGGGCAAGTCGGTCGCCGCTGGAGAGGTCGGCAAACGGTTCAACGTCACGACGATTCTGGAAGGAAGCGTTCGAAAAGCCGGCCGGCGCGTCCGCATCAGCGCACAGCTCATCAACGCCAAGGACGGAATGCATCTCTGGGCCGACCGTTATGATCGCGACCTGACTGACATCTTCGCAATCCAGGACGAAATCGCCCACAGCATAGTGGATGCCCTAAAGGTGCGGCTACTTCGGCAGGAAAGTCAGGCGATCCGCAAGATTAAGACCAGCAACATCGAGGCCTATCAGTTTTATTTGCGGGGGCGTCAGTATTTAAGCCGTCACTCCACCAAGTCGTACGAGCTCGCCCGTCGGATGTTCCAGAGGGCGATCGAGCTCGATCCCAACTATGCGCAGGCCCATGCAGGCGTCGCCGATTGCGACGCCTTTCGCTGGATCATGCACCGCGAGATATCGCCTGAAGGTATAATTGCGGCGAGCAGCCAAGCCCTGGATCTCGATCCGGAGCTGGCTGAAGCGCACGCCTCGCGTGGTCTCGCCCTGTCACTTGGCGCAGAGTATGAACTTGCATCATCTGAGTTCGAGCGGGCAATTCACCTTGATCCGGGCTTATATGAGGGTCACTATTTTTACGCGCGAAGCTGCGTATTGCAGGGTAACCATGAAGAAGCTGCCAAACACTACGAGCGCGCTGCCGAAGTTGCTCCGGACGACTTCCAGGCGATAGGCCATCTAGCCCAAGAATACCACGCTCTCGGGCGTGAAAGCGATGCACTTTTGGCGGAACGCCGCAGCTTCGAGCGCGCAGAACGTGAGTTGGAGCGTCATCCCGACAACGTGCGTGCTGCTTGTTACGGAGCCATGGCGCTCATCTTCCTGGGGGAGCTGACACGCGCAAAAGAATGGGCGGCGAGAGCATTGTGGCTCGATCCGGACGACACTCAGGTCCTGTATAACGTCGCCTGTGTACACGCCCGGCTTGGAGCCCACGATGAGGCGCTCGATTTGCTGGCTCGAGCCTTGCAACGTATGCACCCGCGGATGGCAGCATGGGCACGGCACGACGACGATTTCGCGTCGCTGCGCGAAGATTCCAGATTCGAGGCCTTGCTCGACATCGCTCGGCAGCGGTCTTCCGGATGACGGCTGACATGGATGGATCCCGATCTGACAGGCGGGCACGGCTGGGTCTGTGGCGGACAATCTAAGCCGGTGGCGTTCGCCTTTGCGCCGTTGCCAGTAGCCCTGCCAGTTCTGGGACGTCGCCGTCGAAAGCGCGGCGAAGGCGGCCAGCAGGAACTGCTCCCCGTTCGACATCCGCCTCGTGTCCTCGCGCCACGCCATTTCCTTGGCGTACTTATCGAGATATGGGCCGGCGATGTGGTGGTGCTGGCCGATCTCCGCCCTCCGGATGCGAGAGAAGAACGACTCCGCCTGGTTCGTGCAGGATCCATCATGGCTGTAGGCCTCCTGGTGGTTGATCCGCTTGATGTCGAACAGGACGTGGAGCGGATCCCATCCCAGCGCTTCGTCCGCGTGAAGCGTGCTGTCGAGACTAACCCGGCGCTCGATGATGGGCACCGCCAGATGCTCCTTCGGCACCACGAATGGCAGCGTGCGGCCGTTGCGCTCCCGCATGACGACGACCACCCGGCGCTTGCCGTTCTGGTTCTTCGCCAGCCTGCGGTCCTTGCGGTTCTCTACACAGATCCTTGACGCCCGCATTTCTGTTCTCTAAACGTTCTCGCCATCATGGGTAAGAACGCTCGCTACCACTCGGTCCGAATACGATGACTGACTGCCGGATCTAGTTCGGCGTCCGCCTTTTCGTATTGTGTTTTCCGAGGGTGCCATGACGAGCATTCCATTCGAGCGACCGCCGGGCGATGTCGACCCGCGACGAGCGCCGCCTCGCTTCTACTACCCGCTTGCCACAATCAAGTGCGCCGGGACTCCGGTTTTTCGGAGTCAGGCCGCCCGAGACTTCGCGTGCCTGCTCGACGTCGATCCGGATGTCGTCGCCTGGACGTGCGACGGCGTCGAGCTGACCTATGGCGGCGAGACCTATCTGATCGATATCATCGTTACTGGGACCGACGACCGCACCTTCGTGGTCGACGTCGCTCTTGGCGCTCCGAAGCCACCCGACTGGATCGCACTGGCCGCCGAACGGGCAGGGCACGGCTACCGCCCGGTGGCGATGGCTGACTTCGCCGGCAGCAACCGGCTTTTCAACGCAAAAGACCTCCTTCGTTACGGGTTTTACAAATGCCCGCTCGGAGACCGCGTTCGCATTCTCGCCGCTCTCGACGAGATGGGATCGCTCACCGTCACCGAGGCGCTATCCGCCTTTCGGGAAGGACGACCGATGGCCTGCCTTGCCGCGCTTATTCGCGACCGCTCAGAAGGCGGCGCGCAGGATCGAACGGAAGTATGGGCGGAAGAACCTCGGATGGGATGATTTCGATTGGGGGCTTCTGAGCGGACGAATGTCGGCACTCTCGTGGGTGATGGGAGCAGAATGGGAAGAGTCGCTGAATACGTGACATGACGAAATTTCAACTACCACCCGTCATTGCGGATCTGGTGATCGCGCGCGACCGAGTTCGGCGACACTACGCCGTGCCGGGCCTGGCCTTCACCCTTGACGGAAAGCTCGTGGGCGATATCGGCGAAGCGGTCGCGGCCGAATTGTTCGGTTTGACGCTGAAACCTGGCGGAGGAACTGGCATCGACGGCCACGCTCCGGACGGACGTTCAGTGCAGGTGAAGGCGACCGGAACTGGCCGAGGGCCTGTGTTCAGGAAGGTGGATGCTCGTGCGGAGCACCTCATCTTCATCGCGTTCGACTTCGAGAAGCTGACAGGCGAGGTGGTCTTCAACGGCCCGGAACACATCGCGCTGCGGGGCATGCCGGAAACGTGGGCGAACCAGCGGCCGGTTTCTCCGCGAATGATCCGCCTGCTGAACGAGGAAGTCCTTCCTGGCGACAGACTGCCTATCATCGAGCGGACGCCAACCGGAGACATAGCAACCCCCGAGCTTGCGTAGTCTGAACGGGGCCCCGCGAAAAGGTCGGCTCGACGCCTAACAGCATGCCTCGGAGCCTTTGTCCCTTGCGCTCCGCCATTGCACCGTCGCGTGACAACACGCGGGGGAGCAAATGGGAAACGATAGTCGGCTTGACGGAATGACTCGACATGGCTTCGCCTGTCCTACTGCAGAGACGACGGCAGCAAGGCGAGAAGCGGCACGCGAAGTCATGCGTGCATTCGAAGACGGGCGTAGCCTGGATCGCTTTCCGCTACTTCGCGACGCAGCGATATTGTGGTCAGATGTGTTTTACATGATCCGCAAACAGAAAAAAACCGGAATGGTTCCTTACATCCGGGATGCTTTCTCACCCTACGCCGCACATCGCGCGCAGCATCAGCAAGCGTTTCCAACAAGTTGCACTGTCGTGCGAACGCCGCGATGTTGGAAAAGTCGTTGAACTACTGAGCGTGATGCGTGCCTCGCCGACAAGGCTCGAAAACTATCTAGCCTGCACTCGCTCCCGTGATCCGATGGAACCGGTCGACGATGCCCGGTGGGTGTACCTCGTGCGCAACAAGACGGAGTGGGGCGTCGTCAATCTTGGAGAAATCGACGACCGCGTGCAGAACGCCCTCCAGGAGCTGGAAGACCTGAATCCCTATTTCGGGAAGTACAGTCTCGCTGCGGCGTGGCGCGTCCACGATCTGCGTGCCGGATATGCGATCGCAGCAATGGCTCTGCAGTCCCCATTCATCCAGACCGACTTCTACGACTTCCAGGATTTCGATCAGCTCGCCGAAATGCGCAAGAAGGTGACGAATGCATTGCAGGACTACCGGCTGCTCGACGGGAGCCCATCGTACGTGTCGTCGTCGTGGTCCCCTGAATTCTTCAGGAACCACAACAGACGTGTTGTCGTGGAGGAGACGGCGGTGGACGATGAAGACGCTGACGTGAGTGCTGGGTTCGCGCCGTGAGATAAGCGGACTTTAGTGAAGCATCCCGAAATTGCACCGATCTGCAATCTCAATGGGATATTTTAGGCTCAGTCTAAAATTCATGTTCGGCCAGTCCAAGATTTAGGACGGTCAGTCTAAAATTATATGCCGCGCGAGAACCATGCCCGACCTGAGAGATAGGTGACGTTTTGTACCGGAGACATGGGTGACACTTTTCGCTTTTTGGCGGGAGGTGTTGATGCCGTGGAAAGAGACTTCGGTGATGGAGGAACGTCTACGATTTGTCGCCCGGCTATTAGAGGGCGAAGGCATGAGCGATGTGTGCCGTGCATTCGGCATCTCGCGCAAGACCGGCTACAAAATCTTCAATCGCTATAAGGACGACGGCCTGGAGGCACTGACGGATCGGTCTCGACGGCCGGTGCGTTATGCCAACCAGCTGCCTGAGCCGGTCGAGGCGATGATCGTCTCGTGCAAGAAGAGCAAGCCGCATTGGGGTGCCAGGAAGATCAGGGAGCTTTTGGTGAAGCGCCTGGCCGGCGATGTGCGCGTGCCGTCGAAGAGTACGGTGCATGCCGTTCTCGATCGACATGGTCTGGTCGCCCATGCCCGCAAGCGGCAACGACATCGAGCCGAAGGGACAGCCTTGTCACAGGCATTACTGCCGAACGATCTGTGGTGTGCCGACTTCAAGGGCGAGTTCAAGCTCGGAGATGGCCGATACTGTTACCCGCTGACGGTCACCGACCAGGCGTCACGTTATCTTCTCGCCTGCGAAGCCTTTGAATCGACACGAGAACGGGCTGTCTTCGACGCGTTCCGGCGGCTGTTTACCGAATGCGGCCTGCCGACGGCGATCCGCAGCGACAACGGCTTGCCGTTCGCCAGCCCCAACGGGCTCTACAATCTGTCGAAGCTGTCGGTGTGGTGGCTGAGGCTCGGGATCACGCTGGAGCGCATCAGGCCGGGCCGTCCCCAAGAAAACGGCCGGCATGAGCGCATGCACCTGACGCTGAAGAAAGAGGCGACCAGACCACCGGGCAAAAACATCCTCCAGCAGCAGGCCCGCTTCGACGCTTTCGTCAGCGAATTCAATCAGGAGCGGCCGCACGAGGCGCTNACATCCTCCAGCAGCAGGCCCGCTTCGACGCTTTCGTCAGCGAATTCAATCAGGAGCGGCCGCACGAGGCGCTCAACATGAAGGTGCCGGCAGATCTCTACGTCGCTTCGTCACGCCCCTATCAGGGCCTGCCGGAGATCGACTACCCCTTC
>NZ_FWER01000120.1 GCF_900169785.1 Rhizobium sullae
AAATCACGAACAACCGCAGAGTCGGCCATCGAGATTGTCGAGCGAGGAGGGTGTTTGGCCTACGAGCGGCTATCCTTGCTGTCATCAAACGGCACTCCTCTGCTGAAGGAGTTGTCGGTATCGATCCCGCTCGGGACCCTCGTGTTGCTCACCGNTGTCATCAAACGGCACTCCTCTGCTGAAGGAGTTGTCGGTATCGATCCCGCTCGGGACCCTCGTGTTGCTCACCGGACCTAGTCAGGCTCCGGGAACGGCGTTGTTCAGAGCGACGGCGGGCATTCCGACGCCCGGCACAGGGCGCATAATTCGCCCTGGTTCCGACGACATCGTGTTTCTCAAGCAACGACCTTATCTGCCGCCAGGTACGTTGCGCCAGATTCTTGTGCGTCTGGAGAATGCAGGCGAAATTTCGGATGAACGAATGTTCCAGGTGTTGCGCGAACTTGATCTCGAACGGGTCGTGAGCCAGACGGGCGGGTTGGATAAGGAGCAAGGCTGGGAAATGTCGCTTTCGCTGACCGAGCAGCAGCTCTTAGCCGTTGCGAAAGTTCTGCTCGCGCCGCCGCAGGTCGTCTTCCTGGATCGAGTCGACACGACGCTGGGGTCCAAAAAGCTCCGCAAGATCCTGCGCCTCCTTTCCGACCGTTCGATCACCTGCATCAATAACGGAGAAGCCCACGACGCGCGTGATCTGTATCACGCGGTCCTTAAGTACAGTGAGGATGGTCGGTGGAAGTGGACACCGAACCGAGCCTGATCTTTACTGGAATGGCTCGCAATAACTACCGACCAATCACGGTCAAGAGCAACGCCGGTACAGCCGCCGAGGTGCTGAGCCGCGATCAAGCTCCCTGCGGAACGTTCTTGAAAGCACGTGGCTTTCAATCAGACTGCAGCGACAGCCATCCGCCCGAGAAGCCCGCCCGGCACAGGCCAGCCAGTAGGCCCGTCCGGTAGTTCTCGACCGCCAGCACGATCGGCCCCTAGTCGATGCCGAAGTGACACGGAGATATCCACCATTCTGTGGGATTGTCTTCCACCGCAAACGACTGATTGAATGACGGCTTGAATCCGTAAAGGCGCGTCATTCCAAGGGGCATCCGGGCAAAGTTGCGGACCGTCGGTACGACGGTCTCTGGTGCGAATGGCAGCGAGGCAATGACAACCCACGGGGCGATCGTCCCATCGTCAGGGCCAAACGGAGCAACGCGGGCGATATAGTCGAAGAACTGCCGCTCGACACCATTGACCTTCCGCGTGATCCAGCCGAGCCCGTCGCACGCCGTGAAGCCCCAGCAATATTGCCCGTAGCCGACGAAGTTCATTGAATTGCGTATCGCGTACTCCTGCTGCGCAAAGACCCCGAAAGTCCACCCAAAGATGCGACAGCTGATGGGTGAAAAAGGGCCCCCCGAATAGAGCAGCCCGCGGCCGTAGATGCCTTTCCATTCGTAGGTCGCGGTGCAGGCCGCATAGCTTTCCGGCTCCAGCCGGTGGTTCGGCGAACCCAGGCCCAGGAAGTAAAGCAGCAAGCCCTCGTCGTAACCGCGCCAGCGGTGAGGAATGAATCCATTTTCTGGCGTCCAACCGTCCGTCAACGTGAGTTCGCCGTTGCAGGCCCAGCTCCAGTCCGCACGATCATAACGCTGGTTGGCAAGCCGGCGGACTTCCGCTTCCTCGGCGGTGTCGCGATCGAAAAAGGTGGCAACTGTCAGAGCACCTGCGAACAGGAATGCCGAATCTATGGTGGACAATTCGTATTGCCAGACTCGGCGACCGTTTTCGATGTCCAGAAAATGGTAGAAGAAGCCCTTGTAGCCGGATGCGTCCGGCTCCGGCCCCTGCGGCAACTCCATCAGATATCTTAACTGCCTGCGAGCGATCTTCGCCGCAAATTGGCGGCTGATTACGCCGCGCTCTACGACAACGGGACTTGACGTGCCGCTCTGCGCGTCACCGCGGATGAAGAGCATGACTGCTGCACCCAGTTCCGAAAGCAGCCAGTGGGCTTTGCACGAGCCATACCCGCGAGCGAAATTTCTACCAGGCAATCATGCGTAAGCTATGCAGGATGACCTGCAGACCAAGAGCTGCCTGGGTTACCCCGAGCACCACTGCCAATACCTGAAGCGAAGTTCCTATCCACCTCAGAATGGTCTCTGCGAACATCATGGCCACCCAGTCCAGCGCCAGGATCAGCAATACGATAGCAGCCACGGTGAGGCCTTCCGCGTTGCGGCCGCCCGCCAACGTCGCGAAAACGATTACCGCGGCGATACCATAAGGCGTGACAATCGTCGGAAACGCCAACGGTGTAAGGGCCAGTCTCAGATCTGGCGGTTGGCCCGGCTCAGTCGGCCGATCCGGCAGGCTGGCAGATTGCTGCAAGATGGTTCGCAAGGCCACGAGAAACAAGATGATGCCTCCGGTCATCGCCAGTACAGGCAGTGAGATTTCGAAATTCTCAAGCATGGTACGGCCAAGCAAGCCGGCGATTGCCAGCGCGGCCGCCGAAAAGAGGATCGCTCTCCTGGCCATCGAACGTCGAAAGGGAGGATTGCAGTTGCTTGTGATGGTCACGAAAGGCACCAGGATCTTGATCGGGCCAAGCATCAGAAAAAGCATGAAGAACATTTTCCGCGCGCCGAACTCCACCTCCGGCGTGCCCGCTCCAAGCGGCGACTGCGCAAAGGATTGCATCGGAAAACAGGCAGGCAGGATCATCGCCAGAGCGAGGATCAGGAGAATCGATCGACCAGCGCGCCGCTGCCGGGGTTGTTCATGATAGATTGATTGGCGCAAGCCAATAAGGCCGAGCCCGTAAGATAGGGCAGCCCCAGGGGATATGTCCCGCAGCCACGTCAACGATGACCAGTCTCCAGCCAAGAGAGCGCCTTCCTTTCGCTTGGAGCCGAAAAACCGGATTTCGAGGTGAACGAAATAGCCGGCGATGCGCTGAATGATCTTCAGGACTCCGCTGCGATACGTTCGATCCCTCGAAATCGGGCGCCTCACCTGAAGCCCAACCTCTGCGTTGAAACGAGGGCGGTAGTCGGCTCTATCCGCGCGAGACGATACACATCCGACCTAGAGCCAGCCCCCTGAAAAACCTGCTCGGCGCAATCCCGTCACGACGGGCTTGCATCGGCGCATGATGTTCCAGAGCAAACCGGTCCGGTAGTTTTCGATCATCAGCACCACCGGACCTTGGTCGATGCCAAAGTGATAGGGAGTTACCCACCATCCGGTCGGACTGTTTTCGACGGCATAGGTCTGGTTGAACGACGGTTTGAAACCGTAAAGCCGGGTCATGCCGAGGTGCATTCGCGCAAAATTGCGCACTGTCGGTACGACGATCTCCGGCGCGAACGGCAGCGAGGCGACAACGACCCAGGGCGCCACGGTCCCATCATCAGGTCCGAAGGGGGCGCCTCGGGCAATGTAGTCGAAGAACTCCCGATCGACCCCATCGATCGTTCGCTTGCCCCAGCCGGGTCCATCGCAGGCGGTGAATCCCCAACAATGCTCCCCATAGCCTGCGAAGTTCATCGGGTTGCGGATTGCGTATTCTCGCTGGACATACGTCGCATGCCGGCTGTTTTCGAAATAGTCGGTGTCATGCTGGCGCATGAACGCATCTCGAATGCCTCGAAAGTCGATCCACATGTGCGACAGTTGGTGGGTAAAAAGCGGCCCCGAATACAGCAGCTCGCGGCCGTAGATATTTCGCCATTCATAGGTTTCGGTGTAGGCGGCATAGCATTCGGGCGGCAAAGGGTGAGTTGGGGATCCTAGGCCGATGATGTAGAGCAGCAGGCCTTCATCGTAGCCACGCCACCGATAGGGAATGAAACCACTCTCCGGACGCCAGCCATGCGTTAAAGTTGCACCGCCATCGCGAGCCCAGTTCCAGTCGGCACGCTCGTAAAGCGCCATCGCGAGCTGGCGGATTTCCACCTCATCGGCCGTGTCGCCATCAAAATAGGTGGCAACGGTCAAGGCCCCTGCGAACAGGAAAGCCGAGTCGATCGTCGACAATTCGCATTGCCACACCCGGCGCCCTGTTTCGATGTCCAGAAAATGGTAAAAAAAGCCTTTGTAGCCCGATGAATCCGGCTCCGGCCCCTGCGGGCATGCCATCAGGTATCTCAACCGATTGCGGGTGATCTTTGCCGCAAATTCGCGGATGAGGACGCCGCGCTCCACAACCACGGGGATGGTCGCCAGTGCCATGCCGATCGCCGCGATGCTTGCCGGTGCGTTTGGCTCTGTCTTGTCGCGAACCAGGCCGTTGTCCGGGTTTGTGCATTGGAGGTAGTACAGCAGGGTGGTGAATTGCAGCCGACCGAGGTCCTGGTCCGTTGGCAGGCGGTCGAGGTCGGGGTCGGTCGAGAGCGTTTCGGGCATGACCGCTAACCAATGACAATGTCGACATCGTGCGTGCGAGCGTCCTTCGCAAGCCGGACGGTTTCGTTCGCGACAGGTTCACCGTCCAGTGTGATGGAGTGCACGCCTCTGCCGATACCCTTCGCGTTGTCGAAACGGATGCGGTAGGTCGCCGATCCATATCGGTATGTAATCTCATAGGCCGGCCAGCTTGCCGGAACGCATGGTTCGAACCGCAGAAACTGTCCTTGCTGGCGAAAGCCAAGGATCGCCTCGAGCGCCGCGCGATAGAACCAACTGGCCGCTCCGGTGTACCACGTCCATCCGCCACGTCCCGTGTGCGGTGGCGCGCCATAGATATCGGCGGCGACCGCATATGGCTCGACCTTATAGCGTTCGACTTGATCTCTCGTCGCCGCATGATAAATCGGATTAATCAGGTTCCAAAGCTTCAAGGCGAGATCGCCGTCGCCCTGCAAAGCCGTCGCCCAGACAACCCAGGTTGCCGCATGTGTGTATTGCCCGCCATTTTCACGGATGCCGGGGACATAGCCCTTGATGTAGCCGGGCTGCAGCACGCCTTCGTCAAAAGGCGGGTCGAAGAGTTTGATCAGCTTGTCCTCCTGGCGTACGAGCCGGTCGTGGACCGTACGCATGGCCTGCGAAGCGCGTTCCGCATCGGCCTCGCCTGAAATGACGGCCCAGGCTTGCGGGATGGCGTCGATCTGGCATTCGTCGTTCAGGGACGACCCGAGCGGCGTGCCATTGTCAAAATATGCCCGGCGATACCAGCCGCCGTCCCAGGCGTTGGTCTCAAGGGCTATGCGCAAAGCCTCGGCCCGTTCGCGGCACCAGGCGGCGCGGCCTTGATCTCCGCGTGATTCTGAAATCGTGGCAAATGAATTCAGGACCGTGAGAAAGAACCAGCCGTTCCAAACGCTCTCGCCCTTGCCTTCGGCGCCGACCTTATTCATGCCGTCGTTCCAGTCACCCGTTCCCATAAGGGGAATGCCGTGACTGCCCAAACGGTAGCCATGCTCCAGCGCCCGGACGCAATGCTCGTAGACGGTGCCGGACTGCTCGCTGGTCGCTGGCTGGTTGAAGTCTTCCTCTTGGTCGTCTCTCAGCAACGGTGACGTGATGAATGGAACCATCTCATCGAGGAGTTGAACGTCGCCTGTCGTGGAAACGTAGTGGTGAACGACAAGGGGTAGGAAATACAAGTCGTCGGTTATCCGAGTACGCACACCGATGCCAGACGGTGGGTGCCACCAGTGCTGGACGTCCCCCTCCTCGAATTGGCGCGCCGCCGATCGCAGGATGTGTGAGCGGGCCTCGCTCGGTATGCTGTAGACCAGTGCCATCACGTCCTGCAGTTGGTCCCTGAATCCATACGCACCGCCAGATTGATAGTTGGACGTGCGCGCCCATACGCGGCATGCCAAAACCTGGTACAACAACCAGCGGTTCATCATCAAGTTCAAGCCCGCGTCCGGTGTCGAGACCTGGATCGCGTTCAGAATGTCATCCCATTGGCGGGAGACAGCCGATTGGTCCGCGGGTACGCGATCGAGGTCGGCATGCTCCTGGACGAGCCTACGGACCTCATCGAGGCCGGCAGCCTCTCCAAGGACGAAGACAACCTCTCTGCTTTCGCCGGGGGGTAGGGAGATATCCACCATCAGCGCGGCGCAGGGATCCAGTAGCGGACCAAAACGTTCCGCCAGATCTCTTCGCCCCAGGGCCGCCGGGTTAAACACGAAACCGTATTTGCCCAGAAATTCCCTGCGGTCGGACGTGGCCGACCTTGCCGGCTTACTGGTGCCTGCAAACGCCAGCTTTCCGGCAAAATCGCCGGCCCAGGGATTTCTGGCTACGATCGCACCCGATCTGGCATCCCGCTCGCAGACGATCCGCGTTGCTGTCTCGTCGCGGTGCGTCCCAAGCACCCACTCGGCGAAATAGGTTGCGGTGACATGCCGAGCGCGGGTGTCCTCGTTGCTAAGCCTGAGGCGTATGATTTTGANCCACTCGGCGAAATAGGTTGCGGTGACATGCCGAGCGCGGGTGTCCTCGTTGCTAAGCCTGAGGCGTATGATTTTGACCGGATCGTTCGGCGCGACCGATACCGTCAGCTCTTGATTGAGATAACGACTGTAACTTGCATACCGGCTGTAACCTTGGCCGTGACGAACAGTCACGACCGCACCGGGACCGAGCGGTAGGGGCGTCGGCGTCCAGACATCGCCGGTTTCCTCATCCCGCAAATAGAGGACCTCGCCCGGCGCATCCGTAACCGGATCGTTCGACCATGGCGTCAGCCGGTTCATCTGGCTGTTCTCTGACCAGGTGTAGCCAAGACCGGCTTCGGTTGTCAGACAGCCAAAATCGCGGTTTGCGATCACATTGGTCCAAGGCGCCGGTGGCAAGGCGGGGGCTCGGGGTTTGACCGCATCCACGCGCACGACATACTCGCGTCCGTCGGGCGTGAAGCCCCCGAATCCGTTCCAGTGCTGTAAATCCTCGACCGCGTCAGGATGTGGGGCCGCAGTTTGCCCGCTCACCCGAACGGCTAACGTCTGTGAAAGAGGTGACAGAGCGGGGGAGGGCAGGTTGAGCTGATCGGCAAGTGTGCCGCCGCTTCCCAGCAGGACAATGCGCGCTGCCGCGGCGATGGTCGCCACGTGATCGCTTTCGGTATCGGGATCGGAAAGGACAAAGATTCCGCCAGGTTTGCCGATCATTTCGGCTTGCGGGCCTGACTGCAGCTTTTCAGTCTGTCGCTTGGCGCTGGCTGCACCACCGTCGTCAAGCAGCACCAGGTCGTATCTCAGGCCCCTCCGACCGGCGAAATCGTGGCCCATCGTCACTTGGTTAACGAAGGCATCATCCCTGTCGCCATTGGCTCGGACAAGCACGATCGGAAGGTCGCCGGAGATACCATGGGCCCACAGAGCGGTTCGATCCGATCGATCTCTCTGGGGCCCAGCCGCCTGCCGCATGGCCGGGTTCGCAAATACGACATTCCCGGCCAGCCGATTGAACAGCGAGACATCGTCAGACTTCAGGTTCGACGTGCGAAGCTCATTTTCGTATTTCTCTGAAGCTTCGGAGAACACTCGCTCGACCCTGTCGAACTTGGCATATCTTTCGGCGATGAGCTGCACGGCTGACTGGTCATCCGCAGCACCTGTGACGAAGGCCACACGTGCGTCGGCGCCTGGCGCCAGACGAACCGTCCGCCGCAGGCAGAAAATCGGGTCGAGGACAGGGCCAGTCGTTCCGGAGAGCGATGCAACCGCGTCGAATACGACGGGATTGGCTGTTGTCCGGCCTCGGCCAAGAAATCTCAGCCGATCGGTTTCATATTGGACCGCTTGGGAAAGCGGTAGGGTCGATGAAGAAACGTGAACGGCCCAGATGGCTTTCTCCCCGGCAGCACGTGGCCTGCGACGCGCAAATAGGGCGCCTGTCGCCTCGTCATATCGTGTTTCGACAAAAAGCTTGGCAAAACCCGGATGCGACATGTCCGCGCGACGATTGTTCAGGCAGACTTCGGCATAGCTTGTCAGTTCGAGGATTCGCTCACGTGTGCCATGGTTCGTGACTGTGAGCATACGCACTTCCGCGTCCAGATCGGGTGCGACACAGATTTTCGTGAGGATTTCAATGTCACCGGCATGGCAGCGGAATTCGGCCCTGTCTCCGTGAAATGCGTGCGCGTAGACATTCGAGGGCTGAAATAATGGCTGCTTTCCGATGGACCAGAGGTCGTTGTCGGTCAGATCCCGAGCGTAACAAAATTGGCCCCAGCAATCACGGGTGGCGTCCTCGCGCCACCGGGTGATGTCGAGGCCTTGCCATGTTCCGTAACCGGCCCCGGCGGCTGTAACCAGGACACTGTACCGATCGTTAGAAAGCAACGCGACCGCTGAACTCGGATCCGCCAACTCCGCGACGCTATCGTGTCTCGCCGGCGCCTCGGGCGTGCTGTGGCCGTGAATTGATTTTACCATCAACGTTTTTCCCACTCAGAACGACGACACCCGCCTCGAAAGCAAGACCATCACCAACTGCTGGCAGCTTTCCCGCACACTACTCATAGACTTGTCCATTCCAGACCCTCACTGCGGGTATCTCGTGGTAGTAGGTGAGGATGCTCAACGTGCCGGTATTCAGGAGAAAATGCTGTCCGGCACGCGGTGGCAGGCCAATCCATCGCGCTGCAAGCACGCGCAGCACGTGCCCATGCGCGAACAACGCAACGTCGCCATCCGCAGCCCGGGTGCGCGCCACGACTTGATCCACTCGAGCACCAATTTGCCTCGGCGTCTCGCCTCCGGGGCATCCATCACGAAAAATCAACCAACCCGGTCTTTTCGCCTGAATTTGCTGGGGCAGCAGGCCCTCATATTCGCCGTAGTTCCACTCCATCAAGCCTGGATCGATGATGGCCTCGGCGCCGAAGCCTACCAAGTCACACGTCTCCCGTGCCCGCTGCAGCGGACTCACAAGAACGAGCGCGAATGTTTGCCGAGCCAACACCGGCCGCATCCGTTCCGCTTGTTGTCGTCCGTTGTCGGTCAAGGGGACTTCTGTCATGNTGTTTGCCGAGCCAACACCGGCCGCATCCGTTCCGCTTGTTGTCGTCCGTTGTCGGTCAAGGGGACTTCTGTCATGCCTGTGTGTTGCCCGGTCAGGCTCCACTCGGTCTCCCCATGCCTGATCACGAATACTTTCACGTCCAGCCCTCATGGCTTAGACATTGTCTGCCTCTGTCGATCGCAGCTCTCCCAAGGTAGCCGCCTGTCCCCACATCCAGCCCGAGATTCCCGGCACGTCGTCGCCATATTTTTCGATGTGCTGCCGGTGTTCGATCAGCTTCTGGTGAATTGCCTGTTTGAAATAGGCAGCGCGAGCGCCGAGTTGCGGTAGCCGGTCGATCACGTCCTCGACCAGATGGAAGCGATCCATCTCATTCAGCA
>NZ_FWER01000093.1 GCF_900169785.1 Rhizobium sullae
CGGTCGTGAAGGGGGGAGGGAGGACGACGATGGCGGAGCCGGTGCTCACCATTCATGGCATGACCAAGCATTTCGGGGCGGTGACGGCGTTGACTGACGTCGATTTCACGCTGGAGCGGGGCGAAGTCCATGCGCTCTGCGGCGAGAACGGCGCCGGCAAATCGACGCTGATGAACATCATCGCCGGTGTGCTGCAGCCGACCGAAGGCGAAATTCGCGTGGACGGCAAGGTCGTGCGCATATCCTCCCCCGCCGCGGCCCAGTCGCTCGGCATCGGGCTCGTACACCAGGAAATCGCGCTCTGCTCGGATGCAACGGTGGCCGAAAACATGTTCATGGCGGCGACCAACCGCCGCAAAGCTCCCTTCATGAACTATCGCGCCCTGGAGCGCGATGCACAGGCCGTCATGAACCGTCTTGCCGCCATCGACGTCCGCCGCAAGGTTGCGGACCTGCCGATTTCCAGCCAGCAACTCGTCGAGATCGCCAAGGCTCTGACGCTCGACTGCCGCGTGCTGATCCTGGACGAGCCTACCGCGGCGCTGACCGAAACCGAGGCGCGCCAGCTTTTTGCGATCATACGCGACCTTAAGGCGAACGGCATTTCGATCATCTATATTAGCCATCGCATGGCCGAGATTTTCAGCCTGTGCGACCGGGTTACCGTGTTCCGTGACGGGCGCTGCGTGTGTACCGGCCACATCGCCGACATCACGCCAGACGACGTGGTGCGCCGCATGGTGGGGCGCGAGATCACGCAGCTCTATCCAGACAAGCTCGGTGCGGACGACGCGTCCGGGGAGACGATCCTGGAGGTCAACAATATCGGCGACGGCGAGCGGTTCCATGATGTGAGCTTTAACCTGCGCAAGGGAGAGATCCTCGGAATCGGGGGCCTCATCGGCTCCGGTCGCACCGAAATCGCCGAAGGCATCTGCGGGCTCAGATCGCGCTCGGCGGGTGCGCTGCGCCTGCATGGCAAGGCGCAGCCTATCCGCGCCTATTCCGATGCCGTGAAGGCCGGCATCGTCTATCTCTCCGAAGACCGCAAGGGGTCGGGTGTGTTTTTAGAAATGTCCATCGCACAGAACATCTCCGTGCTGGACCTTAAGTCGTTGACCAATCCGATCGGCCTGCTGAACCGTCGTGCGGAAGCCGCACTGGCAGAGGATTTCGCGCGTCGGCTGTCGGTTCGCATGGGTGGCATTGAGGCGCCGGTCAAAGCGCTCTCCGGCGGCAATCAGCAGAAGGTCGCGCTCGCCAAGCAGCTTGCGGTGAAGCCGAAAGTCATCCTGATGGACGAACCGACGCGGGGCATCGATGTCGGCGCGAAAGCGGAAATTCACCGCCTGTTGCGCGAGCTTGCGCGGTCGGGCATCGGCATTATCGTCATCTCTTCCGAAATGCCGGAGCTCCTCGGGCTGTGCGACCGCGTGCTTGTCATCCGGGAGGGGCGCATCGCCGGCGAGCTCGGCCCCGACGAGATGACGGAGGAGGCCGTGATCCGCCTCGCTTCGGGGGTGGGAACGGCCAAGGCGGCGAGCCATGCCGCCTGAGGAAAAAGTGGGAGAGACGGGAATGACAATCGACACGTTGGCGACAGGCGCGCCGAAGACATCGTCCTTCAAACGCATCGGCACAATGCGCGAGGCAGGGCTGATCGCGATCATCCTCGCGCTCTGCGTGATCATGAGCTTTGCCTCGCCACACTTCCTGACACTTGGCAATTTCCGCGCCATGCTGATGAGTTTTTCCGTTGAAGGCATCGTCGTCGTAGGCATGACGATCCTGCTCATCGTCGGCGGCATCGACCTTGCGGTCGGCTCCGTCGTCTGCTTTGCGATGGTGCTCTCGGGCTCGCTCTTCCTCGCCGGGCTCGACCCGTGGACGGCCTCGCTCGTCGGCATCCTCGCAAGCAGCGCCATCGGTGGCATCATGGGCTTCTTTGTGACGGTCGTGGGTCTCAACCACTTCATCACATCGCTTGCGGCTATGGTGATCGTCCGTGGCCTCTGCCTCATCATCACAAAGGGTACGCCGCTCTCGCTCTTCACGCTGCCGGCGGGCTTCAAGGCGGTAGGGCAGGGCACTTTTTACGGCGTGCCCTACGTCATCCTGATCTTCGTCGCGGTCGTCATCCTATTCGATTTCCTGCTGCGCCGGGCCACTGCCTTCCGCAAAGTCTTCTATACGGGCAGCAACGAGAAGGCTGCGCTCTATTCCGGCATCAAGACCAATCAGGTGAAATTCTGGGTGACGGTTCTCTGCTCCACGCTCGCCGGGGTCGCAGGCGTCATCTACATGTCCCGCTTCGGCGCGGCGACCCCCACATTCGGCGTCGGCATGGAACTCAACATCATCGCTGCGGCGGTCATCGGCGGCGCCTCGCTCAACGGCGGCTCGGGCACGATACTCGGTGCCATCCTTGGCATCGCGCTTCTCTCTGTCGTCACCAGTTCTCTGATCCTGCTCAATGTTTCAGTCTATTGGCAGGACATGATCAAGGGGTGCATTCTGCTCGCTGCCGTTTCCATCGACCATTTCCTGCACAAGCAGAAGGCTGCCTGACATGCCAATTGCCAAACTGAAACCCAAGATGACAGCACCGCGCGAGGAGATCGTCATCGCCCGCCAGATGCACCAGGCGCTCGTTCTGCACTTTATGGAGGGCCTGACGCAGGCCCAGATCGCCGGCCAGCTCGGTATCTCGCAAGCCACCGTCAACCGCCTCATCAAACGCGGCCGTCAGCTCGGCCTCGTCGAGATTAAGATCAAGTCCCCGGTCGAGCCGCTGGTCGACATGGAGGAGCGGCTTCTGGCACTCGGCGGCATCAGCCGCGCGATCGTGGTCCCGACCGTCTCCGGCAATCCGCAGACCGCGCTTCAGGCGGTCGGAGAGGCGGCGGCTCGCCTGCTGATGGAGGAGATCGGCGACGGCGACACGATCTGCATCACTGGCGGCAAAGGGGTCAGCGCCGTCGTCACCGGTCTGCAACCACCACGCCGTTTTGATGTCGAGGTCATTCCGGCAACTGGCTGCGTGCAGGGCAAGCACTATACCGACGTCAACCATGTTTCGACCCTGATGGCCGACCGGCTCGGGGGACGCTCCTACCAGATTCATGCGCCCCTCTTCGCTGACGATGCCGAGCAGCGGGCGATGCTGATCAACATGCGTTCGGTCGCCGACGTCTTCAAACGTGCGCGCGAGGCGAAGGTGGCGGTGGTCGGCATCGGCTCGATCCTGACGGACGACTCCAGCTATTACGACCTGCATCCTTCCTCCAGTACTGATCGGGTGGCGATCGAGCGCTCGGGCGCAAGCTGCGAACTGCTTGCCCACCTGCTTGATGACCAGGGCCGGGTCTGCGACTACAGCCTCAACCGCTCGCTGGTGTCGCTCACTCTCCCGGAGTTCGCCTCGATCCCGATGAAGATCGGCGTCGCCAGCGGCCCGAACAAGGCGGGCCCGATCCTCAGTGTCCTGCGCGGCAAGCATCTCGACACGCTCGTCACCGACGAGGCGACCGGGGCCCGCATTCTTGAAATTGTATCCGAGGGAGGGGTTTCGGCATGAGCGGCGAACAGCTGATCCGCGAGATCGGGCGCTCCGGCGTCAAGGCGTCGGCCGTGGGGCTCGGCACCTGGGCGATCGGCGGCTGGATGTGGGGCGGAACCGACGAGGCGCAGTCCGTTGCCGCCATCCAGGCCTCGCTCGACGCCGGCGTCACCCTCATTGACACGGCGCCCGCCTACGGGCTCGGCCGCGCGGAGGAAATCGTCGGCAAGGCGCTTGCCGGCCGGCGCGACAAGGCGGTGATCGCCACGAAATGCGGCCTCGTCTGGCATACGCAGAAGGGCAATCACTTCTTCGACCAGGACGGAAAGCCGGTTCACCGCTATCTCGGCCGGGACTCGATCCTCCATGAAGTGGAGGATAGCCTGCGCCGGCTCGGCACGGACCATATCGACCTTTATATTACTCATTGGCAGGACACGACGACGCCCGTCGAGGAGACCGTCGCGGCGCTAGAGGAGTTGCAGCGGGCGGGCAAGATTCGCGCCATCGGCGCCAGCAACGTCAAGCGGTTCCAGCTTGAGCAGTACATAGCTTCTGGTTCGCTTGATGCGATCCAGGAGCGGTTCAGCATGATTGATCGCGAGATCGAGGCGGACCTGCTGCCGCTCACTCTTGCAGACGGAATATCGACACTCAGCTATTCCTCGTTGGCGCTCGGGCTTCTTTCGGGCACCATTGGGCCGGACCGGATCTTCTCCGGCGACGACCAGCGCAAGGACAACCCGCGCTTTTCCGTCGCCAACCGGCAGAAGGTTCGCGATTTCTCCGAGGCGATCCGGCCCGTCGCGGAGCGTCACGGCGCGAGCATCGTCCAGACGGTGATCGCCTGGACGCTGGCGCAGCCAGGTGTGACCTTTGCCCTTTGCGGCGCGCGCAATCCGGCACAGGCACTCGACAACGCGCGGGCCGGCACGCTTCGGCTTTCTGCGGGAGATCTCGCTGCCATCGATTCCGCCCTATCGGCGAAGCTGACCAACATGGACGGGTAACGGATTGACAACATGAACCGTGAAGAGACATTGGACGGGCTTCGCCGGAGCCCGAGGGTGGACGTGTGCGTCCTCGGCGGCGGTATCAACGGTCTCAGCGTGTTCCGCGAGCTGGCGCTGCAGGGCGTCAACGTGCTCATCGTGGAAAAGGGCGACTATTGCTCCGGCGCCAGCGCCGCGCTCTCGCGCATGGTGCATGGCGGTCTGCGCTACCTGGAAAACGGCGAGTTCGACCTGGTGCGGGAATCGCTCGTCGAGCGCGACCGGCTGCTGCGCAACGCCCCTCACTATGTCGCCCCGCTCCCGACCACGGTGCCGATCTTCGATGTCTTTTCCGGTCTCGCCAACGGCATCGTGCGCTTTCTGGGGCTCACCCGCCGGCCTAGCCGCCGCGGCGCCGTCGCCATCAAGGCTGGACTGAGCATCTACGACTTCCTGACGCGCAAGCGTGCCCTGATGCCGCGCCATCAGTTTCGGGGACGCAGGAGCACGCTTTTGAAATGGCCGGCGCTCAACCCGGCGATCCGCAACTCCGCCACCTATTACGATGCCTGGGTGAGTCACCCGGAGCGCGTCGGCATCGAGCTCCTGCGCGATGGGCTCTCGGCCGGCCCGAATGCCCGCGCCTTGAACTATGCGACGATCGAACATGCTCCGGCTGGAGGATTTCTGCTGCACGACGGGGTCTCGGGCGAAACCTTGGCAATCAAGCCGGCACTGGTCATCAACGCGACCGGCGGTTGGATCGACATCGCCAATTATGCACTCTTTTCTGAAGCAGCGCGTCCCGCGCCGCTGATGGGCGGCACGAAGGGCTCGCACCTCATCATCGACAATGAGGGGCTGCGCGACATGCTCGACGGCCACATGATCTATTACGAGAATGACGACGGGCGCATCTGCATCCTCTTTCCCTATCTCGGAAAGGTCTTGGTCGGCTCGACAGATATCCGGGTGGACGACCCCGGCGACGTGCGCTGCGAGGCCGACGAGCGGGAATATATCCTGCAATCGCTCGCCTTCGTGTTGCCGGATGTCCGCATCCGCCCGGAAGAGATTGTCTTCCAGTTCGCCGGCGTGCGCCCGCTGCCGGCAAGCAATGACAGCTTCACCGGCCGCATCCCGCGCGACCATTTCTGCACCGTTCTCGAAGGCCGCGACGGCGGGCCGCCAGTGCTCTGCATGATCGGCGGCAAGTGGACGACCTTCCGCTCCTTCGGCGAACTCGCCGCCGACGTGGCGTTGGAACGGCTTGGCAGGAGCCGCCGCGTCCATACAGCGGATCGCACCTTCGGCGGCGGACGGGCATTTCCGAACGACCGTAGCGGCTGGATCCGGGACCTGTCGGATTCGACAGGCCTTTCGCTCGATCGCGCCGCAACGCTTTTCGAGCGCTACGGCACAGATGCGCAGGACGTCGTCCGCTTCACCGCCGCGGGGCCGGACACCCTCTTGCCTCATGCCGGCTACAGCGCACGGGAACTCCTGCATCTCATCCGCACTGAGGCGGTCGAGCATCTGGATGACCTGCTCCTTCGACGCACAACACTCGCCATCACCGGTGAGCTTTCCCTCGAGATGGTCGAGGTCGCGCTCGACCTCCTCGCCGACGAAAAAGGCTGGCCACTGCAGTGCAAGGCCGAAGAGCGCACCCGTTTTCTCACCCTCATGCGCGAGCGCCACGGCGTCGCGGAGGCAGCCCTTTCCGCACGGAACAAACAAAGGAGCGTACTATGCGAGACAACCGCAAGATCCGGATGAACCGGCTGTTCGGCAACGGCCGTTGCCTGGATGTGGCGATCGATCACGGCGTGTGCAACGAACCGTCGTTCCTCGACGGACTGGAGGACATGCCGGCTGTCGTAAAAGCGCTGGTCGATGCGAAACCTGATGCGATCCAGATGAACTACGGCCAAGCCGACCTGCTGCAGGACATTCCCGGCAAGGAGAAGCCGGCGCTCGTCATGCGCATCGACATGGGCAACCCCTATAACCGGATCCGCCATCGCGACATGTGGGCGGTGTTGCAGAACGAGGCGGAGCCGTTGATCGGCGCGTTGCAGATGGATGCCGTCTGCGTGGTGCTCAACCTCTTCATGCTGCCGGACGAGCCGGATCTGTTCCGCCAATGCGTGCAGAACATTTCTCGTGTGCGGGCAGACTGCGAAAAGTACGGCGTGCCGCTGATGATCGAGCCGCTTGTCATGCAGCCGGTCACCGAGCGCGGCGGCTACATGGTCGATGGCAATGCCGACAAGATCGTCACTCTGACACGGCTTGCCCGTGAGATGGGCGCGGACATCATCAAGGCGGACCCGACGACGAATATAGAGGAGTTCCACCGCGTGGTTGAGGCGGCGCGCTGCCCGGTTCTGGTGCGCGGCGGCGGCAAGGAAGACCTGCGCGCTGTGTTCGACAAGTCCGCGGCCTTGATGCGGCAGGGCGCGATGGGCATGGTCTATGGACGCAACATCTACCAACATGCCAATCCGAGCGCCGTGGTGCGCGGGCTCATGGCGATCGTGCACGAGGATGCGAGCGGCGAGGACGCCGTCGCGCTCTACCAGCAGCGCTGATGGCCTAACCGAACCTTGGGAGGGGTTTTGAATGGGAGACTATCTTTTAGGGATCGACGCGGGCAACACCGTGATCAAGGCGGTAATCTTCGACAGGAAGGGCCGGGAACTGGCTCATGTGGGGGAAGAGGGCCACAGCCGCATGCCATACCCCGGCCATGTCGAGCGCAATCTCAGCGAGCTCTGGGCGAATGCCAAGCGTGTCATCCGCACCTGCCTGGACAAGGCGGGCATCGCGGCGACCGATATCGCCGCTATCGGGTGTGCCGGCCATGGCAACGGGCTTTATGCGCTCGACCGGGAGGGCGAACCGCTCCTCGGCATCCAGTCGCTCGACACGCGGGCGATAGGTCTCGTTGAGGAATGGGCGGCGGAAGGCGTGGGCGACCGGACCTATCCGATCGGCCGCCAGCGCCCGTGGCCCTCACAGACGCCAACGCTTCTTGCCTGGCTGAAGCGTCACAGGCCGGAGCTTTTCGAGCGCATCGGCACAGTGTTCTTTTCCAAGGATTTCGTCGTCAACCGTCTGACCGGCCGCCGCGTCAGCGAGGTGTCGGACATGTCCGGCGCCGGTCTGCTTGATCTCGCCGCCCGCCGCTACGACCAGACACTGATGGCTGCCTATGGGCTGGCCGACTGCATGGACCTGCTGCCGCCGCTCATCGAAAGCGCCGACATCGCCGGTACCGTGACGGAAGAGGTTGCTGCGGAAACCGGACTTGCAGCTGGCACCCCAGTCATCGGTGGGCTGTTCGACGTCGTTGCCTCAGCGCTCGGCTCGGGCGTTTCGCGCACTGGCAGCGCCTCGATCATCGCAGGGACGTGGAGCATCAATCAGGTGATCATCGATGGCCCTGTCCTCGATGGGCCGGTCTTCATGTCCTCGACTTTCGACCGTAGCCGTTACATGGCGATGGAAAACAGCGCGACCTCGGCCGCCAATCTGGAATGGCTGGTGCGGGAGTTCTTCGAGGGGGAACATCTGGATGGCATGTCGCCCTTCGACGCCTGCTGCGCTTTGGCGGCGGCGATCGAGCCGGCATCCGACGATCCGATCTATCATCCCTATCTCTACGGTGCCCAGCAGGACGGCCATGCGCGGGCCGGCTTTTATGGAGTTGCCGGCTGGCACGGCAAAGGGCATCTGGTCCGCGCGCTTCTGGAAGGCGTGGTCTTCGGGCATCGCCAGCATATCGAGGCGATCCGCAAGGCGGGTGCCAGCTTTGAAGAGGCCGTGCTGTCGGGCGGCGGATCACGCAGCCGCCTCTGGCCGCAGATATTCGCCGATGTGCTGGGCATGCCGGTTTCCGTCGCTGTCTCGCGGGAAACGGGTGCACTGGGGGCGGCGATTGCGGCGGGAACGGGCGTCGGCCTCTTTGCAGATTTCACGGAAGGGGCAGATGCCATGGTGCGGGTCGACCGGCACTACAGGCCGAACGATGCGCTGGCGGCGCACTACAACAGGCGCTATGCGCTGTACAAGGATATTGCAGACGCGATGACCCCGCTCTGGCGGCGGCTTTCGGGCCACGTGGCGGGATCTGTGGCATGACGGTGCACAGCACTGAAATGCCCGTGGACGAAGGCAGCTACGATTTCATCGTCGTCGGTGCGGGCTCGGCCGGCTGCGTCCTGGCGAACCGCCTGTCGGCCGATCCGAGGAACCGGGTCCTGCTGCTCGAAGCAGGCGGCAGCGACCGCTACCACTGGGTCCATGTGCCGATCGGCTATCTCTATTGCATGGGCAATCCGCGCACCGACTGGATGATGAAGACGGCTGCCGAAGCCGGCCTCAACGGCCGCGCGCTGAACTATCCGCGCGGTAAGGTCCTCGGGGGCTGCTCGTCGATCAACGGCATGATCTACATGCGCGGACAGGCGGCCGACTACGACGGCTGGCGCCAGGCCGGTAACGAGGGCTGGGGCTGGGACGACGTCCTGCCCTACTTCTTGAAGTCAGAAGATAACTATCGTGGCACGTCCGCGATGCACGGCGCCGGCGGCGAATGGCGCGTCGAGCGCCAACGACTCTCCTGGCCGATCCTCGATGCCTTTCGCGACGCGGCGGAAGAGCTCGGCATTCCGAAGACCGACGACTTCAACAACGGTGACAACGAGGGCTCCGGTTATTTCGAGGTCAACCAGCGCGGCGGCGTGCGCTGGAACACAACAAAAGCCTTCCTGCGGCCGGCAATGAAACGCAAGAATCTGCGCCTGCTCACTGGCGCCGAAACGGAGCGACTTGAATTCGACGGAAAGACGGTCACCGGCGTGCGTTTCCAGCATCGCGGGCGCCCCTGTGTCGCTCGTGCAGCCCGGGAGGTCGTGCTGTCGGCTGGTGCGATCAATTCGCCGAAAATTCTGGAGTTATCGGGCGTCGGCCGACCGCAGGTGCTCTCCGCCATCGGCATTCCCGTCCACCACGATCTTCCGGGTGTCGGAGAGAACCTTCAGGACCACCTTCAGATACGCACCGTCTTCAAGATCGAAGGCGCGCGCACGCTGAACCAGCTCTATCACAGCCTCTTCAGCCGCGCCGGCATGGGTTTGCAATATGCCATCAGCCGGTCCGGCCCGCTCTCCATGGCGCCGAGCCAACTCGGTATCTTTGCCAAGAGCGATCCGGCGGTCTCGACGGCCGATCTCGAGTACCACGTCCAGCCGCTCAGCACCGACCGGCTTGGCGAGCCGCTCCATCGCTATCCGGCTGTCACGGTGTCCGTCTGCAATCTCCGGCCCGAAAGCCGCGGCACGGTGCATATGACTACATGCGACGCGGCGCTGCCGCCGGAAATCCGCCCGAATTATCTCTCCACCGCCGGCGACCGGATTTTGGCGGCACGGTCCATCTGCCACGCTCGCACCCTTATGAAAACGAAGGCGCTTGCGCGCTTCCGGCCGCAGGAAATGCTTCCCGGGCGGGAGCACGACGGCGAAGAGGATCTGATCCGCCGGGCCGGCGATATCGCGACGACCATTTTTCACCCGGTTGGCACGTGCAAGATGGGGAATGACATTTTGGCGGTGGTGGACCCGAAGCTGCGTGTGCAAGGGATCGGCAGGTTGCGTATTGTCGACGCCTCAATCATGCCGACGATTGTCTCCGGCAATACGAACTCACCGGTAATCATGATCGCGGAGAAGGCATCGGAAATCATTCTGAAGTAATTGCGAACATTAATCGGAAATCTTCTCGAAGCCGGCGCTAACCTTCACCTTCCATCGCGGTGAGGCCTTTGATGTTCAAGGGCTTCCTGACGCAGCGAGACCCGAAATTCGACCCGTTCTTCACCTCTACGACTAATGGTCGCCGCGCCGCAAAAGCCTTTCTGGGAAGACTGAAGGAGCGCAAGGCAGATCGTGATGAAGGACCACACCCGGTGCCTTCCGGCGGCACGCTTTCCGAACGTGTAGACGTCATCAAGCAGTTATTGCTGATGGCCATCGAAGCGGCCCGCTACAGGGCGTGCTGATGGTCTTGAAGCCGACGATGGCATGACGCTGCGGAGCAAGACGCAGGACCAGCCCCTATGGTTCCTCATTGAGGTTGTGAAAGTGCGGAAGTAGGTCTGCCGGGTCCGTCATCAATCCAGGCGAGCGTCTCCGTCAATATCTCCTTCGACAAGTCGGGATCGACCATCGCCCGTGCCAGGATCGTTGCGCCGACCATCGCGGACCAGCTTGCGATCGCCCGGCGGCGGCGGTCGGCTTCGGCGGGCCCTTCAACCTTCTCGCTCATCCAGTCTATTTGTGTTCGCACGCCGTCCGTCAACGCCGCACGGGCCTCTGGTGTCTGGCGCAGCGTGTCGGCGGCAAGTCCGGAAATTGGACAGCCACCAGCCCTGTTGTCGCGATGGCGCGGCGATAGATACTCCTCCATGTATGCGCGAAGGGGAAGTGTCGCGCCATTGCGTTGGCCAAGCGCGTGAGCAAGCGCTTGGACGATGAGGTCATCCTTCGAGCTGAAATGACCGTAGAAGCTGCCATGCGTGAGTCCCGCGGCCTTCATGACCTCTGCGACGCCGACTGCCTCAAATCCTTTCTCCCGAAACAATCGGCTTGCGATCTCCAGAATCCTTTGGCGGTTTTTGGCCATCTGTTCGCGGCTAATCTTCATTTTGAGATTTCTCCATGTCTGCCATTGACTTTTTTATGATAGCCATCACCTTAAGGCCGTAATTAGTATCGTCATCATAAATATACAGCACTCATCGAAAGAGAACAAGGCAATGGCTGAAACTCCCACCGTCCTCATCACCGGCGCGTCCTCGGGTATTGGAGCGGCATATGCAGAACGCTTCGCCCGGCGTGGGCACGATCTCGTACTGGTCGCCCGCAATAAGGCAAGACTGGAGGCTGTCTCGGGACGAATCCGCGACGAAACCGGCGCGACGGTCGACATTCTGCAGGCCGATGTCACAAATTCCGATGATCTTGCGGCCGTGGAAACGCGACTACGCGACGATCACAGGATCGGAATTCTTGTCAACAATGCCGGTGCGAGCCTGGGAGGAACATTTGTGGATCAAGCTGCCAATGATCTCTCCCAACTTATCGCGCTCAATGCGACGGCGGTTGCTCGCCTCGCCAGTGCCGTGGCGCCACGCTTCATCGAGGCGGGCTCGGGCGCGATCATCAACGTCTCCTCGGTCGTAGGGCTTGCCCCGGAATTCGGTATGTCCGTCTACGGCGCGACCAAAGCGTTCGTGACGTTTCTCTCCCAAGGGCTCAGCCTCGAACTCGGTCCCAAGGGGATCTATGTGCAAGCAGTTTTGCCTGCGGCGACGCGGACGGAGCTCTGGGAGCTTGTCGGCATTGACGTCAACACGCTTCCGGGGGTGATGGAAGTGGGAGAACTTGTGGATGCAGCCTTGGCAGGCTTTGACAGGCGCGAGTCCGTCACCATCCCGCCGCTGCACGATGCCGCCCAATGGGAAGCCTATCATGCTGCGCGCCAAGCGATGATCCCAGGATTTGCACAGGTCCGTGCGGCAGAACGCTATCGCTCCGCCCAGTAGCGCCTCCTGTAGAACGCGCCGTAGCTGGCACAGGCCGTGCTGCAAAAGGCCAGCCGGTCTGTGCTGCCGGCGCGAAACCCTGACCTGACAGAGATTCACCAACTCCAGACGAAAGACATGCAATGACCGATAACGCACTCTTTGAACCCTATAAGCTCGGAACCCTGACGCTGGCGAACCGTATCGTCATGGCGCCTTTGACCCGCAACAGAGCCGGCCCCGGCTTCGTGCCGGGTGATATTGCCGCGAAATACTATTCCCAGCGCGCGACAGCAGGCTTGATCATATCGGAAGGTGCGCAGATTTCGCAGGAGGGGCAGGGCTATCAGGATACACCGGGGATTTATACACAAGCTCAGATCGCCGGGTGGCGGAAAGTGACCGACGCAGTGCACGCCAAAGGCGGACGCATCTTTCTGCAGCTCTGGCATGTGGGTCGTGTTTCGCATGTCGATCTGCAGCCGAATGCGCAGGCACCGGTCGCGCCATCCGCTATCAAGGCTGAAACCAAGGTCTTCGTGAACAATGCGTTCGCCGATGTGTCTGAACCTCGCGCCCTCGAACTTGATGAGATCCAAGGCATCATTGCAGATTTTCGTCGCGCCGCCGCCAACGCAATTGCTGCGGGCTTCGATGGTGTCGAAGTCCATGGCGCCAATGGCTATCTGCTGGAACAGTTTATCAAGGATGGCTCCAACACGCGTACTGACGCCTATGGTGGCTCAATCGAACATCGTGCACGGATGATACTTGAGGTCACTGCCGCAGTTGCTGCAGAGGTCGGTGCACAGCGGACGGGAGTCCGGATCTCGCCGGTCAACGCCGTCACGTCGACCGATTCGCAGGCTCAATTCAACTACATCGCCGAGAAACTTGGCCAGATGGATATTGCCTATCTTCATGTCGTTGAAGGTGCGCGAAGCGGGCCGCATGATGTTGCTCCCTTCGATTACGCAGAGCTCAGGGCCAAGTTCGGGAACACGTACATTGCAAACAACGGCTACAACTTAGAACGCGCAACGTCGCGATTGACGAAGGGCGAGGCTGATCTGTTTTCCTTTGGCCGGCCATTTATCGCCAATCCTGATCTCGTGGAGAGGCTGAAGACTGCTGTTCCGCTGGCAGAGTTGAACCCAGCGACCATCTACGGCGGCGGCGCCGAAGGATATACCGACTATCCCTCCATCGCCGCCTCGA
>NZ_FWER01000121.1 GCF_900169785.1 Rhizobium sullae
TGTTGATATCGACTTTCACGGTAGCCATAGGCTGCTCCTTTAGCGGAATTTACTGTTGATCCACATGTGATGGTGGACTGTCATGGAAGCGTTCCTGTCAAAGTCCAGACTGTCCCGGTGTCCATGCTTTGATTGAGCACCGAGATGGTGCCGTTGGCCGCTCCCCTTTGATTGGCTGGATCCGTCGTCTGTTGCACGGAGTTGGAGATCATTGCAGCAGCGACCGTACCTTTACCGATCTGGACTTGGATGTTCGCGTCACCCGCCGCGGTTCGTCCTTGCATGTCGACTCGGGCAACGCCCACGTTGTGCAATGTGCCAGCCCCACGTCCTAGATCGGCGAAAGTGATTTGTGCAATGACAGCCGCACAGTCATTCTGCTGCTGCCCACGGTTCGGGGTAATTCTTCCCCGGATTGCGTTGTTGGTGTTCGTCTTGATCAACGGCATAATGAACTCCTCTCGTGCCTCCTGAAGGAGTTTCAAGATTCGTGCCAAGTCGGCCGATTGAGCTGACGAAACAATTATTCGCTGCTATCTCAAAGAGGTGGGCGGAAAATGCGGGATCGGGCGAAGAGGAATGCGTGTCGCGGAGCCGACAAAGGTGACGATGAATGTCGTAAGTTGGACGCTTGAAGATAGCTATAGATGTGAGCTTTCCCGGTTGCCGCGTTGAGTGGAAATTTTCTTGTTATTTGACAGAGCGTGACCGAAAAGCTTATAAAGCAGCTATATCCCCGTCATTGCCATCAGATAAAGGAAGGGCCGGCCCGATCGGCGCTCAGTGCGATGCCTCGACTCCGCGCTTTGCAAGCAAACATTTCAACGCTGGCGCCGCTGGTCGGCTATGCCTCCGAAGGTGCTGACAAGAGGCGGCGGGGTGATGTCACGTTGTCAGCGACTTAGGACCGATCGACATTCAGGATTCCCAAATCGGTTGATCACTGATTCATAGGGTACCGTGTGAAGCACGGAGGCCTTGATGGGAGTGAAGCGATACGAGTTGAACGAGGCGCAATGGTCGAGAATTGCGCCTTTGTTGCCAGGCAAGGCCAGCGATCCAGGTCGGACGGGCGTAGATAACCGGTTGTTTGTGAACGGATGTTTGTGGGTGCTGCGCTCGGGTGCACACTGGCGGGACCTGCCGGAGCGCTACGGCAAGTGGAAGACGGTCCATCGCCGGTTCAGTCGCTGGTGCCATGCCGGCGTATGGGAACGGGTCTTTGATGCCCTCACTGCTGACCGGGACAATCAGTACTTAATGATCGACAGCACCATCGTGCGTGCCCATCAACAGGCGGCGAGCGGAAAAGGGGGGCCAAGGATCAGGCGCTGGGGCGTTCCAGAGGTGGACTAACGACCAAGATCCATATGCTGGCCGATGCACTCGGGCGTCCCTTGCGCTTTATCGTGACGGCCGGCCAGGTCGGCGACATCACGCAAGCTCCCGCTCTTCTTCATGATCAGACAGGTCAGGCCGTTCTGGGCGATAAAGCCTATGACAGCAATGCCTTGCGGGCAACAATCGCGAAGATGGAGGCCGAAGCGGTCATACCCTCAAACCGTTCCCGAAAAGTCATCATTCCGCATGATCCGATCATCTACAAGCATCGCAATCGCATCGAAAGGTGCTTCAATCGCCTGAAACACTTCCGACGCTTTGCCACACGCTACGAACGTCGAACTATTCACTTCATAGGATTCATCCATCTCGCTGCGATCATGATCTGGATACCATGAATGTCGATCGGCCCTTAAGACTAGAGCGCGATGTGATCGCCCCCTAAGAGGCAAGACGCGATGATGCCCGTTCGCCGTTCCGATCGGCCCTCCATGCTGCGACAAGACAAGCCAGAACCGCTATGCTCCAATAGATGTTAGTGGAAGTTTCCACTGATGACCCGTATTGTCCGCCGCACCATGTCTGGTCACGGCATTAGGCGTCGACGGAGCAATGCAGCCGACAAGAAAAATGGTACTACTACGTAGATACAAAGAGCGCCGATATGCAGGCCGACATCGATCACCGGGCGGCCGAGCATTGTCGGACGGATGAGCTCGATCGAATGTGCCAGCGGCAAGAATCGTGTTACCTGTTGAAAAGCGCCAGGCAGTTGGTCGACTGGAAAGACAGCGCCGGACAGGAACAGCATCGGTGTGATGACGAGCGTCTGATAGAATATGAAATAGTCGTAACTGGGCGCAAGTGCCGTGACGACCATGGCTAGGCTCGCAAACGCTAGGCCGGTCAGGGCGATGATCGGCAGCGCATAGAGGAGGGACGACCATTCCGCGTAGCCCAGCATGGCGGCGACGATCCCAATTCCGGTACCCGCCAGAGACGCCTTGGTCGCTGCCCACGCCAATTCACCGACAACGATATCGCCGATCGTGACCTGTGTGTATAGGATTGCTTCCCAAGTGCCTTGAGAGCGCATGCGAGCGAAAGCCGCGTAAACCGTTTCGGAGGTCGACGCGCTCATCGCGCTTGTCGCAACCAGTCCGGCTGCCAGAAATGCAATGTACGATACGCCGTCAACGCGCCCAACCATCATTCCCAAGCCAGTGCCGAGGCCGAACAGGTAGATCAAGGGGTCGGCGAGGTTACCTAGGATCGACGCAAGCGCGACTTTTTTCCATGCCAGATAATTGCGGCGCCATACGGAAACCCAGTTCCACACGTTGGCGGGCAGAGCCGCCGCATAAAGCTTCCACATCGTTCAGTCCTTCAGCTCACGCCCGGTCAACCGTAAAAAGACGTCCTCAAGATTAGGCGCACGCTGTAGAATGCGCAGACCCGCGCGCCCGTCCAGTTGCACTCGCACCTGCTCTGGGTCGGGGGCATAACAGAAGAGGGTCTCGCCGCTCACCTCTATGTGCCGCGCGTATGAACTGACCAGCGCACTCAACTCATGGGGATTCCCACCGTAGACCTCAATTACCTGGCAACCGATCTGCTCGTCTATCAGCTCTTGAGGCCGGCCTTCGGCGATCTTTCGCCCTTCTTCGAGCACGCACAGCCGGTCGCACAACCGCTCGGCCTCTTCCATGATATGGGTGGTCAGGAGAATCGTCTTGCCGCGTGCCAACAGCGAGCGCAGCCGTTCCCAGATCAGGTGGCGCGCGTGCGGGTCGAGTCCAGTGGTCGGCTCATCCAATATCAAGAGCTGGGGGTCGTTGATGAGCGCACGCGCCAGTGTCAGGCGCCGCCTCATACCGCCGGATAGGTCCACGACACGGGCATCGGCTTTGCTCTCAAGGCGCGCAAACTCAAGGAGCGATGGGATGATCGCTTCGATTTCGTTCTTGCTCATCCGGAAGTATCGCCCGAAGACCAACAAGTTCTCGCGCACGGTGAATTCCAAGTCGAGGTTGTCGAACTGCGGAACTACGCCGATACCCATGCGAGCTAGGCGAGCCCGCGCAGGCACCGGCACCCCGAGCACAGTGATCTCACCCGTACTAGGGGTTGTCATGCCAAGGATCATACGCGTGATCGTGCTTTTCCCCGCGCCGTTCGGCCCTAACAGACCGAAGCACTCACCCGCCGCAACGGTGAACGAGAGTCCATCGACAACGGATCTGTCACCGTATGACTTTTTTACGTCGGCAAGATCGATTGCCACGGTTGACATGGAATCAGGTGTGGAAATCTTGACGCTGAAACCCGTGGGGCCCTCCCGCTCGAACGGACTCGGCTCAAGGCGGCACGAAACCTGTGGGCCCAACTCACGATTTAACAATTGACTTTCGCCTCCTTTTGCAAAACTCGCCGATCTACGGTATCTGGCTAATCACGCGACATCGGACGTGCCTTCGGATGCCGCCAACCTTGGGCTTTGCACCGCGATCTGCTTTCGACCGCTGTCCGGTACATTCGGAGCGAAACCGCGCGACAGCCAATCGCTGTTAGACAATGTACACAAGGCATAGGCTTTCAAAGGAAGTAAGAGAAAGAGGTTAATAGGTGTGTGCAGCGCGAAACCCAAAAATCTAAGTTGGCGAGCACGAAACGCTACAACACTGCAGCGTATCATGGTCATGGAGACAATCATCAAGACTGTCCAGCATGGCACTGTGGCTGACAGTATGAATTCCGCAAGTCCCGTCACTAGTGACACCGCGAGTAACAGCGGCCCGACATTCTGCCCGATCACGTCGAACGTGAGAAAGCGGTCAAGGCCTGGCAGTAGCTGGAGTGCTAGAAAGGTGTCCCGGAACGTGCTGCGTGCCCAACGCAGTTGTTGGCGCAGATACGATCCCAGCGTGTCCGGAACGACTGTTGCTACGACGGCGTCCGGAACATACTCGGTTCGGAAGCCTGCTTTCAGCATGAGAATCGTCAGATGGCGATCCTCACCGAAGTCACTTGGTCTGCCCCGAAACAGTTGCGTCTCGTACTGATCTAGCAGGGAAAGGAGCGCGGACCGCCGGTACATAGCACTTGGGCCGCAGCAACACATCACGGCACCGAAGCGTGCCTGTGCCGCGCGTTCTTCGTTGCAGGCAAGCCAATACTCCATATCGATCAATCGCGTCAGCCAAGTGTCACGCCGGTTGCTGGCGATCAACTGGCCCATCACCGCACCGACCCCCGGATTTTGCATCGTCAATGCGAGCTTGGTCACGACGTCGGACGCGACAGTGCTGTCTGAGTCCACATTTAGCACCAAATCTCCAGATGATTGGCGTATTGCGGCGATCTGCGCTTTGCGTTTTCCGACATTCTCCGGGAGCAGAATAAAGCTGAACCTCGGATCGCGCGCATAAGCATCATGTACACGCACGATTGCGTCGCGGTTCCTAGAACCGTCATCGACGACATAGACTCGCAGTTCTCCAGCATAATCCTGGTCTGCAATGGACGCGAGGCACGCCGAGAGGATGCGCGGGTCCTCGTTAAAGCAGGGGACGATAACATCAACGGCTGGCCGGGGGCCGGTCGCGACCGGTGGCGCCGAGATTGCTGATCCGTTTGCGGGGCGAGTATAAAGGACCTGCATGCTCTTGTAAGCGGTCGAGAGCAGGGCATAGAGCGAGATGGCGGCGATGCTGGCTGTGTCAAGCAGATACATGGGCTCTCGTCTGTTCTGTGATGCTGGGAAGTGCACGAATTCGAAAACCATGGCTGTGCAGCGCCGGGATGATACGTGAAAGCGCCAAAAGAGTTTGGTCACGCAGACCCGAAAGCCCAACCTCATCGGGAGGACAGCCGTCGTGCAAAAGCACGATTGCGCCAGGTCGAGCAGTAGAAAGTACTGCATCAACAATCGCGTCGACGCCCGGCCGAGACCAATCTCTCGGGTCTGACGAC
>NZ_FWER01000164.1 GCF_900169785.1 Rhizobium sullae
GACGAAATCCTCGCCTCCGTCAGACGCTTCTGCCAAAAAACAATGAACCGAACTTCGGATTCAGGTGACTAGCTTGACTTTGCATATACGCAGCCAGATTAGAATCTCTCATTCCCGCATCAATCTTTTTGAGACATTGCTAACATGCTGCCGCAGATTTTTGCAATCAAATCTCGCTGTGGTTGCCAAAAGAACAACTATGGAGCGTCGACTGAGAAGAAGGTATCAAATTCTACCCATCGGCATGTTGAAAAACCCTAAATAAGCAAGCTCTATTGGAATGGGCTTTGCGGTTCGGGCTCGAGTCGCTCGATCACCGCCGGCAAGCGGTGTGTCCGCGAAGCCTGAAGCATTGGTGTAGGCTTCTCAGGGACGGTTGTCGGGAGGGTCACGTGGCTGCTCAGGAGAGGTACCTCTATGACTGTGAATCGGACAGGGCAGTTTTCTATGAGGCCGGCGACTATCTGTTTCCTCTCTCGTCGTCGGCCGCCACGTATTGGAGAGACGGCGACTACGTCTTCTGCATGAGGACCGAGGCAATCGCCTTCTGGATCCTCGGCAAGCAACTGTACCGGCATATCGGGCAGGGCGAACTCACTCGGGAGCCGATCTACTACTACGGAGATTAGGCTTTTGAATCTGCGCATCGTGCTTCCGAAAATCGATTCCGATTTTGGGCCGATGCGCTAGGCATCTTTCGGCAGCACTGAGCGAACCCTTGCGATGAACACATGGAAGTCCTGCATGAAAGTGCGAAGGAAATCGGCGGTAGTGTCGTTGGTCACCTCACCGTCATCGGTGATCAGCCCCGGTGTGAACTGGATATAGGCTTCCGGGGCATTCATCTGGGGAGAGTTGCAGAAACTGAGCACACTGC
>NZ_FWER01000171.1 GCF_900169785.1 Rhizobium sullae
CTGCCAGAAAGGCGGCGAGCTGATCCGTCACGATCTGGATCGCCTCACGATCCTGTTCATTCATGGGGAAGGCGAGACGTGACAGCCGGAGTTCCAGCATCTCGCAGCCTATCCATGCCTTGCAGACGGCTACCGGGTCGGCCCCCTCAGCCGTTTCCTCGCCGGCGGCGCTCCGGGTGGGAAATTGCCAAGCTGTGCCGGTTTGCGAGCGAATCGTGGCCGTGCTCGCTCCGGCAAAGCCGGCAATAGCGGATAACGCCTCGTACATCGCCGTATCCAAAGGGCCACGGTCCAGTACCTTGCGTACGTCCACGATCAGCCGCAGACGAGCGGCCTTGGCTTCCGCATCGCGATAGAGACGCCGCAGTTCGCGAATGGGAGACGCTATGCCCTCGTAGTCTTTGTCTTGCACGAATTCCCTGTCCTTAAGAAGTTTGACATGCCCTAGATAGGAAGCCATCCGTCACAATGCATAGGCCGTTCGGCATATGCGATTGCAGCCATCCGGCAGACGCGCGGCGGATCGCGGCAAACCATCTCTGACAGGCCGGCAAGAAAATCGCCGGAGAGATAATGTCATACGATGGAGATTGAAATGAAAAGACATCTGCTTGCCGCTTTTGTTAGTGCCCTGCTGGCGACGCCTGCTCTTGCAGAGGAATGTGCGCCGATCACCAAGCCTCAGGTCGAGCAGTTGTTTGATCGCTGGACCTCCTCGCTGGCAACCCTGGATCCAGAAAAAGTCGTCGAGAACTATACGCCTGATGCAGTCCTCC
>NZ_FWER01000020.1 GCF_900169785.1 Rhizobium sullae
GAAGTTATTGGTCAACTCGCAAAGTTCGATGACATCGTCGTGATCGCGGATCCATCCAAGGCCGATCGTGCAGGTACTGCTGGCTACGCGCTGCAAGGCAGTATTCAACTAGACGGCGAAAGGCTGCGTGCCGTCGCCCGACTGGTGCGTCGATCGGATGGCGCCGTCATCTGGGCCAACAACTATGATGCGGATCTTCGTGCTCAGAGCAAACTCGCGATTCAGGCCGACGTCGCAGGGCAGATCGCGAGGGCCGTTGCTCAGCCATATGGTGCCATTTTCCAGGCTGACACCGAAACAATCGCCCAGCAGCCGCAGAACGGAGATTGGGACGCCTACGCCTGCACCCTAGCCTATTACAGCTATCGCCGGTCGATGAACGCTCAGAGTCACGACACGGCACGCGATTGCCTGCAACGAGCGACGCAGGGGTTTCCCAAGAGCGCCACGTCGTGGGCACTTCTGTCTCTTACCTATCTGGATGAGATGAGATTTCGCTATAAGCTCGGCACATCGTCCACAGTCCACCCGCTCGAACTCGCCGCCAGTGCCGCAGAGCGCGCGGCAGCGCTTGCTCCCAATAATGCGCGGGTCCTCCAGGCCCTTATGCTGGTGAGCTTCTTCAGGGATGACATCGAAAAAGCTTTGCAGACCGGCGCGGCGGCCTATGCCATCAACCCCAACGACACGGAAGTCGCCGGTGAGTACGGCTTGCGGCTAGCAATGTCCGGAAAGTGGGAATCAGGCTGCGAGCTGGTTTCCAGCGCGATCAACAAGAACGCCAGCCCTGAGGGGTATTACGAAGTTGGCATGGCATTATGCGCCCTCATGAGGAACGACATTCAGGCTGCGGAACTGTGGTCCCGCATGTCCGATTTGCAGTATAATCCCATGCATCGCCTCGTGCTCCTGTCGATCCTTGGCGCGGAAGGAAAGGCGACCGACGCCAAGCAGGAACAGGATTGGCTCAACGCCAACGCGCCCGAGTTGATGAACAACATCCGCCGGGAAGTCTCCCTTCGCCTGCAACGGCCGGAAGATCAGGACAAATTCTTCAGCGGACTGCGAGCCTTGGGCATCGCCATTGAGTCCACCCAAACAGAGTAAAGACCAGCCGGACGTGCAGATGAAGGATATTTCCGTCGACGACATAGGTCATCGCCCGTCCAGGACTGTGCTGAAGCGGCATCCGTTGCGGTTTGCTGAGCCTGCAGCTGTCGAAGTCTCTTCAGTCGCGCCGGGGTACGGCGCGTGCCGATACGGGCGGATAGGCGGACAATGCTAGTCAGAACCCGCCGAGAGCTTTCAGAATGAAGCGGATCTGCTCATGCAGACCTTCTTCTGTATCTTCGCCGTTTTGGACGCGCTGCTCGACGAGAACGGGGTGGTAGAACGGCGTGAACGCGTTCATCACACTTCGGGCGGCTTGCGCGGCATCATCAACACTAAACTCGCCTGCTTCGATCCCCTCTTCTACCATCGTCCCGATGATCGCCACGAGCTGGTCTCTGTGGGTTCTGATGATCGCCCAGTTATCCTCCGTTGCGGCGACGATCAGATCGTGGACCGGTTTCTCTTGGATGAACGTCGTTCTCCTTTTCTGGTGGAGGATATTCAAAAGACTTACGAGCTTCTCCTGAGCCGGCACCTGCATCCGTGCGATCGAATCTGCGAACTGAGCAGTTTCCGCGAAGAAGCGGCCACAGATCGACCTGTTGATTGCCGCCCTTGAGGGAAAAAAACGGTAGATATTGGCGCTGCTCATTCCGAGGCAGGATGCAATGTCGGCCATCGAGTCTTTTGGTAACCAATGCGGCGAAAGTGCTCTTCCGCCACATCCAGAATGCGCTCCCGCGAGAGGTCGACGTCAATCTCCATAGGGGTACGGCGCCTCATGACATCTCCAGCGCGAAGTCTAACCAACTGGCGTTCCTAGACGTCTCCGATTTTTGCCGGCGACCCGCTTCCCTGACGCGTGCCGGTTGGAACGGAAGCGGCCACTGAAAAACCGGAGGATTGTCCTGCACACGAAGGCCCCTATTCGGCGGCCATTGCTGCCGGTGGTTCCAGTCCTTCAATCGTCTCCCCGTGGCTGTCTTCTTTCGTTGGCTTGATCCGGAACCACACAGCGTACAGTGCCGGAAGGAAGAGCAAGATCATCACTGTGCCCGCCGCCGTTCCGCCAATCAGTGTATAGGCCATCGATCCCCAGAACACCGAATGGGTCAACGGTATGAAGGCCAGGACCGCTGCAAGCGCGGTCAGGATGACAGGGCGTGTCCGCTGCACAGTCGCTTCGATGACGGCGTGATAGTCGTCAAGACCGGCAGCTTGATTTTCCTTGATTTGCTCTGTCAGGATCAGGGTGTTGCGCATGAGGATACCCGCCAATCCTATCAAGCCGAGAATGGCGTTGAAGCCGAAGGGCTGATTGAACAGAAGCAACGTCGGGACCACCCCGGCAAGTCCGAGGGGTGCGGTCAACATGACCATGGTCATCGTTGACAGGCTGCGCACCTGGAGGATGATGACGATCAACATGGCTGCAATCATAAGGGGGAAGACTTGGACGAGTGCGACATTGGCCTTGAGCGATTCCTCGATGTTTCCACCCATCTCGATGCGATATCCAACAGGGAGCGATGCGATGAGTGGCTGAAGTGCCTTCATGACTTGCTGTGAGACCTCCGGGGGTTGCGTCGCCTCGTTGATGTCGGCTCGTATCGTGATAACCGGCGTTCGATCGCGACGTTTCAGGATTGGTTCCTCAAACCGGATCTCGGAATGCCCGATCTGATCGAGTGGAACCTGACGGCCATCCCTGCTCATGAGCGAGAAATCGCCCAGCCTTGAAGGATCAAGCCGGTTGTCACCTGCGCTACGTGCGACAACGGGCACGTTACGGATGTTGTCGCGCACCTGGGTGACAGGGATGCCGCTGAGCAGTAACTGCATCTGCTGGGCTGCCTCAGAGGGTGAAAGACCGATCAGATTGAGCCGACCCTGATCGGGGACAAACCGCAGCACCGGGGTTCGGTTGCCCCAATCCCGGTTAGCCTGTCGGACATCAGGCACAGCTTTCATAATTGTCAGGGCCTGTTCAGAAATCTTGTAGAGCTCATCCGGATCCGGTCCCATGATCCGAAACTCGACCGGAAACGGCGTGTAGGGCCCAAATACAAGCTGCGTTACGCGCACGGATGCCTCAGGAACAAGCCCGTCCGAAACGGCGGCTCGAAGGCGGTGCTTCAAAGCCTCGCGCGCATGCGCATCCGGAGTGAGCACCACCACCTTGGCGAAGGCAGGGTCAGGCAATTCAGGCGCCATGGCGAAGAAGAAGCGAGGCGCCCCCTGCCCCACATAGCTGGTGACGATTTTTACCTCCGGCTGCGTTTGCAGCCAGCCTTCGACTTTCTCCACTGCGGCTGTCGTGGTTTCGATGCTCGTACCCTCGGGCATTCGAACTTCGACCAGCACCTCGGGCCGATCCGATGTCGGGAAGAACTGCTGCTTTACGCTTCCCATCCCGACGACCGAAACAGCCATCGTGATGCCCACCACGGCGCAGGTCACAAATTTATGGCGAACCGCGAACTCGATGAGGGAGCGCAGGCGACGGTAGTTTGGAGTATCATAGATCGCGTGATGTCCACCTTCGACCGGCTTGATGTCAGGCAGCATCTTGACGCCGAGGTACGGCGTAAAGATCACTGCAACAAACCACGAAACGATCAGCGCGAAGCCCACGACCCAGAAAATGTTGCCGGCGTATTCACCTGCAGTCGATCTTGCAAAGCCCACGGGCATCAGCCCGATGATTGTGACGAGGGTGCCGGACAGCATTGGCGCCGCCGTATGGCTCCAGGCATAAGCGGCCGCCTTGACGCGGTCCATGCCCTCCTCCATCTTCACCACCATCACCTCAATGGCGATGATGGCGTCGTCTACGAGAAGGCCCAGCGCAAGGATTAACGCGCCGAGCGTAATACGATCGAAGAACCGGCCGGTTTCCAGCATAATGAGGAAGACGACGGCGAGCGTCAGCGGCACAGCAAGCGCCACAACAATGCCAACGCGCCAGCCCAGAGCGATTAGGCTTACGAACAGCACGACGCCAAGCGCCATCGCGAACTTGAGCATGAATTCGCCGACCGCCTCGTCGATGTTGACGGCCTGATCGCTGACTTTGGTGAGCGTCATGCCCAGCGGCAGTGTCTGGGCGATCGTAACGGACCGCGCTTCAAGTGCCTTGCCGAGATCAAGACCATTCCAGCCTTGTTGCATCACGGCACCCAGCATGATTGTCGGCTCGCCCTCATGGCGGATGATGTAAGTCGCCGGATCTTCATACCCGCGCCGCACATCCGCTAAATCGGAGAGCTTCAACGTCCGTCCAGCCGCCACGATCGGCGTATCGGCAATCGCCTGCACGCTTTTATAGGCTCCGTCGAAACGGATGAAGACCTGCGGCCCACGCGTGTCGATCGAGCCGGCTGGCGTGACTGTGTTCTGTCTTTGCAAAGCTGCGGCGATATCCTGGGCCGATATCCCAAGTGTCGCGAGCTTGGCATAGGAAAATTCGACGAAGATCTGTTCGGGGCGCTCCCCGAGGATGTTGATTTTCTTGACGCCCGGAACATGCAGGAGATCCTGACGGATGACCTCCGCCTGCCGCACAAGGTCTCGCATCGGCATCCCCTTCGCCTTCAGCGCGTACAGGCCGAAGCTCACGTCGGAGTATTCATCATTAACAAAGGGACCAATGACGCCTGGAGGGAGATTTCGAGCCTCATCGCCAAGCTTTTTGCGAGCCTGGTAGAACTCTTCCTCGACCGCACCGGGTGGCGTACTATCCTTTAACGTAACGGTTAGAAAGGCGTAGCCTGGCCGTGTCGTTGTCTCGACACGGTCATAATAAGTCAGTTCCTGGATGCGCTTTTCGAGAGGTTCGGCGACAAGGTCCTGCATTTCACGCGCAGTGGCACCCGGCCAAACTGAAGTGACCGTCAGGGTCTTGATGGTGAAGGAGGGATCCTCGGCGCGTCCTAGCTTGACGAATGCATAAGCTCCGGCGGCAGCCAACAGAACGATAAAGAATAAGGTAATGGCGCGTTCGCGAACCGCGATGGCTGAGAGATTGAAGCTCATCACTTTGTCACCTCTTGCTGCGAGGCAATCCTGACAGCCGCGCCGTTTTCCAGAAGATGCGCGCCCAGAGCGACAACCTGCTCACCGATTCCAATGCCGGTGACAAATGCCGTCTCCTCGCCGATCCGTTTGATTTCGACTGGAGTGAACTTCACAGTGGACGTGGCGTTGTTGACAACCCACAGACCTGTCCGGCTACCGTCGTTCAGGATGGCACCTACCGGAACGGCGACCTCCGACTGCCTGTCCGCGTCCGGGATTTTAATCGTCACCGTCGAGCCGAGTGGGGCTGAGGCGGCGGCGCCATCGAGAACGTAGCGCGCCTCGTAAGTGCGTGTTTGCGGATCGGCAGCATCGGAAATCTGTCGCAGGCGGGCTTTTCCGCTGAGATCGTTGCCTCCGTAGACACTGGCCCCCGCTTCCGATCCTATGTCGGGTCGCAAAGTCTCAGGTAGCCAAACAACGGCTTCTCGCGGCCCTGCCTGTGCGAGTTGAACGACCGTCTGGCCTGCAGTCACGACCTGTCCGGGATCTCCAAGCGTATCGACGACGGTTCCATCCGAGTCTGCAAAAAGAACGGTATAGGTGGCTTCATTTTCTGCGACCTTAGCGTCAGCTTCAGCCGCGGCAAGCTGAGCCGAGGCCGTGTCGAGGGCTGCTTTCGCTTGTTCATATCTTTGTGGCGTGGCGGCCAATCCATTTTTCACCAACGCCGCATAGCGCTTCTCATCTGCTTCTGCCTGGATGAGGACGGCGCGTGCTGCAATGACCGTATTGCGCTTTGCCGTAAGCGCGAGGTGGAGATCTGTTTCATCGATGCGCATCAGGGCCTGGCCTTGTCTCACCTGTTGACCCACATCGACCAGCCGCTGCACGATTTTGCCGGCAACACGAAACCCGAGGTTGCTCTGTACTCGCGAAGCGACCGTGCCGGTAAAGGACCGCTCCGCTGTTTCAGTCTTCTCCGCCTCGGCCACCTTTACCAGCGGTGGAACGGTCCTCGGATCTGCGGCTTCGGCTTTCCGTTCAGTCGTTTCGAAAACGAGGAAAAAAGCAGCGGCCGCCGCCGCTCCTACCAGACCCAGAAAAGTCAGGACATGTTTGCGTTTCATTTTGCGTTCTCTTCTTGACCAGCGAACCGGATGAATTAGATTGCGATCAAACTCTATTTGCGTTATAGATGTCAAGTGAAATCTAATTGGAGATCGACATGAGAGTGAGCCGCGCACAAGCTGAGGAAAATCGGGAAACTGTGATCAACGTCGCAAGCCGCCTATTTCGAGAGCACGGCTTCGATGGGATCGGCCTGAAGGACCTGATGAAGGGCGCCGGCCTGACGCAGGGCGCATTCTATAAGCAGTTCTCGTCCAAGGACGATCTTGCTGCCCAAGCATCCAGGCGAGCGATGGAAAGCGCCACACGCAGATGGTCGACAGCTGCAGCGACAAGCTCCGATCCCCTGGAGGCCGTTGTGTCGTTCTATCTTTCAATGGGCCATCGTGGGGAAAAGGCAGACGGTTGCCCTCTCGTAGCGCTAGGATCTGACGCGGCGCGTCAAAGTGAGGAAGTAAGGCGTCCGTTTGAAGATGGAATTAAAGCCCATCTCCAGGTCCTGGATGAATTGATGGACGACCCCAGGAGCTCGGATCCCAAAACCAAGGCAATGGCGATACTGTCTCTCATGGTGGGTGCCGTCACGCTCTCCCGCATCATGGAGGACGAGAATTTGTCGCAAGGGTTCCTCGACGTAGCCGCCGGGGAAGTCAGGCGTATTGCAACCGGTGAAGATGTCGCCTGATGGCGCAGCCGGTTCGTTTATCTAGCGGCGGTCCTTGGCCAACAAGAGGATAGACCGCCCGAATGTGCGGGCGAAGAACGCTCTTCGTGAGCCTGAGCAAACTGCATATGTCGAGAACCGGCACTAGCCGTATCACAGGTCAGAAAGCTCAATGTCGTGCGTAATATTAATGACAAGACAGGTGGAAAACGTATGCGTCGTATCGTTGTTACAGGAATGGGAGCTGTAAGTCCTCTTGGAGCGAACGTCGGTATCTCGTGGTCGCGCCTCCTCGCGGGTCAGAGCGGCATTCGGCGACTGGGGGAAGATGTCGTCGGAGATCTCCCGTCCAAAATAGGCGGGGTGGTCCCTTCAATCGTTGAAGACCCCGAAGGGGGCTTCGATCCGGATACTGTCTTGGCTCCGAAGGATCAACGCAAGGTCGATCGATTTATCCTCTTTGCACTGGCGGCCGCTGACGAGGCACTCACCCAGGCGAGGTGGAAGCCAATTTCCAGTGATGACCGGCTGCGTACCGCGACGATTATCGCTTCGGGCATCGGAGGATTTCCAGCGATAACCGAAGCGGTTCGCACCGTCGATCAACGCGGTGTACGTCGTCTTTCGCCCTTCACCGTGCCGTCGTTTCTCGTCAACCTCGCAGCGGGGCAAGCTTCGATCCGTTTCGGCTTCAAAGGTCCCATTGGCGCACCTGTGACAGCGTGCGCGGCCGGCGTTCAGGCGATCGGCGATGCAGCCAGACTTATCCGTGCAAACGAGGCTGATATCGCGGTATGCGGCGGAACAGAAGCATGCATGAATATCGTCAGCCTTGGTGGTTTTGCCGCAGCTCGGTCTCTTTCGACGGGCTTCAACGAAACGCCGAGCCGGGCATCGCGCCCCTTTGACATGATGCGTGATGGTTTCGTCATGGGCGAGGGAGCCGGCATTCTTGTCATCGAAGCCCTGAGCCATGCGCTTGCCCGCGGCGCCACCCCGATTGCCGAACTCGTTGGATACGGCACCACAGCCGACGCCCATCACATTACTTCCGGTCCCGAAGACGGCAATGGTGCGCGCAGAGCCATGGAGATCGCCATTGCGCAAGCTGGAATAGCCCCGCGCGAAATTGGTCATCTGAACGCGCACGCCACCTCGACGCCGGTCGGAGATCTCAGTGAAATCAGGGCCATCAAGAGTGTTTTCGGTTCCGACAATACGGTCGCTGTCAGCGGGACGAAATCAGCAACGGGACACCTGCTCGGTGCGGCCGGAGGGCTGGAAGCTATCTTCACGATTTTGGCGCTCAGCAACCAGATCGCACCACCGACCTTGAACCTGAATGCTCCGGACCCGGAAGCCGACGGTATCGATTTCGTCGCGAACGCCGCGCGGCACGTCGAGATGGATTACGCGATATCCAATGGCTTCGGTTTTGGCGGGGTCAATGCCAGCGCCGTATTCCGACGCTGGACAGAAGGGGCATCGGCCGCTCACCCTCCCGTTAGCTGAAGCGAATTCTCGCCCCCACGTCAGCGCATTGAAGTAAGTCGGTGGATGTGAACTGATCCCTGGTCGGCATTGAAGATGTCAGGTATCGGGCAAGGGCTTCCTCGACCGCCTCTAAACAGAAAGCCGCCGTGATCGACAGCCGCAACGACAGAACTCTCCGGCTGAGCCAATCGACGACAGCGCAGAGATAGACGAACCCCTGGCGAACGATGGACAGTTTGTGCTCGCGATTGATCATTTCTTTCCACCCTGCAGGCCGAGCGCACCGGATAAAAAATCATTCTCCAGCGTCAGTTCCCGGCAGGTTCTCCCCTAATGGCAACAGCCGACAACGCGCTGTCTCTCTAGCGGCGATTTGCGGCAGTCTTGCGAAGATGATTTCTTATCATCGCGCGAAACTCGCCGAATGTTTGAAACCCAATGTGCTGTGCAAGGCGGTGAACCGTCGTCTGAGAAACCCTGCAATTGCGCGCGATCGTCGCAGCACTTTCGAAAGCAATCATTTCCGGGCGTTCTATGATCAGCCTTGCAACCTGTTCCAGACGATCGGGAAAGACAATTTGCCGCTTGGCGATCTGGTACTTCAGTTCCTGCAGTGTCGCGGGAGGACGACGACCCCGATCCTGTATATCCTGTAGCATTGCGCTTTATCCCCCAAAGCGCTGACGTCCATCTCCGGATCGCGGCGCAGACAGCAGCGCAAAGATGCGCTTCACCCCGTGCGATGCGGCAACGCGAAAGCAGAGCCGCATCGCGTCGAACCCTGTCAGTCGATCTCAACCGGCTTGCCGGTTTGCCAACTGACAGTGGCGGCCTCCGCCAATTTCTGCGCCTGGAGGCCGTCAAGTCCGCCTGGCTTTGGCGAGCGGTTGCCGCTGTCGATCGCGTCGATGAAGGCATTGATCTCGTTGGCATAGGCCTGCGCATAACGTTCAAGGAAGAAATATTGAACGGGATCGCCGCTGACACCGTTCGCGTTTGAAAGCTCGACGCTGGTTGCGTGGATATTTCTCGCCGCAAGCATGCCGGCAGCGCCATGGACTTCGATGCGCTGGTCGTAGCCGTAAGTTGCCCGGCGCGAGTTGGTGATGACGGCAATGCGTCCGGAAGCCGTCTGCATCTGCACGGCGGCGGTATCCACATCGCCCTCGGCCCCGATTGCCTTGTCGACGAGTGACGACCCAAGTGCATTCACGACGACGAATTCTTCCCCGATGAGGAAGCGGGCCATGTCGAAGTCATGGATCATCATGTCGCGGAACAGCCCACCGGAGGATTTGACGTAATCGGCCGGTGGCGGCGCGGGATCGCGGCTGGTGATCGTCACGATCTCGATTTCGCCGATATCGCCTCGGCGCAGTCGCACTTCCACGCTCGCGAAGTTCGGGTCAAACCGGCGATTGAAGCCGATCATCAGGGTCGACCCGTTCTTCTCGACGACATCGAGGCAGGCATTGATCCGCTCGACCGACAGGGACACCGGTTTCTCGCAGAGGATTGCCTTGCCCGCCCTGGCGGCCGCCTCGATAAGCTCCGCGTGGCTGGGGGTCGGCGTCGCGATCAGGATCGCATCGACGCCTGAGGATTTGATGACATCCTCCGCGTCGGCCACCTCGGCGCCCGTCTGCGCGGCTAGCGTCGCCGCCGACGCGTTGAAGGCATCCGCCACATAGGCAAGCTTCGCCTTCGGATTTGCCGCGATGGTCGCGGCATGCACCTTGCCTATGCGGCCGGCGCCGATCACTCCAAACCTGATCATTGATGTCTCTCCATTGTATGTAAGCGTTGACTATCGAAATCAAACCGTGAAGGCGTCGCGGAAGCGGCCAAGCGCCATCTCGTCGTCGCCGGAGGCCCAAGCCTCCATGCCGATCGTGCCGCGATACCCCATGTCCTTGAGCGCGCCGGCGATTACCTTGTAGTTGATCTCGCCGGTGCCCGGCTCCATGCGGCCGGGAACATCCGCCACCTGGATTTCACCGATATAAGGCAGTGCCCGCCTGCACAGCTCGATCAGGTTTCCTTCGCCGATCTGGGCGTGATAGAGGTCGAGATTGAGCTTCAGTGCCGGTCTGTTCACCGACGAGACGAGCGCAAGCGTATCTTCGGCCTTGGCAAACGGTGTTTTGGGATGATCGACGGCCTCGTTGAGGTTTTCGAGCACAAAGGTGACGCCCTCTTTCTCGCCGAGGTCGGCGATGCGGCTGAGCGTGTCGCGCGCCTTGAGCCACATGGCGCCGGTCACCTTGTCGGCCTTGACCACCGGCAGGCCCTGGCCGTCAAGACCGGTCCCGTGCAGGTTGAGGCGCGGGCAATTGAGCTCCCTGGCGATCGGGATTGATTGCTTCGCGGTTCGCAGCAATTCGTCGGCGCCGTCGTCATCGGCGAGCGTGCCGGTGACGTAGCCCGTCATCGACGAAAAGACCGCTCCTGATCTTGCAAGGGCGGCGACGTCATGTTTCGTCCAGTCCCAGATCTCGGCGTGAAAGCCGAGTTCGGTGATGCGCTTGAGCCTGTCGATGACAGGAAGCGACTTGAAGACCATCTCGGCGCAGACCGCGAGCGTGAAGGGGGATGAGGCATTCGACCAGCCGTCGTTCATGACCGTATTCCATGGTTGATGATTGAGTGAAAGGGGCGACGGCCCTTGAAACCAAGCGATCGCCGGCTCGGAAGCACGCCGGCTAGATCGTACCGCCGAGCTCTTCGGACAATTGTTGCAGTTCCTTGCCGCCGGCCATGAGGTTCTGAAGCTCATCCATCGCGATGTCCGCCTTGGCAAAGGTGCCAAGCGTCTGGCCGCGATTTAGGATGGTGAAGCGGTCCGCCACCGCATAGGCATGGCGGACATTGTGGGTGATGAATATGACGCCCAATCCGTTCTGTCGAACCTGGTGGATGTATTTCAGCACCATCGAGGTTTGCGCCACGCCGAGGGCCGAAGTCGGCTCATCGAGAATGAGAATCTTGGCGCCGAAGTAGACCGCACGCGCAATCGCAACGCATTGGCGTTCGCCCCCCGAAAGAGTGCCGACCGCCTGATTGGGATCGCGGATATCGATGCCAATCTTGCGCATCTCTTCACGCGTGACATCGTTGCAGTGCGCGAGGTCGAGGTGACGGAAAGGGAAGAAGCCTTTGCGAGGCTCCCGCCCCATGAAGAAATTGCGGGTGATCGACATCAGCGGGATCATGGCAAGGTCCTGATAGACGGTCGCGATCCCTGCATCGAGCGCGTCGCGCGGACTGCGGAAATTGACCGGCTTGCCTTCGACCAGGAGCGCACCTCCGCTTGGGCGGACGACACCCGAGAGCGCCTTGATCAAGGTGGATTTGCCCGCGCCATTGTCCCCGAGGAGACAAAGCACCTCTCCGGCCGACACTTCCATCGACACACCGTTGAGCGCAATCACAGAGCCGTAGTGCTTGATGATATCGGCCACTTCGATGATCGGCGTTCGAATATTGACATCAGACATGATCAGCGCTCCCCGGTAACCTTGCGACGAATGAAATTATTGAAGAGGACGGCCAAAAGCAGCATCGAGCCCAGGAAGACCTGAAACCAGTCGGAGTCGAATTTGGTGTAGGTCAGGCCGATCGAAACCGAGCCGAAGATGATCGCGCCGACGAAGGCGCCAATCGCCGAGCCATAGCCGCCCGTCAGCAAGCACCCGCCAATGACGGCGGCAATGATCGCCTCGAACTCTTTCTGAAAGCCGCGTCTGGCGTCAGTGGAGCCGGCATCGAGCACGGTGATGATCGCGACCAGAGCCGCCGCACATGCCGTCAGCGCAAACAGGCCGGTCTTGACCCTATGGACCGGGACGCCGGAGTTTCTCGCCGCATTGGGATCGCCGCCGGCGGCAAAGATCCAGTTGCCCATGCGGGTGCGCAGCAGGACCCAGGTCGCAGCCAGCGCAAGCGCAACGAACCACAATACGGAGACCGGAATGCCCGTGACCTTTGGCATGCCGTTGGGGAACTTGTCGATCAGATCATGATCCGCAAGCCAGACAAAAGTGCCCTTCAGCGCATCGCCGGAAAAAAGGCCAAGCAGCGGACTGTCGCTGACCCGGTCGCCGATGCCGCGAAGCTGCGTTGAGCCACCTGTTGCCCATTTCAGGCCGACGAGCGTCAGGCCGCGCAGTATGAAGAGGAATGCCAAGGTCACGATGAAGGACGGAAGGCGCGTATGAATGACGATCTGCCCATTGATCGCGCCCATGAACGCGGCAAACAGCATCGTCATGACGATGGCAACCGAAAGCGGCTGACCGAAATTCGTCAGGATGACGCCGAAGATCAATCCCGCAAAGGCCACCATCGAGCCGATCGAAAGATCGAACTCTCCTCCGATCATCAGAAGTGCCGCTGCAATCGCAAGGATTCCCAATTGCGATGCCGGCGCCATGATGGTCATCAGGCCGGAAAGCGAAAACATCGTCGAATCTGCGGTGAGAAAGAAAAAGACGATGACGAGAACAAGGCCTGCCACGGCACCAAGCTCGGGCCGCCGCATCATATGCGTCAGAAAACTCACTTGTTTGACGCGCTCATCGGCCTTCGGCGCAACCGCCGTTCTCTGCTCAAGCGAAGCCATAACTCCTCCCACGGGATCATAATTGAGGGTAGCGGCGGCGCTGCTCGGCAGCGCGCTGGGTCAGCCAGACCCCCTCCCCACTGGTGGGGAGGAGGTTCCGGGAGAATGCCTTTCGGCAGTTCCGGTCAGCGAATGCCCTTGGCGGAAAGATCCACAACCTGGGCGGCCTTTTCTTTGGTGATAAGGTTCGGGCCGGATGGGACATTACCCCCCGGAATTAGCCCGTATTTGGCGTAGTTGGCCAAAAATACCACGGGTAGAAAGCCCTGCAGGAACTGCTGCTGATCAATCGCGAAAGCTCCCTTGCCGTCGGCCACGGCCTTCAGGAAATCGGCTGAAAGGTCGAATGTCGCGACCTTGATCTTGCCGGTCATTCCGACATCCTCGACGGCCGCGAGCGACGGCTCACCGGCCGTGCCGGCACCGAGCGCCATGACGGTGTCGACAGCCGTATTTGAACTCAGCGCCGCCTTGACCTTCGCGCGGACATCGGCCGGATCATTGCTGACGGGTAGAACCGTCACCTTGCCGCCGAAGCCGTCGGCGAAGCCTTTGCAGCGCAAATCGAGCGAGACATTGCCGACCTCCTGGTTGACGCACAGGCCTTCCTTGCCACCCAGCTCATGCAGTTTCGCACCGGCGGCTTTGCCGGCGGTATATTCGTCCTGGCCGACATGCAGCAGCGCTCCCAACTCCTTTGAAACGTCGGAACCTGAATTGATGGAAATAACCGGGATACCGGCGGCGACAGCCTTCTTGATCGATGGACCGAGTGCTGAGGCGTCCGGGATGGAGACGATCAGTCCATCGGGCTTCTGATTGACGGCAGCATCGATGAGCTGCCCCATCGACACCATGTCGAAGGTTTCCGGAGCGCGATAATCGACGCTGGCACCCATGTCCTTCGCCGCTGCGTTGACGCCGTTCTTGACGACGGACCAGAAAGGATCATTGGCCTGGCCGTGGGTGACGGCGACGATGCGAATTTCCGCGGCATTGGCGATTGCCGAAGAGCACATGAGTGCAGCAGCCATGGCTGCGCCCGCGAGAAGTGATTTCAAACCGAATTTCATTCTACCCTCCCAAAAACAGTCCGCTCTACGCAGACCTCCCAATGCTACCGGTTGCAACTTCCTTTGCACCCGGTAGCAAGCTCGATAAAACTACTTTACTGTCGACAAAAATCAAGCATCCATTCCATTTTTATTTTTTTGTGGAATATTCATTCCAATCAGGAGGAGACGGGTCATGCGCAAACGGGCGACGGCGAAAGAGGTGGCGGAAGCCGCCGGCGTGTCGAAATGGACCGTCATCCGTGCGTTCACGCCTGGTGCATCCATTACGGACGCCAGCCGGCAAAAGGTTCTTCAGGCGGCCGAGGCCCTGAATTATTCGCCCAACTTGCTTGCCCGCAGCCTTGCAACCAACACCACCCATCAGGTCGCCGTCTTCGTCGACGACTTCGCCAACCCGCACAAGCTTCCGGTTCTGGAGAGGTTGACCGAGCGCCTACAGGCGGAGGGTCTATTGACCGTATTGATCAACATCAACCGCCATTTCGATCACGTTCACGCATTGATCAATGCCGACCAACGACAATTCGACGCCGTGATCCTGTTCGGCACCGCCTTTCGCGAGGAAACGCTGGGCGATCGACGGCTTGGCCCAGGTTTCCCGCCGATGTTCGTCCTGGCGAGAGACAGCCAAATCCCCGGCGTTCCCGCAATCGCCTGCAATGCCGAACTCGCTCTGAGCGAAATCGTCGACTACCTGTTCGACAAAGGATATCGCCGTCCCGGCTTTATGACGGGAGCGCGAACCCTGTCGACGGCGTTGGGCAGACGGCATCACTACGCAAATTTCTGGCGACGGAAAGGCATCGAAGGCGTCACAGAATTGGCTGCGGAAAGATATAGCGCGCAGGCCGGGGCCGAAGCGGCACGCGCATATTTGAGCGCTACGTCGCCCGCATCGCGCATCGACGTCTTGATGTGTGAAAATGACATTCTGGCGCTGGGAGCGATGGATGTCGCCCGGAGCGAATTCGGGCTTGGGGTTCCACAAAACTTGGCAGTCGTCGGCTTCGACAATATCGAACTCGGCGGGGCTCCGGCCTACGAACTGACCAGCTACGAACAGCCCACTGACGAGATGATCAACGCCATGGTCGCAATGATAACGGGCATGCGCGACGCCGAGATGGTTGTCATGCAGGGGCGACTTGTCCCGAGGTCATCGGCATGAAGTGTCCCAAGGATCGTCCAAGAAGCACCCTGCGCGCGGCACTTCTGACCAAGATCGAAGGGCGTCTAAAGAGCCGCCTTGAACCAATGTGAACCGGCGCTTCCGAGAGAAGCTCGAGGTTCGGCTTCGCGCGCTGTCTGATCTGCATCATTTCCTTGGTGAGACCGAGCAGGAACTCCGGCGGACGGTCGGCCACCATGTAGGTGCTGGCCACGGGCTTGATGCCGAGCGCAAGCGCGACGTCGTCGGCAAATTAGGAAATCGCGGCAATCCGCGTGGTGAACCGGAACCTTGACCTCGACGCCGCGGTCATCCTTGACCGTCATCGTCTTCGTGACGTGGGCATAGACGGTCCCTGCGGCCAGAACGGCCAGGACCCCGAAGACAGTTGCGATCTTGCGGGCTGTCGCCGTGGCGATCTCCTCCAGAAGAATCTCGCCAACGCTTTAATTCTAAAAGAGGACTATTTTAATCCAATTCACTCCAGTCGACGTCTGGTGAGTGTGAAAACGGATGGGGCCGCTGGCGTCCAGCTTCGCGAGATGAAGACTGACCACGGCATCATGGTAATGCGTGAGTTGAAGACGGTATCGCCGTTCCGGCAAACGCCACCGTCGAACTGAAGCCCGGCGGTTATCATGTCCAGCCATTCAAGGAAGGTGAAATGGTCAAAGCAGCGCTCACTTTTGAAAAGGCGGGTGCTGTTGAAGTCTAGTTTCAGGTCGGGCCGGCTGTTTCCGATGATCCCATCTTTCACGAAGCCGACGATGACTCAGCCTTCGTGCATGTTCGTGTCGCTTCGCGCACCGTCGTAAGTTGACGATTTTCAGCGTGGCTGCGAGGGCTCGCAACACCCGATTCCTGCGATTGGTCGAGTATGCTATCCCAAAGCTGGCCGCATGATACTGCCGAGATTTAGGAGTGGGGCGTCTCGATCATTATTTCGACCATGAATTTGCTTATAAGGCCTGGCTCCAGATTTATCCAAACGTCCCTGCGGCGTGTTGAAGCGTTTGAACGGATTGCCGCCAAGAGAGGAACTCCAACTTGCTCGACAGCTTCGGCCGACGATCCGAGCTTCAACGCCCCGATCTACGCCAACCTCGACGACGACGAGGACGGCGAAGGCTTCTCGCTGATCTGGTCCCGCCCCAACGGGCGGCGCGGCGACTGAGGCCCGCGCAAGGCCGGGGCCTTCAGCTTGCCAGTACGGGGATTCCTCGAGCCACGACAGACAATAAAGCCATGCGCCTGCTCCATCAGAAATCTAGTCAAAACGCCGTAGGGCGACTATTGTAGTTGGATCGCTTTTGATACGAATTCATCTCTACCAAAACGCGGAAAATTCTGGCTTCATTTCATCAAGAACTTAGGAATACTTCTTCGCCGGGCCATCCTATTGGTAGCGTACTCCGTGGCCTCGCTTAGTCGATCGACCGGGTTTATCGCATCGATACTCAGAGGGGGAACGCGAATGGCCTTATGAGCCGTATAGCTCCAGATGTGGCGAGATGTTGGTTTGCCCCCTGCATGACCGTTCACCGAAGTGCTATTTAAATTTTCATTCGTACCAAGAGGGAATTTTCGAAGGAAAGGAACTATGACAAGCGACCTCGCCGAGCGGCCTTCGCGGTCCTACTCCTTCGGGCCGTTCATGCTGATCCCCGAGCGCCAACTGCTCTTGCAAGGCGAGGCGCCCGTTCGGATAGGAGGCCGCGCGCTGGACATCCTGACGGCACTAGTTGAGCGGCCTGGCGAACTTGTAAGCAAACGCGAGTTAATGGCTCGCGCTTGGCCAAACATCATCGTTGACGAAGGTAACCTCAAGGTCAACATGGCGGCGTTGCGGCGAACGCTTGGGGACGGACCCGGCGCCGCGAAATATATCGCAACCGTGACTGGGCGCGGATATCAGTTCACTTCTCCAGTCCAGAGACATGGATCATCGGGCCTTGCGGAGCCCTTTCGTTCGCCAACACCACGCAATCACAATTTGCCGATTGCGACGTCGACGATCTTTGGAAGAGCAGATACGATCGAGACTATTCGACGGGATCTGGAAGAAACCCGCCTGGTATCGGTCGTTGGCCCCGGCGGTATCGGAAAGACGACTGTAGCGCTCGCTGTCGCCGAGCACGAACTTAAGGCGTTTAAGGATGGCGTCTGGCTTGTTGATCTGACGCTTCTGAAGGACCCGGCCCTAACGCCCAACGCCATAGCGACGGCACTCGGCCTGGCAGTCCATTCTGCAGACGCCCTTGCCAGCCTGTGTGAATCCTTGCGCGATCGCGAGGTGTTGCTCGTGCTCGACAGTTGCGAACACATCATTGACGCTGCGGCGTCCTGCGCAGACCGCATCCTAGCTGAAGTTTCCGGCGTGAGGATCCTCGCCACCAGCCGAGAACCGCTTCGAGTGAAAGGGGAACGCGTGCGAAGGCTATCGGGACTCGGCGCGCCGCCGCGCTCGTCTCGGCTGAGCGCCGCCGAAGCACTGTCATTCCCTGCCATTGAGCTTTTTGTGGACCGAGCAACCGACAGCTTCGAACTGTTTGAGCTGCATGACGTCGATGCGCCGGCCGCTGCCGAGATATGCCGGAGACTTGATGGTCTGGCGCTTGCAATAGAACTTGCCGCGACACGCATCGATGCATTCGGAGTCGGCGGTCTGTTGAAGCAACTCGATGATCGATTCCGCCTTCTTGTCGGGCGGCGGGCGGGCCCGGAGCGGCATCGCGCCCTGATTGAAACGCTCGACTGGAGCTACGGCCTGCTGACGGAAAGCGAGACCGCGCTGCTACGCGCTGTATCCGTTTTCGCAGGTCTTTTCGATATCGAAGGCGCTTCGGCAGTGTCGAACGTCGCTTCCGCCGAAACGGCGGACGCCGTGGCACAGCTTGCGGCGAAGTCTTTGCTTGCCTTTGATGTCGACACCGACGGCGTCGCTTATCGTCTCCTTGAAACAACGCGAGCTTATTGTCTCGAACGACTGCGGGTCAGCGGCGAGGATCAGATAATTCGCCAACGCCACGCGGAGCATGTGTGCACGGTGCTCGAGCGGGCCACGGCCGAATGGGCTGAGCGCCCTGCCCGTGAATGGGAAGCCGCCTATGGGCGTGTACTCGACGATTTGCGTGGTGCGTTAGCGTGGGCAGCTCAGGATACGGTAAACCGGTCTCTGCGCATCCGGCTGACCGTCGCTGGACTCCTGCTCTGGAACCATCTGTCGCTCACCGAAGAATGCCGCGTTCATGTTTCGCAGGCGATTGAAGAACTTGGCCCGGCGGGACTCGCCGGCAGCGTGTTTGAGATGCAGCTTCAGGTGTGGCTTGGTGGCGCTACCATGTTCACGCAGGGCCTCATGCCTCAGGCGAGAGACGCCATGCAACGGGCGTTGGACATCGCCGTTCAGATTGGCGACACCGATTGCCGTGTTCGCTGCCTTCGGTTGATCGGAGTGTTTGAACTATTCAGTGGTGAGAATGACGCTGCGGTCCGCACGCTTGAGACCTTCGCCTCGGTTGCAGCCGCGGAGGTCCCTTCCGCCGTGTTGGAGGCCGAAGTGGCCCTCGGTATCGGCGAACTCTTCATCGGTCAGCTCCACGACGTCCGGCAACGCTTCGAACGCCGTCACGAACTCAATCTGGAAGACATCAACGACTCCCAGCGCCTGCGGCGGCACGTGCGATACCTCTCCGATAGGATCGTCGATGTGACGAATGTGTTGTCGCACGTACAGTGGTTGACGGGTTCACCAGACACCGCTTTGAACACCGCGCGGGCGACCGTCGAATACGCATTGAAGACCAAGCATCACCTTTCACTGGGCAATGCCCTTTCGTGGGTTTGCCCGGTATTCTATTGGACTGGACGTTATGAGGAGTGTGGTCGTTATGTTACCATGCTCGACGACCAGGCGAGACGGCACGGATTCGACGTCCGGCGTCCAGTCGCGATGTTCTATCGTGCGGCGCTAGCGTGCGCGCAAGGCGACGCCGAGGCCCAGGGAGTTGACGAGCTCGAGCGAGCCATTGCGGATTTCCACCGAACGAAGCATTTGGCGCGATTGCCGTTCTACCTGGGCGTCCTGGCGGACTTCCAGGCCGAGCAAGGCCGTCTTGACGACGCCGAAACCACGATCCGAGCCGCGCTTGACCGAGCAGATGCAAAAAATGACCTGTGGTGCCTGCCCGAGGTCTTGCGAGTCGACGCTTCCATTCTGCTTGCTCAAGGCCAGGCGGTCAGGGCAGAGGTGCAACTCATCAAGTCGATGGCGCTTGCGCAGGAAATAGGTGCGTTGTCGTGGCGATTGCGTGCAGCCAACGACCTCGCACGACTCTGGCGCGCTGGGTCAAGGGCCGACGATGCCTACAAGATGCTGTTGCCGATATTCAGCGAATTCATCGAGGGGTTCGAGACACACGATCTTGCTGTCGCCGCTGACCTGCTCGCATCGCTCTCCGGAGACACCAAGGCCGCTCTTAAGGGCGCGGTCGTAATCCGACCTCGGAGCGGCCTGCCTTCGATTCCTTGCTAAAAAATTTCCCCCAGCCCGCGCAAGAGCAGAGCATCGGCGCCGGCTTATCGACGCGCAAGCGCCGCAGCAATCGACGGCTCATATTGTCCGTCTATTTGAATGAACAACATGCGGCACGGTTTGCCAGAGCGGTTCGCCCAAGCGTGGTTGGTGCCGCGCTGGATTACGACGCTGTAGGGCTTGAGCAGCACTTCGGAATCGTCGAGCATCAGCGTCATCTCGCCCTCGACAACGATGCCATAGTCAACCGCCTCGCTCCGGTGCATCATCGGGTGCGGCGAATCTGCCTTTACAGTCAAGCCGCCGGGATCATTGACCTCGTTGAACAGCTCCTTCATCTGCAATGTGCCATCGGCAAGGTATTCGGCGTCTGGCGGCATGTCGACGAAGCGGATGCGGGTGCCGTGCTTCGGCGGCTGGTGCATCAGCGCACCGGTGGTCGGATCGGCACCATTGTCCACTTGCGCCGGCGTGCCGTGCGTCTCCCAAACCTCATGGAAGATCATCCCGGGAATAGCATTCAATTCGACGACTGTTGGCAGCGGGCCGTTGATCGCGACGATAGACTTGCCATCGACATCATGTCCGGTGACGACGCGGTGAATTGCAGGATAGGACATGGATATGCTCCTTGAGGACTGTAGTGCGACATAGTAGCGAAGAGAGGTCCAGTATTTCTAGAGTCTCGATACGACACAGGCGATAGTATCGGCGGTTGCCTTTTCCTTGCCAAAAACATTGAACGGATCATGAAAGAGCTCTTCGCAGAGCTTCAACTTCTTATCTTTCGGTCCCCACTGATGCATTGATCGTCCCTCACGTGCGCGGCTCATGCTCAAATTCCTGGCGCCACTTGCGATCTAGAAAATCCCTGATCACCGCTGCGATTGCCGGCCCGTCCGTCTCCAGGGCGAAGTGCCCTGTATCGAAGAGATGGATCTCTGTGTCAGGAACATCCTTGCGGAAGGCATATGCGCCAGCCGGGGCGAAGAAGGGATCGCCATTTCCCCACACAGCCAGAACGGGTGGCCTTGTCGCGCGCAGATATTCTTGCCAGCGTGGATACAACGCGATGTTGGACTTGGAGTCCCAGAAAAGGTCGAGTTGCACTTCCGGATCGCGGTCGAGAATGGCCTGATCGTGCGCGATCGCATCCGGGCTCACGAGTTCGAGTTTTTCCTCGGGCACGCCGTGCGTGTACTGAAAACGTGTGGCGTCTATAGTGAGGAACGAACGCAGCGCGTCGCGATTCGCTGGGCTGGGATTTTCCCAATAGGCCCGCATGGGCTGTATGGTGGCCTCCCTTAATCCCGCCTCGTAGACATTGCCGTTTTGCGTGATGATGGCGGAAATTCGGTTCGGATATGCCGCGGCTAAACGAAAACCGACGGGCGCGCCATAGTCAAAGACCATCAGTCCGAACCGTTCAAGCTTCAGCGTGTCCACCAACGCCAAAACAGCCTTATAGAGATTGCCGAACGTGTAGGCGTATGCACCACGCGCTGGCGCCTTTGTTGACCCAAACCCTGGAAGGTCCGGCGCTATCACCCTGTGTCTGTCCGCGAGTTGGGGAATGAGATCGCGGTACATGTGGCTTGACGTCGGGAAGCCGTGAAGCAGCAGCAGAACAGGCGCTGCTTCAGCACCTGCCTCGCGATAGAACATCTCCACCTCACCGAGATTGACCTTCTTATATCGCACCCGGTGCCAGTTCATCGCTTGTTCCCCATGGCATAGCGGCTAGCATTCCCATTCTCAGGTATCGGAGATCGAGCGTGAGATTAAGCATGCATTTGCCGTGTTACGCCTCTGGAAGGCGCGTCCCGATCTCGCAAATATGGTGCTAAACGCGCGCATGCCCGACCTCGATCGGACTCAGCACCAACGCCGTGCGGTCTGCAAGATCCCCGATCTGCGCGAGATAGTTCTTATAGTGGTGGGTCTCACGATGTGCTGCGACGGCTGCGCCATCCACATACAGTTCATCGAGAACGTACCGGTCGGGACGAGACTGGTCCTGCCAAATATCCCATCGCAGATTGCCCGGCTCTGCTCGGCAATCCGACGCCATTCCGAGAAGCAGTGCCTGCAGCTTCTCGGCCTTGTCTGGACGAGAGGTGAGGATTGCGGTGATCTTAACGTGCGATGACATGGACGAAGCCTTTCAATCTCCGACATAAGCCAATCAAGGCTACGGCAGCTGATACCCAAGCCCCCGGTTGGCCAGCGTCCAAAGCGAGCGGAAGTGTTGCAGTGTCCGCCTGAAATGACCGCCAGGGCGTGGCTAATGACTCTCGATTAACGCCTTGCGACTTTTCGATCGAGGAAATCGCGAATCAGCGGCGCCATCTCATCGAGTTTGTCCTCCAGAGCGAAATGGCCGGTATCGAGGATATGGAATTCAGCGTCCGGAAGATCGCGCAGGTAAGGATGCGCCCCTTCCTCGGGGAAGATCTTGTCATTCTTGCCCCAGACGATCAGCGTCGGCGGCTTGCGTTCGCGGAAGAAGGCCTGGAACTGCGGATAGAGCGGAACATTCGTGCCGTAATTGTGGAAGAGATCGAGCTGGATATCCTTGTTGCCCGGCCGGTCGAGCAGGGCCTGATCGTGAACCCAGTTGTCGGGGCTGATGCGGGTGAGGTCCTTGACGCCGTCCGTGTACTGGAACTTGGTGGTTTCGAGGACCACGAGGTTGGACAGGGCCTCGCGCTTTTCCGTGGAGTCGTCGGCCCAGTAGGCCTTGATCGGATCCCAGAACTCGCGCAGGCCTTCTTCATAGGCATTGCCGTTCTGGACGATCAACCCGCTCACTCGTTCCGGGTGCTTGAGAGCCAGACGGTAGCCGACCGGTGCGCCGTAATCCATGACATACATGGCATATTTCTTGGCGCCGAGCTCAGTCATCAGCGTGTCGACCATGTCTGCGTAGTGGCCGAAGGTGTAGGCGAACTTGGTGTGATCGGGCGCATCGCTCTGACCGAAGCCCGGATAGTCGGGTGCGATGACGCGATAGCGATCTGCCAGCAGCGGAATGAGGTTGCGGAACATGTGCGAGGATGTTGGGAAGCCGTGCAGAAGCAGGACGACTGGGCCGTCGGCCGGGCCGGCTTCACGATAGAACATGTCGACGCCATCGATCTTGGCCGAACGATAGTGCACGGTCACCGGCACCTGCTGGGTGATCGCAACCTGCTTGGCAGGAGCTGCTGCGACTTCGGAAAAGGGAGCAAAGCTGACGGTTGCCAGCATCACGGAAAGGATCAGTCTCATTGTCATCTCCATAATTTGTTGAGGCTGAGCGCGAGGCCGATTCCAATATTTGGAAGGAAATCTCCTCGCACTGCTCCAAGACGACCGTCTTGCTCCACTCGTCGCGGCACGGCGGCAGTAGTCCGGGTGCCATAGCTATTTTGTCCCGGCCGCAGCGCTAGTGATGAAGTCGACGACATCCTTGGGATGCGACAGCATCACCGCATGGCTGCTCTGGATTTCGATAACCTTCGCGCCAGCCCTCGCGGCCATGGAGCGCTGTCCGCTAGGTGGAACCATGCGATCCAGCGCGGTCACCATGAAATAGCTCGGCTTCTGCTTCCAGGCTGGGCTGGTTATCTTGGTCTGAACGGCCCCGAGCCCCCAAGGCACCTGAGCTGCAGCCATAAACCGCGTCGTCGAGATATCGACGTCGGCGGCGAAAGCGGCGGGAAACTTCGCGGGATCGACGAGGATGAAACCGTCTTCTGGCGGGAGCAGCGGAGCCCCCTCTTCGCCGGGGTGTGGTGCAGTTGCCAGATCGATTACCGATTCTTCGGCCTCCGGTGCGAAGGCGGCGATGTAGACAAGGCTTCTGACCTTCGCGTCGCCACCCGCCTCGGTGATTACGGCCCCGCCATAGGAATGGCCGACAAGCACCACTGGATGCGTGGCACTGGCGATGACCTTCCTGGTCGCCGCAACATCGCCATCCAAGGTGATCGTCGGATTTTGGACGACCAGGACTTCATAGCCGTCGGCCGAGAGCATGTTGTAGACAGACTGCCAACCGGAGGCGTCGACGAACGCTCCATGCACAAGCACGATCGAGACTGGCTTCTCCGCGGCGGCTGAGGCGACCGGAGCAAGAGCAATCATGGCAGCGAGTAACCTCCAAATTGACCGTTTCATCAGTGTCTCCATCAATCTCTGAACTGCGCCTAGCCGGCCGCGGCGAGGAGCTTTTCGACTGTCTCGTCGGTGCTCCACACGCCACTGGCCATGAAGCGGTAGTTGATGAGCGCGGCGAGATAGCCGTCGCCATCGGGAAGCTTCGGAGCGGCCACGGCGCCACTGCCGTGTCAGGCTGCAGCGCGCTTCCGGTCCAATGCAGCGATCAGGGCCGCGGCAATCGGATGATCCGAACGAGGATTCTGCCCGGTGATCAATTCGCGATCCTCGATCACATAGGGTTCGAAGTCGACGGGCGTGGTGCTCACGATGCCGCCCGCAAGGTTTAGCGCAAACGGCATGTCGAAATAGATCTTGGCGTGCAGGATGGTGTCCTCGATGACCTTCTCCTCGGTCGCCGAGAAGACCGTCATCTTGTAGCCGGCATATTGCCAGCCCTTGGCCCATTCCTTCGCCTTCTCGGGATCGCCGGCGATCAGCGCCGCGCGGAACTCGCGCGCATAGGGCATTGCCGCAACGGCAGAGATCGGGCCGTGGCATAGCATCGCGGTGGGCTTAGAATGCTCATGGAAGTGGCGCAGGATCTCGCCGATCTCCTGGTCCTGCATCAGGTCGACGATCGGCGCCTGGCCGCCGGGAATGTGCAGGCCGACATAGCTGTCCAGTCCTTCATCGAGTACCGAGCGCAGGGTGCGCGCCTTCATCGACGGGTCGTTTGCGTAGTAGTCCTTCGCGCGGGCATAAGCCGCCTCGTCTCCGCCGAAATGTGCGGCTGCGTCCGACGCCCGGTCTATCGTCGGCGGTGCCCCGTCCGGCGTCGCGAGCACCACCTCATAGCCGGCTTCGATCAGGGCCATCGCCGGCACGACCGTCTCATTGAGATATTGGCCGGTGACACCCCAATAGCCGCCTTTTGTCTCGATCCGGGTCGCGTTGGACCCAAGAACCACGACTTTTCCCTTACTCATGACTTCCTCCGTGCCTTGCATTACGAGTGCAGCGATGGAGTAATTCTTATACTTTTCCTGCTCTCGACGGGGTTAGGTGCGGTTAAATCCGGTAAGGTGCTTTTACGGTCCTTGATCCGGTAAAGTCGTTCGATGGCACCGGGCGCGCACCGCTCAATGTGGCGCGATCGCCAGAAGAGGACATCTACGGACGAAATCTATAAAATGGGGATATTGGCGGCACGACCGCACAGTTGGTAGCTAACGGAACGCGAGGGCCGAGACGAGGCAGACCACACCCTTGGGCACGCGTTTCGCTGCCTCCGCGAGGCTGTGGTAGCACCTCGCCATCCCGCTCCATACGGCTCATGGTGCCCGCCGTCACCCCCTTCGCGCGCAGTTCCGCTAGACGCACGATGCCGCGCGCGCTCAGCACGGTGTGTTCGGGCAAGATGCGTAGGCTCGGAGTATGACATCTATTATCCGAGGATTTGTATCGCCCAATTTGCTCCGGGGAAGAGATAACATCGACATGCTTCGCCTTCGCCAAGCCCAAGCAGCGCTGGCTCGCGACCTTCTATCCCAGATCAATCGCACCCGGGCCGTACGCGTGAGCATAGATTCAGCCGCTCTACTGAGCAGCGGGGCGCGGTAGGAGGCGCCCTTCAAGGAGACGGTAGATCGTACCGACCGACACGATGATCACGACCAGGTTCGCGATCCCGAATAGGACCGGGGCGAGAAAGCGGATGACGCCTTCGTCGCCCAGGAGAACGAGGCGGATCGGTGCGATGGCGAGCGCCGTCGCGCCGAAGGTGAACGCCCAATAGGACGGGGAGGTGGGTTCCTTGCGGATCCACGGCAGCAGCCTCAGCAGGATCAGGGCCTGAAGGACGCCGTACCCGATCATGCTGTGCGCCAACAGGAATGGCGCCTGCGGCGCCATGCGATTAGCGCGACTGCCCCCAACCACCGGCGGCGCCAACTGGATGCCGAGCGTCGGCCTTAAGGCGCTCGCCGTATTCGGTGCGGTGAACAGCCGATGCAGCAGGACAGATTCGATGGCCAGCCAACCGAAGAATCATGCCGAAGAAGAACTGACCAAGATCCGCGAAGCCGAGCGCGCCGCCGACCGTGCCGGCGACGAAGCTGGCCGCACGATCACATATGTTGACGTTCCCCCGAAATGATGAAGGAGCAACTCGCCGCCTTCGGGATGCCATCTCATGTTATCTCGCACGTCGTGACGATGGCGCGGCTCCACCGGGACAACCGGTACGATCGGTTCAGTGAAGATGTCGAGGGGCTGACCGGTATACCTCCGATGAGCGTTCGGGAGTTCGTGCAGAAGAACACGCAAGCCTTCGCACCGGTCGCGCCTTCGAGCGCGGGAGAATGAGCATGGTTTTTGACCGAAACGGCGCTCGCAAAGCGGCGTAGGGAGGCGTTCCAGAGCGAACGGCATCGTGGTTGCGGGGGCGCGCAGCCACCGCCACCTAGGCCCGCGGGTTAGCGGCATCGACCGGGATAACATTTCTTAACATCACAAAACCCAAGTTAACGACGTCGTCTGGGACAGTGCGACCCGCGAGAGGCCGGCGCGTCGGGCTTTCACACTTGTACACGTAAAAACTCTCTATCGGATCCCTGGAGCCAATTCGAATGTCATTGACCAAGTCCTTTTTAAGCCGTCCGCGGCGTGCTGCCATCGCTGCGGGGCTCGCAGTTGTTGCTTGCCCCCTAACCCAGGCACGCGCTGCCGACCCTTATGAGGGCGAAGAGGCCGCTATCCCCGCGACAGCGAACTTCGACAAGGGGCGGTTTGGCGGCATACGCCAGAAGCTTTCCGACTGGAACGTTATGGTCGGCGCCGGAGTCGCATATGCACCGAAATTCGAAGGATCGGACGAGTTCGAACTGGTCCCCATTCCTATGGTCTCCGCGACCTTCGGTGATCGCGTCACGATCGATCCGGGCGGGCTGGAAGTCGATGTGCTGAAGTCCAACGGATTTAGGTTGTCGGTGAAGGGCGGTTACGACTTGGCGGGCGGGCGCGATGAGGATGATTCCGATCACCTGAAGGGTCTGGGTGACATCGACGCCGGCGCTGTCGTCGGAGCCCAGCTCGCGTATGAAATGGGACCACTGGAATTCTATGCTTCTGTCGACAAGACAATTGGGGGCAGCGACGGTCAGGTCGGTCAGGTCGGAGCAAATGTCTCGCATCACTATGATCGTTTCATCCTTTCCGCAGGCGCTTCCGCGACATTTGCCGATGACAATCATATGGAGAGTTATTTTGGGGTAACCGCTGCGCAGTCTGCAAGATCGGGATTGCGGCAATATGAGGCAAGCGCGGGATTGAAGCGTTTCGATATCGAGGCGTCGGTAACATACATGGCGACGGAGCACTGGGTTATCCGTGGCCAGGCAGGTGTCGGTTTTCTGACCGGCGACGCGAAGGGCAGCCCGATCGTTCAGAACGACGTACAACCATCTGCGATGCTGATCGTCGGTTACAAATTCTAGGGCTTGGTCCTTCGCCTCGCGCTCTTCAACGGCGGCACACGACGCGCAGCAGTGCGAAACGCAGCGTCAACCTACGATGTGGCGGTAGCCGCCTACGAACCAGGCGTGCTCGATGCGGTCGAGACCGTGCTCGTGCGGATCGACAGCACGCGACGGCGCATCGGCGACGCTACGGTCGCGGTGCACAACTACCGCGCCTATTTCAACGCCGTCGATCCGAACTGGAAGGCGGGGCGCGAGCCTCCTCGACCGCGAGTACGCCCGGCGTTCGGCGCAGGAATCCGTCGCGACTCCCTGCGCTACTGGATCGCCCTCTGCAAAGCACTCGGTGGCGGCTGGAGCGCGAGCGCGCCGCCACTCCTGGAATTCTCCAGAAAAAACCAAAAGGAAACCAGCTCTGATGCGAGCGAAGCCCCTTCTTATTGCTCTTTTCTTAAGCGTGAACCTTGTTTCCGCGTTAGAGCCTGTGCTCGCGCAACAGAACGAGGCAGCAGCGCTTACCGTCGCCGTGGCAAGGCCTGCAGAACGCCGATGGCCCGAGACGGTACCGACCAGCGGCTGGCTGAAGCCCTGGCACGAAGCGGTCGTCGCCGCGGAAATCGGCGGCCTTCGTGTGACCGATGTCCTTGTCGATGTCGGATCGGTTGTCTCGAAGGGGCAGGCCCTCGTCCGGCTTGCCGACGAGGCTGTACGCGCAGAACTGCGTAAGGAGGGGGCCGCGCTGGCAAGTGCCAGGGCAGACCTCGCCAAGGCCAGGGCGAATGCCGGCCGGGCACGCAAGATGCAGGGAAGCGGCGCTCTTTCGGACGAGAAGATCAACGAATACCTGATCGCCGAGCAGACGGCGATCGCGGGTGTCGAATCCGCCGAAGCCTTGCTGGAAAGCCAGAAGATCAAGCTTGCCCAGACGACTGTCCTGGCCGCCGACGACGGGCTGATCACATCCCGCTCGGCCCAGCTCGGCGCCGTGGTCTCCTCCGGCACGGAGTTGTTCCGCCTCATTCGCGAGCAGCGCGTCGAATGGCAGGCGGAAGTGTCTGCACGCTATTTGCCTCGCATCAAGGAAGGCTTGACCGCCACGATCGTAGGTCCTGGTGACCGACGCGTCAAAGGAATCGTTCGGCTTGTCGGACCAACGGTCAGCACCGATACCGGACGGGCGCTCGCCTATGTGGCGCTGCCGGCGGAGGCGCACCCGCCCATCGGCATTTACGTCACCGGCCAGATCGAGCTTGAGACCACGGCGGCGCTCACCGTACCCGAGACGGCGCTCGTCCTGCGTGACGGCATCGCTTACGTCTTCACCGTGGATGCAGACAAGCGCGCGTCACGCGTTCGTGTGGAAACCGGCCGCCGCAATGGCAGCGAAGTGGAAATCCTCTCGGGCCTCGACCGCTCGACCGAGGTCGTGATGACGGGCAGCGCTTTCCTTTCGGACAAGGCCTTCGTCCGGGTGACGGGAGACGCGCTCGTCGAGCTAGAAGAGGGAGAATCGCGATGAACTTTTCCGCCTGGTCAATCCGCAATCCGGTTCCTGCCATACTCCTGTTCATCCTGCTTACTGTCGGCGGCCTCATCGCCTTCAACCGGCTCGCGGTGCAGAATTTTCCCGACATGGACCTGCCGACCATTCAGGTCAGCGCCACGCTCGAAGGTGCCGCGCCGGCCCAGCTCGAAACAGAAGTCGCGCGCAAGATCGAAGATAGGCTCGCCTCGCTGGGCCTTCTCGACCACATCACGACGACGGTCACGGACGGGTCGGTCTCCATCAATGTCTCGTTCCAGCTGGGAAAGAACAGCGAGGAAGCGTTGAACGAAGTGCGCAATGCCGTCGACAGCGCGAGCGGAGACCTCCCTTCCAAGATGCAGACGCCAGGCGTAACGAAGGTGACGGTGCAGGGCTCCACCCTCCTCACCTATGCGGTGCGCTCCGCCCGACTCAACGAGACGGAACTCTCGTGGTTCGTCGACAACGACATGACGAAGGCCCTGCTCGCCGTATCCGGCGTCGGCGAGGTCAGCCGGATCGGCGGCATCGAGCGTGAAGTGCATATCGACCTCAACCCGCAGCTCATGAGCGCGCTCGGTCTCAGCGCCGCGACCGTTTCCTCTCAGCTCAAATCCGTGCAGTCAGACGCCTCGGGCGGTCGAGCCGAGATCGGCGGCGGCAAGCAGGCGATTCGCACGCTCGGCGCGGTTTCCTCGATAGAGGAACTGAAGGCGCTCGAAATCCCGCTTCCGAGCGGCGAGCTGGTGCGGCTGGACGAGATCGGCACAGTAACGGACAGCTTTGCCGACAGGTCGTCGATCGCCTATCTCGATGGCGAACCCGTGATCGCTGTCGAGGTAAAACGATCCAACGGCTTTTCTGATACCGGCGTCGCGGCCGCCATCGAAGCGGCCATGCAGGACTTTGCCGCGGCCAACCCCGATGTCGAGATCGTCCAGGCCTACAGCACGGTCGGGCCGATTATCGAAAACTACGACGGCTCCATGCACATGCTCTATGAGGGTGCACTCCTGGCGGTCGTGGTGGTTTGGCTCTTCCTGCGCGACTGGCGGGCGACCTTGCTTTCGGCGGTGGCGCTGCCGCTCTCGGTCATCCCGACTTTTCTCGTGATGTATCTGGCGGATTTCAGCCTCAATATGGTGACGCTGCTTGCGCTTTCCCTCGTGGTCGGCATCCTCATCGACGATGCGATCGTCGAGATCGAGAACATCGCGCGCCACCTGCAAATGGGGAAACCGCCGAAGGAGGCTGCGCTGGAGGCAGCCGATGAAATCGGCCTTGCCGTCATCGCAACGACCTTGACGCTCGTCGCGGTCTTTCTGCCGACCGCCTTCATGAGCGGTATTCCCGGCCTGATCTTCCGTCAGTTCGGCTTGACGGCAGCCGTGGCGGTTCTCGCCTCACTGGTCGTCGCGCGCCTGCTGACGCCGATGATGGCCGCCCACATGATGAAGTCGCATCCCATCGAGGTAAGGGACGGCCATATCATGCGCGCCTACATGGCCTTCGTCAAAACCTGCCTGCGCTATCGTGAACTGACCATCCTCGGCGTCTGCATATTCCTCGGGCTCTCGCTCTCGACGATTACCATGCTCAGCTCCGGTTTCCTGCCGCCTTCGGACGATTCGCAGACGCAGGTCACTCTGACGCTGCAGCCCGGCAGCTCGATCGAACAAACGGACGCGATGACGCGGCGGGCGGCAGATATCGTTTCCCGCCTGCCGGACGTCACGCGCGTGTTCTCCGCCGTCGGAAGCGCCTCGTCGGATGACCTGACCCATTCCGCCACAACCATGGATACGGCGACCACCTCGCTCGTCGTCGACCTGAAGAAGATCGGCGAACGCAGCCGCAAGCAGGCCGAGATCGAGAACGACATCCGACAGGCGCTCGCCATTCTCCCGGGTGTCAGGATCGAGGTGGGCACTGGCGGCAGCGGTACGACACTGGAAGTCACGCTCGCCAGCGACGATTCCGATGCGCTCGACCAGGCGGCGGGCGCACTCGAAGAACAGCTGCGCAGCCTTCAGGGCATCGGCGCGGTGACCTCCAGCGCCTCCCTGCAGGCCCCGGAAGTCCAGATCGTCCCGGACCTCGACAGCGTCGCGGCCCTCGGTGTCACGGCAGAAGCGATTTCCGAGGCGGTTCGCGTGGCCACGAGCGGAGACTATTCCTCCTCGCTCGCCAAGCTCAACCTGCCGCAGCGCCAGCTTCCCATCCGCGTCCGGCTCGATCCCGGCGACCGGACGACGCTCGACGACATCGCAAATCTCCGCGTTGCCGGCGCCAGGGGTAGCGTCGATCTCGGCTCGGTGGCCGAGATCCGTATCGGCGGCAGCCCGTCGGAGATCAGCCGCATCGACCGTTCGCGAAACGTCACGCTGACGGTCGAGCTCAACGGCCGCATCCTTGGCGAGGTCTATAGCGAGGTGCGGGCGCTGCCTGCCCTCCAGAGACTTCCCGACGGCGTCAAGCTCGTCGAGCAGGGCGAACTGGAGCGCAGCTCCGAGCTTTTCAACAATTTCGCCATCGCCATGGCGATCGGCGTCTTCTGCATCTACGCCGTTATGGTTCTACTCTTCCACGACTTCCTCCAGCCGCTGACGATCCTCATGGCGCTTCCGCTTTCGCTTGGCGGCGCGCTGCTGCCGCTGGTGCTGACCGGCATCAGCTTCTCCATGCCCGTGCTGATCGGCCTGCTCATGCTGATGGGCGTGGTGACGAAGAATTCGATCCTGCTGGTCGAATACGCGATCATGTCGCGTCGCGCCGGCCTCTCGCGGTTCGACGCCCTGGTCGACGCCTGCCACAAGCGCGCCCGCCCGATCGTCATGACGACGATCGCCATGGGGGGCGGCATGCTTCCAGTGGCTTTGAGCCTCAGCGGCGGCGATGCAAGCTTCCGTCAACCGATGGCAATCGTCGTCATCGGCGGCCTGATGACTTCCACCGTCCTCAGCCTCGTCGTTATCCCCGTCATATTCACCTTCGTTGACGACTTCCTGCTGCTTTTAAAGCGGATGTTCCGTCTTGAACCGGTTGTCCCCTCGCAAAGGAGCACGTAATGTCCTCAGTACGCTTGCCTAACCACCGCTCTCCTTACCGATTTTCCATAGCGCTGATCGTTATCGCGGTGGTTTTTTCCAATGAACCCGTCCAAGCCGAAGAAAATCTCGCTGGCGTCATAGCCGACGGCAAACCCTGGGAGATGTACATCGTCAAACGAAGGGTTTCGAACATACTTGTGTTTCGCCCAGATGGCGGCGGAACAATCAGCGACAGCGCGGTGAGCATAAACCCGATGTGGAGGGCTGTTCCGGAGGGGATTTGCATAAGGCCACAGCCTGGAGGGGACGAAAGATGCCTTCAATTAACGCGAACCAAAACCGGCATTGCGGCTTCTCAGAACGGCAGGACCGTCTGGGTGTTGAAGCGGTAAATTTTAGATTTTGCGGTTAAGATGGAACAGCCCATGTCACAGTTGGTAGTCGCCACCCTATCAAACCGTGGGGCGAATGGCTGAAGTGTGCCGACAGGATCCCCGTCTTGCTTTGGCAGAACTGCCATCCACAGCGATGAACCGCTCCAGCATCAGTACGATCAACCGGACCGTATTCGTGAGCGAGTAGCCGCTCTCCATGACTATCGGTGAATAGGTTTGCTACGCGGGCGGCTTCAACTTTGGAAAGGCGCCTTCCATTTTGCGCAACTACGCATGTGCCAACGCACTTCGGAAATGATGGACGCGCAGCGTCGGCGTCTTTGCCGACGCACTGATCACATTAGGCAATGGCTTGTTCTCCAACCGCTGAGCGCAGTTCCGATGAGCTTTCGCGAAGCACATTCGCGGCAGATGTGGACGGGTAAACGCCGGTTTAAACGCAGCGGGTGTTTGTTCGAAGGAGTCTGTGGTGGAACCGCAGCAACAAAATTAAACACAATTGTTGCTGACAACCATACTGTGAAACGGGCTAACTAATAATCGGATCCCGACACAAATGGTCAAGCCTATGAATAACATCGTGTACAACGTTCCTACTCAAGCTTCATCCCGAATCCTCGTCGTCGAGGACGATCGGGATATCGCGAGCATGCTGATCGACCTGATGACGGAGGCAGGTTACGCCGCCGAGGCAGTCGGATCGGCGATTGAAATGGACCGCGTATTAAAAAAGAAGGACTTCCACCTTATCGTCCTGGATGGAATGCTGCCAGGTGAGGACGGTTTCAGCATATGCAGGAGAATCAGGTCGTTTGATACAATACCCATCCTCATGCTAACCGCGCGAACGAAAGAGATCGACAGGGTCGTCGGATTGGAATTGGGTGCCGACGACTATGTCACAAAACCGTTTAAATCCAGGGAACTTTTGGCGAGAATAAAGGCACTTCTGCGCCGATCGTCGTATTCAGTACAAGTCAAGCCAAAGCAGGAACCGATGACGTTTGCGGGCTGGCGGATTGATCCGGTCACCCGAGAATTGACTGACCGTGACGGTTTTCATGTGTCGCTCACGACGGCGGAGTTTGATGTGCTGCTGGTGTTTTGCCAGAATCCTCGAAAGGTAATGAACCGCCAGGAAATACTTGCCCTCACCCACGCAGGCTCTGCGGGACCTGTTGAACGCAGCATTGATGTACACGTCAGTCGTGTCCGGCAGAAAATCGAACCGAATTACAAGGATCCGACATTCATCAAAACTGTGCGCCTGGGCGGGTATATCTTCACTCCGGAGGTTGCGATAGCACCATGATTGATCGCTTCCGCAAGGCGTCCATACGAACACAATTCATGGTGTTCGCATCTATTCCTGTTCCGTTGATGGTTATCTGTATTATTGCGATTCTACCTGAGCCGTTCATTTTCCAAAATGAAAAAATGCTTATGGTCAAAGGTGCTCAAATCGAGCTGCTCGTGAATCAAGTCAGGGGCGCCAGAAATGACGCCGAAGTCGAGAATCTGGTGAGGGCAAGCGCCTCCAGCGGTCTCGAATTGAAGATTCTGCCATGGAGCGATGTCAGTAGCGAAGGGGCGCGTCAAACGGATGACCATCTCATCTCGGATGAGCTTCAGGACGTCCTGCCTGCCGATTTTGAAGCGGTAGTTCTTGAAAACACTTCGGATGGCGAGGGACACAGTACACTTGCGGTGCGCCTTGACGCGCTGCGTGCTCTCGTCATCGGGTTCACCGGTGCCGATGTTTCCCCCTCATCCTTCAGCGCAGTCGTCGAGTTCATCGCCAAAGCCAACATCCTGATGCTGCCGATGCTGCTCCTGGTGCTCTACATAAGTCGCATGATCACGTCGCCTCTCGTTCGCTTTGCCGACGCGGCAAAGAGACTGCGCCTCGACGGCAACGAAGGAGAACAGTTCACCGCCGAAGGCGCCAAGGAACTTCGCACGCTTGCGATGGCGCTCAACAACATGCGTCGCCGTATTCGTAAAATGGTCGATGATCGCACACGGATGCTGACGGCTGTGAGCCACGATCTAAGGACGCCCCTGACACGACTGCGAATGCGCGTGGAGCGCTCGAAGGACCCCACGTCAAGGGAAGCGATGCTGGCGGATATTGACAACCTTACCACTATGATTGAGGAAAGCCTTCAGTATTTAAGTAGCACTGCTACAGTCGAACCGCTTCGAAAAGTTGATATTTCAAGCCTTCTGCGGACCATCGCGTCGGAATTTTGTGATCTCGGGCATAACGTAATTTACCGCGGACCTGAGCGGTTTGGATATTTGTGTCAACAAAAGGCTCTCATACGCGCTATCACCAATATCGCGGAGAACGCGGTAAGGTTCGGCACGAAGGTAGCTGTCGAATTGCGTAATAGTCCGCAAGGTGGAGCGGTCATCATTGTGAGCGACAACGGCCCCGGCCTTGAAGAAGGGCTCCACGGCAAAGTCCTGGAGCCCTTCTTCAAGGTTGACGAGGCCCGGTCACTAAATTCCAACAGCGGTTTTGGACTGGGGCTTTCGATTGCGGATGAAATCGTAAAAGGTCACGGTGGCTCGCTGTTACTTGAGGATTTATTGCCGCATGGTCTGCGAGTGACGATACAATTGCCGCCGGCTCAGGTTGTTCAACACCAAAGCAGCATGGCGTCGGCTGCCAAATGAGAAGCACTCGATCGAAAGGCTTTCGCCAAGGAGAGGTAGTCGACCCTATGAGCGGTTCGATCGCAAAATTCCTCCCACATCCATTGGGCCAGATCACATAGACGCCAGTGTACCGACACCATCGAGATAGGGCGTTAGGCCGGGCTTAAAGGCTTGCGCTAAGGCCGTGCGCTGAGCGGCGTTCAACAGCGACGGCTTGCCTGGCATCTTTTGCTTGTCGGGCCAGAAGACGCAGCCTGTCCCCATCAAAGTTTTCCGGTAAGAAACCGCTGAACCCCATCGCAAACCTCCTGTTTGCGTCATCGATTCATATTGGTCGCCTTTTGGGAATCTGGAGCGTCAACATCAAAGAGGTTTCGTATTGGTCATTCCCTTTGGTCACCGCAGCATAACTTAACATGTCTTAAAACACAGAAACACGTCTTCCGCCTATCTGGGTAAGCGAAACTTCAGCCCTCAGGAGCGAGCCATATGTGTGTTCTACATCCAAGCCAAGCGGTTGACAGGCTTCTGGTAACAATTGACCTCAGTAGCGCCTTCCTCGCCTCGCTTATGGGGAGGTCTCTTCCTGTCCTGCCGCCCTATGTTCTTCTCCCAGCGATCGAAATGAGAGCATCAGGCGTCGCTGACCTTGTTTTGCAATGTGGCTCTTGGTCCATACCTCGTCGGTACCTGGATCGGGATCCAGTGGTGGTTTAGCGAGATGGACGACCGCTACGACTCGGCACCAGAAGCTGCGAGCACGGCTAGAGGGCGGCTAACTTTTGAGGCAGACAGACCGGTGAACAATGTTTCGCTTTCCACTGTCCAACTCACCCGCATCAACATCCTTCGAAGTCTCGCATTCTTGTATTTTTGGGGTGTTTGTATCAGTCAGTCGTCTTGGCCGAGCGATGGCTTGGCTCACACGATTTTGGCTTCGACAGGTCTCGTCGCAACATTTGTAGCAATCTTTGGACGTATGTGGTCGACACTGTACGTGGGCGGAAGGAAAAGTGCCACCTTGGTCATGGACGGACCATATTCTGTAACGCGCAATCCACTCTACTTCTTCAGTCTGGTGGGGATCGCTGGTATCGGGGCGCAAACGGGCAGTATCTTGGCGATGCTAATTTTCGTCGCGACAGCCTTCGTCGTCTTTGCGGCAACCGTCGCCCAGGAAGAGAAATTCCTGCGGGAACGTTTTGGGACAGTCTTTCAAGATTATTTGGCTTCAACACCAAGGCTGCTTCCCAAGCCATCCCTCTGGCGCGACACGAACGAATTGGAAATAAAACCCCGAATCTTTCTCAGGACGCTACGAGATGGTTGTATTTTCCTTATTCCGTGGCCGGTCTTTGAGCTCATCGAAGCCGGACAAAGCAATGGAGTCCTGCCAGTTCTTGTTCATCTGCCTTTCTGAAAAAGGCGCTGGCGAACCCGAAGGTATGGCAACTGAGTTTAATCGAAAGGGATCGATCTAAGGACCGGTATTCCAGCTGACTTAGGGTTCGATAGCGACCCGGTGTCGCGAACCTACTAGGGGCATTCACGATCTTCGCAAGGCAAACTCCTTGCCGTCGTCTATCTCGGACGAATTGGCCCCAATTGGTCCGAGGTAAACTGGCCGGACTCAGCCCAAGTCCGGTCAGTTCAACCATTAATCTTCAAGACGACTTTTATGTAGACCGCGCGAGATCGGGAGGCTTGGCCATCCGCCCATGCAACGCCACCGTCAAACGACAGGAGATCGAGGCGGCGATGGTTGAAACCGCCATCCGACCATCGATGCGGTTCATGGGCAGAAAACGTGCAGGGGCGTGTGAGGCCTGCCTGCGATCTTCCGGGTAAATGTGCTCCCGGCACATTTAGCGGAGTACAGGCTTATTGCGCCACAGGCATAGCGAACTGACCGTGGCAACACATGAGGCGGCTGCTCTTCGGCAATGGGATGTCGGTCGCGGACGAGCAACAACTCTTAGTAATAAAAATCCATAGCAACGACGAACCTGAATTCAGCAGATACGATCCAGAAAGTAGATTACAATGAATTTCAAAAGCTACATTATGCTGCCAAATTTCACCATAAGACTATGGAGCGCGCAAACAGAACTCGCGGATGTCTGCTGTGTGGCAGGTAGAGACTTCGATGTCTCCTGCGAACAGTCGCCCGGCGCAAGGCGATAGACGTGCATCGTCTAATTGCCATCCTCATGCTGGCTTTCCTTGCTGGCTGCATGGCGCCGGACCGTATTTCCTATGGGCCGAAGGCTGCCGCGACCGCCAATATCGAGGGGTTTGGCGATATCCGTATCTATGCGGATACGAGCCGGAATCTGCCCGAGGCGCATGCGTGGCTACCCATCCCGAGGCACAAGGAAATCAACTACCTCGTTTTGTCGGGCGGCGGCGCCGGAGGCGCGTTTAGCGTCGGGGCGCTGAAGGCCTGGTCGGATAGGGGACAGCGGCCCGAATTTGACATCGTCAGCGGCGTCAGCACGGGTGCGCTGATTGCGCCTTACGCCTTTCTTGGCTCGGCCTATGACAACATCCTCGTCGACCTGTACACAAGCGGCGTTGCCAAAGAGTTGTTCGATGCAGATTTCCTGCCTCAGGGTTTGTTGGGCGCAAGCCTCCTAAAGCAGAAGCCGCTTCGAACGATGGTCGAACGGTACCTGACGCTGGACGTATTGGCGAAAATCGCCGCAGAGCATCGCAAGGGACGGCGCCTGCTTGTTTTGACCTCGAACCTCGACTCCCAAAGAGCGGTGATCTGGAACATGGGCGCCATCGCCGACAGCGGCCGGCCCGACGCGCTACAACTTTTCCAAGACATTATCATCGCCTCGGCAAGCATCCCCGGCCTTTATCCAGCGGTGCTCATCAAAGCAAAATCAGGCGATCAGTCGTTCGAGGAAATGCACTCCGACGGGGGGTCGGCCTCCCAAATCCTGACGATTCCGGAGGGATGGATGGCCAATTCGGACAGGGTCGAATGGCCCAAGGGCGTGAAGCTAAACATGTACATTATCATCAATAACGCGCTGATGTCTGAATTTTCAACCACCACGAACAACACGTTTACGGTCATGGCCAGGGCGAATTCCTCCCTCATCAAGGCACAGACACGAAGCGCACTGGTGGCCACTTACGTCTATGCCCAAAAGAACGGCATTCGGTTCCGTGTGGCCTCGATCGATACGCAGGTCGCCTACAGCATGGCCGATCCATTCAACACCAATTACATGCGTGCGGTCTACAACCTCGGATACGCAAAAATGGCAAGCGACAGCCTGTGGAAAGACAGGCCTTCGTTCACCGACACGCTCACAGCCACACAGACAGCACAGTGGCGATAGCCGCACCGACTTTCCCTCATCCAACAGGAGAACGAAATGTTACACCCCCGACTTGGCTTGGCAGGCATCCAGCCGTGTCATCGACTGATTGCGCCCGCTCTCCTTGCTTTGTCGCTTGGTGGGTGCGCCGCTGTGCCACTCGAACGGGCAAATTCGCTGACATCCTACGACAGTTTGACATCGAACAACGGGCGATTGACCAAGGCAAATTATCGGGTCGCTTCAACCGATCTTGTATCAACCAAAACGATTTACATTGAGCCAACGAAGGTTTCAGGCGGTGCTGCACTATCCATCAAGAAATCTTCGGATCAAGCCTTAGTCGCGAATGTAATCAGCCGCGCCCTCTGCGTTGGCGTCAGCGATCGTTTCGCGGTTGTGGAGCGGAAAGAGGATGCGGATCTGGTCGTTAACGCAACCATCACCCGCATCGTGCCGACCAACGCCACGGTGGCCGCCCTCTCGACTGCAACGTCGCTCGGAGCCAACTTCGTCGCTCCGGTGCCCGTCCCGAGGCTGCCCATGGGGCTTGGAGGTCTTTCCGTGGAGGCCGAGGCAACCACAAGGGAAGGCAAGCAAGTGGGTGCGATGGTATGGGCAAGGGGAGCGAACTTCGTGACCACCAGTGCGCGCGTTTCACAGATTGGGGACGCCTATTCGCTTGCGGCGAGCTTCGGCAGTGATTTTTCCAAGATGCTCGTCACCGGCAAGACGCCCTTCAAGGGCCTCCCAAAAATTCCGTCTGGACAGAGAATCAAGTCCGGTCTTGGTGGAAAGCCGAAATACCCTGCTTGCGAGAAATTTGGCCGGTCGCCCGGTCTGGTGGACTTCGCGGCCTCTCAGGTCGGGATGCCACCGTCCTGGACCGACAAACAGCGTCCGGCCCAGGGCCAATAGAAAGGAACCGACGAGCAAATGTTTCAAGTCGCCGAGGACCGCGTCGCACTGGCGCTCGACTCGGTCGGATCATCAAGGTTGGAGTCAATGTACGAGAACGCTTCCGCACACATGATCGAGAATGCTTATCCTGAAACGGCTAACGGCGTTTCAAGTCGTCTGCCTGCACGACCTCGGGCGCAAACCGCCCTCGTTCGTCCGCTTCCATCAACTCGTTGCTGACGTTGCGGATATGGCGGGCCATGGCCTTGTAGGCGGCGTCAGGATTGCGAAGGCGCAGCGCTGTCAGGATTGCATGGTGATCGCCGATCCAGAGCGGGCGCACGCTTGGCGCATGGATATGCTCATGCAGTTTTTTCCACATCAGCGACTCGTCGCGCTGAACCCAAAGCGCCTCGACGATTGAAACGATGATGGCATTTCCGGTCATTCGGGCGATCGTCATATGGAAATCGCGGTCGCCCTTTTCGTTATTCAAGGTGACATCGGTTTCATGCTCCATCTGACCGATACAGTCTTCGAGCACGGCAATGTCGTAGTTCGTGGCGCGTTCGGCCGCCATGGCGGCGGCACTCGCCTCAACTGCAAGCCGGGCTTCCAGAAGCTCGAACGGGCCGGGGCCGGCATCCGCGCTGATCTTGTCGAAATTGACCTGGTTGCCGCGGACCGGCAGGACGACGATGCCGGCCCTGCCCTTGACCTCGACGAGACCGCGCATCTCCAGAGCAATGACCGCCTCGCGCACGACCGGGCGGCTCACTTCGAGTTGTTCAGCAAGCTCACGCTCTGAAGGCATGCGCCAGTCCGGGTTCTTGGCGTTTGCCTCGATCATGCGCGCAATACGGCGTGCAACGATCTGATAAAGCCGCTGTTGCCCCTGAAGCCGAAGCGCTGGTACGGCTGCCCCCATGATACCTCCTTGCGGCGCCACCCTTAAGACGGGTGGCGCATTTCTGTTGGCGCTCAGGCGCTGGCTGCCATACGCCGCTCTTCGTCCGGAAGCCACGAGTGGTAAAGCGGATGTTCGGCGGTGATCGGCAGCGGCGTCGGCGTGCCGGTGCGCTGCGAATGATAGGCTGCCGTCACCAGTTCCAGCGAATTACGCGCGTCCTGCAGCGTCACCGGTGGCTCCTTGTCCTCCATGATCGCCTGATGGAAGAGCTCGAATTGGCGGGTATAGCCGTCTTCCTTCACGTGATAGCCTGCGAGCGCTTCGTCAACGCGTTTCTGATGTTCTTCGGTTCCCGCAACGAAGGTCCACGGATCGCGACCCATCGTATAAGGTTCGAGAATGCTTTCGGCGACGAGATCATGGAAGCAGAAGCGCAGGCGCGAGATTTCCTTGCGCGAGCCGAGCGTCATGGAAAGGGCCGCCAGCGAGCCGTTCTGCATCTTGACCGCAAGCGCCATCGTATCTTCGACTTCGATCTTGTTTACCAGCGTCGCGCCAAAGGCAAAGACTTCGGCGCAGGCGCCGTGCACGTAGTTCAGCATGTCGTGCGCATGGATCGCGTGGCCAAGCAGGCCGCCGCCGAGTTCGCTCTTCCACTTTCCGCGCCACGGGACTTCGTAATAGGCAGGCCCGCGCCACCAATGGGTCTCGATCGTCGTCATGAAGGGACGCCCGGTCAGTCCAAGTTCGATCAGCATCTTCAGCTTCTGAAGACCAGAGCCGTAGCGATACTGGAAGATCGGCATAAGTTTCTTGCCGCCGGAACGCGCAACGATGCGGCTCATCTCGTCGACGTCGGCGATTGAGCCGAAGAGCGGCTTTTCGCAGATCACGTGTTTTCCGGATTCGATACCCTTCTTGCAGAGCTCAAAGTGGGAGTCCGGCGGCGTCGAAATATCGATGATGTCGAGATCGTTCCGCGCAAAGAGTTCGTCAACGTTCTGCGTATATTCCGCAATGCCGTGCGTCGTGCAAAGTTCGCGGCCGCGATCCTGGTCCAGCGAGCAAAGCACCGGCACGTCGAAGAGATCCTTGTTCCAGTCGTAGCCGATGAGATGGCGGGAAGCGATGCCGGCGCCGATCAGGCCGACGCGCAATTTCTTCGTCATGATATCTCCTCCTATCGTCCGCCGAGCCGGACGGCCTTGGTCTGCGCTTCGAGCGATAGGCGGCAGACCTCGTAGACATGCGCCTGCGTCATCGCCGTTTCCGTGCGGTCGCGCACGTCCGCAGTGAATGCTTCAAAATAGTCGAGCTTCTCGCTGCTGCAGTCGATGTAGCTGTTTTCCTTGCCGTTCACGAGGAACAGGTGGTCCTTGCCGGGGCGGCCGGAAATGTCGATGTATTTGCGAAGCTCGATGTAACCCTCAGTGCCGAGAATGGTCAGGCGGCCGTCGCCCCATGTCGGCAGCGCCTCGGGCGTAAACCAGTCGACGCGGACATAACCGGAGGCCTTTTCGGAGCGGAGCAGCACTTCGCCGAAATCCTGGAAGGCCGGTTTCTCCGGCATGCCGAAATTGCCGATTGAGCTTGCGATCACCTCACCGCTTGTCGAGCCGGTATAGAAGAGAAACTGGTCGACCTGATGCGAGGCGATGTCGACGATAATGCCGCCGAAGGCTTCGGGATCGAAAAACCAGTCCGGCCGCGTCGGCAGCTGCAGCCGGTGCGGCCCCATGCCAAGCGTCTGGATGACCTTGCCGATCGCACCTTCCTTGACGAGTTTGGCCGCTTTGACCGCCGAGCGAACGCAATGACGTTCCGAAAAGCAGATCGAGAAGATCTTGCCCGTTTCGGCTACCGTCTTCTTGACCTCCTCCAACTGCTCGAACGTCGTGACGCCCGGCTTGTCCGTCATTGCGTCCTTGCCGGCTCTCATCGCGCGGATCGCAAGACCGGCGCGATCGCGCGGAATGGCGGAGATGCAAATGACGTCGATGGACGGATCGGCGAAAATCACCTCGCGATCGATTTGCGGTGTCTCCGGATAAGTCTTCTTGAAATTTTCGAGCAGCGCCGGAACGGAGGTCTTCGGGCAATAGCCGGCAAATTCTCCTCCCGCCGCGAGCAATCCCTTAACATGATCGAACGTGTGCCCATGGTCGATCCCGACAACGGCAAATCTCAGCATTTTAATGTCTTCCTCCTGCAAAAAGCCGCGGGAGCAGCGGCCCTCATCTCCTTGTAATTGGTCAAACCAGATACTCAAAGCTCGAGCCTGTCAAGGACGTTTTTGTGACGAAATCGCGACAAAATGCACCAGTTCTGCCGGATTCCAGCAGGCCGAAAATCTTTCAGTCTAGCGGTTGACAAACTGGTAAGACCAGACATGTTATCGCAGATCGCCACCCGGGCGGGAGGCCCGGCTGCGATCGCTGGAGGAGCTGAATATGAAACTCACCCGCATTGGCTTATGGGCGGCGTCAACGCTACTTACGGCCACGGCGCCGATGGGTATTGTCCAGGCGCAGGAAATCACCGTTTATTGTGACGATATCGGCTTCGGCTGCCTGACGATGGATCCTGTCGTCAAACGATACGAATCCGAAAATCCGGGCGTCAAGGTCAAGCTGGAGACCGTTCCCTACCAATCGCTTGTCGAAAGCCTGCCGGTACAGCTCGAATCCGGCGAGGGTCCGGATGCTGCTATCATAACCGACCTCGGTGGTTTGAGCCGCTACTATCTCGACCTGACACCCTATGTGAACGCGGCGAATTTCGAGAAGGAATACAGCCAGACGCTGCAGTGGCTTCGCGGCTCCGATCCGACGAGCAAGGCGATCAACGGCATGCCGACGACGCTCACCGTCAATGGCGCCTATGTCAATCTCACCCTATTCGAGCAGGCCGGCGTTCCGGTTCCCAAGGAAGGCGCTACCTGGGCTGAATGGGCGGAAGCCGCGCGAAACGTGGCCAAGGACACCAATACCGAATTCGCCATGGAGATGGACCGTTCCGGCCATCGCTTTGCGAGCCTTGCCATCAGTTACGGTGCAGAACTGGTCGATGACCAGGGCAAACCTGTTATCGACAAGGGCCTGAAAGATGCCGTTGAACAGTTCGTCGCCTGGCACAAGGACGGGACAATGCCGATGGATCTCTGGGGAGCGGTCGGCGGTGCGACGCATCGCGAACTCTTCACAGACTTCCTGAATGCCAAGACCGTGCTTTATTTCGGCGGCTCCTGGACCCTGAGCCAGATGGACAAGGAGGTCGGCGACCTCTTCGACTGGGAAGTGGCACCTGCGCCCTGCGGGCCTTCATCCTGCACGGTCATGCCCGGCGGTGGGGCGCTCGTCGGCTTCAAGCACACCAAACAGCCAGAAGCCGTGGGCAAGCTGATCGACTATATCGCCCAGTCCAAGAACAACGCGGAAATCGTCTCGGCAGCCGTCGAAATCCCGGCATCTAAATCACTGATCGAGGGCGGCGTGCAATATCCGGGTGCTTCGCAGCGAACGCAGGAATCGCTTTCGACCTACATCGCCCAGATCCCAAAAATGGCGCCGGCAGCATACCGCTTCCAGGGCTGGCGTTATCAGCGTGCCATGATGAACGCACTGACGACGCGCATCAGCCAGGTCCTGAACAGCGAACTGGAGGTCGATGCAGCACTTGATCGTGTCAGGCAAGACGTCGAACTCGCCATCAAGGCGGCTGGCCAATAGACAGACGGATCCGGAAGGAGAGCGCCATGGGCACAAGGGCTCGACTTGCAGCAATTTCCGGCGGCATCATCCTGCTGCCGGCAAGGCTCGCGGAGCCTTTGATGGCGGGACTGCAGAAAATCCTCGGCATCAAGCGTATGCCCTGGGTCTTTCTTTTGCCGAACCTCCTCGCCGTCATGCTCTTCTCTCTCCTTCCGGTCGCAATCAACGTCTTCTATTCGGTGACCGGCAGCGACCGGCTCTATCCGAGCGAGCGGCCCTTCGTCGGCGTGGTCAATTACGAAACGCTCTTCGACTGCACCAACTATCTCGATGCATCCACCTGCTCGAGTGATCTGTTCTGGCGGGCGCTCGGCAACAGCCTGGTCTTCGTTCCCGTCCAGGTCACCTTCATGATCGGCATCGCGCTGCTTGCGGCTGTCTGCCTCAACCGCGAGATCCGCGGCCGCGGCTTCTTCCGCGCCATCTTCTTCTTTCCGGTCATGCTCTCACCTGTCGTCGTGGCCCTGACCTGGCAGTGGATCCTGCAGCGCAACGGCGCGCTGAACGGCGTTCTGACCTGGCTCGGCGTTTCGCCCGTCAACTGGCTGGTGTTTCCAAATACGGCCTTCTTCTGGTCGGTCTTCGTCACTGTCTGGGCGCATATGGGCTTCTATACGATTATCCTGCTTGCCGGCCTGCAGTCGATCCCGCGCGATGTCTACGAGGCCGCCAAGATGGATTCTGCTACGAACTGGCGTGTCTTCACACGCATCACGCTACCGCTTCTAAAGCCGGTCCTGCTCGTCGTTTTCGTTCTCTGCGTCATTCGCTCGGTCCAGACCTTCGACGAACTCTACGTGTTGACAGGCGGCGGTCCCGGATCTGCGACGATGCTGATCGTCCAATATATCTACGAAGTCGGTTTCGCCGTGCAGCCTCGCAATTTCGGTCTTGCGGCCGCAGCCTCCCTGCTGCTCGGCGTGGTGCTCTTGATCTTCACCGGCCTGCAGCTCCGATTATCGAGGAATTCGCAAAATGGCTGACGTCGCCTTGTCCAAATCCGGAACTTCCATGCGCGGTCTCCTCTCTGCCCGGCGCGGCCGCAACAGGCTCGACGTTTCCGATTGGCTGACCTATGGCTTCCTCGTTCTTGGCCTGCTGATCATGTTCACGCCGGTTGCCTGGGTCGTTCTGTCTTCTTTCAAGACGCAAGCCAATCTGCAGGAATTCCCGCCGAGCATTCTGCCCTATTCCAGCGAAACAGCCATGGTTGGCGGTTTCGACCAGCCGCTGCCGCTCTTCGATGTAACCTTAAAGGACGGCACGAAAGCTAGGCTTGCGCAAATCCGCCGTGTCGGCAGGAATGCGCAGATGATCGATCCGGAAAATCCCGGCGCCGGCCGCGTCACCGTCGCCGTGACCGACGCGGTCGCCGTGCGCAAGGTGCGGCTTGCGACCGAGAACTACACCAACCTGGTCGCAAGCTCCGGCCAGGCGATGGGCCGCTATGTCTATAACAGCCTTTTTATCACCACTGTCGCGACCATCATTACGCTGGTGATGAATTCCATGGCCGCGTTTGCGCTTTCGAAATACCGCTTTGCAGGCAGCAGCGTCGCCTTGATCTCGATCCTGTCGACGCTGATGATCCCTGCGACCGTGGTTCTCGTGCCGACCTATCTCATCGTTGCCGAGCTTGGACTTGTCGGAAATCTTTGGGGCGTCATTTTGCCGACCGTCGCGACGCCGACCGGCGTCTTTTTGCTGCGCCAGTACATGCTGACGATTCCCGACGAGCTGATCGAGGCTGCACGCATGGATCATGCGAGCGAGTGGCGCATCTTCTGGAGGATCGTCCTGCCGCTTTCCAGCCCGGCGCTTGCCGTTGTCGCGATCTTTTCGATCCTGTCGCGCTGGAACGATTTCCTGCTGCCATTGATCGTTCTCAATCGCCGCGAGGTTTATACGCTGCAGCTGGCGCTCAACTCTTTCCAGAGCGAGTTCGAGATCCGCTACGATCTGCTGCTCGCCATGACGACCTTGACGGCGCTGCCGCTTGCCTGCGCCTTCATTTTCCTGCAGCGCTACATCACCGTCGGCGTCGCATCCACGGGTATCAAGTGAGTTTCGTTCATGGCCAACCTCGTCCTTGAAAATGTCAACAAATCCTTCGGCCCTCTGCAGGTGATCCCCGATATCAATCTCGATATCAAGGATGGCGAGTTTGTCGTCTTCGTCGGCCCGTCCGGCTGCGGGAAGTCGACGCTGCTCAGAATGATCGCAGGGCTCGAAGAGGCAACAGGCGGCGACATCCGCATCGATGGCGAAAGCGTCATCGACACGCCGGCCGCCGATCGCGGTGTCGCCATGGTTTTCCAGTCCTATGCGCTTTACCCGCACATGACGGTTCGCCAGAACCTGAGCTTCGGTCTTGAGAATATCCGGATGCCGAAGGACGAGATCGTTCGGCGGGTTGAATCAGCCGGCAAGCTTTTGCAGATCGACACGCTGCTCGAGCGACGCCCCCGCCAGCTGTCCGGCGGTCAGCGTCAGCGCGTCGCAATTGGCCGCGCCATCACCCGCGACCCGAAGATATTCCTCTTCGACGAGCCACTTTCCAACCTCGATGCGGAATTGCGGGTGCTAATGCGCGTCGAGATCACCAAGCTGCATGAGCGGCTCGGCAATACGATGATCTATGTGACGCATGACCAGATCGAGGCGATGACGATGGCCGACAAGATCGTTGTCCTGCGCAAGGGGGTGATCGAGCAGGTCGGCGCGCCGCTTGATCTTTATAATCGCCCGCGCAACACCTTCGTCGCAGGCTTCATCGGCTCGCCGCGCATGAACCTCATCGAAGGCGCAATCGGCGCTTCGACCAATGGGAGGCTCGGCTTCGAGAGCGCCAGCCTGCCGCCGCTGGAACTTGGGTCGGGAGCCGAGCTTGTGGCCGGACAGAAAGCGACGCTCGGTGTGCGGCCCGAAGATTTCCTTGCCGGCGAAAGCGGCTGGCCCGCCGAGGTCGCCGTTGCCGAACAGCACGGCGCCAACAGCTACCTGCATTGCACCCTTCCGAGCGGCGAGCCTATCCTGGTCCACCAGCAAGGCCAGAGCCGGGTCACGCGCGGCGATGTCCTGAACATTGCGCCCCGTTCCGGCCATTGGCATCTGTTCGATGAAAAAGGCGTGCGGATCACAACGGATTGATCCCGCCGGGACAATCCTCCGACTGAACGCTTAATGTCCGTCCGGTGGAACGGCGTCCGGCGTGATCGTGTCCCTGAGGTTCTTCCGGTGGAAGATGAAAAGCCCTGCAACGACGATGATCGCCGCACCGACCAGAATCTGCATGTCAGGCACATCATCGAAAAAGATCATGCCAAGCACGATCGCCCATAACAGCAGGGTGTATTGCAGCGGCGCCAGCAGCGAGGCGGGCGCAAGCTTCAGCGAGCGGGTGATCAGCAGATGGGCGCAGGACGCGACGACGCCGAGAAGAAGCATGCCGGAATAATCGAGAAGTGTTGCCTGACGCCACTGGCCGATACTGAGAAAGATCCCGGCGATAAGAGCGGCGATCGTCTGCCAGGTGACCAGCGTGGTGTCGCTTGTCGAGCGCAGATAACGGTTCATCACCAGCGTTAGCGCGAAGGCGAAACTACCCGTCAAACCAAAAAGAGACGGAAGGGACAACATTGCAGACGATGGCCGGAGCGCAACGACGACACCGGCAAAGCCGACGAAAACCGCAAGCCACCGGCGCCAGCCGATCCTCTCGCCGAGGAAGAAGTGGGAAAGCGCGGCGACATAGATCGGACCTGCCATGTAGAAGGTCATGACGTCGGCAAGCGGCAGATAGGAAACCGCGGCATAAAACAGGCTGACGTCGCAGGTCGTCATTGCGACGCGCATCACCTGCAGCCTCCTCTGCTCGACGACGAAGAGCTGCCGCGTGCCTTGCCGGATGATCATCGGACCGAGCACGATGAAAGCACCGACCGAGCGGATCACCAGCACCTGGCCGACGGTGAAACTCGCAACCAGCCATTTGCCCATCGCGTCGTTGACCGCAAAGAGGAAATCGCCGAGCAGCATCAACAAGACGCCCGTCAGGATCACGTTCGAACTGACGGCAACTGCGTTGAGCTTCATCCTGACATTCCTTGCAACAGCCGCCGGACAAGGGGCCGTGTGCGGCTTCTGCTTTACCAACACCGATGTCAAGCTCAGGATGAGGCTTTGCAGGTTGTCAGCGGCGCGATTCTAGCGCCATGCGAACAGCAAGTCCTCCAAGCACAGTTGCCATTAGCATGCGCTGCGCCCGCAGCCAGACCGGCCGCTCGCCGAGAAAGAGCGCAATGGACCCGGCAGAAATGGCGATCAGTGCGTTGACGCTGACGCTGATTGCGATTTGCGTAAAACCGAAAACGATCGATTGCAGAAAGACGCTTCCGGCCTGCGGGTTTACGAATTGCGGCAGCAGCGAGAGATAAAGGATGGCGATCTTCGGATTGAGCAAACTGGTGACGAAGCCCATGGTGAAGAGCTTGAGATTGGTATCGCGCGGCAGGTCGCGAACCTGAAAGGTCGAGCGGCCGCCGGGCTTTAATGCATTCCAGGCAAGCCAGGCAAGATAGGCGGCGCCTGCCAGCCGAAGCGCATCATAAGCGAGCGGCACGGCGAAGACCAATGCCGTGATGCCGAGCGCTGCCGACAGCATGTAGACGACGAAACCGAGTGCCACGCCGCCAAGCGAGATCAATCCGGCGGCCGGTCCCTGGCAGATCGAGCGCGATACGAGATAGATCATGTTCGGGCCGGGCGTCAGCACCATGCCGAGCGCGATCAGGGCAAAGGCAATCAGACCTGGAAGTTCGGGCATGGCGGATCTCCGGCTCGATCGCCTACTGATGAAGAATCCCCTGACACGCCGCAAGAGTGGAATTGTGAGGATGACAATTTTGAGCGGTGGCTATCGCCCGCCGCCCGGAGCCCTGTCAGAGCGGGTGTTTCATGGACCGGATCAGGCGCAAGCTGCGCCGGCCCGCGGTCGCGGCGGCACCGACAAGGACGACCCAAAGCGCAAGCCAAAGGACATGGTTTTGCAGACCCCAGTAATGCTCGCAGATCGAGACAACAGCAGCCACAGTGACGACCGCCATGCGGTGCTGCTTCGCCATGGGGCCGGAGAAATCGCTGCCATGACCCGTCGCCCGCCCAAGCTCGCGGACATAGGCCGTCAACACGGCGAAGGCTGCAGCCGCCCAGCCAAGGCCGGGATAGCCGATGCCGAGCCCGATGCCGGCAAAGATCAGCATGTCGGCGGCGCGATCTGGAAATTCATTCCAGAAGGGACCGTCCGCTTCCGCCTTGCCCCCTTCGACCGCCACCATGCCGTCAAAGAGATTGCAGAGCAGTCTCGCCTGGCAAGAGAGCGCTGCAAAAGCGAGAAGGCCCATGCGCGAGTAGCCGGCGTCGCGTCCGGCAAGAAAGAACAGGAGACCGGCGATCGCAGCGGCAGCGATGCTTGCCTGCGAAATCTGGTTCGGCGTGACGGATCTTGCCGCGATCTTCTGCGCGATCGCCTTTGCCCACCAGCTGTTCCGGCTGTTCAGTGGCCGGCGGTCTTCAGTGTCGGTCATCACTTACCTTTCGCGATCGCAATGGAATAGTTGTAAATCGCTGCATAGCTGGTGGAGACGGCAAGCGGCACCGCAACGGTTCTTAATATTTCGGGTGTTCCGCTGAGTGTATGGATGACAATGAGAATGCTTGCCGAGCCGAGGCAGGCGATCAGAGGCGCGGCAATGAATGCAGCAGAACCTGAGAAGCGCTTCGAAAGGCTTTCGACCGCCGATTTCAAGAATAAGGTGAGGCAGGCAGAAAGCGCACCCTGAACAAACCCGGCAAGCAGCATGCGCGGCAGCGGATGAGCGCTATTGGCGAAGAGTGCCCAGCTGCCCATCGCGAGAAAGGCGAACGATACATGCACGGCGCTGCTGCGCCCAAGCCGTCCGATCCAGCCACTCATGTCAGCGACCACCAGTAGCGGACGAGGTGAAAGAAGATTGGTGCCGAAAAGACCACGGAATCGAGCCTGTCGATTAGGCCGCCATGACCCTCGATGAGATTGCCCCAATCCTTGACACCCCGGTCACGCTTGATAGCCGACATCACCAGGCCGCCGAAGAAACCCATTAGAGTGATGACCAGCGAAAGCACGCCTGCCTGCAATGGCGTAAACGGTGTGATCCACCAGAGCGACGCCCCGATCAGCGTTGCACTGGCGACGCCGCCTGCAAAGCCCTCAACGGTTTTCGACGGCGAGAGTTTCGGGGCGATTCTCGTTCGCCCGAAAAGTTTGCCCCAGACATACTGCAAGACGTCGCTAAGCTGCACGACGATGACCAGAAATGCGATCAAAAGAACGTTGCGGCCCTCGTAGCCGGGAATATTCAGCGTCAGCAGCGCCGGCACGTGCGACGCGCAGAAGACGCAGATCATCAAAGCCCACTGAACCTCGGCAATGCGAATGAGGAAGCGTTCGGTGTCTCCCCGAAGCACGGAAATGATCGGCATCAGCAGGAACGCATAAACCGGTACGAAGATCGAATAGATCCCGTATTCTTCCGCCCACAGAAGATAATATTGAATGGGTAGAACCACGAAGAACGCCGAGGCAAGCGCCCAGTGATCGGCCCGCTTGGTGTTCGTCAGCGTGATGAATTCTCGAAGCGCTGCAAAAGAGCAGAAGGCGAAAAGAACGATGACGCCCGCGCGGCCCGCCAGAAAGGCGATGCCGATGAAGATCACCATGATCCACCAGGCCTTGATGCGGGCATTCAGGTTCTCGACGGCACTGTTCGAGCCGTCCGGCGAGAGACGCCGATGCAGGACATAGCCGACCAGCGAGGCAAAGATCAGCACGGCGAAAATGCCGAGCACCAGCGTGATGAGATCGGAGCGCGCGTCGTTCATTCGCTGCCGCCTGAATGTTTCGGAGAAAGGGAAATCAAGGCTGCCCTTGCCCTTCCCAGGAAGCCATCCTTGGTTTCGCCGGGTTCAAGCCGTATCGGATTGCCGAAGGTGACGGTGCAGATCAGAGGGATTGGCACGATCTCGCCTTTCGGCATCACGCGGTTGAGATTGTTGATCCAGACGGGCACGAGATCGATGCCGGCGCGCGCCGAGGCGAGGTGGAAGATGCCGCTCCTGAAGGGCAGAAGCGGCTCGTCGGTCTGGTTGCGTGTGCCTTCTGGAAACAGGATCAGCGACGAGCCGGCATCGATTGCGGCAACCATCTGCTCGATCGGGTCCTGCGTGCGCTTTTCACGGTCACGCTCGATCAGCACGGCATTGAAGACTTCGCGGCCAATGAAAGTGGTGAGCGGCGATTTCAACCAGTAGTCGGCCCCGGCCACAGGCCTTGCGTGCCTGCGCAGGCGCGGCGGCAAGACCGCCCAGATCAGAATGAAATCGCCATGGCTCGAATGGTTGGCAAAATAGATGCAGCGCCGCGGTGGCAGACCTTCGCCCGCCCAGATCGCACGCACCGCCGTGATTGCGCGGGCAAACAGGACGATAGTGATCGCGACTGGCTTTGCGATCAGTCTTTGCATCTGCCTCATCAGGCTCGTATTCCCACATTCAGGGAACACGAGCGTAGCTGCGTTTTTGCCAAACCGGAAGATGTTCGAAGAGCCGGGTAAAGATTTCCACATGCGGCGGGCGGACTATGCCGTGCGCTCTTCACCTTGGGAAAGCTCCCGCGAAACGAGGATCTTGTCGACGCGGCGGCCGTCAAGATCGATGATCTCGAAGCGCCAGCCATCCTTCACGAAGCTTTCGCCAAGGTCCGGCAGGTGTTTCAACTCTTCCAGCACAAGGCCGGCGACGGTCTGGAATTCAATGTTATCCTCCAGCTTGAAGCTCATGAATTCCGCGAACTCGTCGATCGGCGTCCAGCCAGAAACAAGATAGGAACCGTCGGCGCGGCGAACGATTGCCTGCTCATCAGCGGGTCCTTCCTGCAGCGCGCCCATGATCGCTTCCATGATGTCGCCGGACGAAACGATACCCTCGAAATGGCCGTATTCGTCATAGACGAGAACCATGTGGACCGGCGATTTACGGATTGCTTGGATGACATGCGTTGCCGTCGAAAGATCCGAGATCACCGGGACGTCATGGGCAAGGGACTGGATATCGGCATGACCATGCGTGTGCAGCGCATCATAGAAGTCTTTCACGAAGAGTACGCCGAGCACCTCGTCGGAGCTGTTGCGGCGCACGGGCAAGCGCGAGCGGCGCGTCTGGTGCAATTGCTTTCGCGTTTCCTCAAGGCTGTCTTCGATATCGATGACTTCGACGTCGCGGCGCGGGGTCATCAAGGCTCTCGCCGTGCGGTCCGCAAGGCGCATGACGCCGGAGATCATTGCCGATTCCTGGCTCTCGATCACGCCGGCACTCTGCGCCTCGGCGAGCACGGTCTTGATTTCCGCGTCTGTCACGCCATCACTGCCTTTTCCGGATTGCCCAAGTAACGAAAGCACAAGCTTACCGGAGGCATCGAGAAGCCAGACGAGCGGCAAAGCAATCTTGGAAAGTACAGCCATGGCCGGGGCCACCTTGCTGGCGACCGATTCCGGTTCGCGCAGGGCAATCTGCTTCGGCACCAGTTCGCCGACAATGAGCGAAAGATAGGTGATGGCAACGACCACCGTGCCGACGCCAAGCGCATCGGAGACGGCAGGGGAAACGCCCTGTGCGCCCAACCAGGCAGAGAGACGGCCGCCAAGCGTGGCGCCCGAAAAGGCACCCGAGAGAACGCCGACAAGTGTAATCCCGATCTGAACGGTTGAGAGAAAGCGTCCGGGATGTTCGGCGAGTTTGATAGCTTGGGCTGCCCCTCGGCTTCCCTGATCGGCTAGCACCCTGAGACGCGCGGGACGCGAGGAAACGACGGCAAGTTCGGACATTGCGAGCACACCGTTCAAGATCGTGAGCAGCACAACGATTGTGATTTCCAGAAACAAAAGAAGCCTATGATATTGACAGCAATGCCTCAAAATAGGGGTAAAGCGCCGACAATGAAAGCAGGGCTGCACCCTTTGCGTCGGCTATTTTTGTTTTGACGCTTCCATGTGTTCGCGCGGATTGGTCTTATCACTGTGCCGAAGCCGGTGAGACCCGCCATATGGTGTTGCCGACGTCGTCGGCAACGAGCAGCGCGCCCTTAATATCGATTGCAACGCCGACAGGGCGGCCAAAGGCTTTGTCGTCAGGACCGACGAAACCCGTCAGGATATCTCGCGGCGGCCCAGATGGCTTGCCGTCGGCGAAAGGCACGAAAATCACTTTGTAGCCGCTGCGGGGCTTGCGGTTCCAGGAGCCATGTTGGCCGACGAAGGCGCCGCCGACATAATCCGGGCCAAACAGATTGCTCGTATTGAAGGTGAGACCGAGTGAGGCGGTATGCGGACCAAGGGCGTAGTCCGGGACGATCGCTTTGGCGACGAGATCGGGATTCTGCGGCTTAACCCGGCTATCGACATGCTGGCCGAAATAGCTGTAGGGCCAGCCGTAGAAACCGCCATCTTTCACTGCGGTCATGTAGTCGGGCACGAGATCGCTGCCGAGCTCATCGCGTTCGTTGACCGCAACCCACAGCGCGCCGGTCCGCGGCTGCCAGGCAAGACCATTCGGATTGCGCAAGCCGCCTGCGAAGACGCGAACGGCCTTTGAGGCAAGATCGATTTCGAGGATCGCGGCACGGTTCTTTTCGGCTTCCATGCCGTTTTCTCCGACATTGCTGTTGGAGCCAACGGTGGCATAGAGCTTGGTGCCATCGGGACTGGCGATGAGATCCTTGGTCCAGTGATGATTGATCGGACCTGCTGGCAGATCGGCGATCTTCTCGCCTGGGGTGGTGATTTCCGTTTCACCATCCTTATAGGGAAAAGCCATGACCGCATCGGTATTGGCAACGTAAAGGATGCCGTTGGAATACGCCATGCCGAAGGGTGAGTTGAGACTCTTCAGGAAAGCCGCTCGCATCTCGGCTACACCATCGCTATCGGCATCGCGAAGTAGGGTAATGCGGTTTGCACTCGGCATCTCCGCTCCCGCTTTGCTCATCATCAGCCCCTCTACCCAATCACGGGGGCTGAAACCGGTCTTATCGATATTTGGCGGCCTGTTGCTTTCGGCAATCAGGACATCGCCGTTCGGCAGGACATGGATCCAGCGCGGGTGGTCTAGGTCCTTGGCGAAGGCCTGAACCTTCAGCCCATCCGCGGCTATTGGCGTGGCGCCATCTGGCCAGCCTGCTGCCTCCGCGACATTGACCGTCGGGATCAATGTCGGGTTCGGCGCGGGCAGCGCGGGTGAGACACCGTAACCTTGCTCGATCGGGACGGTTGCGGATTCACGCTCAAAAGCGAATATCCACCCGCCCGCGACAAGGATGAGAAGAAGGACGGCAGCGATGATCTTCTTCATGGAAGACCTCCATGCAAGTCGGGTGCTAACGCCTTGGCACGCTATAGGTTTCAACGTTCCCGAGAAATGTTCCAACTTGGGAGCAACGTCACAATGCTCACGATGCCAACAGCTGGACGACACGTCGGGCAAATGCAGCTCTACAGCTGAGCCCAGCCTCCATCGACCAAAAGGACGGTAATTCCGGCGGCAAGAACCTACGATGTCGAGGGACCAGCGGGTGCACGTGCCGGAGGCGGTTGTCGGCAGAGGTGACCGAGTAGGAGGCGGTGAGCTATCCGTATGATGGACATCGCCGGTGTCGATGAAAACGGCGCGGCCGGTGCGTTGAGGCTGCCGGCGGGCTCGATCCGACAAGCTCGTAGAAAAGCGCAACAGCGGCTTGACGACATCAAATGTGCAGGTGCTCACGAATTTTATCGGGAACACACGGAGCGCGAGGACATTAAGTCCTCCATAGAAGGAGGATGCCATGCCGGACGTTTCAAATTGCAGCGCGCAGTCAGAAATTATCTCGCTTCTTCCGGCGCTTAGAGCCTTTGCGCGGCGTTTCGAGCGCGTCGAAAACGACGCTGAGGATCTCGTTCAGGAGACGGTTTCGAAGGCGCTTTGCCATATCGAGCAGTTCCAGGACGGTACGAGCCTGAAATCCTGGCTCTTCACCATCATGCGCAACACTTATTGTAGCAGCTACAAACGCCGCAAGCGCGAACCGGTCGGCTGCATCGGCGACCTCACCGAATGCCAGGTGCCGGTCAAATCGACGCAGGACTGGTCGCTGAGAGCCCGTGACGTGCAGGCGGCGATCGACAAACTCGGCGCATCTCATCGCGATGCATTGATGCTCGTGGCGAGCGGCACAAGTTACGAGGAAGCGGCTGCGATCTGCGACTGCGAGGTGGGCACCATCAAGAGCCGGGTGAACCGCGCCCGCAACCATCTTCTGGAAATGCTCGGCGAGACGCAATCTTCCGAGGCGGCTTCGATGCACTAAAATAAAAGGGACGATGCGATGAACCACCAAAACAGAGACGAATGGATCGCCAAACGGGCTTATGCACTCTGGGAGGGATGCGGCCGTGAACATGGCCGCAACGTCGAGCACTGGGCGCAAGCCACCCGCGAGTACGATGAACTGGAGCGGACACGCGCCTCGGCGGATGGGCAGGAGGTCTTGGTGCGGTTCCGGCCAAAGCCTGCAACCACGATATCGCCGCGACGCGCTGAGCCGGGTTCCGCCGCCATGAGGGGCTGAGGATTCAGCGACAGGGACGGCTGAGGCGCCGCAGAGGCAGCAAAATCGGGCAAGTCACGACCGCGCGCTGGCACGGGAACAGGGCCTTTAAGGGGCTCTGCATGCAGGAGGCGCGGCGGCGTTAGTTTTTTGTTCCAGCTTGAGATTTGGCTATCGTGAAGATCACTCCGGAGATATCTGTGCAGCCGAAATCTTCACCCCCTGGCGCAACCTGCATTCATGCTCCTTTGCCCGTAGGGCAAGGCGATTGCCGAAGTTCAGCGCCGCTGGATGCAGGTTGTTGCAGCTGTCGCCCGGAGCCCTTCTCCCTTCCATTCGCGGTTTATGAGCCGACTAACAGGTTCAGCCGAGACCGATCGCTTCCTTCACCCTCTTGCGCGACAGCGGCAGATCGACCAGCCGCTTCCCGGTCGCGTTGCGGATCGCGTTGGCGACTGCCGCACAAGCCGGTCCTTGCGCCGCCTCGCCTGTACCGAGGAAAGGCTGACCGGGCCGGTCGATAATATGCACTTCGACACTTTCTGGAACGCTTGCAAAGCGCAGCATCGGATAGCTCGACCAATCGGTGCTGGTAATGCGCGTGCGATCGAAGGTGACGGCTTCGTAAAGCGTCCAACTGATCGATTGCAAGATGCCGCCCTCAGTCTGGTTGCGAATGCCGTCAGGATTGACGGCCTGGCCGCTGTCGATGGCGGCGACGGCGCGCAGCACCTGCACGCGCCCGGTTTCGCGCTCGACCTTGGCTTCCATGGCGACCGCCAGATAGGCGGCATGGTTCTTGTAGCGGGCGAAAGCAAAGCCGCGGCCATGGCCCTGCGGCACTTCGCCCCTTCCCCAGCCGAATTTCTCCGCCGCGAGCTTCACGACATCGCTGGCGCGATCATCTTCCAGGTGACGCAGGCGGAATTCGACAGGATCGGCCCTGGCGGCGATCGCCAGTTCGTCCATGGTGCTTTCGATCGAGAAGACATTGGCATAGGCACCCAAGCCGCGCAGCGCCGAAACCCGGAGCGGCATGTCAGGAATGAAATGCCAAAGCACCCTGCGGTTCGGGATCGCGTAGAGAGGATCGGCATTCCGATCGCCGCTGCCGTTGGGATTGATACTAAGTGTCGGCGGCTTTTGAGGCGTTGGCCGCTCCTTGGTGCGGCCGGCAAGCAGCGCGCCGGCATCGCCGGGGCGCGTGCTGTGCGTATTGCTCCACAGATCATAGGTCCAGTTGTCGATCCTGCCGTTTGCATCAAGCGATGCCCGAACCTTTGACACCATGCCAGGCCCGAAAGGTTCCCACATGTGTTCCTGCTCGCGCATCCACTGGACGCGTACCGGGCGACCGGGAATTTTCATGGCGATGAGTGCTGCGTCGGCTGCCGCGTCGTCCGCGCCATTGTGCCCGTAGCAGCCGGAGCCTTCCATATGGATGACCCGCACCGTGTCTTCCGGCAGGCCAAGCATTTGCGCGATCGCCGTACGATCGGGGAAAACGCCCTGGGTGTGAGACCAGATATCGAGGTTGCCCTCGGCCTTTAGAAGCGCCACCGCACAGGAGGGGCCGATCGAACCGTGCATCTGATAAGGGCGCGTGAAGGTTGCCTCATAGATCGCGCCGTCCGGGAAGCTCGGAATGCCGGATTCCGCCACGGTTCCGACATCCCTTTCCAGGGCGACGAGAACGGCGGCCAGATCGGTCTGGTCAGGAAGCGTCGCGGGCTCGTCCCAATGGGCCGCCCTTTCGATGGCGCGCATCGCCTTCACCGCCTGCCATTCTTTCTCCGCCACGACGGCAAGGAAACTGCCGTCACGGATGACGGAAATGATACCGGCCATGGCAGCGGCCGCAGTGGAATCGATGTCTTTCAGCACCGCGCCGTAGCTCGGCGGGCGTATAACGCGCGCGTGCACCATGCCTTCGAGGCGCAAATCCTGCACATAGGCCACCGCACCGGTGACCTTGCCGGGAATGTCGATGCGCGGCACATCGCGGCCGATGATGCTCAGCGCGTCCGGCGGTTTCAGCTTCGATTGCGGCTGGGCTTCGAGATGCAGGAACTGGCCCGTGACCAGTTCGCCATAGGTCACCGATCTGCCGTCCGGAGCCGAAACGCTTTTCTTTTCCGCCTTGAGCTGTTCAGGCGGCACGTTAAAGCGCCGCGCCGCCCCGGCAATCAGCAGTTCGCGAACCTGCGCGGCGGCATTGCGGATTGCGGTGCCGCTGTTCTGCATCGACTGGCTGCCGGCCGTAAAGCCTTCGTCAGGCGTGCGTCCGGTATCGGCTGTCACGAGCGTGATGTCGCCGGGCTCGACTTCCAGTTCCTCGGCGGCGACCTGGATCAGCGGCGTGCGGATACCTTGCCCAAGCTCGGCTTTGCCTGTGAATACCGTGATCTTGCCGTCAGAATCGATCCTTATCCAGCTATCGAGATAACGGTCGTCGTCCAGGCTGCCCGGCAGCTTGGGTTTTTCGTGCGCCGCAGCCGGCCTATCCTGCGCCAGCGCGCGGATTGCAGAGAAGCTGACAACGAGTGCTCCGGTGCCGGCAAGTAGGCCACGCCGGGTGATTTCATGCTTGGTAAGAATATCCATCATCCTGCACTCCCATCGGCAGCCAGCCCGGAAGCTTCCATCAATTCGCTAGCGCGCCTGATGGCGGCAAGGATGCGCATATGCGTGCCGCAGCGACAGAGATTGGTGCGTAACGCCGACCGGATTTCCTCGTCGGTCGGTTTAGTGTTCTTCGTCAGCAACGCTGCTGCGCTCATCATCATGCCGGGAATGCAAAAGCCGCATTGCACCGCTTGTTTCTCGATGAAGGCCGCCTGCAGCGGGCCGGGTTTTTCGGCGGTTCCAAGCCCCTCTACGGTCAAGATTTCCTTGCCTTCGACGACGATGAGCGGCGTCACGCAGGAAAGCACGGCCTGGCCATCAACCACGACGGTACAGGCTCCGCATTGGCCGAGGCCGCAGCCGAATTTCGCGGCGTTGAGTTCAAGATCGTTGCGAAGTACATAAAGCAGTGGTGTGTCGGGCTCGCTGTCGACTTCATGGATTTGTCCGTTGACGTTGAGCGTTGTCATTTCGCCTCCTTCGCGCCGACATTGGCCGGCGCTCTCTCAATTCCTTCCGAGGGGCGGACGGCGACGAAATATTCGCCGGAACGTGTGCGGCTGACGAGCTGCTGCAGATCGAGCCAGGCGTCGCGTCTCGTGAAGCGCCGGCGCATGAAATCCAGCAGATCGGCGACCTGCCGGTCGTTCAATGCGCCAGCAAAGCCGGGCATCACAGCACTTGTCTGACCATCGGCAGGCGGCAGGCCGAAAAGCACGACATTGACTATGTTCTGCGGGTTGGCGGCATTGACGGCGGTGCTGAGATTGAAGTTCAACCCGCCAAACGGCGCCGCGCGGCCGGACTCATGACAGGTGGCACAAGCCGCACCATAGATAGCGGCACCCGGATGCGCGACAAGATCGGCCGAGGCTCGGTTCTCATCGATCGACGCAGTAAGCATCCCGTCCTGGTCCGGGACGAACTGTTTCTTCAGCTGCTCGGCCTTCTGCACACGCTCGGGAGCCGGCTCGCCCATAATCGAGGCGACATAGACTGCAATCGCGTTAATATCGCTATCGGGAAGCGCACCGAGATTGCCCGTGACTTCCGCCATCGGACCACGCGAAACACCGTGGAACGCGTGGTAGCCGTGGCGAAGATAAAAGGCGAGCGACTCCTTGTCCCACGGGATCGGCGACGGGCTTTCGGCATTGATTGCATAAGCCTGCCAGCCTTCCGCCTCACCGCCTCCGAGGTGTCTGCTGCGATCTTCGGCGCCGAGGGCGTTTCGCGGCGTATGGCAGGCGCCGCAATGGCCGAGGCCTTCCGCAAGATAGGCACCGCGGTTCCATTCGCCGCTTTTCTGCGGATCGGGCGCGAAAGCTCCCTTGGTGAAGAAGAGCAGCTTCCAGCCGGCAAGGATCGGCCGCACTTGGAGCAGGAACGGCAACTCATTTTCCGGTGCCGTTGCCTTGATCGGCGTACGCGTCATCAGGAAGGCATAGAGTGCCTTGTTGTCCTCATCGGTGACGCGGGTAAAGTGTTCATAAGGGAAAGCCGGGTAAAGGTGATTGCCTTCCCGATCCACCCCTTCGCGCATGGCGCGCTGGAAGGCAGCTTCACCCCAGCGCCCGATGCCGGTTTCATCATCCGGCGTGATGTTCGTCGAATAGATGTTCCCGAAAGGCGTCGGGAGTTTAAGACCCCCGGAGAAAGCTTCCTTTCCCGGGACCGTATGACAGGCGATACAGTTTCCGACCGCCGCGAGGCTTGCTCCCTTGGCGATCAGCGCGTCATCGAAGCGCGCGTTCTCCGACGGGTTCCCAGGCTTTATTTCTGGGCGCCAGGCAAGAAAGAAGAATGCGAGACCGAAAATGATGAAGAGGGTAAGGATCGTTGAGAGCAGGCTGATGGCTCGCATTGCCGATATGACCCTCCCGGAGTGCAAACCGAACTTCACAAAACGCGAGGGACAGGGATTTGTTCCCGAAATACGCGCTGGTATCGCTAGCGCTTGGCGATCGTGCGGGCCAGCTTCAGGTCGCCGCGGGCGTCATCGTCGCAGGTGCGCATAAGACGCCCGGTGGCGCGCAGCATCTCGATCAGGTCAGTGCCATCGCTGGACGCCTTTGTCATTTCGAGCTGTTCAAACTCGGCCGCCGCCTGCCGCCAGTTTTTCGCATCGCTCCCATAGGGGCGTCCCTCCGCCTCCCAGATGGCATAGGCGCGCTGGCTGATCCAATCTTCCTTATTGCGAAACATGACACCCAGCTGAAACGAGAAAAAATATCGGGTTGGAGGTTGCCAGATTTCGCTTACGGAGTTGTTACTTCAGCCCGCGAATTTGACCAGAAATTCTTTGCAAATGCGCCATTTCAGATCTTCTCTAAATTCCGCCTGCCGAAGCAGCCACGAAACCCGCTGCCTCAACCCTCCGCTCAGCAAGCTCGATGAGGATGCCGTCGGGATCGCGCAGGAAAGCAACCTTGTGCAGAACTTCGGAATTGTAAGCGAGACGCGGGCGCTCCTTCATCTCGACGCCGGCCGCTTCGAGCTTCGCGAAGGTTTCATCGACGCTGCCGAACAGAAATGTCAGATGGCGGAGACCGGCCGCGCCTTCTGGCACGTCGGTTGCCCGCACGGCACCGCTCGCGGGCGCGAAGATTTCCAGCATGCCGCCGCCGGCATCGAGAAAAGCAACGTGCGAGCCGTCCGGCATCGTCTTGCGCAGATGCAGCCGAAGCCCGAGCAGGTCGCAATAAAAGGCGACGGCACGGTCGATGTCGCTTACCGTCATGCCGATATGTTCGAAGGATTTCAGCATTCAAAATTCCTCCCGGAGATGACGCTCGAACTGACTGCCGTGGCTTGCCGCCGTCAAGACAGAATCGTGTGATGGCAATCGAAGCGACCATTCGGCTTGCGGTCGATGAAATCGGACGCTATCTGACTGGGGCCGCTAAATCACGACTTAACCATCGAAAGCCGGGAGACAGGGCATGCGAAAAGCGATCATCGTCTGGGGCGGCTGGCAGGGCCACGAGCCGGAGGCATGCGCAAACGCCGTCGGCGAACTGCTGCGGGAAGACGGCTTTTCGGTCGAGATTACCGCCGATCTCGACATCTTCGGCTCGCCGGTGATTGCCAACACCGATCTGCTTGTTCCGATCATTACCGGGGAAAAGCTGGAGAAGGAGCATGCCAATGCGCTAGTGACGGCGGTTCGCGGCGGCCTTGGCCTTGGCGGACATCACGGCGCGCTTGCCACATCCTTCAAGGAAAGTGCGCCATTCCGCTATGTTTCGGGCGTCACCTGGGTTTCGCATCCAGGCAACATCATCGACTTCCGCGTGACCGTGAGCCGGCAAAACGATCCGCTGATGCAAGGCATTCCGGACTTCGACTACCACTCGGAGCAGTACTACTTGCACTACGATCCGTCGATTGAAATCCTGGCGACAACCACATTCACCGGCGAGTATGACGAGGCCGCACGCAATGTCGTGATGCCGGTGGTCTTCAAGCGCCATTTCGGTGCGGGCCGTGTCTTTTATTCCGCGCTCGGCCATGTTGCGGCCGAATTCGACCATCCGTACATGCCTCTCATTCTTCGCCGTGGCCTTGCCTGGGCTTCACGCCGGTAGCTCTTCGCCCGGCGGCGGCCTGTCCAGTCATAATTTGACCTTGCCCCGCCGGGACAGATGTGATCGATTTCGGGCGCTGCTGGAGGGCGGCAAATTTCAAATCACATGAGCGCAAGCTCGACCGCGACGGAAGGTCATCATGTCTCAGCTTCTCGACGACGCCTCATCGGGCGGCCTGTTTGTCGGCCGCGTCTGGAATCCGCAGGCAGCCGGTCCGGCCATTGTCACGATCCGTAACGGAGAGATTATCGACATAACGTCCAGGGAAGCGCCGACATTGAGCGCGCTTCTGGAGAAGGATGATCCGGTCGCCTTTGCGCGCGCTGTAACCGGCAAAACACTCGCTTCGCTCGAAACAGTGGCGGCAAATAGTGTCGGCCGACCCGATGCGGCTAGGCCTTATCTACTGGCACCAGCAGACCTTCAGACCGTGAAGGCTTGCGGCGTGACCTTCGCGCAATCGATGATCGAGCGGGTGATCGAGGAGAAGGCTGCCGGCAATCCGGATCGTGCGGCGTCGATCCGCGACCGCGTCGGTGCGCTGATTGGTGGTAGCCTCGCCAACATCAAGGCAGGCTCTCCGGAAGCGGCAAGGGTCAAGCAGGCGCTGATCGATGAAGGCATGTGGTCGCAGTATCTCGAAGTCGGCATCGGGCCGGACGCCGAGGTCTTCACCAAATCCCCGGTGCTGTCCTCCGTCGGCTGGGGGGCCGATGTCGGCCTGCATCCGATTTCGACCTGGAACAATCCGGAACCGGAAATCGTGCTTGCGGTGAACAGCCGCGGCGAGATCAAGGGCGCGACCCTCGGAAACGACGTCAACCTTCGCGATATCGAAGGCCGCTCGGCACTGCTGCTTGGCAAGGCGAAAGATAATAATGCCTCCTGCTCCATCGGCCCTTTCGTTCGGCTATTCGACGACTCTTACGGCCTCGGCGATGTCCGCAAGGCCGAGCTCGACCTGAAGGTCACCGGCGAGGACGGCTTCGTGCTTAACGGAAAGAGTTCAATGTCGAAGATCAGCCGCGACCCGACCGATCTCGTCAGGCAGACCTGCGGAGCCCATCATCAATATCCGGACGGTTTCATGCTCTTCCTCGGCACGCTTTTTGCCCCGACACAGGACCGCGACGCACCCAATCAAGGCTTTACGCACAAAATCGGCGATGTAGTCGAGATCTCTTCAGTTGGGCTCGGAACGCTTACAAATACGGTTCGTCTCTCAACCGAATGCTCTCCATGGACGTTTGGCATTTCGGCGCTGATGACCAACCTCGCAAAGCGGGGGCTGCTCTAGCTTGGGAGCGCCCACAGGCTGCTCTCGCTCAAGCCGTTGCGAAGCGATGCCGTTGTCATCCAGCGAGCACTCAAATCTGCACGATCAGGCCGTCTTCGGCAGTCTCGAAATTTACGGTCGGTCGCTCAGCTAACATATCCTCGCTCATGTGGGTCAAGATGACACGCTTCGCACAGATCGCCGGAAGATGGTTCTCGAGCGTCGCCAGATCGAGATGGAGCGGCACCGGCTTTCGCCGGAAGTACGCCTCGGCGATCAGGAGATCGGCGCCTTCAGCCGCTGCGACCAAGGTGTCGGTCCATTCGGTGTCACCCGTGTAGGTCACGATGCGTTTTCCAATCTCGAGTCTAAGCGCGAAGAACGACCCCTCCGGCTGCCCGTGCCTGACAAGGAAGGGCGTCACCTTCACATTGCCGAAATCTGCCTGCATCCCGGGCTCGAGTTCCCGCAAATGCAGATCAAAACGCTGTTTTGTTTTTGCAGACCCTGGAAATCCCGTTTCCATCACCCTGACGAACCAGTCCGGCAGCCCTGGAGGCCCGGCAATGAGCAGAGGCTCCGTCCGCTTTGAAAAGAACTGCGCATCCAGAATGAAGAACGGCAGGCCGCCGAAGTGATCGGCGTGGAAATGGGTCACGAAGATCGCCTGGATATCGTTTCGGCCGATCCCCAGCTTCTTCATCGCAATGAGTGACGAAGCTCCACAGTCGATCAGGAAGTTCGTGCGCTCGCCTGTGACATGGAAGCAAGTGTTGAAGCGTCCGCCGCTGCCAAAGGCATCGCCGCATCCGACGAATTGCAGTTGCACCGTCATATTATTCTCCAACGCGAATGTAGCCGTTTGTTTAACCGCTACCGGTTGCGCCGGATCCCCTGCAGGAGATCGAGAACGGAGTTGGCGGCATCGAGGACGTTCGTGCCGGGGCCGAAAACGGCGGAGATGCCGTGATCGGCCAGAAACTGATAGTCCTGGCGCGGGATGACACCGCCACAGATGACGATGACATCGCCGCCGCCCTTGGCTCTCAAGCTCTCGACGAGCTGCGGCAGCAGGGTCTTGTGGCCGGCGGCAAGCGACGAGACACCGATGACGTTGACAGTCTCGCTGATCGCCATTTGGGCGGCCTCTTCCGGTGTCTGGAAGAGCGGGCCCGTCAGTACGTCGAAGCCGATATCGCCGAAAGCCGACGCGATCACCTTGGCGCCGCGGTCGTGCCCATCCTGGCCGAGTTTAGCGACCATGATCTTCGGCTTGCGGCCCAGCGCCTCGCTTACCGTCGACATGCGGTTCTTCAAAACGGCGAGTTCCGGCTCGCCGCGATAGGCTTCGCCGTAGACATCCCTGACGACCTCGGGTGTCGCCACATGATCGCCGAAGGCCCGGCGCATCGCATCCGTTATCTCGCCGACGGTGGCCCGCGACCGCGCCGCCTCGATGGCGGCTTCGAGCAGATTACCTTTGCCGCTGCGCGCCACCTCCGCGAGGGCTGCGAGCGTTTCAGCGGCCTTGGCGCCGTCGCGCCGCCGTCTCGTCTCCTCGAGCCGCTTGATTTGCGACGTTCTCACGGCACTGTTGTCGATATCGAGGATGTCGATCGGCTGTTCGTTGTCGAGACGGTATTTGTTGACGCCGACGATGATCTCGTCGCCCTTGTCAACCGCCGCCTGGCGGCGGGCAGCGGCTTCCTCGATCAGCCGCTTCGGCAGGCCGTCGTTGACGGCGCGCGTCATGCCGCCAAGCGCCTCAACCTCCTCGATCAGGCTCCATGCCTTGTCGGCAAGTTCCTTGGTCAAGCTTTCTACGTAGTAAGAGCCGGCAAGCGGATCGACGACCTTGGTGACGCCGGTCTCGTGGCTCAGGATGAGCTGTGTGTTGCGGGCGATGCGGGCGGAAAATTCCGTGGGCAGCGCGAGGGCCTCGTCGAAGGAATTGGTGTGCAGCGACTGCGTGCCGCCAAGCACCGCCGACATCGCCTCGAAGGCCGTGCGGACGATATTGTTGTAGGGATCCTGTTCCTGCAGCGACACGCCGGAGGTCTGGCAATGGGTGCGCAGCATCAGCGATGCCGATTTTTGCGGTTTGAAGTCCTCCATGATCCGGGTCCAGAGCAGGCGGGCGGCGCGCAGCTTTGCCGCCTCCATGAAGAAGTTCATGCCGACCGCGAAGAAGAAGGAAAGACGTCCGGCGAAATCGTCCACGTTCAGGCCCTTGGCGATGGCGGCCCGCACATATTCGCGGCCGTCGGCCAGCGTGAAGGCGAGCTCCTGCACCAGCGTCGCACCTGCTTCCTGCATGTGATAGCCCGAGATCGAGATCGAATTGAACTTCGGCATTTCCTTCGCCGTATATTCGATGATGTCTGCGACGATCCGCATCGAGGGTTCGGGTGGATAGATATAGGTATTGCGGACCATGAACTCCTTGAGGATGTCGTTCTGGATGGTCCCGGAAAGCTCTGCCCTCGATACGCCTTGCTCCTCGCCTGCAACGATGAAGGAGGCGAGGATCGGGATCACCGCACCGTTCATGGTCATCGACACGGACATCTCGCTCAGCGGAATGCCGTCGAAGAGGATCTTCATGTCTTCGACGCTGTCGATCGCCACGCCGGCCTTGCCGACATCTCCCTCGACGCGCGGATGGTCGCTGTCGTAGCCGCGATGGGTGGCGAGATCGAAGGCGACGGAGAGACCTTTCTGGCCGGCGGCGAGATTGCGGCGATAGAAGGCATTGGATTCCTCAGCCGTCGAAAACCCCGCATATTGCCGGATCGTCCAAGGTCTGCCGGCATACATGGTGGCGCGCGGGCCGCGGGTGAAAGGCGCAAATCCCGGAAGGGAGTCGAGATGCCCAGCGCCTTCCAGATCTGCGGCCGTGTAGAGCGGCTTGACGTCGATGCCTTCCGGTGTGCGCCAGGTCAACGTCCCGAGCGGAGCGCGCAGTTCCTTCTCCGCTAATGCCGCCCAATCCGCAGTCGTCTTCTTGGCCATGTTTTCCTCCGGCATTTTTGGTTTTGACCGTACGCTATCACTCGAAGCGCATGCGACGCGATAGGGCCTTAGGATAATTTACGCAGGAAGCCGGCGATTTCCATGGCCAGCGTGACGCCTATCGCGCCTGTCTCGACCGCCAGCGCAGGAGGTAGGATTCGAGCGCATAGGCGTGACCGTTGAGAGTGAAGCCGGCTAAGCCGAGAACGAACACACCGATCATGACGAGGGCCATGTCGAAACGCTTGCAGCCCGGCGATGACCAGCGCGCCGGGAGTTCGAACGAGAACTGATCATTGAACGGACCAAAGCCGGTCTGCCGTCAGCCCGTGCACGAGGACGACATGGCGGTCGTCGCTTCAAGATGACCCCGGCCAAGATGCGTCTCGCGCATGCAGCAATTGGGAAACCGGAAACCAGTGTGCGCGATCTTTGTGAGGAACTCGGGATTACCCGGCAGACGCTCTACGGCTTCGTCGGATCGAACGGTGAATTGAGAGCCGATGGTGAAAAGCTGCTCAGCCGTCGCAAGCGGGAAACCTGAAGCATGCGAGGCAGACAGCGTCCCCCCTTCTCCGGCCGCTCTCGACGACCCCATCTCGTACCTTGGTTCGGGGAAGTTTTACAGCAAGCCATGACCCTATCCGGACCTTTTTACGCCGATTTCCTTCCCCGATAACTGACATTGCGTGCAACCAATGGTCATAACCTAAACTCGCCCTTTATCGACCCATTTTCGCTGCCCGATAAGCGACATTCGCGCGACCGCCTCCCATGACCCTTGCTGACCTTCTTGAGCCGTTGCTCTTGCCAGAAAGCAGACATTGGCCGCGACCAGTGCTCATGATCCGTTCCTGACCTTTCCTACGAGGTAGGTCCGGGGTCGGACTGATAGACTCGGTCATGAAGCGTCGGTACACTGCCGGACTGCTTTCTGATGTGAGTAATCGCCGAACATGACCGACGAACACATCCAGCGTCGACTCGCCGCCGTAATGGCTGCCGATGTCGTTGGCTACAGCCGCCTCATGGAAACGGATGAGGCCGGCACGCTGGCCGCGCTCAAGTCCCGACGTAAGCAAGTGCTGCAGCCGTTGGTCGCCAGGCACCATGGCCGGGTCTTTAAGGTGACTGGCGACGGCGTGATGGTGGAGTTCGCCAGCGCCGTCAATGCTTTGCAATGCGCCGTAGACGTGCAGCATGCGATGGCTGCCGCCAATGCCGCTCTGCCTGAGAAGCTCCGTATCGTGCTGCGCATTGGCGTCAATTTAGGTGATGTGATGGTCGAGGGCAGTGACCTTTATGGCGATGGCGTCAACATCGCTGCGCGACTGGAAACCACCGCCGAGCCAGGCGGCATCCTTATCTCCGGAACGATCTACGACCACGTTCGAAATAAGATCGAGGTTGGCTTCGAGGATCTCGGGGCCCAAGCCGTGAAGAACATTGCCCTGCCAGTGCGCATCTACCGCGTTTCCGGCACGCCGCCTGTTGTGATTTCCACATTCAAGACCATCGCCGACAAGCCTTCGATTGCCGTTCTGCCATTCACGAACATGAGCAGCGATCCCGAGCAGGAGTACTTCGCTGACGGTCTGGCGGAAGACCTGATCACTGACTTGTCGAAGGTGCCCGGTCTGTTGGTGATCGCACGCAACTCTACATTCGCCTACAAGGGGAGGTCAGTCGATGTCCGCTCCGTCGCCAGGGATCTGAGAGTGCGTTATGTGCTTGAAGGAAGTGTGCGCAGGGAGAAGGCAAGGGTGCGGATCAATGCCCAGCTAATCGACGCGACGGACAGCAGTCATCTCTGGGCTGATCGCTTCGACCGAGATTTGGCGGACGTCTTCCTGTTGCAGGACGAGGTCGTCCATACGATTGTAAGTGCCCTGTCCGGCGTGTTGCCGGGCGCTGTGACCTTCAGCACACGTAGGACGGCAAGTCTCGAAGCGTATGATCTCTTCGTCCGCGGCCGAGTGCTGGTGATTCAGTCTCCCGAAAGCAACAGGGCCGCGCCGCCGCTCTTGGAAAGGGCAATCGAGCTTGATCCCGGCTTCGCCGATGCTCACGCATGGCTCTCGATGAGCCACCATTTCGCGTGGGCCTATTGGCTGGATGCTCCAGAGCGACATCATTCGCTGGCTCTGGCGGCCGCCCGGCGCGCCGTATCGCTTGACCCGGAAAATGCAGTGGCCCATGCAATCCTCGGCGACGTGCTGATCTACGATGGCAAGCCGGATGAAGGCGCGGCGGAACTGGCCATGGCCCTTCGGATCAACCCCAATCATGCCGATGCCTGGGCGTTCCTGGGGCAACTGAAGGCGTTCGAGGGAGAGGCTATCGAGGGCATCGGACATTTGCGCCACGCCATTCGCCTCAATCCGCACCCGCCGGGGTGGTACTATTGGCTTCTCGGGCTCGCCCAATACGCAGCGGGTCAATACGCCGATGCCGTCGAAACGCTTCGGCATGAGGCAACGCACCGGCTCGGCTCGCAACGCATCCTGGCTGCAAGTCTGGCGCGGCTGGGGTATATGGAAGAGGCCAAGGAAGAAGCAAGGGAATTCCTCGCCTTGAATCCGGACTTTTCAATCCAGCACTGGGCAAGCACACAACCGTTCCGGCACCAGGCTGATCGACAGCATTTCATCGATGGCTACGAAGGCGCCGGCCTGCCACCGTAGGGCCGGACGTGGCCGCAACCCACCCGTGCAAACTTGGATATCTAGCCTTGCTGACCATTCGCACAGCCACACTTGCCGACGCAGACGCGATTTGGAGCATAGTCGAGCCCATCTTGCGGGCAGGCGAAACCTACGCGCTGCCGCGTGACTGGAGCAGATCCGACGCGCTGTCATACTGGTTTTCCCCGGATTACGAGGTGTTCGTCGCAGAGACGGACGAACTGGTGATAGGAACTTATTATCTGCATGCGAATCATCGGGGCGGCGGTGCCCACGTCGCCAACTGCGGCTATATGACCGCGCCGGACTCGGTCGGCCAGGGCGTCGCGACGGCGATGTGTCAGCACTCTCTGAGACACGCGGCTGCGCGAGGCTTCCGGGCCATGCAGTTCAACTGCGTGGTCAGTACCAACAAACGCGCGGTCAAGCTTTGGCGTCATCTTGGATTCGACGTTGTCGGAACGATTCCGCACGGTTTCGAGCATCCGATTGTGGGATTCGTGGACACCCTGGTAATGCACCGATCGCTCTGACTGGCATGCGCAGGCGCATAGCGGCCGCTTCTGTAACAGGCCCTCCCGAGTCAATCCCTTACGAGCTTAACCCCTCGCCGAGTGCTTGCTTCTGTCCTCAGTCGACGCTGAGGTCGCTGCTTTATGGGACATTGGAAGATCCCTCCAGCGAAAACCCTTCATGCGGCGACCAAGTATCGACCGCGCAGACAACCGTGCTCCCGGCAAACGCCATCAACAACGCAACATGAAACAGCGGTCCGCACACAATTGGCACTTGGGCCGGTCGATACCGCAGAGGATCGACGACCAGCAAGAAGGCCGCAGATGGCTGGCGGCGGACTGCGGCTGTACATGAAAGCCGTACCCTGCGCCTTATCACGCGCCTCGCGTCAACCGGCCGCGACCGCCTTGTCGGTGATCGTATCCACACCTCGCGGCTCTCCTGCGAAATGACGAGCAGCATTTCGCTTGGCGAATATGCATCGGCAATCCGCTTGGACCTGAACTGACTGAACTTGTCGTGCGTCAGCAGCATGATGAAGGTCGTTTCGGAGAACACCATGCACGCGGAGGTCTCGTCCGTGAAGTTGGGCTGGTTCACCGCGCCGATCGCCTCGTAAAAGGCTTTAGACTTAGCAAGGTCGGCGACCGGCAGATTGCGAAGACCGGCCATTTGCGTTCAGTGATGAATCGCGGCTCCAGGTCGCCCGGTTCAATGCGAAATGGTATGCTCTTCGTGTCGTCGGCAAGGGAGGTTCGGTATGCCCGTAACCATTGGAGCGCACCATCTGGCATTGTTCACACACGACATGGACCGTTTCATTCGCTTCTACGAAGAGATCTTCGACGCGGATACGACGTTCGATCTTTCTGAGCCCGGTCCGGGTGGCGGCACTCTTCGTCACTCGCTTATCGACCTTGGAGGCGGCTTGCCCTTCATCCGTTCCAAATGCCGGAACCGACGGGGCATGAGGGTGGCTCGATGGAGATGGGGAAGAGAGGTCACATAGATCATCTCGCACTGAAGGTAGACGATGAAGAGCGCTTGCAGGAAGTCAGGCGACGTCTAGTGAGGGCCGGCGCTTCCGATGGGACCATTACGGATTTCGGCGCTATCCGTCTTGTCAGCTTCAAGGACCCGGATGGAATGGAAGGTGAGGTCGCACGGTGGACCGATAGCAAACGCGTGCTCGGCTTTCATGAACGCAACCAGGAGACTTGGCAAGACTAACAATGATCAGAACTTCCGGCGGAAAATTGCTAAGGTCCGCATCGGGCTGACCCTAAGAATAGCTTAGTGCCGCCTCCGCGACGATCTTCCAATTCGGAGATGGACTGGTTCTGGCTGTCCGGGAGTGTCTGCTATTCGAGCATTACTCCGCGATCACATTTCTGCGATTGAGCGAAGGTCGGCAGTGGAGGAGCCCGCCGAATGACCGGAATTGGCGCTCCTTGCTCATTCCAGTAGAGGACAGGAACGTCAATCTTCCGCCCCACCCACGACATTCCGGCGGTGGAGGGGTCTACTTCGACACGACGGCTCGACGCCAAGCGCCAGACGGGAATGCTGGGGCGGTGTGCCTTATCGGCCAGGTTGCCGGTGATGCCGCAACCGGGGAAGATGATGACACTTGCGGGCATCACCGGAAGCATGTCGTTGGGCCGGAAGGGCAGCTGTAGATTATATAGGGTGCGTGGGCGGCCGGCTCAGGCAGCGTTGCGCCTCGGAATGCGCGGCAGGAAGACCGTGAGCAGGCCGAGCAGCGGCAGATACGAGCTGATCCGGTAGACGAATTCAATGCCATGACTGTCGGCGAAATCACCGAGGAAGGCAGCACCCAGGCCTCCTGCCCCGAAGGCGAAACCGAAAAACACACCGGCAATCAGGCCGACACGGCCGGGCACCAGTTCCTGCGCAAAGACGACGATCGCCGAGAATGCAGAGGCAAAGACGAGGCCAATGACGACGCTGAGCACGCCGGTCCAGAGGAGGTTTGCATAAGGGAGCAGCAATGCGAAGGGGATGACGCCAAGGATCGAGAACCAGATGACGAAACGAGACCCGAAGCGATCCCCGATCGGGCCGCCGAGGAAGGTGCCGACGGCGACCGAACCGAGGAAGAGGAAGAGCATGAGCTGCGCCTGCTGCACATCGAGCTGGAACCTCTCGATGACGTAGAATGTGAAGTAGCTCGACACGCTCGCCATATAGACGTTCTTCGTTGCCGTCAGCAGGACGAGAATAGTGAGTGCGATGACCACCTTGTTCTGCGGCAAGGGCAGAGTGCGGCTTACGGCGTGCTTCCCGGCATTCTGCCGGCGGTGGCTCATGTACCAGTTGCCGACCCAGCCGAGCACGACAATACCGACCATGGCGATGGCAGAAATCCAGGAGACGCTATGCTGGCCGAACGGCAACACGATGAAGGCCGCAATCAGCGGGCCGATCGCCTGCCCGGCATTGCCGCCGACCTGGAAGAAGGACTGCGCAAAACCGTGACGGCCGCCGGAGGCAAGGCGGGCGACGCGCGAACTTTCCGGATGGAAGACGGCCGAACCGAAACCAATGAGGCTGGCGGCGACCAGCAGCAGCTCGAAACTTCCTGCGTTGCCAAGCAGAATGAGGCCGCAGAAGGTGCTCGCCATGCCGACCGGCAGCGAATAGGGCATCGGCCAGCGGTCGGTGACGATCCCGACCAAGGGCTGCAACAGGGAAGCTGTGACCTGGAACGTCATCGTCAGAAGTCCGATCTGGACGAAATCGAGATCGTAATTCGCCTTGAAGAGCGGATAAAGCGAGGCAAGCAGCGACTGCATGATATCGTTCAGCATATGGCAGAAGCTGACTGCCACGAGGATCGACATTGTCGTCTTCTCGAAACGGGGCGCGGTCTCGCTCAATACGGCCATAGGCATTACTCCCGCGGCTCGCTTCTGATGCCGCTATCACTTTTCATGAAGAAGATTCTAACGAACGGAGCCAAGGCTTTCGGCAACGGCCGCCTGGGGATGCATTTATCGCAACCTAGGCGTCAGTTACAGCCCAGTTTTTGCCAGATCGGTACGCCGGTGCCTTAATTTTTCACTGGAACGCCTTTATTGCTGCGCGAATGGACATGCCACACGAAAGTATCAATTGAATTTTCCTATATGCTCATACACAATCACTTCGCCCGCGATGCTGCCTCGAAAAGGCGCCCCCTCAACACAGTCCATGGAAATAACGAAATGAATGCAAAAGCTCCAAATGCAATCGACATCTATGTGGGCTCGCGCGTGAGGATGCGCAGACTGTTATTGGGGTTTAGCCAGGAGCGGCTGGCAGATCAGATCGGCGTTACCTTTCAGCAGGTGCAGAAATACGAGAAGGGCATGAACCGCATCGGCGCGAGCCGGCTACAGAGGATTGCCGAAGTGCTCGCCGTACCGCCGAGCTTCTTCTTCCAGCAGGATCCTTCCAAGCCGCTGAGCCTCGACGGACTGGAGCTTTCCGGGAATGCCGATCCGGTCGGCGAATTCCTGCATTCGAAGGAGGGCCTGGCCCTCAATCGCGCGTTCCTGAAAATTACGGACGCCACCGTGCGCGAAAAGGTGCTTTCGCTGGTCAAGGCGATGGCCCAAGCCGGAGACCGCCAGGATATGGATGCCGGCACCACAAAATCGGAAACGGGTGTTCCGCTGAACGGCTGATGCGAACGCCGCGCAACTCATGAAGTCCTTACCCCGGCTTTTGCTGGGGTAAGTGACGGCCGCCGTAAAGGCATCGCCGCTTAAATCAGCTTTTCGAGCGTGATAGGCAGCTCGCGAATGCGCTTGCCGGTCGCGTGGAAGACCGCGTTGGCGATCGCGGGCGCTACCCCGACGATCGGCAATTCGCCGACAGCCTTGCCGCCAAGCACGGATGCATGGTGATCGGGAATGCCGACGGAAATGACCTCAAGATCCGGCACGTCCGAATTGGTGGGCACGAGATAATCCGCCAGGTTGTTGTTGATGACGCGGGCATAGCGTTCATCGACAATACCCTCCTCCAAAAGCGCCTGCCCGATACCCATGATGATACCGCCGCGCCATTGGCTTTCGGCGAGCTTCGGGTTGTAGAGCCTGCCTGAATCGAGCGCTGAAACCATGCGCGACACGCGAACGGTGCCGAAATCCTCATCGACGCGGACTTCGACGAAATGCGCACACCAGCTGTGAAGCGAATAGCCGCCTTCGGTAGGCGCTTTCATCGTCATCATCGTCGTGAAGTTGTCGTAGCGATCTTTTCCCTCCCGCTTGTCTTCCGGCAGCGTATCGCGGAGCGTCTCGACCTTTTCGCGGCCAATTTGCCGCATGAAATCTATGATCGCAACGCCATCTCCTTCTCCTCTCGGCGGCAAGATCCGCCCTTCGGAGATCGTCAGCGTATTGGCCTGCGCATCCCGGAACGGCGAGTTCGGGTCGTTGAGGGCAAGCCCGATCAACTCGTCGCGCGCGGCAAGGGCGGCCTTATGGACAGCACCTGTCATCAGGTTCGCGAGCTGCGAGCCGCCGGCGACGGGCGCACGCGGCAAGGCCGAGTCGCCGAGCTTGACGCGGACCTGCTCGACCGGGATGCCGAGGACTTCGGCGGCCGTCTGAGCCAGGATTGTATAGGTTCCCTGGCCCATGTCGATGCCACTGCTTGCAACCTCGGCTGTACCATCGGCAAGGATTCGGACAAGCGCCTCGCCAGGCGTGCGGCGCACCGGATAGGTGCCGGCTGCCACGCCCCAGCCGATCAGCTGCTTGCCGTCCCGCATCGAACGAGGCTCAGGCGAGCGTTTCGGCCAGCCAAAGGCTTCCCCACCTGCGGCAAAAGCCTCGCGCAGTTGTCTCGTCGACCATGGGATCTTGGCATGCGGGTCGCGCTCGGCATAGTTCAGCAGGCGGATTTCGACAGGGTCGACGCCGACTGCATAGGCGAGTTCATCGATCGCCGACTCCAGGCCCCATGCGCTGGGATTTTCGCCGGGCGCCCGGAGCGCGCCGGGCAGAACCGTATTCACCGGGATGATATTCTGCTTCGAGCTGAAGTTCGGAACATCATACATGATCGAGGTAACGGCACCGAGCGGCTCGAGGGCAACACCAGTCATCGCGGTTTCGTTGGCGCCGCGCTGGACGATCGAAAGCAGCCTGCCTTGCTTCGTTGCGCCGAGCGCCAGCGTCTGCCGGGTGGCGGGGCGGCCGCCGAAGGCCGTGAATGTCTGCGGACGGGTGACCGCGAGCTTGACGGGACGGCCAAGTTTCTTTGCCGCCATGATTGCAAGCGCCGCATGCGGAAGCGAAAGCGCCTTTGAGCCGAAACCGCCGCCGATATAAGGGGAGATGATCCGGACATTCTCGAACGGCAATCCGAACCACTCGGCATAGCTGCGCGCCATGCCGTCCACCCATTGGCTCGGCTCCCAAAGCGTCAGCACGTCGCCGTCCCATTTGGCGATCAGCCCATGGGGTTCGATAGGCACGTTGTATTCACGGGGTGTCTTATATTCGTGTTCGATCCGAACGGGGGCTTCAGCCAGCGCGCCTTCCGCGTCGCCCCATTCGATCGTCATTTGCTCGACGGCAATGCCGTCCCCTGCCCGTGGATCATCAAAGCCGAAGATTGCCGGTTTTTCGTCGTAGCTGACGTCGATCAGCGCCGCTGCCGCGGTTGCCTGCTCGAGCGTTTCGGCGATCACGGCCGCCACGTGCTGTCCGCTGAAGGTAATCTCCTTCGTCAGCGCGAGATAGGGACCTTCGGGACCAGGCGTGCCGGCCCAGGTGGTGGCCGATTTGAGTTGCATGATGTTGTCGGGCGTCAGCACGAGCAGCACACCAGGGGCGGCCTCAGCCGCGGAAATGTCCATGGATGTGATGGTGCCTGCCGCCACCGTACTCTGGATCGTCACGCCATGGACGACATCGTCGACTTGGTTTTCAATCGCGTAGACTGCCTTGCCGGTGATCTTCGTAGGTCCGTCCATGCGCGATAGGCGCCCGCCGAGCACGCCATCGGCGGCATCGCCGCGCTTGATCTTCGTTTCCATGACGGTCATGCGAGACCTCCCACTTTCTCTATGGCGCGGGCAACGACCCGCGGCGCCAGATCGATCTTGTAGCGGTTGGCGCCATGGTCTACGGCACCTTCCATCGCGAGCAGGCTTGCTTTTGCAATCGCGGCGGCATCGAGCGTCTTGCCGATCAAGGCACGTTCGACCGCGCCGGCGCGCCACGGCTTGGTCGCAACCCCTCCGAGTGCAACGCGAAGGTCACGGATCGTTTGGCCGTCATCTTCCAGCGCGAGGCCGACGGCAGCGCTGGCTGCGGCGAACTCGTAGGATTGTCGGTCGCGGACCTTGAGATAGGTGGAACACCGGGCCGCTTGCGAAGCGGGGATAGAAATGGCGGTTATGAGTTCACCGCGTTCAATACTGTGTTCCAGATGCGGCGTGTTGCCCGGAGCCACAAAGAAGTCGTCGACAGCAATCTGCCGCTCGCCGAGATGGATCACGGCGTCGAAAGCGACGAGCGCTACCGCGAGATCGCCTGGATTGCCGGCGATGCAATGCGCGCTGGTACCCAGGACTGCGTGATTGCGGGTGATCCCGCCGATTGCCGAGCATCCCGAGCCCGGTTCGCGCTTGTTGCAGGCCTTAAAAACTGCCGGATCGCGGAAATACGGACAGCGGGTGCGCTGAAGGAGGTTGCCGCCAATCGTCGCCATGTTGCGAAGCTGGGCGGATGCCGCCAATGACAGCGATTCCGAAACCGCTGGGAACGCTTCCATTATGACTGGATGCTCAGCAACCTCGGCCATCTTGGCAAGCGCACCGATCGTAACGCCCGTCTCGGTCGATGAGATTGAATTCAAGCCGGGAATAAAGGTGATATCGACGACCGTTTCCGGCTCGGCAATACCGCATTTAGCAAGATCGAGCAGCGTGGTGCCGCCGGCAATCAGCATCGCGCCATGTCGGACGGCTGCCTCACGGGCCTGGTCAGTCGACGACGCGCGGAGATAGGAAAACTCTTTCATCGGGCCATCTCCGCAGCTTCACGCACCGCCGCAACGATGCTGTTGTGGGCTCCGCACCGACAAAGATTACCGGACATATATTCGCGGATCTCGCTATCGGAACCCGTATGACCCTCGCGAATGCAGGCAACCGCCGACATGATCTGGCCTGGCGTGCAATAGCCGCACTGGAAAGCATCATGCTCAAGGAATGCCGCCTGGACCGGATGAAGGCCGCCATCCGCCCCAGCCAGACCTTCGATCGTCGTGACTTGCCGCCCTTCGGCCTGAGCCGCGAGTGTAAGACAGGCAAGCACGCGCTTGCCATCGATATGGACGGTGCAGGCGCCACACTGCCCCTGGTCGCAGCCTTTCTTCGTGCCGGTGAGGACCAGATGTTCACGCAGGGCATCGAGCAGCGTCACACGCGGTTCGACAGCAAGCGCGTGTGACGTGCCGTTGATATCAAGCCTGAGTTTGATTGTCCGGGTCATGGTGTTCTCCTGCCTTGACGGAAGAATTTGCATCGTCATCGAAAGTTGCCGGTCTTGAACCGCAAAGTGCGTGAACCAGCTAAAGCCTGGCCTCTGCGGGATTCGCTTTCATCTAGGGCGCCTGCGCAATTGAGACATGACTTTCCGCCTCTTTCTGCGATAACAGGTGCAAGGCACTCTACTTAAACGGAGGCGCCTCCGATTAAACTAGCGGCTCGCGCGGCAGCGTCAAGCCCCTATCCGCAGGAGAGGCTTTTGACCGGAAAGGCAATAGCCGGAGGCGAGACGAAAACCGAAAGGCGCACGCGTGCCGATGCGCTGCGCAATCGCGACAAGCTGATCGCCGTTGCGGCTGTCGTCTTCGCCGACCACGGCGTCGAAGGTTCGCTGGAGGAGATCGCCCGGCGCGCCGGTGTCGGCATCGGCACGCTTTACCGCCACTTTCCGACGCGCGAACATCTGGTCGAGGTTGTCTATCGGCGGGAACTGCAGAATCTGGCGACAGCCGCCAGCGATCTTGCGGCCACGCATCCGGCCGACCAGGCACTTGAGGAATGGATGCACCGTTTCGTCAACTACATCGCCGCCAAGCGCGGCATGGCACGAAGCCTGCGGATTTTGCTCAATTCCAACTCGGAGCTCTTTGCCGAAAGCTCTGGCATCATCTCCGGTGCCCTTCGACAGTTGGTGGACAACGCGGCCATAAAGGGCATGATCCGCAACGACGTGGAGAGCACCGACCTTTTGCATGCGCTTTCCAGCATCTATTCGATGCCCGACTCGCCGGAATGGCGTGAGCGCACAGGCAGGCTAATCCGCTTGCTGATGGATGGACTTAAATGGGGTGCGAATAAGTCTGGTTGATTGGGCCGTGCGATTCGGCCTGTTCGGACGCTTCGCTCTTCAAGGTAATACGATGATATCATTAGTCTTCGTCTCGTTACTGAAGTCAAAGGCCGGTTCAGTTCTGTAAGCCATATTTTTGGGCAGAGTGCCAAATGCGTGCGGCGGCGACCGAGAATTGTGCGAAAACCTCTAAGAAAGAGGCCTTAACCCGCTGTTAAGTCTAATGGCCTTGCAAGAAAATGAGAATCGGCGCTAAATGCGGTTTCATAGCCATCGCGGCGTTAAAATCGCATTTTCGAGATTTCCATGAATATGGCACCTACAATTGGTAAAGCAATTTCTGATGTCGATCAGCTGATCATCGGCCAGGCACAGGAACTGTCCGACAAACTGAAGCAGCATCGCCTGGAAATGTTTCCGCCCCGCTCTATGAAGAGTCTGCGCGAATTCCAGCTTGCAGAAGTCGGGCGTTTCCTTGGTGTTACAAGTGGCTATCTTCGCAATCTCTCGCTGGAGGGCAAGGGCCCCCTGCCTCAAGTGACGCCATCGGGACGCAGGTCCTACACGGCGAGGCAGATGGATGAAATGCGACTGTTTTTGGATCAGAATGCCAGAGGCAGCACACGCTACGTCCCTCACCGCACGGGCAATGAACACCTGCAGGTCATCGCCGTCGTGAATTTCAAAGGCGGCAGTGGCAAGACCACCAGTGCGGCCCATCTTGCCCAGCATCTGGCGCTGACCGGCCACCGCGTTCTTGCCGTCGACCTCGATCCACAGGCCTCGCTTTCGGCAATCCACGGCTTCCAGCCGGAGTTCGACGTCGACGAGAACGAGACGCTTTACGCAGCGATCCGCTATGACGACGAGCGGCGACCGCTGAAGGAAATCATCCGCAAGACCAATTTCCCCAATCTCGATCTCGTACCCGGCAATCTGGAACTCATGGAGTTCGAGCACGATACGCCGCGCGTTCTTGCCCAGGGCAAAGCGAGCGACTACGGCCGCATTTTCTTTGCCCGCCTTGACGAGGCGCTGTCTTCCGTCGCCGGCGATTATGACGTGGTTGTCATCGACTGCCCTCCTCAGCTCGGCTTCCTGACGATGAGCGCCATCTGTAGCGCAACCGCCGTGCTCATCACCGTTCACCCGCAAATGCTCGACGTGATGTCCATGTGCCAGTTCCTGCAGATGCTGGGCGAGGTACTGAACACGCTGAAAGGCGCCGGCGGCAACATGAATCTCGACTGGCTGCGTTATCTCGTCACCCGTTACGACCCGCAGGACGGCCCGCAGACGCAAATGGTCGCCTTCATGCGCTCCATGTTCCGCAACCACGTGCTCACCAATCCTATGCTTCGAAGCGTGGCGATTTCGGATGCGGCGATGACCAACCAGACCCTCTACGAGGTGGAGCGCAATCAGTTTACCCGCGCGACCTATGACCGCGCCATGGAGGCCATGAGTGCAGTGAACGGTGAAATCACCGAACTGATCCACAGGGCATGGGGGCGCAGATGAAGGCGCACCGATTGATCGCGATAAACCGCTCAGCCGCCAGGAGGAGAAAGAATGGCACGTAAGAATATCCTCTCGGGCCTGATGGATGATTCCAAGAAGTTTACCGCCGTAAACAGCGAGCCTGCGAGCGACGGTGACAGACAGCCGATCAGTTTCAAGGGTATTGGCGCGCTAGGTGCAGTTACCCGCAGCATAGATGCCCTTGCTTCAAGGGCCGATGCTGCGCGCGCGATCGAAGAGAAGCTGGCTCACGGCGAAACCGTGATTGATCTCGACACCGCGCTCATCGAAGATTCCTTCGTCAGCGACCGCCTCGCGCACAACGACGAACAGTTTCAGGAATTGGTAGAAGCTATCCGCCTGCGAGGGCAGGATTCGCCCATTCTCGTCCGTCCGCATCCGGAAAAGGACGGAAAATATCAGATCGCTTTCGGCCATCGGCGGGCGCGCGCCGCCAAGGAGCTTGGACGGCCGGTGCGCGCCGTCGTCAAGAAGCTTGCCGATCGCGACCATGTGATTGCCCAGGGTCAAGAAAACTCTGCACGCGCGGATCTCTCCTTTATCGAGCGTACGATGTTCGCCGACAAACTCGACAAGCTCGGCTTCGATCGGGAGACGATCATGGCAGCACTCAGCGCCGACAAGACGACGATCTCCAAGATGCTGTCCGTCACCCGGCGTATCCCTGAAGGGGTTCTTTCGGCCATCGGAGCAGCACGCGCAACCGGCCGCGACCGTTGGCACGATCTTTCGGTGAAATTCGAAGAAGAGAACGCCACTGAGCGGGCGATGCTGTTCATCGAGACACCGGCCTTCGAAGCCGCCGAGCCGGATGCCCGCTTCGAGATGCTCGTCGCTTTCTTCAGCAAGAAGCCCGCCTCAACTGCCCAGACCACAATGCCCACCTCGGCAGTGAGCCAGTGGCAGCTGAGAGATGGCTCCGTAAAGGCGAAGATCAAGGACGACGGAAAACAATTCACTATCGCGCTGAGGGCAGGGAAGGCATCGGCCTTCGGCACCTATATCGCGGACAACCTGGATCGTCTCTACGAGGCGTTCGAGAACAGCAGGAATATCGGAAAGAACGGAGATCAATAGCAAAAGAAAAGGCCCCCGAACGTTGCCGTAGCGGAAGCCCTCTCTGATCTAGACACCCAGAGAATCACATTTCCGCACAACATAGTCAAGAGTCTCCGGCACCTATTTTCGGTGAGCTGATATCTTTTGCCTTGAAGAAGGCGAAGAAAATGGAAAGCGGAAGTGTGACGACGCCTTTTGGGCGGCGGCCGATGACACTTGGCATGCTCGCAAGTCAAGTCAACAGCCAAAAAATCGAGGCAGGCGCCTCAACCGATAAATGGAAAATCTATCGCGCGCTTTGTGAAGCCAAGCCCCTGCTCGATATATCCGACAGGGCCCTTACGGTATTGAACGCGCTTTTGAGCTTCTACCCAAAAAGCGAGCTTGCTGCGGGTGAAAATCTCGTAGTGTTCCCCTCCAACGCGCAGCTTTCACTCCGCTGCCACGGGATGGCCGAGCAGACGATCCGCCGGCATATGGCGGCACTCGTCGCTGCCGGTCTCGTGATCCGCAAGGACAGTCCCAACGGAAAGCGCTACGCTCGTAAGACCCGCAATGGCGAGATCAACGACGCTTACGGATTCTCGCTCGCGCCCCTGCTTGCCCGCGCCGCAGAAATCGAACGCCTGGCAGCAAAAGTCGCCGCCGACCGTCTCTACATCCAAACACTCAAGGAACGGCTCACGCTCACCCGCCGCGACATCTCAAAGCTTGTCCACGCAGCGATCAGCGAAGAGCTTCCGGGAGACTGGCAAGCGGTCAACGGCCGCTTTCACGATATCCTGAACCAATTACCCCGTGCCGCGGCCCCCCATGCGATTGCATCCACCTTGCATCTTCTGGAAACGTTGCGGGATAAAATCCTCAAGCGACTGGAATTACAGATTAAAACTCAAACTTTGAGCGGCAATGACTCACAAAATGAGCGGCACATACAGATAACAGAATCTGAATCTAATCTTGATTCTGAAGCTGCTGTCGAAACAAACGTCCCTGAGTTGACCGCAGTAAACTCGCCGTTGGCCAACTCCGCAAACGTCAGCCGCACTGAACTCACCCGCTACGCAACAGGAACCAACGCGGCATCCACGATATTTCCACTCTCCCTCGTCCTGCAGGCATGCCCGGAGGTGCGCAATTACGGTCCTGCCGGAACTGTCGGATCCTGGCAGGACCTCATTGCCGCGGGAACTGTCGTCAGCTCAATGTTGCAGATCAGTCCTTCCGCCTACAAGAACGCCTACCGCGTCATGGGCCCGCAAATAGCGTCGGCCGTTCTCGCCTGTATTTTAGAACGGGCTGGGACGATCAATTCAGCCGGGGGCTACTTACGCGACCTGACACGGCGTGCCCAACGTGGCGAGTTTGCGATCGGATCGATGTTATCGGCCCTGGCAAGGGCAAGGGAACATGATGCCCCGCACTGAGTTGACTGCAGTAAACTCGCCACTAGCCAGCCCCCGAAACATTAACGGTACAGCATTCCTAGGCCACCCGCCACGAACTGGCCGATTGTCAAACTCCGGCAAGACATCGTTGTCTGGAGGAACTATGGCCGGTTCAATGGAACAGATCAGTCCTCCGACATACACGGACGCTTGCTGTGTCATGGGTTTTTTGTGACTCACATCGCGTGCGTACCGCGAGCGCTCAAGATCGGATCGAAGTTAGTGGCTTTGGTAAGCAAGGAACCCTCAGGACGCGCATCACCGGTTCAATGCCGCGATATGCTACCTTACGCGGCCTGTAAACGACCCATCTGCAGTGACTGAAAGGAAGAGGGAGATTATTTCCGTTAGACGTCGAATGGTCTATGATAACAAACTGTTAGAGATCCGATAAATTTGATCTGACCTCCCGGAAATCATGTCATCATGATAGAGAAACAGGGGCATTTGGTCAAGGAAAGGTCTCGTTGAATTGCGGAGAACCGCAAAACAGCAACGTGTTGACACGCTTCCGGCAAAACCTGAGAGGGGACGCGGCAGCACCAGCCTGGCGAGTGCCCCGAGTCTTCCGGCTCGTTGCCATAAATCGACCCAACGGCTCCTCTTCGCGCGGCCACTACTCGCTGATGTCTGATTTGAAGTCAGACGTTCCTAACCGACAAAATACTGAATGTGATGCCGGCCGTGCACCGCGGACTTTTCAATGCGAGCCCGAACTCCGAATACATCGCGAACAAGCGTCTCAGTGAGAACCGTCTCGGGCGGACCGACGGCGACCACACGACCACCCTGCAGGACGGCCAGGCTGTCGCAGAACATTGCCGCCAGATTGAGATCATGCAATGCGATGACGCTGGTGACCGGCAGTCTCGTGACGAGATCCAGCAGCTCCAACTGATGCTGAATATCGAGATGATTGGTCGGTTCGTCGAGCAGCAGTTCCGTCGGCGTTTGCGCAAGCGCGCGAGCGATGTGCGTGCGCTGGCGCTCGCCACCTGACAGCGTCCGCCATAGCTGCGTGGCCTTGCTGGTCATGCCGACCTGTCCCAGTGCAGCATTGACGGCGGCCTCGTGCCTCGCATCCCACGGGGAGAGGGGCCCCCGATGCGGCGTTCGCCCTAAGCGGACAACATCCTTCACCGTGATTTCCGCATCGGTTGTCGCTTGCTGTTCGACCAGCGCGAGACGCCGGGCAATCTCGGGACGCGCCATCGTGCTGATATCGCTCTCGCCAAGTTTGATGACGCCGCTTTTGACCTGCCGCAGCCGGCAGATGAGACGCAACAGGCTTGACTTGCCTGAGCCATTGGGCCCGAGCAGACCAAGCGTCTTGCCTGCCGCGACATTAAGGCTCACGCCGTCGACGATCATTGTGTCGCCGGCGGACCAGCAGACATTCTGGATCGATATGCTCATACCGGCCTCCTTGCCTTGTAGAGGATGAAGGCGAAGGCAGGAGCACCGAAAAGCGCAGTGACTACGCCGATCGGAAGCACCTGCTGCGGGATGATCGTGCGCGAGACGATATCGGCAAGCACCATGAAGATCGCGCCGATCAACGCTGTTGCCGGCAGTATCCGCCGGTGCGCGGGGCCGACCAGAAACCGGGCCGCGTGCGGAATAACGAGGCCGACGAAGCCGATTGAGCCGACGATGCTGACAACGGCAGCGGTCATCACGGCCGTCAGCCCAACGAGGATGAGGCGCACGCGATTGACCGGAATGCCGAGCGCTGCGGCAGAATCCGTTCCGAAAGTGAAAGCGTCGAGCGCACGCGCATGAAACATGCAGATGACAAAGCCGCCGCCGGCGACGGGGGCCACGAGAAAAACGTCCGGCCAGCGCACGCCGCCGAGACTGCCGAGCAGCCAGAACATCACACCCCTTGCCTGCTCGGCGTTGGCCGAGGTCGTGACAATGTAGGATGTCAGCGCATTGAAGAGCTGCGAACCGGCTACACCTGCCAGGATGATCCGATCGGTGCCGCCTCCTGCGCCTGCGGCCAAAAGGGAGACGAGACCGAAGGCTGCCACTGCACCGAGAAAGGCACCGGCCGAAAGCGTCAGTACGCCTGAGCCGAGGTTGAGGATCATAACGGCGACCGCGCCGGTCGAGGCACCCGCCGAAATGCCAAGCACATAAGGTTCGGCAAGCGGATTGCGGAGCAGGGCCTGCAGAATGGAGCCCGTTACGGCAAGAGCCGCGCCGGAGCTTGCAGCGACCAGGGCACGGCTCAGTCGATAGTCCCAGATGACACCTTCATGAACCGGCTTGATCGCGAAGGAGGCACCGAAGATGCGATTGGCAATCGCTTCCGCAATCGTCTGCAACGGAATGACGATTTCGCCGATCGACACGGCGAGGCTTATCGCCAGCATCAGAGCAGCTAGCGATAGCAGGAACAAGGCGGCAAAGCCGCCCCGCCCGTTGCGTTGCATGGCGCCGGTGGTCACTGAACCAGTCCAAACTGCCGAATGGCTTCCGCGAGCGTCTCGATCCCGTCGACAAGGCGGATCGACGGGCTCATTGCTTGCGAGTCCATCACGACGAGGTGCTTTCTTTCAACGGCGTCGATCTTGCTTGCGACAGGATCGGTTTTAAGAAACTCCAGCTTGACGGCCGGATCGTCGGCGGCATAGCGGCGCCGATCCATGCCGGCGATGACGATGATCGCAGGATCGAGGCCTGCGACTGTTTCCCAGCCGACCAACGGCCATTCCTCGTTGGTGGTGATCACATTCTTCGCCCCAAGGGCTTGCATAATATAGGCCGGCGCTCCGTTGCGGCCGGCCATGAAGGCTTCGCCGTTGATTTCTTTGCTGGAGAACCAGAAGATGACGGGAATGTCCTTAACCTTGACACGGGCAACGGAGGCGATCGCTTTTGCCTCGCGTTCCTTCAGCCTTGCGATCAGCGCCTCGCCGCGGTCCTGAACGTTAAAGATCGCGGCCAGCTCGGCGATCTCCCGATAGATCACCTCCGTCTTCAGCATCTCCTTGCGGACGCCATCGCCGCCGGTGGCATTGTCCTTGGCCGCGCAATCGGCCGGCGCGACATAGCTGTTGATTCCAACCTTCGAGAACTGGTCGTAGGTTCCGACGGAACCGCTCGGGCCGACATGCCACTCGAACTCGGCAGTAACAAGTTCAGGATCGGTTTCGACCACCGACTCAAAGCTCGGATCATTGTCGGCAAGACGCTTGATCTTGTTGTTTTCGGCTTCGAACGGCTTCAGCACGGGGCTGAACCAGACCGCCGTGCCGGTGATGCGATCCGCAAGGCCGAGCGATAACAGGATTTCGGTCATCGCTTGCCCGACCGATACCACTCTCTCCGGTGCTTTCTCAAAAGTGACGGATCGTCCGCAATTTGTAATCGTCAAAGGGTAGGCGGTGGGCGCGGCGAAAGCGGACGCAGAAATACCGCAGACCGCCAGTGCCGCAAAAGCGAAGTGCAGTAGATATCGCCGAAAGTCTAAATTGTTTGACATGGAAATGCTCACGAAGAATTGGGGAGGCGTCGGCGCGGTGCCGCGATCGCTCCGATGCTGATGGGAAACGCGTAGGTGTTCACCGGCCATGTCTGCGGGCGTGCCGCCGGAATGACTGGTGTCCGTCTTAGCGATTGCGTTGTATTGAAAAGAGCGATCCGTTCCGTCTTGTGCGGAAGGGCCTGCGCCTGATGGCGGCGTCAAAAGAAATCATCTCGTCTCCTGTTCCGGGCAACCCCGCCCGTTCAATTGGATCTCTCTTTGACGGCAGGTCTCCTGGCTCGCGGATATGCGCCGGACCATCTGCCTTCCCATGGGAACGAGCCCACAGTGGCATGGCGCTTGGCGCCACGAGGATGATCGGCAATCCGCTTACAGTTGCGGGGGCAGCCACGGTCTTGGTCCCTTCTGGGTCGTCCGCACCGTGTTCCCTATTAATCCCCTTGGAGTCTTCCTCGGGGAACCGTCCCGCTCAGTTATGCCGAGCGCGACGGCCGCGTCAAGCTGCGCCAAGGCAAAAGCGATTAATGGACGGCGCCCGATCCGCCGACGGCGACGACGCTGAATGGCTGACCCTCAACCGGAATGGCTCGAACCTTTTTCATGGTCGCAATATCGATGATCCGGACGAGGCTATGGCGAGGATCACTGATAGCGATCTGATCGCCAGCTACCGCACGCCTGGGGCGCGGATCGCGCCAGTGCCCATCCTTGCTGTATGGCTCGGTAACGGTTGTCGATGTCGTGATTTCGCCGCTCAGGATGTCGACGAGATGCAGTTGCCCGTCTTCGGTCAACACATAGGCGTTCTTAACCCGCGCAGGATCGAGCGCGAAATCGATGCGCCGGGTCGGCAGGTCTACTAGGCGGTAGGGTTCGGTGCTGTCTGGATCGATCAGCACAATCTTGTCCTCGCCATAGTTTCCCAGGAAGAATTGCATCGCCTTGCTGCCAAGCAAGGTCGTCACTTTTCCCTTCGGCAGCTTGTCGCCATATTCCAGCATCTTAAGTTGCACGGTCTGCTCTTTGCCGGGACGCGCAATCAGGACACCTTCCTCGCAGCCGAAGGCAACGAGCTTTGCGGAGAAGGCTTCTCCGTGCAGCGCCGTGCAGGGTGCGACGTCGCCGACCTGTGCACCGCTTTCATCCAGAACACGCAATCCCAGCCGTGGCGGCAGTTCATCCGCTTTGGTTTCCTGGGTGGTATCCGGAACCGAGACGAGCATATTCCGCCCCATGGGCACGGCGACACCATGGTGAGGTGCCGTCGCGTCTATGAGCTTTTCGGACGGCTTGCCTTCGAGGATGCCTTCTTCGGAAACGAGCTTGGCTTTGCCTTCGCGGTCGTAGAACAATACCACGTCGTCGCCACGCATGACGGCGTGAACCGGCCGTTTTCCGTCGAGTGCGGTTGGCAGCAGCGCAGCTTCGGACGTTTCCAGATCGCGATGCTCGCCATGATCAGAAAGCGCCACACCGGATTTGATCATTTCGACGGTATCGGCCTCCGATTGGATGGCGAAGATGGTCTGGCCAGAACTGCTGGCTGCAAGTGCCGCATAGCCCTTCAACCGAAACTCGCCGATCCGTTCTCCTGTCATGAGGTCGAATGACCGCGCTATGGGAGCCGTATGATCGGCGACGAACAAGCGCCACGTCTGCTTTTCCTCTTCAGCAAAAGCCGGGTTCATCAGGATACTTGCTACTGCAAACCCTCCGGCCATCGTCAATCTGGGCATCATGGAAAATCTCCGTTGATATGTAATAACATTACGTTAATAGGGATGTTTTGAAAAAGTGTCCAGCCTCCGAAGCTGAAATCAGGAAGCTCCTGAAGCCAGACGGTCCGATGCGGTTCTCAAATGAACTCATCAACGCATTCAAATGAGCGAATGCGGTTGAGATGGCATCCAACAATGACTATCTGGTGCCAGCTTCAAGCGGACTCTCCAAGCAACAAAAAGGTATATTCCGGCATGATCCCAGGTTTCCTCGTCACCCATTCCGGTGGCTTCCATGCCGACGAACTAATGTCCAGCGTCATCCTGACCCGGCTCTTCCCGCAGGCCCGTCTCATCCGCAGCAGGGCGCCGGAATGGATCACGCCCGGCGTGGACCGCATCATCTACGATGTGGGCGGCGCGTATGACGCAGCAGCGCAGATCTTCGACCACCATCAGCGTGGCGCGCCGGTGCGCGAGGACGGCCGACCGTATAGTTCGTTCGGATTGATCTGGAAGCATTATGGCCGTGACTATCTTAATGCCTCGGGCCTTCCCGAAGCGCATATCGAGACCATACATGCCTCTTTCGATGCCAGCTTCGTGCTGCCGGTCGATCTGGTGGACAATGGCGCGGTTAGTCCATCCGTTGCGGGACCACTGGCAGGGTTGACGCTGCCCGCGTTGCTGGAAACCTTGAAACCCGTTTTCGATGAGACAGACCCGGAGGCGGAAGACCGCGGATTCCACTCCGCGCTGGCCATCGCCCGGAGTTTCGTGGAGGCAAGGATAGCCCAAAGTGCTGCAAAATTGCGGGCAGAGGCGCTTGTCCATCAGGCAATCGAGAATACGGGCCAAGGACGCATTCTGGAACTTCCAGTGGGAATGCCCTTCCGTCCCGCGATCATGAAGGCAGGCGCCGATCACCTGCTGTTTGTCGTTCACCCGCGCGAAAAGGATTGGTGCCTGACGGGCATCCGACGCGAGGACGAAGGCTTTGAGCTGCGCGCAAATCTGCCTGCAGCCTGGGCTGGGCTGACGAACGGTGATCTGGAGGCGGCTTGCGGCGTCGATGGTGCGAGTTTTTGCCATAACGGCCGCTTCATCGCCGCCGCCAAGACCCGTGAGGCCGCACTCGCCATGGCGGAGTTGGCGGTAAAGGATGCTACCATCGGGCAGAAATCGATAGTCGTCTAAAGCGGAGCCGTTTTAGTCGCTTGGACGCCCGGAAAGCGATGGGTAAGATTGGCGGTCCGATCATTGTCGGTGTATGCTATGTTTCGACCACCGTGGGCAATCGCCCCATGCGCTGCAAGAGCCCATCGCACTTAGACGGAGTTCAAGATTGGCCGTTGCTTTCACCAAGGAAGAGAGTTTCGAAACGGCTTCGGAAACCCTCTTGCCAGACCGTCCGATTTCACCGCATCCGAACCTTGTTACGGAAGCGGGGTTGAGGGCTCTTGAGTTGCAGCTTCAACAAGCTCGCGAGGCCTACGATGGCGCAAGCACGATCGAAGACGTGAATGAACGGCGACGGCAATCAGCCAACCCATTGCGTGATCTGCGCTACTTTTCGGAAAGAGTTCGCACGGCTCAACTTGTCCCCGACCCGGCTTCAACAGATACGGTTGCCTTTGGGAGCACGGTGACCTTCAGCCGTGACGACGGGCGCGTCCAGACCTATCGCATCGTGGGAGAGGACGAAGCGGATCCCAAGGCCGGATCGATGTCCTTCGTATCGCCGGTCGCAGGGACACTCAGGGGCAAAGCGGTTGGGGATATCGTCAGCGTGGGCGATCAAGAACTCGAGATCATTGCGATTTCTTAGAGCGCACATCTCGCCGCTGCGAACGCGACGGCTCTGCAAGCGTTTCTCGAACAGCTTCTGGCCATATGAGATGTCGGGCATCGATCATTCTCTCGTCGCGGAGGCATGCTCGCGCACCTTCTCCAGTCGGCCCAAGGTCGATATTCGATTGGTTGGTGTGCCATGCAATCAGCCAAGGTTGACATGCCACCGGCATTGGAACGCTGGCCGCAGACCTGCGCCATCCCATGTTTTAATACGGAGTGAGGGCGGCCGGTCTCGCATCTGCCTTGTCGTGGATAGCAAAGCGGTCGACCATGGTCGCGCTTGCCTGATTGAAACCTACGACGGAAACATCGACGCCACTTCGACGATACCTGAGGACCACCTTGTCGAGCGCCGCCACTGAGGTGATATCCCAGAGGTGGGCAAGACTGACGTCGATGACGACCTTGCGCACCGAATCGGTGAAGTCGAAGGCTGCAACGAAGCTTTCGGTGGATGCGAAGAATATCTGTCCATCCACAGCATAGGTTCGTTCCTGCCCGTCCATGCTAGTGGTCTTGGTAACCCGAAACATCCTTGCGACCTTCCCAGCAAAGAAGACACCCGACAGGAGCGCACCCAAGACGACGCCTTTTGCGAGGTCTTGGGTGGACACCACCGTGACAACGGTCACCAGCATAACAACGGACGACGGGAGCGGATTGCGACGCAGGTCGAGGATTGAACGCCAGGAGAACGTGCCGATAGACACCATGATCATCACAGCCACCAATGCCGCCATGGGAATGATCCTAACGAGGTCGTCGAGCACAAGGATCAAGAAGAGCAGAAATGCCCCGGCGACGAAAGTTGAGAGCCTTCCGCGACCGCCCGAACTGACGTTGATCACCGATTGGCCGATCATCGCGCAACCGCCCATGCCTCCGATCAGGGCGGACGCGATGTTGCCCGTACCCTGTCCAATGCATTCCTGGCTCTTGTTGCTGGCCGTATCGGTCATGTCGTCGACGATCTGCGCCGTCAACAGTGATTCGAGGAGCCCGACGGCTGCGAGCGTGATCGAGTATGGCAGGATGACCTGCAGTGTCTCCAGCGCAAACGGCACTTGCGGCAGTGCGAGGGTCGGAAATGAGGATGGCAGTTCGCCAAGGTCGCCGACGGTCCGCAGATCCATGCCGGTCCACCAAGCGGCAACGGTCAGTGCGACGATAGCCACCAGCGGCGAGGGAATTGCTTTGGTGAGACGAGGAAATAGATAAATGATGGCGAGTCCGGCAGCGATCATCCAATAAGTCTGAACGGGCACGTTGATCAGCTCTGGAAGCTGGGCCATGAAGATCAGGATAGCCAGGGCATTCACGAAGCCAGTGATGACCGAGCGCGACACGAACCGCATCAGACGGCCGAGCTGCAGAAATCCTGCGATGATCTGGAGTACGCCCATGAGCATGGTTGCGGCAAAGAGGTATTGGATGCCATGTTCTTTCACCAGCGACACCATCACGACTGCGGTGGCGGCTGTCGCGGCGGAGATCATGCCCGGACGACCGCCCGTAAACGCACAGACACACGCGATTGCAAAGGAGGCGAACAAGCCGACTTTGGGATCAACGCCTGCGATCACAGAGAAACCGATCGCTTCCGGGATGAGCGCCAGGGCGACGACGATGCCGGAAAGAATATCGCCGCGAATGTTGGAGAACCATTCCTGGCGGTAAAAAGAGAGACTTTTCATTGAGAATTCCGCAAAAGTTCAGGACTAACCGGACGATATGGGCCGGTTCAACATCAGGATGTTGTTGCGTTGTCTGGCGGATAGGCGGCCAGAAGAGCCACCCGGAGTTTCACCGGGTCCGTGCGAATGCTCCCGTATAGCCAGAAGTCGTGCTGCCTTGCAATATGCTGCCAGCGAAGCCGTGCTTCTCGGAAGTTTGACGTTGCCGTACTGAGCGGGGCTTCAACGAGAAATTCGAGGAACACGACCTGATGGGGATGTCGCTTATCGCCGCGACGACACCTGGCTATCTGCGTCGCTGGTCGGCCCGGCTTGAAACCGGTTCTGTGCCGGATGATCTGCCAAGCCGGAATTTCGAGTTGGGAAGGCCAGCGGCATCGCTTTCCGGATCGGCCGCGGTTGGATCTTGTTCGCGCAGGCACGTGAGGCGATCGCAGCAGATGAAAGGGGGCAATGGGATGAGCTTGCCCTGCTGCACGATCCGTGTCTAGCATTCCAAGAAACGCGATGGTTGCGTCCGAAACCATACAATCCTGAAACACCAACGGCCTCAGCATACATCATGGCCGCTCATTCGGCACGTCCGGTCGGGCGGCCTTGGGTCAAGGTAAATTCCACCGCTTCGCCGGGCGCCGTTTGACGGCCGCCGGTGAAAATCATCTTGGATCTGGCCTCAGTGAGAAATCAGTGAGGATAGCCCGCTGGTTTTTGAGTATCTTCTGCTCGGCCTGCGGCAGCGAAAACCAGTTCGCCCTGTCCACTTCCGGAAACGACCTCATGGTTCCCGATCTGGGTGGCCATTCGATGTGGAATGTGTTGCTGGTGATTGTTTTCACATCGATGCAGACGTCGGCCTCGACCGCCCAGGCGATCACGATTTTGCCGCCAGGCTGTTTGTACTCTCCGAGACGAGCGAAGCATCCATCGATGTCCACACCGAGCTCTTCCTTGACCTCGCGCCGAGCTGCCATCAACTCATCTTCTCCCTCATTAATCAGACCCTTCGGTATCGACCAGGCGCCGTCGTCCTTCTTGATCCAGAACGGTCCTCCCGGATGAACCAGCAAGACTTCATGATGGCCATCGACCTGGCGGTATATTAACAAACCGGCACTGCGCTTTGCCATCCTGGCCTCCTAGCTGTGCTGCCGCCTCATCTCCATGGCAACCTCAATCCGATCTTGCCCAACAGGTTCCAATGTGTGCTCCTCCTTTGCGAAAACGGCGGCGATGTTCCCGCTCCGCTTCGTAAGGTCGTCCAACTGGTCTCCTCAGGCAGCCACGATAATGCGCGTGGTCATCTCATTCCAATGGCATCATGAACTTGCCGAAACGCACCGATGATAACATCGGATGCATCGCGCCGCCCGCCTGCGCTTTAACCTTACCGGCTAAGCTTAACGCCACCTTGGGCTTGCAAGATTGATTGGCTGTGACAAGGTGATGCCATGACGAACATCAGGCCTCCTCAATACAGTGTCGAACAGCTCGAACGCTCGCGCGATTGTGATGCGATCTGCTATGAAGCCCTTACCGATGTCGTGCGCTGCGCCGTGGCGGCAGGATGGCGCGAGGAGGAGGTGGCTCTCCATCTCGCTGATGCAGCAGAAAGCTATATTGTTTATCTGGCAACCAAGCCGACACGTCGCTGGATCGCAGCCAATAGCAACTGATGGGAAAGTGGGCCTAGTGGACTAGGATCCGCGTTTGGTGCCAATATGCTGGCTTGGACGACGGTCGTGCTTTATCAGTGCCTCGCGTGCGGTTAACGAACTGGGTACTCTGCGGGGTGTTGGTGTCGCGTTTGCCTTCAGGATTAATCCGGTGTTGCGTGGTTGAGACCGATGTAACGCCGTCCTTTGCAAGCACAGCCCCGAAAGGAACGACGAAGCGATATGGAAAACGTGAATACTGTACATCTGGCCCACAATCCGCGCAGAACAACGGACGTGGATGCGGTGATCGGAGCTCGTCTCAGGCTCGCACGTGCTAATGCGGGCTTGTCTCAGACGATAGTTGCGGAACAGCTCGGGGTGACTTTCCAACAAATCCAAAAATACGAAAAAGGGTCGAACCGGATCAGTGCTGCGACACTGCATAACATCTCGTTGATCTTTGGCCTGCCCATTACGTTTTTCTTCGACGACGTAGGAAAAGCGGACGTCGCGCCAAATCAGGCGCTTGAACGGCAGGTCGATCTCGCGATGACAAAGCGGGGACAGAAGCTTCTTGGCGTTTTCCAGCGCGCGTCGCCAAAGCTTCAAGCCAGCATCGTTGCCTTGTTGCAGGCGGCGGCCGGAAGCGGTGACGATGAGGATCTCGAGCTCGACGAATGACGAGCCGCCCATACCGCCTCGATCGCTCGTGAGGTGATGCTAATTGCCGGCTGCATAGGCACCCGCCAGGCCGCCGTCGCAGCGACAGAGACCCGGCGGCAGCTTCCTGCGGCCGCACCGGGTCTCTTTTGCCGCAGTAGGGGTCCCACGGCCTGACAACGTTGATTGCTGTCGGTGAGTCGCGCCACCTCAATGAAATCGTAAGGATAACGGCCGGTAAATATCCACTGGTGATGTTTCCGCCCGGAACGTTGTCCGTGAGCGTGCTGGTTGAGACATCCGCTTCGAACTGAGGAGGATTGACCAGTGAGAACCTTGCACGTGGAGATCTCGTCAAAACGGGGACCGGCGAGCTAAGCGAGACGTTCGAGCTGTGTCCGGACTGCCAGCATCGGCAATGTGGCTGACCCCGGTAAGTGGCCTCGACGTCGATCTGCCTCGTTGAATTTCATTAGCAAATTTCCGCTGTTGCGCGGCTGATACTGACGGACTCGAGCCGAAGAAATTCTGTTCCCTCGCATCCCTGGATACGTTTCGCGGCTGCCTTACCGGAATTTACGGCAAGACGCCGTCTTAGGTCTATTCAAGGCCATAACGGCCATGCTCATTTTGGTTGCACGTGCTTTTTCGCTTAGGTTGCACATTCGTGAGACAATTCGGCTATAAACTCTGCCGGCGGCCATTTGGGGGATCGGACAGCCAAGGCGCGGCGTGGCGCGTTTTCACTCGGACGAATGCTGATGGCGCTGATGCGCCTGAAATGGGGGGAGGCTGGATAAAAAGGGCGTCGTGAGCATTGTCGCTACGCCGCCACCCGGATTTTGCCTTTGCCTCATATTCAGAAACGTCTATTTATGTCGGCGCAAAATGCGATTTGCCGGACGAAAGTGCGGCAGGGTTAAATGATCAAAGGAAGACGATATGGCGACCGGTACGGTAAAATGGTTCAATGCAACGAAGGGCTTTGGTTTCATCCAGCCGGACGACGGAAGCGCTGACGTCTTCGTCCACATTTCTGCGGTCGAGCGGGCTGGCATGCGTGGCCTGAACGACGGCCAGAAGATTACCTATGAGCTGGTGAAGGATCGCAAGTCCGGCAAGATGTCGGCGGACAATCTGCAGGCTTGAGCCTGATTTCGATGCGACAGCCGGAAGGCCGGGTTCGCCCGGCCCTTTCGTTGCCAATGTCTTGGGCACCTTGTTGGTTTCGCTCTGGCAGAGTAACACCTTGCGAACATCGGGCATTACCGAGGAACGCAATACGACGACAGTGACAACAAAGGGCAAGTTCCGAAACCTGTCCGCGATCTGCTGCGGCTCGTTCCCGGAAGTAAGGTTGATTTCCGCTCTGCCGCCGATGGCAGCATTGTCGTGGTGCGAGCGGACAAGAAGCAGCCTGTAAGCCGGTTTGCGCAGTTGCGCAGCCATGGGGTAAGGTGCCCGGGCACCGACGCCATCATGGCCTTGACACGTGGCGACGCTTGACCCTCATCGATACCAATATCCTCTGAGACGTTGCCACCGATGGCCCGGAGTGGGTGGATTGGTCGATTGCACGACTTGAAGCGGTGAGAGAGACGGGGAGCGTCCGGGCTCGTTCACTCGCCTCTGGCTGCTGTCTCGAACTCTGCTTGTAGCTCCGCTTCGCGCCCGAGATAGCGCGGAGAAAAATGCATCGGGATCCGGCGTGCCGCTTTTGCGGCAGCAGCGATCTGCCCAGCCTGGCGGGCTGTCAAATGCCGTTTGGACTCCGCGAGGCGCATGTCCTGTTCAAGAAAGACGCTTTCGATGAAGAGATAGTCCGCGTTTCTTGCAAGCCTTGCGATTTTATTCACATTCGCCGGTGTGAAGGCAAAGTCGGTGGCATAGACGACCCGCATTCCGGGCGCCGTGACAAGCGCTCCAGAGGCTAGCAAATCTGACAGGATAACTTGCCGTTCGCCGTCAATGGAGATGGCCGTTTGAGGATCAGCGCGCCCACGCACCAGCCGCTTGGCCTCCGTCAGCCATGGCCCGACGGGCAGCCGGCACCTTTCCAAGTCTACCTTATGAACATTGACACGGAGCCGTTCCTGAAACGCGAAGGCAAGGGATGGAATTCCGTGATCTAGACGCGCCGCTTCGACGTGAAAGTTAGGCTCGTCGTAAAGAATGTGCGAGGAGATTGGCAGATCGGAGGGAATGCCGGGCGCGAAACGCCAACGTGACTTGAAGCTTTGCTGTTTGACGGCATTGCCTGCGTTCCACTCGACGGCGCGGATGATGAAATCGGGCGAAGTTTCGTCGAGGAGGTTCCAAGTATAGGCCCGAAGCTTGGCTTGGACGGCATCGATGATGCCTAGTGGTCCGAAGATCGTCAAAGCGGCGTCGCGATGCAGAAACAGGCGTAGAAGATGGTCGAAGCCAATAAAATGATCCATGTGCATATGTGAGACGAAGACGTGCTGCACGCGCAAGATTTCTCGAGTTGACAGGCTGGTGAGATCACCGAGATCAAAAAGAAGGGCACGCTTCCCGAAGCTGAAGTCGAGCAGCAGCCCGGGATCGCCGAACACGTCATTCACCAAACGCGGCTGCACCATCAGGACCAACTTCGTAACTTCATCTTGACCTCGTTGCTCGCGTGCGTGTCTCCCGCACGCACCTTGCTTTAGCGTTTGCGAACTCGGTAGCCTCGGCGTCGTCTGATTTATGACTTTCGTCTCGACGCTGCCCATGGCTTTGAAACCGGCAACATCGACCCGAAAGGCTCCGAACCCGGCGGGACGGACGGACCCAGCAATTCGGAGACGGGTACCTGACTTGGTCCGTCACCTCGCGGAGTCCGCTGTCGGTTAGCGGGGCGACGAGGCGGCATTCTCTCGGTGATATCCGTAACCGCATCCATTAAGAAAAGTTCCCTGATGAGATTGCAGGCATGCAGCGGAGCGTTCTCTGAAGCGGTTCGCCTCGATCTCAATTTGGGGCCGGGCGAGCTTCCGACTGGACGATGTTGGAGTGCGCGCGCCTGCCTCGGAATTTTATCGGAACCTTCAGCCTCTGATGCGGTTTAAAGGGCTAAGACAATCCAGTCGGGCCGGCGAAAGGATCATTGCGATGCAGATCAGCAATTTCAAGGACATGTATCTTGCCGAACTTCAGGAACTTGTAAGCACCGAAGCGCAACTCGCCGAATCGTTGCTGCAAATGGCCGAGGTGGCGTCGCATCCGGCCTTGAAGGAGGCGCTCGTCCGCCACCGCGAACAAACAGAGGTCCAGAAAGAACGTCTCGTGTCGCTCCTGCAAAAACATGGAGCTGACCCGACGGCGCATACCGACCAGGCCATGCAGGCGCTGATCGGCGAAACCGAAAAAATGGTCACCATGCTGAAGGGCAACGACCTTCGTGACGCGGGTCTCATCGCCTCAGCCCAGAGGCTCGAACATTACGAGATCGCGGCATACGGTACGGCTGCGGCTCTCGCCGGGCAGTTGAACCTGCGCGACGATCAGCAAACGCTGCACACGAGCCTTGAAGAAGAGAAGCAGACGGACCTTCTCCTGACGCAACTGGCCAAACGCGAAATAAACCCGCACGCGGTGGCCGCCTGACCGAACCGCGCAGCAACCAGTGGACAAACGCCAAGCTCTGCGACGTAGCCAACCTGATCCTTGGAGCGATCCTGTTCGTCTCTCCGTGGATTTCGCCTTTGCGGCAGGCCCGCAATCGCTGAACGCATTTGCCAGCGGCATCGTCATTGTCGTGTTTTCGATCGCCGCGCTTGCGGCATATGCCGTCTGGGAGGAGTGGGTCAATCTCATCGTGGGACTGTGGCTCTCGTCTCTCCCTGGCTGCTCGGCCTTCAAGCGACCACAGCCATGACCGTGCATTGATTATCGGTGTTCTCGTCGCCGTCCTTGCGGCGATGGAACTCTGGTTGATACATCAGAACCCGCCGACACAGTCCGCGTAGCGCGGCTCAGCCCTAGCCGACAACCAAAGACGCTGGCATTCGGCGTCCTGAAATGAAAAGGCCCACTGCGACAGCAGCGGGCCTTTGCGCATCCGGTGGATACGAACTTATCTCCCGTTGCTTACTCGGCGAGAAGGTTCTCGGCGGCATTTTTGCCGCTTTTGCTATCGCGCACGATGTCAAAGGTGACCTTCTGGCCTTCCCTTAGATCAGACATGCCGGAGCGCTCCACGGCAGAGATGTGGACGAAAACGTCCGTTGATCCATCGCTTGGCTGAATGAAGCCGAAGCCCTTGGCCGAATTAAAAAATTTAACGATTCCGCTTGTCATAACGATTTCCTTTCAATCGCATAGAACTAGTCGCTCGGCCACATTGCCGACGACGGATGATCGATTTTGAGAGGAAAGATCGCCTTGAACGCAAAGGGCGCCAAAAACAAAGCTCAACAGGCAAGTTCGATATCGTCCACCTATGCGAGAACTGTGTTTGCATAAAGGCCATCATGGAAGCGCTATAGCGGCCCCACCACGGCTGGGCGTGTTCATCTGAAACGAAGAGGTCCGCAGCTCGGGAAGCAACATCACCTCTAAGCAGCGTTTAGCTCGGCTATTTCGCCATACCTTGCAAGCAAGCGGGGCGACGTCATGTCGCCAGTCTCGTCATCGACCATCACGGCATAGGCAGCGACCCCGACGAAGCGAACAGCCATCGAGGCAGCAATCTTCTCAGCCGATTGACCGTTTGAAGCCTGGCGCATCTCCCCCGGCACGAGGTTCCCGCGGTTCTTCTTATAAGGCAGGATGATGAACTTCTCTGCAATTGACATGGTTGTGCCTCTCATTTCGTTCTTTAAATGTTCCCATTGGTGAATCGAGTCAAGCGATTCATTTACCGTTTGATCACACTCGCGCCGCAAACCTTTTCCTTCGGGTGAGGGTAAGGCGCGGTCGGGACGGCATCTTCCTGGCAACATCCGGGAACCGTTCATCATTCCGCCGTCGGCGGCTTGCGAACATAAAGTGAACGCGGTAGCGTCGTCTGCGATGAAAGAGCGCATGGCGTACAAATTCCGCATCTACCCCGACGGGGAGCAGGC
>NZ_FWER01000125.1 GCF_900169785.1 Rhizobium sullae
GACGATAGAGTGGATCACGGTCTGTCATCAACCTTCATCGCACATCGAATTCCACATTCCGTTAAGTTGACGATGCCCAGTTTCGACCGCGAAATCATCAAATATGAGTCAGACCCCTATTTTTGCCCGTAGCTGGATCAGAAATTACACTCACGGCGGGTAATTGAGAACGGCGGTTTCCATGTGAGTGTTGGCGAGGTGTAAATTTCATGTATAGAAGTGCGGGACGTGCGCATGGGAAGACTTTTTCAACTATTTGGGCAACGATTCGCGTTGCCGCGAGTTTAAGTTCAGAACCTTAAGAGACGCGATCGACATGGCCCGAAGCGACCTTCTCATTTCCCTCGTACGCGCCGGTGCATCCGGCGATCGGGCGATGCTGAAATCTGCTACGGAAGCGCTGGTCGCTGAAGAGCGGGCACAAAACCACCATATCGTCGCCGATCGGCTTGAACGGGCGTTGTCTACGGTCGCCATAACGCCCCCGGCGCTGACTGCCGCCTCCAGCCCCGCCGGCTCCGGCAAGGACACGATTCTCGAGCTCGAGCCACGGCTTCAGCTCAGTCAACTGATGCTGCCTCTTCCAGTGGAACAGGGCGGCCGGCAGCTCATCGAAGAACATACGCGCGCCGACGTGTTGCGGGCTCATGGCTATGAGCCGCGGCATCGGATCCTGCTTTCTGGACCACCCGGTAATGGCAAGACCTCATTCGCCGAGGCTGTGGCGGAGGCACTCGGGCTCCCGTTCTTCGTTGTCAGATACGACGCTCTGATCGGCAGCTATCTCGGCGAGACGAATGCGCGCCTACGCAAGCTCTTCGACTATGTCCGTACGCGGCCGAGCGTTCTGTTCTTCGACGAGTTCGACTCAATCGGCAAGGAACGTGGCGATACCCACGAGACCGGCGAAATCAAACGCGTCGTCTCGTTCCTGCTTATGCAGCTCGACCAGCTGCCCAGTTACGTCGTTGTGATTGCCGCGACCAACCACGCCGAGCTACTGGACCGGGCAGTCTGGCGCCGCTTCCAGATGCGGCTGGCTTTCCCGGCCCCGGACCGCCAGAGGATCGGGGTCTTCCTCAACCGCATTATCTCGCAATGGCCCGATGCGCCTAAGGCTGCGGCCAAATCGATCGCTGCGAAATTGGGTACCGTAAGTTTTGCAGAGGCTTTGGATTTCTGCCAAAACGTGCGAAGACGACAGATATTGGGCTTGGGGGAGCTTTCCATCGACGATGCACTTCGTTCAGAACTGGACCTCTGGGCAACAAGAGTTAGCCCCGAGGTTTTGAATGGCGAGCGACCCGACCAAACCGATACTGAGACTGCATCCGACCGCCCCGCAGCCAAGAGCACCCGGCCGTCAAGCGGTCGTACGCGGCCCTCAACCAAACTCAACCGCTGACCAGAACCAGCGCTTTGGCGCGAAATTTCAGCGCCTGACAGACGTGCTGCAGCGCGACCCGGCGGGGCTCGCGCTTCGCGCCGATCCAGCCGCGCTGGCGCCTGAGCGACTTCTCGTATTCGAAGTGAAGGGGAGCATTGCCGCCTTTGCACGGGCAATCAACAACGTGCCGGGCCTCGAACTTATCGACGAAGAAGAGCTGTCGGGCGATGAGGACAAGGCACCCGTTGCCTACTTGCTTGTACCGGATTTGCGGGCACTGCGGCAGATAGAGTCGCTATGGCGAACCTGGGTGGCGGGCCGAGTGTTACCACAGGGCTTTACACCATGGCGGGACGTCTTTGCCTGTCTTCGCGACCTTCGTGTTTGGGGTCCTGCCGATCGCGTCCAGCGATTGGACGCGGCTGTCCTGGCTGAGGAGATCGAAGGTCGGGCCGACGACGAGCTTGTTCCTCTTGAAATCGAACTGGTGTTCCGTGCGTCTCCCGGCGCAGGTGCGATCAGTGAAGCGACTGTCGTGGAGGCGATCGGGCAGAGTGGCGGTCGACTTCTCAGTCGCGCCAGACTGGATGACATCGCCTACCACGCCATCCTTGCCGAGCTGCCAGTGGCAGCAATTCGGACGGTCGTGGAGCGGGCTCCCGGCAGCCTGGCCGGTGTCGAGCCGATCATGCACATTCGCCCGCAGAGCGTCGTCACGGAAATTGACACCAATGATCTTCTGCTGGCTGCTCCTGCGCCAGCAATGGGACCTGTCACCGCCGACCCGATTCTTGCGCTTCTTGATGGTGTTCCCGTCGCGGGGCACCCGCTGCTGCAGCCTCATTTGAGTGTGGAGGATCATTTCGGGCTTGAGCCCGGCGCTCTTGTGGCGCAACGCTATCACGGCTCGGCCATGGCCTCCCTCATTGTTCACGGTGATCGCAACAAGCCGGAACCGCCGCTGCCTCGTCAGGTGCACTGCATTCCTGTTCTAGGCGAGAACGACCGCTTTCCGTCGGACAGGCTGGTCATCGATTTGATCTATCAGGCTGTCATGCGTATGCGCGCGGGCAATCAACCCTCAGCTCCCCATGTCATCATCATCAATATTTCGCTTGGAAATGTCCGGCGCCCATTCTACGGCCAGCTGTCGCCCTGGGCGAGACTTCTCGACAGACTGGCATACCGCTTCGGTATCCTTTTCCTCGTCAGCGCCGGCAATATCACGACACAATTCCCCGTCGCGGCCTTTGAAAACAGGGTTGCCTTCGAGGATGCCAGTGCGGATCAGCGCGCGCGAGGCGTGATCTACGCGGTGGCGGCAGTTGTCGCCGACCGTCGTTTGCTCTCTCCGTCCGAAACGATCAATGGGTTGACCATCGGCGCTCGAAACCTGGATTGGGTGCCGACCGGGGAGCGAGCCTTGGCTCGCGTTAACGTGAACCCCTATTCCGAGCTCGACACTGCGAACCCGTCCAGCGCCCTGGGTCCCGGATTCGGAGGCTCCGTTAAGCCAGATATTCTTATGCCGGGGGCACGAGAGCACCTTCGCGTCGTCGCCAGCGCGGGGAGCATCACGGTCGCACCAGCGGGCGCAAGTCGAGGAGCGGGCCTCAAAGTTGCCGCGCCGCCACGCCCAGGCCTTGAGAATGCTGAAGGGTTCACAAATGGGACGAGCGCAGCAACGGCACTTGCTTCCCGAACGGCTCACCGCATCCACGATGCCTTGGAAGCGGCCTATGGTCAGGAATTTCTGCAGTTGACGAATACCCAACGAGCTGTCCTCATCAAGGCTCTGCTTGTGCACCCAGCGCGCTGGCCGAATGCGGCGGCCGGCTTGGTCAAAGAGCTACTAGGGCCATTCGGCCAGGGTCAGGCTCCGCGTCAAAAGGACAACATTCGCCGCTTCCTTGGATATGGCGTATTCGACAGCGATGATGCCGTCGCTTGTGCCGCGGACCGCGCCACCTTCTGGTGTGTTGGTTCACTTGGCAGGGAGCGGAGCGTCGATGTACTGGTGCCGATTCCGGCTGTGATCGGCGGCCAAGCACGTGCACACTCGGTGACTGCCACATTAGCTTGGTTTACACCGGTCGTGCCGGGTCGGAAATCCTATCGCGCCGTGAGGATGAAGATCCTCGATCCCGTCGAAATCGCGGGGCTTGGTGTTTCTGCCGATGGTTGGCAACCGGATGGGAACCAGACCAATCGCGGGACCGTCTTTACGCGGGTGTGGAGCGGGGCACAAGCCGCGGTCGTCGCCGAAGGAATGAGCTTGCGGCTGAAAATCCAGAGAGAGCCTGATCCGGCTGGTCCCATTGACGAATTTGTTCCTTTCGGTCTTGCAGTCACTCTCGAAATGCCTGGCGAGCTCAGGATTTACGATCAAGTGCGAAATCGGGTTCAACCGCGTCCGGCGCAGCGAGCCGCTCCATAATTAAGGAGAAACGATATCGTGGTCGAGATACCCTCAAACTTCATCGGCGATTTCAAGGTGGGCGACAACCTTGTTTACAATGCTGATGTCTTGCGCTCGCTCTGTGCACACAACGACGACGGCAGGCTAAATAAGTTCGTGGTTGTTCAGGTCGGAGCTATTCTCGAAGCGGCACTCGGGCAAATCATCTATCGCGCGCAGAATTTCAATCGGGAAGGCGTGCCAAACATTGCCGCAGCCGACCGGCGTGAAATTGAAGGCAAAAAGATCGACAAACTCAACAACATCATCGACGTGATGCGCAAATACGATCTGCTCAATGAACTCGGGGGAGGCATCTACGACGAGTTGCACACCCTGCGCAAATTCCGCAACAAGGTCCACATTCAGGATGACAACCAGGATGTTCCTCGCGATGAGGCGGCGGCCTTTACGCCCGCACGGTGCGCTTGGTCGTTGGGACTTTGCGCGACCGTCCTTGGCTTTTTAGGTCAGAAGTTTCCTCGCCCAGCCGATGTCGCCAAATACGTTGAGCCACTTCATCTCCCGGACGCCTGAAAGCTGCGATCCGCCAAAGGCCGGGCTTCTAACTGAATACGGTCCGTTCGCTGACCTGGTTGCGGCCAAACCTCCAGCTTCGGCGGCCGCAACAACACTCCGCGCAGCAGGACACAGGTATGAGCGGGGAATTTTACTTCGGCACTTTGGAGAAATTTCATCCGGCATTGACATTCGAGCCTTGGCCGCCTTCCATCGCCGGATGTCGGGGCGCCGAGCAGCGCCTGTCAAAGTGGCGTCGAGGGCAACGAAAAGCGACCCCGAACGACATATAATTGAGGCTATGCGGCGGCATCGTAAGCTTAACGGATGAAAGGCCAGCGAAAGACGCCATCCGCAGATATCTCTCATGCTCAGGCAATTTTCG
>NZ_FWER01000126.1 GCF_900169785.1 Rhizobium sullae
TAGCTTACGGCCGGACTGTTCATCCCAACCCATTATCCGACAACCGTTAAGCCGCTGACAACGTGACATCACCGTTCTACGGGCTCCCTGAGTAGGCCGATGAAGGATGGAAGCACGGTACGTCAGCGCCTTTTCTTTCTTGTAAAGCGCGAGACAGCCCTCTTGAAGTTCCTGTTTGGGATACGAGTCAAGGCCTTTGAACCGCATGTCTTCAGCTATCCATAGTGTGGATGCGTCAAATCGAAACAAACGATTTTACCGGTTTTGCAGAACGTCGCATATTGACATTTCAAGGAAGCCCCTGAAGGAAGTTGTCGATGTTTGCGTTAGCTCTGAGGAGCACTTTCGGCTCCGCGGAGCATTTTCCGGTGTACGCCTTCCGGTGTACGCCGAGCGTCAACCAAGCCGCATGTCCATCGCGGCTGGGTTCTTCGGTGATCCGCGCAAGCTACGTCGCGTCGGCTCAATGCGACTAGCTCTTCATGCATAGGCGCTTACCTCAAGAAACAGCAATAAAGACGAGGTCTGTCCATGCGCTCTGACGTACGGTGGCGGTTGTGCTGGGAAAACGATTTGCAACTGGCCGACCATGCCGCTCTCTCCGACTTCTTCCGAGAGAGCTATGGACGGACTGGGGCCTTCAATACAAAGCCATTCGAAGACGGCAGCAGCTGGGCCGGTGCGAGGCCGGAATTCCGCGCAATCGGCTACGACGCGCACGGCGTAGCCGCTCATATTGGTATACTGCGCCGCTTCATCAAAGTTGGCGAGGTCGATCTATTGGTGGCCGAACTAGGGTTGTATGGGGTCCGTCCGGATCTTGAGCGACTCGGAATCAGCTTTTCACTGAGCGATGTGTTCCCGGCGCTGCAGCAGCTTAGGGTCCCATTCGCTTTCGGCACGGTGCGGCACGCGATGCGCAACCATATGGAGAGGCTGTGCCGAGGCGGTCTGGCGACGATTGTGTCGGGCGTCCGCGTACGGTCGACTCTCGCTGATATGCGTCTCGACCTGCCGCCCACCCGCGTCGAGGACGTGCTCGTCGTCGTTGTGCCCTTTGGACGCTCGATGGACGAGTGGCCGTCCGGCACGCTGATCGACCGAAACGGCCCGGAACTATGAAGCGGGATTTAATATGTGGACTTCCAAGTGGTCGCCGCCGAGCGCCGTTTGCTTCTCATCCGAAAGGGAATGAATATGGAAAGGCGTGGCTCATCAAACGTTTGGCCTTGCTTGCGGCTTGCCCGCTTTGCGTCAAGACCGCTTATGCAGCGGAAGGCGTGCATTGGAGCTATGAAGGCGAAGCGGGTCCCGAGCCCTGGGTGTCTTTGACAAAGAGAACAGTGCTTGTTCGGCCGGTTCGCAGCAATCGCCGCTCGACATCAGGGCGCGATCAAGGCCGATATCCCGGACTTGGCATTAGACTGGAAAAGTGGCGGCGCGATCCTCAACAATGGGCACACAATCCAGGTGAAAGCCGCGCCCGGCGGCACGCTCCGCCGCGGCGACAAACGTTATGAGCTGGTGCAGTACCATTTCCATGCGCCGAGCGAACATCTGGTGGCCCGGCCGGTGAGCAGACCGCACTCCCGATGTCGATCCGAGCGGTTTGCTGCCGGCGTCACTCAAATATTGGACCTATGAGGGGTCGCTCACCACACCACCCTGCAGCGAGATCGTCGACTGGATGGTAGCGCAGGACCCGATCGAGGTGGACGCGGCCGATATCGAGAGGTTCACTGCGCTTTATTCGATGAATGCGCGTCCGGCACTCGTTTTAAGTCGCCGTTATATCCTGATCTCTAGCTGACGCGAGCTCGCAGCCTCTCGACCGCTCTACGGAACCGATTGCTCGATTTCGGCAGGGCAAAGCTTTGCCGAGATCAGATCACGCCTTCCGTGTTGGAGACTGCGCTGACGGTGTTTTTGCCCAAGCGATTTTGACGGCAGGGCAGAATAATGATGTTTTCGGAGACCATCAGATTGTTGGACGTGAGCCAACTCTCTGGTCCATAATGGGGATGGCGTGCGCATCATGGGCGACGTTTCGCGATATCTCGATCAGATGTAGCCCATCGAGACCGAGACATGGAATTCCTCCCAAAGCCATTTGGCCAGATCGCACCGACGCCAGCGCACGACCCATCGAGATAGGGCGTGGGACCACGCTCGACGGCTTGTGCCAAGGCCGCACGTTGATCGTCGGTTTGCCCGGAGCCTTGCCGTTGATCAAACCGTCGGGACCACGGGCGTTGAACCGCACCACCCAGTGACGCACGATCTGCACCGTGACTCTGCCGAGCCGAGCAGCATCAGCACGAGAGCCACCATCATAAATCGACGCGCCTGGCTGGCATCCTTTGTATGCCGTGCCAGAAGACGCAACCCGTCCCCGTCCAAGTCTGACCGCAACAAAATCGCTGACCCCATCGCAAACCTCCTGTTTGCGCTATGTATTCAGATTCGTCGGTTTTTGGAATCCCGAGAGTCAGCATCAATGAGGCTCGAATTAGAGCACGTCCACTTTAACCCGGGTCATATCCTGCTGCTGCGAAGTAGTTCGCACATTGTTGCGGTTCGAAGAGCTTGACGATGTCGCCAACGGTGTTCCACAGGGCGTCGACGGAGCGTTCGGCCCTTGCCGCAGAAGCGCCTTGAGCTTTGAGAAGGCGTTGTCGATCGGGTTGAAGTCAGGGCTATAAAGCGGGAGATAGGGTCAGCGTGCAGCCGGCGGTTTCTATGGCCTGTCGGATGCCATCTGCCTTGTGGGCCGGCAGCTTTTCCATGACGATGCCGCCGGGCGTGAGGGTCGGCACGAGAACCTGCTCGACATAGGCCCGGAAAGCCACTCCGTTCATCGCCCCGTCAATGACCATCGGCGCGGTCATGCCGGAGAGCCTGAGCGTCCTGGTGAACGTCGTAGTTTTCCAATGACCGTGCGGAACGCCCGATCGGCAACGCTCTCCGCGCGGCGAGCGACCGCGAAGCCGGGACATCTTCGTGGAAAGACCCGTCTCGTCTATGAAGACGAGGCGGGCTGGATCGAGATCAAGCTGTGCATCGAACCAGTCCTGACGCCGCTTCAGGAGGTCTGGCCGCGCCTGCTCCAATGCATGTGCGGTCTTTTTTTGAATGTGAAGCCGCGCTTGCGCAGCCAGACGTCGAGGGTGCTGCGGCCGATAGAGACGGATCGGCCCTCTTCCAGCCGCAAAACCATCTCGTTCAGCGTGATGTCCTTCGGCGCCTCGATCATGCCGATGATGAAAGCCTCATCATCGTCGAGACGGCAACCTCCAGGTCGACCCTGCTTGGCAGCGCTCACCTGACCCTGCCGGGCGCTCGCGATCCAGGCAATCGCCGTCGAAATCCCGATCCCGAACCGCGCTGCAGCCGACCGCGCGGACATCCCACCAGCCGACGCAGCCAAAACCCGGTGGCGAAGATCATCACTCAATGCTCGGGCCATATTCCCTCCGACAAATCAAAGACAGGAGGAGGGGATCACAGAAGCTCTAAAAAAGAATCCTCACGCGGATTCTGCTTTCATCGGACGCGCTCTAGCTCAATCCATCGCGCGAATGGGTGCTATGAAAACAAACGATTTTACCGTGTTGCTCAATGCAGATAAGACGACTGCACCTGACCTGCATCGATCTCGTCGCGGTTTGATCTTGTGACGAGGCCTATGGGGTTGGGCATGAAGCCCCTATCCCGAAAACAGAAAAGGAGTTACGACATGCATAACCCTATAGACCCAGACTTGGAGGACCTTTTTCGAGAGATTTGGGAACCGTCGCCCGAGGACGCGGTACGGTTGCTCGGGGATGAGCGCTTTGAAGTCCCTGTGGATATGAAGCCGGACGAGTCAGACTTGGAGGACCTTCTTCCAGTATGGAAGTTGCCCGATCCCCGGTCGCTCGACGATGAGGGCTCTGACTTCCCTGTGGACCTCTTCGAATTCAAGTCGTTCCAAACTAAGTCCGCTGCGGATTCCGTGCTGCCGAGCGTCAGCGAGGCTCGGGACTTACACTATCGACTGGGACTGGGCGACGACGCGCCTTCTCCAGGAGCACCCCAAGACGACGGTTGCGAGCTGTGCGCGGATTGGTTCAGCGCACATTCTCACACAGACTGGCTTATCTGAGCGGTCGATCGTGTGGACGCCACCGAGCAGTGCCGAGGCTCACTTCTCGAAATTAGGTCTCGATCCGGTGATGTCACGTTGTCAGCGGCTTAACGGTTGTCTGGTAATAGGTTGGGATGAACAGTCCGGCCGTAAGCTACAAGAACCACCGCTTTCCACCGCAGATCATCGCGCGTGCGGTCTGGC
>NZ_FWER01000129.1 GCF_900169785.1 Rhizobium sullae
TCGGTGGCAAAGCCGCCATCGCGCGTATAGCCGGTAAACTCCGGCCGTTCGCAGAGGTTTTCAGCCTTCGACCGGCGATAGGGGCATGTCCCGCAGCTGTGACCCAGCCACGGCACGCCGACACGGCTTCCTGATCGATCGAGCCGGCCGCCGCGCGAAAGAGCCTCCTCCTAATGCTCTTCCGGGGACCGTCATCCGCGATCGCGATGATAATGAAACCCGCCTGCCGCCGGGCTTGAACCGAAACCTTCGTCCGCTGGTAGGCAGCATTTTCAAGCAAGTTGCCGAGCGCTTCTGCAAGATCATCCGGTCTAGCTCTCAAACAGTATGGAGGCATAGTCCATTGCACCATGTAGGGCGTGGAGAATAACAACCTGTTCGTTTTCCACACGGTAGAAAATCAGATAGTTCCCATGCACTCGGCGACGAATGCCGTGCCCTTCATATCGAGGCACCAAAGGGAAAGCCTTTGGAGAAGTGGCAAGGGACAAGCATTTCTGTTCCAGCTCATCAATGAACGACAATGCCCGGAGCGGATTGTTTTTTGCGATGTAGTCAGCGATCTGCCTCAAATCCGCTTTTGCTTCAGTCGTAAAGCGAACTTTCATTCACCCTGCCCCAGCGCCATCGCCTGGTAACGTGCCCGTAGCTCGCTGAAGACGTCTTCAGCGGCATGTGTGCGGCCTGCGTCAGCATCGGCTATGCCACGCATGATCGAGGCATCCAGTGCGGCCAGTTTCGTTTCTCGATCCTGAATCAGTCGCACGCCTTCCCGCAGAACCTCACTTTTCGAGCCGTAGCGGCCAGCATCGACGAGCTGCTGAATGTAGCTTTCAAGTTGTCTACCCAGATCCGCGCTGATCATGTGAATTTCTCCTCGGTCCAAGCTGTTACACAGTGCAGTTATCAACTATTATCAATATTGCCGCGTCGCTTCAACCTCTTCGATCTCGACCTTGACCGAGCATGCGCCGCACCGTCATAATTTCGCAGCGTCCGGCCGACCGGGCCTTCCCGGCGTGTTTCCTCCCGTTGCGCATAGAGCCGAAAACGGCGGGGTCGATGTCGAGCTGATCGGCGACAACCGAGATAATGGCCTGCGGCGGAGCTTCGTCCGCCCGAAGAGGCCCCCAGATCTCGGACCAAGGCAAGCTCGATCGCAAAGGCCAACCGGTTGTGCGAACGGCGGTGCCTTTTGGCGAAGGTAACATCGGCAACCGAGAGCGCATAGGCGCCAGGCCCTCTTCGTAAGTTTCAGGCGGCTCGAACAGGATGGCACGCGACTGCGCTTCGACGAAGGACATCGATCGTGCCTGCCCTCAAAGCCAGATGTTGAGCGCGTCTTTCTTCCGTGATCAGCGCTCTTTTGTATTCGGCAAGCGAACCCTCCTATGAAGCCGTCACCATGGATTGACGTCTTGGTCGGGATCGCGCGGTGAACGGTCCGACACGTACTCCGTCATTGCGCAGCAACAACGCTTTAGAGCTGTCGCAGACAAGCACCCAGCTCTTCTGCGGAATCTTGATCTTCTTCACAATTGAAGCCCTCGCTTTCAGTGCGCCATCAATACAGGCAGTTTCAGTTGATCGATCATCGCCCTCGTCACGCCGCCAAAGATGCGCTCGCGCAGCCGTGAATGACCATAGGCACCCATGACGATCAGGTCGGCGCCGATCTCTAGCGCATGGCGTACCAGAACGTCTGAGATCGGACGGCCGCAACTGGCAACCCGGTCGACCACGACATTGATCCCGTGTCGGGCAAGATAGCTGGCCATACCGGCGCCTGGCTCGTCTCCGCCCTCGAACCTTGAGCGCGGCTGGTCCACAAGCACGACATGGACTTCCTCTGCGGCAACAAGGATATCATGCGCTGCTCGTACAGCGCGCCCTGCGGGGAGGCTCCCATCCCAGGCATGCAGAACCTTTCTCGGGCACAAGGTCGAGGGCCGATCTGGCAGAAGCACTACCGGTTGACCAGCATCAAACAGAACGCCGCCAATGAGGCTGCGCGTCAGCTCAGGATCACGCAAAGCGCTCGAACCGATCAGCACGAGATCAAAACACAATGCGCGCGCCGCAATGGCGGCGTCCGCCCAGGCGCGCTCGGGATAGACACTATCGACGTCAAACGATAGCCCGGCCAGCTCGCATTGCTCCTTGCAGCGCACCACTTCTGATTCAACACTGGCCAAGTCGCGTTCGCGTTTGTCGAGCCAGATTTCGCCGACCGGATAATCCCCGACAGTCGGTGGGTCAGCAATCGCCGTAACCAGCACTGCGAGGTGATCATTTGCCACTGCGGCCAAGGTCAATGCGTTTTGCACATCGATCTTCGAAGCAGTTGGGGCGATCACGAGTAAGAAAGATCTCACATCCATTGAGGCTCGTCTCCGCTTTTCTTGCCAGCACTCTAGGTCAGCGGAACGGCTACGACATTGATGCTGGTCAAAGGACAAACAAGCAGCGCGAAAATCCATAGCGGGAGGTGATCGAGCGAATGATTGCGTTACCACGCGCAGACACGCCTGTGCGGTAGCTCAGAAACAACGGTGCCGGGAGGAGGCGCGGGTTCAAGGCATTGATCCCGGCATCAGCGTCAAGTTACGGCTGGCCGGCATCGCCAGATTGACGCGGATCAAAGCATCTTTCCGGCCAATCGCTATCGTCAAACCATGCTCACTACCGAGCGCGGAGGCACGAACATGCGCTACAAAACCATTCTCGCCGTTCTCGGCGTTAATCACTTCCAAGAGGATCTCAAGAACGCGATTGCCTTGAGCCAGGCAATCGAGGCCCACCTGTCGACGGTGATCATCGCGATGGCCGCGCCCCCGCCTTTCGGCTCCTACGCCGAGGCGATCTCAACGGTATGGCTCGAAGAACGTCAGGGCGACATTGACAAGCTCGCCGAGCAGGCCGGAACGGTCAAGGAAATGCTCAAGGCCTCAGGCCTGTCGTTTGATGTCCAGGACATCTATACCGAATTTGCCTGGGCCGATGAAGATATCGCCGAGCGCGCACTCTATGCAGACCTGACGCTCGTCGGCCGACAGACCGGGCGGGACGAAGACCTTTGCAAACGCGTTCTCGACGGCGCCCTGTTCCAATCGCCTGCGCCGTTGCTTTTCAACCCGACAGATCAGGCAGCCAACCTTACACCGCGGTCGGCTCTAATCGCCTGGGACTCTCGGCCAGAGGCCGCCCGGGCAGTTCAGCAGGCGTTGCCGGCCCTGCAATCCGCAAGCGAGGTACATGTCACGTTGATTGATCCGGTTGCAAGATCGTCTGCAAGCGGAGAAGAACCAGGGGCCGACATTGCGACGTATCTCGCACGTCATGGCATTCCCGTGGCCGTTGATGTCCTTTCGAGCGGCGGCAGGCCCGTTGATGAGGTATTAAAACAGCACGCGGTTGATGTTGGCGCCGAGCTTCTGGTCATGGGAGCCTACAGCCATTCCCGCCTTCGGGAACGAATCTTTGGCGGGGTCACACGCTCAATGCTTGAGACCGCCAGGCTACCCATTTTCTGGAGTCACTAAATCGATCAGGGACGGGCTCCTCGCAGATATCTGAGATAGAGGGCCGCCTCATGCATGCGGCAACAGCAGCAGCCAACCGCAAGACGCAATTCTCACTGCATCTGAAAGGTAGGGCAGCATGACCGGAGATTACTACGATATTGATGTCCTTCGGCCNGACGCAATTCTCACTGCATCTGAAAGGTAGGGCAGCATGACCGGAGATTACTACGATATTGATGTCCTTCGGCCGCACCTGGTGGACCGTGCCTATTTGCTCGTTCAAGCCGTCGTACCGGCACTTACACTTGCGGAATGGCAGCAGACGGCCAAAAGCTTCCTCAAACTGGAGGAGGTCGTCACTGCCACCAATAGTGCAGGCGTTGTTCAGGGCTTGTGCATCTACCGCATCCGCGACCATGAGATCGTCGGCAAACTTCTCGATGTTCCGTTCCTGGTAGCCATCAGCGCGGCGGACCAGGAGGGAGTGGCTCGTGCCTTGCTGAAACACGTGAAGGACGTGGCCAGTTTGGCTCAATGCGCATCAATCCGGATATGGACGCTCGAGCCGGAGAATTGGCGGCGCATGCGCGATCCTGCATTTTTCGCCCGTTGGGACCATGGCCTTATAATGGGGTGAGTGCCGCATGTTACGTATTGTTACAAACTATTTCCTTTTATCGCAGAGCTGGCATCGGCAAGTTACGTGAAAGGCGTGAACTACTGGCAGAGACAAACAGGGGGCTTTGCCATGTATGCCGCAACCACTGGACAGCATTTCAATCGTTTTCCCGTCAACGCGAATGCGACAAACCCGCCGCTGACGATAAAAGCGCTCTTCAACAAGCAGGCGCTCGACCAAATCGAAGCGGGATCGACCCTTTTCCTTGAAGGCGATGAAGCAAAGCACCTTTATGAAGTGGTAGACGGCGTTTTGCGCGTCTTCAAGATTATCAGCGACGGTCGCCGCATTATCACGGGTTTTCTCTTCCCCGGCGATCTCGTTGGCGTTTCCTTGAGAGATCGTTATCTTTATAGCGCAGAGGCTGTGACGCTAACGCGTTTCCGCCGGTTCGGCCGTCGCGAATTTCAAGATGCCGTAAATTCGTCGCCTTCGCTCCATCCTCAACTTTTCGATCGCCTTTGTGATGAGATGGCAGCGGCGCAAAACCAGATGGTGCTGCTGTCACGCAAAAGCGCGGAGGAGAGGGTTTGCAGTTTCCTGCTGGAGCGCCTGCGTCATCAACAACAGACAAGCCCGCTGACCACGATCGTCGATCTGCCGATGACACGGCTGGATATTGCCGATTACCTCGGACTGACCATAGAGACGGTTTCCCGCACCATCACCAAACTCACCGGTCGCGGCATTCTCGTACCCGAGGGGCGGCACGGGCTTCGGATTCTCAGATCAAAGAGCCTGGAAAGGTTTGCAGGCGATGACTATGAAGATGACGATTACGGCCATGTCGCCCGGCGGAATTGACGCTGCGTCACCGGAACTCAAGCACGCATGAGCGACAACCTCAACGATGACTTCGGTCCCAACTCGCAGCGATCCGCCGTGATCAGCGGCAAAGACATCATCGCTGCTCGACCGGCCGGGCGGACCGTCCGGTGAGTGTTTGAATGTTGATCGCATAGTAGATCGGGTCGATCGTAGCTTCCAACTGCATCGACTCCGGCTTCAGGGCGCCAATTTCCCACCAGTCATTATATTTTTGCAGAAGTGACCATGCATGCAGTCTTTGGGCGCGCCACGGTTCAATATCGGGCAACTCGTGGAACTTGCCCGTGGCGATGACGCTGTTCCAACCCCTGCCGCCGCCGTGTTCTTCGGTTTCGAAGCAGACGTTTGGATTGTCCCGCATCCATTCGATCTTCCTGCCCGCCAGCGAGAAGCTGTAGATCGTGTTCGATTCATAGGCGAAATAGACTGGGACAATGTAAGGACAGGCCTCCCTGCAGCATCCAATCCGGCCGAAGTGTGCTCGCTGCAGCAGTTCCACGCATTCCTTGTTGCTCATTTCACGAAGCTCAAACACCCAAACACCTCCCTGCGATCTAAAATAGCGTACCACGCCCGGATTGGTAGCCAGCATGCCTGCAGGGAAGGTCATCCAGCCTTGATGTCGATCTTGCGCTCGCTTTCCTGCGCCCCTGCACTCTTCGGAAGATTGACCGTTAGAACGCCATTGTTGAACGACGCTTCGATTTTGGCCGTATCGACACCTTGCAGCAGCTGGAAGCTGCGCTGGAAAGAGCCGTAGCGGCGCTCGGAGACGTAATATTCCTTCTGCTTGTCTTCCTTGGCTTCCTGCTTTTCGCCCTTGATCGTCAGCAAATTGTTGGAAACCCACACTTCAAGGCCGTTCGGATCAATGCCCGGCAGCTCGGCCGTAATCTCGTATGCATTTTCCTTTTCCACCAAGTCGACGGCCAGCGTCGTGATCGCGGCAAATGATCGGCCGAGCGACGGACGGGCGAAC
>NZ_FWER01000243.1 GCF_900169785.1 Rhizobium sullae
AGCTCGCCGACCGAATACTCGCCCTCCACAAGAGTGCAGACGATCATCAGGCGCGCCGGATGGGACAGCGTTTTCAGGAGGACTGCGACTTCTCCGGCCCGGTTGGCCATTTCGGCGGGGGAAAGCCGCGCCTTCATCATTGCCTTAAGGTCGGTACTCGTTCCCATGCTGCTCCCTATAATGTATCGAGGGGAAACTTGAGGTAGCGCTTGCCGTTGGCTTCCGGCTCCGGCGGGCGCCCGCCGCGGATGTT
>NZ_FWER01000130.1 GCF_900169785.1 Rhizobium sullae
CAGACGGCATGAGCGCGGTAACTCTCAGCGAGAGTCTCCGACCGGATATTGCCCTGCTCGACATACGGATGGGCAGCGTGGATGGCCTCGAGGCCGCAGCGGAGATTGGAGTCCGATCGCCCGAAACCCGCATCATCATGCTGACCATGCATGACAACGTGACATCACCCAAAGCCCTAAAAGGGCACGTGCTGTATCCATTCGGTGAATGATGACATGCAAAAAGATCATTTTACCGGTTGCGCCAAACCTTAGTAGAACACGTCCAGCATAACCCGGGCATCCGACGGTCTGCGGACAATGCGCCTGCCCTCGGCTACTGAACGGAGAAAAATTTGTCTGACGCAAAACTGCAGAGCGTACTCTCGTCTCTTTCGCAATGGCCATGAAGCTGAATTGTTTGGAGTCCAGCCCAGCACCGGATGCTAGTTGGGTCAAGCTAAACACGAATGAGAACCCCTTTGCATTGCCGCCACCCGTAAGGGCGAGCGCTGTTGCAGCCCTCGAACGACAATATTTGTATCCAGAAGATGACAATACCAGCCTGAGGGAAGCAGCTGCCCATGCCTACGGCCTCTCCAGGGATCAGGTGATCGCCGGGAACGGATCGTCTGAACTTCTCGGGCTCATCTACAGGGCATTCCTTGCTCCGGGTGACGCTGTGGCGATGATGTCTCCGGGGTTTTCGTTCAACCGAAAACTGGCGGTTCTGCAGGGTGCTCAATTTCTGGAAATTGGGTGGGGCGAAGCTCATTCATTGCCGTTAGAGCAATTGCTTCTCGGACCCGCAAAAGATGCCAAGTTTATTCTGCTCGCGAATCCGAACAACCCGACCGGAACATTTGTTTCGATCGCCGACATCGAACGCCTTCTAGCACAGTCGGACCGCTTGATCGTATTGGATGAGGCCTACGTTGACTTCGCCCCTGACGACGCTCTGCGCCTCATTAATCGTTACTCGAACCTCCTGCTCTTAAGAACATTCTCGAAGAGCTACGCGGCCGCCGGTATTCGCATTGGGCTCGGCTTTGGGCATCCTGAGGTCATTGGTAGGCTACGAAACATCCAGAACGTCTTCAATATGAACGTGATCGGCCATGCGGTTGGAATCGGCATCCTTGCGCATCGGTCCGCCTACGACGAAAACCACAAGCATGTTAAGCATGAGAGGCAGCGGGTGAGCACGGCGCTGTCGCAACTTGGTTTCTCTGTAACTCCCTCGCACGCGAACTTCTTGCTGGCCCATGTGCCAGCAGGACGAGACGGGGTCTGGTGGCAAGCCTCGCTGGAGCAGAAAAAGATACTAGTTGCAGTCTTCCCCGATCGAGGTCTGGAACACTGCATCCGTGTTAGCATCGGTACAAAAGCGCAAATGGATGTATTTCTTGCGGCGGTCAGCGACATTCTGGGAGCTGAGCGACCTTGAATCGTGCGCGCAACGTCCAAATACCTCGATGATCTGGGGCATAGCCAGCGCAAAGCCCAAACAAATTCAAGCTAGGCACAAGACCATTTCCACTCAGGAAGAGGTCACGTCTCAGATCGCTTGGATCAACGCCTTAGCTCGTTCATGAAAGTTGGAGATGACGGAATGAGACACACCTTCCCTTCGAAGCTAACCGTCGGCATCTTTGATCACTTAGACGAGGACGGTCGCGACATCGCACAACAGTACGCCGACCGCCTGACGTTAGCCGAGACATGCGATCGGCTCGGTTTTTATGCATATCACCTCGCGGAGCACCATTGTACCCCGCATGGGAGAGGCGCATCGCCGAATTTGTTCTTGTCGAGCGTCGCACAGCGCACTCGGCAACTTCGTGTGGGCCCCTTGGTCATGTTGCTCAGCCTTTCTCATCCGTTACGCGCGTTTGAAGAGATCTGTATGCTGGACCAATTGAGCGGTGGTAGGCTCGAGCTTGGTATAGGGCGCGGCTCTCTCCCGATCGAATTGAATTACTTCGGGATTGGTGCAGACGCGGTGCCGGAGCGCTACATCGAAGCCAGCGAAATCCTCGTGAAGGCAATGAAGGGCGGCACACTATCCTACCAAGGTAAGCATTTTGAGCTAAACGATGTCCCTTTGACGCTGCGGCCTCATCAGCGTCCGCATCCGCCTACATGGATCGCCACCAACCGGCCCGAATCTGCGGCTTGGGCCGCTGCCAACGGCGCAAATATCGCGTGCCTAGGACCCGCGTCTGTGGTTCGCAAAATTACTGATGCCTTCCGTTCCCATCCAGAGCAAAACACTGACGCGGACGACCAAGCGCCTTTTCTCGGATTGCTCCGAATGGTAGTGGTCGGACACTCTGCCGCGCACGCCCATTCACTCGCGGCACCTGCTTACGATCGATGGGTCAGGAACTTCAAATTCCTGTACGATGCCAACGCGATCCCCCTTCCGCCAAACTTGCCGCTGACCTTGGATGCCGCAATCGAGAGCGAGTTGTGCGTGGTAGGAACGGAAACTTTTGCGCGCCGGGCTCTCCTTGATCAGCTGGAAGAGGCGGGTGCCAACTACCTTCTTTGTCAACTCGCGTTTGGAGATCTGCCGCTGGACGCCTCGCAGTACACCGCCCTGGCCATTCAGTCCGGCATTATGGATCGAGTTGATTAAATGCGTAAACACCGGTGACTTTAGGAATGTGGAAGCGCCGCTTGACCTTCCCGTGCAGCCTGCGCTGCTAATAGCAACTATTCTAGTATACCGCTTTGGTCCATGATGCCGTTTGGATCGGGGCGGCGAAGCCGGTCATGCTCCCCGCCGGCGAGAAACGACGCGAAATATAAGGGAGATGTCGGCTCCACCGCCGCCTTCTGTCGGTCGGTGCCATCGAGGTGGACTCAAAGGAGAAGTTCGAAGCACCGGCATACAAAAACGCTAGGGCTTCTACGGTTTTGATGGTTGAACTACCAATGAGGCTCGCCGGCTAAAACGCTGTTCGTTCGCGACGGCATTCTCGTCATATCTTCGTCACTTGCATCACGAGGCTGATTGCAGCTTGACTGCGCGCAGAAGGCAGAAGTGGCTGCATTAATGCGCGAAGCCACCGGTTACTCGTCGCTAGGAGCCGCGTATCCGGCAGAATGGAAGCGATCCTTTGGCCGGAAGGGTACAAGCCTCCCACAAGCGCTTGGCGAATACTCCTCAGATTGTGCAATTGCTCCGGGTGATTGTTTGAGGTATATATTCGAAATCGTTGATGATGAAGGGCACCGTCGCGCGTATGTCGCCTCACACATGTATCGCAAAGCAGATAAACTGATCGTGCTTCATCGAGGTGCGGAAGTCGGCATCGACATATGTCGGATTTGCGACTGGTGCGCAGTCGACGACGACGTGCAACGGGCGAGGAGCGCCGAAACTGGTTGGCTGCATGATTGTTGAAGTGCGCCCAGCGCGCGTTCAGTATGGAATTCGTCCTTCGATGGGGTTGCAGCTGCCAATGCCGCAATCTTGTGCCGCCGCCCCCGGTCATCATTTCGAGCTGACAAGTAACGGTGCGACCGGCGATGTCACGTTGTTTGATCAAGGTCGGAACAAGGCGCTTGTGTGAGACGTCAGGCGGTTGCGCCGGTCACGGCT
>NZ_FWER01000278.1 GCF_900169785.1 Rhizobium sullae
GCGCTGCCGCCGGCGCTGGCGGCCGGTGCGGTGGCCTCGATCCAGCACCTGAAGGTCAGCCAGATCGAGCGCGCCCGCCATCAGGACCGGGTGCGCAAGCTGCGAACGCTGCTCGATCAGCGCGGCATTCCGCATATGCCGAACCCGAGCCATATCG
>NZ_FWER01000131.1 GCF_900169785.1 Rhizobium sullae
CGACGGCAGCTACAAGTTCGATCTCTCCGCTCCGCTGGTACACACGACCGCCGGTGCTTCGGAAGAAAACCTGCCGGTCACCATCGGCTTTACGACGACGGACGGCGACGGTGACACTGCGACCGGCTCGCTGACGATCAACGTCAATGACGATGTGCCGGTTGTTTCGCAAAAGGTTATTGCAGTTACTTCCGACGAAGGCGATATTTCAAATCTCCTCCTGTCGCATGGCAACAGCCCCAATGACGGCACGGCGGATGGTTCGTCTTCGGAGCCCTCGGTGTTTGGTCTCGGCGATGCGGCGACTGTCTCCGGCTCGGTTGCCTCGACCGTTTCTTTCGGCGCTGACGGTGCAGCTCGAGTCGGCAGCTTCTCGTTTGCTGCCGACGCCACCCAAACACTCTCCGTATTGCAGCTATCGTCGAAGGGCGGCGAACTGTCCTACACGGTGATCGGCAACATGATCATCGGCTATGTCAACACCGGCAGTGCGGGCTACAACCCTCTCTTCGACCGTCCGGTCCTGTCGATGACGCTGAACAGTGACGGCAGCTTCAAGTTTCAACAGTATGATCAGCTCGACCACGCTCCGGGCGCTGGGAATGATTTGCAGGCGGGGGAAAGCCACACGATTGCTGGCATCGACTTCGGCTCGGTCATCAAGGCCACCGATGCCGATGGCGACAGCGTCACGCTCGGCGGCAAACTCGTCGTGACGATCACCGATGATCTGCCGACCGTTTCGATTTCGCTGACGGGCCGAACAGTTACGCATGACGAAACCGCCGGCCAGAATACTGGCAGCAACGACACCGGCGCGCTTTCCGTCTTCGCAGGCTTGGAAAGCGGCGAAAGCCTGCAGGCCTTGGGCTATGCCCGCGGTGGCAATGCGATCGTCAATTACGGCTCGAGTGCGGGCGCGGACGAACCGAAGAGCGTTTCGCTGACGCTTGACGTCACGGATGCCAATTCCGGCCTGAAGACGATTTCTGGTGAAGCGATTACGCTGACGGAAGAAAACGGCCTTGTCATTGGCCGCGATGCCCATGGCGATGCCGTCTTTGCGATCAGCATCGACAGCTCCGGCCGCGTCAGTATCGGTCAGTACCAGGCGATTCAGCATCCGAACGGCGGCGATTCCAATGACCTGGTGAACCTTGTCGGTAAGATTTCTGCTGTTGTCACCGCGACCGACTTCGACGGCGATGTCGCGACCAAGTCGATCGACATCGGCGGCAAAATCCAATTCCGCGACGACGCTCCGGTCCTGTCCGGCCCGGCAGTTGCGGTCACATCCGATGAAGGCGACATCTTCAACTTCCTGTCGCAGGGCAACAGCCCGTTCGACGGTGAGCAGGATGGCTCCTCTTCCGAGTTCAATCTGTTGCCCACCGGCTTTTCTGCAACGGTTACCGGCTCCGTCGCCTCGACGGTCGCCTTTGGCGCCGACGGCGCGGCTCAAGGTGGCGGCTTCTCCGTCACGGCCAATGCCACCCAGACGCTCGCTGCACTGCATTTGTCGTCGCAGGGCGGCGAACTGTCCTACACCGTGATCGGCAACATGATCATCGGCTATGTCAATACCGGCAGCCCAGCCTATAATCCGTTCGCCGACCGCCCGGTCCTGTCTCTGACGCTGGAAAGCGACGGCAGCTTCCAGTTCCAGCAGTATGACCAGCTCGACCATGCATCGGGCGGCGGCAATGACCTGCAGTCCGGTTCGGCGACGGTTTCCGGCATTGACTTCGGTTCAGTCATCCAGGCGATCGACCGCGACGGCGACAGCATCACGCTCGGCGGCAAGCTCATCGTGACGATCACCGACGATGCGCCGGTCGTCAGCATCTTCCGGGACGGCTCGGTCACCATCGACGAGAGTGGCGGCGACGATAACGACGACAACACGAGAGAGCGGAGCGTTAGAAACCTCTTCGCCGGCGTCACGCATGCGGGCAGTGATCCGGACACGCGGGTGGTCTATGCGCGTGACGATGTTGTGGATACGACTGTTTCCGTCGGCGCGGATGGACCGGCCGCCGCCAGCCTAACGCTTCGGATCGACAATGCTGCTTCGGGCCTCACCACGACCGCCGGCGCGCCGATCACGCTGACACTGGAAAACGGCATCGTCGTCGGCCGCATTCCGACGGGCGAGGCGGCATTCGCAATCCACGTCGACTCCGACGGACGCGTCAGCGTGGCCCAGTATCTGTCGCTGTCCAACCCGAACGTGAACAAGGCGGACGACGACAGGATCGACCTCGCCGGCAAGGTTTCCGCCGTGGTCACCGCCATCGACAGCGACGGCGATATTGCCAGCCAGTCGGTCTCGATCGGCAACGCCATCCGTTTCGATGACGACGGCCCGGTTCTGGACAGGCCAGTTGCCTCGGGCCTCTCGTTGTCCGAAAACGACCTGCCGGACGGCACCTCGCCGCATACGCCTGGTCTTTCGGCGAGCGGCTATCTCGACATCTCGCTCGGTGCGGACGGCGGCAAGGTCGTTCTCGCCGCCAGCCAGGCGACCTGGTCGGATGCGACCCATTCGCTGACGGCCAATGACGGCTCGTGGAAGATCGTGCTGAACAGCAACGGCACCTACACCTTCTCGCTGCTCGACAACACGCTGGCGCATGGCCCGGCCAGCAACGGCGCCAATAATCTGGCAATCAGCGTCACCTACACGGCGACGGACGGCGACGGCGACAAGATCACCGGCACCTTCGGGGTCGGCATCAAGGACGACGTTCCGGTCGCCGGAAATGTCGACCGCTACATCACGCTCAGTGAAGCCGACATCAACGGCTCGACGCCGGATACGGAATCGAAGAGCTTCACGGTGAATTACGGTGCTGACGGCGCAGGCGTGACCACCTTCACCGGCGCGGTCCATCTCGACCTCGGCCCAGGTATGCAGGGCAATATCGACTTCACGCTGGCGAGCCCCGGCGCGACGTATGTTTCGCCACTCAAGGCAGACGGCCAGCCGCTCACCTTCCAGCTTTCCGCCGACGGCACGAAGATTACCGGTTACGTCGGCACTATCGGCAACGCCGTGATCGAGCTCGCCGCAAATGGTACGACTGTCACCGCCAAGCTTCTGCAGGCGGTCGACCATTTCGCAAAAGCCGACGGCTCGCCGATCGACATGCTGCGCGTCGATGCAACCGTCGCCTTCCATGATGGCGACGGCGATACGACCACCAGCATCATCCGCGTTGAAGTCAATGACGACATGCCAACCGCAAGCTATTCCGGCCGCATCACGGTCCAGGAAACCGCCAATGCCAACGGCTCGTTCATTGAGACCTCCGCGACCGGCACGATGGTGTTCGACGGCGGCGCGGACGGCGCCAAGGTCACCTCGATCGCCTATGGCCTCGGCAGCACTGGCCATCCGCTAATCGCCGATGCCGACACAGCTCAGTTTACCGCCCATGCTCTGCAGTCG
>NZ_FWER01000134.1 GCF_900169785.1 Rhizobium sullae
GGTGTTCCGGTCATCGACGATGCGGGTTGCCTCGTCGGGATCATCAGTGAGGGTGATCTGCTGCGCAGAACGGAGTTGGGGCGGGGAGCCATCGCCGAACTCGGAACGTCAGTACTTACCGCCGAGGAGCAAGCTACGGCTTACGTTAAGAGTAACGCGTGGCGGGTTGCAGACGTCATGAGCCGCGCGCCAGTGGTCGTGGAAGAGGACGCGTCGCTTGGACGGGTTTCGGGGTTGATGCAGAAGCATGGCATCAAGCGCATTCCCGTTATGAGAGAGGGCGTGCTGGTCGGCATCATCAGTCGTGCAGATCTTCTGAAAGTGATTGTTACAGCCGATCTAGACGAAACCGCGCGAGGTGACGAAGCCGTCCGTCGCAGCATTGCGATACGGCTCAGCGAAAATACGGGTCTTCTCGGAAAAGACGTGACCGTAGCCGTAACCGACGGTGTGGCTCACCTATGGGGAAACGTTGACACGGCAGAGTGCAAGGAGGCGGCGCGCGTTGCTGCCGAAAGTGTTCGCGGCGTGAGAGGAGTGGTTGAGCACTTCTCCGAAGATCCGAAAGGATCTGCGATCACGCCTTCGGATTAAACCTCGGGTACCTTCGATTTTAGCTGTGCTTCGGATGCCTTTCGTGCGAATATTAGCACGCTTTAATATTTGCGAACTGGGACGAAGCTGTTTTGGATAGCCGAGCGGGACATAGGAAATAGGGGCTGGGCGGTAATCACGGGCGTGCCAGCGTTTCAGGCTCATGTCCAAACACGCTGCTGTGGCAAATATTCGGTCGATAACAACCGCGCTACGAATTGTGCCCTTGCCGCCAGCATCCCATGCCGAGGCGTTCGCCCCAGTCGCTAACAGTAAGAAAATTCGACGATTTCTCACCTTGGAAGATCTTACCGCAGCAATCTGGGCTCAGAGGAGGAGGCACCCATGGTTTCGCTCAAAACGGCAGGAGACGCAAAGGTCGCTAAAAACGAGAACACGGCAGCGGACGGCCCCCTTTCGGCGGAAGAATTGCAGTCAATGGATGCCTACTGGCGGGCATCGAACTACCTGTCGGTCGGACAGATCTATCTTCTCGACAATCCTTTGCTCAAAGAACCGCTAAGGCGCGAGCACATAAAGCCCCGGCTGCTTGGTCACTGGGGCACGTCGCCAGGCTTGAACATGCTCTACGCCCACCTCAATCGCGTTATCAAACGCGATGATCTTGACATGATTTACGTCATCGGGCCGGGACATGGCGGGCCATCGTTGGTCGCTCACGCCTATCTCGAAGGCACCTACAGCGAAGTCTATCCCAACATTGGCCAAGACACGGAGGGCATGAAGAGGCTGTTCAAACAGTTCAGTTTTCCAGGCGGCATCCCCAGCCACGTTGCTCCGGAAACACCCGGCAGCATCCACGAGGGCGGCGAACTGGGCTATGCCCTCAGCCACGCCTACGGAGCGGCGTTCGACAATCCGGATCTCATTGTCGCCTGCGTCGTCGGCGACGGGGAAGCCGAAACTGGGCCACTTGCGACAGGCTGGCAAAGCAATAAGTTCCTGAATCCTGCTCGCGATGGCTGTGTGCTGCCTATCCTGCACCTGAACGGCTACAAGATCGCCAACCCGTGCTTCCTTGCCCGCATTCCCCGCGACGAGCTGAGGAAATTTTTCGAAGGCATGGGTTACACGCCATACTTCGTCGAGGGCGATGACCCCGCGAGCGTGCACCAGCAACTGGCAGGCGTACTTGACACCGCAATGGCGGATATCCAGGAAATCTGGGCAGATGCCCGCGACAGGGGCAACGTAAAGCGTCCTATGTGGCCGATGATTGTTTTCCGCACACCCAAGGGCTGGACCTGCCCGCCTGAGATAGACGGCAAGAAGTCGGAGGGCTATTGGCGGTCGCACCAGGTGCCGATGGGCGACATGGACAAGCCGGAACACCTCCACATTCTCGAAGCATGGATGAAGAGCTACCGCCCCGAGGAACTGTTTGACGACGGAGGCCGGTTCAAACCGGAGCTGGCAGCGCTTGCCCCCGCAGGGCATCGCCGAATGAGCGACAACCCGCACGCCAACGGCGGCTTGCTGCTGCAGGACCTGAAGATGCCCGACTTCCAGGACTACGCGGTATCCGTGCCGAGCCCTGGAGCAACCATCGCCGAATCGGCGCGGATGATGGGGGCGTTTCTCCGCGATATCATGAAGATGAACATGAAGAGCAACAACTTCCGCCTGTTCAGCCCTGACGAAAACAACTCGAATCGCTGGCAGGATGTGCTGGAAGTCACCAACCGCTGCTACATGGCGGATATCTATCCGGAGGACGATCATCTGGCGCCGGACGGACGGGTGATGGAGGTGCTCAGCGAGCATCAATGCCAGGGCTGGCTGGAAGGCTATCTGCTAACCGGCCGGCACGGCTTCTTCTCCTGCTACGAAGCCTTCATCCACATCATCGACTCGATGTTCAACCAGCACGCCAAATGGCTGAAGGTCTGCCACGAGATCCCGTGGCGGCGGTCGATCGCCTCGCTCAACTACTTCCTGAGCTCCCACGTCTGGCGGCAGGACCACAATGGCTTCAGCCATCAGGACCCGGGGTTCATCGATCATGTGGTCAATAAGAAGGCGGATGTCGTCCGCGTGTATCTGCCCCCGGATGCGAACACCTTGCTTTCAGTCACGGACCATTGCCTGCGCAGCCGCAACTATGTCAATGTCGTTGTCGCCGGCAAGCAGCCTGCCCCGCAGTGGCTGACAATGGATCAGGCCATCAAGCATTGCAGTGAAGGCCTTGGCATTTGGGAATGGGCAAGCAACGACAAGGGCACCGAGCCTGACGTCGTGATGGCATGTTGCGGCGACGTCCCGACGCTCGAGACACTCGCAGCAGTCGATCTGATCCGGAAGCACCTGCCGGAGCTGAAGGTCCGCGTCATCAATGTGGTGAACCTGATGAAGCTGCAGCCGCCGGAAGAGCATCCGCACGGGCTGCCGGATCGCGATTTTGATGCTCTGTTCACCAAGAACAAACCGATCATTTTCGCCTTCCATGGCTATCCTTGGCTCATCCACCGGCTCACTTACCGCCGCACCAACCACGGCAATCTGCACGTCCG
>NZ_FWER01000252.1 GCF_900169785.1 Rhizobium sullae
GCCTGAGGATGGTCGAGGAGATGCTGCTGGAGCGCGGTATCGTCGTCTCCCATGAGACGATCCGGAGATGGGGTCGTAAATTCGGAACGGCTTATGCCAGGCAGTTGTGCAGAAAGAGGCCTTCGCGAAAGGATATCTGGCATCNTCGGAACGGCTTATGCCAGGCAGTTGTGCAGAAAGAGGCCTTCGCGAAAGGATATCTGGCATCTGGACGAGGTGGTGATTTCCATCGGCGGCCGCAAACATTGGCTCTGGCGTGCCGTTGACCAAGACGGTTACGTTCTCGACGAGATCGTTCAAGCCCGCCGCGATACCCAAAGCCGCCAGGCGATTGCTGGTCAGGCTGCTGAAGAAGCAAGGCCTGACGCCGAAGCGGATC
>NZ_FWER01000041.1 GCF_900169785.1 Rhizobium sullae
TGCGTTTTTCAGCCCGCCGGGTATGGATCGATTGTATTCGGGCGTGACGAACAGCACGGCGTCGACGGCCGCGATTGATTGGGGCTTTTGCGCCTCCGGCCATACAAGGCACCGCTATGCTCGGCATGGGCGTTTGCAATGTTAGGCCCTCGCGGTGACCTTTACGTTCCCGTAGCAATTCTTCCTGCATAGTAGGGCAAGCAAAACGATTGATGGAGCGGTTTCAGCTCTTTCGTCGGAGATCATTCGTACCGAAGCGCTCTCAGAGTTTGTTAGCGTCTTCGACGAACAGTCTCGATGGCCGCATAGACCCAAGTTCCTGATGAGACGAGATATTATCCCCCCTTTGAGGACGAGTTAGTGGCGACAAATTCCGATAACTTCGATTTAGTGAGCTGGAAACTCTGCCTGCCGATCGACGAGGACGGTGGAACCGTTGGTACGGCTTTGGAAGTTCTAGATCTCACGGGTTTCGAACATTCGTCCTATTTTTATACAGCCGACGATGGGGCGATGGTGTTTCGCGCGATCACTGACGGCGCCTTGACCAAGGGTACAACCTGCGCGAGGTCGGAGCTGCGCGAGATGGATGGTCACTCGTTAGCCTCCTGGAGCGTAGATGAGGGAGGCACTATGACCGCGACCTTGAAGGTCGATGAGGCGCCGCAAACGATGGATGGTGCGGATGGGCGTATCGTCGTCGGCCAGATTCATGGTTCGGAAGAGGAGCTGGTCAGGCTCTATTGGGACAATGGAGAGGTCTATTTCAAGAGCGACAAGGGCGGAGACGGCAACGATTCTTTGAAATTCGAGCTCACCAATGCGGACGGCGACACGCCGCAAGTTTCCCTTGGGGAGCAGTTCTCCTACAAGATTGACGTCCAGGGCGATACGCTGACGGTCATCGTCTATGCCGACGGGTACACTTACAAGTCGGTCACAACGGTCAGTTCTGTCTGGGACGGCGAACAGTTCTACTTCAAGGCGGGTGCCTATCTGGGAAACAATGAAACGAACAGTACCGGCGCTGGCCAGGTATCATTTTATGGGTTTGATTTTTCTCACGAAACAGGAGACGGGTTGGGCGGCCTGGTGAGCACCGTGACAGCCGATGACGGCACGAGCGACTATTCGGCAGATTCAACCGGTACGATCGGCAATGATGTGCTTACAGGCGGTGAGCTTGCTGACGTCATCTACAGCTATGGTGGCGATGACGTAGTTCGCGCCGGCGCTGGCGACGACAGGATTGTGGGTGGCTCTGGCGCTGACAAGCTCCAGGGACAGGACGGCGCCGATGTGCTTTCCGCAGGGGCGGGCGATGATATCGTCTACGGCGGTGCCGGTAACGACACAATCGATGGCGGTGCCGGCAACGACACACTCAAGGGCGAAGCCGGCGCGAATACGATCACCGGCGGCGACGGAGACGATATCGTCTACGGTGGGGCAGGTATCGATGACCTGAGCGGTGACGCCGGTGCCGACACGATCGTTGCAGGTGAGGGCGACGATATCCTCAGTGGCGGCGGGGATAACGATCGGCTCTATGGCGGCGAAGGCGCCGACCGGCTTTATGGCCAAGACGGTGACGACATGCTCGTGGGCCAGGGCGGCGCTGACAGGTTGGTCGGGGGAGTTGGCAATGATACGCTCTACGGCTACAGCGATAGTGATAGGCTTTACGGCGACGCAGGATCGGACAAGCTGGTGGGCGGCGACGGCGACGACACGCTCTACGGAGGAGCCGGCGACGACCGACTTTATGCCGACGAAGGCGCTGACAATCTCTACGGCGGGACAGGCGCCGACACCTTCGTCTTCACTTGGCTCGATCCGTCGACGTTAACCTCCATCGGTCGCGACGACATCTACCAGTTTTCTCAGGCTGAAGGCGATATAATCAATCTCAGCGTGATCGATGCGAACACCGCCGTCAATGGCGGTCAAGCCTTCGATTTCATCGGGACTGGAGCATTCTCAGAGAAAGTCGGCGAGTTGCGCTACGTCAATACAGGGTCCGAGACCTATATCTACGGCGATATCAATGGGGATGGGACTGCGGACTTTTCGATCCACGTCGATGGCGTCGTTCAGCTTCAAAGCAGTGACTTTATCTTCTGACGAACAATAGGTGGTCGCACTGCACGAAGTGAGAGGTCTAAGTTAGGGGCAAGCCCAAAAAGAGGTCACATATTGATTTAACCGACGAGGACATATCTACAGCCATTGAGCGTCTTTCTATTTTGGCCACCCGCTTGTACTTCCCCACGCGCAAGTCACGGCTTTGTATTCGTAAATTGGATATTACCATTTTATAATATAAGAAGTTGTAGGATCTTTCAATTCGTGTCACAATTGAAGAATGGGCATCCACACTTCGCCTTAATGGGCTTTTGGGGGAAAATCAGCTTAGGAAAAGGATGGGAGGATCCTGTGAACTTTCAGCAAAGAGCAATTTTGAAGGCGGCGCTTGTAGATATTGAAAATCTCGCAGCGCCAAGACATATCGATGAGGTGAGTGCGGCACTTGGTATGGACATGGTTCAATTCGCCAAGCTCGGCGCCGACGGCATGAAACAGGCCATCTACAGCGCGCTACTGCTAGGCAGCAATGCCGCGACAAGCACTTCCATTATAGATCAGAAAAGATGGCGCGAAGCAGCACAGATCAAACTGCCGGCTTCGCCAACGCGCAACTGATGTCAGTTTCCCGACCGTTTGCAACGCTTTCGGACTGTCTCATAGGAGCGGAAGTGCGTCGAGCTTCAACGCTGCAGAGTAGCTGGTTTCCGAGGAGATTATCGATTGGCGCTGACCGGCGACACGCTCGAATTCCGTGGGATCCAGTAGGGCCTCGCGCGTCATCGCGGTGAGACGTTTGAACCTATCGAGGCACTTTGACTGAAGCGGCTCGCCGTTGTCCGAGGCGAGCTTGATGATGGCAGCGAGTGGGCGCAACGCATAGACATGGTAGTCAAGGGCTTTCTCGCCGCGGGCCAGCTCCGCCGGCAGGAAACCGCGATCATCTACCTGGCAAGCGCCGATCTCGAAACTCGTTTTGCCCCATGTCTTGAAATCACCACTATCGAGAAGAAAGCCCACGGCAGCGACCGACAGACCCGCCCAGTAACGGTGATTATTTGTCTTCGACTTCGGGCCAAGGCGAAGCGAATAAGCGTCCATGGTATCGCGGGCAAGTGTGCTGAACCATGTCGAGTAAAGCGCCTTGCGCTCACTGGAGAGCTCCACACGTTTGCTGGCCGAGCGAACCGCAAGTGCGATTTCGGCCACCCAACGGTCGCGGCTAAGATAGGCGTCAACAGTGCGCATGTCGGTCAACGCCTTCGCAGACGCCCACCGATCAACATTATGCAGCACGCATTCTGCCCGCGCCTGGGTCACTAGCGAACTGTTCGATCCGGCATAGGCAATGTTGGTCAGCAGGCGAATAGAGTTGCGGATTGGCTGCACGGTCCTATCGCGCGCTTGCAAGGCGTCGTCGTCGATCGAGGATTTTGAACTGTCGTCAGCCTTGTATTTCGATTGTGTCTGCAGCGTTGCGGGTGGCGCAGGGATGCTGACGCAAAGAGGAACTTGCTCTGGTTCCGCACCGGCTGTCCCGACGCCGTTGCCGGCGGAAAGGGACGAAATACTGCCCGTTTGGATCGTATAGTCCTTGTCGACAGTGCTAGCCGCTGTCGCTGTTGCGCTGTCAACTGACGTGGCGGCATCCTGTTGGTCAGAAGTGCCGAAAACACGGCCACGCAAATCTGAGAATAGACCCGTTTGTCTCTTTGAGGTGCTTGGCGATTGGATCGTGACCGTTTCGGGCACAGTTGCCGCTTCCTGAGCGCCGCAGATGTTTGGGGAGAATATGTTGAGTGCAATAATAGTCCCGATTTGGAATGCTTTTATTCTCATATTTATCTCCCGTCTTCGGGAAGACAATAGGAAATACAAAGCAATATTTCGTGTTTTTGACGTATAAAACTTTAAACAATCGATTTTTTATTTTGTATACTGGAAGTTAACTTTGATGACGGCAATTTATGGAATGGTTTAAGTGAAAGTTAATTACGGGACGCTTCTGCATATTTAGTTGGTCTATGTGTCATCCTTTGAGAGCGCTCATCGTCAATACGAGCGACGATGTGCTATCCGGCTGCGAAGCGTTGGCTGTCCAAGCTGACTGTGCTTACGGATTGGCACCATGCGTTCGACGACCCCTATCTTGAGGCAGGCACGCGGCATTGCGACGAAGATCTACTTAGCATTGCGCCCCGTTGCGAGCTCTTGCGCAGAGCGTGCGTCAGCTGCTGATTCGTTTTTCAGTTGGCGCAGATGCCCGAGCGTTGCGCAGTTGCCTCAGTTGAAAAAAACCAACCGAAATCAAGCTTTGGTTAATGCTGCGGCGCACAAAAAGTAAGCGCCCTCTGCGCATCTTTTAATCATATTCTAATATGTTGATATTGTTAACAAAATCTTAGTCTGCATGTCACGCGTATGTATTACTACACGTAATATTGGCTCGAAACGAGTCTGCACAATTTTGATGCAAATATTACCGGCCTGGCATGTTGAAAACTGAGATTCGTTATGTTGACGTCATAAACAGATGCTGTATTGCGAAATTGAGAGGGGTGCTATTCGCAGACGCAACATATAGATTTATTTGAATTTTATGTGGCGGTAAGAAAAGCGGCATTTCTATTCTTTTTTGAACAAACATTGCGGGAAAGGTGCAGCTTATGGGCAAGAAAAATTGGCGCGTAAGTATTTTTGGCGCGGGCTATGTTGGAGCTGTATCAGCCGGTTGTCTTGCAAAAGACGGCTTCAAAGTAGTCGCGGTCGATCCGGACCAATACAAAGTCAAGTGCATCTCCGAAGGTCGCTCTCCAATCTTCGAGCCGGGTCTGCCTGACCTGATCGAAACGGGCGCCGAGAACGGCCTTTTGACTGCAACCAGCGACTATATCGCCGCGATCAACGAGACCGATATCTCGTTCTGCTGCCCGGGTACGCCGAGCCGTGAAGACGGTTCGCTGGACACGAGCTATGTTAAGCTGGTCTGCGAGCAGATCGGTGGTGCATTGCGCAACAAGAGCGATTTCCACATGGTCGTTATGCGCTCGACGATCCTTCCAGGCACGGTCGAGGAGGTGGTCATCCCGGCCCTTGAAGGCGCCTCCGGCAAGACGGTCGGAGTGGACTTCGGCCTGGCATACTACCCGGAATTTCTGCGCGAAGGTACGGCAATCGCCGACTACTACAGCCCAGGTGCGATCGTCTTTGGCCAGTACGAAGGCGATGAGAAAACCATTCAGGCCCTACACGACCTTTGCGCCTCGGTCGAAGTAAAGCCGCATGTCATCCCGATCCGCAGCGCCGAAATCGTCAAGTACACCAACAACTGCTGGCATGCGGTAAAGATTTCCTTCGCCAACGAAATCGGCAATCTCTGCAAATCCGTCGGCATCGACAGCCACGTCGTTATGGATGTTGTCTGCGCCGACACGCGACTCAATATTTCCCGCGCCTATATGAAGCCCGGCTTCGCCTATGGCGGCTCCTGCCTTCCGAAGGATCTTCGGGCGCTACGCCATTTCGGCAAGATGCAGAACGTGTCGACGCCGGTCCTCGACGCCACTGTCGAGGCGAACCAATACCAACTCGAGCGCGCCTTCCGCCTCGTCAACCGCTCCGGGGCCAAGAAAATCGGCCTTCTCGGCCTGACCTTCAAGTCGGACACGGACGACCTGCGTGAGAGCCCGCTTGTGCTTTTGGCCGAACGCTTGATGGGTAAGGGTTACGAGTTGTCGATCTATGACTCCAACGTCTCGGTCAACGATCATGGCGGCCGGAACTACATCTCGCACCTGGCAAGTTTCATGCGTTCGTCGCCCGACGAAGTCGTGTCGGAGAGCGAGGCAATCGTGGTCGGCATCAACGGCCAAGGCACTAAGGATGCGCTGAAGAAAGCGCGGGAAGGCGTCAAGGTCATCGACCTCGTCCGTATTCCCGTCGATATGCCGTCCGGCGTGCATTACGAAGGTCTCGTCTGGTAAACGGTCATGTTGGGTATCCTCAAGCATATCGTTTTCGTCCTACTGCTGGCTGTGTGTGCAGCGCTGCTGCCGCAGCAGGCATTCGACGAGAAGGCCCGCGACGCCGCATTAGTGGTCGGCGTCATCGGGCTGTGGCGATGGTCTTGGGGATTGCTTCATCTGCTGCGCAGCCTCTGGTTCCGGCTGGTCCGCTTTCCAGGGATGCGTCGGATGGCCGAAGCGGCAGCAAAGGCGCAAGGGTTGGGGCATGCCTACTTTCTGATCACGAGCTTCAGGATCGATGCCCCGACCACCACCAAGGTTTATCGCGGCGCTTTCATCGCGGCAGCCAATGCGCCTGCCGGCGCAACGATTGTTTGCTCGATTGTCGAGATCGGTGACGAGCGCCTCATTCGTCGCCTTGCCGAAGTGATGTATGGCGATAGCCCGCCGTTCCGGCTGGAAATCGTCCGCATTCCCGGGACGGGCAAGCGCGATGCCCTCGCTGCCGGTTTCCGTGCCATCGCGGCGCTCAATCCGGCTGGCGACGACACGGTCTCGGTGATCGACGGCGACAGCATTGTGCCGCCCGATCTCGTAGAGCGCTGTGCCTGCATGTTCCTGATCAATCCGAATCTGGGCGCGCTTACCACGGATGAGGTGTGCACCGTCGAGGGCGCCGAAATCTTCAAGCAGTGGTATTCGATGCGCTTTGCACAGCGGCAGATTCTGATGTCGTCGCATGGTCTTGCAGAGCGCGTACTGACGCTGACAGGACGCATGTCAATGTTCCGCGCGCGGCTCGCTTGTGATCCGGGTTTCATTGATCATGTTCAAAACGACTATATCGACCATTGGCGCCTGGGCCGAATCCGCATGCTCACCGGCGACGACAAGTCGAGCTGGTTCTGGCTGCTGAAGAACGGCTACAACATGTATTACGTGCCGGACGTTCAGGTGGAGACTATCGAGCAGCCGCCAAGCCCGAGCTTCATCAGCTCCGCCTATGTGCTAATGACCCGCTGGTTCGGAAACATGCTGCGCACAAATGCTCGCGCCCTTAATCTTGGGCCGATCAAAATCGGCGCGTTTACTTGGTGGTCTATTCTCGATCAGCGCATGTCGATGTGGACCAGCCTGTCGGGCATCACGCTTGCCCTTCTCGGGACCGCGATGATCACACCATGGACGGCCGCCTTCTATGTCCTCTGGGTCATTGTCTCGCGATACATCCTGGCGCTGACCTTCCTGACTGTGCGTCCATCGATCAATCTGATCTATATTCCGCTACTCTACTTCAATCAGATCTTCGGCTCGGCGGTGAAGGTGCTGATCTTCTTCCGGCTCGACCGGCAGAAGTGGACGCGCCAGAAGACTGCCTTCAAGCGGACCGATTCTCAGTTCGACGCGGCTTTCAAGTTATGGTCGTCCCGGCTTGTCAATTCCGTTGCCGTGCTGGTTTTCGTCTCGGTTCTCGTCTTCCTCGCAAATCTCGGTAGCTATTTCACGGACGAAGCACCGGAACGCTTGCCGAAAATCACAGATAGGGTGTTCTGATGACTGCGGTTGCCGTGCCCAAGCGTCGCGAACGGGAGTTCCCGCGCTTCAAATTGCCGCTGGCGGCGCTAATCGACGGAAAACGCATCGAGGTATGCGACTGGTCGGTGACCGGTCTCGGGCTCGCCGCGGTCGCGCTCACGCAGGCTCCAGGCGACTACCTCGCCGTGACCCTGCTCTTAGAAACCGAGGGCTCCTGTCTCGAGCTGGCTCTTAATACGCGCATTGTCTGGGTGGATGCAGACGAGCGGCGCGCCGGCCTACAAATTCTCGACCCTGCGGAGACAACAGCGCCTTTGGCGCATTTCGCCGACCTCTATCTCGCCGGGAGGGTCGTTCAAAGCGGTTCGAAAGTTTACGTATTGGGACATCAGATGGCAGAAAAAGAAGATGCTAAGGCTGCGGTGGTCGGTGTGACGGCGTCGTCGACCGGGAACGGTCTTGCAGGGCGTATATTCGGGCTTTTGATATTCGTTGTCATCGGCTTGGCCGCTTTCTCCTTCCTCTCCAGTATCGTCTATAAGAGGCTGTTCACCTTCGAGGCTGTTTCGGCGAGCATCGCTGCGGAGACGGTTACGGTCTATCAGCCACGCGATGGGGTGGTCGAATTTGCCGCTCTGCCGCAGAAGGTGAAGCAGGGAGACCGTCTAGCGACGATTGTCCTCGATGCGCCGGCCGCTGACGGCAAGTCGATTGTGGAGGTTCTGTCTGCCTGCGACTGCTATGTCTTGTCGGTCGACCATCCGGGCTCGACTTATGGCCGCGCGGGCGGCCGGATGCTCTCGCTCGTCCGCCAGGATGCGCCCCTCTACGTGTCGGTTCGCGTGCCGTTCCGTCGTCTCGCCAACATCGCCGAGAAACCGCAGATCTCGCTCAGCTATCTCGACGGCGTCAAGGCGAAGAAGGTCGAGATCGTCTCCATTCCGAAGGTGACCGAATACACCACCACACAGCTTGAAATTCAGGTGCAGCCCGGTCGCAGCTTGGACCCGTCCATGGTCGGCCAGCCGGTGCTAGCGACCTTCGACACGGCGCCGTGGCACTAAATTGCACGATTGAGATCCATTGCGCTGATGAGGCCGGAGGCATGACAATGAGCATACCGACAAAGTCTGTAAAAATAACGCCAGCGATCATGATCGGCGGAAGCGGCACGCGGCTTTGGCCGTTGTCGCGCAGTAATATGCCGAAGCAGTTCCTGCGACTAGTCGACGACCGCAGCCTGTTCCAGAACACACTGGCACGCGTCAACGACGCGATGTTTTCGGCGCCCTGGCTGCTGACCAGCCGTGCCTTCATCGATATGGTCAACGCCCAGGCGCGGCAGATGGAGCAGGAACTCGCCGGCATCGTTCTGGAGCCGTTCCAGCGCGGTACAGCCGCGGCGCTTGCGGCCGTTGCGGTTGCCGCCAGTCAGGACGACGCGGATGGGCTTATACTGGCCATGCCGGCGGATCATGTCATCGACGATTCGGACCTCTTCCTGGAGGCTGTCAAGAAGGCGGTGCCGCTAGCCGAGAGTTCAAAGATCGTCACCTTCGGTATCGTGCCGACCGAACCAGAAACCGGCTTTGGCTATATCCGTCCCGGCGATCCCTATGTTGTGGACGGCGAGGAGGTTGGCGCGCTGGTCAACCAACCCGGGGGCTTCCTCGAGAAGCCGGACCTGGAGCGAGCCAAGCAGTTCGTCGAGATGGGATACCTCTGGAACGCGGGCATCTTCCTCTTCCGCGCATCGGCGCTGGTCGAGGAACTCAAGCGGCACGCTCCGGCAGTCTATGAAGCCGTTGCGGCCTCGATCGCCGGCGGCACGAGCCGTGACCTCGGCAGCCATATGCTGCTGATGCCCGCCGAGGAGCACTTCGCTCGTTGCCCGCTCGACATTCCGATCGACACGGCGGTCCTGGAAAAGAGCGCCAATGTCGCGGTTGTGCCCTGTGACGACATTGGCTGGGCGGACATCGGGTCGCTGTCGGCCCTCTGGGATATCAGCGATAAGGACGAGAACGGCAATGTGCTGCGTGGTGACAGTTTCGTCTCGCAGTCGCGTAATTGCCTCGTGCATGCACAGTCTGGCCGTCGCGTCGTTCTCAGTCATATCGATGACATCATGGTCATTGACTGCGAGGATGCTGTCGTCGTGCTGCCTAAGGCGCAAGCGCAGCGGGTGAAGGAAATCGTCAACTCGCTGAAGAAGATGGACGCTCCAGAGGTCAGCTTCACCCGTAGTGCGGTGAAAAGCTGGGGAGCGGTCAGGATCGACCGCAGCTACGGTGACAGCCAGGTCTGCGCAGTGAGTTTCCAAGGCAGGAACTCCGTCACCTACATGGTCTCCGGTGCCGAGCGCGAGACATGGTTCCTGCATGGTGATCAGCGTGCCGAGTACGGCGTGGACGGGCACTTCACACCCTTCGTCTCCGGTAATCCGGTTTCCTTCAGCAGGGGGCAGGTGGTGACGATCCGCAACGCTTCAGGACTGTCCGAGTTCACGTATGTCCGAAAGGACCCTGATCTCAACTGGAAGATCGATGACTGGTTCCCCCAGGTGGCCGAGGTCGAAGCACCCAAGGTCCGTCTGGGCTGAGCACGAGGGATATAAACGATATGAACGCGCCTGCGGATATAACGGTGGAAATTTCTGGCCGCACGTTTCCCATGCTCGACCTGAGTTCCGGCGGTCTCATCGTTCCGCTGGTGCAGGAACTCATGGGTTATCGCGGTGTTGCGCGCGTTGCCATGGTCAAGAACGAAGGGGCCTGGAGGGGAGATGTTCTTGTTCGGGCGGAGCGGTCCGGCAACGGGATTAACCTCGTTGTCGCGGGTGGACGCGACCAATATCGCAGGCTGGTCAGCGTGCTCAACTGGTATGACGGGCGCAATCCGTCCTTTGCCGATCAATTCGCCGACAGCGTACCGCCGGATGTTCGCCGTGTTTCCACAGGCCTTGGTGGATCCGCCAAGCTGGCCGGTCTTGGCGTGGTCGCACTTGTATTGATCGGACTGATCTTCCAGCTGGTGTCGCAACGCAGTGTGAACGCTACCTCGCAGATGGCCTATGTGGCCGTACCGGGAGTGGAGCTCGATGCCCATACCGCGGGCCAGGTCGTCTATGTGAAGGATGCCGGCAAGGTAGCGAAGGGGGAATTCTTTGCTGCACTGAAGACCTCACAGGATTACCCGAAGTTTCTTGAGGCCAGCAATGGTGGCGACATCAGTGCTCAGGCTGTTGCGCAACAGGACTATGTGCGCAAGGGCGCGCCGGTCGTGCGCCTCGCAGACGACGGCGCAAGGCCTTATGTTGCGGCCTATGTCAGGTTGACTGATGCCGTTACTGCCCTGAACGCGGCAGAGGCCTGGATCGAGTTCCCCAAATCCGGGCGCACAGTGTCGGTTCCGATCGATGCAAGCAACTATGTGAACAGCACCAAAGTCTTAACTGACGAGGACGGCAAGGCCCTAGCGGAAATTAAACTCAGGATCCCGGACGGCGTTGACATTCCTGTCGACGAACCGGTGATCGTGAAATTCCAACGGTCGGTATGGAGGCCCTCGGTGATGTCGCCGCAGTGGCTGAAGACCGTCTTCTCGCTGCTGTCGTAAGGATCGAATGGCATGCGCACCTCTTTGACACTGATTGCAACGCTTGTGGTCAAGGGCCTTGTCGGCCTGACCGCCCTGGCAACGCTCCTATCAGTTTTACCAACGGGCATGAGCCTCCGTGCTGTCCACGCGCAGGAATTGACGGTCGGCGAGCAGAGCCCGCAGTTGGACCAGCTCGCTCCGACTGAGCGCGAAATCACCGAGGACAGCCTGAAATATGGGGCGCAGCTCGCGCTGACGCGCTGGCGGGCCCTGCGCGACGACGAGAAGTCACGCAGTTTCGACGCCTATTTCGAGATATTCAGGGAAGTAGCCCGCATCGAGAGTCTCGACCATGCCACCCAGATCGCCGGCGTAGATGTGCACGGCCGGCTGGCCGTCGTGGCCGCCGAGCTGAACAACCAGATGAACGCGCAAGGGCTATCGGCGCGCGATGCCGGTGTCAGCGCATTGAAAACTCTCATTGCCAGCTCCGACAGGTCGTTGTCGACGACGGATCCGGATTCGTTCAAGGTGCGCTATACGCTTATTCTCGACTACATGTCCGGGATCGAGGTAGCCAACCTCAGCCTCGATCTTGCCAAGCGGCTGNGCTATACGCTTATTCTCGACTACATGTCCGGGATCGAGGTAGCCAACCTCAGCCTCGATCTTGCCAAGCGGCTGGCGCAGTCGAAGCTGAATGAACTTGCACTGGACATTTATGTCGATTTCCTGCCGCTCTATTTCAATGGTCTGACCTCCGCAGCTGATCGGCAGGAGCTGGTGAAGCTCGCCAGCGCGAATGCGGGCGCGGTGGCCGACCCGGCTGTCTTCCGCGTGCTAACTGATCTGTTGCGCATGTCGCCGCGCGCCGAAAAGGTCGAACTCGCCCAGCTTGTATTCGATCAGATCGACGTCGACGTCATCCGGCATGCCCGTGACAGTGCCGGTTCTGGCAACCTGATCCTGTCGGCATGGGTCGATGCCGTGGAAGTTGCCCATGGCGTCAAGGCTGGAGATGATATCGCGACGCTTCGCAAACAGGCGCGGCTCAGCCTCGATACGCGTGCCTTCGAGCTCCTGATTTTGGCAGAAAAGGATGAGGCGGCGCGCAATCGGCTGGTTTCGGATGCGGTCATGGCCGACATCCGGGAAAAGCGACCGCTGGTGGGCTACGACAGGGTGGTCAATTTGGCACTACCGCCGGCCGTGGCTATCGATAGCTATCTCGCGCTCATTCACAGCTTCTCCGGGGCTGGTTACGACAACTACGTGAAGGCCCTGGTGGAACTCGTCGCCAGTGCCACCAAGTCGAAACAGCTGCAATTGACAGACGGGCAAGCTGTGGCGTTGTTCCGCGACATTGAGATCCTTCGTGACCCCGCTTTCATCCGGGCGCTGGGACAGGACATAACGGGTGACGCGAAGATCTCGCAAATCACCGCACTGCGTGCCGACGTCCGGGCGGTCTTTTCTCTTCCCGTCGATCAACCGGTCGGAGCGGAGATCATTGCAACCGGTCCGGCTGCGACAAAGGCTCTGCAGGTGGCTGCAAGTCTGATCAATGGAGAAGTCCCGGATGCAGCGGTGCTCGCCAAGATCGACTCATCGAACGCCGGCGACATCGCCTTGCTGTCGCAGGCGGCGGCGCGGCTCTGGCAATATGCCAGTCGTCGGGAACTGCTTACCGAATTCGTCCGCGGCAGAGCCGATGTCGATCTTAGGCAGGCGGTTGCGCTCGGCGTAACAGGCTTTGCCGGCTTCCGTGGTACTGAGGGCCGAGGTGCCGACTTCGTCGCCGCTATCGGCGACCTGTTGCCGTCGACTTCGGGCGAGGGGCACACGCTGCTTGCTGCGTCCATAGGTCAGGGGACTGAACTCCCCAAGCTGCGGGGCGAGGCGCTGTCGCGTTATGCGCGTTATCTGGCTGCGAGGGGCCAGTCCGTGGCTCCGCTTGCAGCTGTCGCCGATGCCGACAAGGTCGCGGTCGAGGAGGCGGACGCCATCTTCAGCAATATCGACGTGGCAACCACCCGCTTGAAGACCGTTTCCGACTACAAGGCACGCGTCGGCGAATTCCGCCGCTTGGCCGAGGCTCGCGCCGGCGTGCTTGACGACAAGGGCTGGCTGAATAGCGCTACCGCGCCGGCAAAGTCAGAGCCCGATACGCTCGACGTCGGGGGAGCCTCAACCATCAGCGATGGGCGCATTGTCCTGTACTCGCCGAAGGAAAACAGTCTGCCGACGGCCGGCCGGCCCTTCATGCCCAACCTGCTGCTCGGGCGCGAGTCGGTCACCTCGAGGATTCCGGTGCCGCCGCTGCGGGAGGCGAACGAAGCGCTTGCCGACATTTCCAAGCGCGGCGAGACGCGCGCCACCCGCCTGATCCGCTTCTCATCCGAACATTTCGACGAGATCATCAACCTCGGTGTCCGGGAATATCTCTACCTCAATTCTGAATCGACCGTTCCACGCATCATCTTCGTCACGCGTGGGGTGCTGACTATGAGCGAGCTCATCGCCCAGGTGCGGGCGACCGATCCGGATGCCATTTCGCTGGACGGCAACGAGGTTACCCTGAACGTGCCGCTTGCTGTGAACGACGGCGCGTCGCTGGTCGTCAGTGGCCAAGAGATCAAGTCGCTGAAGCTCAATACCAAGGCCGGCGCCTTCATCGTCAACAGCGGCAAGATCTATTTCGATGGCGTGACTGTCTCATCGGTGGATGTGACGACGGATCAGCCAAGCTATGTCTACGACCACGAGAAGGGTATCTTCTTCCGTCCCTTCATCCTTAGCTGGAGCGGCAGCGAGACCCTTGCCGCGGATTCCCACTTCGTCGCGCTGGGCTACGCCGGCGGCCGCACCTACGGCATGTCGCTGTCCTCCGGTTCGACCGACGCAGTCGCCCGAAAGGTCCAGGCGCCTGCGCCAACCGGCTATTTCATCAACAACTCATTCGAGAACCTCTATTACGGTTTCTACGCGTTCGAGGCGAAGGACATCGTCTTCGTCGGCAACGAACTGGTCAACGGCGTGATCTATGGCCTCGACCCGCACGACCGGTCGAAGAACCTGATGATGGCTTACAACACGGCCTATGGGACGCAGAAGAAACACGGCATCATCATTTCGCGCGAGGTCGATGACAGCTTCATCCTCGGCAACCTCTCGTTCGAGAACCACGGGTCCGGCATCATGCTCGACCGCCAAAGCTACGGCACAATCGTCTATGCCAACGATGCCAGCCGCAACGAAGGCGACGGGTTCGCCGCGATGGAAAGTCCCTGCGCTCTCGTCGACAGCAACATGTTCTACGGCAATGGCCGATCCGGCGTGAAGGTGCGCAATTCCTGGGACGTCCATGTGGAGGGCAACCAGATCCGCCAGAATAAGGCGGCCGGCATCGAAGCGTATATCGACAACCTCGAGGTTGCAGAGCAGAGTGAGTTCCGCGATTTCGTCGAGGACCCGTATTATCCGATCGCGACGATGGTTGCCCGTGACAACATCCTTGAGAATAACCGCGTCGGTCTGATGACCCGCGGTGCGTCCGAGGCGATGTTCTACCGCAACAAGTTCATCGACCAGCTGCCTCGCTACGTTTCGGGTGATCTCAAGCCACTCGGGCTCGACGTCGTCACCCGCAATATGAAGACGGGTGTGCTGGTGCGGTCGGTCTGCGTGCCGCGCATTCCGGTGAAGAAGCAGTGCGCGCTGACGCAGAACGGCATCATCATTGCGCAGTCCCTGCAACCGGAATTCCGCGCCGACGGGGCCTCGACCAATTATTGCATCAACACTGTGGGCTCGCCGCAATCGGCTGCGTTCAACGCGCAACAAGGGGAGTGAGAGGATGATTCTCGCAACGAGAAAATCGCACCTCTCCGTGACGCTGCTCAACGCATTGGCGTGTTCGGTGGTGTTCCTTGGCGTGGCGCCGGCTACGACGGCGTCTGAAATGCCGCGACAGTTGGCGGCCGAGGCGAAGAGGGCCTATCAGGCCGAGCAGAAGATACTCGCCGACTACAGCACGGCGACGGAGGCGAGCGCGCTCCTGGCCTATGCCCGACTGCTGGCGCGCGGCAGGATCGCCAACGATCACAACCCCGTGAGGGTTGCCGACATCGACGCGGCCATCGCCGTCTATCGCAATCTATTGGCGGCCGGTGATGCTAAGATCAATGCCAAGGTGACGGCGGGGCTGGCCGAACTGCTGGTCCGCAAGGGCGGTGCGGCAAACGAAGGCGAAGCGCAAGCTCTGCGCGCCGCGTTGCATCCTGCCGAACCTGCTACCCAGGCTCCGCCCGGCGCCGATGCACAGGCACAGGATCTTGCCACGGACGGCGAAGCGGCCCTACGCGACAAGATGTCAAAGGGCTCGCTCGATGCGGCGTTCGAGCTGCTTCTGCTCCTTAATCGTCAGAACTCCCCCGAAGCCGATACGCTACGCAGCCAGCTCGTGCTGATGGCCAACTTATCGGCACTCGACAGCGACAGCGCGGTTATCCGCCTCGCCGGACGCTATGCCTCCTCCTTCGATGCACAACAGCACCCCGATGTGCTCAAGTCATTGCTGGCACTGGCCGCCGGTTACGGCAACGATAGTGCCGTCGCGATCATCGAGAAGAACCGGGATGTGCTGTTTTCCATCCTCGGCAAGGACGAACTGCGTCATCTGATGTGGGAGCTCGTCGACGGCGGCTCGAGCCGCGCAGCCGAGCTTATCGCGCTCGATTTAGTTGATGAGAACGTCTACGGCTTCGACGAGGCCGATTCCAAGTGGGCCGTATCGATGCTCGAAGAGGCCAGAAGCTACCGAGCCAATTACCTGATCGCCAAGCTCTATTACCAGGGCATCTATGTCGAGAAAGATCTGGCCCGCGCCACCGCTGCTATGGACCGCATGGTGGACGGTGCCGCCGAGGCAGGACAGGAGCGTCTCGTCGTAGCAGACCGCTTCGCCCGCATTAACCTGTCGGACAGCCTGATCGCAAAATACGCCCTGCCGATCTACCTGGACATCTGGAAGGGCGGAAAATCGTCGGTCATCGGTCGTCTGGCTCGCATAGTCGTCAGCGCCGAGAAGGCCGGCTACTATGCGACATCGGTGGCGATGCCCATTTCGCCGGAGCAGCTCGTCGCCGAACTGTCGAGCGCCTATGACGCGGGTGACCTTTCGGTAGGCCTCATCCTCGGTGATATCTTTCGCGAGGGGCGGCTGGTCAAGGCAGAGCCCGCCAGGGCCCATTCGATCTACGAGGGATTGAAACAGCAGTATGCGGATTCGCCCGAGATGCAGCTCAAGCTGCGCGAGGCGCTTGCCAAGCTGGTTCGGCAAGATCTCGAAGTTACGCTGAATTATTCGCCCTACTATGCCGAGGTCCGCGAGCTGGCCGGACAGCATAACCTGTGGGCGATGAAGGAATATGGCATGCTGCTGGCCAAGGGGGCGCCGCAGTTCGAAGCCGATTCGGAAGCCGGATTCACTCTGCTTCTGAATGCGCTGTCGCAAGGCTATTTTACCGCCGGCCCGGATGCCGCCGGACTCGCGCTTTCCACCGGCAGTGCCGACAAGCTCAAACGTCTTGCTGATGTCTACGCAAATTTCGATCCGCGCATCCTGACGCCGGAAAGCAATGTGCAGCTCGCTAAGATCGATTTTGCGCTCAAGCAGTTCGACAAGGCAGAGGTCCTGCTGGACACCCCGGAAATGTTGGAACTGCCGACTGGCCGCTTTCTCTTGGTCCAAGTCAGGCGAGCGGCCGGCAAGCTGGATGCGGCTGAAGCGCATCGACAAATGAAAGATGTCGTGGTGTCCTTCAAGGGCGACGATGCCACTCTACTCGGCTTCGTTCAGCAACTAACGCAGGAGGATGGCCTCAGCGAAGATTTTGCTGAACCGATTCTAGTGCGGCTGGCACAACTCGCGGACCGGCGTGACGTCAATGCGATCATCGCCGCGTTCAAGCTCCGCCAGAAATGGCCGTCGAGCCAAGCGTTAAACTTCCGCAAGGTGGTCGGCTGGTGCAACATCCTTGCCGAACGTGGACAAGGCGGGCCACTCACGCGCGTCGCCGTCAACGTCAATCCCAAGGTGGTCGGCGACGAGAGCTTCCGCTATTTGATCGACACCGTCGAAGGCGCACTGCCGCATCTGCCGACCAACGGCAATCTGCGTATGTTCCTTGCCCGGCAGTATCTGAACGGCCAATACAGGCCCAAGGACTTCACCAAGGCCGACCAACTGACGAAGCAGGCGGCTGAATTGGGCAATGAGGAAGCTCTAAACAGCATCGCGACTAATTATTATTTCGGCCATGATGTCGAGATGGATCGCGATCGGGCCGAAGCGCTCTATCGGGATCTGGCCTTCATGGGATCTAACCGCAGCGCGCTGGCGCTGGCGCGCAACTATTCCAAGGGACCGAGCTCGCGCGTCTATGAATCACGAGCCTTCGCCTATTACATCAAGGCCGCGCTCAACGGGTCCGTCACCGCCATGACGGAGATGGGTCGGAGTTATCTTGCCGGTGCCGGTGCCGTGCAGAACGAGCAAAAGGGCGTTGCTTGGCTGGAGAAAGCTGCCGAGCTCGGTAACACCGACGCGATGATTCAGCTCTACTACTACCATTTCATCAAGAACCCGACCAACCAGAACCCCGAGGCCGAACGTTGGCTCAACACGCTCGTTGCGGCCGAAGTTCCGGACATGATCCTGCGCAAAGCCGTTCTGCTCTATGGCCGCGACAAGGACGCCAACAAGGATGAGATCTTCGCCCTGCTCGACCACGCCGAGGAATTGGGCAGCCAGTTCGCGCGGCGCCTGAAAAACTCCTACGTCAAGGAAGCCCGTGCAGGCGTTTCGAAATGATGCAAGCCAACTCCTTCAGCACGGCGCGTTTATTGAGCGTTTTTTCCATGGCCGGCATGGCAGCTCTTACCTGGGCTCTTTCGGTGGCTTCCGTGTCGGCCGGTGAAATACTCTACAAGTGCGAGGGGCTCGAGGAAAAGTCTCCTCAGACCTCGATGGCAGTGAAAATGTATCAAGGTTATGGCGGCTGGTTCTTCCGCGAAGGCGACATGGAGAACATGTATGAGCTGTCTGCGGAAACACTGGATGCATTCAAGGACGTGAGCGACGCCCTGCGCCATCGAGGCATTCACCTCATTTTGGTTCCGATGCTGCCCCGTGGCATTGCCGGTGCGCAGTCTATCCCCGATGGCGGCATATTTTCTGACATGTTCTACGATCCGGCGTTCTCCGCCAAGCAGTTCCGAGCGATGGTTCAGTCTTTGCGCGACGTCGGGATTGATGCAATCGACATTACTAAAATCAAAGACATCAAACCGGATTTCGACTGGAGTGCCTATTATCTGAAGCGGGATATTCACTGGACTCCGGAGGGCGCGCAAGTTGTCGCCCAAGCTCTGGCGGAGAAGATTCGTGGCTTGGCTGGGGACATTACTGACACGGTTGAGTTTAAGACTGAACTGACTGGTAAGGCCGCTCCGATACGCTTCAATATGGGCAAAGCGCTCAATGAGCTTTGCCAAGAGAAGATCCCTACCGAAAGTGTCACCGGCTATTCGACTAAGCGCAATGTCGATAACTTGGATGCCCTGCTGAGCGAGGGTGACACGCCGGGCCGGGAAGTCGTCCATGTCGTCGGCACGTCTTTTACGGATGAGCGGATGGATTTCAACTTCAACGGCTTCCTTCGGGAGACCCTGAAGCACGATGTATCTGGCTTCTCGATTGCTGGCGGTGGTTTGACACAGTCGATTTACGGCTGGACGCAGAACGCCAATGGATTGGCTAAGAAGCCTGAAATACTGGTATGGGAGTACTCGGATCTCCAGTCTGTGCTGCGAAGCGTGGACTATATTGACGAGACGATCGTTCCTGCAATTGTCGGTGATTGCGACGGTAAATTAAAGCTCGCCGAGAAGACGTTTGATGAGACCGATACGGTTGATCTTGATCTGCCTACGTTGGTTGGCAAGGCGTCCGATCATTACCTCGCCTACGCGTTTACCAACAAAGCACTGACCGGGTTCCAGTCGACCTATAGCTACGCCAACGGTCCCGCCAAGAACGCTTCCTTCGAAAACCCATCGCGCGTGAGCGGACTTGCTAAGCTTTATCGGGCGCTCCCGGGAGGGACGCGGAATGCACCTGTCCACGTTCGCCTCAAGATCGAGGGAGCGGCAAAATCGGCGGGCTCGGTGAAACTGTGCCGTTACCCAGAACGCATTTTCCAGAATGTAGCAACCTCCAATTGAAGAGTGATGATGAGATCATGAAACGCAAAATCCAAGCAGTCCTTGTTGCACTCGTCTTGGGAGGAGCCTCCGCAGGCACCTTCTCAACGCACCTTCTGGCAAACGATGCCGGCCTCTACGATGCGCCGATCCCGGCCGACAAAAGCCTCGTTCGCTTCCTCAATGTGAAGCTGAAGAACGGAGTGAGCCTCGACTTCTCGGGACAGAAGTTCGACGTCGATCCTGTCGCATTGTCGAATTACCGGCTGATCGGCAACGGCTCCTATAAGATTTCCGACGATGCAAGCTCGACCGAAGCCACGCTCGAACCCGGCAAATTCTACACCGTGGCGGTCGGCGCGGACGGCGCCGGGCAAAAAGGCATCGTGGTTATTCCCGACAAGGAGGTCGAAAATCCCTCGAAGTCAGCTTTGAGCTTTTACAATTTCTCGACAAAGCCGGCCAACCTGTCCCTGCGCCTCAACGGCGACAGCAAGGTGCTGTTCAAAAATCTTGCGCCAGCCGCCATGGCATCCAAAGAACTGCCGGTCATCGACATCGGGCTCGAAGTCTCTGAGGGGGACAGGAAGTTCACCGAGCTGGCGAAAGTTTCTCTGACCGCCAAGGACCGACAGAATGTCGTTGTCGTTGAGACGCCGAACGGTCCGGCCGGGTTCCTGGCAGCGACGGGCATCGACCGATAATTTCGAAACGTATGGGGCACGAGAGTGGGGACGAGTAGAGTGCGCAAATTTCAGTTTCATCAGTCTTTAGTCGCTGCCGTCGCGGTCGTGGCCGCTTCGGTCGGGTTTGCGACTACAGTCCGGGCCGGCAATCCGGCAATCCCGCTCGACCCTCCGAATCTCGATTACAAGGCTGTGTGCAAGCCTGTAACCAATCGGGCGGCGCGCGTGAAACTCGATCGCGATTGGACGAAGGGTCCGATCGGCGACATCAAGCTGCCGGCGCAGGATGTCATTGCTCTTGCTGTTGAATACAGCCGGGGCAGCGAGCGGGTGCAGAAGGCGCCTGCTTTGGCCGAGGAACTCTTGCGCGCCGGCCTGGAGAAAAATCCCGCCCGGCGTGACATCTTCCTCATTCCTCTCGCACGCGTGCTGATGGAGAACGGATCGACCATCGATGAACTCCGCGAGGCGGAGTCTTATCTGCTCGATGCCTATGGTTCGGGCAGTACCCGTGCTGCTTTCGTCCTCGGTCAGCTCTATGGCGAGGAGGGTCCAAGCGAGATTCGTGATCTGACAAAGTCGCGTTTCTACCTGGAAAAGTCGGCCCTGGCATCCGACCCGCAGGGGATGATCGAATATGCCCGCATCGTTACGCTCGACCCGCAGGCTTCTGACGATCAGAAGAAGAGTGCGGTGACCAACGCCCTTCTCGGGCTTATGGCACAGGTCAAGCAGGGCGATTGCTCGGCCCTGAACCAGATCGGCTTTCTCTATCTGCGCGGCAACCTCGTCAGTAAAGAGGTCGAAACCGCGCTCAAGTGGCTGGAAGCCTTCGCCAAAACCGGTGATCCGAAAACGGCACAGAACCTGGCTGAACTCTACCGCTCAAACCAGATCGACCAGATCGACATCCAGAAGTCGATGACTTACCTCAAGCAGGCCGCCGACGGAGGAATGTCGTCGGCCGAGTTCAGCCTCGGCAAGGCTTATGCGACCGGCATCTCGGTGCCGCAGGACCTCAAGCTGGCCGTGAAATATTTAGGCGCCGCCTCCGGAGCCGGGCTTCGTCCGGCAGACGAGTGGCTGGCCCGGATCTATGCGGGTGAATTCGGCGGCGACCGCGATGACGCGAAGGCGAAAACCTACTTCGAGCGCGCCATGCAGGCCCCGGACCGTTCGAAAGATGTGCCGGTGCAGTATGGCGAGTTTCTTGCCAGCAGCGATGCCTCAAAAGACGACGTCGAGAAGGCACTGAAGGTCCTGCAAGCCGCCGCCGCGGCCGGCTCCTCCGATGCCAGTGACGAGATCGGCAAAATCTATCTGCAGATGGGCCGAAAGGATCCCAACTACCTAAGCAAAGCCATGCAGTTCTTCAGCGAAGCTGCGATGGCCGGGAATTCCGACGGTGCTGCAAAACTCGCCGGCATGTTCGCCTGCGGACAGGGCGCCCCAATCTCGGTTGAACTGGCAAACGACTGGCGCCATAAGGCGGCGATCTTTGGGTCGGTCCATTCGATCTATGTTACAGGTCTGAACATGCTGACCAAGGCGGAGGAGGCTGATCGCGCCAAGGGGCGCGTATACGTCCAGCAGGCAGCCTTTAAGGGTAGTCCGGACGCCATCGGCTATGTCGTTGCCCGCTGGGAGACCGGTGCCGACAGCTTCGAGCGAAACCCAGAAGCTGCGCAGCGTCTGCTTCGCTTCGTCTCGTCGCTCAGGGACAAGGAGCAGCAGCGTCTGGCGCAACTGTCGATCGTTAGCAACCGCTTCGATGTGATGACCAAGCTCAGCGACAAGCTTGTCCAGATCGCCGCCCTTGATCCGCTGACCGAGACCGGTGACCGGGATGCCCTGATGCTGAGGGCACAGCTCTTGCAGCGAGCCGGGCAGGCGACGCCGGCGGCTCTCAACGACATCTACAAGAAACTTGCCGAAATGGGCGATCCGCGCGGCATGCGGGAATACGGCAAGATCCTTCTTACCGACCTGTCACAGGACGCCGCGCCCGGTCGCGCCTGGCTGCGCAGGGCGGCAGATGCCGGCGACTTGAAGGCGAGGATCTCGCTTGTCGATCCCGGCGATCCGAACGCGCTGCAGGACCTGGCGAAAATGACCGCCGCGGGCGAGGCTTGCTCGGTCGATGCCATCGTCAATGTTGCTCGTGTCTATTCGACCCTGCCGGATCCTCAGGCCAAGACCCTGGCACGCTACTGGCTGTCGGTGGCCGAGAGCATGTCCGATCAGGATGCCGACGACTTGTACGCGGTCGGCGCCGCATTTCGCGACGGGGTGGACGGCGTAGACAACCGTGGCAAGGCAGAAGGCTTCTTCCTGCGCTCCTATGCGCTTGGGCGCATCTCCGTCCTGCGCGACCTGGCCGAAGGCCATCTGCAGGGTATGTGGACCGACTCCTCCGCCGAAAACGCCAAGGAAGACCTGCTTAAGCTCTATGCCTCCGGCGACAAGGATGCGGCCAACAAGCTGATCAGCGAGATTGCCGGCGAACGCATCGCGTCGACGCCGGCCGAAGTGAACCAGCTTCTGATTTTCCTTGGGCCGGACATCAATGCGCCTAGCAAGTATCTGCTGAAGATCGCGCGCCTCAATATCGACGGCAAGCTAGGGAGCCGGGACGATGCCATGGCCATTCGTTGGTTGACAGTTTCGGCCGAGGCCGGAGAGCCACATGCCATGTATCGCCTCTATCAAGCCTATTTCTTCGGCAACGGCGCGGCAAAGGATACCGCCAAGGCCGTCGACTGGCTGACCAAGTCGGCGGACGCCGGTAATTCCAAGGCTATGCGCGAGTTAGCCGTCGCTTACAAGGTCGGCGTTGTCGGACTGGATCCCGATGTCGACAAGGCTGCCTATTGGGACAGCAAATACAAGGCCCTGTCCACGGGGCAATGAAGAGCATTCAGCACCGGTCGTGAAGACCGGGGCTGGAAACCGGCGATGCAACGAAATGAACCGAGTAAATGGCAATGGTCGAGCTTTCGAGATTTAGCCTTCTGGCAAGTGCCTTTATCGTGGTGGGCACAACACAGGCCGTTCAGGGCGCCACATTGATGGTGCCCTTTGAGCTCGCAAGGCATGTCGCGAAGAACAATGGCAAGACGACCTGCACGGTCAGCCTACCTTTGCCGGTGATTTCGCTCAGTCTGACCAGCATCTACGAGGATGAAGACGAGAGCCATTCGACGATCGATCCCAAGAATAAGGAGCGCTACGACAACGCAATTGCCCTGACGCGCCAGTTTGCCGCCTTTGTCACGAAATATGCGAGCAACTATACCGAGACAGATGGCAACCGTCTGGATGCGGCAAGCTGTGCCCTAAAGGCGTTGGACAGTTGGGCGCGGGCCGATGCGCTTTCGGATTTGACTACGCGCCAGAGTTATCTGAGCACGACGCGAATTCTGGCCGGTGCCGCCCTAGCCTATGTTCAGGTTCGCCCTGCTGCGGCGCTGCTCAAGTTCGATACCGGTGCCATCGAAAAGTGGCTGGGCGACCTCGCCGAACGGACGATCCCCGTCTACACGGAATCGGGCGACCGCAACTCTAACAAGCAGAATCATCGCTACTGGGGCGGGTTTGCCGTGAGCGCGGTCGGAGTTGCGATCGGGCGCAAGGATTTCCTGGATTTCGGCTTCGAAAGCTACAAGTTGGGCGTTTGTCAGGTGACGGCCGACGGTGCGCTGCCTCTCGAACTCATGCGCAAGAAGAAGGCGCGCGACTACCACCTCCATGCCGCCGGGCCTCTGGTGATGATGGCGTCGCTTTTAGAGGCCAACGGATACGATGCGCTGTCGCAATGCGACAACGGCCTGGAGAGGCTGGCGCACTTCGCCTTGGATTCAATCAACGACCCGTCGAAGATGGAGATGCTGGCGGGAGAACCGCAGGTCAAACTGCCGCGCGACAAGAACGGCCTGATCCGCCCTGATCGCATCGCATGGCTGGATGCCTACCTGCATTATTATCCAGAGGACAGAAAGGCTTACGGAAAACTGTTCGAAGGGGCGTTGTTCTCCTCGAATCTCGGAGGACGCGTCAGCGTCCTCTACAACGTATCGCAACGAGACTGACCTTTAATTGCGTTTTGCTTCAAGGAGGCTGGTTTGAGCCTGAAATTTGGTACGAGTGGACTGCGCGGTCTGTCTGTGGATCTGAAGGGGAAGCCCTCCTTCGTCTACTCGGCAGCGTTTGCAACCTTTCTGCTGCGAAACCGGATCGCAAAACCGGGCGATCGCGTTCTGGTCGGCTATGATTTCCGCGACTCCAGTCCGGCGATCGCCGCCAACGTCAAATTGGCGCTTGGCGCACACGGCCTGCAGCCGGTCGACTGCGGCAATCTGCCTACCCCCGCGCTCGCCTTCTACGGGATCCGCACGGGCGCTGCGTCGGTGATGATCACCGGCTCGCACATTCCGTCCGATCGCAATGGCATCAAATTCTACCTCCCTGACGGAGAAATCGACAAAAATCACGAGCAGGGAATTTCCGCGATCGCCCAGGAACTGGTCGGTTTGGAGCTGCCTGTCGCGACGGATTCGGCAAAGGAAGACGATGGGGCGGCGGATGCCGTGTCGCTGTTCATGGATCGCAACAAGACCTTGCTGCCAAAAAATGCCTTGTCCGGTATGCGTGTCGGCGTCTACCAGCATTCGACGGTTGCGCGCGACTTGCTGAACGAGATCCTGAACTATTATGGGGCCGAGGTGTTCGGCCTAGGCCGATCCGAAGTCTTCATTCCGGTCGATACGGAAGCCGTCTCCGTCCAAACCATCGCGGCGTTGCAACAGTGGGCCGCCGAGCTTTGCCTCGACGCGATTGTATCGGCCGATGGTGACGGTGACCGGCCGCTGATTGCCGACGAGACCGGCACGCCGATCAATGGAGACATATGCGGTCTGATCGCCGCCCGCTTTCTCGGCGCCGATGCGATTGTCACGCCGGTCACCTCCAACTCGGGCATAGAGGCGCTTGGCCGTCACGTCGCGCGCACCAAGGTAGGCTCGCCCTTTGTGGTCGCCGCAATGCAAGAAGCACTGAAGACATACCAAGGCGTCGTTGGTTTCGAGGCCAATGGTGGGACGTTGACCGGTTCCTCCTTTCCGGTGGCGTCAGGCTTGCTCGAGCCTTTGCCAACACGTGACTCGTTCCTTCCCATTCTGGCCGTGCTCGCCACCGCGGCGGCTACCGGCCAGGCGCTGTCCAAGCTGAAACTGGACCTCGGTCTGCCATTCACAGCTGCCGATCGGTTGGAGAACTTTGCGACTGAGCGGAGTGCCGCATTGATGGCTTGGCTGCGTGCTGATGACACTAATCTTGAACGCTTTACTGCCCCGCTGGGGCAAGTCTCCGGGATCAGCGAGCTCGACGGACTGCGGGTGACTTTGAGCAACGGCAGGATCGTCCATTTCAGGCCGTCCGGGAATGCTCCCGAGATGCGCTGCTATGTCGAGGCCGGCAGCCTCGAGGAGACGGCGCAGGTGCTCGATACAGGGCTGGGTTTACTGCGCGACTTCGACACAGCCCGATCGGTGCTGAACATGGGGATAGGGCCGGCCTGACGCCGGCGTTGGTGGTGGATTGAATCGACCGACGCTCGATCGGTTAGGGCCGCCGTTGGATGTATTTGAGGGGTAAGGGTGAACTGACAATGAAGAAGATGATGAGCTTGAGTAAGGCACTGATGGTGGGAACCATGGTGATCTCAGCGGCCGCGTGCACGAGTTCGCCTGAGTTTGCTTATGACGACGCTAAGGCCCAGATCGGTTACGAGAAGGCGGGCTTCAAGTCGCGCCGTGATCCGGAACCGTTGCTTGCCTATGCCGCGCAGCATGCGAAGGCTGAAGACGAGGTAATCCGCTACAACCGCGCCTATGCCAACTTGGCGCGTGATCGCGGCAAGAGCCATGAGGCCTATACCGCTTTCGAGCGCGCTGCACTTGCCGGCGATGCCAGCTCCGGCCGCCGCCTTGTCAAGGGGCATCTCGATGGGGTCTATCGTCCGGCGAACGTCCCGATGATCGCTCGTTCGGTCTATCTGCCGCTGACAGCGGACAAGTCCGACGCAAACACGAGGCTGCTCCTGGCGCAGTTGCTTGAGCGAGGTGAGATCGGAGGTGGGGAGTTCCGCACCGCCGACGCCTGGCTCAACGAAGCGGCATCCGCAGGTTCAACGAAGGCGTTCCGCGAACTGGCCGAGCGGGCCGAGAAGTCCGGCAATGTCGCGCTTGCCTCCGATTATTACTACGGGGCGGACAAGACATCGAAGGCCGATCGTGCCCTGCGCCAAGCGCGGGTCCAATATCTCGGCCTCGAAAGCGGCTCAAACCCGAAGCTCGGTCACGCCTGGCTTGAACTGGCGCGTAAGCTCGACAAGCAGGGCGCTGGCCAACTGGCCGCACGCGTCTATCGTGCCACCTCGGGCGGGCGTGACGGATCCTATCTGATCAGTGTTGCGACGTCCGCCGGCGTCAACGTGCTGTCGCGAGAGCAGTTGCTGGAAGCTTATCGCAGCGCAAAGACTGATCTGGACCGGGCGAAGATCCTCGAACCGCTGAAGGCAGCAGCGCGCAACAACGATCCGAATGCATCCTATGAACTGGCCGCGATTTACATCGGTATGCGCGGCGACCCAAGCGAAATCAACGGTCTCCTCGTCAAGGCCTATTCCAAGGGCAAGCCCGAGGCACTGGACCTGATGATTTCCCAGCTGATGCGTGCGGAAGCCGGGCGGCAGGCCGCTGACATCCTGTTCGACGGTGTCGTCGAGGCGGCACAAAAAGGTAATGTCGAGGCGGCCCGCTCGCTAAGCTCCCTCTACCGTATCGGCGGCTTCAAGCCTGCCGATCGGACAGAAAGCCTCAAGTGGCTGCAACGGGCAGCCGACGCGGGCGACGCCAAGTCGCAATACGAGCTCGGCGTCGATCTCTACGAGAATGGTGGCAATCCGCAATCCAAGCAGATGGCGTTGCAATATCTCAACGAGGCAGCGGGGCAGGGTGACCCCTTCGCCCTGACTTATCTCAAATCCAAGACCTAACGGGAGCATCGGCGAATGTTGGACGCTGAGTATTCACGCGCCTTGGCCGCCTTTTCGGACGAGGTCTCTCTTTTGCGCGACTGGTTGCACTGTGACGCGCTGCCGCTCTGGTACGAGGTCGGCTACGACCGGCAGGCTGGAGGCTTCTTTGAACGGATCGGGCTGGATGGCACGCCTTGCATGGCGGACAACCGGAGGGCTCGGGTGCATCCGCGGCAGATCTACTGTTTTGCCGCGGCCGGCGCGCGCAATCTGTCTGTCGATTGGCGCGAACTGATCCAGCACGGATTTTCGTGGTTCGAGCGCGTCTATCGCAGGGGCGATGCGTTCTTCGGCAGTGTCGCGTCCCCTTCGGGCGAGATGATCGACGAAAGCTTCGACCTCTACAATCAGGCCTTCGCCCTGTTCGCCTTTTCCCAGTTAGCCCTGTCCGCCCCCGAACAGAAGGACGCGATGGAAGAAAAGGCGCGCGCCCTGCTCGGCACGCTGAAGGCGGAATATGCCCATCCGGAAGCTGGATTCGAGGAAGACTGCCCCGTCAAGCTGCCGTTGTGCTCCAATCCGCACATGCATCTCTTCGAGGCCTGCCTCGCCTGGGAGCGGGTCGCCGCCGATCCTACACCCTGGACTGCATTGGCCGATGAGATCGCCAATCTCGCAATGACGCGGTTCATCGATCAGGAGACCGGAGCGCTCAGGGAGTTCTTCGACCGTGACTGGACACCCTTTCCCGGTGATAAAGGGCGGATCGTCGAGCCGGGCCATCAATTCGAATGGGCATGGCTTCTGACCCGCTGGGGGATTGCGCGCGATGTCCCGAAGGCAATTGCAGTCGCCGAGCGACTTTTCGAAATCGGCGTCGAACACGGCGTCTGCGAGGAGCGACAGGTAGCCTTCATGGGGCTGTTCGACGATTTTTCGATTTCTGACCACGTCGCCAGGCTTTGGCCGCAGACCGAGTGGCTGAAGGCTTCCGCGCTGCTCGCCCAGATCAGCCGCGGCGAGCAGCGGACCTACTATCTGCGCCAGGCAGCGAAGGCGGCAGCCGCGCTACGCAAATTCCTCGCCACAGACATTCCAGGGCTCTGGTACGACAAACTCCCGCCGAGCGGGCAGTTTGTCAACGAGCCTGCGCCTGCCAGCAGTTTCTACCACATCCTTTGCTCGATCTACGAAGTCGACGACACCCTAAAAGAGTTGCAGTGAATTCCGGCTTTGCCGGTCTGCTTTGACCCGACAGGCCGAACGGAATGGTTCGCCACCGGCCGGCAATCACAAAATGAGGACATCAACTTGGCCACTGATCTTGCTTCTGACCATGAGGGCGCAGCTTTGCCCGGATGCGCATTTTACTCGTTCTCGCGGGAGGTTGCGCCGGCCATATCGAACCGCGCCGGTTGCCGCCCGAGTTCCCGCCAGAACTAGGAGAGGTTGCGGACATGGTCTTTTCGTCGGTCATCTTCATTTTCGTCTATTTGCCGCTGTTCCTGGCGCTCTATTACGCCTGCCCGGTTCGATATAGGTCCTATTTTATCCTGATTGGCTCCTATTGCTTCTATGCCTGGTGGCGGGTGGATTTCTCTCTGCTCATGCTGGCCACGACAGCGTTCAATTATGGCGCGGCGCTGTTGATCCACGGGGCTCAAACACAGCAAAGGCGAAGACTGTTCCTCGTCGCAACCATCGCCGGCGACCTCGCGCTGCTCTTCTATTTTAAGTATTTCAACTTCTTCGCCGACAGCAGCGCCTATATGTTCAATCAGGGCGAGCCCTACAGCTGGTCGTTGCCGCACGTCATCCTGCCGATCGGCATCTCCTTCTACATCTTCCACAACGTCAGCTATGTCGTCGATGTCTATCGGCGCGATCTCGAACCGTCGCGGACCTTCGCGGATTATGCGGCCTTCATCGCCTTCTTTCCGCATCAGATCGCCGGTCCGGTGCTGCGCTTTTCCGATCTTGCCGAGCAATTCTATGGCCGTGAACACAACTGGGCGAAGTTCAACTACGGTGCGATGCGCTTCATGACGGGGCTTGCCAAAAAGGTGCTGATCGCCGACTCGATCGCTCCGGTCGCTGACGCGGCCTTTTCGATCCCAAATCCGACGATGGCAGAGAGCTGGCTCGGCGCCATAGCATACACGCTCCAGCTCTATTTCGATTTTTCCGGCTATTCGTCCATGGCGATCGGACTCGGCATGATGGTAGGCTTCCATTTTATCGAGAACTTCGACGCGCCCTACAGATCCGTCAACATTACCGATTTCTGGCGCCGCTGGCACATTTCTCTGTCGAGCTGGCTACGCGACTATCTCTACATTTCGCTGGGCGGCAACCGAAAAGGCGTTGGACGCACCTATTTCAACTTAGCGGCAACCATGGTGCTTGGAGGACTGTGGCACGGAGCAAATACGACCTTCCTGGTTTGGGGGGCTTGGCACGGGTTCTGGCTTGCGGTGGAGCGCTATTTCAAGGTTTCGGCCAGTGCGCCCTTTCGCGTTTCGTCCTGGCTCTTCACCATGCTGCTCGTGGTCATCGGTTGGGTTTTCTTCCGTTCGGCCAATATGACCGAAGCGATGAGCATGCTCGCCGGCATGGTCGGGCGGAATGGATTTGGTTTGCGCAGCGACTATGCCTGGGAGTTTCCCAACTTTGGGTTTCTGCTGATGGTGGTAGGCATTCTCACGGCGCTTGGCGAGCCGCAATTGCGCCGGTTCTTCGGTCTGAAAACGACCAACGAACTGGTGTACGTCGGGGGGATCGATTATCCGCATGTCAATCCGGTCCTGGCAGTTACCGCGGCCGTTCTCGGTCTGGCTGCGATCGTCAAGCTCGTGGCCGATAGCGACACACCCTTCCTCTATTTTCAGTTCTAAGGAGAGTCCCTGATATGGACGAGATCTCTCAGGTTATAACTTCCGGCGAAATAGATGCACTCACGCCGAAAAAAGACGGACTTAGTCTGAAGGGGACACTGGCCTACCTCCCAGCTCTGTCGATCTTTATCCTGTTTGGTTGCGGCGTTGCGGTCCTCGGTCACTTCTGGAATAGCAAGGAGGTGGCTGAGCATATGCAGTCGAAGCGTTCCCTCGCCGACGTCGTCCAGGGGCGTGAGGCATTGGCGGTCGAGAGGATTTACAAAGATACCTTCCCGATTAGGGACTTCTCCACCGGTCTGTTGAACCTCATAAGCTTCAAGGTATTTGGCGAAGCGCGCAAGGGACTGATCAAGGGGAGCGACGGCTGGTTCTTCAGTGATGAGGAATTCAGCTGGAACCGCAAATCCTTGAGCATGCTTGAGAAGCATCTAAGCTTCGTCGAGGACACGCTTTCCACGTTAAGAGGGGCCGGTGTGGAGCCTATTCTTGTTTTGGTTCCGGAAAAGGCGGACATTTATCGCGATAAGCTCGGCAATGTCGCCGGGCGTTCGTCACGTGAGCACTATTATGAAAGCGTGCGGCTGCGGCTGAGCAATATGGGTGCACCGGTTCCCGATCTGCAGAAGGCCTTCCGACAGGCTCGTGAACAAAAGCCGGTCTTCCTGAAGTCCGACACGCACTGGACTGTGCACGGCGCTGGTGTGGCCGCCCGTTCCGTCGCTCAGGTGCTAGCACATGATTCCGAGCTGAAGCACAAAGAATTTGCGTTGAAGCCAGAAGGAGAAATCGTGCACATGGGTGACCTCTACAAGTTCGCCAAGTTCTCGATCTTTGAGCGCTTCGTCCCCATGCCCGGCGATCCTCTGACGTCGCTTGCCGCCGTGACCCCGGATGCCAGCCTTGACGACCTGATATCCGACGACGATGAGGGGCCTGAGATAGCGATAGTAGGCTCTAGCTACAGCGCCAATGCCAAATGGAGCTTCGAAGCCCAGTTGAAGGTGGAGGCGAAAGTCGACGTTGTCAATTTCGCTGAGGAAGGAAAAGGGCCGTTCACCCCGATGGAGACCTACCTCAAAGAGAAGCTCCACCAGCAGAAGCATCTCAAATATGTCGTATGGGAAATGCCACTTCGCTATTTCGATGAGGTGGCGTACTGAAGCGGGTGCGTTAAATGGTCGATGTTGGCAGCGAAGTCCGTGAAGGGAACGACGCAACGAAACTCGACGCCGTGCCAGCGCTTCCAATGCCTGCTTTCGACGTTGCGGACATTGGTTGTTCCGCCGTCCGGTTCCATTCCCAGGATCTCTTGGAAATCCTTGTCTTTCTTCCGCAGCGCGTCCGCTCTTTTGCTCGCCGTCTGAGTAGTACCTGTAACGAGCTCGGAGGCCCCATCGCACATTTGCCAGCTCCCGGCCGGCCGTTGTGTTGCGGACGATTGGCGCCATCTGTCGGGCTCTAATTGATCTACGACAATCTACGAATATCCTCGGCGGCCGGCGCATCCTGTCTCACTGTGCGCTGGCGAACGGCTGGTAACGCGGTGCCGGCCATGCTCTTGGCCGGGGTAACGTGGAAATAGCCCCGGCCTTCACGTTCTAACGCTGATCCCCACTACTCCATACCAGCAGGTGGCTTCGCCTTTTCGGCATCATAGTCGAATATTGACGTTACAACCGAAAACGGAAAGACCAATTCACCACGCCGGAAACGACGAATATTCTTCGCGAATTTCTTGCGATCGGGCGTCAACCACACTTCCGCCGAAGCCAGGCTCTCTTCTCCATGCCAATTGGCTAAATAGTGGAATCCATCCTTGTCCTTGATGACTGTGCACTTTGTGTATCGCCGAACACCCGGAGGATCGGATGTCTTCCACTCGGTCCGCCCGCTGAATCTCCAATAAATCTTGTCAGGCAAAATGACCTACTCGCGGTATTCCCGGGTTCGTCCGCCTTTCATGGGTTGGTAGATTAATTCGCGGTATCCGCTGCCCTTGCGCATATTGGCTCTTGCTTCGTTTACAACCGCGCAGGTCGGGTCAGAGGATGGCACGTCATCGGCCAACGCAGCTTGCAAGACGAAAAACCCGGCAAAGATGACTGCAGGGCTGAAGAGCGGTTGAATTTTCATTGTTCCCTCGACTCAGGGGGAGATATCCCGCGTCATCGCAAGTCTGTCAATTGTCAGATGGCCGCGGCTCAACCATTGTTGGGAGGCCGTCGTTGCGAGGCGTCGCAAAACAGCAGCCCCTCGACGACCGCAAAGGGCTTGCCGACACTCGGATACCAAGAAATTTCGAGCCGCTTCTCCGACGTTGCGAGAAAGAGACTGCTCTCAAGCAGTATCTGAAGAGCGTGGCGGACGACGAGAGTGCTGGCACAGACCCACAGCAGGAGGCCCCCCTCGAAACCCCGGACGATTGCCTTGCCTTCGTCGAAGACTAGCGTCCGTTCCGTCCCGTTGCCATTGACCCTCCGGGCGAGATGGGAAATCGGCAGGGTAATCTGCTCAACGAGGTCGCACGGATTCGACGCCAAGATATAGCTCTCGGCGGCATTTCTATGGGTTTCGGCTTTAAATGTCGACCGCCCGTTCGTTGCCACCAGACCGTTACCTCCTTGAGTTGCCGGGACAGCCCATGCCCCAACGGCCGTTGAGGACAGGTGCCTGATGCCGCCGTCGTCCTGATTTAGTGCACGGTTTGCCGGCGCACTCGACTGCTAATTCTATTAGTCGCCTACGGAAGGAGACTGGTGTCCAATATGGAGCGAACCAATTTCTATCGGAGCTGCTCATGCAGATAATGGCTTTTCGGGTGACCGCTTGTGGTAAGTTTGCTGACCTGATCGATTCAATGCACAGGCTGCGTACGCGTGTCTTCCGCGACAGACTGAATTGGGATGTAGAGGTCAGGAACGGTCTTGAGGCTGACGAGTACGACCAACTCGATCCGACTTACATCCTTGCGGTCTCGTCGGCGGGCAAGGTTGCGGGTTGCGCCAGGCTTCTTCCGGCGACAGGCCCGACAATGCTCGCCAACACATTTCCACAGCTGCTGTCATCGCGCAGCCTTAAGGTGCATGCTCGCATGGTCGAAAGCTCACGCTTCTGCGTCGATACGTCAATCGCCCAAAATCATGCGGGCGGCTTTCTACACAGGACAACGCGCATGATGTTTGCAGGCATTATCGAATGGTCGATCGCAAGTGGCTTTCATGAGATTGTCACGGCGACCGATTTGCGTTTCGAACGAATCCTCAAACGTGCTGGGTGGCCAATGCAGCGTCTTGGCGCGCCCTGTCCCATTGGAAATACCATGGCTGTTGCGGGAACCCTTCCTGCAAACGCTGAAAGTTTCGAACGCCTTCGCCCCGTCGGCTACCGATCGGCAATTGGAACGCGATCATGTCGCTGCATGATGCGAGTCTAACGGCTCGACTGCTTTTTGGAATGGGAATAGGAGACGCGCTGCGTTCCGCTAAGGTACCCCTTGTCGAGCCGTATCGGCATGCAGCCAGGAGCCACAATATGCGAAGCGTCTGCGAAATTCGGCAAGCTCGCATATGCCCTTCAGCCCTTCGTCGCGGCTCGGGCTCTGTTCAGCCGAAGGCGGATTATTTTGAGCGATCGGAACGTGGCGCCGAGCAGGGAGAGAGCATTGACGTCGAGGAGGCCACAGATTCTCATCGGTTCAACCGATGCGGACTACTATCTGCTGCTTGTCCACATTTTGGAAGCCGAAGGATATGACGTGACATTGGGCTCAGGCGTGGAGGAGATCGTCCATCTCGCGTGCGAAACGCCGGTCGATGCGGTTCTGCTCGATTGCCGCTCCGGCGAGACTTTAGCGCCAGAGGCGTGCCTGAGGCTGAAACAGGAGCCGCAGACCGTGGGGATCATGACCGTCGCCCTTGTCGGACCGGGCGCGGAGGGCCGGTTCATCGATCTGCTGAAGGCCGGAATCGACGAAAACTTCATAAGGCCGGTTGCACCTTCCAAGCTGCTCGAATTTCTGCGTGATCGCGTCCTATTCCAGCCCGGGTCACATCGGTGGTCGGGAGATGGGCGCTTTCTCACCTACGCGGGAATCGAACTCGATACCGTCCGGCACAGTGTCAGGCGTTTTGGTATCAGCATTCATCTCGGGCCGATCGAATTTCGGTTGCTGCAATTTTTGATGGAGAATCGTGAGCAAGCCTGCAGCCGCGCACAACTCATCGAAGCCGGTTGGCCGGAGCGGCGCTACGTCGAGATCAAGACGGTCAACGTGCACGTCGGACGGCTGCGCAAGGCGTTGAACGTGTCCGGCGGTTCTGATGTGATCCGGACGATACGGTCGTCCGGGTACATGATGGATGCCTCATGCCCGGGCAATTCAAACCCGACGGCGGATCGGCACGACGAAGAGGCCGACGGTTAGCACTGGATCAATGCCTTCGAAAAGGAGCATTCGTCATGGATATCGTTGTCCGCAATGGAGCCCTCATCACCGGCGATGGCAAGGCCTTTCACAAAAGAGCGACCGTCTACGTCAGGGACGGTCGGATTGCAGACATCCACATCGGGAGTGCCGACACGAGCGACGAAATCGCGGCGCGAACAGTCATTGATGCGACAGACGGCATCGTCATTCCAGGCATCATCAATGCGCATGCGCATGGATGCATTTGCGGGCCGTCGATGCCGAGCGGCTCGCCGCCGTTCAATGCTGACGACATCGCCTACTTTCGCAACCGGCATCTCCTTCAGGGGACAACCACTCTTTTGAATGTCTGTGGTCTGGCAATGGCCAATGAGGTTTATTCTTATGGCGAGGTCCGCCATCAGATCGATATTCGCGTATCCACCGCTCATACCCTCAAGAACATCCAGGCAGCCCTTGCGGTCGACGGTAGAGGCCTATCCGTGCCGCACCTCAATGCGACGATCGATGAGATGCTTGCAGCCGGCGCGGTTGCACTTGGAGAGGTTGGCGGCGGGCAGACATTGGGCGGCGGGGCTCAGGAATATAGGTTCATTCCGGAAGCGGTCCTGCGGGAGACTGGGATAGAGGTGACGCCCGCAACGGCAAGACGCTTGAAAGATGCTGTTCTTGGCCGTTTTCTCGATCAAGCCGGTGGAATGTCGGATTCGATGCTGGAGGATGAGCTGGAACGTGGCGGCTTGTCCCCGCATGTCACAACGGAGCGCATCCGCGAAATCATCACACGATCTGTAATGCCATCCGTCGCACTTTCCCTAGACGGTTTCGAGGAGATCGCTCAGGAGGCGGAGAGGGTCGGCTATCCCGCAATTTTTCACAACGCGGCGCCATCCGCAAAACGCTTATGCGCGGTTGTTGAGAAACATCCAAACGCGCGGATAGTCGCCGGACACAGCAATCATCCGAGCTTCCTGCCGGATGAGGCCGTCTCGGTTGCTACCGACTTGAGAAGCAAGGGTGCCATTATAGACGTCTCTACGCTGGACTGCATTAGCACGCAGTGGCGCAATGACGCCGCCAATCTGGATGCGCTCATCGATGCCGGCTGCGTGGATACGATTTCGACCGACTTCGCCGGCGGTCATTGGGATGGGATCCTCGAGGCAATGCATCGGATGGTGAAAACCGGACAACTGTCTGCGCCTGCAGGAGTCGCGCTTGCCACCGGGAATGTCGCGGCCGTCTTCCCGCAAATGGCAGGGGATCGTGGGCTGATAGAGAAAGGCAAGCGCGCCGATCTGACCGTTGTTGACCACGTGAACCTTGGTCGTGTCAGGCATGTCGTAATCGATGGGCGTGTTGCCGTCAGGAACGGCGCGCCGGTCTGACGGAAAAACCAAAACGAAGCTTGATGTTGCAAGCTTGGCTCAGTCACTGCATTTCTGTCCCAAGGGCACCGGCAACGCACCACGGTGAACCCGCGGAGGTCGGCAGGTAGATTATCACCCTGCTCTTGCAGCCGATATCTGGTCAGTAGGGGATTGCACCTTGATCTGATTGCGGCCCCGTTCCTTTGCCGCGTACAAAGCCGCATCCGTCGCCGCCAAAGAGCCCTGCGAGTGCACGTGGCGCGAAACGCAGATCGATGTAGATGCCGGACGCGAATCCCACATTTTAGGTATCGGCAAAGCTCTTCAGCATGTCTCCTGACATCCGGTAGCGGATCCACTCCTGCAGCGGCTCTGCGCCGATCGCCTCGTAAACGCGGATCGCCGGCTCGTTCCAGTCCAGAACGCTCCACTCGAAGCGGCCGCAGCCGTTTTCCTGCGCAATCTGCGCCAGCTGCTTCAGCAGTGCCCTGCCGGCACCCAACCCGCGCGCCTTCGGCGTCACATAGAGATCCTCGAGATAGATGCCGTTCCTAGCCTGCCACGTCGAATAGTTGAAGAACCAGATCGCCATGGCAATCGCTTGGCCATCCTGTTCGCAAACCAGCGCTCGCGTAACGGAGCGTTCGCCAAAGATCGATTCCTCGATCGTCTCGACGGTTGCCGTGACCTCGTCCTCGGCCTTTTCGTAAATCGCCAATTCGCGGATAAAACCGAACAGCGTCGCGGCGTCTGCGCGCACAGCCTCACGTATGGTCAATGCCATGTAAATCCCTCACAACCTCTTTGATTTTTGAAATGCGCTCCGCGGCCCCACATTTCGCTTGGATAGCTCTCGCCGTTACCACTGCATTCAAGCCCCGCGACGAACCACTGATCGCTGACCTCGTTTGCTGGATCGACGTCCTCCCAGTTCCAGAATACCGCCGGCACCAACCTCCCACACGTCGACGCATTAATGTCGGACCAGCCCCAAAGCGGGCCTTGGCGTCCGCTACAGTACTCAAGCGCACAGTCAAAGAAAGACCTTCTTGAAAAAAGACTGTGAATGCTATGTTCGACAAGATTTAATTTTGTTGGACATGGACGAGTCCGAGGTCATGAGAAAGCGAAGCATCTCCAAGAAGCCGACCGCAGGGGACGACGGTCTTCTGACAAAGGCGGGACGTCACGTAAAAACTGGAAAGTTCGTTGCGATAAGTAAAGCACGCTTTAAAGCCGTGATGGGAGCTGCCGAACATTCCGGCCTGCTCGGGGAAAAAAGCAAGCGAATAGGGGGCCGTATCAGTCCCGCGCTTATTGAGCAGGCGAAGAAGCACACAGGCATTGAAACCAATACCAATCTCATCGCATTCGCCCTGGCGAACGTAGCTCTCGACGACAATTTTGGATCCACTTTCCGCAAGACACGGCGGACCGTCGATCCTGATTTGAAGCTCGGGTTCTAATGTGTCAGGCTTCGACTTCGACGCGGCCCGTTGGGCACGGTTCGATCCGGGAAAGACCTTGGCGCGGCCATGATGAGTTGCCGTTCCTCGGTGATGTGGCGGAGGCCGGGCAAGAACTCCTTCTCGACACGTGCGTCTACATAGATGGTTTGCAGGGACGTGCCCCTGACATCGTTGCGGACTTGCTCGACATCCGCCATAGCAATCATTCGACAATCGCTGTCCAGGAACTGATGCACACTGTCGGCGTGCTCGATCCCGAGCATCCCGGCACGAGGACGGCGGTTCGGCAGATCAGGAGGATGATCCGTGAAATGCCGGCGCACCGCATCTTCGCGTCGCCGGATGCCGATATACTGGGACGCGCGGCTCTCCTGTCTGGGATGCTATGTCGATTGCAAGGTTACCAGCGCGATGCCCGCCCACGCGCCCTTCACGACTGCGTCCTCTTTTTGCAGGCGCAAAAGCTCGGCCTCACCGTTCTCACTGCCAATGTGAGTGACTTCGACTGTCTGCTTCAGTTGCTGCCGACGGGTCGGACCCTGTTCTATCGCTCGAGCGATTAACCTGGTGCACCCCGCACTTTCTGTCCCGTCGGCGAAACCGAGTTCTGGACTTGCTGTGAACCCCGCCGACCACGCTCGTCACTGTTCCTGCGGCAGCCCATCTCCTTCCCTTAGAACAAGCCCAAAGCGGCCGCATCTGGAATTGTCGAGTTCCTCCGGAAGCTTGACCGCTCGTCAACATCGTGCAGGCCGCTACAGCAAACGTCACTCTTTCGAGACTACTGGTCGGTCATGATCGATACGGTCGCGATATGCGAGCAGCAGATCCCACAGCCTCCCCTCGCCAAGCGCGACGTCGAGTTCCCTTGAAGCCAGATAGGGGATGAGTATCAGCAGCATGATCACGCTCGTCGCCATCATCTCCGGCAGCTTGTCGCCTCCAATTTCCGCGAGCGTGGCGGCGATCGTTCTGCCGTTGCTGAGCCCGACGATCGCCTCGTCGACGACCGAGAGGGCGATGAGCAGAACAAGATAGAGCATCGCCTTGTAGAGTATAACGGAAACGAGCCTCCGCCTTGTATCTCCTTCACCCAACTTGAGGACGTGGCCGAGCAGGATGAATTTGCCGAGGATGAGAGCTTTAATTGCCGGGATGCCAAATGCCGAGAAATGCACACCCTGTCCGCCAAGGATCGCTATCTTGTAAAGAACGAGTGCTCCGAAGCAGACGTACAGATACGCGGATAGAAAGGCATATTCCTTGAGCTCGCGCTTTGCTCTTCGGGCGATCGCCGCAGGCGAGCGGATTTTCTCTGCTGTCATGAGTCTGCTCCCATTGGCCGTGAGGGTCGCGCAAGGCGCTTGTCGACGCACCCTGATTCCAGAACCCGGTCAGTGTTTCCCGCTCTCCTGCAGCTTCGCGAGCCCGCCGTTGAGCGCGAGGCTGCCGGGCTGCGGCCCTCACTCAGACTAAACATTGGTCTTTGCGCCCGTGTCAATGAGTGCGTCATGCAATGACTCGTTGCGTACGGTGTGTACCAGATCGGTGGAGTATCAGGATCGCGCGGTGACGGTCATCGTCGTGCCTCGAAGTTGGCGAACTGGTCGTTCGGCGACAGGAAAGGATCGGCCTCGTCCTGACCTGAGACCCTAATCTCCTCCGGGTTGAGGGAGAGTCTTGGTTTTGATTGATTGTGGCCTTAGGCGGCCTGAGGCCTTGTGAAGGGCCGCCCAGTCGTCAGGCGGATTGCCGCCATCGAGCATCCCCTTGAAGACCTTGTAGGCGTCCGTTTTGGGGCCGCGAGTTCTCAAGGTCTCCTCATCATTCACCCACGCGAAGATGATGATTTTCGCGGTCGTATTATATCGGAAAAAGAGGCGAAACCGCCCATTTCCGAATTTTGCGCGAAACCAGTGTTTCTTGTCGCCGCCCAGCGTCTTGCCCTGACGATAGGCGTTGGACGTCGGATCGGAAGGGATCTTGCTGAAGACAAGTTCGTTGAGCGCGGCAAGCAACTTTGCGTTCGCGCTTTTCTGGTACTCTTCTGGGTCTTTCGCTTTCAGTGCCTCAACCGCATGAGTCAGCTTTTCCAGCTGATCGAGAAATAGCGGGTGAGCGAGGATGGTCCAACCATCGATGACGAGCATGGCTACAGCGCGACGTCGCCTTCGATCGGAGCGTCCAAATCGACTTTCATATCTTTCGTCAACGCGGCGACGCGGTTACGAAGCGCAGCCGGTAATTCGACGATGGACTTTTCCGGACGCGCTTCCATATCGCGTGCGAGAAACGCCAGAAACTTTTCGATAACGGGATCGGAGACCTCTTCATCGGCACGTTCGACATACACCCGCCGCTCATCGTCCACATAAAACGCGATGCGTCCGCCGTAGTCCACGCCAAGCGCCTGTCTAACGGCTTTCGGGACGGTTGTCTGGCCCTTGGCCGTTATGGTGCTTTCTACCTTCAGCAGCGCGACCATTGCGATCTCCCACTTAATATGTGATTTATTATGTAAGGAAAAATCCTTACTTTGTCAATATCTGTCTCGCTCACAGCGCGGGTGCCCGATGGCGCCGTCCCGGGCTACTGCACGCTGTCGTCAACAGCAGTGAATGTGGGCGAGTGGCCTGCTCAGACTGTCCGCAAGCTGCCACGCTACCCCTTATTCCGGTAACACTGCTGGGGCGCCTCGCTGTCGACCGGCGTCAGCAGGGCAAGGGGTACGGCCGCTTTCTTCTGGCGGATGCTCTGTTTCGCGCTGTCCGCAGTGAAATCGCCTCTTTCGCGGTCATCGTTGACGCCAAGGATGAGAATGCACGCCGCTTCTATGAGCGGGAGAGTTTTTTGCAGTTTCCCGACCAGCCGTTGAAGTTGTTCCGACCGATGGCGGACGTAGCTGAACTATTTGAGTGGTGGGGTTGGGGGAGGGCAATTTGAAACAATCCGAGAGAGGCCGAACAGCCAAAGTACACATTTGGATTCAGTGCGCGAACTTGCGAAGCCTGGTCCCGCGTTCAAAGGTCAAGCCGGCGCTCCGGATCGGTTGGTCCTGGGTCTGGAACTCTACGCCAATCCTGGCCGAGTCCTGTCCAAGCCTGATCCAGTCGTCGGGATTTCCGACGAGGTCGAAAACGGAACCGCTGCCGGCCATTCACCAAGCCGAGCGTTCTGCGAGAAAGACATCCTTGGTACCGTCGACAAACGTTCGCAGCCCGGCACGATACCGACCATGAGCCAGCACAAAAAGTATTCGCTCAGCCAGGTTGCTCCTGCCGGTGATCTCGTTACGTTGTCCGGGATTGGATTGGCGTTCGAAAGCGATGTTCGAAGGGACCTCCCCAGTCTCAGCGCGACAATTCAGCAGCGTCATGGACAAGCGCAATGACAGAACCTATGTTAGCGCTTGGTATTACCTTTAACTAAGGAAGCTGCCATGGCATCCCCGACCTCGCTCAAGCTTGATGATGAGCTAAAAGGCCGCGTCCAACACTTGGCCGAAGTTCGTCGCCGCTCGTCTCACTGGATCATGCGTGAAGCGATTACGCAATATGTGGAACGGGAAGAGAAACGGGAGGCGCTGCGGCGCGAGACACTGGACGCCTGGGATGAATTTCAGACGACCGGCCTGCACGTCGCATCGGATGATGTCGAAAAATGGCTTTCGACATGGGGCACTGACGACGAGCGCGCCGCACCGGAATGCCACAAATAATCTTCTCCCGGGCTGCAATTCGTGACCTCGAACGACTTCGGGAATTCTTGCGGTCGAAAAACCCGTCGGCAGCCAGGCGAGCAGGCGAAACTATTCTCAAAATTGTGCAGGCCCTTGGCGCACATCCCTACGCGGGACGCCTCGTTGAAGACCTGCCTGATCAATATCGGGAATGGCTCATTGATTTTGGAGACAGCGGGTATATTGCGCGCTACCGTATTGATGACGATATTTTGACGGTCCTCGCCGTGCGCCACCAGAAGGAAGCTGGCTTCTGATAGCACCGCCGTTGTCGATTTTCCGGCAATCGTTTGCTCTTATCAGGAGCAGGCAGCCAATCGAATCCAGCACGCAAAGCTTGCCTTGTGAATGATCTCCGGCGAGACATTTGAGAAGGATTCTGTAGCGAGATACTCGCCGATCCCTTGGGCTGTTGAGGGGGGCATGGTGGCGTATCCAGGGAGTGGACGGGATGGCCGCTACGGGTCTAGGAATGTCTCGTCGTCTCGCGACCGCAAGATTTGGATCCCCACGACGTCGCCTGCCGGAGCAGGAGGAACTAGCGCGAGCCGGTGATGCCGCATCGAGGGGCCTCCGGGCCAATCCTTCGAAGCTTGTCTGGAACTTTTGACAAAGTATCGCCGTCGTATCGCCTTAGTTACCATCGTCCTCATGGGCACAGGGCACAGGGCACAGGGCACAGGGCACAGGGCACAGGGCACAGGGCACAGGGCGCACATTTGGCATCGTCGCGGTGACCGCAAGCGGCGTCCAACTACTAATAGAAGAGGCCGGTGTCGGTACAGGCGGCACGCAACGCTGTACCCACGGCCTTGCGGTCCTCGAACCTGGACGAGGAAAGGCCGGAAACGTCAATCACGGGCAGGGTGGCGGCATCGATCCGCCGGGCATCCAGCATGGAATTCATGGGGCAATCTCCAAAGACGGATGGAAGAAGCGGCGACGGCCGGAACAGCCGCCGCCTTGGGAATCAGAGCCGATTGGCGGCGATGCGCTGCTGCAGGTAATCGTAAGCCGTAATCGGCTCGTAGCGCTTCTCCGGTCCCTGGATGATGGCATCGCGGTTCGCCTGGCAGAAGAAGGCAAGCGAATAACGCGGACCGAGAGATTCGCCTTCCTTCGGCATGCGGACACGATGCAGGGTGGAGAGCAGCTTGTCGTCGCTCCAGCGCATCAGCATATCGCCGATATTGCAGGTGACGACGCCTGGCAGCGGCTCGACATCCGTCCATTCCAGCTTGTCGGACTCCTTGCCCGGGCAAAGCTGAAGGCCGCCCTGGCCGGGGCGCTGGTGAAGCAACGTCAGGCAATCGAAATCCGTATGCGCGCCAGCGCGCCAGTAGTTTAGGTCCTCGGTGGTGGCATTCTCCATGCCGAGATAGTGGAGCAGGCGTAGCGTGCTGAGATAGTCCGGAGACTGCGGGTCGTGCGCCTCGGTGAAGAAATCCACTTTGAAGCCGAGCTTCATGCGGAAGCATTCCAGCACTTTCATGCCGAGCGCCCAGTTGTAGCGTTCGAAGGCGAGCATGACGGCCTTGAAGCCGGAGAGTTCCTCGCCGGTCGGCCAGAGGTCGACCATGCGCGGCAAGGTGATCTGATAGGACTCTTTCTGGTCGGCCGTGCCGGTCGAGGGGCGGATCTGTGCCTTGTATTCCCAGCCGGCATTGGAGCCCGGGCGTAGCGGATATCTGCCCTTCACCTCCACCGGCAGGGCGAAGAAACGCGCCGACATTTCGAAGGCCTCGTCGATCGCCTGCTGCGGAATGCCGTGGTTGACAAGCTGGAAAAAACCGCTGTTGGTCGAGGCCTCCCAAAGCTCATCGGCGATCTCGACCTTGCGGTTTTCGTAGTCGCCCATGTCGATGCGCGGAACGATGCGCGCCTTTTCGAGCCCTGCACCGCCGAAACCTTTCTCCTTTTTCAATTCCGCGAGCGTATGTTCGTTCTGACCTGCACTGGTCTGCATCATGATCTCCATTCGGTTCTGGCCTGCCACATCGGGCGGTCCGGCCGTTTCGCAAAGGAGCAATGACCCGCGCGCTCGGCGCTGACTGCTTCTACTCCGGTCTCATGTTCGTGCGGGCAGGCGGCCCCTAAGTGCCGGTCTTACCTCCTTTTTGCCGTTGCCCTGTTCATCGTCCCTCCTTTGCCAGGCTCCAGGGGAAAAAGACGCGCTGGACGATCGCCACCACTTGGAAAAGTACGAGTGACATGATCACCAGGATCACGAGGCCAGCCCAGGCTTCCGGAAGCTTGAAGAAGGAGGTGGAGAACTGAATGAAGTAGCCGATCCCCTTTTCGGCCGCGACGAATTCGGCGACTACCGCGCCGATCACTGCGAGCGTGATGGAGATCTTCAAGGCCGAGAAGATATAGGGCACAGCATAGGGAATTCGGATCTGCGTGATCTCGCGCCATGCGGGAGCCCTGAGACTCTTCGAGAGCTCGATCAGCTCTTCCGGCGTCGCCATGAGGCCCGTTGCGGTCGAAACCACCAGTGGGAAGAAGGTGATGAGGCAGGTGATGACGATGCGCGGGGCGTCTTCGGAGCCGAGCACGACGATCATGATCGGCGCGATCGCCACCACCGGAACCGACTGGATCACCACCAGGATCGGATAGAAGGCGCGCGATAGCAGTTTCGAACGCACGAGCATGATGGCAATCGGCAACGAGATCGCGATCGATAGGACGTATCCGATCAACGCGATCCGGAGCGTCGCCCAGACATGGTCCGTCCAGCGGGCGAGATCGATCTGTTCGAAGCCACCGAGAATCCGGGTGGGCGAGGGCAGAATGTAACTCGGGATGGCGAAGACGTCGGTTGCGAGCTGCCAGAGGATAACGATCAGCGCGAAAGTCACCGTCGGCAGGAGGAAGGGCATGTCCATCAGCGAGCGGAAGGATGGAACCTGTCTCATGATATGGTCTCCGGCCGCTTGAGCAGCAGCTTGCGCAGGTGTCCGGCATAATCTTGCATCTCGGCGGAACTCGATGTTTCCATGTCCCGCGGGCGGGGGATTTCGATGCTGATGTCTTCGATGACGCTGCCAGGACGCCCGCTCATGACCAGCACGCGATCGGCGAGCAGGACCGCCTCGCTGATCGAATGGGTGATGAAAAGTACGGTCTTCGGCTGGGCCTCCCAGATGCGCAGCAGTTCGAAGCCCATTTCCTCGCGGGTGAGCGCGTCGAGCGCCGAAAAGGGCTCGTCCATCAGAAGGATGTCCGGGTTCATGTGGAGCGCCCGGGCGATGCCGACGCGTTGCTGCATGCCGCCCGAAAGTTCCGCCGGGAGCCGTTTTTCGAAACCCGCCAGCCCCACCTTGGCGAGCAGGTCGCGCGCCCTCTCGCGATCTTCGCGCGTAACCCGGCCTGACTTGTGCCTCACGGGGAAGACGACATTGTCCTCGGCCGAGGCCCAGGGAAGCAGAGTTGGCTTCTGAAAGACGATGCCGATGTCGTCGCGCGGCTCGGTGATCGGGTGACCAAAGGCTTCCACACCGCCGCTCGTGGGCTTCAAGAGCCCGGCGATCAGACGCAGCAGTGTGGATTTGCCGCAGCCGGACGGCCCGAGGACCGCCACGAACTGGTGGCGGTCGACGGAAAAGTCCACGCTGCGGAGTGCCTCCAGCGGACCGGAGCCGGTCTGGTAAACTTGCCCGAGCCCTTTGAAGGACAATGCCGGCGGAGCGATGGCCGGAGTGGGGCTTGCCATGTTCATCAGGGCAGGAAGCTCGTGTTGGCGACCTTGGCCGGATCGAGGGCCGTCTTGTCGAGGTTCTGGGCTGCCGAAACGCGCTCCCAGGTGGTCGCAAGCCGCTTCGGCTCAAAGGCGCCGAGACCGTCCTTGGTGGTCACTTCGTTGAACTCCAGCGACATGGTGTCGAGAATAGCGCCCTTGACGTCGGCGACCGTTAGTTCCGGCACGAGCTTGGCGACAGCCGCAGCCGCGCCGTCCGGATCCTGCTTGACGTATTCCAGCGACTTCTTGAAGGCATTCACGAAGCGTTTGGCGACCTCCGGGCGTTCGGTGATAAACTTGTCGGAGGCGAGCAGGCAGGCGGAATAAAGTTCCAGGCCGGCCGCATCCCAGGTGAAGATGTCGATCTCCTTGCCGGCCGCCTTGGCCTGGTTGGTGAAGATCGCAACATTGGTCGTCCAGGCGATGATGACATCGGTGGCGCCGGTCATCAGCATTGGGCCGAGGGCGCCCGGATCAGTCTTGGTGAGCGTGATGTCGCCCTCGTCGAGGCCGACATCCTTCAGCACCAACGGCAGGAACACGTTCGACGAGGTGAAAGGCGATGTCGCCACCCTCTTTCCCTTTACGTCTTCGATCTTCTTGATGTTGCCGCCCTTCAGCACGAAGAAGGCGTGCGGCCCCTTGTTGAAGATCGACATGATGGCTGTGATACCGACCTTGTCGGTGACCTTCGCCGCCATCAGCGCGCCGATATCGGCGGAGCCGACGTCAGAAGTGCCGGCGGCGAGCCGGGTGATCGCTTCGGCGGAGCCGCGGCCCGGCGCCACGGTTGCTTCGATGCCTTCCTCCGCACAGAAGCCCTTCTCAATACAGACATAGATCGGCGCCTTGTCGCCGCCCGGCAGCCAGTCGAGCTGGAAGACCACCTTGTCGGCGGCAAGGGCGTTGGAAACGAGCGCGCCAGCGGCCAATAGGGTTGCCGGCAGGATCCGCGACAGCTTTCGAAGCATCAATTGTTCCCCTCATTGTTGGACGAGCTGAAGCCAAGTGCATGGCGATATGCCATGCACGCGCGCAACTCGGATGTGGTTCAGATGATTTCGAGCAGCAGCAGGCAGCACGGCAGTCCCTTTCAGAACCGTTTCCCGAGCAATGTCCCGAGCCATACGGCTCTGACCGCTTCTACTCGGCAGAAGGGATGCAATCAGTGTGCCAAGTGAAAACCAGGAATTTCCCGGATTTTTCGTCCCGCCTTTTCACCCATGCATCCATAAGGGGCATCGACGCACAAAATATATGCAAAGCATCTTCAAGCTTGTATTGTCGGCATTTCCTCTTGCTGCCTTTCGCGCCTTACGACTAACAAAGGCGCCAATCCAGGCTGTCGGAGGTTTGCGCATCGATCTGTCTGAAGCTGCCTTTCGAACGTGAGCTACCATTCCAGCACATGCCAATCGCCAAGTAGTTCATGCTTACTTAAATAGTAACCTCTAAAAATCACAAAAAGCTTACGCAGAAGCTGAGTCTAGCGACCTGGCCTGACTACATTTTCTTACGAGGTGAGAACACATGCGCAGGCCTACCGTCCGAACTTCCCTGACCAGTATCAATCTGGCGTTTGCCATTATTTTCCTCGCTTTCGCCTTGTTCGCCCTGGGCAGCGTGCGGCAGGTTAATCAGAACACGACCGATATCGCGAAGAACTGGCTTCCAAGCGTGTCGGTCGTTCGAATGATCCAGTTCGAGCTTCAAAAGATGAAGTTCGCTTATGCCAATCACATCATGTCCATCAGCGATGAAGCGATCGCCACGGCGGAGGAGCAGGTCACAGCGCGATGGGAGCAGCTCGGAAAAGCGATAGAAGCCTACCGGCCGCTGATATCCTCACCTCGCGAAAAGGAGTTGCTGGAGCTGATCGGCAAACAGGCGGGCGACTACGCTAACGCGGCAGAGCCGATGCTCGAAAAATCCCGAAAGAACGATAACGATGCAGCCAAGGTCATCTTCTACAAGGACATGGAGCCGATCGTTCAAAAAGCCGAAAAGAGTGCGAGCGAACTGCTGGATATCAATGTGAACGGCTCGAATGCCTCCTATGATAGCAGCACACGCACCTATGCGACGATCCTATGGAGCACTTGGCTGCTGATGGCCCTGGTGGTGGCGATCGTCACCGGCGCGATTGCCTATGTTGCGGTGCACATATCTCGTCCGATCAAGACGATCACGACTTCGATGACCGGCCTTGCTGCGGGCGAGACGGACTCGCCCATACCGTTTGCGCGCCGAACGGACGAAATCGGTTCCATGGCCAGCGCAGTCGAAGTTTTCAGGCAGACCGCATTGGCGAAGATCAGAGCTGATCAGGAAATTGAGGCAAGCCGAGTGCTTCAAGAAAGTGACCGCCAGCGGCAAGAGCAAATAGACCGTGAGCGAGCTACAGCCATGGCCCAGGCGACGAAAGGATTGGCTGACAGTTTGAAGAGGCTGGCTGAAGGCGATCTCACGGTCAAGATCAGTGAACGGTTCGCTGCCGATTTCGAGGCGCTCAGAGACGATTTCAATAGCGCCGTCGCCCAGCTCCGCAGCGCACTCAGCAGAGTGGCAGGTTCCACGGCCGGAATCGACAGTGGATCGACCGAGATCGCGCACAGCGCCAATGACCTCGCAAAGCGGACGGAACAGCAGGCGGCCGCCTTGGAACAGACAGCTGCGGCGCTGGATGAGATCACTGCAAACGTCGCATCGTCTTCCAAACGCGCAGAGGAGGCACGCAGGGTCGCAACTCAGGCCAATACGAGCGCCAAGACGTCCGGCGAGATCGTCAGCCAAGCGGTGCAGGCGATGGGCCGCATTGAGCAATCCTCCAACCAGATATCGAGCATTATCGGCGTCATCGACGAGATCGCCTTTCAGACCAATCTGCTCGCGCTGAACGCAGGTGTGGAAGCCGCCCGCGCCGGCGAGGCAGGCAAGGGTTTCGCGGTCGTGGCCCAAGAGGTGCGCGAACTGGCGCAACGCTCGGCGCAGGCAGCCAAGGAAATCAAGGCACTCATCCGAACATCGACCGGCGAAGTGGCGACAGGCGTCGATCTCGTCTCGAAGACTGGAGAGGCCTTGAAGCAGATTGGTGAACTCGTGGTGGCGATGAACCAACACGTCGATGCGATTGCCGTGTCGGCACGCGAGCAGGCGGTCGGCCTTGCGGAGATCAACACTGCTGTCAACAGCCTCGACAACACGACCCAGCAGAATGCCGCCATGGTGGAGGAGGCGAGTGCCGCATCCGCATCGCTAGCGAAAGAAAGTACCACGCTCCGCGATCTGGTTCTTCGGTTCAACGTGGGTAGCGGAACGGAACAGCACGCGCATACATTCCGAAAGTCCGCCTGACGCAGCACTTGTCAGTAGAGCAACCACATCGGAAATCTATGGCAATGGCACCGGGGACACGATTACCCTCGACGAGCAGTACTATACCGCGAGCGAGGGCTGGGGGCCTTGAGAAGATCGAGTTTGCCGATGGCACGTCGCTCACTCTCCATCACGAGCCAAACACAAGCTGGGTGAATGGTACGCCGGGGGACGATACGCTGACCGGCCAATGGGACAAGGACATTTTCCGCGCCGCTGGTGGCACGGCCGACCGCTGGCGCGAACGATTTCACTGAATTAACGGCATGCGCAGGCACTGAAGGAAAGGAGCGGCGTCTCCTCTGTTCATTGCCGACAGCCCGCTCAGGATAGTGCGCTGCGTCTTGGGAAAGAGTTTTTTCCGGGTCGCCGCACAAAACTTCTCGACAAGTTGACCCCAATCCATCGGTCGCGCCTTGTCGCCGCGTGGCGCGGTGACGTCAGAGGTCACTGTCGCACCATCACTAGTGTGCAGGCTCAAATATGCGAGCGTTTCGGCCGGAAAGCGTCCGTCGATCTCGTGGTCGACGAAAAGACGGACCTTTCGGGCGAAGTCGCATAGGTCTGGCCTGGCGAGTTGGGCTTCGCCAATCGGCGCAAGCGCTGCAATTCCATCGATGGCGGCAATGGCGATGCAATAGGGCAGGCTGTACTGGATATCGGTCACGGTTGCCGGAGAGACAGAATTGGCAAGCCGGAGAGCCCACTGGAACGTATGCACATCTACCGAAACGACCTTCTCGGGAGTTAAGTCGATACGGCGGCAGACGGAAGCAAAGGCGTCGAGAGCAGGATGGATGTAGCGGCAGCAGGAGTACGGTTTGAAATAGACATTCGAGATTTCCATCGGTTGATCGAAGCCTGCAGCGATGACCAACGGATCGAAATGCGAATGGTGATCGAGCAGATCCAGCGGGCCTGTAAATCCCTGCTCAGCGAGCTGCAATGCGAGGAGCCCGGTTACCACGCTCCACGGGATGCCTTCCTTGACATCGTTTCCAGTGCATTTCGCGTAACCCGAGCTGCCGTTTGCCTCCTGGTTCGGGGCTAGCACTCCGGCAATCGAAAGAGCCTGGGCAAGTGCCGCCGGACCGGTTCCATAGAGACGCCCGGCCGCGGCGACGGCACCATATCCTGTCCAGCGACCGGATTGCCGGCTCCTAACGGCATCCGGTTTCTGCGCGACAGCAATACGGATAGCAGCCTCGTATCCGAGGGCGACGGCGGCAAGGATGTCGTCGGCGGGCGCATCAGTCTCAGAAGCCACCGACAAAGCAACGGGTATGACGGCCGCACCCGGATGGCCGCGCGCGGCGCGATGACCGTCGTCGAAATCGAGCGCCGATGCCGCGGCGGCGTTGCAGAAGGCTGCAGCCGTCGTCCCCAGGCTTTCACCGGTAAACCAGATCGGTGCACGGCCGACACCAAACTCCTGCCGGGCGATCTCGCGCGCCACCTGTGCACCGCCGATCTCGCTTCCGGCGACCACGGCAGTCACCGCATCCAGAATGCAGCAAAGGGCGCTCTGTCTCGCCTCGGCCGGCAACGCGGCGGACGGATAGGTCATCAGATGATCCGCCAGGATCCGGGTCGTGTACATTTTTGGCTCCGCGCACCCGCTATTTCCGTTCACGTGCTGGCCGGTGCGCTGGACAGTGGCGCTGCCCGAGCGCCGGGCCTGAGCCAGGTTTCGTAGACATGTGCAGCGACGTAGAGATCGAGCATCGGCAGACCGACGCAGGTTATCAGGGTCGGCCGGTCCAAGACGTCCCCTCTGTCGGCGACGTCTTTAAAGTTCGTGACCCCGAGAAAAGGGCCCAGTTGCTCCAACGTTGCACCCGCCCGCGAGAAATAAAGCGCAAGGCTTTGCGAATTAGGCCGGGATACCATGGAAACGTCGTCGCAGACTGCGAGTCCTGATCGAAGAACCGCTTGGATGTGGTCGGCGGGCGTCTCATCTCCGCCAAGATGCAGAAGAAGGGAATTCGCGGAAATATCCGGCGGCGCGAAGACCGGCGCGCTGGAATTGGAGGCGGTGATTACGAAGCGGCAGTCGCGCAGCTTCCGGTTGTCCGGAACGGCCTCAAGCGGAACTCCGGCGGTGGATCCACATTTTTCGACGAGCCGCTGCGCGGAAACTCCCGATCGGCTGCGCACGTAGATCGTCGAGATGATGTCCTTTCCGAAGTGGCCAAGCGCCTTGACGATTTCCTCGGCAATCGGACCCGCTCCGAATAGAAACACGGATATGTCATGTTCCATCGAGAAGAAGCGTTCAAGTGTCACTGAGGCATAAGTTGCCGTCCGCGCAGCGGAGATTTCAGTCCCGTCCATTACGCAAAGGGGACGCAGCGTGAAGCTGTCGAGGAGAATGATCGTCGAGGCGGAACGGGGTCGGCCGAAGCGGCGGTTTATTGCATTCGCGCCCACGACTTTGACCGCAGCATATCGGTCTCCGACGCTGGAAAGCGCAGAGAGCTTCCAGCCCAATCGCTCACCCTTGAGTTCGTTACGATAGGGCTGAAACTCGGGTCGCTTCCAAAGGTCTGCTTCACTGAAGGACAAGATGGACTTCAAGCCGTGTGCCCGTCCCAGACGCATGTCGGACCAAGCCTCTTTGGCGGCCTTGTGAAGATCATCCACATTGAGGCTGACGCCGAGACATGCCATGTCAGCATGCGAAAAATATCGGGCTACGGTCTCCATCGCTATCCTCCATCGGGCTCCCACATCCAACAAATGGGCTATGGGAATCTCGCACCTCGGTGGCAGCGGTTAAAGGAAAGATCGGGATATGTTTTCGTTATCGAAGGATGCTCATGTGGAGAAAGAACGGCACGCCAAGTTACAATATTAAACTTTCTTATTCCTGCGGGTCTTCGTTGTTGCGGAGAAAATGGAGCGCCGAGGAGATCTGAATTCGGCCGCGCTTAAAGAGGAAAATTCCATCCCTGTCCTAACGCGCGTCGTAACGTCAGGCAGTGTGGACGTCGCTAGGGCACGTTCGCTCTCAGAGAAGCCGGTTAGCCGGCCTCCTTCGCAGGATGCGCTTGTTGCTGCGGGCCAATCCTCTGACGCCTAGAGACCTGTGCGCTTTTCAGCCGCATCGGCGAAACCGATTGCGTCGCCTGACCAGCAACCTACAAGCACATGGATTCCACCCGGTGTGCGGCCACGCTCCTTAAACAGCTCCTGAGGCGAAGCGGACCAACGGTTGAACGGACGTGGCGTTCTTTAGGTTCTGCAAATTGTCCAGTATTTCAAAGGTGGCTTTGTCTCCAACTGCTGAGCTTGCGAGCCGCCGGACCTTTGTTTCGAGAGCCGACTCCTGCATTGGGTTGGCAGCTTCCCCCTCAGAAAGCGGGACATGCTTTTCGAACACTCGTCCATCCTGCAAGCGCAAGGACGCACTTGCCGCATGCGGCTCGGGAGTGAGGTCGCGCGCGGAACGAGGCAAAAACTCGATGATGTCCTGCAGACGCCCAGCGATATCGTGACGCATCCAGTTGTCCGCGAACCAATCTGGACCGGGTTCAACGCCAAGGACCGCCATCGCAATGGCATGCGGCGCGCTGAACTGCGCCGCCCACATGTCTTTCGGTCGCACGGTGCTGAATGGCGGTTCGCAAATGATTGGAGGTGCCGTGACAACCAGCTTTACGTGCTCGCCGGCCGCAGCATCAATTCCCGCCATTGTGAAGACGTCGCGGCACGCCTGCACGCTGCTCTGGATAAGCCGTGTTTGAAACCGATCTTGAATATCTCGTAGGTCGAACCGAAGGCACGCGTCAATCGGCCGAAATCGCACTCGTCGGCCCCGGCCATGCGCCAGAACCCCGTCTCACCTTCGAAGACATCCAGTGGGCCCTCGAAGCCCGCAGCAGCGAGCCGCGCTGCATTGACCCCCGTCTGCGCGGCTGCTCCGAAGTTGTTTTTCGCCATTGACGGTTTTTTGCCGTAGACCGTCTTCATGACCGAGGCGACTGGCGCATTGACCGCGGCGATCGCGATTGCTTGCGCCGCTTGTCCTGCGTCAAGCCGCATCAGCTTCGCAGCCGCGGCAGTTGCCCCGAATACCTGCCATGTCCCATGCCCATGCAGTGTCTTTCTGGACGTTCGATGAAGCAGCGAGATACCTATACGGCAGCTGACCTCGTAACCGGCGATGACTGCTTCAAGAAAGTCTGCACCCGAACACTGCCTCTGGGCGGCCATCGACAGCGCGGCCGCGATGACAGTAGCGCCGGGATGGCCCTTCTCGTAAATGTCATCGAAGTCGAGTGCATTGATAAGGGTCGCCGTGCGAAAGGCCGCGACTGCGGGATCCAGCAACCCAACACCGTGGCCGACCGCCAGGTCTCCAGTGAAGTTCTGCATCATCCGGGAGACTGGCAGGTTAATTGCGCCGAGCAGGCAGCCGATCGAATCCAGCACGCAAAGTCTGCTCTTGTGGATGACCTCCGGCGGGAGGCGCGAGAAGGATTCCGCGGCGATATATTCGCCGATCGTTTTGGCTATTGAAGGAGACATGGTTTCATATCCAGCAGAGGTGGACGGACGATGGCTACAGCGAAGTCTAGGGGTGGCTCATCGTCTCGCCACTACAAGAATCCGGAGCCCCATCGTGCCGCCTGCCGGTGCAGGAGGAACAACCGCAGGAGTCGGCGATGCCGCAGTCGAGTGACGCTCGTGCCAATCCCTCGAAGCTCGTCTTGTGCGATGCGGTCGGGATGAGTTGCCGGACCACCGCCACGCGGGTGCGATCGATGTGAGTAGAAAGCACGCCGACCTGGTCGACCGCTCGGGCGATCACTTGGCCCCAAGGATCGCAGACAAGAGAATTGCCATAGGTGAAACGCCGTTCTCCATTCGCTGCTATATAGCTGCCCCATTGGCCGCAGGCGACGAAATAGGCCTGGAGCTCGATAGAGCGAGCACGGCAAAGTACTTCCCAATGGTCCTTGCCAGTTTGCAGCGTAAAGGCCGCGGGTAGAATGACGACATCGACACCCGCACTTGAAAGCGCATCGAAGAGCAGGGGGAAACGAAGATCGTAGCAGATGGCGCAGCCGATCCGGAAACCGTGCGCTTCGTAGATGAAGAGTTTTCCGCCGGGAGCCACGGTCTCCGATTCTCGATAGATCTTGCCGTCCGGCGCTTCGATGTCGAATAGATGGATCTTGCGGTAGCGACCGACCTCCCGACCCTTCGGGTCGAAAACCACCGTCGTGTTATATATCTTCGGACTTCCTCCAATCCTTTCGAGCAGACTGCCGCCGTGAATCCAGATCTGTTCTCGGGCGGCAAATTCCTGCAGCATCCGATAGGCCTTGCCGCCCGGCATGTCGTCGGCCGCCGCGAGCTTCTCCGCAGCAGTCCCCCCGGACCAGTCAAAATGCTCAGGAAGCACCATGAGGTCCGGTCTATCGCGTTCGATTGCCTGGTGCATCAGGATCATGGCTGAATGCAGGTTGAGATCGCGGTCGGACTGGGAATTCATCTGGATGAGGGAAATTTTCATGACACGATCCGATCCAAATCGAAGATGGAATGGCCGGCCTCAAGATGGGGCCGCAGCTGAAGCGAATGCCGTTGTCGTCTTAGCGCAAAGTCAGCGACGCGGCGCATATGCGAGGGCTCGGCAACGAAGACGCCCTCGTTATCAGCCAGGACGGCGTAGCCCGGCAGAACGGCTGCGCCACCGCATGCAATTGGAACGTTGATCGCGCCGCCGATCTGATGCCGGCGGCTCGTCGTCTTGGATGAGACGCCGCGGCACCAGACTGGAAACAGGCTGGCCCTAATCTCTTCGACGTCCGTGCAGGGACCATCGACGATGACGGCCACCGCTCCGCGCGCGCGGGCGGCTGCCACGACACCGCCGCCGACGCAGGCAACATCATCCTGGTCAACCCGGGAGATGACGAGAGCATCTCCCGGGGAGAGCAGATCAATGGCTTTGTAGATGACGGTTCCATCGCGGCCTGGCGCGGCCACCGTGATGGCCGTTCCAATTGCCCTCGCCGGAAAGACGGGGGCGACACCTGCGCCCACGAATCCGACATATTCGAAATGGCCGATGGTCGCGGTTTCGACACCCTCCAGGAGTGTTCGCAACGATTCCGGAATAAGCTTTGGCCGTGTTTTCATCCGGTATGGTTCAGTCATTCGACAACACTCCGATCTTCTCTATCATCGTGCCTTAGATCGGACGTTCGCCGGCGGTGGTCGTCCGATGCATGATGCGGATCGTGTTCGGATCGAAGGAGTCGCGCTGATGCATCGTGCAGCGGTTGTCCCACATCATGATGTCGCCCACCTCCCATTTCTGGACGAAGACTTGGGCGGCACTGCCGGTCGTGTGTTCCCAGAGTTTTGTGATCAGATCGGCACTCTCGTCGAGTGGCATGCCGACAATCCAGGATCCCTCGGACGTGCCGCCGAGGTAGAGAGCCTTGCGTCCCGTCTCGCCGTGGGTCCGGACCAGGGGATGGACGACACCGCTCCACTCGCGAAAATCGCCGCTCTTCGGTTCGGATTTTCCAAGGCGCAGTTTGCCCGTTTTGTCGTAGACGTTCTGGAAGAAGATCTGGCGTCCATCGATAGCCTTGCGCAATTCGTCCGGAAGCGTTTCGTAAGCACGGTAGGTCGACAGAAAATATGTATCGCCTCCGGAAGGAGGGACTTCGACCGCTCTGAGGATTGCTCCTGCCGGCGGACGTTCGTAGAACCAGGTATCGGTATGCCAGGTTGCTTCGCTGTTGCCGAGCGCGCCGCTTGGCTTGCCGTCCTTCATCGCATTGCTGATGACCAGGATCTCAGGGTGCGTCGGGTGTCCGCCTTCCTGCAACTGCTTCGGATGGATGACGAAGTCGCCGAAGTGACGGGAGAAATCCGCCTGCTGTTGATCGGTGATATGGGCTGCGCGAAAGCGGACAACGCCGTATTGCAGCCAGTATGACCGGATCGCCGCAATTTCTCTGTCGTGATAGTTGGAGAAGTCGAACCCAACGATGTTGGCGCAGACGTTGCTGGAGTTCTGAACCGCGGAAACCTTCGTTCTGGTGAGCATTCTTGTGCCTCCTTCAGGAGATCCCGGACGTGGGATCTCCTGAAGTCTAGCCAAGGTTGCAAGGGGCAATCCAATATCAATTCGTCATTATTGATATTGGATTGTTATCAATCGCGTTAGTGCTCGAGCAGCTGGACCGCGGAATTGGCAATGGCAAGTTCAACGCGACTGCCAACAGAAAGCATGTCGAGGCGCGTGGAGCGGATCATGGATTTTAACGTCGTCTCATCATTCACAGACAACCAGGCTTCCAGATAGGCGCCGAGATTGACCACCTTCTGGACGGTGGCCGGCAAGAGGTTCACAGGCCCATCCATGGCGCCTGCAGCATCTGCAAGCCTGACTGCCTCGGGCCTTATGCAACAGAACCGGGCCTTGTCCGGAGCGAGGTTCTGCGGCCAAGCGGCGATGATCGGGAGGTTTGCTTCTCCGAGAAAGACGCGCACGCAGTCGCCACCGGTTGTGGTGTCGTCCAGGCCGGAAACCGGCAGGATGTTAGATTTGCCAATGAAGTCCGCCACAAAGGACGTTCTCGGTTGATTGTAAATGTCCGCTGGCGACCCTTCCTGCGCGACGACTCCACCTTGCATAACGATGATCTGGTCGGACATTACCATGGCCTCTTCCTGATCATGCGTGACATAGACGAAGGTTATGCCGAGTTCCTGCTGGATGTCCTTCAACTCGACACGCATCGCCTCGCGAAGCTTCAAATCGAGGTTTGAAAGCGGTTCATCGAGAAGCAGGACAGAGGGGGATGGCGCAATGGCACGGGCGACGGCGACCCTTTGTTGCTGACCGCCCGACAGCTCTTTCGGATAGCGGCTTTCGAAGCCTTCGAGATGAACGCTTTTCAGGGCACGCGAGACCTCCTCGGAGATGTCTTCGTGTGGTTTGCCCTGCATTTTGAGGCCAAAACCAACATTTTCCCCGACCGTCATGTGTGGGAAGAGCGCGTAGTTCTGGAAGACGAGCCCGATCTTGCGAGCCTCCGGTGGGACGCCTGCCTGGTTGCGACCCCGGATGCGGATTTCTCCGCTCGAAGGTCTTTCGAATCCGGCGATCATATTCAACGTCGTTGTCTTGCCGCATCCGGAGGGACCGAGGATGCTGACGAACTTGCCCTTCGGAACGGCGAGGTTGATGTTATCGACGATGCGGTTCGCGCCGAATTGCTTGCTGACAGAAAGAAGCTCGATATCGTTGTTGCTCATTTGCTACCCCCATGGAAATGCGCGGAGAAACCGCCGATTTTTTCGAAAAGGATAATCGTGCCGAGGACGAAGAGGAGTGATGCGACATTCACGGCCGCAAGCACCGGGTCCAGGCTGTATTCGAGATGATTGATGACGGCGATCGGGAGCGTCGTCTGTCCGGGTCTCACGAGAAAGACAGACAGCGGTATATTGTTGAACGAAATGATGAAGGCGAAGGTCATGCCCGAGAACAGGCCGGAGCGGATCAGCGGCAGAAGCACATATCTGATCCGTTGGACCGGACCCGCGCCAAGAATGCGGGCGGCCCGATCCAGCCTCTTGTCGAAGTTGAACATCGCGGTTGCCGCCATGCGCATCACATATGGCATGGTGAGGACGATGTGGGCCATGACAAGCCCCGGCGTGCCAAGCAGCTGGTAAAGACCAGCCGACGAAAGGAAGAGAACGATCGCCACACCCTTGACGATCTGCGGCACAGCCATCGGCGATAGCAGGAACGACATGATGGCGGTGTGGCCCGGACATTTCTGGTAGGCGACGCTGTAGGCTGCAAGGACACCCAGCAAGCCGCTTGCGAGACTGACGATGATCGCCAGCCCTGCGCTGAGCAGAAAGGGATCAAGCCAGCGGCTCTCCAGGAGTGCCGTGTACCACTGAAATGTCCAATCGCCCGGCCAGAACGTGACTGTCGATGTAGGGCTGAAGGACGCTGCAACAACGACCAACAGCGGCACGGTGATGAATGCAAGAATTGCAATCAGCGATACCCTGAACAGAATGGTGAGCAGTCGGTTCATTGAAGCCTCCCGAGACTACAGGTGAAGTTTCTGTTGAACGCGGGATTCGAGCCGGGATCCGACAAAAGCCGAAATCAGCATCATGGCGAGAAGGACGTTGGCCATGACCGCCGCAAAAGACCAGTCGATGTAAAAAAGCACTTGCTCGTAGACCATCGTGGCCATGACCTTGAAACCCGCACCGCCGAGGAGGGCCGGGGTGGCATAGGCGCTCGCCGCCATCGTAAAGGCGATCAGGAGCGAGCTTACAATTCCCGGCACAGAGAGCGGCAGGACGATATGGCGGATGACTGCAAGTCGCGAGGCGCCAAGAATCTGGGCCGATCTTTCCAGATTTGGATTGATGCCCTGGAGGCTCGTGAGCAGCGAAAGGACGCCAAATGGCAAGATCACATGCGTCAGCCCGACCACGACGCCGAACAGGTTCCTCGACAGAGACAGGGGCTCGGAAATCAACCCGGTCAAAATCAATGTTGAATTGATAAAGCCCCGGTCTTCGAGAATGACAAGCCAGCCATAGGTCCGAAGCACCACACCTGCGAGCTCAGGGGCAATGGCAAGAGCAAAGACAAGCGTTCGCCAGCGTGACGTCGAGCGTGCAAGGTAGTAGGCGAGGGGATAGGCGAGCACGGTCACGCAAATGGCGACCAGTCCCGACATCAAGACGGTGCGTCCGAGGCCCGCAAGCACAAGCTCGTCGCTAAAGAAGCGACCGTAGCTCGCCAGTGTGAAGGTGCCGGTTTCCTGGTTCTGAACGCTGAGACCGAGCATCAGTCCCATCGGAACTGCGAAGAAGAGGAGCAGCACGATCAACGGCAATGATAGCGGCAGAAAAGCCTTGAAGGGAAAGGCGATGCGTTTGGGCCTTTGCGGAGGGAAAAAAGCAATCGTCGCCATGATCCACCTCACTCGGCAGCGGCGACGACGTCGCGTTCCCAGCGTTCGCCCCATGCTGACAACCGCGTGGCGACTGCCCCAAGATCGGGCAGGAGGAGCGCCTTCAGATCGGCTTCAGTGGTGATTTGCTTGGCGCGGATGTCGGCGGGAACATCGATATCGGTCCTTGCGCTTCCGACCTTGTAACCGGTAACCCAGGCCTCCTGGCTCGTCTTTTCGAGAAAGAAGTTCACGAACGTGAGCGCCGCCTGCCGATTCTCGGCATGCTTGGGTATATTCAAAGTGGCGACAAGAGGAATCGACCCTTCCTTCGGCAGGACGTAGTCGACCGGCAGGCCACTGTCGGCCAGAAGCTGGGCTCGGCCGTTCCAGAATGGCATGGCCCAGACCTGGCCGTCCTTGATGTAGGTTTCCATGACCGAGGAGGACTGTTCAAAACCGATCGATTGCTTGGCAAGTTTTGCCATGGCGGCAAAGCCGGGTTCGACGTTGTCGAGCAGGTCCCCGCCATTGGCGACCGAGAGGACCTCCGTCAGATAGGCGGCCATGATGTTCTGGAAGGTCGGCAGGATGATCTTTCCTTTGAGGCGTTCATCGAGAAGCACGGACCAGGAATCTGGCGCCTGTGGCAGCTTGTCCTTGCGGTAGAGCAGCGAAAGATATTGCACCTCGTGAACAGCACCGCAGGGGCCGGCGACGGCTGCAATTGCCGGCGACAGACGCGCAAGATTGGGAACGGCCTCTGGCGTGAATTTTTCCAAAACGCCTTCCTTGCATCCATCGAGAGACTGGGAGGCGGTCATGACGACGACGTCGAAGCCGGGCCGTCCGCCGGTGGCCTTGATCTTTGCGTAATCTTGTGACGCCGACCCGACCGCGTCGTAAATGACGTCAATGCCGAACTTGGCCTCGAAGGGTTCGATGATCCGTTCGCGGATGATCTTTTCGTAGGGGCCGCCGTAGCTGTTGACGACGAGCGTTTCGGCGCTGCCGGATGTGGCCGACGCCAGCGATATAAGCGCAGTTGCGCTGAGCATGGACAATTTCATGGCTGTTCCCTTTGTTCGTTGTCGATCCGGCGACAGTGCGCTGGGCGATCGGGGAATTTCCAATATTGTTTCACGGGTATTGATATTGATTTCATATCAATAGCGTTACCTTTCTGGCCGCACGGAGCGCAGCAACGCGGACGGACCGTGTACGCTGGAACCATCGAGGCGTGCGCTGTAAATCCGTTAGAGCGAGCGCCCCGACCTCGTGCGGCTGGCATCAAACGGCTATGCAGCCGTATCAGCCCGAACGGCAGATCTCCGCGATAAGGTGCGGTTGGGATTTCAGGGATTTGAAGACATTCACCCAGAACCGGAAGTGGCTTTCACGATCGAGGTCCCTGGCCTCGATGGCGCGCTTCGCCGCGGCGGTGACCGCATCGCAGCCGTAGAATTCCATAGCGAGTTCTAGGGCCGCCGCGACCGCGACGTCATGCTGCATATCCGCCCCGTATGACGGGTCTGGGTTATGTTCCAATAGCTTCGACATAGAGACTCTCCTGTGAGAGCCCGGCGCAAGGAAAATGTGGCCGGACGTGTTTCACAGCGAAATCAAAATCGCATCGTCCGGAAGCACATGCATCCTGCATGTCGGCCAGGTTGAATCTTAGATCACTTCCCGCCTGAGGTGAAGTAAAAATTTCTTTGTCCTTCTTGTTTATGGAAGCCGCGCCATTGGCACAGCGGTCAGTTGGCACCGCTTGCCCGCTGCAGTTCGGCCAGGCGCTCCTGACAAATCGCCGCGACAATCTGGTGCAAGTGTTCGGTCCGTTCAAGCAGCCAGCCAAGCGCCTCCTCTGTGATCTCGAAGTGCTTCGAGTATCGGGCCTTCACATAAGATTCGTTGAGGATGTTGTACCAGGCAGTATAGCGGTGCTGGTCACGCGGCCATGCCTCGATCAGCCGGCGGTCCTGATCTTCGGCCAGACTCCGGAGAAATTTCAGATTGTGCGATGGTGGGCTGTAGTTGGTTAGCACAAGCAGTAGGGTAGCATAGGCTTGTTCGATCGATTGGTGTAAGAGAAACGCTGCCTCTTTAAGGCCGCCCTTTTGGCTCAAATATCCTGATGCATCCAGGAACCGCACGAACGCAGATGCTCTACTCTCAAAATGCTCCTTGGCAATCCGGTAGGCCTCGGCTTTGGAACGCGGCTTTGGTTCGGCCAGCGGCCGGTCGTCGAGCTCGTAGAGCACGATGCCCTCGCGCAGGATGTCGACGAAGAAATACTGGCCGTCGGCCAGGAAGTTGTTCACCTCTCTGGCGCCATGGACGATCAGCCCGACCGGGGTTTTGACCTGCTTGTCCCACATCAGCCGGTCGGTCGCTTTCTCCCAATACTGCGGTTCCGCCAGTTGTTTGGAATTGACGATGACGAGGATATCGTAGTCGGAGCGGTAGCCCTTCATCGTATGCGGCTCGTCGACCCAGGTGCCGCGGCAATACGAACCGAAAAGCAGAATCTTTAAGATCCGGCCGCGCTTCTT
>NZ_FWER01000097.1 GCF_900169785.1 Rhizobium sullae
GCCCCCCAAGCAGGATCATGCCCATTATTTAAGGCATTTCTAACTTATAATATCTTAGAGCTATGAGTGGTAGCAACAATTGAATTTGATTCGCCCGATAAAGGCAGGTACGGCCCGGCACGCCGGCATACGCTCGAACACTGCGTCACTGACCTTTTCCCGGGAGGCCACGTCGCCAAGGCATACTTCTGGTCAGGTTTGCAGCCGATGACGCCGGATGGAGCGCCGATCATCGGCGCAACAAAGATTGCCGGCCTCTTCCTCAACGCTGGTCATCAAGAGCCCGATCCGAAAGACCTTACAGAAGGCTCGTCTGGATTACGAGTTGCGCCGCCAACTGCCCGGTGTTGTGCCGACGATATCTGCAAAGACCCGCGTAAAATGGCTTTGGTCGGAGAAGCCGCAGGCGATCGCCACTTCGGCAAGCGCTGCATCTGAGGCCCGCAACAGGTCGCGGGCACGATCTATTCGCTTGCGAAGGACCCATTGATATGGCGTCATGCCGGTTGTCTCACGAAAAGCGCGGATGAAATAGCCACGCGACAGGTTGCACATTTGTGCAACTTCCGAAATCGATACGTTGCCGTCGAGGTTCTCGAGAAGCAAACCTTTCGCCAGATCCTCATGCGCCCGCGAGAGCCTCCGCAACCTATCGGCGGTTCTCGCGGCCTGTCCGCCGTAGCGCTGGACCAGGTAGGTTCCGATAGCGGTCGTCATCTGGTCGACGAAAAGCGTGTTGGCTTCGTCCGGTTTTTCGAGTGCCGGGATGAGTGCCCGAGCGAGATTTGCAAGCACGATATCTTTTGATGCGGTGTCGGCTGACAGCGATGTCACGCCCGGCATCTCAGCATCATCGGCAATTCTGCTGAGGGAAGCAGGAGAAATTTCAAACAACACGAAATCGAAAGGACCGCCGAGATCGGCCTTGTAGGCTTGTGAAAGGTCGCGAATATAGATCGAGTTGTCGGTGAAATCGTGGGTTGTCGCATGGTGCTCGTGGAAGATGCGTCGTGTGTGGCCGCCAAGCGAGGAAACTCCGACGACGAAACCCCGATCGCTTGCCGGGGTCATGACCTGATCAAGTTTACTGTTGACCGTGCCCTTGCGAAAGATAGCGATGTCCGAACCGACCAGGTTCTGGTTGATGGACAATTGTTTCATCGAGCAGCCGAACCCGTCGGTCGAGTTGCCAGCAGAAGTTCGATTTTGGAGGGGAGGAACAAGGACCACGTCGCACTTCTTTCACTTTTACACGCTTAAACAGGGGTTCCGCGGGCTTTGGTAACATTGTTATCCTAAGCGCATTTTTCGACAATTTGTTAAATCGGCCCGGCAAGGATCCTTTTGTTCAAGATAGACGTTTGAAAGCCGTGTAGGAACCTTGAAACAGGTCATCTGGGCGGTACGGCTATATAGTCCCCAGTCAGGATGATCGAGACACATGTGAGTGAAGCATTGGCGGTCAGTGAAGAAATTGCGGCCTGTTTTGGGATTGACGCTGCAAGGACGCTGGCAATCAGGCCTCTTCGCGAATCCAAGCTCGCTGTCGTCCATCTCGACCACTCCTACGATGGCGAACATTCTGTCTTCCTGCCGACAGATGACGCCTTTCTGGTCATGCTCTACCTCCTCGACGTCGATCACTGCGACATCCGGCTTGACGGAGCCAGGATGCCAGTGAAGACCTATCCCAAAGGTTCCATGTGCCTCATAAGTCTTACGAATGGCGCTGGAATTTCGATTCGGGGGCGCTTTGAGGCGCTCGCGTTTCATATCCCAAGTACGCTTTTTCTCGAACTCGCTGAGGAAGCCGGCGAACCACGCATTTATGACCTTGCAACCTGTCGCGGGATAGACGATCAGGTGGTCCGTAATATCGGCGGTGCGCTGATGCCGATGTTCGACATGCCGGATGAGGTCAGGGACACGCTGCTTCCTCATATCGGATTGGCGTTGAGTGCTCATCTTTCGCATCGTTATGGACGGTCGCCCGTCCAGTACCTTTCAGGTACCGGCCGGCTGTCCCGGTTGCAGGAAAAGCGTATCAAGGCATACATAGCGACAAACTTATCGGGCCAAATAGCGATCGAGAAGATCGCCGAAGCTTGCGGGTTTTCAGTCGAGGAGCTCTGTTCCGGTTTCTTAAAGGCAACCGGACAATCGGTTTCTGAATGGATTGCGGCATATCAAATGAGCAGAGCCAAATCGCAATTGAGCAGCACCGGGGAAACTATTACCCGGATCGCTGAAGCGTGCGGGTTTCGGGATGAAAATGAATTCGTCGCAACCTTCACAAGGGCCTTGGGAGCGCCTCCTGCGGAGTGGCGCTCGCGGAACCGGCACTAGGAGAAACCATCGAGCAGCGCTGCTGGGCTTTGGGCTCGGCTTCAGATGAAAAATCTCAGAACTGTCGTGGTAACCAGTTTGGTCCGGTTGATCGGCCGGATCCGGGTGCGGCCAGAACGGCCCCACCCGGACAGTCAAATCAGGCCTGGATGAACGCCAAGAGATCGGCGTTGAGGACATCGGCGTGGGTTGTCAGCATGCCGTGCGGGTAACCCTTGTAGACTTTCAAAGTGCCATTCTGCACCAGCTTGGCGGACAGTCGGCCGGCGTTGTCGATCGGCACGACCTGATCGTCGTCGCCATGCATGACGAGCGTCGGAACGGTGATTGCCTTCAGGTCTTCCGTCTGGTCGGTCTCGGAGAAGGCCTTGATCCCATCGTAATGGGCCTTGGCACTGCCCATCATGCCCTGTCGCCACCAATTCTGGATAACGCCGGGATAGACCTTCGCGTCAGGACGGTTGAAACCATAGAACGGACCAGTGGGAAAATCGACGAAGAGTTGCGCGCGGTTGTCGGCGACGCCCTGGCGGATGCCATCGAACACCTCCATCGGCAAGCCGCCCGGATTTGTCGCGGTTTTCAGCATCAGCGGCGGAACGGCTGAAACCAGAACGGCCTTGGCGACGCGCCCGGAAGGCTGACCGTACCTTGCCACATAACGAGCAACTTCCCCGCCGCCGGTTGAATGGCCGACATGAACGGCGTTCTTCAGATCGAGCGCTTCGACCACGGCGAAGGCATCGGCGGCATAGTGATCCATGTCGTGACCGTCAGAAACTTGAGCAGAACGGCCGTGGCCACGGCGGTCATGGGCGACGACTCGGAAGCCCTTTGCCAGGAAGAACAGCATCTGTGCATCCCAATCGTCCGAGGAGAGCGGCCAGCCATGGTGAAAGACGATCGGCTGGGCATCCTTCGGACCCCAATCCTTGTAGAAGATTTCGACGCCGTCCTTGGTGGTGATATAGCCCATTGTATTATCTCCTTTGGCTGAGGTGGTGGTCGAAGCACCGTTGGCCGCCAGGCCAAACGATGTGGGAAGTACCATGGCGACTGCGGCGGCTGCTCCGGAAAGCAATGCGCTGCGGCGGGTGATTGAGGGGAAGTTCTCGGTCATTGTCGCGTACCGTGATCCTTTAATGGCTATGATTCGAGGGTAGTGGTGGATGCCGCTCTCCCGCGTTGCTAGGCGGCCTCCGGCCGGTTGATTGTCAGGAGATGCCGCACGACCGGCTTGTCCGTTCCTGAGTGATAGGCGAGGACCTGGCCTTGTAGGTCAGCATCGGCATTTGAAACCCGCTTGTGCTGGCGAAGATGCTCCGCCCAGGATTCGACCATGAACCATTCGACAATCTTTTGCGGATCGGCGGAGTCTTCCGTCACCCCCCATCCGTAGGCGCCGTCCCGCCGCCGCTCGTGGGACATCTCATCCAGCGCATGCAGGAAGGCTGTGCGATGATGTTTTTCGACATGGTATTCGATGAGGATCAGAACTGGTCCGCGGTCATGGGCTACAGGCTCGGCGACCAATGGTTCTGGCCAGTGATTGGACGGCACCATATCCGCGTCGCCGGCCGGCAGCTTTAAGCGATGCATGATGAAGCCCGCGATGAGCAGTCCCACTGCGCCGATCAGCAGCGCACCCGGCACCCCGGCAGCTTCACCGACGGCACCCCAGCCAAGGCTACCTGCCGTCATCGCGCCATTGAAGACGGTGAGATAGACCGCCAGGCCGCGACCGCGGACCCAGTTCGGCAGCACGGCCTGCGCTGCGCCATTCAGCGTGGTCAGGGCGGTGATCCAAGCACCTCCGAGAAAGAGCAGAACAATGATGGCGACCCATTTCGGCGGCGCGAGCGACAAAGCGCCCATGACGAGTGCTGTGATAACAGCGGCACCGAGAAGCAGGCCATCGGCATCAAAACGTTCGCGCAGTTTAGGCATGAGCAAAGCGCCGCCGATCGCGCCGGCGCCGACGGCGCCAAGCAGGATGCCGTAGAAGCCTGCATCACCACCGAGCAATTGTCGGGCGACGAGCGGCAGGAGTGCCCAGATGGCACTGGCGAAGGCAAAGAATATCGCCGCGCGCAAAAGTACGACATGCAAGGGCTTGCTGGCGCGGGTGTAGCGCAGGCCTGCACGGAACGCGCCGAAGAAGCCTTCAGCCAGCGCATCATTTGTGTTCTTTGCGCGCGGCCACCAGACGAGCGCCGCGATGACGACGAGATAGCTGGCAACATCCGCGCCATAGGTGACGGCCGCGCCGAAGGCAGCAAGGAGCAGGCCGCCGCCGGCCGGCCCGATCGACCGGGCGATATTGATGCCGAGCGAGTTGAGCGCGACGGCGCTCTTGACGTCCTCTCGCTTCACCAGTTCCGGCACGATCGCCTGCCAGGTCGGCCCCATCAACGCGGCGCCGACGCCGCCAAGGAAGGTCAGGCCGATCAGCGCACTGACCGAAAGCATGCTGGTATTTGCCAGGACCATGAGGCTTACGCTGACTGAGGCGAGCAAGATCTGCACGGCGATCAGGAACTTGCGACGATCGAGAATATCGGTGAGCACGCCCGCAGGTATTGCCAGCAGGAAGATCGGCAGGGTGCCGGCCGCCTGGACCAGAGCAACGGCGGCCGGCGAGGCAGATAGATCGGTCATGAGCCAGGAGCTGGCGACATCGCGCATAAAGCTGCCGGTATTTCCGAGGACGGTTGCAGCCCAAAGAACTGCGAAGACTGGCTGGGCAAGGGGAGCGAAGCTGCCCCCGGGGGATTTGGTAGTGCTCATTTGCCTGCTCCCTTGGTCAAATCAATTGCCGCGACAATGATGAAAGCGCCAGCGAGCCCGAGATGTTCGAAGAAGGCGTTGGTTGCCATCATGCGGTCCATGCCTGCGGGCAACTCCCAGAAACGAAGGGCAATAAGGGTGGCAAAGAGCGTGAACGCGGCGAGCGCCAGCGCACCAGCCCAGCGAAGGATCCCCGACACCACCATGGCCGAGGCTGCTAATTCGAAGACTATAACGGCGACTGCAAAGAATGCCGCCGGATGCAGGCCGAAATGGTTCATTTCAGCGATTGCACCGTTGAGATCAAAGATCTTGGTAATTGGTCCCTGGATATAGGCCGCACACAGGGCAAGCAGCGCAAGCGTCCGGGTGGCGGGGGCAGCAACGAGCCCGGCGATACGCCGGCGCCAGCCGTTGGCAGAGAAGGTGTGATCGGTCATGTCGGCTCCTGCAATGTTGGCCGCTTCGTCCATGCGGGCGGCGTTGGTTCCATCTGATGGAGCGATATTGGCCGCAAAGATTAGAGCCAGCAATTGCATCAAAAATTTAGATTCTCTTGCGATATTCGCAATAGTCTCCCATGGGGCAGCGATCTGGTGCTGCCTCATGGATGATGTTGAAAAATCACACCGCCCAGCAGGCGCAACCGAGCGCACCGAAGAAGCCCTTGAGATCGGCGATCGGCAGTTTCGATGTCCAGCCGCCGGCGTGGTCGTGGCCATGGACATTGCAGGAATTGGCGCAGCCGCAGGTCGAGATCGCAGTCCGGCGCAGGGAATTCATGCCTGCACCTTGCGGCTCACCCCATGCCGCATAGCCGCCAAACTTTCGAACGGGAGACCAGTCCGGCATGGCGGGCGGGACGTCGTTCTCGTCGAGTGCTGAGAAGTCGCCGGCACCATAGACGATCTTGCCGCCGACCATGGTCAATTGCGAGGTGAGGTATGAGATCTCGTCTTCGGCACAGGTGAAGAAGTCCTTGTCCGGCACGACGAGATCGGCGAACTGGCCTTTTTCGATCCGGCCCTTCTTGCCTTCTTCGTTGGAGAACCAAGTGACCTTTTCCGTCCACATGCGCAGCGCCGTCTCGCGGTCGAGGCAGTTGGCGCGCGGATAGAGCTGCATGCCGCCGACCGTCTTGCCGGTCACCATCCAGGCAAGGGAAACCCATGGATTATAGGAGGCGACACGGGTCGCGTCGGTCCCTGCGGAGACGTTGACGCCTTTCTCAAGCATGCGCTTGATCGGGGGCGTAGCTTCGGCGACGCCGTGACCATAGCGCTCGACGAAGTATTCACCCTGATAGGCCATGCGGTGCTGGGTGGCGATGCCGCCGCCGAGCGCCGCGATCCGGTCGATCGAACGATCCGAGATCGTCTCTGCATGGTCAAAGAACCAGTTCAGACCTTCAAGCGGGATGTCCTTGTTGACTTTCTCGAAGACGTCGAGCGAACGGGAGATGGTTTCGTCATAGGTGGCATGCATGCGCCAGGGCCAACGGTTCTCGGCAAGCACGCGAACCACTTCCTCCAGTTCGCCTTCCATCTCCGGCGCCATTTCGGGCCGCGGCTGGCGGAAATCTTCGAAGTCGGCGGCAGAGAAGACGAGCATTTCGCCAGCGCCGTTGTGCCGGAAGTAATCGTTTCCCTGCTTGTATTTGACCGACTGCGTCCAGTTGAGGAAGTCCTGCTTCTCTTCCTTCGGCTTCTGCGTGAACAGATTGTAGGCAAGGCGCACCGTCAGTTGGTCCTCATCCGAGAGCTTCTGGATGACCGCGTAATCGTCCGGATAGTTCTGGAAACCGCCGCCTGCGTCGATCACGCCGGTGACGCCCAACCGGTTGAGCTCGCGCATGAAGTGGCGGGTGGAATTGACCTGATATTCGAACGGGAGCTTCGGCCCTTTGGAAAGGGTCGAATAGAGAATGCCCGCATTCGGCTTGGCAAGCAGAAGCCCCGTCGGATTGCCGTTGGCATCGCGGGTGATCTCGCCACCCGGAGGGTTCGGCGTGTCCTTGGTATAGCCGACGGCGCGAAGGGCGGCGCCGTTCAGCAGCGCGCGGTCATAGAGGTGGAGCAGGAAGACCGGGGTATCGGGTGCGATCGCGTTGATCTCGTCGATCGTCGGCAGGCGCTTCTCCGTAAACTGGTGCTCCGTGAAACCACCGACCACGCGAACCCATTGCGGCGCCGGCGTGACCGCCACCTGTCGCTTCAGCATGTCCATCGCATCGGCGAGCGACCGAACGCCATCCCAGCGGAGTTCCATGTTGAAGTTGAGGCCACCGCGCACGACGTGGGTGTGATTGTCGATCAGGCCAGGGAGCATGCGCTTGCCCTTCAGGTCGATGATTTTCGTATCCGGTCCAGCAAGCGCCATCACTTCGCTGTCGGTTCCCACCTCCAGGAACAGGCCGTCCTTGACGGCGACTGCGGTCGCGTTCGGATTTGCGCGGTCAAGCGTCGTGATCAGTCCGTTGTGAAAAACGATATCGGCGTGCATGGAATCGGCTCCGGTCTTGATGGGATCGGCGGCGTTGGCCGTTGAAAACAGATTGGAAAAGGCGAGGCTCGATGCTGCGCCCAGGAATGTTCGGCGCGTGGTCATCAGCTTTTCCCCAATGTCGGATTTTCACGGGGTGGGCTCACCGCCACCACGTTTGCCCCGCCCTTCGGGAGGTGCCCGAACATGTGCGGCTTTATCTGGTGAAGCCAGGAGACGGCGGCAGGCTCGCGCGCCCAAATCCTTTTTGCCAAGGGCACCAGTTGCTCGCCGACGAGGATCCCAAGCAGGCCGATGAGAGCGACAACGGGCGGGGCGGGCGAACGGACATTCAGCAGGCTGTAGATCACGCCCACCAGCAGGCCAGCACCGAGGGACAGGAGATAGAGTTTCATCGCGGATCACCTTCGCTTGGAGGAAGCAGTTCACTCCGGCAGGCGGCGGCCTGCCGGAGTGATGACGGTTTTACTTCGCGGGGTTCGGGCCGATCCGCTTGCCATGGCTGACCCGCTCGGCGCCGCCGTGGACGTGGGTGACGGCATAGTCGATGCCCATGCCGTAGGCGCCGGAATGCTCCTTCACCAGCGAGGTGACCGCGTCATAGGTTTCCTTGCGGGCCCAGTCGCGCTGCCATTCCAGGAGGACCTGCTGCCAGGTGACGGGCACGACACCGGCTTGTACCATGCGGTCCATCGCATATTTGTGTGCGTCGACGGAGGTGCCACCGGAAGCATCGGCAACCATGTAGATTTCGTAGTCGGTGTCGTTCATGCAGGAGAGCGCGAAGGTGGTGTTGCAGACTTCGGTCCAGAGGCCTGCGACGACAACCTTCTTGCGACCGTCTGCTGCATGCTTGCCCAGCGCCTCGCGGACGTTCTGGTCGTCCCAAGAGTTCATCGACGTGCGCTCGAGGATATCATTGTCCGGGACGACGGCGAGCAGTTCCGGGAACGTGTTGCCCGAGAAGCTGTCTGTTTCGACGGTGGTGATGGTGGTCGGGATGTTGAAGATCCTGGCCGCCTTGGCAAGGCCGACGACATTATTCTTCAAGACCTGGCGGTCGATCGACTGGACGCCGAAGGCCATCTGCGGCTGCTGGTCGATGAAGATGATCTGGCTGTTCTGCGGGGTGAGGACCTGAAGTTTGCTGGACATCTCGTGTCTTCCTTTGATGAGGTTGAAGGTAGGTAATGGGGCACGGAAGGCGGCACGTCTTGAAAGTTATGCCGCCGTATTGTCGGAAAGCGACGTCATGCGGCAAGTGGCGTCAGGCCGGCTTCGATCTGGTCGCGATAAGGCTCGTATCGTGCAGGCAGTTTCAACACTTCGCCGAGGTGTGCCGTGTCTTCGTCGCGGTCGAATCCCGGTTCGTTCGTGGCGATTTCGAACAAGACGCCGCCGGGTGTGCGGAAGTAGATAGCCCAGAAGTAATCACGGTCGATGACAGGTGTCACCTGGTATCCCGTATCCATCAGGGCCTTGCGGACTTCGAGCTGCTTTGCGCGGTTCTCGACGGCGAAAGCGATGTGATGCACCGAACCGGCGCCCTGCCTTGCGAAAGGCGTTTTCGGAAGAAGCTCGAGGTCGATCGTATCGGCACCATTGCCGCCGGGGATGATGAAGCGAGTGACATCGCCATCCGTCTCGGCGCGCTGGTAGCCCATGAAGCCGAGCAGTTCGGACGTGGCAGCGGTATCATGCAGGCGGAACTTGGCGCCGGTGAAGCCACGGATGCCGACGCTTTCGTCGATGCCGGCACCATTCCAGGCCTTGCGGCCATCGTCTTCCGCTTCGACAAGGGCAAACCCTTCGCCGTCCGGCCCCTTGAACAGCAGGCGGTCAGCACCGAAGGCGATGTCGGCCTGCAGGTTGCCGGCTCCCTTTGCAGACAGGCGATCCTGCCAGAACGAGAGCGAGCCCCTGGGGACTGCGAACTGCGTTTCGCCGACTTCGCCGACGCCGGGGCGGCCGCGCATTACGTCGGGAAAGGGGAAGTAGGTCATGACGGAGCCGGGGGTGCCGGCCTCATCACCATAATAGAGGTGGTAGACGTTGGGGTCGTCGAAATTCACGGTCTTCTTGACGCGGCGCAGGCCGAGCGTATCCGTGAAGAACGTGTTGTTCTGGCTGGCATCCGATGCCATCGACGTGATGTGGTGCAGTCCCTTGATATCCTTGATCATGATGGTCGCCCTTCCGCGGCTGCGTTCGTTTGTCTGGTGTGATTGAAAACCTAGGCCTGTTGATCATCCGTCGGAATTGCAATAATAATTGTCAGTGAATTGCCATGGATGAAATAATCAATGAACGACTACAAGCTGCTTCGAACTTTTCTGCTGGCCGCCGAGAAGCGGAACTTCGCGCAGGTCGCGCGCGAGCTCGACATGACGCCGGCAGCCGTCACGCGGGCGATTGCTGCCTTGGAGGAAGATCTTGGGGTGCAACTCTTCGTGCGGACCACACGCCAGGTGTCGCTGACAACCGACGGCGCGATCTTTGCCGCCCAGATACAGCCGGCGGTGCAGGCGCTCGACAACGCGCGCAAGGATGTTATGAATACCCACAAGGCGGATCATGGCCGCCTGCGGATCAGCGCGCCGACCTGGTTTGGCCAGCAGGTCCTGCCGCCCATCCTCTCCGCATTCAAGGAGCGCTACCCGAAGATCAGCTTCGAGATCTCGCTTGCCGATGGGTTCGTGAATATCGTCGACGATGATTATGATCTGGCAATCCGCATTTCCGGGGCCCCTTCGGACAAGTTCACGATCTGGCGTAAGATCAGCGTCGTTCGCCGTATCCTCGTCGCAGCGCCCGGCAGCCGGTTTTGCGATATGAAGCACCCGAATGAACTCATTCCCGACGATTGCCTGGCCTATAGCGGCGACAGCAAGCGGGAGACCTGGACGCTGTCGGACGGCAGCGGCAGTGCCACGATTTCCGCGGGCCGCGCATTCAGCGCCAATAGCGGGGAAGTGCTGGCGAGCATGGCTGCCGATGGCGCCGGGGTTGCCATGCTGCCCAAGTTCCATGTGGCGGAACAACTGCGCACCGGTCGACTCGCCCATGTCCTGCAAGACTGGTCACCGCCGGACTTGTGGCTGACCTTGTACTACCCCCCTTACCAGGCACTTCCGCCGCGCATCGCCTCGTTTTCGAAATTCTTCGAGCAGCAGATCCCGGCGTTCATGACCACTATGGAATGAGTCACGTCTCCTCGATCACCCATGAGCGGGAAGCCGTACGGGGCTAGCAGCCCAAGCGGAAAGGCTTCGGTTCGCACGGTGATGGCCCCCATTGCGGAACCCGTCGCGCTGGGGCAAATGTCACCTCACGCCACGTGAGGCGGATATATGTCATTTCAACTCGAACGGCTTGTTTCAGACCATCGCTGGGCGCGGCCGAAGTATTGATAGGTGTCTACGCTCGGCCTCCATGGAGCGAGGTTGTCGCATGAAGCGGCGTCTCCGCTAACCACTACGCATCGAGCGGAGGTTGTGTGGCAATCGAGATCAGTTCCGTGAAGTGCCCAACAATCCTACCTTCGCGGCAGGCATCCTCCGCTTCCCACCGAACTTTTACGCATCGTGACGCGCAAGCCAGTCCCCGATAGGCAAGCCGATATGCCCATCTATGGTTCCATAATAGCGCGTTACGCAACAAAAGATTGCCTTTTCAGCAGCTTGAGAACGTGAGCCGGGGTCGACGGTTTCAGTTGGTTCAAGAGCCCAGCTCCCGCCCATATGGGCCCATGCATGCCAAGCCCTTGTTGATTCCGGCCGCGAACCAGATCAAGAAACGCGGCGAGCACGGGTCTCATCTGTCGGCGCGACGGGTAGTAGAAATGGAAGCCCGGGAATGGTGGCGTCCAATCCGCCAGGACCTGAGTGAGCTGGCCGCTGGCAAGGTATGGTGCAACTTCATGTTCCAGCAGATAACCGACACCCAAACCGTCGATCGCAGCGCCAAGCATTAACTCCGACTTGTTGAAGGTCAGCGGGCCGGTAACACCGACCTCCAATGTTTTGCCGTCCTTCTCGAATTCCCAGGCGTAGATGGTCCCGGCAGTCACCAGTCGGTAGTTCATGCAGCGGTGCTGGATCAGATCCGCCGGCTGAACGATTTGCGGGTGCCGCTCGAGGTAACCGGGGGCCGCCACGATGGCCATGCTCAGATCTGGTCCGACCTTGAGGGCGATCATGTCGCGCTCCAGTTTTTCGCCGGACGGATCCCTCCGTCGAACTGCTCTGCCACGATGTCCCGGTAGGCGTAGTCGATCAGCACCTCGACGGTCGCCTGAGGACATTTCGCGGCGAAGGCAGGCAGGAGCGGTCTGACGACCGCCTCGTAGGCTTGACGCGTCATCGTCAGTCGCAAGGTGCCGGATATCTGACCGCGTCCGCTGTCAAGCGCGTCCAATGCTCCATCTATTCCATTGAGTGCCGGTCTCAACGTTGCGACCAGCGTCTGCCCCTCTTCCGTCAATGATAAGCTGCGGCTGTTGCGCTGAAGGAGCCGGTAGCCGAGGCGAGCCTCCAGGCGGCGGATCGTATGGCTGAGATTGGAGGTCGACATCGCCAAACTGGCAGCCGCCCCAGTGAAACTCGGCGTCCGCTGCCGTTTCGCTATCAAGAAAAAGTCGGGTCTAGCGCGCCGGAGTTGTAACGCTTTGCCATTTCCGAAAGCGGAAGCGGCCGGATTTGCGAAGCCTTGCCCGCCGTTCCGAACTGTTCGAACCGCTCCTTGCAGAGCTTTGTCAGCGCCACCATGGCCGGTTTCAGATATTTGCGTGGATCGAATTCGCTGGGGTCTTCCTGCAGAACACGCCGGACCTGGCCGGTCATCGCCATTCGGACATCGGTATCGATGTTGATCTTGCGAACACCATTCTTGATACCGCGCTGTATTTCCTCGATCGGCACGCCCCATGTCGGCTTCATCTGGCCGCCGTACTGGTTGATGATTTCCTGCAGCTCGACCGGGACCGATGATGAGCCGTGCATCACCAGATGAATATTCGGCAGCTTCTCGTGAATCTGCTCGATGACGTTCATCGCCAGCACCGAGCCGTCCGGCTTGCGGCTGAACT
>NZ_FWER01000135.1 GCF_900169785.1 Rhizobium sullae
CCCCAGAGTGACGATTGCGCCCGCGCTATAGCGTGTGCCCGCAAGCTTCTTGCGCTCCTGGATCAATGGAACGTCAAACGTGGATTTGATCCGCCTGTCCGGGTGGGGATCGGCATCCACACGGGTGAAGTGTATTGCGGGCTTGTCGGGGACGACCGCCGGCTTGAGTTCACAGTGCTTGGCGACGCTGTCAACGTCGCTGCCAAGATTGAACAGGCCACCAAACGGTTTAGTGCCGCGCTGCTGGCCTCTGAGGCCGTGGTGGTACAGGCGGGACAACAACGCACATGGGGCGAGGTTGGTCGTGAGCCCCTGGGAGGGCGTGGCGAGCATCTTGCGATCCTTGCCCACACTGGGACGAGGCAGCGCGGCTGAGGCGCGAGGCTGGCGCGAACGCTATTGACCAAGGTGTTCGAGCTGTAGCGATTGGCGCCTAGAGCTGGCGCATCATCGCATGCACGCACGCCGGCCAGACGGCAGTCAGTCAGGAGGAATTACCGCCCGCAACATTCTCATCTGCCAACGCTTCCAGCATGAAGGATTCTTCGTCGTGGCCGACGAGGAGATGACCCCATACAGCCAGAACGCGGCACAGCTCATTCGCCGAGGACGCGGCGCCGTTCCTCGAACTCGTCCTTGTCGATCTCGCCGCGTGCGAAGCGCTCCTTGAGAATATCGAGCGGCGTACGGCCTTGCGGCGTGAGCCGTGGCGACGGAGCCGGCCATGGTCCGACGGCCCAACGGACGAGGAGCACTACCGCCGCGATCAGGACCGCAAGCAGCAGGACCATGAACAGCGGACCGAAAATCATTCCGTACCATCCCATCATGTGGGGGCCATAAGCATACCTGTCGGCGTCTGCCGGTGTCTGCGCCAGCATGCCGCTGGGTACGAGCGTTAGAGCTGCACTCGCTGCGACGAAAGGCGTGATGCGATTTCTGATGCTCATTTTTGTTTGCTCCTTGCGGGTTGAGCGAGCCTGACTGACGATGTGATTGCTTGGTGACCTAAAGAGCGGCAATGACCGCCTTGAGCTTCGTCTGCACGGTGCGGGCGATATCCAGCAGGTTAGGGTTACCGACGGCCTGCATCGACGCAACTGGATCCACAGCAGAGACCTCAATCCTGCCATCGTCGAATTCCTGCACGATGACGTTGCATGGCAGCATCGTGCCGATCTTGTCTTCCGCTTGAAGCGCTTGGTGTGCCAAGGAGGGATTGCACGCGCCGAGAATGCGGTAATTCCTAAATTCGAGATCCAGCTTCTTCTTCAACGTCGACTTAACATCGATATCGGTCAGGATTCCGAAGCCCTCCTTCTTCAGGGCATCGCCAACACGCTTCACCGCTGCGTCAAAGCTCTGGTCCACGATCTTGCTGAAGTGATAGCTCATGCTGACAATTCTCCTGTGCGCGAGGACAAAGCGGTGCAACACCACTTACAGCGGAGCAGATTGCCAGCTTGGAGGCGGCAATGCATTGAGCCAAGTCAAGGTTAGCTCCATTGACGCACATGTTCCCCTCGGGAGCGTCGGACGCGCAGCACAGCGGGATCGCGCATCATCACCGCGACGATCATCCCCGAAAGCAACCTTCGGGCTGTGAAGACCTCTCGACCTCACCGGCGGCTGTCGATGCGGGCAAGATCCCAAACCCACTGCGAGTCATCATAGGCGAGGACAGCGCCGAGGATTTGCGCCGGATCAATTGTTTGGAGTAAGTCATGGTGGAGCCGCGTGAGCGAGGTGGTTCGGTTTGTCTGAACAGTTTCGGGCGTTTTGCTAAGTGGATTTCCGCCTCGCGCTGCGTTTCGGTACGATAAGAGCCTCCTTGGACGGCTGGAACGAATAGCTCCATGCTACAAGATCCAGCGCAGTCATGCAGAATTTGAAATCCCGCTGCCGCAGTTTGACGAATATCATGGTTCCAATCTGCCATCGTTCTAGGCTTCTTCATTAAGCCGGCAGTACGGCCGCTGCAGAGGAGGCAGGGAATGTCGTTCAAGACAGTGCATGCCATGATCAACAGCACAGCGAGAGCACTACAGGGCCTAGGCTGCGTCGCCGTGGCTCTGCTTATGGGACAGGCCGGCGAAAGCACCGCAGCCGATATTGCCAACGGCCGGCAGATTGCCGAACGCTGGTGCGCAGAATGTCACGTCGCTGCGCCCGGGCAAAAGCAAGCTTCTGACGCCGTTCCCACTTTCGCTCAGATCGGCGAGTCTGAGCGTTTCGACGAGACAAGGCTTGCAACCTTCTTGGCAAACCCGCATCATTCGCGGATGCCGAACCTGTCGCTCACGCGTTCCGAGATTTCCGATCTTGTCGCTTACATCAAGCGCCAACGGCGTTAGCTGCAGGCTAATTTTTAGAAGCGTTGTTCTAACCCTAAAGCTGTCGCTCGACTGCCCGCCCCGGCGTGGCCGTTCGAACCCGGACGCGCGTTTCCAGTCCCATGACGGAGCCATGCACAGCTTTCGTGCCTGAGAAACAACAACGCGCCGCAGAATGGGACGATCAAAAGTCTTTCATCGCGGATTTCCGCCTTCGAGAGAAAGGAGATGCAAAACTGGAAAATCAGCCTTCTCTCGGCAAGGCAACCCACTGGTTCACGGCAAATTTCGCTAGTGGTGCCCATGCGCGCGACGATACATGCGTGGTCGAAACTAACCTTGCCGGGGGCGAATGCCTTCATCCGGAAGGCGCGGGTCGATGGATTCACAACCGAGTATATCGGCCCGCAAACTGAACGCGCTCAACGATTGTGTCGGCCTGCTTGAGGCGGTGGCGAAAGCCAACATGCCGTTACTCGTCGTTGCCGAAGACGTCGAGGGCGAGGCCCTAGCGACGCTTATCGTCAATCAAATCCGCGGAACGCTGCACAACTGTGCCGTTAAGACTCCAGGCTTCGGAGACCGCCGCAAAGCGATGTTGCAGGACATCGCGATCCTTTCGGGAGGGCAGGTCCTGTCTGAAGACCTTGGCATCAAGCTCGAGAC
>NZ_FWER01000294.1 GCF_900169785.1 Rhizobium sullae
AGCTCAAGTGCATCTCGCCCGCCACCGCTTCCGATCTCCAGCACCCTGCCCGAGCCGCCCAGCTCGGTCACGAACGCATCGATCTCTGTCGCGACCCATTCGGGCATCGCCGCGGCCTCGGCAGCGTACTCCGCCGCGACCGTATCATAGGAC
>NZ_FWER01000002.1:0-36059 GCF_900169785.1 Rhizobium sullae
GCATCTATTATGGGATTGTTCAGTAGAGGCCGCCCGCGCCGGACTGCACGGCCTGGTTCGCCTGCGGCGAGGTCTTCAGGATCTCCTCCGGCGCCATGGTGCCGTCCATGCCGATGACGGACAGGCTGTCGGCCGGGCCGGTGCCGGGCTTGAAAGCCTCGATGATAGTGTTCGGATCGCCCTCCATCGCCGTCATGCCCGTCTTGCGGTCGATCGGGATCAGGTTCATGCCCTGCGGAATGACGAATTTCGATTCTGGCATGTCTTTGACGGCTGCCTGCATGAACTCGTTGAAGATCGGCGCGGAGAGGCCACCGCCCGTACTGCCGCGGCCAAGCGGCGCCGGATTGTCAAAGCCCATATAAAGGCCGGCCACGAGGTCCGGCGTGAAGCCGACGAACCAGGCATCCTTCTCATCGTTGGTGGTGCCGGTCTTGCCGGCCACGTCGCGTGCGCCGAGATCGATCTTGCCTGCCGCCGTGCCGCGGGTGATGACGCCCTGCATCATCGAGGTGATCTGATAGGCCGTCATCGGGTCGAGAACCTGCTCGCGGTTGTCGACGATGGTCGGCTCTTCCTGGTTCTGCCAGTCGCCGGCATTGCAGCTGTCGCAGAGGCGTTCCTCGTGCCTGAAGATCGTCTTGCCGTAGCGGTCCTGGATGCGGTCGATCAGCGTCGGCTTGATCTGCTTGCCGCCGTTGGCGATAACCGAATAGGCCGAGACCATCCGCAGGACCGTGGTTTCGCCTGAGCCGAGCGACATGGCGATCAGCGGCGGCATCTTGTCGTAGATGCCAAAGCGCTCGGCATATTCGGCAACGATGTTCATCCCGAGGTCGTTGGCAAGGCGCACGGTCATGAGATTGCGTGAGTGCTCGATGCCGGAGCGCAGCGTCGACGGACCGTTGAATTCACCACCATAGTTTTCCGGCCTCCAAACCTGGCTGCCGGAGACGATCTCGATGGGCGCGTCCATGATCACCGAAGCCGGGGTATAGCCGTTGTCCATGGCCGCTGCGTAGACAAACGGCTTGAACGAGGAGCCGGGCTGGCGCATCGCCTGCGTCGCGCGGTTGAATTCCGACTGGCCATAGGAGAAGCCGCCCGCCATTGCGAGAACGCGGCCGGTCTTCGGATCCATGGCGACGAAGCCGCCCTGAACCTTCGGCGGCTGGCGCAGACGGTAGGCGGTCGAGCCTTCGCCGCCCAGGCGCTCGACATAGACAACGTCGCCCGGCGAAAGCACACCTTCCGGCGACTTGGCCGTCTTGCGCTCGCCAGTCGAGGAGCGGTAGGCCCACTGCATGTTTTTCGCCTCGATCACGCCGTGCTCGCGCTCGGCGGCAGCCTTTCCGGCGCCGTCCCTGGCGGGCTGGAGGCCGATATCGACGCTTTCAGTGGAGACGGCAAGCACGACGGCGAGGCGCCATTCCGGCACGTCGGAGAGTGTCGGAATTTCCGCGAGCGCCTTGCCCCAGTCGGCCGTAGTGTCGATCGTCTTCAGTGGTCCATGGAAGCCGCGGCGTTCGTCGTAGCTCGTCAGCCCGTCCTGCAGCGCCTTGCGCGCGACAAGCTGCATCTGCGGATCGAGCGAGGTGCGAACCGAAAGACCACCTTCGTAAAGCGTCTTTTCGCCATATTGGCCGATGAGCTGGCGGCGGACGGCCTCGGCGAAGTAGTCCGAGGCAAAAAGCGAGGGACCGTTGCTGCGGACGGTTACGCCGAGCGGCTGCGTCTTGGCTTCCGCGCCGTCGCTCTGGCTCACATAGCCGTTTTCGACCATGCGGTCGACGACCCAGTTGCGGCGCTCGACCGCGGCATCCGGATGACGGAAGGGATGATAGTTGGCCGGGCCCTTCGGCAGCGAGGCGAGATAGGCGGCTTCGGCGACGGTGAGTTCGGTGACCGACTTGTTGAAGTAGGTGAGTGCCGCACCGGCGATGCCGTAGGAATTCAGGCCAAAGAAGATCTCGTTCAGATAGAGTTCGAGGATCTTGTCCTTGCTATAGGCCTGCTCGATGCGGAAGGAGAGGATCGCTTCCTTGATCTTGCGGTCGATCGTCTGGTCGGACGTGAGCAGGAAGTTCTTCGCCACCTGCTGCGTGATCGTCGAGGCGCCGACCGGACGGCGGCCGGAGCCGAAATTCTGCAGGTTGACGACGATGGCGCGCGCAAGGCCGCTCAGGTCGACGCCGGGATGGTTATAGAAATTCTTGTCTTCGGCCGAAAGGAACGCCGCTTTGACACGATCCGGGATCGCCTGGATCGGCAGGAAAAGACGCTTCTCCTTGGCATATTCGGCCATCAGCGCGCCGTTTCCGGCGTGAACGCGAGTGGTGACCGGCGGCGCATAGCTGTTCAGGACAGCGTAATCGGGGAGATCCTTCGCGACGCTTACCAGGTAGACGGCAACGACGGCTGCAGCGCCAAGAAACAGGACGCAAGCAATTCCGAAGAAATATCCAAGAAGTCTGATCATATTGAGCTACCGGTATTCCAAATCTTCAATCGGCGCAGGCGCTATATTTGCATGGAAGCGGGCGATTTGCACGTCGCGCGGCTTACTCCATGAGTGGCATCGCGACAAGCTGAATCCAACCCGCCTATTGAAACATAGCGGCGAGTAACGGCCTGAATGTGAGCAAAATAGGGCTCGCCTGCCCCATTCACATGCGCCGCTTTGCTTTCGCAGCAGGTGTCACATCTCCGCCACGGCCTCAGCCGCCATTGGCAACCACGGAAGAGCGGTAGCGCTTGACGGCGTCGGTCAGAAGTTCTGCCATCTTGCCGCGCCATTTCTCATCGAGCAGCAGCTTTTCGTCTTCGGCATTGGAAAGGAAACCGAGCTCGAGCAGGATCGAGGGCACGTCCGGCGCCCGCAGAACCTGGAAGCCCGCATGCCGGTGTGGATTGTTGATCGTGCTGATCTGGTCCTTGAATGAGCCGAGCACGCTTTCGGCCAGCGAGATCGAGAAGGCCTGGGTCTCGCGGCGCGTCAGATCGAGCAGGATATCGGCGACTGCCGGCGGCTCGGCCACCGTTTCCTTGCCGGCGATCTGATCCGACAGGTTTTCGCGCTCGGCAAGATCGGCGGCGAGCTTGTCCGAGGCCCTGTCCGAGATCGTATAAACCGTCGCGCCACGGATGTCCTTCTGCTTCAGCGTGTCGGCGTGCAGCGAGATGAAGAGGCCCGCGTGGTTCTGCCGGGCGATCTGCACGCGTTCGGCAAGCGACAGGAATTCATCCTCGCTGCGGGTGAGGAACGCCTTGATGCCGTGCTCGCGGTTCAGCCGGTCGGTGAGAGCCTTGGCGAAGGCGAGCGTCACCTGCTTTTCCTCGGTCTTGGTATCGACGCCGATCGCGCCGGTATCGATGCCGCCGTGGCCGGCGTCGACGGCGATGATGAAATCGCCGGGCTTTGCCGCCTCGGGCGCCGGCATGGCGTTCGCTGGCTGCGGACGGTCCGCCGGATCGCTCCAGGATTGCGCCTTGACGAGGGCTGCGAACTCCTCCTTGCCGGTCATCTCGGCATCGAGCACAAGGCGATAGCCCTTGTCGTCCTCGTCCGCCTGTACCTTGGCCGCCGCCAGCTTCACCGGCTTGACGGCCGTCAGCACGATGCGGGCGCTGCCTTCATCCATCGTGCCGTAGCGAATGTCCTTGAAAAGCCCCCTCGCCGCCAGATCCTTAGCCTGGAAGCCGAAGGCGGTCGCCGGCAGATCGACGACGATGCGCTCGGGATTGGCGATATAATGAACGGAGAAACTTGGCTGCCGGTCGAAATCGATGACGACGCGCGTGCGGGCGTCGTCGCCGATGATGCGTGCGCCATAGGCAAGCAGCGCCTCGGGTTTCTTCGGATCGGCACCAAGCGCGATGGCAGCCTGGAGCGAAACCGCCGCCGCGAGCACGCCTACGAATCTCATCTTCCGCTTGCCGGATTCCCCCGCTGCGGGCCGCACCCTCTTAAACAATCGACCGCCACATCCTATCTGTTATTGCATGGATCCTGCGGCTTGATGCACGCATCGCCCGGCTTTCAGCGTTTGTCGCGCCACCACCGAATCAGGACCACTGATTCCCCGATTGTCTATGCGTTTCGAAATCCATCAATATTATGGCGCATTTGGCTTTTCCCTTGCTATTGTGACAGAGAAACCATACAACGATTTTCAGGTTAGAAGTGTTGACGGGATAGAGTCGCCGCGCGGCTGCCAACCCCACGAGGACCTGGCGCCACAACCGGCAATCGTCCGCCGTCGTACACACTTCTCTCCAAGGTAAACTGGATCCTGAATTTTCCGGCGTATGCGGAAACTTCATCGGTGGATAGCCACCAAACGCTCCGAGGAGCAAACTCATCGGACCCCAAGGGGTCTTAAGTATTGTCGATCTCGCTTGGTCATAATGGTTTCGCAGCAGGTTTTATCCAAAGTCTACAGGCTCCGGGAGAATGATTTCCCCGCTGTTGCCTGGCTGCTGCTGTCCCGCCCGAACCAAGCGCGACTTTCATTATCCGGCGCACCCACGTTCGGCCGCATGCCCCCTGTTACAGATACAGGCGGGAATGTGAGTCTTCGGCTGCGCCGAGGAGCACACCTTACATGGCAGACAAAATGCTTATCGACGCGTCTCACGAGGAAGAGACACGTGTCGTTGTCGTTCGCGGGAACCGCATAGAAGAATTTGACTTCGAGTCGCAGCACAAGAAGCAGATACGCGGCAACATCTATCTCGCCAAAGTAACGAGGGTCGAACCTTCGCTGCAGGCCGCTTTCGTCGATTACGGCGGCAACCGGCACGGCTTCCTGGCCTTTGCCGAAATCCACCCCGACTATTATCAGATCCCGCTGGCCGACCGTCAGGCGCTGCTGCGCGCCGAGGCCGAGGAGCACCGCCGCGACGAGGATGTCGAGCACGTCGAAACCGCACCGGTAAGCGACCTGTCAACCCAGGAACAGCCGGACATCGGCATCATGCCCAAGGAACAGCCGGCCGCTGCCGAAGCTTCCGGGGACGCCGCTCCGGCCGAAGAGGCTGCTCCGGCCGCCGAAGAGGCTCCGGCCAAGAAGGCCAAGCCGCGCCGCAGCCGCAAGAAGGTCGTCGAAACCACCGCAACGGAAGATGCCGTGCCCTCCGACGTGGAAGCGCCTTCCGCTGCCGTCGCCGATAACGATGACGAAGGCCCCGTCGGCGGCAGCATGGCCGCTGCCGTTGAGACCGATTCGATCTCCGAAGACGTCGATTCCCGCCGCCGCAGCAATGACGACGATGACGACGACGACCATGAAGAGGAAGTGATCGAATCCGTCGGCGCCGAAGACGCGATGGAAGAGGTTCCGGACCGCGTGCAGCGCAAGCCGCGCAAGCAGTACCGCATCCAGGAAGTCATCAAGCGTCGCCAGATCCTGCTCGTGCAGGTCGCCAAGGAAGAGCGCGGCAACAAGGGCGCAGCACTCACCACCTATCTCTCGCTCGCCGGCCGCTACTCGGTTCTGATGCCGAACACCGCGCGCGGCGGTGGCATTTCCCGCAAGATCACCAATCCGCAGGACCGCAAGCGTCTCAAGGAAATCGCTCGCATGCTCGAAGTGCCGCAAGGCATGGGCGTCATCCTGCGCACGGCCGGTGCCAACCGCACCAAGGTCGAGGTCAAGCGCGATTTCGAATATCTGATGCGCCTGTGGGAAAACGTCCGCACGCTGACGCTGGCGTCGACCGCCCCCTGCCTCGTTTACGAGGAAGGCTCGCTGATCAAGCGCTCGATCCGCGACCTCTACAACAAGGACATCAGCGAGATCATCGTTTCCGGTGAGGAAGGCTATCGTGAAGCGAAAGACTTCATGAAGATGCTGATGCCGAGCCACGCCAAGGTGGTTCAGCCCTACCGCGACATCCATCCGATCTTCTCGCGCTCCGGCATCGAGGCGCAGCTCGACCGCATGCTGCAGCCGCAGGTAACGCTGAAGTCCGGCGGCTACCTGATCATGAATCAGACGGAAGCGCTGGTATCTATCGACGTCAACTCCGGCCGCTCGACCCGCGAGCACTCGATCGAGGACACCGCGCTTCAGACGAATCTCGAGGCGGCCGATGAAGTCGCCCGCCAGCTTCGCCTGCGCGACCTGGCCGGTCTGATCGTCATCGACTTCATCGACATGGAAGAGAAGCGCAACAACCGCGCCGTCGAGAAGAAACTGAAGGAATGCCTGAAGAACGACCGCGCACGCATCCAGGTCGGCCGCATCTCGCATTTTGGCCTGCTCGAGATGTCGCGCCAGCGCATCCGCGCTTCGGTGCTTGAATCCACGACCCAGGTCTGCTCGCATTGCGGCGGCACCGGTCACGTCCGTTCGCAGTCCTCCGTCGCGCTGCATGTTCTGCGCGGCATCGAGGAATATCTGCTGAAGAACACAACGCACGACATCACCGTGCGCACCACCCCGGAGATCGCGCTCTACCTGCTCAACCACAAGCGCCAGTCAATCATCGATTATGAGAGCCGCTTCGGCGTCGCGATCGTCGTCGATGCCGACAGTGCGGTCGGTTCGCAGCATTTCGCGATCGATCGCGGCGAGCCGGTCGAAAACCCGGTCAAGATCGAAACCCTCTTCAACTTCGCTGCCATTCCCGAGGATGACGACGACGATGTCGTCATCGAGATGGAGGAGGAAGAAGACGAGGAGCTCGACGAAAAGCCCGCAGCCGCCGAGCGCGCGCCCCAGCAGCGCGCCGAGGCTGATAGCGAAGGCGGCCGCAAGCGTAAGCGCCGCCGCCGCCGCCGTGGCCGCAGTGGTGCCGGTGAACCGCTCACCGCCCAGGATGCCGTTTCCGGCGAAGCTGGCGACGAGGATGAAGGCGACGACGAGGGCAGCGAGGGCGATGAGGCAGCCGCAGCAGCCTCCGAAACCCAGGCTGAAAGCGAAGAATCCCAGCGCCGCAAGCGCCGCCGCCGCGGCAAGCGCGGCGGCCGCCGCAACCGCGAGGAAGGCGGCGAACTGAGCGCCGGCGACGAAACCAACGCCGATGCAGAGGGTGGCACCGAGGCAGAAACGCAGGCTGAAATCGTCGAAGCCGTTGCTGAACAAGCCGGCGAAGGCCAGCCCGCAATGGCAGCCATCGAAACCGGCGCTGTCGCCGCTGAAGACGTAAAGCCAGCCAAGCCCCGCGGCCGCCGCAAGGCCGCCGTGTCGCCTGTCGAAGAGCCGGTCGCCGAAGCAGCGCCCGTCGTGGAAGCGGAGGCCGAAACGGTCGAAGCCTCCGCCGACCTCGCAACGCCGGCGCAGGACGAAGCAAAGCCGGGTCGCGCCAACCGCGAATCGAACATCTCTTCTTCGGCGATCCCGACGGTCAAATCCACACGCAGCGAGCCGGCCGAAGCCGACAATGACGGCAAGCCGAAAAAAGCCGGCTGGTGGCAACGCCGCGGCTTCTTCTGAGAAGCGCTCCTAGCGATCAAATAATCAATCCGGCTGCGGCGACGCGGCCGGATTTTTTGTTTTGGGCGAGAGGCAAATGCTATTCGCCAGCATTCCGCAACTGATCGAGTGTAGCCAAGCAGACGAAATCCAGATTTCTCTCGAACTCGTCATTCCAGAATCGCAGAACGCCGTGCGCTCTGAAATGCGCATCCCGTGCCTTGTTTGAGGTATTGTCGGCATCTTGTGATCCGTCGAGGTGAACGATGAGTTTCGCGTTGAGCCAGACGAAGTCGAGGATACACCGTCCTAGAGGCACTTGCCGCCGGAACTTGCGATCTTTCAGCTTCCGGGCACGTATAACCTGTCAGAACATATTCCCAGCCCGGGTCGAATCCGCCCGAATGACTTTCGCACGCACTCCGTTGATTGCTGGCGGCTGATAACGCATCGCTTCCCCTCGGCACTTCAACTGACGGCAGACCACAATCTCCTCTCCTGCAGTGGACAGAGGAACCTCGCGGCGCGCTTGGCACCCTTCCTCTCCACCTGTGGGAGAGCATACGAAACCTTACCCTTGGCCACCGGCCAAGTCTGAGATTTCGTTGGTGAGGGGGAAATGCGGCAGATCCCCGCGCATAACAAACGCCGAAAACCCAGCACCGCCGAACGGGGCGCTGGGATGCGCCATATATTTTCATCTTAACGCGGCAATTCCCAGCGCCCCGTCCGAGGTGAAATAAAAGATCAAACCACCGGTGAGGTTGCCGCGTGAACGGGAAACCATGCGCTCTGGTATTCCGATCAAGAACGTTCGAAAATGCTTTCAAAAACAAAGCCAAGCCACTGAAATCGGCGCCTATTTCAGCAAGCCGGCAATCCGCTCCACCGCCTCGGCGATCTCGGCCTCGGAGCCCGCATAGGACATGCGCATCGTCCGATTGCCCTCCAGTGGATCGAAGTCGAATCCCGGCGTGGCGGCGACATCGATCTCCGACAGCATGCGCTTGGCGAAGGCCATGCTGTCGTTGGTGAAGCGGGTGACGTCGACATAGGCATAGAAGGCGCCGTCCATCGGCGAAGCGATCGACAGGCCGATTTCGGGAAGACGCCGCATCAAGAAATCGCGGTTCCTGGCATAGCTTGCCTTGTAGACGTCGAGCTCTGCGGTAGCGCCGAGCGCCGCCGTTGCGGCGATCTGGGAAAGCTCTGGCGGCGAGATGTAGAGGCTTTGCGCCACGCGTTCGATCGGCCGGACCAGACGGTCCGGCAGCACCATCCAGCCGATGCGCCAGCCGGTCATGCAATAATATTTCGAGAAGGAGTTGATGACGATCGCCTCGCCGGTCAGTTCCAGGGCGCTCGTCTCCTCGCCGGAAAATGTCAGTCCATGGTAGATTTCGTCGGAAATGAAGGCGATCGAGTTGGCGGCACAGTAATCCGCAAGCGCCTTCAGTGCCTTTCTGCCCGTCACCGTGCCAGTCGGGTTTGCCGGGCTTGCGAGCAGCACGCCTTTCAGCCTGACGCCGCTTTCGTGCTGCGCCGCCTCCAGGCTTTCCGGCGTCAGCGTGAAATGCGTCTCCGCCGTTGCCGGCACTTCCAGGATTTTCAAGCCGAGCGCGCCGAGGATGTTGCGATAGGCCGGATAGCCGGGCCTGGCGATCGCCACGGCATCGCCGGCGTCGAAGAGCGAGAGAAAGGCAAGGTTGAAGCCCGCGGACGAGCCGGTGGTGACGGCAATCCGCAGCGGGTCGATGTCGAGCCCGCGCCGATTGCGGTAGTATCCGGCGAGCGCCTGCTTCAGCCGTGCGGTCCCGAGCGCATCCGTATAGCCGATCCTGCCCTCGGCGAGTGCTGCGCGTGCCGCCTCGAGCGCTACCTGCGGCGCCGGATGGGAAGGCTGGCCGACGGCCATCGAAATGACCGGATGTCCGCTTGCGCGCCGTCTGGTCGCCTCTGCAAGGACATCCATGGCGTGGAAGGGTTCGACTTCGCTGCGTCTCGATACGGAAAACAAGGCTGCATCTCTCCGGAAGTTCACACTTGGCGCCAGACAATTGCCGCAATAATCGGGTCATCACAATCCCGCGATTGCGCCGCGCCTGCGAAAAATCCTGTTTGAGGACCGGACCACGCGCCGTAATTTGGTGCTTTGCAGTTCTACCTGTTAACACGGCGATGATAAGATGCGGCAAATATTGCGCCCCATCTGTAGTAGACGAGGATAAAATGACCTTCTTCCCGAAAGCCTTCACCGCCCTTGCGCTCGCAGCGAGCGTTGCCCTGCCGCTTCCGGCAGCAGCCCTCGATGACGCGCAGAAGAAGGAGTTCGGCGCGTTTATCAAGGAATACCTGATCCAGAACCCCGAGATCATGATCGACGTGCAGAATGCCCTGCAGAAGAAGCAGGAAGAGGCGCGTCTCGTAAAAGCCAACAGGGCTATCGAAGACAACGAGAAGGAAATCTTCGACGCGAAATACGACGCGACGGTCGGCAATCCGAAGGGCGACGTCACGATCGTCGAGTTCTTCGACTACAATTGCGGCTATTGCCGCCATGCGCTTGCCGACATGCAGACCCTGCTCGAAAAGGACAAGAACGTCCGTTTCGTGCTGAAGGAATTCCCGATCCTCGGGCCTGAATCGGCGGCCGCCCACAAGGTGGCGGACGCCTTCCGCAAGCTCGCGCCGGAGAAGTACTGGGATTTCCACGTCGCCCTGCTTGGCAGCGGCGGACGCGCCGACGAGGATACGGCGCTTACCGTCGCCGAATCGCTGGGTATCGGCAAGGAGCAGATCCGCGCGGAGATGAAGAAAAGCCCGAACGACGAGAGTGTTCAGAAGACCTATCAACTGGCGCAGAACCTCGGCATCACCGGCACGCCGTCCTATGTGATCGGCAACGAGCTGGTACAGGGGGCGGTCGGTGCCGCCGACCTCGACACCAAGATCAAGAACATGCGCGCCTGCGGCAAGACGAGCTGCTGAGGGCCCGCCCATCAATTCGCCAAAATCCAAGTGTTTCAGCCATGTGGACAAAGATGGCACGATTCGGGCTGCCCTCCCCAAAGGGCTTTCAATCAAGGCATGGGGAGTCTATAGGTGGCCCTCGTGCTTTTGACGGAACATTCGATGACGCAGACCATTTTTGTCCTGAACGGACCTAACCTGAATTTGCTGGGCACCAGAGAGCCCGGCATTTACGGCGGAAAGACGCTCACGGATATCGAGACGGATTGTAAGGCGGCGGGCCGCGAACTCAGCCTGGAGGTCGACTTCCGCCAGAGCAACCACGAAGGCGTCCTCGTCGACTGGCTCCACGAGGCAAACGGCAAGGCAGCGGGTGTCGTGCTCAATGCCGGCGCCTATACGCACACCTCGGTCGCGCTGCACGATGCAATCCGCGCTATTTCCATTCCGGTGGTGGAACTCCACATCACCAACGTTCATGCTCGGGAAGAATTCCGCCACAAGTCGATGATCGCGCCCGCTGTGAAGGGTGTCATCTGCGGTTTTGGCCCCCATAGCTATATCCTGGCGCTGCACGCGCTGAAGAACCTCACGGCATAAGAAGAAGACAGGGCACACTCATGGCTGAGACGAAAAAAGGTATCGATCAGGCGCTGATCCGCGATCTCGCGAACATCCTCAACGAAACGGACCTGACGGAGATCGAGGTCGAGCAGGACGAGCTGCGTATCCGCGTTTCGCGCGCCGGCAACACGCATTACGTCCAGGCGCCGATAGGTGTTCCGGCCTATGCTGCAGCCGCTTCTTCCGCAGCCGCATCGCAGCCCGCTCCCGCTGCTCCGGCCGCCGCAGTGCGCAACCCGGCCAACACCGTCAACGCGCCGATGGTCGGCACTGTCTACATGGCTCCGGCTCCCGGGGCCCGCGCCTTCATCGAAGTCGGCGCTACCGTCAAGGAAGGCCAGACGCTTCTCATCATCGAAGCAATGAAGACGATGAACCAGATTCCGTCTCCGAAGTCCGGCAAGGTCACGGAGATCCTCGTCGAGGACGGCCAGCCCGTCGAATACGGCCAGCTCCTCGTCGTCATCGAATAAGGCGGACGTCATGGTCTCGAAAATCCTCATAGCCAATCGCGGGGAAATTGCGCTGCGCGTGCTGCGCGCGTGCAAAGAGCTTGGCATTCCCTGCGTGGTGGTTCACTCCACCGCCGATGCCGATGCCATGCATGTGCGCCTAGCCGACGAAAGCGTCTGCATTGGCCCGCCGCCCTCGCGCGATAGCTATCTGAACATCCATCAGATCGTTGCCGCCTGCGAAATCACCGGTGCGGATGCCGTGCATCCGGGCTACGGCTTCCTTTCGGAAAACGCGAAATTCGCGGACATCCTCGATGCCCACGACATCACTTTCATCGGTCCGACGGCGGACCATATCCGCATCATGGGTGACAAGATCACCGCCAAGACGACCGCATTGGAACTCGGCATCCCCGTCGTTCCAGGCTCGGACGGCGAAGTGAAGACTGCGGAAGATGCGATCAAGACGGCAGCCTTGATCGGCTATCCGGTGCTCATCAAGGCAACGGCAGGCGGTGGAGGCCGCGGCATGAAGGTCGCGAAGACCGAAGCCGACGTTATCGAAGCTTGGTCGACGGCCCGCACGGAAGCGGCAGCCGCTTTCGGCAACGACGCCGTCTACATGGAAAAATTCCTCAGCAAGCCGCGCCACATCGAAATCCAGGTATTCGGCGACGGCGAAGGCAATGCGATCCACCTTGGCGAACGCGACTGCTCGCTGCAGCGCCGTCACCAGAAGGTCTGGGAAGAAGCAAACTCTCCGGCACTCAACGTCGAGCAGCGCATGAAGATCGGCCAGATCTGCGCTGACGCCATGAAGAAGCTGAAGTACCGCGGCGCGGGCACGATCGAGTTCCTCTACGAAAATGGCGAGTTCTTTTTCATCGAAATGAACACCCGCCTGCAGGTGGAGCACCCGATTACCGAAGCGATCACCGGAATCGACCTCGTGCACGAGCAGATCCGCGTCGCCTCTGGCCGCGGCCTCTCCGTCACGCAGGAAGAGGTCACCTTCGAGGGCCACGCCATCGAATGCCGCATTAATGCCGAGGATCCGCGCACCTTCGTGCCCTCGCCCGGGACGATCACGCATTTCCATGCGCCGGGCGGTCTTGGCGTGCGCATCGACAGCGGCGCCTATCAGGGCTACAAGATCCCGCCCTATTATGATAGCCTCATCGGCAAGCTCATCGTGCATGGACGCACCCGTGTGGAATGCATGATGCGTCTGCGCCGTGCTCTTGACGAATTCGTCGTCGATGGCATCAAGACGACGCTACCATTGTTCCAGGATCTCGTGTCCAACCAGGATATCGCCAATGGCGATTATGACATCCACTGGCTGGAACACTACCTGGCCCACCATCCGGCATAACGGAAATGGCAGGCTCGCGCAGGAAGTCCCCAGGCATTACCCCGGAGATTCTCCTGCGCGCCTATTCCATCGGACTCTTCCCGATGGCCGAGTCAGCCGACGACCCGGAAATCTTTTGGGTCGAGCCGGAGCTTCGCGGCGTGCTGCCGCTCGATCATTTCCATGTCTCGAAAAGCCTCGCGAAGACCATCCGCAAGCAACCCTTCGATATCCGCTTCGATCATGATTTCGACGCAGTGATCGCGGCCTGCGCGGAGGCAACTTCCAGCCGGCCGAGCACCTGGATCAACCATACCATCAGGTCGCTCTATTCCATGCTTCACCGCATGGGCCATGCCCATTCCGTCGAAGCTTGGGACGGCAATGAACTGGCCGGCGGCCTCTACGGCGTCTCGCTCGGCTCCGCTTTCTTCGGCGAGAGCATGTTCTCCCGCCGCACCGACGCCTCGAAAATCTGTCTCGTTCATCTGGTCGAGCGTCTGCGCGACAGAGGCTTCACCCTGCTCGACACGCAATTCACCACCGAGCACCTGAAGACCTTCGGCGCCATCGACATGCCCAAGGACGACTATGCGGTGATGCTGGCTGCCGCGATGGATTCACCGCATCTGGAGTTTTGAGAGCCGCGAGTTCCCTTCTCCCCACGGAGAGAGGGTGGCGGCAGCCGGATGAAGGGAACCAAGTACTCCACGTCTAAAGGCACAGCGGGTAGCCCCCTCATCGCCTCGCTGGTGCTCCGGCACATTTCCCCAAGGGGAGAAGAGACTTGCGACAACACCGAGAATTTCAGCTAAGCGCAAATAAGGAATGGAGCGCTACTTCGCAGCACCCTCAGGCGCTGGCACCTCGGACTGCGCCTTGCAGTCCTTCAGCCAGACGTCGTAGATCGGGTGTTCGACGGCGTTGAGGCCTGGGCTGTCGGCGAACATCCAGCCGGTGAAGATGCGGCGGATCTTGCGGTCGAGGGTAATCTCATCGACTTCCACGAAACCGTCGATCTTCTGGGCCTCCGCCTGGTCGCGCGAATAGCAGGCCTTCGGCGTGACCTGAAGCGCGCCGAACTGCACGGTTTCGTTGACGTAGACGTCGAAGGTGGTGATGCGGCCGGTGATCTTGTCGAGACCGGAGAAGACGGCAACGGGATTGTCGATGCGTGCGGCAGACGCCGCCTGCGGCAGGAAGGAAGAGCCAAGCGCCAGGGCCAACCCGGCGGCACGCAGGACATGATTCCGCGTGAAAAGCTTCATATCTACCCGTCTCCAGCGCATTTCAGATCAAAGGCCGCAGCTCGTGCGGCCAATCTGCGGGTAAAGGTCAATTGTGGCCAAAAGCGGGGCCGGACGGCCCGCTTCGCAGAGCGATGTCAGTTGCCGGGCGTCCAGGCGTCATAGTCGCCGGTCACACGCGGGCGCTCGCCGGAAACCGCAAGCGATCCCGGCGGGCGGTAGGCCTGCGGAGAGCCGGTCAGGTTGGAACGATGGGTCTTCTGCCAGTCCTTGGCGGCGTAGCTTTCCTGCGACGGCGGCACATCGGTGCGGTGGTGCATCCAGCCGTGCCAGCCCGGCGGGATGGCGGAGGCTTCAGCATAGCCCTTGTAGATCACCCAGCGCTTCGGTAGGCCGTAGGAAGACATGCCCCCTTCATAGTAGACGTTACCGAATTCATCCTCACCGACGCGCTTGCCGAAACGCCAGGTCGCAAAACGCGTGCCTAACGTCTGGCCGTTCCACCAAGTGAAGATTTGCAAGAGAAGGTTCTTCATGTCTTTTCCTCGTGCTTGCCGAAGGCGAGCGGGACTGGAATTCGATCCCTCGCTTATGGCGCCGGAACGCCGGATTGTCCAGCGATTCTCGTCACGCGAAGCCTCACTTCAAGGCCATCTTGAAGCCGAGATGCGACGGCTTGAAACCGAGGCGCTCGTAGAAACGATGCGCATCCTTGCGCTTGGCGTTGGAGGTCAGCTGGACCATCCGCATGCCGCGGCCTTTTGCCTCGGCGATCGCAAATTCCATCATCCGTGCACCAATCCCCTGCCCGCGCATGTCGCCGCGCGTCTGCACCGCTTCGATGATCATCGAGGACGAGCGCAGGCGGTCAGAGACGTGGTGATCATCGTCTGGAAGGTGCCTACGACCTCGCTGCCGCGCTCTGCGACGTAGAGCGTCTGGTCGGGCGACGCAGCTACGGCAGCAAAAGCCCTGGCATAACCGGGAAGGGCCGCCGGATCGTTCGTATCACCGTGACCGCCAAGATCATCGGCCGCAAACATGGCGATCAGGTCCGGGAGATCGTCTTCACGGGCTTCGCGAATGAGGAGGTTGGTTTCCACAATCTTTTCCATCAATGACCCGAAAGAGGCTTCTCGAATATCAGTGCCGGAATTCCCGATTGCTCCTGACCGCAATTTTCCGTCCGTCCGGCCTCGGTGAAGCCGTGCGCGTGGTAGAAGGCGACCGCCGCCTTGTTGCCCGGTTCGACTTCCAGCCGCATGATTTCAGCGTCCGGGAAGCATGTCTCGATCTCCGCGAAGATATCGCGGCCGATGCCATGCCGCTGGCAGGACGGGCGGACATAGAGCATGTGCAGCATGACCGTCTTCGGTATTTCGGATGACATGGCGGCATAGCCCATGCCGCCGATATCGCGGCCATTGTCGGCAACGACGAACTCGGCGTCTTTCCGCGCAAGCCGCGCCTTAAGCGCCACAAGGGAATGCCACGTGTCATGCAATTCCCTCACCTTATCGGCGCCGTAGAGCTGGTCGTAGGTCGCGTGCCACGTCTCGCCCAGCAGAGCGCGGACCTTTTCCAGGTCGCGCTCGCTCGCCGTGCGCACGAAATACACGATCTTACTCCTCGATGCCGAGCTTGGCCCTGACTAGCGCCTGGACGGCCTGCGGATTGGCCTTGCCCCCGGTTGCCTTCATCACCTGACCGACGAACCAGCCGGCGAGCGTCGGCTTGGCCTGAACCTTGGCGACCTGATCCGGGTTGGCGGCGATGATCTCGTCGACCGCCTTTTCGATGGCGCCGGTATCGGTCACCTGCTTCATGCCGCGGGCTTCGACGATCTCCACCGGATCGCCGCCCTCATTGAGGACGATCTCGAAGAGGTCCTTGGCGATCTTGCCGGAGATGGTTTCCGCCTTGATGAGATCGATAATCGCGCCGAGCTGAGCCGGAGAAACCGGCGTCTCTTCAATGCTCTTGCCGAGCCTGTTCAAGGCGCCGAGCAGGTCGTTGATGACCCAGTTTGCAGCCGTCTTGCCGTCGCGGCCTTCGGCAACGGCCTCGAAATAATCTGCAATCGCCTTTTCGGAGACCAGCACCGAAGCATCGTAGACCGAAAGGCCGAGCTCGCGAACGAAGCGCTCCTTCTTGTCGTCAGGCAGCTCCGGAAGGTGGGCTTCCAGTTCCTTGATGAAGACATCGTCGAATTCGAGCGGCAACAGGTCCGGATCGGGAAAGTAGCGGTAATCATGCGCTTCTTCCTTGGAACGCATGGAGCGGGTTTCACCCTTGTTCGCGTCGAAAAGGCGGGTCTCCTGGTCGATCGTGCCGCCGTCTTCCAGAATGCCGATCTGGCGGCGCGCTTCGTATTCGATCGCCTGGCCGATGAAGCGGAAGGAATTGACGTTCTTGATCTCGCAGCGCGTGCCGAAAGGCTCGCCCGGGCGGCGGACAGAGACGTTGACGTCGGCGCGCATTGAGCCTTCGTCCATGTTGCCGTCGCAGGTGCCGAGATAGCGCACGATCGAGCGCAGCTTCGTCATGTAGGCCTTGGCCTCGTCGGACGAACGCATATCGGGCTTGGAGACGATTTCCATCAGCGCAACGCCGGAGCGGTTGAGGTCGACATAGGACATCGTAGCGTGCTGGTCGTGCATCGACTTGCCTGCATCCTGCTCCAGATGCAGGCGCTCGATGCCGATCTCGATATCCTCGAACTGTCCCTGACGGTCGGGACCGAGCGAAATCACGATCTTGCCCTCGCCGACGATCGGATCCTTGTACTGCGAGATCTGATAGCCCTGTGGCAGGTCAGGATAGAAATAGTTCTTGCGATCGAACACCGAACGCTTGTTGATCTGGGCCTTCAGACCGAGACCGGTACGCACTGCCTGCTTGACGCATTCCTCGTTGATGACTGGCAGCATGCCGGGCATGGCGGCATCGACGAGCGAGACGTTCGAATTCTGCGGCTTGCCGAATTCCGTCGAAGCGCCGGAGAAGAGCTTCGAATTGGACAGCACCTGCGCATGGACCTCCATGCCGATGATGACTTCCCAATCGCCGGTGGCGCCGGGGATGAAGCGTTTCGGATCAGGCGTGCGAACGTCGACAATGGTCATTTGATGCTCTTTGAAAGGCTGTTCTTTTCAACAGGTGAGGTAAAGGAAATGGTCTGCCGGTGCAAGGGTTTCGGCACGTCAGAAGCCAGGGCCGTAGCTGACGTCGCCTTCGGCTCCGAGCGCCTTCGTCAATCCGACCGATGGCACATCGCGGTCGAGCTTGGGGCTATAAGCGATCGAAAGCCAGTGGATGGCGTAGCCGTGCTTCTGGAAAAAGCTGATCGCCTCGGTGTTTCCCGAATGCGTCTGCATTGCCGCCTTCGCGAAACCCTGCTCGGCGATGTCCTTTTCGATCTGTTCCAGAAGCGCAGAGCCGAGGCCCTCGCGGGTATAGGCCGGATCGATCCAGAAATCGGAAATCGTCTCGTCCAGATGTTCCCGCGCCGCCCAGCCCGCAATATTGCCGTTGAACTCGATGACGGTGATCGTCAACCATGTACTTCGTGTAAAATTGACGAAAGCGCTCCGCGCTGCATCCAGCAGCGCGTCCGACTCGCCCATGGCCATCATCGCCTTTTGCCAGGCTCTGAGGCCGATCTCACTCAAGAGTTCCGCTTCGCCCTCGCGGGCATTGCGAATGTGTATCAATGGCACCTCCGCTCAACACGTTCAGTAGAGCACCGAGTCGGCGGCTTTTCCAATGATTTGCGCAGCCGTGCCATCGTTATCAGCCGTTTTCCGGAAGCCCGGCACTTGCTTGACCTCGTGTTCGAGGCGAGCTACGAAGTCCTTATGTTGAGCTCTTCTCAGACCCGGTAGAGGCCCTGCCCGCAAGCCTGCTTGCGCGCATGGGCCAAAAAAACGAAACCCCGACGTTCGCCGCGAACGCCGGATCGTTTTTTTACGCGCTCTTACGGCGCGAAGACCGGATCAACATTCAAATGGACATTTCCCGCACGGAGCAGCGCATCCTGCACCTATTGGCCCAGGGCGGCCGCATCGAAATCAGGCGAGACGAACGGAAAAAGCTTGAAGCTGCCAGTTGCTTCACCCGCGACGGCTGGGTTTATCCCGGCTTCGATCTGAAGCTTTTCCGCAGGCTGAAACGGCTGAAGGCGATCAAGTCGAAATCCGGAAAGCCCTACCGGATCACCGAACAAGGCCTGAGGCTTGTGCGATCGCAGCTCGACAACCGATAGTTCGCCGTATCACCTGAGCNCGCGCGCTCAGGGTGCGATTCAGAGCTGCTCCGAAAGCTCGGCCTTCATCACCGACCACTCTTCAGTCACGGTACCGGCTGCGCGCTTCTTGCCCGCCCGGCGATACCAGTAATCAGCATTCCAGTCCTCGCCTTCGATGCGATGGCAAAGGGCATGACCCCAATCGAAGGGCGTTTCGCCTTCATGGGCCTGGCAGATTTCGTGCACGGCTTGCCATTCAGTGCCCATGGTGAAGCCCGCTGCCGCTAGGCGGCCAAAAGCCTCGACCATTTGAGCAAGATCGGATTTCGACATGAAGCCTCCTCCTCGGTTGGTTACTTGAGAGCCAGCGCCTTCTCAAGATGCACCTTTTCGAGATCGACGCCCATATTCTTAGAATATTCCAAACCGCGCCAGATGATGGTGAAGCCGCAGCGCTCATAGAGCCGGATCGCTTCTGAGTTCTTCGCATGCGTATCGAGGCGCGCTTTGACGTGACCTTGCGCCGCCATTATGTCGCAAAGGTGCAGAAGCAAGGCTTGGCCGATGCCCCTGCCCTGATGGTCCGGCTTCACCCAGAGGTCGGAGACATAATTTGGCGAACTTTCTCGTGCGCTCCAGCCGACGACATTTCTGTCAAGCTCCGCTACATAGATATCGGCGTCGGTTTGCGAGGGGAAGATCGCGAATTCGTGCTGCATTTTTGCGATGACCCGAGGATTGAGCTAGCTCTCCTCGAATGCGTCGCTTGCAGACCATGCAGCGAAACCGACGGTGCCAACTGCCTCATGGTCGGCGGCCGTCATCTTGCGGATAATGAGCCCCGTTACCACCACTTCGCCGGCGTGAACTTGCCGGCGGCTTGTTCGATGACATGCGCGGTCTTGAAGAGGGTCTCTTCGTCGAACGGCTTGCCGATGAGCTGAAGGCCGAGGGGGAGCCCCTTGCGGTCGAGGCCGGCGGGGACGGCGATGCCGGGCAGGCCCGCCATATTCACCGTCACCGTAAAGATGTCGTTCAAGTACATCTTGACCGGGTCGGAGGCGAGGTTCTCGTCGGCGACGCCGAAGGCCGAGGACGGGGTGGCGGGCGTCAGGATCGCGTCGACGCCGGCGTCAAAGGCGAGTTCGAAGTCGCGCTTGATTAGCGTGCGGACCTTCTGGGCGCGCAGGTAATAGGCGTCGTAGTAGCCGGCCGACAGCACGTAGGTGCCGATCATGATGCGGCGCTTGACTTCCTTGCCGAAGCCCGCGGCGCGGGTCTTCTCGTACATGTCGACGATATCCTTGCCGTCGATGCGCAGGCCGTAGCGCACGCCGTCGTAGCGGGCGAGGTTCGAGGAGGCTTCGGCGGGCGCGACGATGTAATAGGCCGGGAGCGCATACTTGGTATGCGGCAGCGAGATATTGACGATCTCGGCGCCGGCATCCTTCAGCCAGGCGATGCCCTGCTGCCAAAGGGTCTCGATTTCCTCCGGCATGCCGTCGACGCGGTATTCGTTCGGGATGCCGATCTTCATGCCTTTCAGCGACTTGCCGAGGGCTGCTTCGTAATCCGGTACCGGCAGGTCGACGGAGGTCGTGTCCTTGGCATCGACGCTCGCCATCGACTTCAAGAGGATGGCAGCGTCGCGGACGTCGCGGGCGATCGGGCCGGCCTGGTCGAGCGAGGATGCGAAGGCGACCGTGCCCCAGCGCGAGCAGCGGCCATAGGTCGGCTTGATGCCGACGGTGCCGGTGAAGGCGGCCGGCTGACGGATCGAACCGCCGGTATCGGTGGCCGTCGCACCGGCACAGAGATGGGCCGCGACCGCCGCGGCCGAACCGCCGGAAGAGCCGCCGGGAACGAGCTGCTGGTTCGAGCCGGCCGCACGCCAGGGGTTGATGACCGCGCCATAATACGAAGTCTCGTTGGAGGAGCCCATGGCGAACTCGTCCATGTTCAGCTTGCCGAGCATGACGGCGCCGTCGTCCCATAGGTTCTGGGTGACGGTGGATTCATAGCGCGGCTCGAAACCGTCGAGGATATGGCTGCAGGCCTGAGTGTGGACGCCGACCGTCGCAAAGAGGTCCTTGATGCCGAGCGGGATGCCTTCGAGATCACCGGCCTTGCCGGCGGCGATGCGCTCGTCGGATTTCTTCGCCATGACACGGGCGAGATCGGGCGTGATCTTGATATAGGCGTTCAGGCGTTCATTGGCCGCATCGATCGCCGAGATATAGGCTTCCGTCAGTTCGGTTGCCGTGATCTCCTTGTCGCACAGCTTCTCGCGGGCTTCGGCAATGGTCAGGCTGGTGAGTTCGCTCATCGTGTTCGCTCGAATTTTTGAATGGCAACGGGGTCGGAAAGGGGCGCGTCCGGCGCTTATTCGACGACTTTCGGCACCAGGAAGAAATTGTGGTCGGTGACCGGCGCATTGGCGACGATGTCCTCGGCCTTACTGCCGTCGGTCACCTCGTCGGTCCGCTTCTTCATCGCCATCGGCATGACGGAGGTCATCGGCTCGACACCTTCGACATTCACTTCGGAAAGCTGCTCGACGAAGCCGAGGATGCCATTCAGCTCGCCGACCATGCGATTTGCCTCTTCTTCCGAAACGGCAATACGGGCAAGGTGAGCAACGCGCTTAACGGTGGCAAGATCGACGGACATGGCATTCTCCGATAGGATTTTTCCTACCCGCTATAAAGGCCATGTTCGCCGTGCGCAACGGCGTTTTGCTTAGATGAACAGCGTCTCACCCGGCTTTGGCGTCTTCACGGCCGTCTTCGAACCTTCCAGGCCCGCAACGAACTTTTCCGGTGTCTGGTCGATGATCGGGAAGGTTCCGTAGTGGCAGGGGATTGCGGTCTTGAAGTTGAAGTAGCGCTGGCAGGCGAGCGCTGCGACGGCGCCGCCCATGGTGAAGCGGTCGCCGATCGGAACGATGCCGATGTCCGGCTGGTGCAGTTCGTTGATCAGCGCCATATCGGAGAAGATGTCGGTATCCCCCATGTGCAGCAAACTCGGCTCGTCGTCGAAATGCAGGATCAGCCCGTTCGCATTGCCGAGCGAATGGGAGACGCCGTCCTCGGTGATCTGGGCGGAGGAATGCAGCGCATTGGTGAAGGTCGCAGTGAAGCTACCGAACGAAACCGTGCCGCCGGTATTGCCCATCTCGATCTTCTCGACGCCCTTGGAGCCCAGCCAGGCGGCAAGATCGGCGTTAGCAAGCACGACGGCGCCGGTCTCGCGCGCAAGCGAAACAGTATCGCCGGCATGGTCGCCGTGGCCGTGCGTCAGGAGGATATGGGTGATGCCGTTCGCAACCTCCTTGATGTCCTGCCCGGCGAAGGACGGGTTTTGGGTGAGGAACGGGTCGATCAGGATCTTTGCCGCCTTGGTCTCGATGCGGAAGGCGGAATGGCCGAGCCAGGTGATCTTCATGGAATCACTCCAATACGTGATGCAAAAGCAGAGTTGGATGCTAAGGACATATCCGGTATGGCCGCAAGGAAAAGCGGGCAGCGCTTCAATTTCTTTTGACGGGATGAATGACGATGACGGTGCTGACGATCGAGGAACTGGCGGCTGAGCTCGCCCCCGGACAGGCGATCGCCGGGCTTGACCTCGGCACGAAGACGATAGGGCTCGCGATGTCCGATCTCGGGCGGCGCTTTGCAACGCCGCGGCCGGTCATCAAACGGCAGAAGTTCACGATCGACGCCGAAGTGCTGCTGGCTTTTGCCGCGAAGGAAAAAGTCGCCGGCTTCGTGATCGGGCTGCCAATGAACATGGACGGCTCGGCCGGTCCGCGCGTCCAGGCGACGAAAGCCTTCGTGCGCAACATGGAGCAAAAGACCGCCCTACCCTTCGTCTATTGGGACGAGCGGCTTTCAACGGTGGCGGCCGAGCGGGCGCTGATCGAGATGGACGTGTCGCGTGCCAAGCGCGCCGGGCGGATCGATTCGGCGGCCGCCAGCTTCATTCTTCAGGGCGCGCTGGACAGGCTTTCGCTGCTCGGCAGATCGGACGATTTCGAGGCTTGACGCGCCTTCCACCAGGCAATGAGCTTCCTGCGCTTGCGGAAGCCTATAATGGCGAAGACGACGAGGCTGTCGACAGCGATGGCGCGGGCGACGAGCGGCGGGATGGTTTCGGGCGGCACGCCGAGTACATTGCCATAGAGCTGGAAGGTCAGATCATGGACCTGGCGCGTCAGCATGAAGATGCCGAAGTTCATGTCATAATAGGAAAGCCAGTACCAGCCGCCTAGAAAGGCGATCGGCCCCAACCAGAAGACCAGGAACCACTTCATGCGGCCTTCCCTTCATGCCGGCTCAAAGACGCGTCGGGAGTGACCGCCCATGTCGACAATGCCATGACGCTCAGAACCAGCGCAGGCACGGCGATGTCCAGCGCAAGAATCGCGAAAAACATCATCGCGGCAAAGAGCAGCATCGCTTTGGCAGCTTTGGTTCCCATGATCCCGACAGCTAAGATTTAGACTGCGGATACCCTGTCCCGTCCACTGGCAGGGCGCAATGTAAACCATTCGTTAAGGTTAACGGGCGGGGGACCGCCTGTGGATAACGCGACGCCGCGTCAGCCGTAAACACCGCGAACGATGCGCTTCAGAGCGGTTGCGGCCTTTTCCCAGTCCTTGGCGGTCTTCAGTGCTAAGCCCGCACACTGGCCGCCTGCAGAAGCCGAGAGCACGAGATGCTGGATCGCGGCGATGAGAATTGCGTTGACGGCGGCGGCATCGATGCCCTTCGGCGGCGTCAGCGAGCCCTTCATGCGCTCCAGCCATTGCGACAGCGCCTTCGAGCGGGATTCAGCAAGCCGCCTCACCTGCTCGGTATTGTCCGAGACCTCCCAGGCGACGATACGGCGCATCAGCGGGTCGTCGCGAAGCGCCTCCAGGAAAAGCAGCGCCAGGCGCTCCATGAGATCGCCGTAGGTGAGCAGGAACATGCCGCCGGCATCTTCCGGGATGCGGTCCCTAACCCAGGTGCCTAGATCGGCGCCGATCGCTTCGACAAGACCGTTCAGGCCGCCGTAATAGCGATAGATCAGTTGCTTGTCGCAGCCGGCACGGCGGGCGACCGCATTGATGCCGAAATTCTGGAACCCTTCCTCGGCAAGCAGCGATTTCGCCGCATCCAGAATGGCGCGTTCCGTCGCGGCGCGGTCGCGCACCCGCTTTTCCGGCACCGGCGTCGCCAAAGGCGCCTCAGCCGCCGCTTCATCAATCAGCATTGCTTTTCAACCCAACCCTGTCACCCGACGGTGATTAGCAACTCAAGGCGGGACGGACAACGGGCGAGGATGCCTGCGAACCAAAAGCCCTGTGGAGAAAAGCGTTTCCGCGAGTGCATTTACGGGTTGCGAAGATCCCACCAGCCGGTTAACCGGGGCAAGACGTTCCGGAGCCGCCAATGCTGATAATCTTCGAAAGCATCCTCCCGATTTTCCTTCTTGTGGTGCTCGGCGTTGCGCTCCGCCGCAGTCCATTGTTCAACGACAGCCTCTGGCCGGGGCTTGAACAGCTCGGCTACTACATTCTGTTCCCTTCACTCCTCTTCCTCACGCTCGCGAAAGCCGACTTCTCGGGCATGGAGACGGGCGCGATCGGTGCAGTATCGATCCTTGCCATCCTCATCATGTCGGGACTTGTCTTCGCCCTATGGCCGGTTTTCGCCCGCGCCGGCGTCGGGTCAGCGACCTATTCCTCCCTTTTCCAGACGGCCACACGTTGGAATGCCTTCATCGCCCTCGCGATAGCGGAAAAACTCGCGGGGCCTCAGGGACTTGCCATCGTCGCTTTGGTGATGGCGGTCGTCATCATTCCGATCAACCTTATCAATGTCGGGATGCTGGTGTGGTTCTCGGGCGCTTCGCGCGACTTGCGGATGTTTCTCGTGAAGATCGTGACCAACCCGCTGATCATCGGCTGCGCGCTCGGACTTCTTGTCAATCTCGCACAAATACCAGTCTATGAGCCGCTGACGGTCACCGTCGACCTGGTTGCCCGGTCCTCCCTTGGGCTTGGACTCATCATGGTCGGTGCTGGGCTCAGAATTTCCGACGCTCTTCGGCCGCGCTCCGTGGCCCTCGTATCCGTGCTGCTGAAGCTTCTCGCCTTTCCCGCGCTCATGATCGGTATTGGTCTCGCCTTCGGCCTCCATGGCCAGCCGCTCGTGATGCTCGCCTTAAGCGCCAGCGTACCGACCGCGATGAACGGCTATGTCCTCGCCAAGCAGATGGGCGGAGACGCTCCGCTCTACGCTGCGGCCGCAACGATCCAGACCGCGACCTCGTTCGTGACCATCCCGATCATCCTGACCGGCGCGACCTACGTTGCCGGCGGATAAAGCAGGTCGACAATATACGTAGCGTCGAAGCGGGAATCGAGCATGCCGTAGGTGGCGCGCCAGCCGCCCGCGAGGCGGGTTTCGATGAAGGCGTCGGCGATGCGGCCGGCGCCGAGGCGATAGAGTTCGGCTGCAGCGGCGGCGAGCGCCAGTTGTTCCACTAGCAGGCGGGATGCCCCCTCATCCCGTTCGCAGAGCGCCATTGCCGCACGAAGCACGTCGATCGTCTTCTTGCCGGCCGGGCCGAGATCGCGGGCAAGACCGGTGAATACCGTTTCGAAAAGGTCCTTGCCTCGCGTCAGCACACGCAGCACGTCGAGCGCCATCACATTGCCGGAGCCTTCCCAGATGGCGTTGACCGGAGCTTCGCGATAGTGGCGAGCGATCGGGCGCTCCTCGATATAGCCGCTGCCGCCGATGCACTCCATCGCCTCGTAGATCAGCGCAGGCGCGATCTTGCAGCACCAGTATTTCGCAACCGGCGTCATGACGCGGGCATAGGCCGCCTCTTCCGCATTGCCGCGCGCCTTGTCGAAGGCGTCTGCAAGACGGAAGGACAGAGCCGTCGCGGCAGCGACGTCGAGCGCCATATCGGCGAGCACGCGGGTCATGATCGGCTGATTGACGAGCATCTTGCCGAAAACGCTGCGGCCGCGGGTGTGGTGCACGGCTTCGGCGAGCGAGGCACGCATGATGCCCGACGAGGCCAGCGCGCAATCGAGGCGCGTCAGCGTCACCATATCGAGGATCGTGCGGATGCCGGCATCGGGACCGCCGAGCAGGAAGCCGAAGGTGTCGTTGAATTCGACTTCCGAGGAAGCATTGGAGCGGTTGCCGACCTTGTCCTTGAGCCGCTGGAACTGCAGGCCGTTGGCGGAGCCGTCCTCAAGCAGGCGCGGAACCAGAAAGCAGCCCATGCCCTCTTTTGTCTGCGCCAGCATGATGAAGGCATCGCTCATCGGTGCCGACATGAACCATTTGTGGCCCGACAGGCGGTAGATGCCTTCGCTGACCTTTTCGGCCGCACTCTTGTTGGAGCGGACGTCGGTGCCGCCCTGCTTTTCGGTCATGCCCATGCCGATCGTCACCGCCGACTTCTGCATGGCCGGCTTGTTCGAAGAATCGTATTTGCGCGAGAGAATCTTCGGCGCCCAATCCTTCTGCACGGCAGGCGATGCGGAGAGTGCCGCCACCGAAGCGCTTGTCATCGTCAGCGGGCAAAGGTGGCCGGCTTCGAGCTGGGCGGTCAGATAAAAGCGGGCGGCGCGAATCTTGTGCGCCTGATCCTTTGCGTTGGCATCGGCCTGCGGATCCCAGACGGACGAATGCAGGCCGACGGACATCGAGCGGCGCATCAGCGCATGCCATGCGGGGTGAAACTCGACGACATCCAGGCGCTCGCCGCGCGGACCATGGGTACGAAGCTGCGGCGTTCCCTGATTTGCCATGCGCGCCAGTTCCTGCGCCTCCGGCGAGGTCACATAGCGGCCCATATTTTCCAGGTCCTCGCGCGTGTCGCGCGGCAGCGCCGCCGTCAGGTCGACGATCAGCGGATCGGACCGGTAGGCATTGATGCCGGACCAGAGGCTTGGCTGGTTCAGTTCGGCGAGTTTTTCTTCAGCGGATGTCATGAGTCGCTTCTAGTGCAAGAGGCAGGCAAAGGGAAACCGGAAGTTTAAGCATTTCCGCCTCCAGCTCTAATGGATTTGGGGCAAAATTGCATGGGGACATAAGCCTTTGCCCACAGCACATGCTTGCCCCTCACCTCTCCACTCTTTATAGAGCGCGTGACACAGCAAGAGGCAGGTTCATGGTCTTCTTTCCCCACCGCCACCTCATCGGCATCAAAGGCCTCACGGAGCAGGATATCACCTATTTGCTCGACAAGGCGGACGAGGCCGTCAAGATCAGCCGGCAGCGCGAAAAGAAGACGTCGACGCTGAGAGGTCTGACGCAGATCAACCTCTTCTTCGAAGCCTCGACTCGGACCCAATCCTCCTTCGAACTTGCCGGAAAGCGCCTCGGCGCCGACGTGATGAACATGTCGGTCGGCAATTCCTCGGTGAAGAAGGGGGAAACGCTGATCGACACCGCGATGACGCTGAATGCGATGCGGCCGGATGTGCTCGTCATCCGCCATTCGAGCGCCGGTGCCGCGGCACTGCTGGCGAAGAAGGTTTCCTGCTCCGTGGTCAATGCCGGCGACGGACAGCACGAGCATCCTACGCAGGCACTGCTCGACGCCCTGACGATCCGGCGCGCCAAGGGCAAGCTGTCGCGCATCATCGTCGCGATTTGCGGCGACGTGCTCCATTCACGGGTGGCGCGCTCGAACATCCTGCTTCTGAACGCCATGGGCGCGCGGGTACGCGTCGTCGCACCGGCGACGCTGCTTCCGGCCGGCATTGCGGAGATGGGCGTCGAGGTCTTCCACTCGATGAAGGAAGGACTGAAGGACGTCGACGTGGTGATGATGCTGCGCCTGCAGCGCGAGCGGATGTCCGGTGCCTTCGTGCCTTCGGTGCGCGAATACTTCCATTTCTACGGTCTGGATGCGGAAACGCTGAAGGCCGCCAAGGACGATGCGATGGTGATGCATCCGGGACCGATGAACCGCGGGGTGGAAATCTCCTCCGAAGTGGCGGACGGACCGCAGAGCGTGATTGCCGAACAGGTAGAAATGGGGGTCGCTGTGCGCATGGCGGTGATGGAGACTTTGCTTGTGTCTCAGAACCGGGGGCCGCGCACATGACGAACTCGATCGTTCTCAAGAATGTCCGCATCATCGATCCTTCGCGCAATCTCGATGAGATCGGAACGATCATCGTCAAGGACGGCATGATTGCTGCTGCCGGAAAGGATGCCCAAAACCAGGGGGCGCCGGAAGGCGCCGCGGTTCGCGAATGCAGCGGCCTCGTCGCAACGCCGGGCCTGGTCGATGCATGCGTCAATATCGGCGAGCCGGGCGCCGAACATCGCGAGACGATCGCTTCGGCAAGCCGGGCGGCAGCGGCAGGCGGTGTCACCTCGATCATCATGATGCCGGACACCGATCCTGTCATCGACGACATCGCCCTCGTTGAATTTGTCAAGAAGACGGCGAGAGACACGGCGCTTGTCAACGTCTACCCGGCAGCGGCGATCACCAAGCATCTGGCCGGCGAGGAGATGACCGAGATCGGCCTCTTGATGGAAGCCGGTGCCGTTGCCTTCACGGACGGCCGCTCCAGCGTGCACGACACGCAGGTGCTGCGGCGGGTCATGACCTATGCGCGGGAATTCGGCGCCGTCATCTCCTGCGAGACACGCGACAAATATCTCGGCGCGACAGGCGTCATGCACGAAGGATTGCTTGCGAGCTGGCTCGGTCTCGGGGGCATTCCGAAGGAAGCGGAACTCATTCCTCTTGAACGAGACCTTCGCATCGCGCAGCTGACGCGCGGCACGTATCATGCGGCGATGATTTCGGTGCCGGAATCGGTGGAGGCGATCGAGCTTGCGAAGCGTCGCGGCGCCAAGGTCACCTGCGGCATCTCGATCAACAACCTGGCGCTCAACGAAAACGACATCGGCGAATTCCGCACCTTCTTCAAGCTCTATCCGCCGCTGCGGGCCGAAGACGACCGCGTGGCGATGGTGGAAGCGTTGGCGAGAGGCGCGATCGACATCATCGTTTCCTCGCATGACCCGCAGGATGTCGATACCAAGCGCCTGCCCTTCAGCGAAGCGGCCGACGGCGCGATCGGCCTCGAAACCATGCTTGCGGCCGCCTTGCGCCTCCACCACAGCGGCCAAGTGAGCCTGATGCGGCTGATCGATGCGATGTCGACGCGCCCTGCGCAGATCTTCGGCCTCGATGCCGGAACGCTGAAGCGGGGAGCAAAAGCCGATATCGCGCTGATCGATCTCGACGAGCCTTGGCTTGTCTCGGAAGACATGCTTCTCTCGCGTTCGAAGAACACGCCTTTCGAGGATGCACGCTTCAGCGGACGGGCTGTCGCGACCTATGTCGCGGGACAGTGCGTGCATTCTCTTTAAGAACAGGGGTCCGGGAGGGGACGATGATATCCGATCTTACCACTTGGCAGATTACGCTGCCGCTGGCGCTCGCGGCGGCCGTCATCGGCTACCTTCTGGGCTCCATCCCCTTCGGCCTTGTCCTGACGCGGGCGTCCGGGCTCGGTGACGTGCGCAACATCGGCTCGGGCAACATTGGTGCAACGAACGTATTGCGTACCGGCAACAAGAAGCTTGCGGCAGCGACGCTTCTGCTCGATGCGCTGAAGGCCTCCGTCGCTGCCTGGATCATGACCTATTTTGCTGGTGAGGAAGCGGGCATCATTGCCGGCTTCTTTGCTTTTATCGGCCACCTCTTCCCGATCTGGATCGGTTTCAAGGGTGGTAAGGGCGTTGCGACATACATCGGCACGCTGCTCGGCATCGCACCGGTTATGGTCCTCCTTTTCGGCGCCGCATGGCTCGCGGTTGCCTTTACGACGCGTTATTCCTCGTTGTCAGCGCTGGTTGCGATGCTAGTCATTCCGGTTGCATTGTGGATGTTAGGGGCCGAGAAGGTTGCAGCTGTCATGGCGATCATGTCGGCCATCTCCTATTACAGGCACAAGGCCAACATCTCCCGCCTGCTGAGCGGGACGGAAAGCAAGATCGGGGCGAAGGGATAAGATGGACGCGGCAAGCGCAAGGCCACAGGGACTTGCGCTGACGGAACGGCAACGGATTTGCCCGGCTGAGGCTGATCCGCTCCGACAAGGTCGGTCCCGCTACCTTTCGCGATCTTATCAATCATTTCGGCTCAGCGGAAACGGCGCTTTCGATGCTGCCTGACCTTTCCTCGCGTGGCGGCGCGACGCCCGAAGATGTGGTCGAGACGCTAGCACCGCTGTCGCAGCTCGATCTTTTTTCGGCACCGGTTGCCGGCATACTGGGCTCTCCGCCTCGGCGGTTTATCTCGTTCTGCTCGAGCTCGATATCGCCGGAAGGCTGCACCGGCATCCCGGCGGCCTCGTCTCCCTTGCGATGGGTGACTAAGCCTCCTACATGCGGTTGTGAAGTTCGCCGGCCTCGACATCGGCCATTTCCAAGAGATAGCAGAGCATATCCGCCTTTTCCTTTTCGGCGACCTGGCGCAGCTCGGCAAGCATCTGACCACACTTGAAAAGCGATAACTCAAATATCGTAAATTGCAATGCGTTTATAATCGCCCGCTGGTAGTATCGCGTTGCAACGCCTAAAATTCAGCAAACCCCTTGACCGGAACGATTTCCCTGTCCATGTCGGGGGGCCGGTATTCTTCGAGCGGCAAGTATTACGCTCTCCTCCTCGCCGGGCGCGGTAGTTTTTTAGAGAATCATGATGAATGTTGTAGTGGTGGAATCGCCTGCCAAGGCCAAGACGATCAACAAGTATCTGGGCCCCGGATACAAGGTACTCGCCTCCTTCGGCCATGTTCGCGATCTGCCTGCCAAGGACGGCTCTGTTCTTCCTGACCAGGATTTCGAAATGCTTTGGGAGGTCGACAGCGCCTCGGCCAAGCGCATGAAGGACATCGCCGATGCGGTGAAGTCTTCCGACGGGCTCATCCTCGCAACCGACCCGGATCGCGAGGGTGAAGCCATCTCCTGGCACGTGCTCGACGTCCTGAACAAGAAGCGCGTGCTGAATGGCAAGCCGGTGAAGCGCGTCGTCTTCAACGCCATCACCAAGAAGGCGGTTTTGGACGCGATGGCCGAGCCCCGGGACATCGACGTACCGCTGGTCGATGCCTATCTCGCGCGCCGTGCGCTCGATTACCTCGTCGGCTTCAATCTTTCGCCCGTCCTCTGGCGCAAATTGCCGGGCGCCCGCTCGGCCGGCCGCGTGCAATCGGTGGCGCTACGTCTCGTTTGCGACCGCGAAACCGAGATCGAGCGTTTCATCTCGGAAGAATACTGGAACATCTCGGCTCTCCTGAAGACACCACGCGGTGACGAATTCGAGGCCAAGCTGGTGGCAGCCAATGGCAAGCGGTTGCAGGCGCGCTCGGTGGGCAACGGCGAAGAGGCCGGCAAGCTGAAGGCGCTGCTCGAGGGTGCTGCCTATGTTGTCGACAGCGTCGAGGCAAAGCCGGTCAAACGCAACCCGGGACCGCCGTTCACGACTTCGACGCTGCAGCAGGCGGCGTCCTCCAAGCTCGGCTTCTCGGCATCGCGCACCATGCAGATCGCCCAGAGACTATATGAAGGTGTCGATATCGGCGGCGAGACTGTCGGTCTCATCACCTATATGCGTACCGACGGCGTGCAGATGGCGTCCGAAGCGATCGATGCGGCGCGCCACGCCATCGTTGATCAGTTCGGCGAGCGCTACATGCCGGAAAAGGCCCGCTTCTATTCCACCAAGGCGAAGAACGCCCAGGAAGCCCACGAAGCGATCCGCCCGACAGATTTCAACCGTTCGCCCGACCGCGTCCGGAAATTCCTCGATGCCGATCAGATCAAGCTATACGACCTGATCTGGAAGCGCGGCATCGCAAGCCAGATGGCGTCTGCCGAAATCGAGCGCACGACCGCCGAAATCACCGCCGACAACAATGGCCAGAAGGCTGGCCTGCGCGCCGTCGGCTCGGTGATCCGCTTCGACGGCTTCATCGCGGCCTATACCGACCAGAAGGAAGACGGCGAGCAGAGCGACGACGCCGAAGAGGGCGGCCGCCTCCCGGAGATCAATGCGCGCGAGAACCTCGCAAAGCAGAAGATCAATTCCACGCAGCATTTCACCGAACCGCCGCCGCGCTATTCGGAAGCGACGCTGATCAAGAAAATGGAAGAACTCGGCATCGGCCGTCCTTCCACTTACGCGGCAACACTCGCAACGCTCCGCGACCGCGAATATGTGACCATCGACAAGCGCAAGCTGATCCCGCATTCCAAGGGACGGCTGGTGACGGCGTTCCTCGAAAGCTTCTTCACCAAATACGTCGAATACGATTTCACGGCCGACCTGGAGGAGAAGCTCGACCGGATTTCGGCAGGCGAGCTCAACTGGAAGCAGGTGCTTCGCGATTTCTGGAAAGACTTCTTCGCGCAGATCGAGGACACGAAGGAACTGCGCGTCACCAACGTACTCGACTCGCTGAACGAGTCGCTTGCGCCGCTCGTCTTCCCGAAGCGGGAAGACGGCAGCGATCCGCGCATCTGCCAGGTCTGCGGCACCGGCAACCTGTCGCTGAAGCTCGGCAAATACGGCGCCTTCGTCGGCTGCTCGAACTATCCGGAATGCAACTATACCCGCCAGCTCTCCTCCGAAAACGGTGGGGAAGCCGAAGGCGGGGCACAGAATGAGCCGAAGAACCTCGGCACCGATCCCGTGACCGGCGAGGAACTGACGCTGCGCTCCGGCCGCTTCGGTCCATACATCCAGCGCGGCGACGGCAAGGATGCCAAGCGCGCCTCGCTGCCGAAGGGCTGGAAGCCGGAAGACATCGACTACGAGAAGGCGATGGCCCTGATCTCACTGCCGCGCGATATCGGCAAGCATCCCGAAACCGGCAAGATGATTTCCTCCGGAATCGGGCGCTATGGGCCGTTCCTCCTGCACGACAGCGGTTATGCCAACCTGGAAAGCGTCGAGGACGTGTTTTCGATCGGCCTCAACCGCGCAGTGACGCTGATTGCCGAGAAAGCGAACAAGGCGCCGGGCGGCCGTGGAACACCAGCTGCGCTGAAGGCGTTGGGCGAACATCCCGATGGCGGAGCGATCACCGTTCGTGATGGTAAGTACGGCCCCTATGTGAGCTGGGGCAAGGTGAACGCTACGCTGCCAAGGGGCAAGGACCCGCAGGCAATCACGGTCGAGGAAGCGCTGGCGCTGATCACCGCCAAGGCCGGCAAGGCGCCGGTGGCAAAGGGCAGAGCAAAACCGAAGGCAAAGGCCGCCGCGGCCGAAGGCAAGGCGGCGAAGACGGCCGCCAAACCAAAGGCAAAAGCAAAGGCGCCCGCGAAAAGGAAGAAGAGCTGAGTGTGAGCAGGATCCCGCGCGAAAGAACGAAGACCATGGGCAAAATCGGCCGCGCGAGCCCGGATGCCCCCGCGGTCGAGCCGCTGAACATCGTGCACGGCGCCTTGCCGTCGCGCGAAGTCGTCCTGCGCTTCATCGCCGAGCATCCGCAAAAGGCGTCCAAACGCGAGCTCGCCAGGGCATTCGGGCTCAAGGGCCATAGTCGCGTCGAACTCAAGCACATGCTGCGGGATCTCGAACAGGAAGGCATGCTGCAGAAGACGCGCAAGTCTCTCATCCGGCCGGGCGCGCTGCCGCCTGTGACGGTGCTCGACATCACGACGCGCGACAAGGACGGCGAACTGATCGGCCGGCCGGCGGAATGGCCGGAGGATCGGGGCGTTGCGCCCGCTGTCGCGATCCGCCAGACGTCGCCGGCCGGGCGTCAGGGCAAAGGCAAGGCCCCTGTTGCCGGCATGGGCGACCGCGTGGTGGCGAAGATATTCCCGGCGGCCGACCGCGGCGGGCCGGCCTATACCGCGCGCATCATCAAGATCATCGACAAGCGCCGCGGCGCGACCATGGGCGTCTTCCGCACGGCACCCGGCGGCGGCGGACGGCTGCTGCCGATCGAACGGCGCGGCGAGGAAATGCTGATCGATCCGGATGATACCGGCGGCGCCAAGGATGGCGATTTGGTCGAAGTCGAGATCGCGCGCCTCGGACGCATCGGCCTACCGCGCGCAAAGGTGCTGTCGGTCGTCGGTTCCGTCGCCTCGGAGAAGGCGCTCTCGATGATCGCGATCCACGCGCACGGCATTCCGCATGTCTTCCCGCAGGCGGTGATCGATGAAGCCGAAGCGGCGAAGCCCGCGACCATGTCGCATCGCGAAGACTGGCGCGACGTGCCGCTGATCACGATAGACCCGGCCGATGCGAAGGACCACGACGACGCGGTCTATGCTGAACCGGACCCCTCCCCCGACAATCCCGGCGGCGTGATCATCACCGTGGCGATCGCCGACGTATCCTACTATGTGAGATCCAATTCGGCACTCGACCGCGAAGCGCTGAAGCGCGGCAATTCGGTTTATTTCCCGGATCGTGTCGTGCCGATGCTGCCGGAGCGCATTTCCAACGACCTCTGCTCGCTGAAGGAACGCGTCGACCGCCCGGCGCTTGCCGTGCGCATGGTCTTCTCGAAGGATGGCCGGAAGGCCGGGCATACGTTCCACCGCGTCATGATGAAGAGCGCGGCGAAGCTCTCCTACAGCCAAGCGCAGGCGGCGATCGACGGCACGCCGGATGACAAGACCGGGACGATGCTGGAACCGATCCTGAAGCCGCTGTGGCATGCCTACGAGATAATAAGACGCGGCCGCGACAAGCGCCAACCGCTCGAGCTCGACATGCCCGAGCGCAAGATCCTGCTGAAGCCGGAGGGCACAGTGGACCGCGTCTTCGTGCCGCCGCGGCTCGACGCGCACAAGCTCATCGAAGAGATGATGATCCAGGCCAATGTCTGTGCGGCCGAAACGCTCGAAAAGAAGCGCCAGTTGCTGATCTATCGCATCCACGATAGCCCGACGCTTGCCAAGCAGGAGATCCTGCGCGACTTTCTGGCGACGCTCGGCATCTCGCTTGCCAAGGGCGGCAATGTGAGGGCGAACAGCTTCAACGGCATCCTGGCAAAGGCCGAGAACACGCCGCATCAGACGATGGTCAACGAGATGGTGTTGCGCTCGCAGAGCCAGGCGATCTACAGCCCGGAAAACATCGGCCATTTCGGGCTGAACCTGATGAAGTATGCGCACTTCACCTCACCGATCCGGAGATATGCGGACCTGATCGTCCACCGCGCGCTGGTCGGCTCGCTTGGTCTCGGCGAAGGCGCCATCACGCCGGAGGAGGAAGCCGCACTCGACGACATCGCCGCCGAAATCTCCACCTTCGAGCGCCGTGCAATGGCCGCGGAGCGTGAGACGGTCGACCGGCTGATCGCCCACCATCTCAGCACGCGGGTCGGCGAAGAGTTCAAGGGGCGCGTATCAGGCGTCACGAAATCGGGACTATTTGTCGCCCTCCCTGACTATGGAGCCGACGGCTTCGTACCTATATCTACGCTCGGTACGGACTACTTCATCTACGACGAGGCGCATCAGGCGCTGTCGGGTGAGAAGACCGGACTGGGCTACCGTCTCGGAGATGATGTCACCGTGAAGCTTGCCGAAGCGATCCCGCTCGCCGGCGCGCTTCGTTTCGAGATGGTCAGCGAAGGACGCAACATGCCGACGGCAGTGCGCTCGTTCCACAAGGCAGGCCGCCGGGACAACCGGCAGGCCCGCAAGATGGCCGGAACAAGGCCGCCAAGAGGGCGGCGATAGGGCGTCCTTCTTTCGGGATGCTCTGCATTTGAAGTAAGGAGCGTCCCTTGCCCGCGAGGCGGGCTTGCGGCGCTCCATGCGTGTAGGGACGCTCGAAAAGGAACGATCATGACCACTGCCTCGACCGAACAACCGGTCCGCTATGGGGATGCAGAAAAGACCGAGCGTCCGCTCGGCCGCTCCATCATTCGCGGCATGCTGAACCGCTGTCCGCACTGCAACAGCGGCAAGCTTTTCAGGGCTTTCCTGAAGCCTGTCGACCATTGCGCCGCCTGCGGCGAGGCCATGCACCACCACCGCTCCGACGACTTGCCGCCTTATCTCGTGATCCTCGTTATCGGACACGTCGTGGTCGGCGGCTACATGATGACTGACATGATCTGGCCGCTGCCGCTCTGGCTGACGCTGGCAATCTGGGCTCCTATCACCGTTCTGACCGCCCTGGCCTCGATCCAGCCGATCAAGGGCGGCGTGATCGGCCTGCAATGGGCGCTGCGCCTGCATGGTTTCGGCGGCCAGAGCGATGACCACGATGATTACGATATCCCCGGCCGCGGGCGCTCATCGTAAGCGGTCCTGCACCTTCACCGTCCAGACATAATTCGCGTGTAGTGGGCAACGCTCGCCGGCGCTGCAAGGTTGCAGCGCCAGTCCTGAGTGAACATGAGCTGGATTATTTGATCTATTGCCATCGGCGCCGGACTTTCCGTAAAGCACAGCCCGTCACTTGGATTTGGCACGCATGTGCCTTTCTATGTGCCACAAAACGGGCGATTCGTTTCAGTCATTCAAGGATGGATTCATGTCTCAGCCGAGAAACGGCACACCTGGCGATGTCGAGGAAATCCATTGGCCGTCGCTGGTTGCCGCCGTCTCGTCGATTTCCGCTGTCGGCATCGCGATCGGCCTCGGCCTTCCGCTTCTCAGCATCATCCTGGAAAAACGCGGCATCCCCTCAACGCTCATCGGCCTGAATACGGCCATGGCGGGGG
>NZ_FWER01000002.1:36069-353338 GCF_900169785.1 Rhizobium sullae
GGCCGCCGCCCCGATCACAACGAAACTCGCGCATCAATACGGAGTGGCCCCTACCATGCTCTGGGCGGTGGTGATTTCGGCGCTCAGTTCGCTCGGATTTTACTACGCCGAGGATTTCTGGCTCTGGTTTCCTCTTCGCTTTGCCTTCCACGGTGCGACGACCACCCTGTTCATCCTGTCCGAGTTTTGGATCAACGCTGCCTCACCGCCCACGAAACGCGGATTCGTGCTTGGTATTTACGCGACGGTGCTTTCGCTCGGCTTCGCGGCGGGGCCTCTGCTCTTTTCGATTCTCGGCAGCGATGGAATTCTCCCATTTATTGTCGGTGCGGCCGCGATTCTGCTTGCGGCCATTCCGATCTTTATCGCGCGGCACGAAAGCCCGATCCTCGAAGAGAAGCCGGAACTGCATTTCATGCGCTACGTCTTCCTGGTGCCGACGGCAACAGCCGCGGTCTTCATTTTCGGCGCGGTCGAGGCGGGTGGCCTTTCGCTGTTTCCAATCTATGCGATCCGCGCGAACTTCACCGAATCGCAGGCGGCACTGCTGCTGACGGTCATGGGCATCGGCAACGTCATCTTTCAGATCCCGGTCGGAATGCTCTCCGACCGGATTTCCGACAAGCGCCCGCTGCTTGCCGCCATGGCCTTCATGGGCCTCATCGGCTCGCTGATGCTGCCGCTGCTCTCCCACAGCTGGATCATGATGGCAGGGGTCTTGCTCTTCTGGGGCGGCTGCGTTGCCGGTCTCTATACCGTCGGCCTCAGCCATCTCGGCTCCCGGCTAACAGGATCCGACCTTGCGGCGGCGAATGCCGCCTTCGTCTTCTGTTATGCGGTCGGCACCGTTGCCGGCCCGCAGGCGATCGGAGTTGCTATCGACGTTGCCGGAAACAATGGTTTTGCATGGGCGATTGCCTGTTTCTTCGGCCTTTATGCCTTGCTGGCGGGCATAAGGCTGCTTTTCCTCCGAAAGCGGGCTTGACTTTTCGGGCTGGATTCGTAGTTTCGCGCCAGAATTTGCCGTGGAGCCCATCCGGCTTTCCACGGCTTTCATTTTCTTAAAGGCAGGACGACCATGGCCAAGGCTACCACAATCAAGATCAAGCTGCTGTCGACGGCCGACACCGGTTTCTTCTACGTCACGACGAAGAACAGCCGTACGATGACGGACAAGATGACGAAGACCAAGTATGACCCGGTTGCTAAGAAGCACGTTGAGTTCAAGGAAACCAAGATCAAGTAACCCTTGATTTCAGGTTCTTTCAGGAAGCGCGCGCCACATGGTTGCGCGCTTTTTTCATTTCTGGATTGTTATTTTCCGCAAAAGCGCAAACGCCGTCTTTCCCTATGATGGGAACGACGGCGTTTTTCCGATAAGGGGTCGGCCAGCAGGCAACGCGGCACGAGGAACCGCGTAAGTTGCATGCTAGCCGACCGACCCCACGACCCAGGAGATGCGGCGGACCTGAGCATCATGGGGTATGCGGGCTCCTCAAGAGGGAGCACTTTCTCTTATGAGCCGATAATTTGCGCAAAAAAGAAAGAAAATCAACAAATTCTTAATGATGAGAAATTCCTGCCTGCTCCTATGGTTAAAAGTCCAATTTTGGGGCAGGTGGAGATCAGCCGAATGACTTAGGCGCTCAGGAAATGAACCAGTTTTGCGAAGAAACCTATAGGCACATAGCAGTAACTTTGTCGGATACTGACGTTACGTAATGTCGCAACATTTTCGCTGAGGAAATAGCACTGCTTGCACAGTTACCGGTCGCGATGGGTGTATTCTTTGGCGGTACGCCTTTGTTCTTCCCGCCGCCAGAGATGCACCATAAGAAGGTCACCGAAGGCAGAAATCCATTTCCAGATCTTTTCCACAAAAGAAATATGTCTTTTGCCTGCGCGACGATTACAAATTTGTAAGCTTCACCCTTTTCCGGTGGAAACGGTGTCCGGAGCCGTTCTTGAAACAGTATTGCCGTCAAGCCGCAGCAGCAACGACGCGGTTCCGGCCGGTGTTCTTTGCTTCATAAAGAGCAAGATCAGCCTGCTTCATAAGCTGATCCGGCGTGATGACCGAAGAGAGGCGCGAAGAAATGCCGAAGGAGGCGGTGACCTTCAGCTCCTGCCCCGCCGATTTCAGCTCGAAAGGAATGCTTTCGACGGAGGCCCGCAGACGCTCGGCAACCGCAGCGGCCACCTCGGGCGACGTATCCGGCATCACCACGACGAACTCTTCGCCGCCGTAACGGCAGGCGAGATCGGCGCCGCGGACGGTCGAGCGGATGCGATTGGCAAATTCCTTGATCACTTCGTCGCCGGCATCGTGGCCGTGCGTGTCGTTCACCTGCTTGAAGCGGTCTATGTCGGTGATGAGCACGGAAAGCGGCCGGCCCCGCGCCATCGAGCGGTTGAAGAGAACCTTGAGATGATTGTCGAGATAGCGGCGGTTGTTGAGGCCTGTCAGCGGATCGGTGACAGCAAGTTCGATCGTCTGCTTGACGCTCGCGCGCAGACGGTCGTTGAAACGCTTGCGGCGGATCTGCGTCAGGCTGCGGGCGACGAGTTCATTCGGATCGACCGGACGGACGATGTAGTCGTTGACGCCGAGATCGAGCGCCCGGATCACCATGTCATCTGCGCCCTGCTCCGTCATGATCAGGATCGGCAGAAAGCGGGTACGCTCCAGCGAGCGGAACTGGGAGCAGAGCCGCAAGGGATCGTAGTTGTCGAAATTGGCATTGACGATCACAAGTTCGAAGGCGTTCTCGGCGGCTTCGAACAGAGCTGCCTGCGGGTCGGAGATGGCGGTCACGTCGGCAATCGGCTTCAGCGCCTTGATGACGCGCTCCTGCGAATTGGCGCGGCTGTCGACCAGCAAAATCTGACCGGCCTCTTCCGGACGTGTTTCGCCGGCGCGGATGAGGTCGTCGATCCCCATCGTCTCAGCCGTTTCGGCGCGGATACGCAGTTCATCGCTCAGCGTCTTCAGGCGCAAAAGGCTCTTTACGCGGGAGATGAGCTGCAGGTCGTTGACCGGCTTGGTTAGGAAATCGTCCGCGCCCGCCTTCAGGCCTCGCACGCGGTCGGCCGGCTGGTCCAGCGCCGTGACCATCACGACGGGAATATGCGAGGTCTTCGCGTTCGCCTTCAGGCGCGCGCAGACTTCGAAGCCGTCTAGCCCCGGCATCATCACGTCGAGCAGGACGAGATCGACCTGGTTGCGCTCGCAAATCGCCAGCGCCTGATAACCGTCGGCGGCCGTCAGCACGTCGAAATATTCAGCGAGGAGCCGCGCTTCGAGCAGCTTCACATTCGCCGGAATATCATCAACCACCAATATGCGCGCCGTCATAAACGTCTTTCAGATGCGCTATGCATCACCGAGATAAGTCTTGATCGTTTCAATGAATTTCGGAACCGAGATGGGCTTGGACACGTAAGCTTCGCAGCCGCCCTGACGGATACGCTCCTCGTCGCCCTTCATGGCAAAGGCGGTCACCGCGATCACCGGGATGACATGCAGTTCGTCGTCTTCCTTCAGCCATTTGGTGACCTCCAGGCCGGAAACCTCCGGAAGCTGGATATCCATCAGGATCAGGTCCGGCTTGTATTTTCGAGCAAGATCAAGCGCTTCCATTCCGTTACGGGTCTGAATCGTCGTATAGCCGGACGCCTCGATCAGGTCGCGAAAGAGCTTCATGTTGAGCTCGTTATCTTCTACAATCATCACCTGTTTGGGCATTGCACGCTTGTCCCTACGTCTCGTCCCTGCAGCCGATCGCGCCGTGACAGAACACTGCGCGCGCGAATCCAGGAAACCGATAGTGGTAAACTACCGGTATTTGGTTGAAGAAAAGGTAACTTACCCAGCGAAATGCAAAGCAACTTCAAGACTTCCAAACATTTAGCCACAGACCCGCAGGAAACGGCGATCGCCGTTCTCGGCTGGCTGGCAAACGAGCCCGACATCTTCTCGCGTTTCCTGGCGCTGACGGGCGTGGAGCCTGCCCAGGTCCGCAACGCCATCAACGATCCGGGCTTCCTTGCCGGCATGCTGGATTTCCTGATGAACCACGAGCCGACGGCGGTGGCTTTCTGCCAAACGACCGGCACGGCGCCTGATACGCTCACTGCCGCGTGGCGGCATTTCTCCTCTCCCGGCCTCGATTCCGGAGAATACTGAGCGCAATGGAGACCGTGACCTTCGACATCTCGCATGTGCGGCTCGGCGACCGGCCGCTGATCGTCTGCGACGTCGATGACGTCGTGCTGCAGTTTATCGATCCTTTCCAGCGGTTTCTTCTCAGCGAAGGGCATGAGCTTTTGCCGCGTTCCTTCCGTCTTCATGGCAATATCGTTTCTAAAGATGGGGTTGCGCTCGAGGATATCCACGTCAGCCGGCTGGTCGAAACCTTCTTCGAACGGCAGGAAGAGTGGCAGTTGCCGGTTTCACTGGCCGCGGAGACGCTCAGCAGGCTCTCCGCCGAGGCCGATATCGTTTTCCTGACCGCAATGCCGCCGGTCTATGCCGATCAGCGGCGGCGGCTGCTCGACCGCTTCGGCCTGACCCACCCTCTTTTGGCGGCGCGTGAGCCGAAAGGGCCGATCGTCAAGATGCTGCATGGCGCTCGCCCCCTGCCCGTCGCTTTCATCGACGACATGGCGGTCAATCTTCATTCGGTGCGCGAACATGTCGATAACTGCCTTCTGCTACATCTGATGCCGGTCTCCGAAATTCACCGTTTCGCGCCTGCGGCGATGGACGGCACTCCACGCGTCAAGAACTGGAACGAAGCCGCATCCATGATCGGACGGCATTTTGCCGAAGCCAACGCGGCTCGAAGCCTCACTGCTGCAAATCCAGCCGCATAAGCGGCCGGCCGTCCTTTCGCCGCGCCACCGGCTCGAAGCCCGCCGCATCGAAGATCGCGGTCGAGCCGATGCAGAGCGTGACCGACTTTGATTGCTTCGTATGATCGATGGGGCAGCCTTCGAGATAGCGCGCGCCGTTCTGCCTCGCGTGGTCGATTGCGCCCTGCAGCAGATGGTGGCTGAGGCCCTTGCCGCGCAACGGTGCTGCAAGAAAGAAACAGCTGATCGCCCAGATGGACGCGTCCAGTGCATCGCCATCCTCTAGCGGCCGGGAAACGACGCGCGGTGAGTTGAACTGCGGAACGTCATGGCGCGGACCGATCTGCACCCAGGCGACCGGCCGGTCATCCGCATAGGCGAGAATGCCGGGCGGCGGACCGGCGGCGATGCGGCTTTTGATATGCTCTTTCCGCTCCTCCGGCCGCATTTTGGTGCGCACCGCATGCGGCAGCCTCAGCGCCACGCACCAGCAGTCGCAGAACGCGCCGCGCGGACCGAAGAGCGTCTCGAAATCCGTCCAGCGCTCCGGCGTCACCGGCTCAAAACGCAGATCGATGTCCAAAGCCAAACCTCTCCCGTCTCTTGAGACTCGGAAGCTTAAGGCGTAATCTCTCGATGTTCAATCTTTGTTCTCATCACGATGACGCCAACGCCTGACAAGACACCCGGCTTCTGTCGCGACTGCCTTGCCGAGCAGAAGGGCGAGGCACGCCGCTGCATGGCCTGCGGCAGCCCGCGTCTCGTGCGGCACAGGGAGCTTTACGATCTGACGCTCGCGCATATCGATTGCGACGCCTTCTACGCCGCGGTCGAAAAGCGCGACAATCCGGAGCTTGCCGACAAGCCGGTCATCATCGGCGGCGGCAAGCGCGGCGTCGTGTCCACTGCCTGCTATATCGCCCGCATCCACGGCGTCCGCTCCGCCATGCCGATGTTCAAGGCGCTGGAGGCGTGCCCGCAGGCGGTCGTCATCCGCCCCGATATGGAGAAATACGTCAAGGTCGGCCGCGAGATCCGCACCATGATGCAGGAGCTGACGCCGCTGGTGCAGCCGCTTTCGATCGACGAGGCATTCCTCGAACTCGGCGGCACCCAGCGCCTGCACCACGATCCGCCGGCGCGGACGCTGGCGAAATTCGCCCGCCGCGTGGAAAAGGAGATCGGCATCACGGTTTCCGTCGGGCTGTCCTACTGCAAGTTCCTCGCCAAGGTGGCTTCCGACCTGCAGAAGCCGCGGGGCTTTTCCATCATCGGCCGCGAAGAAGCCGTGGCGTTTCTGGCGCCGCGGCGGGTGACGACCATCTGGGGCGTTGGCAAGGCCTTTGCGGCAACGCTCGAAGCGGACGGCATCCGCACGATCGGCCAGCTTCAGACGATGGAGGAGACCGATCTGATGCGCCGCTACGGCAGTATCGGCCAGAGGCTTGCCCGCCTTTCGCGCGGCATCGACGACCGCAAGGTGCACCTCAACGATCCGGCAAAGAGCGTCTCCTCGGAGACGACCTTCTTCGACGATATTTCGCGCTATGAGGATCTGGTGCCGATCTTGCGCAGTCTCTCCGAGAAGGTCTCCTGGCGGCTGAAGAAGAGCGGCATTGCCGGGAGCACCGTCGTGTTGAAAATGAAGACGGCGGACTTCAAATCCCGTACACGCAACCGCAAGCTGGAGGACCCAACGCAGCTTGCCGACAGGATTTTCCGCACCGGCATCGAGCTTCTGGAGAAGGAAACGGACGGCACGAAATTCCGCCTGATCGGCATCGGCGTCACCGACCTTTGCGACCCGGCACGCGCCGACCCGCCGGATCTCATCGACCAGCAATCCACGCGTCGGGCGGCGGCGGAAGCCGCGATGGACAAGCTGCGCGAGAAATTTGGCAAGAAGACCGTGGAGACCGGCTACACGTTCGGCAGCGGCAAACGCGACGGATAATCTGGCAATCGCAAGTACATGGCTGAGCCGGCTATAGATCACCAATGCGTGAACGCCGATCCAGCGACCAATGCTCAAACCTTCCTTAAGCATCGTGCCGTAATATGCCGGTCAAGTATTGCGTATTGGTTGGCTAACATGTTCTCGCGTTTTGTTTTCGGCCTCGGCTTGCTGTCGGCGACCGCACTCGTGCATCACCCCGCTTTTGCGGCGGATGCCCGCACGCTGCAAATCTTCGTTTCAAAGGACAAGCAGTCGCTTGCCGTCTATGACGGCGCGGATGTGATCGCAACGTCGAAAGTCTCGACCGGCAAGGCCGGCCACACGACGCCGAGCGGCATCTTTTCCGTGCTCGAGAAGCAGAAATATCACGAGTCCAACCTCTACTCGGCGGCTCCGATGCCGTGGATGCAGCGGCTGACCTGGTCCGGCATCGCGCTTCATGAATCGAATTCTGTGCCGCGCAATCCGGCCTCCCACGGCTGCGTGCGCATGCCCGCCGCCTTTGCCAAACAGCTCTACAAGATGACGAGCCTCAGCGTGCCGGTCATCATCAGCGATGCGGAAGTGGCGCCCGAGCCGGTTGCGCATCCGAATCTCTTCCGTCCCGATCTGCCGGAACCGCCGCTGCTGCTTTCGGATGCGGCACTGCGTCCGGCGATCGGCGAAACCGGCGGCGAGCCGGTTCGACTGGCGATGAACAGCGCAGTGCCTCCTCCGGTCGCGCGGGCCGCAGTACCGGAAAACACCAATCCGATCCGCATTCTCATCACCCGCCGCACCGAGCGCGAGACGGTGATCAATATCCAGACCTATCTCAACCAGCTCGGCTTTTCCGCGGGCGCGCCAGACGGGCTTCTCGGTACTGCAACCATTCAGGCCATCAATGCCTTCAAAGCGCTTCGATCCATGCAGTTCAAGGACGACAAGGCGCTCGTCAGCGACACTCTCTTGAGGGAAATTTACGCGGCGGCAGGCAAGGGCGAACCGCCGAACGGCGTCATCATGGTGCGCCAGGATTTCAAACCGGTCTTCGAGGCGCCGATCACGATCGGCAATCCGCGGCAGGCGCTCGGCACGCATTTTTTCACGCTGCACGCCGTCGACGTCGAAAACGGCAGGGCTGACTGGCTGGGCGTGACGCTCAAGAACAATCTTTCCAGGCAGGCGATGAAGCGGCTCGGGATCGTCGCCAACGAGAGCTCGATCGTGACCGGCGGTACGCCGATCGCCGATGCGCTCGACCGCATCACAATACCAGACGGAACACGCAGCCGGATCGACGGCATGCTGGCCAAAGGCTCGACGCTGACGATCTCCGACACCGGCATCGGCCCGGAGACCGGCGCCGGCACGGATTTCATCACGATCACGCGTTAGAGTGCCGCTACACGCAAGATGCGGCGAAGGCGCTCAAACGACCTTCGCTTGAGAGCGAGCGCAGGAAATCTTGATTTATGCACATGGCCCTGATGAGATTCAGCATGAGCAAGCGCAAGCCGTTCGATCTCGATGGATACCTGCGTGATATCACGACACGGCCCTGCTTTATCTGCGGCGTGGTGAGCGGAGATCCCGCGTTCTTCCATCATCGCATTTTCGAGGATGAGGAGACAATCATCTTTCTCAGTAAGTATCCAACATTGCCCGGATACTGCTTGGTTTCCCCGAAGAAACACCGCGAAGACTTGGCGCAGGATCTCTCGACCGAAGAATACCTGCGATTGCAAAGGCATATACACGTCTTGTCTCGTGCTCTGAAAAAGCTACTCGAGGCTGAAAGGATCTACGTTCTTTCGCTGGGCAGCCAGCAAGCCAACAGCCACATCCATTTCCATGTGGTCCCTCTGCCCGCAGGCGTTCCGCTCCAGGAGCAACAGTACCACGCACTCATGGCCGAGCATGGCGTGCTGCAGATTCCGGCCGACGAGATGGCACGGCTAGCGGGGCAGATCACCCAAGCTTTCCTTGAAGAACTGAGCGCTTCATAGTGCAGGTTCAGTTCACGACCTAGACAAGCTCGACATCGACAATGCCGGGGGCGGCGCGCAAGGCGGCGGCGATTTCTGGCGTGATGCGGTATTTCTGCGGCAGCTCCACCTCGACCTCGCGCTTGCCGTCCTCCTTGATGACGATGAAGGAGACGAGGCCGTCGCCCTTGGCGTTCAGATGTGCTGCAACGGCGCGCAGCGGGCCGGAATCGCGAACATAAACGCGCAGCGCCTTCTGCATCTGCAGCGATTTCTCCTCGAGCGACTGGATCGTCTGCAAGCGCAGCCCTACGCCTTCCGGACGCTCTTCGCCGGTGGCGGTGAGCACGAAGGATTTCCCGGCCTCCAGCACATCGCGGTACTGGTTCAGCATTTCGGAGAACAGCACGGCTTCGAACTGTCCGGACGAATCCGAAAAGACGATGATCCCCATCTTGTTGCCGGTGCGGGTCTTGCGCTCCTGCTTCGAAATCACAGTTCCGGCAAGGCGGGCATTGGTTGCGCCCTGCTTCACGGCGGCGGAGAACTCGGCAAAGGTCTGGACCCGCATCTTCTGCAGGATGTTGTTGTAGCTGTCGAGCGGGTGCGCCGTCAGGTAGAAGCCGAGCACCTGGAACTCCTTGAGCAGCTGCTCGGAGGCGAGCCAGGGCGAAAACGGCGGCAGCGCGATCTTCTCCGGACCGGACGACAGCGCGCCGCCGAAGATATCCGACTGGCCGCTCAGCTTGTTTTCCTGCGCGCGCTGGGCATAACCCAGAATGCGATCAAGGCCGGCGGCGAGCTGGGCGCGATCCTGGCCGAAGCAATCGAAGGCGCCGGCATAGATCAGGCTTTCCAGCACGCGACGGTTGACCTGGCGCGGATCGATACGCAGGCAGAAATCCTCGATACTGGTAAAAGGCTTGTCGCCGCGCACCTCGACAATGTGATCGACGGCATTTTCGCCGACGCCCTTCAGCGCCGCCAGTGCATAATAAATGCGGTTGTCGCCCGTTTCAAATTGGCGGAATGAGCTTTGAACCGAAGGCGCAATGACCTCGATGCCTAGGCGCTTGGCATCCTGCCGGAAATCATTGACCTTATCCGTGTTCGACATGTCGAGCGTCATCGACGCGGCGAGGAACTCGACCGGATAATGCGCTTTCATATAGGCCGTCTGATAGGAGACGATGGCATAAGCTGCTGCGTGCGACTTGTTGAAGCCGTAATTCGCGAACTTCGCCAGCAGTTCGAAGATGTTATCGGCCTGCGGTTTCGAAACGCCGTTGCGGATGGCGCCGTCGACGAAGCGTTCGCGCTGCTGGTCCATTTCCGCCTTGATCTTCTTGCCCATGGCGCGGCGCAAGAGATCGGCTTCGCCGAGCGAATAGCCGGACAGGACCTGGGCGATCTGCATCACCTGTTCCTGATAGACGATGACGCCCTGCGTTTCCTTGAGCAGATGGTCGATCATCGGATGGATCGACTCGAGCTCTTCCTCGCCATGCTTGCGGGCATTGTAAGTCGGGATGTTTTCCATCGGGCCCGGGCGATAGAGGGCGACGAGGGCGATGATATCCTCGATGCAGTCCGGCTTCATGCCGATCAGCGCCTTGCGCATGCCGGCACTTTCCACCTGGAACACGCCGACCGTTTCGCCGCGCGAAAGCATCTCGTAGGTTTTCTTGTCGTTGAGCGGGATTGCAGCGAGGTCGATGTTGATGCCGCGCTTGGCGACGAAATCAACGGCGACCTTCAGCACAGTCAGAGTTTTCAGGCCGAGGAAGTCGAACTTGACGAGGCCGGCCTGCTCGACCCATTTCATATTGAACTGGGTAACCGGCATATCCGAGCGGGGGTCGCGATACATCGGGACCAGCTTCGAGAGCGGCCGGTCGCCAATGACGATGCCGGCGGCATGCGTCGAGGCGTGGCGGTAAAGGCCCTCGATCTTCTGGGCGATATCGAGCAGGCGCGCCACCACGGGCTCCTTTGCCGCCTCCTCCTGGAGCTTAGGCTCCTCTTCGATCGCCTTGGAAAGCGGCGTCGGATTGGCCGGGTTGTTCGGCACTAGCTTACAGATCTTGTCGACCTGGCCATAGGGCATTTCCAGCACGCGGCCGACATCGCGAAGGGCGGCCCGCGCCTGCAGCGAACCGAAGGTGATGATCTGCGCCACCTGCGCGCGACCGTATTTCTGCTGGACGTAGCGGATCACCTCTTCGCGGCGGTCCTGGCAGAAGTCGATATCGAAGTCGGGCATCGAGACGCGTTCCGGATTGAGGAAGCGTTCGAAAAGCAGCGAGAAGCGCAGCGGATCGACGTCGGTGATCGTCAGCGCATAGGCGACGAGCGAGCCCGCGCCCGAGCCGCGGCCGGGACCGACCGGGATACCATGCTGCTTCGCCCATTTGATGAAGTCCGCAACGATCAGGAAGTAGCCGGGGAACTTCATGCGCTCGATGACGCTGAGTTCGAATTCCAGCCGTTCGCGGTAATCCTTCTCCTCATAACCGGGCGACATGCCGAGGGTGGCGAGGCGCATGTCGAGCCCCTCCTCGGCCTGCCGGCGGAGCTCGAGCGATTCGGCGCGGTCCGCCTCCTCCGGATCGTCGGTGGCGCCGGTAAAGCGCGGCAGGATCGGCTTGCGGGTCTTCAGCACGAAGGAGCAGCGCCGGGCGATCTCGACCGTGTTTTGCAGCGCCTCCGGCAGATCGGCAAAGAGCTTCGCCATTTCGGCGCGACTCTTCAGATAATGGTCCGGTGTCAGGCGGAAGCGGCTGTCGTCCGACACGATGGCGTTATGGGCAACGGCCATCAACGCGTCATGGGCATCGTAGTCGTCGCGTGCCGGGAAGAATGCCTCGTTGGTCGCCACCAGCGGCAGATCGTGCTCGTAGGCAAGCCCCACGACCCTCTGCTCATGGCGCTTGTCGTAGGTTCCATGGCGCTGCAATTCGACATAGAGCCTGCCAGGGAAAAGGCGCTTCATGGCGAGCAGCCGGTTTTCCGCTTGTGCGCCATGCCCCTGCTTCAGTGCCACATCGACGGGACCGCCAAGCGCTCCCGTCAGCGCGATCAGGCCCTCCGTTCCCGCCTCCTCCAGCCAGGAGGCGCGGATATGGACCGCCTGATCGTCGCCGCCGCCGAGATAGGCGCGGCTGACGATATCGACCAGCCGCTCGTAACCTGCCGCGGTCGAGGCAAGCACGACGATCGCCGGTAGCTTGGCCAGCGCCTGGTGGCCGCCGCGCCTTTCGGTCTCCAGACCGTCTTCCATGTCGATCGACATCTGGCAACCGATGATCGGCTGCAGCCCTTCTTCCATCGCTTTCTGCGAAAACTCGAGAGCGACGAACAGGTTGTTGGTGTCGGTGATGGCGATCGCCGGCTGGCTGTCGCCCGATGCCTTGTAGAGAATCTTCTTCAGCGGCAGCGCGCCTTCAAGCAGCGAATAGGCCGAGTGGACGCGCAGATGCACGAAACCCGGAGTCCCGCTGACAAAGCCGCTCTCCGCATCCGCCATCTTATACCCTTCCAATCGCCCGAATGAATCGATTTGCATTGTCGGTGTTGATGACGGCGATGTCCAGAAGCGGTCCCTTGCGCGGACCACATGAAGCGATGCGGTCCCCTGAAAAATTACATTGCCATGAGAATCAGCGAGAAGCTGGCAACAAACATTGCGATGGAGGTGAATGCTGCGATATCACGGATCATGTCAGTCATCTTGCTCTCCTTACTCGTTATGTTTCCAATTTGTTCCGCTATTGTTCTGTTGTCAACAGGAATCTTTTCCGCATAGTTAACGGCGGAACCGGGGGAGAATCATGAGGACCGCCATCGCATTCATCGCCATTCTCGCTGCAACGGCGACATCGGCTGCGGACATAGACGCTGGCCATATCGTCGATGCCGCGACCGGAGACTGGAACGGCGACGGCAAGCCGGATCTCGCAATCCTCGCCGGACCGGCCGAAGCTGCAAGCGACGAGCAGATCGGCATCTATATCTATTTGCGCGACGCCGATCACGAGCTGCTCAGGCTTTCGGCGAGAGCGCCCGACAAAATCTGGGGCAGCACGGATGCAGACGGCGTCCTCGGTCAGGAACCGTCGATCAAGGCGGCCGGGAAGACCTCCATTGCCGTCCGTTCCCAGAACAGCGCGATCGGCCGCGAGCGCTGGGACCAGACGCTGACGCTCGCCTATCGTAACAAGCAGTTCGTGGTAGCCGGTTACACCTATAATCACTACGACACGCTCGCCAATGCCGGCGGTTCCTGCGACTACAATGCGCTGACTGGCAAGTTGCAGAAGGACGGAAAGGACGTGAAGACCGTGCCGCGCGTCATCGCGATCGAGCAATGGAGCGACGAGACCGGTCAATCGATCTGCGGCCAGTAGTCACAAGTTCTCATTTTGTTCTTTACAGGCATACGTTTTTCGGAGAGGTTCGGCGCGGGGGCCGAGCGCTATGAATCTTGCAGCATTGAACAGCTTTATCGTCGAAGCGAAGGCAAATACCTATGTCGGCGGCGGGAAAACATTAGGCGCCTGCCGCGCCGGGTCGCACGACATCGGCTACGAGCGCGGAGATTGGCGCTATCTCGACAGCTACTTTGGCGGAACGGATTTCGCCGGACAGGAAGTCGTGTGGCTGAGCGGCGAGCCTATCTGGGTGATGAATTATTTCGGCCGCATCGTCGAGCCGTCGCTGATCGATGGGCAGAAGGCAGGCGTGGTGATCAAGGCTGCGCTTTCGACGATGTATGCCGAGCACCAGCGCTTTCTGGGCGGCATGGAATTTGAACATGCCTTCGGCTTCTACGCCGACGACAGCACCGGCGATTGCGATCACTTCAGCGGGCGGGAAATGATCATCGTCGAGGAGCGGAGAGCCTACGAGCTGGACTATCGCGGCGGCCTCATCCGCCCCTAATCAGAATTCGACGATCTTGCCGTCGCTGATGGTCACGCGGCGGTCCATGCGGCCGGCGAGTTCGTGGTTGTGGGTGGCGATCAGCGCTGCGAGACCGGACTGGCGCACCAGCGCCTCCAGCGCGTCAAACACGTAATGCGCGGTTTCCGGATCAAGGTTTCCGGTCGGCTCATCGGCGAGAAACACGGTCGGCGCATTGGCAACGGCGCGCGCAATCGCGACCCGCTGCTGCTCGCCGCCCGACAGCTCGCCGGGACGATGATTGGCGCGATGGCCGATGCGCATATAGTCGAGCAACTGCTTAGCGCGCTCGGCCGCCTCCTTGCGCGGCAAACCGGCGATCAACTGCGGCATCATGATGTTTTCGAGCGCCGAGAACTCCGGCAGGAGATGGTGGAACTGGTAGACGAAGCCGATCTCGCTGCGGCGGATTGCCGTGCGCTTCTCGTCGTTCAGCCCTTCGCAGGCTTGACCATTGACGGCGACTTCGCCGCCGTCCGGATGCTCCAGCAGGCCGGCGACATGCAGCAACGTCGATTTGCCTGTGCCCGACGGAGCGACCAGCGCGACGATCTCGCCGCTGTGGAGAACAAAATCGGCCCCCTTCAGAATGGTGAGCACGGTATCGCCCTGGCCATAGTGACGCTCGACGCCCGAAAGCTTGAGAACGACGTTCCGTTTCATTGAAATCAGCATTCCTTATTCGTAGCGGAGCGCCTGCACCGGATCGAGCTTCGAGGCCCGCCAAGCTGGGAAAATGGTCGCGAGAAAGGAGAGCGACAGCGCCATGACAACGACAGAGACCGTCTCGCCAATGCTCATCTCGGCTGGCAACTGGCTCAGGAAATAGAGCTGCGGATTGAAGAGCACAGTGCCCGTAATCCAGGAGAAGAACTGGCGGATCGACTCGATATTGATGCAGACGACGACGCCGAGCAGCACGCCGGCAATGGTGCCGACGATGCCGATCGCAGCACCGGTCATGAAGAAGATGCGCATGATGGCGCCGGACGTCGCACCCATAGTGCGCAGGATCGCGATGTCGCTGCCCTTGTCCTTCACCAGCATGATCAGGCCGGAGATGATGTTTAGCGCCGCAACGAGCACGATCAGCGTCAGGATCATGAACATCACGTTGCGCTCCACCTGCAGAGCGGAAAAGAAGGTCTGGTTGCGCTGGCGCCAATCGGTGATGCCGATCTGGCGGCCGGCCGCTTCCTCCACCCTGGGGCGGAGATTGTCGATGTCGTCGGGATTGTTGGCGAAGAGCTCGATCGACTGAACGAGGCCCTCGGCATTGAAATAGAGCTGCGCCTCTTCGAGCGGCATATAGATGATCGCCGCATCATATTCCGACATGCCGATCTCGAAGATACCGGAGACGGTGTAGGATTTGACCCGCGGATTGATGCCCATCGGCGTCACGTCGCCTTCGGGGGAAATCAGCGTGATGGTATCGCCTGCCTGCAGGCCGAGTTGCTCCGCCATGCGCGAGCCGACGAGAACGCCCTGCCCCGAAGCGAAACCGACGAGGTCTCCGGACTTGATGTTGTCGGAAACCGTCTTGAGCTTGGTGAGATCTTCAGCGCGGATGCCGCGCACCAGGGCGCCGGTCCCGGCACCCGCCTGCCCGGAGGCCAGCGTCTGACCTTCGACCAGCGGCAGCGCCATCCTGATGCCGGGCACCGCCGCGAACCTGTCGGTCAATGCCGCATAATCATTGAAAGGCCCGTCCACCGGCTGGACGATCATATGACCGTTGATGCCGAGAATGCGCGAGATCAGCTCGGTTCGGAAACCGTTCATGACCGCCATGACGATGATCAGCGTTGCGACGCCCAGCATAATGCCGACGAAGGAAAAGCCCGCGATGACCGAGATGAAGGCCTCCTTGCGGCGAGCGCGCAGATAGCGCCACGCCACGAGGCGTTCGAAGGCGGAAAATGGCCTGCCCGCCGGACCGAGGCCGGATTTCGAACCCCGCTGGTCCACCGCCGCATCTGCCATTTCGCCTCCGTTCGGCCTTACGCCAAGAGCTTGTTGATCGCCGCGTCGATCGTCATCGTTTCGCGGGCACCGGTCTTGCGGTCCTTGAGTTCCACTTCGCCGTTTGCGACCGCGCGCGGGCCGGCGATGACCTGCACGGGTATGCCGATCAGGTCAGCGGTGGCGAACTTCGTTCCGGCGCGATCATCGGTGTCGTCATAGAGGACGTCCTTGCCGGCCTTCGAAAGTGCCGCGTAGATTTTATTGCAGACGCCGTCGCAGGCGGCATCGCCCGCCTTCATGTTGATTACGATCGCATCGAACGGCGCAACAGAAGCCGGCCAGATGATTCCGTTGTCGTCATGCGATGCTTCGATGATGGCGGGAACAAGGCGGGTCGGCCCGATACCGTAGGAACCCATGTGGACGGTGTGTTCCTTGCCGTCCGGACCCTGCACCTTAGCGCCCATTGGCTCGGAGTATTTGGTGCCGAAATAAAAGATGTGGCCGACCTCGATGCCGCGGGCGGAAAGACGCTCGCCTTCCGGAAGGGCGTTGAACGCAGCTTCGTCGTGCATCTCCGAGGTGGCCGCATAAACAGAGGTCCACTTGTCGAAAATCGCATTCAGGCCGGCGACATCGTCGAAGTCGGTGTCGGCCGGCGGGATATCGAAATTGACGAAATCCTTGTGGCTATAAACTTCGGATTCGCCGGTTTCCGCGAGAATGATGAATTCGTGGCTAAGATCGCCACCGATGGGACCGGTGTCGGCGCGCATCGGAATGGCGCGCAGGCCCAGGCGGTCGAAGGTGCGCAGATAGGCCGCGAACATTTTCTTATAGGAGTGCTCGGCGCCTTCGCGCGTCAGGTCGAAGGAATAGGCGTCCTTCATCATGAACTCGCGCGAGCGCATGGTGCCGAAACGCGGACGGATCTCGTCGCGGAACTTCAGCTGGATGTGATAGAGGTTCAGCGGCAGGTTCTTGTAGGACTTGACGTAGGAACGGAAGATATCCGTCACCATCTCCTCATTCGTCGGTCCATAGAGCATCGGCCGGTCCTGGCGGTCCTTGATGCGCAACATCTCCTTGCCGTAGGCGTCGTAGCGCCCGCTCTCCTGCCAGAGCTCGGCGGACTGCAGCGTCGGCATGGAAAGCTCGATTGCGCCGCTGCGGTTCTGCTCCTCGCGGATAATGGTGTTCACCTTGTCGAGAACGCGCTTGCCTAGCGGCAGCCAGGAATAAATGCCCTGCGATTGCTGGCGGATCATGCCGGCGCGCAGCATCAGCCGGTGGGAGACGATTTCCGCCTCCTTGGGGTTTTCCTTGAGGATAGGCATGAAATAGCGGGACAGTCGCATGACGGATTCCAGAGCAGTTGGGATTCCGCGTCTCATGCGGAATCGACAGCAATCGTTGATATCGGGTGCGTTCATAACCGCTTCGCGGCCGGAAAGAAACCCGCGTGACGCGCGAGCAGCCTATCGTAGACGCAAGTTTGCGGCCGAAAAATGCCAATGCGAAGAAAAGCGGGCGTTTCTAAAGGTTTGCATCAAAATGTTGTCAACAGGAATTTTTTTCTGAAGTGTAGCAAAAATGCAAAAAAAGCTGGTGACAAAGCTTATTCTTTGAGCTAGCTTTAGCTCACAAAACAGGCAGGGAGATTAAATTCCTGTCGAATTCGCGGTCAAGTCTTGGGAGGATCAGATCTTAGGCGCGCTCGTCGCAGCCCCGGCAACGGTTACAGATCACGCGATACTTAAAACAAGGCTTTCAGCCTTGTTTTTTTTTGGTTTTTCGACCTGCTCGTTCGCAGAAAAACCGTCTTCCTTCCCTTACGGCACGTTTCTCATGCCGTAGCGTGAGTTCCATGCAGCAATTCCATGACACGTGCATGACAGCTCCGAAGCCCTCGGAGTTACACATGCCCAAAGTTTGAGCAAAAGCTCCGCCTCACCGGAAGCTTGGGCCTATCTGCGGGAGAGCGTCAAACCCCCAGCCGAAATAGGTCGAGGAGATATACCAGGCGCCGTAGATGACCGCGGAAACGATGGTCGTCAGCGAGAAGGTGAAGAGCGCCCGAAAACGCGTCGGCGCGCTCGGTACGGTGCCGAGAACCACGTCATTGTCCTCCGCCTGCGTGCGCAGGCCGATCGGCAGCACGGCAAAAAGCGTGATCCACCAGACGATGAAATAGACGGCAAAGCCCTGTAGAAAAACCTGCAGCATTCCTGTGTCCTAAGACGCCGTTGCAAACATTGCAACAGACGCGCTTATAGAGCGGAATGGCGGATAGCTCAAATGGTGTCCGGCCGCCTTGCGCAGTCGGTTCGCTCTGCCGCAGCATCAATCTTCATGCAGCGCCCGGTCATAAAGCTCTTTGCATGCTGGGAGCCTATCCGTCAGCCGCCGTGCTTAATTATTTTCTGCAAGCTTGATGTATTGGGTGATGCTGGCCTTCATAAGTCTGTCTGCGTCCGTCGCCGCATTGCCGGCGCGCTGCAGGTTTCGGCGGCCAACGCTTCGCAAGAGTACATAGCGGTCATTCATGCTTTCGCGTCGTATCGTCTGCCAATTGGCGGGATAAATCTCGACCAGCAGCCGGATAAGGCCGCACATTCCAACTGCCGTGTGCCCTTCTCCTGAACTAGGGGCAGTCTTTCTTTCGCCGCCGAAAAGGTGGGGCTCCAGACCACAAGCAACATAGCAAGCAAAATGGCTGCTGAACCTCGCATGTCGATCCCTCTGTTCTTCATGAACGGATAGCACCAAGCACTGAAAGCAACCAAGAGTGGTGGATTCTTAGAGAATTCGCCTCAAATCTGTTCCAACTCGATCAGCGTGCCGAAGAAGTCCTTCGGATGCAGGAAGAGCACGGGCTTTCCATGGGCACCAGTCTGAGGTTCGCCGCTGCCGAGCACCCTTGCCCCTGATTTCACGAGTTGCTCGCGCGCGGCAATGATGTCCGAAACCTCGTAGCAGATGTGGTGCATGCCGCCAGAAGGATTTTTTTCGAGGAAGGCGGCGATCGGCGAATATTCGCCGAGCGGCTCCAGCAGCTCCACCTTCGTGTTCGGCAGTTCCACGAAGACGACGGTGACGCCGTGTTCAGGCAAAACTTGCGGCTGCGAGACCCTGGCGCCCAGGGTATCGCGGTAGCTTGCCGTTGCTGCGGCAAGGTCGGGAACGGCGATGGCTATATGGTTGACGCGGCCGAGCATCGATCAGACCTTTGTGATGAACGCGGTTACGATCGGCTTCTTGCCCCAGGTCTGGTTTGCCGCGGCACGGACTGCGCGGCGCACCGCTTCCTGCATCATGTCGAGGTCCTTGCGGCGGGCACGCGGGATGCTTTCTATGGCGCCGACGACAGCGTCGAAGAGTGTGTCTTCCATTTCGTCGCCCTCGTCGTCATAGTCCGGCAGGCCGATCGCGACGAGATCAGGATCGCCAACGATGTCGTAGCGGCTGTCGATCACGACGTTGACCGCGACGTGGCCGACATAGGAAAGCTTCTTCCGATCGCCGATGCCCATCTCATCGAAATCGCCGATCAGCGAGCCGTCCTTGTAGATACGCCCGTGCGGCGCCTCGTCGATGACTTCGACCGGACCGGGCGCAAGCCGCAGGATGTCGCCGTTGCGCACGCGCGGCACGATGCCGATGCCGGATTGTTCCGCCAGCTCCTTATGGGCCGACAGATGTATCGCCTCGCCGTGCACGGGCACGACAATCTTCGGACGCGTCAGCTCGTACATCTTCTGCAGCTCGTTGCGGCGCGGATGGCCGGAGACGTGAACGAGGGCTTCGTTGTCGGTGATGACGTGCACGCCCTGCTCCGTCAGGCCGTTCTTGATATCCTGGATCGCCTTCTCGTTGCCGGGAATGGCGCGGGAGGAGAAGACGACGATATCGCCGGCGGCAAGCGCCACGTTGCGCATCTCGTCGCGCGACAGCTTGGCAAGCGCGGCGCGCGGCTCGCCCTGGCTGCCGGTCAGGATGACCACAACCTTGTCGCGCGGAATGTAGCCGTATTCGTCCTCGGAGATGAAGGGCTTTACGCCTTCCATCAGGCCAACATCACGCGAAACGTCGACGACGCGCTTCAGCGAGCTTCCGAGCAGCAACACCTCACGGCCCGCGGCTTCGGCGGCCTCAGCAATAGTGCGGATACGGCCGACGTTCGACGAGAAGCTGGTGATTGCCACCCGACCTTCGGCATTCTCGATGATCCTGCTCAGGCTTTCCGAAACGTCCCTTTCGGACGGCGAGACGCCGTCGCGCAGCGCGTTGGTGGAATCGCACATCAGTGCCAGCACGCCTTCGTCGCCGAGCTGGCGGAAGCGGGTCTCGTCGGTCAGCGGCCCGAGCGACGGTTCGTGATCGATCTTCCAGTCGCCGGTGTGGATCACATTGCCGAGCGGCGTGCGGATCATCAGCGACATCGGCTCTGGAATCGAGTGATTGACGGCCACGCCTTCGATGCTGAAGGGACCGGCATTGATCGTATCGCCCGCCTTGAACATCGTCACGGGCACTTCGCCGATCGCATCCTTCTCGAAATTGCGCTTAGCCTCGAGCAGGCCCGCGGTGAAGGGCGAGCCGTAGACGGGAACATTCAGGCCCGGCCAGAGATCGGCCAACGCACCGTAGTGATCCTCATGCGCATGCGTGATGATGATCGCCTTGAGGTTCTTGCGCTCGGCGGCGAGAAAGCGAATGTCGGGCAGCACCAGATCGACGCCCGGGAGATCCGGACCGGGGAAGGTGACGCCGCAATCGACCATGATCCACTGGCGGTTTCCCGCCGGGCCGTAACCGTACAGCGCGAGATTCATGCCGATCTCGCCGACACCGCCCAAGGGCAGAAATACCAGTTCGTCCTGCTTAGCCATAAGCTCCACTATCCAAAAAATACATCCCCGGCGGCAATCCGCATCATCTTGCCCGCGCCGGTTTCGAGCATCAACACGCCATTATCATCAATCCCGGCGAATTGTCCGGAAATCGAGCGGTCCGGCAGGTTGACCGTGATCTTTTCGCCGATGCCGCAGGCCACATCTCGCCAGCGGGCGGCGATCTCGCGAACGCCGCGCCCCTCGTTCCAGATATCGAGCACCTCGGCCATCGAAGCGAAGAGATGGGCGAAAAGTTCCTCGGGGGCGGCGGTACTTCCCTCTTGGCGCAGGCAAGTCACCGGGTAGAGCGGATTGTCGGGCATGACCGAAACGTTGATGCCGATGCCGATCACCAGCGCATAGCGCCCATCCGCAAGCTTTTCACCTTCGACGAGGATCCCGCAGGTCTTCCTGCGCCCGATCAGGATATCATTCGGCCATTTCACCTCAAGCGGTGCAGCGCCGGGCGGCAGAACCATGCGGATCGCTCGATGCACGGCAACGGCGATCGCCAGCGGGAGCGACGAAAGACGCTCCATCGGCGCCGGATCGATCAAGAGAAGGGAGGCGTAAAGATTGCCGCGTTCCGAAGCCCAGGTGCGGCCGCGGCGGCCACGGCCGCTCGTCTGCTTCTGCGCGGTCACCCACAGGAAACCGCCGTCCCCTGCCCTAGCGCGGGCAAGGCATTCGCTGTTGGTGGATGATGTCTCCGACAGCGCCTCGTGCCGGAAATCGCCGAGCGATATCCGGCGCCGCGCGGGAGACATCATCAAAAGAGCGTCGCAGCCGCGAGTTCGGCCGCCCCGCCGATCGGCCCGCCGATGACGACATAGGCAAGAACGAACAGCCCGGAAAGGCCGAAGACGAGGCGAAGCGGACCCGAAACGCGGGCAAACTCATCCGTCGCCTCATCGAACCACATCAGCTTGATGACACGCAGATAATAGTAGGCGCCGACGACCGATGCGAGAACGCCGATGATGGCGAGGGCATAGAGCTTGGCTTCGATGGCGGCGACGAAGACGAAATACTTCGCGAAGAAGCCTGCAAGCGGCGGAATGCCGGCGAGCGAGAACATCAGGATCGTCAGCACCGTCGCCATGAAGGGGTTCGTGCTGGAAAGACCTGCCAGATCGTCGACGGCTTCGACGATCGTGCCGTCCTTGCGGCGCATCGACATGATGATCGCAAACGAGCCGAGCGTCATGACCATGTAGATGACCATGTAAAGCATGACGCCAGTCACACCCGTCTGGTTGCCGGCGGCAAGGCCGACGAGCGCGTAGCCCATGTGACCGATCGAGGAATAGGCCATCAGCCGCTTGATGTTCCGCTGACCGATGGCGGCGAAGGCGCCGAGCAGCATCGAAGCGATCGAGATGAAGACCACGACCTGCTGCCAGTCGGCAGCGACCGGCTGGAAGGCGGTGATGACGATACGCGTCATCATGGCCATGGCGGCAACCTTCGGCGCGCTAGCCAGAAAGGCGGTGACCGGGGTCGGCGCACCTTCGTAGACGTCCGGCGTCCACATGTGGAAGGGAACGGCCGAGATCTTGAAGGCGATGCCTGCGAGGATGAAGACCAGACCGAAGACCAGGCCGAGCGAGCGGGCGCCTTCAGCGGACAGCGCCTGGGCGATATCGGCGAAATGCGTGTGGCCGGTGAAGCCGTAGACCAGCGACATGCCGTAGAGCAGCAAGCCCGAGGAAAGAGCGCCTAGAACGAAATACTTGAGACCCGCTTCCGTGGACTTCAGGTTTTCCCGGTTGATCGCCGCCACGACGTAGATCGCCAGCGACTGCAACTCGAGGCCGAGATAGAGGGCGATCAGGTCGTTTGCCGAGATCATCAGCATGATGCCGAGCGTGCAGAGCACGAGCAGGACCGGAAACTCGAACTTGTCGAGCTGGTTTTCCCTGGCAAGGCCGATCGACATGAAGAGCGCCGCGAAGGAGCCGACGAGCGCGGTGATCTTCATGAAGCGGGAGAAGCCGTCCGCCTGGTAGACGCCGCCATAAGCAAGGCCATCGCCGGGCACGAAGATCAGCCACAGCGCCGAAGCCGCAAACAGGATCAGCGCTAGAACGCTCACCATGCGGCCCGACCGCTCGCCCGCAAAGACGCCGATCATGAGCAGGACAAGGGCGCCGACCGCGAGGATGATCTCCGGCGCGGAAAGATACAGGCTTGCGAGAATGGTTTCAGCGGTCATGTGCAAAAAGTCCCGTCATCATTTCATCGACAGCGCAACGTCGTGCGCGGCGTTTACAGCGGCCGTATAGTTGTTCACCAGCAGGTCCACGGAAGCGGCGGTCGCATCGAAGACCGGGGCTGGATAGACGCCGAAGAAGATCGTCAGCGCCACCAGCGGATAGAGGATCATCTGCTCGCGCGGCGAAAGATCGAGAAGCGCCTTCAGCTTTTCCTTCTCCAGCGCGCCGAAGATCACGCGGCGATAGAGCCAGAGAGCGTAGGCCGCCGATAGGATCACGCCGGTTGCAGCGAAGAGCGCTACCCACGTATTGACCCGGAAGACGCCGATCAGCGTCAGGAATTCGCCGATGAAGCCCGAGGTGCCCGGAAGGCCGACATTCGCCATGGTGAAGACCATGAGGGCCACGGCATATTTCGGCATGTTGTTGACCAGCCCGCCATAGGCCACGATCTCGCGGGTATGGGTGCGGTCATAGATGACGCCGACGCAGAGGAAGAGCGCGCCGGAGACGATGCCGTGCGACAGCATCTGGAAGATGGAGCCTTGCACGCCCTGCATGTTCGCCGCGAAGACGCCCATGGTGACGTAGCCCATGTGGGCCACCGAGGAATAGGCGATCAGCTTCTTGATATCGTCCTGCATCATCGCGACGAGCGAGGTATAGATGATGGCAATGACCGACAGGGCGAAGACCAGCGGCGCAAAGAAATCGGACGCGACCGGGAACATGCCGAGCGAGAAACGGATGAGCCCGTAGCCGCCGAGCTTCAGCAGCACGCCTGCCAGGATGACGGAACCAGCCGTCGGCGCCTGGACGTGCGCATCCGGCAGCCAGGTGTGAACCGGCCACATCGGCATCTTGACGGCAAAGGAGGCGAAGAAGGCAAGCCACAGCCAGGTCTGCATGGCCGGCGGGAACTTGTAGGCGAGCAGCGCGGAAATATCCGTCGTGCCGGCCTGCCAGTACATCGCCATGATCGCGAGCAGCATCAGCACGGAGCCGAGCAGCGTATAGAGGAAGAACTTGTAGCTCGCGTAAACGCGGTCCTTGCCACCCCAGACGCCGATGATGAGGAACATCGGAATGAGGCCGGCTTCGAAGAAGACGTAGAAAAGCACGATATCAAGCGATACGAAGACGCCGACCATCATCACTTCAAGGATGAGGAAGGCGATCATGTATTCCTTCAGGCGCTTCTCGATGGAGAGCCAGCTCGCCAGAATGCAGAAGGGCATGAGGACCGTCGTTAGGATGACGAACAGCATCGAGATGCCGTCGACTCCTACGTGATAGCCGATGCCGGTGCCGAGCCAACCGTGCTTCTCGATCATCTGGAAGCCCGGATTCGCATTGTCGAAGCCGATCCAGATGAACAGCGAAACGATGAACGTGACGATGGTCGTGACCAACGAGATGTTGAGCACGTTGCGCCGGCCGCTCGGGCCGTTTTCGTTCATCAGCAGCAGAAGCACCACGCCGACGAGCGGCAGGAAGGTGACCGTTGAAAGAATGGGCCAATCGGTCATCAGAAGGAACTCCCGAGCATCATCCAGGTAACGAGTGCGGCAATGCCGATCAGCATCGCGAAGGCATAGTGATAGAGGTAACCGGTCTGCAGGCGGACGACGCGATTGGTGACGTCGACGACGCGGGCGGCAACGCCGTTCGGGCCGTAAGCGTCGATGACGCCGATATCACCCTTCTTCCACAGGAAGCGGCCGAGCGCCTTGGCGGAACGGACGAAGAGGAAATCGTAGAGCTCGTCGAAGTACCACTTGTTGAGCAGGAATTGATAGAGCACGCGGTGCTGCTGCGCCAGAACACGGGGCGTCGAGGGCGACTGGATATACAAGTACCAGGCCGTGACGAAGCCGAGGAGCATCGCAATGAAGGGGCTGAGCGCCACCCAGGCCGGAACGTGGTGGAATTCTTCCAGCAATTCATTCTCGGCACCGGTGAAGAGCGCGCCCTTCCAGAACTCCGCATAGTCGTGGCCGTAGAAGTAGCCTTCGAACACGACACCCGAGAGAACCGCGCCGATCGCCAGAAGGTAGAGCGGCACGAGCATGACCTGCGGCGATTCGTGGACGTGGTGCATCACCTCGTGGGAAGCACGCGGGGTGCCGAAGAAAGTGAGGAACGCCAGGCGCCAGGAATAGAAGCTCGTGAACAGAGCCGCGATCACCAGCAGCGTGAAGGCAAAGCCTGCGACCGGCGAATGCGAGGCGTAGGTCGCTTCAATGATCACGTCCTTCGAGAAGAAGCCCGCGAAGCCGATCGGGGTAAACGGAATGCCAACGCCGGTGAGCGCCAGCGTGCCTATTGTCATCATCCAGAAGGTGACTGGGATGTGGGTGCGAAGGCCGCCCATGTAGCGCATGTCCTGCTCGCCATCGACGGCATGGATTACCGAGCCGGCGCCGAGGAAGAGCAACGCCTTGAAGAAGGCGTGCGTGAAGAGGTGGAAGATCGCCGCGCCGTAGGCCCCTACTCCCAGGGCCACGAACATGTAGCCGAGCTGCGAGCAGGTCGAATAGGCGATGACGCGCTTGATGTCGTTCTGCACGAGACCGACGGTCGCCGCGAAGAAGGCGGTTATCGCACCGATGGAGGTGACGAAGACCAGCGCATCGGGCGACAGTTCGAAGAGCGGTGACATGCGGGCGACGAGGAAGACGCCGGCGGTGACCATGGTTGCGGCATGGATGAGCGCCGAAACCGGGGTCGGGCCTTCCATGGCGTCTGGCAGCCAGGTGTGCAGCAGGAACTGCGCCGACTTGCCCATCGCGCCCATGAAGAGCAGCAGGCAAATGCCGGTCAGCGCATGCGCCTTGTCAAGCTGCATGCCGAAGAGGTTGAGGACGACATCGCCCGCCGCTTCGGCGCCTTCTTGCGGCGCGAAGCTCGAGGCATTGGCGAAAATCGTGTCGAGGTTGATCGAACCGAAGAGAACGAAAATACCCGCAATACCAAGCACGAAGCCGAAGTCGCCGACGCGGTTGACGACGAAGGCCTTGATGGCGGCCGCGTTTGCCGACGGCTTCTTGTACCAGAAACCGATAAGCAGATACGAGGCCAGACCCACGCCTTCCCAGCCGAAGAACATCTGGGCGAGGTTATCGGAGGTCACCAGCATCAGCATAGCGAAGGTGAAAAGCGAGAGATAGGCGAAGAAGCGCGGGCGATGCGGATCATGATGCATGTATCCGATCGAGTAGACGTGCACCAGCGTCGAGACCGTATTGACGACGATCAGCATGACGGAGGTGAGCGTGTCGACACGCAGCGACCAGGAAGCATCGATGCCACCGGACTGGATCCAGCGCAGAACCTCGACCTTGATCGGTCCGCCTTCGAGATGGCCCATGCCGACGGTAACGAAGACGTACCAGGACAGGACGGCAGCGACGATCATCAGACCGCAGGTGACGTATTCCGATGCCTTGGCGCCGATCGCACGACCGAAGAGGCCGGCTATGATCGCGCCGATCAAGGGAAGAAAGACGATAGCCTTATAGAGGAACATGAGCCGCTCAGCCCTTCATCATATTGACGTCTTCGACCGCGATCGAGCCGCGGTTGCGGTAGAAGACAACAAGAATTGCAAGACCGATCGCCGCTTCAGCCGCAGCAACCGTCAGAATGAACAATGCGAAAACCTGGCCGACGATATCGTTCAGGAACGACGAGAAAGCGACCATGTTGATGTTGACCGAAAGCAGGATAAGTTCGACCGACATCAGTATGATGATGACGTTCTTTCGATTGAGGAAGATGCCGAAAATGCCAATCGTGAAGAGGATGGCACTGACCGTCAGGTAGTGGGAAAGACCGATGACCATGTTCTTTGTTCCTTATCCCTGCCTTTAGAGGCCCTGCCCCGGCTTGACCGTGACCACCTCGACGGCGGTCGCAGGGGTGCGGGCAACCTGCCTCGGAATATTCTGCCGCTTGATGTTGGTGCGGTGCCTCAGCGTCAGCACGATCGCACCGATCATGGCGACGAGAAGGATCAGGCCGGCGATTTGGAAGAAGTAGATGTAATTCGTATAGAGCACGTCGCCGAGAGCGGCGGTATTGGTGCGCTCGGTGATGGCCGGGATCGGCATCGCGACAGTCTTTGCCACTTCCGGAGAGATCACGCTGCCGCCAACGACGACGATGAGTTCGGCCGCAAGAACCAGACCGATCAGGCCGCCGATCGGGGCGTATTCCAGAACGCCCGCGCGTAGCTCCGTGAAGTCGATGTCGAGCATCATGACCACGAAGAGGAAGAGGACCGCGACCGCGCCGACATAGACGACGAGCAGGATCATCGCCAGGAACTCGGCGCCGAGCAGCAGGAAGAGGCCCGCGGCATTGAAGAAGGTCACGATGAGGAAGAGAACCGAATGAACCGGATTCTTCGCCGAGATGACCATGAACGCCGACGCTACCGCGACAAAGGCGAAAAGATAGAAAAATAGAGCCTGCAGACCCATGTTGGTGCCTTTTTCATCTTACCCCGGGCAGCCGGGAGGTTCCCTGCCCGATGAAGCTTCGCAAGACGTCAAGCCAGCAAAGCTCCGGTGCATGTTGACCGCGGGAGGCGAGTGCCCGCCGCGCGGCATTTCCAATTCCAATCAGCGGTACGGCGCGTCGATCGCCATGTTGCGGGCGATTTCGCGTTCCCACCGGTCGCCATTGTCCAGAAGCCGCTGCTTGTCAAAATAAAGCTCTTCGCGGGTTTCCGTGGCGAATTCGAAATTCGGGCCTTCGACGATCGCATCGACCGGGCATGCCTCCTGGCAGAAGCCGCAATAGATGCACTTCACCATATCGATGTCGTAGCGCACCGTGCGGCGGGTGCCGTCGTTGCGGCGGGGACCTGCTTCAATGGTGATCGCCTGAGCGGGACAGATCGCTTCGCAAAGCTTGCAGGCGATGCAGCGCTCTTCGCCGTTCGGGTAACGGCGCAGCGCATGTTCACCGCGGAAGCGCGGGCTGACCGGACCTTTTTCGAAAGGATAATTGATCGTCGCCTTCTGGCGGAAGAAATAACGCATCGACAAGACGAATGCGCCGACGAATTCCTTGAGGAACAGCGAGCTGACGGCGTTGGACAAGCTTGCCATTTTCAACCTCCAAATTTGCTGGAAACGAGAGCGGGCGTCATCATGCCCATCCCATCAGTTTCAGCACGAATGCAACGATGACGACCATAGCGAGCGATAGCGGAAGGAAGACCTTCCAGCCGAGGCGCATCAGTTGGTCGTAGCGGTAGCGCGGCACGAAGGCTTTGACCATCGCGAACATGAAGAACACCAGGCAGGCCTTCAGCGTGAACCAGATGATGCCCGGCACCCAATTCAGGAACCAAACGTCAACCGGGGGCAGCCAGCCGCCGAGGAAGAGGATCGTCGTCAGCGCGCACATCAGGCAGACGGCCGCATATTCGCCGAGCATGAACATCATGTACGGCGAGGAGCCGTATTCGACCATGAAGCCGGCGACCAGTTCCGATTCCGCTTCCGGAAGATCGAAGGGCGGACGGTTTGTTTCGGCAAGGGCGGAAACAAAGAAGATGATGAACACCGGGAACAGCGCCAGCCAGTGCCAGTCGAGGAAGGACGCCGGCAGGCCGAGCATCGTTCCAAGGCCGTCATGCTGCGCATTGACGATGTCGGTCAGGTTCAGCGAGCCGACGCAAAGCAGGACGGTGACGATGACGAATCCGATCGAGACTTCGTAGGAAACCATCTGCGCAGCAGAACGGAGCGCACCGAGGAACGGATACTTCGAGTTCGAAGCCCAGCCGCCCATGATGATACCGTAGACCTCAAGCGAGGCGATCGCGAAGATATAGAGGATGCCGACATTGATGTCGGCAATCACCCAGCCATCCGCGAGCGGCACGACCGCCCAAGTGGAAAGTGCCAGAAGCACGGCGACGAGCGGCGCAAGTAGGAAGACGACCTTGTTTGCGCCCGCCGGAATGACCGGCTCCTTGAAGACGAACTTCAAAAGGTCGGCGAAGGATTGGAACAGGCCGAAAGGGCCGACGACATTCGGGCCGCGGCGAAGCTGCACTGCCGCCCAAATCTTGCGGTCGGCAAGGAGCACGTAGGCGATGAAGACCAGAAGGCAGACCAGCAGGAGAAGCGACTGGCCGACCATGATAATCCCCGGCCAGACATATGTGGAAAAGAAAGAGTCCATCGTCCCTGCCCTCACTCTGCCGCGACTTTGAAGTTGTTGCGGGCCAATGCCGAGCATTCGGCCATGACAGCCGAGGCGCGTGCGATCGGGTTCGTCAAATAGAAGTCTTTGACCGGTGACGCAAACCCGGATTTGTTCATCTTCCCGGCTTTTTTGGCCAGTGCGGCAATTTTGGCGCTGTCGCTTTCCGCAATCTCATCGATGGCGGCGAAATGCGGGAACGCGGCGTAGAGTTTCGAGCGCAGTTCGGCAAGCGAATCAAAGGGAAGCTTCTTGCCGAGGACGTCGGAAAGCGCACGCAGGATCGCCCAGTCTTCGCGGGCATCGCCCGGTGCGAAACCGGCGCGGCCGCCCATCTGGACGCGGCCTTCGGTATTGACCCAGATGCCCGACTTTTCGGTATAGGCGGCAGCCGGCAGGATGACATCGGCATGGTGCGCACCGTTGTCACCGTGCGAGCCGATATAGACCGTGAGCTTGGCCTTCTTGGCGGAGAAGTCGAGTTCGTCGGCGCCGAGCAGGAAGAGCACGTCCATCGAGCCCAGCATCTCGGCCGCGTTGACGCCCTTGGTGCCTGGCACGAAACCGAGGTCGAGGCCGCCGACACGCGATGCGGCCGTATGCAGGACGGCAAAACCGTTCCAGCCTTCGACGACCGCGCCTACATTGACGGCGAGCTTTGCAGCACTTGCCAGAACGCCTGCGCCATCTGTGCGCGAAAGCGCGCCCTGGCCGATGATGATCAGCGGCTTCTTCGCATCGGTCAGGACCTTGGCGAAGGCATGGTTGCCATCCACCAGATCCTTCAGCGTATCCGGACCGGCGCCGAGATATTCGTAGTCATAACGCAGGTCGGCGCCTTCGCCGATCACGCCGATCGGGAAGCCGCCGCGGCGCCAGCGCTTGCGGATACGGGCGTTGAGCACGGCTGCCTCGAAGCGCGGATTGGCGCCGATGATGAGCAGCGCGTCGGCCTGTTCGAGGCCTTCGATCGTCGGGTTGAAAAGGTAGCTTGCGCGGCCGAGCGACGGATCAAGTGCCGTCCCATCCTGGCGGCAGTCGAGGTTCCCGGAACCCAGCGACTTCATCAGCTCGGAGAGCGCATACATTTCCTCGACCGAAGCGAGGTCACCGGCAATCGAGCCGATCTTTTCTCCGGTCGTCTTGGAAACTGCGGTCTTGATGGCGCCGAAGGCTTCCGTCCAGGTCGCAGGCTGCAGACGGCCGCCCTTGCGGACATAGGGACGGTCCAGGCGCTGCGTCTTCAGGCCGTCCCAAATGAAGCGGCTCTTGTCGGAGATCCACTCCTCGTTGATCGCCTCGTTGACACGCGGGAGGATGCGCATGACTTCGCGGCCGCGGGTATCGACGCGGATGGCGGAGCCGAGCGCGTCCATGACGTCGATCGATTCCGTCTTGTTCAATTCCCACGGACGGGCCGTGAAGGCGAAGGGCTTCGAGGTCAGCGCGCCGACCGGGCACAGGTCGACGACGTTGCCCTGCAGCTCGGAGGTCATCGCCTGCTCGAGATAGGTGGTAATTTCGGCGTCTTCGCCGCGGCCGATCAGGCCAAGCTCCGAAATGCCGGCGACTTCCGTCGTGAAGCGGACGCAGCGCGTGCAGTGGATGCAGCGGTTCATGACCGTCTTGACGAGCGGGCCGATATACTTGTCCTCGACGGCGCGCTTGTCTTCCTGGTAGCGCGAGGTGTCGATGCCGAAGGCCATCGCCTGGTCCTGCAGGTCGCATTCGCCACCTTGGTCGCAGATCGGGCAATCGAGCGGATGGTTGATCAGAAGGAATTCCATCACGCCTTCGCGGGCCTTCTTGACCATCGGCGTGTTGGTGAAAACCTCAGGCAGTTCACCGTTCGGGCCACCGCGGATATCGCGCACGCCCATGGCGCAGGAAGCCTGCGGCTTCGGCGGGCCACCCTTCACTTCGACAAGGCACATGCGGCAATTGCCGGCGACCGACAGCCGCTCGTGGAAGCAGAAGCGCGGAACTTCAGCGCCGGCTTCCTCACACGCCTGAATGAGCGTGTAGTGATCCGGGACTTCGATCTCGTTGCCGTCAATCTTCAGTTTTGCCATCGTCACTCAGTCCTGTTTCCTGTTCGCCGGATGGCGGCAAACAAACCTATCCTGCAACATTGCCGCTGCCATGCGGGGATTTTGTCCCCGCAAGCACCGGTGTCGCCCAAATTGTCTTTCCGGCGTGCAGCTCAAAGGCGCTTGCCCATTTGCCGCTTCGCCATCTCCTTCCGCCTGCTTGGGTCAGCCGGAAAAAATCACGTCCGCTTCCGGCCCTTCGCAGAAAGCGCCTTCGCCTGACCGGTCCAATCGTCGCGTGCGATGCGGCCGTTGAAACCAAGTTCGGCGTCGAGCTTTGCGATTTGCGCATCCGTCCAGGACGCGATCTCGGCGAACGTGCGGATGCCCTTTGCGTTCAGCACCTGCTCGAGCTTCGGGCCGATTCCTGCAATCAGCTTCAGATCGTCAGCCTTTTTCGCCCGCGCCGCCGGATTCTTCGGTGCCGTAGGCTTTGGGCCGGTTCCGGTTGCGCCGACAATCGAAAGCTTGGCCTTCTTCGCGGCTGCCGGCCGGATATTCTCCGGCTTGATGCGCACTTCCGGCTTCGACTCTTCCGGCGCCGTGTCGTCGAGCGCCTCCGCCAGCTTATGGGTTGCCTCAAACGCACCCTGCAAAGCGCCGAAGAACGCGCTTGCTATCTGCGTCGAGAAACCAAAACCGATCGCGGTTGCCGCAGCCATCGCGGCTACGGGAGGCCCCATCAACGGATGCACCGGTAAAGCCCGTTCCAGCATCCCGGCAGCAAGACGGCCGAAGTCAGCTGCGAATTCGGCTGCTCCGTCCTTCCTTGTTGTGCTGTCGGATGCCTTCGTCATCTCTTATTCCGCAGCCTCCAGAACCGCACCGTGATCCATCGCGCTCGCCGTGTACTGGTCGATGCGCGCTTCGATCTCCGGGCGAAAGTTACGGATCAGACCCTGCACCGGCCATGCGGCGGCATCGCCGAGCGCACAGATGGTGTGACCTTCGATCTGCTTGGTGACCTGGAAGAGCATGTCGATTTCGCGCTTGTGCGCATTACCTTTGGCCATGCGCTCCATCACGCGCCACATCCAGCCGGTGCCTTCGCGGCACGGCGTGCATTGGCCACAGCTCTCATGCTTGAAGAAAGCCGAGATGCGGGCGATCGCCTTGATGACGTCCGTCGACTTGTCCATGACGATCGCGGCGGCCGTGCCGAAGGACGAGCCGACAGCGCGCAGGCCGTCGAAATCCATCGGGCAATCGATGATGTCCTTGGCGGGCACGATCGGGCAAGAGGCGCCACCCGGAATGACAGCAAGCAGGTTGTCCCAGCCGCCGCGGATGCCGCCGGCGTGACGATCGACGAGTTCGCGGAAAGTGATGCCCATCTCTTCTTCGACGGTGCACGGCTTGTTGACGTGACCGGAGAGCATGAAAAGCTTGGTGCCGACATTGTTCGGACGGCCGATCGAGGAAAACCAGCCGGCGCCGCGGCGAAGAATCGTCGGGGCAACGGCGATCGACTCGACGTTGTTGACCGTCGTTGGACAGCCGTAGAGACCCATGTTGGCCGGGAATGGCGGCTTCAGACGCGGCTGGCCCTTCTTGCCTTCCAGGCTTTCGAGCAGCGCGGTTTCTTCACCGCAGATGTAAGCGCCGGCGCCGTGATGAACAAAAATGTCCATATCCCAGCCGAGCTTGTTGTTTTTACCCAACAAACCGTAATCGTAGCATTCGTCGATGGCGGCCTGCAGCGCCTCGCGCTCGCGGATATATTCGCCGCGGACGTAGATGTAAGCGGCATTCGCACCCATGGCGAAGCTCGCGATCACGCAGCCTTCGATCAGCGTATGCGGATCGTGGCGCATGATGTCGCGATCCTTGCAGGTACCGGGCTCCGATTCGTCGGCATTGACGACGAGGTAATGTGGGCGGCCGTCGCTTTCCTTCGGCATGAAGGACCACTTGAGACCGGTCGGGAAGCCGGCGCCGCCGCGTCCGCGAAGGCCGGACGCCTTCATCTCGTTGACGATCCAGTCACGGCCCTTTTCGAGGATCTGCTTGGTGCCGTCCCAGTGGCCGCGGCTCATCGCACCTTTCAGGGACTTGTCCTTGAGGCCGTAGATGTTGGTAAAGATGCGGTCTTTATCTTGTAACATACTTCACACCTCTTACCGCGGCTTCTTGCCGAAGACCTTGATATATTCCGCTTCGCCGCCCTTGGCGAGCGCCTTGGCCTGCTTGACCCAGTCGTCGCGCTCGACACGGCCCTTGAAATTCAAGTATCCATCGACCCATTCGCGTTCGGCCTTCTTCCAGCCCGCGACCTGCGCGTAGGTGAAGATGCCGAGTTCGTTCAAAATGCCTTCGATCTTCGGACCGACGCCGGAGATCAGCTTGAGGTCGTCCGGAGCCGCCGGCTTTGCAACGCCGGCCGGGCGGTTCTTGTCAGTCAGCGCTGGCTTGCTAGCGGCCGCAGCAGCGGCGGCCTTTGCAGGCTTTTCAGCCGGTGCAGGCAGCGGCGCGGCCTCGACGGCCTTGGCATTCTTGGCAGCAGCCTTCGGCGCCGTATGCGGCGTCTTCAGCGACGGGTTGGTTTCAGCGTCCCCGCTCTTCGGGCGGCCGGCCTCGGAGGGCGGAAGGCTGACGGCATCCTGCACAGCCTTCTTCGCGGAAGCCTTCGGCTTCGGGTCCGGCGCCAGAAGCGTCGTCGGGCCACCTTCGGGCGAGGAAAAATGACGGTCGATCTGCGGGCCGGGCTTGATGCTTGCGCCGTTGCCGTCATTGAAGGTGTCGATGATCTCTTCCAGACGCTCCGGCGTCAGGTCTTCATAGGTATCCTTGCCGATCATCACCATCGGTGCGTTGACGCACGCCCCGAGACATTCGACCTCTTCCCAGGAGAGCGTGCCTTCGGCATTGCGCTCGAACGGGTGATCGTGGATCTTGCTCTTGCAGACCTTCATCAGGCCCTCGGCGCCGCGCAGCATGCAGGGCGTCGTACCGCAGACCTGCACATGGGCGCGCGTGCCGACCGGAGCAAGCTGGAACTGCGTGTAGAAGGTCGCGACCTCGAGCACGCGGATATAGGCCATGTCCAGCATGTCGGCGATCTTCTCGATCGCCGCGCGGGTGACCCATCCGTCCTGCTCCTGCGCCCGCATCAGCAGCGGGATGACCGCCGACTGCTGACGGCCCGCGGGATATTTCTTGATCGTCTTGTCCGCCCAAACCGCATTTTCGTCATTGAAGGCGAATGCGGCGGGCTGGAATTGATCTTCGGCTAGTCGACGAACGGACATTCTTCCTCACGCCTTGTCAGTTTAGGGTCCCACACCGCGAGGCTGTCAGAGACTGCATCTCGCACGCATAGGCCGACTGGTCTTTCTGCATAAACACAACGAACTTGTTGCCGTTCGGAACGGCAGCCTTGATTTCATAGCCCCTGGACAACAGCTCACCCATCGAGGCCTGGCCGCCCGGAGGCGGCGCATCCTGCGCGCCCAGCTTCTGGCCGAATCCCTGGTTGTCCTGAGCAAGCGCTCCGGATGCCACAAGGAAAACGGCTGTTGAAAGCGCGGCAAGCTGCATCAGCGGTCCACCTCGCCGAACACGATGTCGAGCGAGCCGAGAATGGCGGCAACGTCAGCCAACTGGTGGCCGCGGCACATGAAATCCATCGCCTGGAGGTGGGCATAGCCCGGAGCCTTGATCTTGCAGCGATACGGCTTGTTGGAGCCGTCTGAAACAAGATAGACGCCGAATTCGCCCTTGGGCGCCTCGACGGCGGCGTAAACTTCGCCGGCCGGGACGTGGTAGCCTTCGGTATAGAGCTTGAAGTGGTGAATCAGCGCTTCCATCGAGCGCTTCATCTCGCCGCGCTTCGGCGGAACGACCTTGCCGTCGATCGAGGAGAACGGACCGGTCTTGGCATCGCCGAGCAGGCGGTTGACGCACTGCTTCATGATGCGGACCGATTCACGCATTTCGATCATTCGGATCAGATAGCGGTCGTAACAGTCGCCGTTCTTGCCAATCGGAATGTCGAACTCTAGATCGGAATAGCACTCGTAAGGCTGCGCGCGGCGCAAGTCCCAGGCTGCGCCCGAGCCGCGGACCATGACGCCCGAGAAGCCCCAGGCCCAGGCATCCTCCAGCGAGACGACGCCGATATCGACGTTGCGCTGCTTGAAGATACGGTTGCCGGTGAGCAGGTCGTCGATGTCGTCCAGCGCCTTCAGGAACGGATCGCACCAGTCGCCGATATCCTGAACGAGCTTTTCCGGCAAGTCCTGGTGGACGCCGCCCGGGCGGAAGTAAGCCGCATGCATGCGCGAACCAGAAGCGCGCTCATAGAACACCATCAGCTTTTCGCGCTCTTCGAAGCCCCAGAGTGGCGGCGTCAAGGCACCGACGTCCATTGCCTGCGTCGTGACGTTCAAGAGATGCGACAGGATACGGCCGATTTCCGAATAGAGCACGCGGATAAGCTGACCGCGGATCGGTATCTCGATGCCGATCAGTTTCTCGACGGCTAGAGCGAAGGCGTGCTCCTGGTTCATCGGCGCCACGTAGTCGAGGCGGTCGAAGTAGGGAACGGCCTGCAGATAGGTCTTCGTCTCGATCAGCTTCTCAGTACCGCGATGCAGCAGGCCGATGTGCGGATCGACCCGCTCCACAATTTCGCCGTCAAGCTCCAGAACAAGACGAAGAACGCCGTGCGCCGCCGGATGCTGCGGTCCGAAATTGATGTTGAAGTTGCGGACGTTATGTTCGGTCATTTGCAACGCGCTCCGCGCCTGTAGGGATCAGCCCGTAGCCAGTAGGCGATAGGGCTTTGATTAACTCTTGCGATCATTCCGTTCATCCTGCAAAGCGTGGATCAGCGACTTCAGCATTTTGCCGATTTCCTCACCCAATCGCGATCTCCAGCTTAGCTGTAGAAACAAGTCCGACGCGCGAGGAAAGTATCAAATGCGTTTCCAACTCCTTCAGGGACCCTTGCCTATCTCTACTGCTTCGCCTTCTCATCCCCCGGCAGCACGTAATCGGTGCCTTCCCAGGGCGACATGAAATCGAAGTTGCGGAATTCCTGCTTCAGTTCCACCGGTTCGTAAACGACGCGCTTTGCCGCATCGTCGTAGCGGACCTCCACGAAGCCGGTCGTCGGGAAGTCCTTGCGCAGCGGATGGCCTTCGAAACCGTAGTCGGTCAAGATGCGGCGGAGATCCGGATGGCCCGTGAAGAGCACGCCGTACATGTCCCAGACCTCGCGCTCGAACCAGTCGGCGCCGGGATAGACGGAGCATGCGGACGGCACCGGCGTATCCTCGTCAGTCGCGACCTTCACGCGGATGCGTTGGTTCTGCTTCGGCGACAGAAAATGATAGACGACGTCGAAACGCAGCTCGCGCTGCGGCCAGTCGACGCCGCAGATGTCCGTCAGGTTGACGAAATCGCATCTGGCGTCGTCGCGCAGGAAGGTCAAAAGCGCGATCAGGTTTTCACCCGTCGTCGTCAGCGTAAGCTCGCCGTACTTCAGCTGCGAGGCGGCAATCAGGTTGCCACGCGCTTCCGAGAGATAGGACGAAAGCTCAGTGAGGGCTTCGCTCATAGTTCTTGTCCTCAACCCTTACCGTTCGATCGTGCCGGTGCGCCGGATCTTCTTCTGCAGCAGAAGCACGCCGTAAAGGAGCGCTTCGGCCGTGGGGGGACAGCCCGGCACATAGATGTCGATCGGTACGACGCGGTCGCAGCCGCGCACCACCGAGTAGGAATAGTGGTAGTAGCCGCCTCCGTTGGCGCAGGAGCCCATCGAGATGACGTAACGCGGCTCCGGCATCTGGTCGTAAACCTTGCGGAGCGCGGGCGCCATCTTGTTGGTCAGCGTGCCGGCGACAATCATCACGTCCGACTGACGCGGCGAGGCACGCGGCGCAAAACCGAAACGCTCGACATCGTAGCGCGGCATGGAGAGCTGCATCATCTCGACGGCGCAGCAGGCAAGACCGAAGGTCATCCACATCAGCGAGCCGGTACGGGCCCAGTTGATCAGTTCATCGGTCGAGGTGACGAGAAAACCCTTGTCGGCGAGCTCGTTGTTGATCTCGCCGAAGAACGCGTCGTTGCTGCCGATCGGCTTGCCGGTTGCGGGATCGATGATCCCCTTCGGCTGCGGCGCCACGAGCGTGTGGGCGCTTGCGGAGGTCACTGCCATTCCAGGGCTCCCTTCTTCCATTCATAGATAAAGCCGACGGTCAGCACAGCTAAGAAGACCATCATGGACCAGAAGCCGAACCAGCCGATAGCGCCGAACGAAACGGCCCAGGGGAAGAGGAAGGCAACTTCGAGGTCGAAGATGATGAAGAGAATCGACACGAGATAGAAGCGGATGTCGAACTTCATGCGGGCATCATCGAAGGCGTTGAAGCCGCATTCGTATGCGGAAAGCTTTTCCGAATCGGGCGCCTTGAAGGCCACGGCAAACGGCGCAATCAGAAGCGCCAGGCCGATAACGAGGGCAATGCCGATGAAGATAGCGATCGGAATATAGGAACTGAGCAGTTCAGTCATCATGTTCATCCCTGCTTGCCGGATGCGCCAGGCAGCGCAACGGGCAAATGCCCGGCAAGCGAACGTGCGTTGCAACAAGCCGTGGTTAGCGCAGCCGGAGCCAGGGCGCAAGACTTTTAGAACGCCAATTCCACCTGTGAGGATGCGACATTATCAAGCAGATGCAACGATGTCGCGACAAATACGCACAAGTTGCGAGAGGCTGCATGGCAGCCAACCAAAAACTGCATAGCTCGGAGAAAAGAATGGCGCGAGTGACGGGGCTCGAACCCGCGACCTCCGGCGTGACAGGCCGGCACTCTAACCGACTGAGCTACACCCNGCGCGAGTGACGGGGCTCGAACCCGCGACCTCCGGCGTGACAGGCCGGCACTCTAACCGACTGAGCTACACCCGCGCATGGCGAAGGAAAGACCGAAAACCTCGAAATGGCGCGAGTGACGGGGCTCGAACCCGCGACCTCCGGCGTGACAGGCCGGCACTCTAACCGACTGAGCTACACCCNTGGCGCGAGTGACGGGGCTCGAACCCGCGACCTCCGGCGTGACAGGCCGGCACTCTAACCGACTGAGCTACACCCGCACTTCATTTCAAGCAATCCGGAGGCTTTCGCATCCTTGTCAAAGCGGACTGGCCGCTTCGATGAGCGGCTAACTAAGGGGTTAGCATTTGAGTGTCAAGCAGCTTTGGAGACAAAACCATGACAGTCCGGAAATTGTTTTCAAAGCGAACTCGGGCCGCCGCGCAGGAGCTTAGCATTGACAGGACTTCCGGTGCATTTTCCTGTTGTCTGAAGCCGCCTCACGCCTTTCCGGCATATTGCTCGTCGCTGACCTGCTCCATCCAGTCCGCAACGTTGCCGTTCAGCGATTCCTGGATGGCGATGTGCGTCATCGCTGTTTCCAGGGTGGCACCATGCCAGTGCTTCTCGCCGGGCGCGAACCAGACGGTGTCGCCCGGCCGGATTTCGCGAATTTCGTCGCCCCAGCTCTGCACGAGACCTTTGCCGGACGTGACGATCAGGGTTTGCCCCAGAGGATGCGTGTGCCATGCGGTACGCGCGCCCGGCTCGAATGTCACATGCACAACCCTCACGCGGGCCGGATCCGGCGCTTCGATCAGCGGATCAAGCCGCACAGTGCCGGCGAAATAGTCCGCCGAAGCCTTCGCCGATGGCCGGGAACCGGCCCTCTTGATGTCCATGGTGTTTGCCTCTTTTGTTTGATCCGGCGTGCTCATAGGTAAGTAGGTTATCGATCCGCTCATTTGAAGTGCAGCGAGACGCCCTATCTCCTCCCCCTGCGGGTGCTTGCCCGACCCCTGCCCGGCTGATAGTTGCCGCGCGAGCTTTTCAGCGAATGGAGGATTCCCCGTGAAACAGCATTCTTTCGGCCGCATGCCGTTTTCAATCACCAATGTCGGGTTCGGCGCATGGCAGATCGGCGGTTCCTGGGGAGATGTCAGCGAGGCTGACGGCCGGGCAGCACTCAATGCCGCGCTCGACGCCGGCATGACCTTCATCGACACGGCCGACGTTTATGGCGACGGCCGGTCTGAGAAGATCGTCGCCGATGTTCTGAAGAGCCGTAGCGGCACGCGCCCGATGGTCGCCACCAAAGCGGGCCGAAGGCTGAATCCGCATGTCGCCGACGGCTATACGAAGGCCAATCTCGAAGGCTTCATCGACCGTAGTCTGAGGAACCTGCAGGTCGACAGCCTCGACCTTGTCCAGCTCCACTGCCCTCCGACGGAAGTTCTCTACCGGCCCGAAGTGTTCGAGGGTCTTAACGAGTTGCAGAAGGCCGGCAAGATCAAGGGCTACGGCGTCAGCGTTTCGACGGTGGAGGAAGGCCTGAAGGCGATCGAGTTTCCCGGCGTTGAAAGCATCCAGATCATCTACAACATGTTCCGTCAGCGTCCCGATCGTCTGTTCTTCCAGGAAGCCCGCCGCAGGAACGTCGCGGTGATCGCCCGCGTCCCGCTCGCAAGCGGCCTGCTTTCCGGCAAGATCACCCGCAACACCAAGTTCGCCAGCGACGACCACCGCAATTTCAACCGCCACGGCGAGGCCTTCGATGTCGGTGAAACCTTCGCAGGCGTTCCCTTCGAGGTCGGCCTGCAGGCGGTCGAGGAAGTGCGCAAGCTGGTGCCGCAGGGCGCCACCATGGCCGCCTTCGCGCTTCGCTGGATCCTGATGAACGACGCCGTCACCGTGGCCATCCCCGGCGCACGCAACGCCGAACAGGCAAGGGCCAACGCTGCGGCTGCCGATCTCGCGCCGCTCTCCCACGATGCCATGGAGGCGATCCGCGAGATCTACGAGCGGTTGATCGCCCCGCATGTGCATCAGCGCTGGTAAGTGTATCCTTTCGGAAACAGAAACTGCCGGGATTTGACCCCGGCAATTTCGGTTCGATCCGGAGACCTTAGTTCGTGCCGACCAGATCGACCGGGAAGAACAACGTTTCGCCCGAAGAATCGCTGACGCCGTCGTTATCGGTGACGGCATAAGCCTTGCCGCCGGCGTCGAAGGTGAAGCCTTCGATCTTGTCGAGCACGTAGCCGTTGGTGGCGGACTTCAGCTCGTTCAGGAAGTCGTAGGCTTCGGTCTTCTTGACGGCCGGAAGCTCGCCGCCGAGCTCGGCGGGCTTGAGATCGGTGATCGCCACCTTGTAGAGCTTCTTCAGCTTTGCGGCATCGCCGACGAGGTTGTCGCGCTCGATGATGTAGACATTGTCGCCACGAGCGGAGATTTCCGAAAGACCGACCCAGCCGTTTTCGGACTTGTCGAGCGGGTAGCGCACGGCGCCCCATTCCTTGCTCTTCGGATTGTAGGACACGAGCTTCACGAAGCCCTTCTCGTCGTCCTTCCATTCGCGCTGAATGGCCATCCAGAGCGTTGCATCATCGCCGGAGCCGATGATCGTCACACCTTCGAAACCGTAGCGGATTTCGTTGGCAGTCAGTTCCTTCGGAAGGGCGACCTCGGCCTTGATCTCGCCCTTCGGATTGACGTGGTAGAGGGCGTGCGGCAGCAGCTTATCGCTGTTGCCTTCTGACGCGAGCCAGAACCAGCCCTTCTCGTCGACGGCGATGCCCTCGATGTCGAGCTTCTGGGCGGCAGCACCGTCACGCTTGACCGTCAGCGTTTCGGTGATGACGGCGGGCCTTTGCGTCGCATCGATCGTGTAGATCGTCGGCTGCATGCCGAGCACGCTGTCGCTGACCGCAAAGAGCTTACCGGGCTTTTCCGGAACGGCCGCAAGGCCCGAAAGAGCGGCAAAGCCGACCGGATTGCTATCCTTCTCGGCCGCGACGATCTGCGGGTAGGCCTTCTCGCCTTCGGCAAGCTCGTAGATCATGACATGCGAGCGCGGGCCGCCATCCTCGCCGAGATCAACTTCGTTGGCTGTCGCAAAGAGGTTGCGCGAGGGAATGGCTACGGCGCCTTCCGGCGAAACGCCCGAGGGAAGGATCTGCGAGAGTTCCGGATCGGCACCGGTATCCTTGTACACGCCGACAACTGAAGCGCGCTCGGCAAGCACGAAGAAATACTGCTGGCCGCCGAAGGTCGCGGCTTCCAGGCCTTCCGGCTCGACGCCCTTCGACCCTGAGCGGCCGTCCGGATAGTGGCCGAGATCGGCAACGGCACGCTCGAAGGAGCTGCCGGATTCGTAGAGAACCCTGCCGGTCTTGTCGAAGATCGTGAAGCCGCGCGAGCCGCCTTCATAATCGCCTTCGTTGGCGACGATGAGACGGTTGCCGTCCAGCCACTTCACGGCGTCGGGTTCGCGCAGCACGCCCTTCAGCTCGCCAGCAAACTTCAGCGCGCCGTCCTTCTTCGTGTCGATACCGGCAAGGTCCGTGCTGCCGGCGGAGAAATGTGTCTTCACCTGAGCGGTCTTGGCGTCGATGATGACGATCTCGTTGTTTTCCTGCAGCGTCAGGGCGATCTCGTCCTGGCTGTTGAAGGAAACGAATTCGGGCTCCGGGTCCTCGGGGGCGACGGCGGAGAGGCCGGTCAGCGCAATGTGCTTGATCGTACCGCAATCGACCGTACCGTCTTTGACCTGGAAGATCACGAGATCGCCTGCCGGCATCTGCGGGATCTTGCCGTCGTTGACGTCTTCGTCACGCTCGTTTTCGATGGCGATCGTGCCGAGCGTCTTGTCCTTGTTGAGCGCGATCGAATCCGGCTGGCCGCCGAGATCGCAGGTGTTCTCGATCTTCTTGGTGGCAACGTCGACGATTACGAGACGGCCGGAGGGCTTCTGCTTGCTCTCGCCGGTGTTGACGGCGACGAGCGCCTTGCCGGCTGCCGACGTAACGGAGGTCGGTTCTCCGTCCATCATCAGCGCCCCGCCGGCCTTCGGGGCCTTGGCATCAGTGATGTCGACGAAGCCTATCGCGCCGAGCGGGCTGTCGCTGTAAATCAGAGTCTTGCCATCATCGGTGGCGGTGATGATTTCGGCGGAGGTTGTGGAAAGCTTGTCCTTGCCGGCGGGCAGGTTTGCGGCAACCGGGAAGGACGCGATACGATTGAAAACAGGCTCCGCAGCAGCCGGAAAAGCAACGGATGCGAGAAGAGCGGCAGCCAGCGCTGCTTTGCGCGATGAAATGGTCATGAAATCCCCACGTGTCGAATATTCGAAACGTGGGATTTTTGCGGCACGGCGATGACAGACGCATGACAGGTAGCGCGTTTTGCACTGCCTTGTCTATGTTGCCGTTCGCTCGCGGCTGAGTTCGTTGCGCATGATAAAAAGCGAGGCGCAGAGGATCAGTGCGGCGCCGAGCCATAGATAGCCTGTGGGCGCATAACCGAAGACGAGCCAGCCCGCAAAGACGTTGAGCGGCAGCTTGAGGTCGTCGAAGGGCTGCACATAGGCAGCGTCGGCCACCGCATAGGCAAGTGTGAGAAAATACTGCGCGAGCACGGTCAGCAGGCCGGCAAACATGAAGAGCCCAAGCGTGATATCCATCGGCACCTCGAAGCCAGCCGCCAAGGCAAGCCCGCCATTGATGGGCGTCAGCAGCACCAGCAGCCAGGCCGTTATGGTTTCGGGCCGCTCGATTCCCGTGAGGTTCTTCGTGATCAGCGAGGCTGCGCCCCAAAGCAGCGCCGAAAGCACCGGCAGCAGGGCCGCCCAGGTGAAACTGTCCGACCAGGGCTGCAAGATGATCATCGCGCCGGCAAAGCCGGCGGCCGTTGCCGCCCAGCGCGCCGGGCCGACGCGTTCCCCGAGGAAGAGACGCGCACCGAGGATGATGAAGAACGGCGAGGTCATCACCAGCGCGATCGCCTGCCAGATCGGCACGGAGGCGAGACCAGAGACCCAGGCTTCGACGCCGAGGGCGGCAAAAGCGACGCGCACGATATGGCGCCAGGGATAATTGGTGCGCATCGCCGAGAAGCCGACGCGATAAAGGAACGGCAGCGAGAAGACGAGCGCGAAGGCATATTGCCAAAAGGCGGCGGAAGCGGCCGGGAAGGCAAGCGTCATCGTCAACGATTGCGTGACGACATTGAGGATCGAGAAGGCCACGCCGGCGAGCACCATCCAGGCGGCACCCGCCATGGCACGCGACCTGGAAATGCTGAGGGAAGTCTGATTCATGTCATTCATCCAGAACAAAAGGACCAACACAAATCAGGACGCATGAGCGCAACAACACCGCCGGCAGTTCCCTGCCCTTCGTGCCTGCGATCATTCTCTTTCATCCGGACTGTAACCGTCGGCTCCGGCATCGCACCGGATCTGCTGACCCTTCCGCACTGAGCAAGGAAGGCGCTCGCGGGCTCGGGCAGAGACCCTTACCGCCGGTGGGGACTTTCACCCCGCCCTGAGAACAGAAAAGCCGTAAGTGAAACTTGAGAGCCCTGCAAGATCCTGCAGAAAATCGAAAAGGGTCCGGCTTTCGCCGAACCCTTCCAAACCTGGACTGCCGGTCTCGTTATCCGGCGGCCAAGCAAATCTCATTAGCCGTTGACAGCGTCCTTCAGGCCCTTGCCGGGCGTGAATTTCGGCACGTTGCGAGCCGGAATATTGACTTCAGCGCCCGTGGACGGGTTGCGGCCCTTGGTGGCAGCGCGATGAGAAACGGTGAAGCTGCCGAAGCCGGCGAGACGAATGTCGCCCTTATTCTTCAGTTCACCCTGGACAACGTCGAAAACAGCGTCGACAGCAGAAGCAGCGTCAGCCTTGGTGAGGCCAGCCTTTTCGGCAACTGCGGACACGAGTTCATTCTTGTTCATGTTTCCACCCCTTTCAATGGTTCGAAACGACTCAATCTGTAAGCCAGGCACAGAATAGGTTTCATCAGGCCCGCCGCAACCCAAAAGCCCTGCAAATCAAGGAAAAGCAAGCGGCTCTGTGACGTTTTCACAAAAAAGGCTGGCGTTTTAAGCCAGCCTTTTCCGAGTTTTGCAGCATTTTGACATAAATGTGGCAGACAGCGCTCAATGAGCGATGGCTGCACCTGTCTCATCGAGGCCCTCGACCGTCGCGATGACCGGCGTTTCAACCGTTCCATCCCATTCGATCGGCTCGGGCCTGCGAACCAGCGCATGCTTGATCACCTCGCCCATGCGGGATACCGGGATGATCTCCATGTTGTTCTTCACGTTGTCCGGAATCTCCGCCAGATCCTTGGCGTTTTCTTCCGGGATCAGCACCTTCTTGATGCCGCCGCGAAGCGCCGCGAGCAGCTTTTCCTTCAGACCGCCGATCGGCAGAACGCGGCCGCGAAGGGTGATCTCGCCGGTCATGGCGACATCCTTGTTGACCGGAATGCCGGTCATGATCGAGACGATCGCGGTTGCCATGGCGACACCCGCCGACGGACCATCCTTCGGAGTGGCACCTTCCGGCACGTGCACGTGGATGTCGCTCTTGTCGAAGCGCGGCGGCTCGATGCCGAAATCGACGGCGCGCGAGCGGACATAGGATGCCGCCGCCGAAATCGATTCCTTCATGACTTCCTTCAGGTTGCCGGTGACCGTCATGCGACCCTTGCCCGGCATCATCACGCCTTCGATCGTCAGCAGCTCACCGCCGACTTCCGTCCAGGCAAGACCGGTGACGACGCCGACCTGATCCTCGCGCTCGGCCTCACCATGGCGGAAGCGAGGAACACCCAGATAGTCATCGATGTTTTCGGCTGTGACGTGAACGGACTTCGCCTTGCCCTTGATGATCTCGGTCACCGCCTTGCGGGCGAGCTTCATCAGTTCGCGTTCGAAGTTACGGACACCAGCCTCGCGGGTGTACTGCTGGCTGATCGCCATCAGGGCGCCGTCGCTGACCGAAAACTCTTCTGGCTGCAGCGCATGCTCCTTAATGGCCTTCGGCAGCAGGTGCCGCTTGGCAATCTCGCGCTTTTCGTCTTCGGTATAGCCGGCGATACGGATGATCTCCATGCGGTCCATCAGGGGCGCAGGAATGTTCAGCGTATTCGCCGTCGTGATGAACATCACGTCCGACAGGTCGTATTCGACTTCCAGGTAGTGATCCATGAAGGTCATGTTCTGGGCCGGGTCGAGCACTTCAAGCAGGGCCGAGGACGGGTCGCCGCGGAAATCCATGCCCATCTTGTCGATCTCGTCGAGCAGAAAGAGCGGGTTGGACTTCTTCGCCTTCTTCATCGACTGGATGACCTTGCCGGGCATCGAGCCGATGTAGGTGCGGCGGTGACCGCGGATTTCGGCTTCGTCGCGCACTCCGCCGAGCGCCATGCGGACATACTCACGGCCGGTCGCCTTGGCGATCGACTGGGCGAGCGATGTCTTGCCGACGCCCGGAGGACCGACGAGGCACAGGATCGGGCCCTTGAGCTTAGTCGCACGCGCCTGCACGGCGAGATACTCGACGATCCGCTCCTTGACTTTGTCCAGGCCGAAATGATCGGCCTCGAGGATCTGTTCAGCATGGTTGAGGTCAGACTTGATCTTCGACTTCTTGCCCCACGGAATGCCGAGCAGCCAGTCGAGATAGTTGCGGACGACCGTCGCCTCAGCAGACATCGGGCTCATCTGACGCAGCTTCTTCAGCTCCGCGTCGGCCTTTTCACGGGCTTCCTTGGAAAGCTTGGTCTTGGAGATGCGCTCTTCCAGTTCGGCCATCTCGTCGCGACCCTCTTCGCCGTCGCCGAGCTCCTTCTGGATCGCCTTCATCTGTTCGTTCAGGTAGTATTCGCGCTGGGTCTTTTCCATCTGGCGCTTGACGCGCGAGCGGATGCGCTTTTCGACCTGCAGGACCGAAATCTCGCCTTCCATGAAGCCGAGCGCCTTTTCCAGGCGTGCCTTGACGCTGGTGGTTTCCAGCATCTCCTGCTTCTCGGTGATCTTGATCGACAGGTGCGAGGCGACCGTATCGGCGAGCTTGGAATAATCGTCGATCTGGCTGGCTGCGCCCACCACTTCAGGCGAAATCTTCTTGTTGAGCTTCACATAGCTTTCGAACTCCGAAACGACGGAGCGCGAGAGCGCTTCCAGTTCGACCGCATCGTCATGTGGTTCTTCAAGCACATGGCCGAGCGCTTCGTAGAAATCCTCGCGGCTGGTATAGGCATCGATCTCGGCACGGGCGCGGCCTTCGACAAGAACCTTTACGGTGCCGTCAGGTAGCTTCAGGAGTTGCAGAACATTGGCAACCGTGCCGACATTATGAATTGCGGAAGGATCCGGATCATCATCGCTGGCGTTGATCTGGGTGACGAGCATGATCTGCTTGTCGGAACCCATGACCTCTTCAAGCGCACGGATCGACTTTTCCCGTCCGACGAACAGCGGCACGATCATATGGGGGAAGACCACGATGTCGCGCAGGGGCAAAACAGGATAGGCAGTGCTGTTCGCTACAGACGTTTTCTTCGTCATTTTTATTTCCTTTCCATCGTCCCGTTTCCGGGCTCTCTGGCGCGGCCATGCGACCGGCCGGCACTCTCACTTGGGGCTACAAGTGGAGGTTCTGACTAAGCATTTCAAGCCACGCTAACGCCCGCGTTCCCCGGTTGTGACAGCTTTATTACAATAGAACGCAGGTACAATGAAGCGCATAACTGGATCGGTGCTTACCGCTTCCGAACCGCCTAAAGCACAAGGCCGGAAAACCCGCTATGGAATCATTCCATCATCGCCAAGGACGGCACATTCCGCAACGTCAGCAACAGCGTTTTCCCAGTCTTGCCAGCCATTATTAACAGGACCGTGCACGATTTTTCAAATAGAAAGGGGCCTGCCTTCGGCAAGCCCCTAAATCTAACCATACGAGGACCGGCATCAGGCCGAGGCGTTTGCCTTTTCCTCCTGACGGTCCGCATAAATGTAAAGCGGACGGGCAGAGCCGCGCACGACCTCCTCGGAGATGACAACCTCGCGGACACCTTCGAGCGTCGGCAATTCGAACATCGTGTCGAGCAGGATCTTTTCCATGATCGAACGGAGGCCACGGGCGCCGGTCTTGCGGATGATCGCCTTGCGGGCGATTTCGCGAAGCGCGTCTTCGTGGAAGTTCAATTCCACGTCCTCCATCTCGAACAGGCGCTGATACTGCTTGATGAGCGCGTTCTTCGGCTCGGACAGTATCTGGATCAGAGCATCCTCATCGAGGTCTTCGAGCGTTGCGAGAACCGGCAGACGGCCGATGAATTCCGGGATGAGGCCGAACTTGACCAGATCTTCCGGCTCGAGTTCGCGCAGCACTTCGCCGACGCGCCGGTCATCCGGGGCCTTGACGGACGCGCCGAAGCCGATCGAGGTCTTTTCGCCGCGGGCAGAGATGATCTTGTCGAGGCCTGCGAAGGCGCCGCCGCAGATGAACAGGATGTTCGTCGTGTCGACCTGCAGGAATTCCTGCTGGGGATGCTTGCGCCCGCCCTGCGGCGGTACGGAAGCGACCGTGCCTTCCATAATCTTCAGAAGCGCCTGCTGCACGCCTTCGCCTGACACGTCGCGGGTGATCGACGGGTTGTCGGACTTGCGGGAGATTTTGTCGACTTCGTCGATGTAGACGATGCCGCGCTGTGCGCGCTCGACATTGTAGTCCGCAGATTGCAGAAGCTTCAGGATGATGTTTTCGACGTCTTCGCCGACATAGCCGGCTTCCGTCAGCGTCGTTGCATCGGCCATCGTGAAGGGAACGTCGATGATGCGGGCGAGCGTCTGGGCGAGATAGGTCTTGCCGCAGCCGGTCGGGCCGACCAACATGATGTTCGACTTCGCCAGCTCGACTTCGCTGTTCTTGGTGGCGTGCGCCAGGCGCTTGTAATGGTTGTGGACAGCAACCGACAGGATCTTCTTCGCCTGCCGCTGACCGATGACGTATTCATCGAGAACCTTGATGATGTCCTGCGGCGTGGGAACGCCGTCGCGGGACTTGACCATCGAGGATTTGTTTTCCTCGCGGATAATGTCCATGCAAAGCTCGACGCATTCATCGCAGATGAAGACGGTCGGTCCCGCAATCAGTTTCCGGACTTCGTGCTGGCTCTTTCCGCAGAACGAACAATACAGGGTATTCTTGGAGTCGCCGCCGTTGCTGCCGCTGACCTTGCTCATATCACTTTCCTTCCAGCACGCCGCATTTCAAGGTGAAATTGCGGTCCACTCAATGGCCCGCCGGCCTGCTCCCACCGGAGCATCAGCCGGCCAAGGCTTTAAGGGGTAAGAACCGGTACCCAACCAATCATGCCCGGGTTCCGGCGGCAACGAACTCCCCTTCGAATGCCGAATGCTATGTCATAAAAAATCAAACATAGCATTAATAGTTACTATTAGCGCCTTCGCTACCGCATTAAACCCCTTGTTCAATCACAAATGGGATAGAACTGTGGCGGCAAAAACACCATCCCTATTAATTACTAGGCCGTCTCGCCTTCGATTTCGATGCGCGAGGTCAGAACCTTGTCGATCACGCCCCAGATCTGAGCCTCGTCGGCATCCATGAAGTGGTCGCGGTCGAGGGTCTTTTCGACTTCCTCGTAGGTGCGGCCCGTATGCTTCACGTAGACCTCGTTCAGGCGGCGCTTCATCTTCAGGATGTCCTTGGCATGGCGTTCGATGTCGGACGCCTGGCCCTGAAAGCCGCCGGAGGGCTGGTGAACCATGATACGGGCGTTCGGCGTCGCAAAGCGCATGTCCTTGTGGCCGGCCGCCAGAAGCAGTGAACCCATCGAAGCGGCTTGGCCGATGCAAAGCGTCGAAACCGCCGGCTTGATGAACTGCATCGTGTCATAGATGGCCATGCCGGCACTCACGACGCCGCCCGGCGAATTGATGTAGAGCGCGATTTCCTTCTTCGGGTTTTCGGCCTCGAGGAAGAGAAGCTGGGCGCAAACGAGCGTTGCCATCTGGTCCTCGACAGTACCCGTCAGGAAGATGATGCGTTCCTTCAGCAGGCGCGAAAAGATGTCGTAGGAGCGTTCACCGCGATTGGTCTGTTCCACGACCATCGGCACGAGGGCCATAGCGGTATCGACTGGGTTTCTCATGTGCGTCCTTTGTCAAGGTCTTGCCGGCGGCAGCCGGGAATCAAAGAAAATGTATCATCCCTACATAGAGTGTCACTGCCCTCCTCTTCAAGGCACGCATAAGGATAACGTTAAAGAAACGGCCCGAAGGCAGAATGCACTTCATAACAGCCCTATTCCCGCCCGCCGCCGGAGTGCGAGAGGCCGGCAAGCGCCCTCACAGCTTTTCTCAGCGACAGGATGAAGGAATTCTAAACACATTCGCATCGACCTTCGGGCGTTTACCTTGCGGAAAGCCTAATGGCGAATATAGGGCAGCGGAGGCCCCGGAATTAATGGGCTGTCGAACTTCGGCAGTGAGAATGCCTGCATCTAAGGGGTGTTGCCGTGTTTAATGTCGCTACAGGATTATCGATCTGGTGTTCGGAAGCCATGACGCTTGCTTTGTTGCTGTTCATGGCCTGGCGCCATAACGTCCGCAGCAAGGCCTATCTTTATTGGGGCCTCGGATTCTTCCTGAGCGGTACCGGTTTCGCCATGATCGCGCTGCGCGGCCAAATCCCCGATATCCTGTCGATCGAGGCTGGCAACGCGACTGCGTTGCTTGGACAGAGCGCCTGGGTTGCGGGTTTCATGGCGCTCGACCGCCGGAAGATCGAATGGTGGGCGTTGCTGCCGCCTGCCGTGTGGCTTGCCGGCGTCTACCTGCCATGGGTCAACGACGATTACGGCAACCGTGTCATCCTCTACAATCTTGCCTCAGCGACCGGGGCCACCGGCCTTGCCACGGCCGTCTGCAGCGCCGGCATACGCCGGGAGCCGACACGCGGTAAGCTTGCCGCCGTCTTCGTCATCCAGGCATGTCTATGCTTTGCTATTGCTTTTACGATGGCCGTGACCTTGCCGAGCGACGTGGAAGCAACCAATTACAGCGGCGCAGCCGCCATGGCGAGCGCCTTCCTGCTGACCATCGCCTTCGCATTCACCTGCCGCTTGATTATGGAACGTTCGGAAAGGCATTTGCGCGCCTTGAGCCTCACGGATTCGCTCACCGGCGTCTGGAACCGCCGCGGCCTCTTCGCCCAATTCGACGCCTTTCGTCAGCGAGCCTTCGATGACAAGCGTCAGATCGCCGTTCTGCTTTTCGATCTCGATCATTTCAAACGCGTCAACGACCGTTTCGGCCACCAGGCAGGCGACGTCGTTCTTTCCGCTTTCGCGAGGACCGCGCGCCAGTTCGTTCCGAACAACGTCTTCGGCCGCATGGGCGGCGAGGAATTCGCGGCCTTCACGATCGTTGCCGACCAGACGGAAGCAGAAGCGCTTGCTGAATCGATCCGCGCCGAATTCGGCCGCGTGCCGGTCGCAACCGGCGAGGCGATCGTTCCGGCCACCGTCAGCATCGGCATTGCGCTCAGCTCTGCGGCCGAAGCCAATATGGACAGGCTGATTTCCGCAGCCGACCGCGCGCTCTACGCGGCAAAGGGCGCGGGCCGGAACTGCAGCGTCGTTTTCGGCGCGGAAGAGACTGCCGCCCCCGCGCCGGCGGAAATGGACAAGAACGCCGGCGAGCTGGTCCCGACGGTCGATGACCAGGTCGACGCGCTTCGCAGGATGGGCTCGCTGTCGCGCGCCGTCTGACCTTCCGATCGGTCTTTTCGGGGCCGGGCAAATCCGCTAAGCCTCGGAACATGATGATAGCGCCTTTTTTCTCGATCGATCCAGCCACCCGCCGCGTGTCCCTCGACAGCGGCAATCGGACTTTCTACGGCAATCCGAACGCCGTCTATGCGGCGCTGCACAGCCATTGTCCGACCTTCTATTGGGAACAGCAGAAGCAGTGGTTCTTCACCGGCTACGACCATGTGAACGGGTTGCTACGCGACCGGCGCTTCGGCCGCCAGATTCTGCACATCGCGACACGCGAAGAGCTTGGCCTTGCCGAGCCAGAAGAGCATCTGGCGAATTTCGATCTCGCCGAGCGCTACTCGTTGCTCGAACTCGAGCCGCCGGAGCACACGCGCCTGCGCACCCTGGTCAACCGCGCCTTCGTCTCGCGGCATGTCGAGAAGATGAAGCCGGAGCTTGCCGAACTCGCGAATAGGCTCATAGACGGCTTCGAGGACAAGCGCGAGGTCGAATTGCTTTCCGCCTTCGCCGACGTCATCCCGGTCACGATGATCGCCCGGATGATCGGCATTCCGGAAGACATGGGACCGCAGCTTCTTGCTTGGTCGCATGCCTATATCCGTATGTACCTTTTCGGCCGCACGCGCGAGGACGAGGTCGGCGCCGAGGGAGCGGCAAGAGAATTTTCCGATTACGTGAAGACGGTGATCGCCGAGCGCCGCGCCAACCCGCGCGACGATCTGCTGACGCATATGATCCACACCGAGCACAAGGGCCAGTATCTGACCGATGAAGAGCTGGTCTCGACGACGATCGTGCTCCTCAATGCCGGCCACGAAGCGACCGTGCACCAGATCGGCAATTCGGTACGGGTCATCCTGGAAAGCGGCTGCGATCCCGCCGAACTGTTCAAGGACGAAGCGGCGACGGAGCGGACGGTCGAGGAAACGCTGCGCATCTGCGCGCCGGTCCATATCTTCCAGCGCTGGGCCCTGGAGCCCGTCGAGATCGACGGCATCTCCTTCAAGCGGGGCGACAAGGTGAGCCTGATCCTTGCCGCCGCCAATCTCGACCCGGGTAAATTCACCGATCCTTTGAGCTTCAAGCCCGACCGCAACGAGGCGCCGAACCTCTCCTTCGGGGCCGGCATCCATTTCTGCATCGGCGCGCCGCTGGCACGGCTCGAACTCAACGTCGTCCTGCCGATTCTCTTCGCGCGCCTGCCGGGGCTCAGAATGGCGAAGACACCGGCTGTGAAGGACGTCTACCACTTCCATGGACTGGACCGGCTGGACCTCGACTGGTGACGATTGTCCTCCAGAACTTCAGCGATGCGGCACCCGGTTCGTGATCGCTGCGATTTCGCTCATGTTGGAAATTTCGCGCAGAAGCTTCCGGTAGATCGCCGATGAATATTGTTCGGGAGCTGCAACCGGCTCCGCAAAGGCGCCCGGGCCGCCGATCACCTCGCGGCGGAAATAGGCCAGCAGGCTTTCGGGCGATATGGCTTCCTCGTCAACACCCTGTAATCCGCCATATACAACGGGCAAGGCATTGATGGTGATGCCGCCGGCAAGCACGCCGCCGCGGACGGGCGCGACATCGCGCCCCTTGTTGTTGACGCCGTCGCCGGAGATGTTGATGAGCGAGCGCGTCGCCTTATAGCCGCTGGAGCGGATCAGATAATCGGCATAGGAAAGCATGCTGCTGATCGATGTGCCCCGGTGTATCTTTGCCGGTGAATTCACCTCAAGCTTCAGCGAAAACAGCCAGGAATCCATCTCATTCGTGATGATGGTCCATGGAATGACCAGCCTTCGCTGCTCGTCGCCGCCCCATTCGACATAAGTGACGGCGATCCGGCCATTCCTACCTGCTGTGATCGCTTCGATGATTTCCGGGCGCCGGAACGCTTCGACGAAGCCCCGCTGCTGCAGCGCTTTTTCCTCCGCATCCATTGACGTCGATACGTCAGCTGCGATCACGAGCTGCATATCCACACGCTCACCGGCCTCGGCGGCGGCGCAAATAGCAACGGAAAGCAAAAGGCCGGGAATCAATTTCGCGGCGATACGGCGTTTTCCTTTGCATGCTTCCTCCCGCAGAGGCATGTCGCTCTCCTAAAACGTGTTGATTGAATGCCTGAAGAAAGAAGCATGGACGAAACCGCCAGGCGCGAAGATCGGGCCGGACGATGTTCAATATTGGAAAGCGACCCAACAATAAATTAGTCAAATGTAATATAACGACCGACGCGATTTGCCATCAGCCAATTTCAGTAATACTTTGTAAGTAACTCGCTTTGGTAGAAACGCGCCGCAATATTGCTTCAGGAAGCCGCGTCGAGCGAGGTTGAGATTTGCGTCGAACGATGGGAAGCGGCGCATTGGCGCGAGGGGAATCGGCAGCGCTGCGCGATGCGATACCGCATCGCTTCGCCAGACTCTGCAAAGAAGTTAGCCGCCGGCCCTGAAAAGGACTGACCGAAGCTCTGCGCTCTAAACCCGGATCACATAGTCTTTACGAGTGGTTTCAACAACTTCCCAGATTCCCTTGAAGCCTGGCTTCAGGATCATCCGGTCGCCTGCTTTCAGATGCACCGGCTCACCGCCGTCCTCGGTCACGATCGAATGGCCGGAGAGCACGCTGAAATATTCCCACTCGTCATAGGAAATCCGCCACTTGCCGGGCGTCGCCTCCCAGACGCCCGCATAGAGGCCGCCTTCGGCCTCCTCCAGATTCCAGGTGCGAAATTGCGGGTCGCCGGAAATGATACGGTCCGCATCCGGCGCGCCAAATTCGGGTTCGGTGCCGTCTATGCCGAGGATGATGTGGTTTGCCATGGAACCCTCACACCTTCGAAAGCGACTGTTCGAGGTCGGCGATGATATCCTTGACGTCCTCAATGCCGATCGAGAGGCGGACGACATCGGGGCCGGCGCCGGCGGCGGTCTTCTGTTCGTCGGTCAGCTGGCGATGGGTGGTGGAGGCCGGGTGTATCACCAACGAGCGCGTGTCGCCGATATTTGCGAGGTGGGAGAAGAGCTCCAGCCCTTCCACCAGGGCCTTGCCCGCGTCGTAGCCGCCCTTGACGCCGAAGGTGAAGACGGAGCCGGCGCCCTTCGGCGAATAGCGGCTCTGCAGGGTATGGTTCGGATCGTCTTCGAGCCCGGCATAATTCACCCAGGCAATCTTGCTATGCGCCTTCAGCCATTTGGCGACAGCAAGCGCATTGTCGCTGTGGCGCTGCATCCTGAGCGGCAGCGTTTCAATGCCGGTGAGGATCAGGAACGCATTGAAGGGCGAGATAGCTGGACCGAGATCGCGCAGGCCGAGCACGCGGGCGGCGATCGCGAAGGCGAAATTGCCGAAGGTCGAATGCAGCACCATGCCGTTATATTCCGGGCGCGGAGTGGACAGCATCGGATAGTTGCCGGACTTCGACCAATCGAAGGTGCCGCCGTCGACGATGATGCCGCCCATGGAATTGCCATGACCGCCGAGGAACTTCGTCAGCGAATGCACGATGATATCGGCGCCATGCTCGATCGGCCGGATGAGGTAAGGCGTCGCCATCGTATTGTCGACGATCAGCGGTAGGCCGCGTCTGTGCGCCACCTCGGCGATCGCGGAGATATCGACGAAGGTGCCGCCCGGATTGGCAAGGCTCTCGATGAAGATCGCCCGCGTCTTCTCGTCGATTTGGCTTTCGAAGCTTGCCGGATCGGCGGAATCGGCCCAGCGCACCTGCCAGCCGAAATTCTCGAAGGCATTGCCGAACTGATTGATCGAGCCGCCGTAAAGCTGCCTTGCCGCGACGAAATTCTCGCCCGGCCGCATGATCGTATGAAAGACGATGACCTGCGCGGCATGACCGGACGCCACGGCAAGCGCTGCGGTGCCGCCCTCAAGGGCCGCCACGCGCTCCTCCAATACCGCCTGCGTCGGGTTCATGATGCGCGTATAGATATTGCCGAAGGCCTGTAGGCCGAAGAGCGAAGCGGCGTGATCGGAATCGTTGAAGATGAAGGCTGTCGTCTGGTAGATCGGCGTCGCCCGCGCCCCCGTCGCAGGGTCGGGCTGCGCGCCGGCATGGATTGCCAGCGTATTGAAACCCGGATCGTTCTTCGCCATGTCGTCCTCCCGTCGCTATCGATGGCGGGAGCATAGACTACGATCCGCAAAAGTTAACCGCTTTGCGTTTCAGCCATCGGACGTTCCCCGAAAAATCCATGCACTCATGCGGCAAGGCGCGGGATTTCGATTGCGGGGCAGCGGTCCATCACGACCTTTATACTGGCCGCTTCTGCCTTCGCCGCGGCAGCATCGTCGCGCACGCCAAGCTGCGACCAGATTACCTTCGGCCTCCATATAAGCGTCAGAGCCTCATCCACCACGCCCTGGAGATATTCGGAGGCGCGAAACACATCGACCATATCGACCGGCACTGGGATATCGGCGAGCCGGGCGTAGACGAGCTGGCCCTGGATCTGCTTGCCTGCCTGCCCGGGATTAACGGGAATGACATTGTAGCCGCGCGACAGGAGATAGCCCATCACGCCGTTGCTCGGCCGTGCCGGATTGGGCGACGCGCCGGTCAGCGCAATCGTCTTCACGGAGTTCAGAATTCCGGCAATGTAATCATCAGGATAACGGTCGTGGTTCATCGGCTTTCCTCCAGCCGCCACTATCTGCAGAAAGTTGAAACCGGCGGCTTTTTTCGGGCGTATATATACGCGCTCAGGATCCAAGGAGGAACAACCCATGAAAAAACTTGCTCTCGCCGCAGCACTTGTCCTTGCGGCCGCGCCGGCACTGGCGATCTCCCGCTACAATCCGCTTTCCATGACCTGCCAGAGCGCGCGTGCCGCCATCCACAATCAGGGCGCCGTCATCTTCCGCTGGACCTCGCCGCGCGGCCTGCCGCTTTACGATCGCTACGTCCGCAACAGCCGCTACTGCGATGCCAACGAATACGCGGAGTGGAAGAACATACCGACAAGAGACGACCGATCCTGCCCGGTTCTCAATTGCCAGAGCATCGACAACCTGGACGGGATGTTCTTTGTGCCGGACAATTACTTGTAATCCTCCGCAGCGATGCGAAAACGATTTCGTAAAGGCCGGAACCAATCAGCAGCCGACTTTTGGCTGTTCGAAATGATTCGAATTACTACTTGGGTTTGCATCAAAATGGATATAGCAAAATTATAGAACAATCTCTTTATTACAGAAGTATAAATCGAAGGAGGACTAAGCGGAGAAATATTATCATCTATTAAGCTTCTTTCGTCTTCCTTTTGTTCCTTTTTCGTTCGCATATCTATTAGAAACATCTCATAGTTGAATAAGTATGACTAAAATAAACGCATGTCGAGCGCACGCTTTACGCGCCGATTTTGCAATGCTTTAACCGCGGAATTTGAATGTCACAATTCCCATTTCTGAACAGAAGGCCAGCCGCTGGTTGCAAAATACGCCCCGCAAGATTGATTTCTACGTGAACGCGGCTCATACCGTGTTCCCTCCAGATTGCCTCCCGTTTCTCCATTCCGGTCCGCATCGTGTCCCTCGACGTCATTCTGCTCGTTCTCTTCGGCGCATTTTTGCACGCAACTTGGAACGCGATCATCAAGGCCGGAACCAACAAGTCGCTGGACGCGGCGCTGGTTTCGGCCGGCGGGGCCGTCGCGGCGATGCCGTTCCTAGCCTTCCTGCCATTGCCGCAGCCTGCGGCCTGGCCTTTCATCGGCGCATCGGCGATCCTGCAATTTGCGTATTTTCAGCTAGTCGCGGCCGCTTACCGCGCGGGCGATATCGGCCTCGTCTATCCGCTGATGCGCGGTTGCGCGCCGCTCCTAATCACCGCCACAAGCGGTTTCGTACTGAACGAGAGCCTTTCGGGCGGCGCTCTTATCGGCACGATGACGATCTGCGCCGGCATTCTGACGCTTGCCTTCGAGGCGCGGCACGGCAGCCGGCATGCCATCATGCTCGCGCTCGTCAACGCCTGCGTCATCGCCAGCTATACCTATGTCGACGGCATTGGCGCGCGCATTTCCGGCAATGCTATTTCCTATACGCTGTGGATGGCGCTGCTGCCGCCGGTGCTGCTTTTCGCCTGGGCGATCGGCCGGCACGGGCTCTTCACCGTTGCCGTTCACGTCCGCTACAACTGGTGGCGCGGTCTCCTCGGCGGCTCAGGCTCGATTGCCTCCTACGGGTTCGCCCTCTGGGCCATGACAAAGGCGCCTGTCGCCACCGTCGCCGCGCTGCGGGAAACGTCGATCCTTTTCGCACTCATCATTTCCGTCGTAGTGCTGAAGGAAAAGGCGAGCGTCTGGCGCTACATCGCCGGTGCGGTCATCGCTCTCGGCGGACTGATCCTGAAGCTGGGGTAAGGCCTACGCAGCAGATTGAGCTGGATCCTCTTCCGAAATCCGCTCGCCGTTTTCACGCTCCGCAACGGCAACGGATTGCAGATTGAGCCAAAACTGCGGATCGCTTTAACGGCCGAGGTGAAGCGGGGCTGACGGCACGCTTCTCGTTGAGAATTTCCGAAATACGGCCACGGATGCGGACGAACTTCGAACATTGCCTTCCTGCTACTCGCCCGTCCATTCCGGCATCCGCTTTGCAAGGAACGCGCCGATGCCTTCCTCCGCGTCCGCGGTCAGCATGTTGTCGACCATCACCTGGGCCGCATAGCTGTAGGCTTCTTCCACAGGCATATCGAGTTGGCGGTAGAAGGCCTCCTTGCCGATCTTCAGCGTCAGCGGCGATTTCGAGGCGATGACGGACGCGTATTTCGTCACGACCTGCGTCAGGTACTGCCTGGGCACGATGCGGTTGACGAGGCCGAAATCCTTGGCGGTCGAGGCATCGATCGTCTCGCCGGTCAGCAGCATTTCCATCGCCTGCTTGCGGTGCGCGGCGCGCGTAACGGCGACCATGGGCGTCGAGCAGAAGAGCCCGATATTGACACCCGGCGTACAGAAGGTCGCATTGTCGGTGCAGATCGCCAGATCGCAGGAGGCCACGAGCTGGCAGCCTGCTGCCGTTGCCAGGCCTTCGATCTCCGCGATCACCGGCTTCGGCAGGCGGATGATTTCCAGCATCAGATCGGCAGCGAGTGCAAATGTCTCCTCGAAGAAGGCCACCCCGCCGTCCGGATCGGCGCGATGGGCCGTCAGCTCTTTGAGATCGTGGCCGGCCGAGAAGACGTTGCCGGTCGATGCGATGACCACGACGCGGACAGCCGTGTCCTTTGCGGCGTTTTGCAGTTCGCCCATCAGCGTTTCCATGACCGCGATCGAAAGCGCGTGGGCCGGCGGATTGTTGAATGTCAGCCGCAATATGCCGTCGCTGAACTGGCGAAGGACGAGTGCACCCTCACCCGCTTTGCTTGGATCCTTCCTGAAGGATACGACTTCGGCCATGCTCTAACTCCTCACATTGCGATTTCGTGCTAACAGTTCTGGCACAAGCTACCGGCAATTTCGAGGAGAAGCGATGCAACCGGTGATGACGATCGCGGAGCTCCGCCAATTTCTGGAAACCGACTTCCCGCAAATCCATACAGACGGCCGCGTCTTCACGGTGACGGACATTACGCCCGGCAGCGTCTCGATGCGGCTCGATCCATCCGACCGGCACCTGCGCCCCGGCGGCACCGTGTCCGGCCCTGCCCTCTTCACGCTGGCGGACGTCACCGCCTACGCCGCGGTGCTCGCCCATGTCGGCCCCGTCGCGCTTGCCGTCACCACCAGCCTCAACATCAACTTCCTGCGCCTGCCGAAGCTGCAGCCGACGACCTGCACCTGCAAAATCCTCAAGCTCGGAAAGCGGCTCGCCGTCATCGAGGCGGCCATCTTTCAACAGAATCCGGCCGAATTGGTGGCCCACGCAACGGCAACTTATTCGATTCCACCGCGATAAATTTACGGTAGCATGTTACCACATAATCAACACATTGATTTTGTTCCGTATTTTTTATAGTAGAGCGAATAGGTAATATTGACCGTTAAAGCCTTTCCCTCTATACACCGCGCCAGAAACGCAGCCTTTCCGGGCGGCTTTCTTTTTGGCGCGCCTTCGGGTGCGTCAAACCAAGCAACAAGAAACGCCCTTGGCCCTCGGGCTCAGGGATCCGAAAGAGAGAATTTACTATGGCAACCTTCTCCCAGAAGCCTGCAGAGGTGGAGAAGAAGTGGGTGATCATCGACGCCGAAGGGCTTGTCGTTGGCCGTCTCGCTTCCATCATCGCTATGCGTCTTCGCGGCAAGCACAAAGCTACTTTCACGCCTCACGTTGACGACGGCGACAACGTTATCGTCATCAACGCCGACAAGGTCGTTTTCACCGGCAAGAAGTATTCCGACAAAGTCTACTACTGGCATACCGGTTATGCCGGCGGCATCAAGGAGCGTAGCGCTCGCCAGATCATCGAAGGCCGCTTCCCGGAGCGCGTCCTTGAGAAGGCCGTTGAGCGCATGGTTCCGCGCGGCCCGCTCGGCCGCCGCCAGATGAAGAACCTCCGCGTCTACGCCGGTTCCAACCATCCCCATGAAGCCCAGCAGCCGGCCGTCCTCGACGTCGCCAAGCTGAACAAGAAGAATGTAAGGAGCGCCTAAGAATGGCTGACCTCTCCTCCCTGAAGGATCTCGGCACGTCGTCGGAAGCAGCTGCTCCCGTTCACGTCCGCAAGGTCGATTCGCTTGGCCGCTCCTATGCGACCGGCAAGCGTAAGGACGCCGTAGCCCGTGTTTGGCTAAAGCCCGGCTCAGGCAAAATCACCATCAACGGCAAGGACTTTTCGGCATACTTCGCCCGTCCGGTCCTTCAGATGATCCTGCGCCAGCCGATCGTCGCAGCTAGCCGCGACGGCCAGTTCGACATCGTTGCAACTGTTGCAGGCGGCGGTCTTTCCGGCCAGGCCGGTGCCGTTCGTCACGGTCTTTCCAAGGCACTCACCTACTTCGAGCCGGGCCTTCGCGGCGTGCTCAAGAAGGGTGGCTTCCTGACCCGCGACAGCCGCGTCGTCGAGCGTAAGAAGTACGGCAAGGCCAAGGCCCGCCGTTCGTTCCAGTTCTCGAAGCGCTAATCGCTTCGGCATACGGATTTTTGCGAAGGCCGGGTTTTCCCGGCCTTTTCTTTTTGCCACCCTCGCAACCGGCCGTCAGATCGGCAGCTCGGTCGTCGACTTCAGTTCGCGCAGGACGAAGCTCGAAACCACGTTGCGCACATGCGGATTGCGCATCAGGTAGCGTGTCATGAAGGCTTCGTAGGCCTCGACGTCGCGCGCCCTGATCTTCAGCATATAGTCGAACGTCCCGGACAGCGCGTAGCATTCCATGATCTCGGGCCGGTCGCGCACTGCGGCGGCAAAGGCTTCGATCGCCTCCTCGTGGTGATCCTCCAACGTCACATGGGCGATGATGCAGAGCTTGAGATCAAGCTTGGCCGGATCGAGAAGCGCCACGCGCTTGCGAATGACGCCTTCCGTCTCGAGTTCCTGCATTTTGCGCCAGGCGGTGCTTTGCGACATGCCGGCCTTTTCGGCGAGTTCGGCAAGCGACAGACCGCTGCCGGCCTGCACAAGCTGCAGGAGTTTGCGGGCCGCTTTCACATTTTCCTTCATTTTTTCCCCTCTCCGCGGATTATTCTCCCATTTTCCAACCATAATCCGGCAATGCTGAAATGTTTACCCGCATTTCCGGGATATAATGGTGGTGACATGACAGCCGGCGACTGAAATTGCCCCAACTCATTGGATCAGAAGAACTGGAGGCCGCTCATGACCAAGGAAAGCACCTACATGGCGAACCTGCCGGATGCGGACGGCATCTATCACTACACGGCCGAGGAAGACCAAATCTGGAGCGAGCTTTATCAGCGCCAGATGACGCTGCTCGCCGACAAAGCCTGTCGGGAATATCTGGACGGCGTGAAGACGCTCGGATTGAAGCCGGACAAGGTTCCGCAGCTTCGCGACGTCAACCGGCGCCTCAATGAAACCACCGGCTTCGGCGTGGAAGGGGTGCCAGCCCTCATCCCGCCGTCGCGCTTCTATGAATTGCTGTCGCAGGGCAGGTTTCCACTGGCGACGTTCATCCGCCGCCGCGAACACATCGACTACATCGAGGAGCCGGATATCTTCCACGAGGTCTTCGGCCATTGTCCGCTGCTGACCAACCAGAGCTACGCCAATTTCGTGCGCCGCTTCGGCGAGAAGGCAGTCGGCCTCGGAAAGGGATATTCTTGGCATCTGTTCCGGATTTTCTGGTTCACGGTGGAATTCGGCCTGATCAAAACGTCGCAGGGACGCCGCTGCTTCGGCGCCGGCATTGTCTCCTCGCCCAGCGAGACGCGGGCGGCGATGGAGGGCAAGGCATGCGAGTTCCGGCCCTTCGACCTGATGACGGTGCTGAGGACGCCATACCGGATCGACATCGTCCAGCCAATCTACTACGTGATTGACAGCTTTTCGCAGCTGGAGTCGATCATCGAAGAAGATATCGGCGCCCGCATCAACGAGGCCAAGGCGCTCGGCGACTTTCCGCCGGCATTCGAAGCCAAGGCGTCCTGAGAGGCCGGAATTTCGCTTCCTTCGTGCTTGCCTTGTCGGCTCTGATTGTCCAACGTCGCGCCAAGCTATAATGGAGGGACGCCATGGCACAGAAGTCGATCGATCACGCCTTTACGGCAACCAGCCTCACTTCGACGGCCACCGATCCGACCTTTGCCGGCGCGCTTTCGTTCATGCGGCGGCGGTTCACGAAGGATCTCGTGGGCGCCGACGCTGTTGTCTGGGGCGTCCCTTTTGACGCAGCGACCTCCAACAGACCGGGAACGCGCTTCGGGCCGCAGGCGATCCGCCGCGCCTCGGCAATCTTCGACAACGATCCGCAGTATCCCTTCAATCGCGAGATTTTCGCCGAGATGGCGGTGATCGACTACGGCGACTGCTTGCTCGACTACGGCAATCACCAAGAGACGCCGGCGGCCATCGAGCGGCAGGCAAACACAATTCTCGACAGCGGCGCCTTCATGCTGACGCTCGGCGGCGATCACTATGTCACATGGCCGATCGTGAAAGCGCATGCCGCCAGGCACGGACCGCTGGCGCTGGTGCAGTTCGACGCACATCAGGATACCTGGCTCGACGACGACCGGCGGATCGACCACGGCTCCTTCGTGGCGCGCGCCGTTCGCGACGGCATCATCGATGCCGGCCGCTCCATCCAGATCGGCATCCGCACCCACGCGCCGGAGGATTTCGGCATCCGGATTCTCTACGGCCACCAGGTCGAAGAGATGAGCGCCGCCGAGATCGCTTCGATAGTGATCTCGCACACGAATGGCGCTCCAGTCTATCTGACCTTCGATATCGACTGCCTCGATCCGGCCTATGCGCCGGGCACTGGCACGCCGGTTGCCGGCGGGCCGTCGAGCGCCAAGGTTCTTTCGGTCCTGCAGCGCCTGCACCAGCTCGATATCCGCGGCGCGGACGTGGTCGAGGTCTCGCCGCCCTACGATCACGCGGATATCAGCGCCATTGCGGGGGCGACAGTCGCGATGTATATGCTGGGGCTCCGCGCCGAGAGGCGCGCGGCGGCACGCTGAAGCCGTTATCAATCTGACTCAACTTCATGGCACATTGATCCGGAAGCAATCCGAACTCATTGAAAGCGCAGGATTATCATGGCACCGAAAATCTTCATCGATGGCGAACACGGCACGACGGGTCTGCAGATCCGCACGCGCATGGCCGGCCGGCGTGATGTCGAGCTTTTGTCCATTCCGGAAGCCGAACGCCGCAATGCCGCAATGCGCGAGGACATGCTGAACAGCGCGGATATAGCTATCCTCTGCCTGCCCGACGATGCGTCGAAGGAAGCCGTTCAGATGGTTTCGGCGAACAACAATACGCGCGTCATCGACACGTCGACCGCCTTCCGCGTCAATCCTGGCTGGGCCTACGGGTTTGCCGAAATGGACAAGGAGCAGGCCGGTAAGATCAGGGCCGCCCGCTTCGTCGCCAATCCGGGCTGCTATCCGACGGGCGCCATCGGCCTCATCCGGCCGCTGCGTGCCGCCGGCATTCTGCCGGACGGCTATCCGGTCACCGTCAACGCGGTCTCCGGCTATACCGGAGGCGGCAAGCAGATGATCGCGCAGATCGAAGACCAAAGCCGCGAAGACGCGATCACCGCGCCGCATTTCCTTTACGGCCTGCCGCTGACCCACAAGCACGTGCCGGAAATGAAAATCCATGGTCTGCTCGACCGCGCGCCGATCTTCTCGCCTTCCGTCGGCAAGTTCCCGCAAGGCATGATCGTGCAGGTGCCGCTCTATCTCGACGATCTCCCGGGTGACGTGACGCTAGAGAGCATCCATGCGGCGCTGACGGCCCATTATGCCGGCCAGGACATCGTCACGGTCGTGCCGCTCGAGAAAAGCCGCACGCTTCCCCGCATTGATGCCGTCGAGCTTGCCGGCAAGGACACGATGAAGCTCTTCGTGTTCGGAACGCCCGGCGCGGGCCAGGTCAACCTCGTCGCCCTGCTCGACAATCTCGGCAAGGGGGCCTCGGGCGCAGCCGTCCAGAACATGGACCTGATGCTCGCCTCGTAAACCGTCCGGAGCCCCGCCGACATGCCGAACGATACGCTTCGGCGGGCGTTGCCGAATAGTTTCCGCAGCGCTGTCAGAGGATGGTATCCTTGCGTTGATCTTTTTGGCCTTCGTTGCCGGGCTCGCGCGCGGCTTTCGGGCCTCGGGGCGGCGCTGATCTTCATTCCGCTCGGCGAAGCGACCGTCGGCCGGAAGCTGATTCCGCCCGTTTTGCTGCTCATTGACGGACTTGCGACGCTCGGCATGATTCCACCTGCCTGGCACAGCGCCAACCGGCGCGAGCTGTTCGCGATGGCGGGCGGCGCAGCGCTCGGCGTTCCTGCGGGCACAGTCGCACTTGCGCTGATGTGATGCTCCGCTGGATCATCACCGTCATCCCCATCTCACTGCTGGCACCGCTCGTATCCGGCTGGCGCTACCACGGCGAGCCGCGCGCCGCTCAGTGCCGGGGTCGGCCTCACCAGCGGCGCGGCACAGCTCGGCGACCCGCCGGTCGTTGCGTATTGGGCCGGCGGCAAGAGCGACTTCACCCGTGTCCGGGCGAATGTCATCCTCTACTTCGCGATCTCCACCCGATTCAGCGCGATCAGCTATTATGCCGGAGGGCTTTTCGTCCAGGCCGCCTTCGCGCTGACGCTCGTCGTTCTGCCGGGCTATGCGCTCGGCCTCTATGACGGCTCGAAGCTATTCGGATTGGTAAGGAGGGCACCTTCCGGCTGATCTGCTATCTGCTCATCGCCGCGGCCGCCATCATCGGCATGCCGGCGCTCGACGGGATTTTGCAGTAAGCGCCCAACGCCACCTCCTGCTCAGTCTCTTTCGGCAACTATCGTGTCGCGCGGAAACTCGCCGTAGAAGGCGCGCCAGTTGGCGACGGCGAAGCCCAGGACGACGAGGGCACCGGCCTGGTGCAGAAGACCCCAATGAAGCGGGACCTGCAGGAGGAGTGTGGCGATGCCGATTGCGGCCTGCAGCGCGACGAGCGCGAAGAGGACGACGGCGCGGCGGGCGTGGGTGGTTTGAGGGGCTGCGCGGAGCGCGATCACCATGTTGATCAACGCGAGCGCGAAGAGCGCGTAGGCGCCGGCGCGATGGATGAACTGTACGGTCTTCGGGTTTTCAAAGAAGTTGATCCAGGCGGGCTGCTGGATAAGAAGGTCGGACGGGATGATCGCGCCATCCATCAGCGGCCAGGTGTTGTAGGTGAAGCCTGCATCGAGGCCGGCAACCAGCGCGCCGAGATAGATCTGGAAGAGCGAGAGGGCTGCGATTATCGCTGCCCATGTCCGCGAGCTTACGGTGGGCGCGGCGTCATCCGAATGGGGAGAAAGGCCCCGCATGATCCACATGCAGGCCGCAAAGATCAGACAGGCCATGACGAGGTGCGTCGCCAGGCGATACTGGCTGACATCGGTGCGGACCGAAAGACCGGAAGAGACCATCCACCAGCCGATGAAGCCCTGCAGGCCGCCGAGCGCCAGGATGCCGATGAGCGGCCAGCGCAGATGCCGTTCGACCATGCCCGCCACCCAGAAATAGGCAAGCGGCAAAGCAAAAATGACGCCGATCCCGCGGGCGATCAGCCGATGCGCCCATTCCCACCAGAAGATGGTCTTGAAATCCTCGACGGTCATGTCGCTATTCAACTGCTGGAATTCGGGGATGCGCTGGTAGAGCTTGAACTCTTCCTCCCATTCGGCGGCAGTGAGCGGCGGAACGATCCCATGGATCGGCTTCCATTCGGTGATCGAGAGGCCGGAATTGGTAAGCCGCGTCGCGCCGCCGACGAGGACGAGACTGACGAGCGCGAGAAGCACGAAACCAAGCCACATGCGGAGCGCGCGGCGGTTCCTGTCCAGCCTGTGGACCTCGCTCAAGATCGCCTGTTCCGTGGTCGAGTTCGCGACAGCCATGATTGCTCCTTCTTTCCGGCAGTTGATTTGCCCCACCGGCTCATGCAAAACAAGCCCCGAAGCTTTGCGGCATGCCGTCGCGCCGCTCCATACGTTCCGGAAAGAGAATTCATGCCCGTCCGCTTGCGCAAATTCATCGGCACGATCCTCATCGTCGTTCTCGTGATTCTTTATGCGCTTTTGGCGAACACGATCGCCGTCGCGACGCTCGCGGAATCCCCGTGGTGGGTCCACCTTCTCTATTTCTCGCTGACGGGCCTTCTCTGGGTTCTACCAGCTATGCTGATCATCAGATGGATGGCCGGCCCGCCGCCGAAGTGAGTGCCGTTAACGCCGGAATAACCGTGATCCGCGGAAAAGACGACCTCCCCTCTTGCATTTAAGCCAAATGAAGGCACTCGCCCTTTATGTTTCCGGCCAAGCCATCTTGACCGGAGAAGACCCGTGCAGACGCAAAAGCTCGATGCCCATCAACCGCCGCTCGACGAAGCGGCGAAAGCCGACACCAGCATCGCAAGCCTTCACTCACTTGGTGCGAAGCTCGCCGTCGCAGAACTCGATGTCACGGTCTTCGACACGATGGCGCCGCTGGAAAAGGATTGGCGCGCGCTGGAGCGGAACAATCTGACATCGCTCCATCAGGCCTATGACTGGTGTCACAGCTGGGTCAGCGCCTACAGACGGCCGCTCGCCATTTTGCGGGGCGTCTGCGGGCTAGAGACGGCCTTTATCCTGCCGGTTGAAATCGAACGCGTCCATGGCGTGCGGATCGCGAAATTCATCGGTGCCGATCACAGCAATATCAATACGGGGCTTTTCTCGGAGCATGTTCTCCACGGCAGCGGTGATCTCGACGCGCATCGTTTCGCCAAGAGCCTTCGCCACGCCCTTCGCAGCAAGGCCGATCTGCTGCTGCTGCAGAACATCCCGCTGGAATGGCGCGGCCGGAGGAACCCGCTCGGCCTGCTGCCGGTGGTGCAGAACCAGAACCACGCCTATCAGCTGCCGCTGCTTGAAGACTTCGAGGCGACCCTCAAGCAATTGAACGCCAAGAGCCGCCGGAAGAAGTTTCGGGTGCAATCGAAGCGGCTCGAGGCCATTGGCGGCTTCGACTATGTCGCAGGCGGGATGGCCGACGAGCAGCACGCCTTTCTTGAGCAGTTTTTTGCGCAGAAAGCCGAGCGCTTCAAGGCACTCGGGCTGCTTGACGTCTTTGCGGATGCGGATACGCGGGCTTTCCTCCATGGCCTGATCGATATTCGCAACGGCGATGATTTCGGGCTGCAGATGCACGCGATCCGTCTCAAGGGCGAGAATGAAGACCATATCGCCGCGTTGTCCGGCATTTCGCGCAAGGGCGATCACGTGGTCTGCCAATTCAGCTCGATCGACGAGAGCCTGGCGGCCGATGCAAGCCCGGGCGAATTCCTCTTTTGGCAGATGATTTCCGGCCTGCATGGGAAGGGCACCGCGCTCTTCGATTTCGGCCTCGGCGACCAGGTCTACAAGCGCTCCTGGGCACCGATCGAAACGGATCACCACGACGTCATACTGCCGGTCTCTGCTATCGGACGCATCGCCGGGATTGCACACCGGATGATCACGCGGAGCAAGGCCTATATCAAGGCCCGCCCGGATCTCTATAAATTCGCACAGCGCATCCGGGCAAAGATCGGCGCCTGATCAGGCAGCGTGGCGTCGGAGGTCGTCCGCGATGGCCTCGCCGCCGGACATCAGCACGACTCGCTGATAGCCCGCCTTCTCGAACTCCGTCATCGCGAAGACGAATTCCTCTTCGATCACCTCCGGCATCGAAAGGATGATCTCGACATCCTTGCTGCGCGTGAGGCGGGAGACGCCGGCAACATCCGCTGCGCCGCACTCGACGATCACGAGGTCGTAGGCAGAGGACAATGCATCGAGCAGCAGCGAAAGCCGGTCTGCGCCGCGCATCGCCTGACGGATATCGCTGGTGCCTTGCGGGATCAGGTGCGCGTCGGAGTGACGGTCGCCATGGATCGTTTCACCGAAGGCGGCAGCACCGCAGAGCAGATCGGTGACGCCCGGCGCGTTCAGATCCTCAGCCATCAGCTCGGTCGGATAGCCGGAACCGGTCATGTCGACCAGAACCACGCGCCGGCCGGCATCGGTCAGCGTGCGGGCAAGTGTAACGGTTGCCGCGGAGCCATCATCACCGGTTGGCGATATCGCGACGGCGAGCGTTGCCCGGCTGCTCGTCAGGTAGTCCGCGACGGAGCTGATCGAGAATTCGTTTTCTTCTTGCAGAGCTGCATGCGGTTCTGCGGAAGCCTCCTCCGCAGGCTCCTCCTCCACCGGTGCCGAAAGCATGCTGGGCTTGACGTCACGCCTGGCTTTCGGCGCCGCGGCGGCCTGCCTGCCTTCCTCGATCGGCGCGGCGGCGGGCTCGACGCTGCCGACGACCGGGCGCAAGGCCCGGCCGCTGAAGAGCTCAGCGAGCATTATGACGATCGCGCTCGTGATCAGTGTCGCGATGGCGGCAACGGCAACGATCGGCACGACTTTCGGGAAATACGGATCGACTGGCTCGATGGCGCTCGAGACGATGCGCGCATCCGCCGGGCTTGAATTGCTGTCGGCGCGGGAAGCGGCTTCCCGGTAGCGCGCGAGGTAGGTTTCGAGCAGCTGGCGCTGGGCGTTCGCCTCGCGCTGCAGCGCGTTGAGGCCGACCTCGTCCTCGCCCGCCTGGGCACTGTTTGCCTGCAACGTGCCGGACTGGCGCTCGAGTTCGGCGGCCCGAAGACCGGCGACCTTCGCCTCGCTCTCGATGCCGGCCAGGATCTTCTGCGTCTCCTGGCGGATCTGCGTCTTGATGTCGGCAAGCTGCGCACGCAGGCTCTTCAGCCTCGGATGGTTGTTGAGCAGCGACGTGCTGAGATCGGAAATCTGCGACTGGAGGCCGGATTCGGTGGCCTTCAGGCGCTGCATGGATTGCGACGCCATGATGTCCGGCAGCGTATCCGACGCCTCGCCGGAGGCAAGGGCGTTGCGGACGGACTGGGCGCGTGCCTCCGCATTTGCCTTCTCGCCGCGCACGCGGGTCAGCTCGGCTGAGATATCATTGAGCTGCTGCTGCGGAAAATTGCTGCCGCCGTTCGTTGGCAGGAGGCCGTGCTTGGCCCGGTATTCGGCAACCTTTTGCTCGGCCTCGCTCACCTTTCGGCGGAGGCTGTCGATTTCCGGCTCGAGCCAGCGGGTGGCTTCGGAGTTCGTATCGAGTTTGGCGCCGCTCTGCGTCGCGAGATAGACGTTCGCCATGGCATTCGGGATGCGCGCGGCAACCTTCGGGTCTTTCGACGTGAAGGTGATGCCGATGACGCGCGAACCCGGAACCTGGTAAACCTGGAGACGTTCCATGAACGCGTCGATCACCCGCTCTTCCGGCGGATTTTCGAGCGGGTTCTTCTTGATTTGCAGCGCCACGAGGATATCGCTCAGGGCCGAGCCGTTGGCGGCATTGTCGAACTCGGGCAGCTCGTAGAGCTTCTCGCTGTTGATGACCTGCTTGATGATATCGGCGGACTGCAGGAGCTGAACCTGGCTCGCAATGTTCAACTCGTCGAGCAGCGGCCCGGCATTGCCGTCGTTCGGCCGCGTATTGGCGAAGGCCGGTGCGCGCTGCTCAATCAGCAGACGCGTTTCGGCACGGTATTTCGGCGAGATCATCTTGGCGCCGGCAAAGGCAACCCCTGCCCCGATCAGCGTGATCGCGAGAACCTTTAGCCGGCGCGTCCAGACTGCTCGCGCGAGCTGGCCAAGGTCGATGTCCACATCCTGATTACCCGCTACGCCGGACATACTCGTACTCCAAGAACAAACATGGCGCGAAGTGTAAACGACTATAGTAACCCGACGGTTAATGTTGCCTGGCACAAGCAAAGCAAAGCGTGACCGGGCGAAGAGCAAAAAATCCGACGCATTTTTACCGGCCATTAACCCTAACGGATCGATAACGGCAGCATCGAGTTCGTTTCCTGTGAGCATAACGCGGATGCTTTTCGCCCAGCCCAAGACGCTTCTGGCTCTGAGCCTTGTCGCAATGACGGCGGCATTGAGCGGCTGCAACACCTATAAGCCAGCGCCGAGAGCTTTCAACCAGGCCACCATCCAGCCCTATGCGCTCGACAGCGGCGACCGCCTGCGCATCACCGTTTTTGATCAGCCGAGCATGACCAATACCTATATGGTCGATCAGGCCGGCTACATCGCCTTCCCGCTCGTCGGACAGGTGCCTGCGCGCGGACGCACGCTGCAGCAGCTTTCCGGCCAGATCGCCCAAAAACTGCAGCAGGGTTATCTGCGCGACCCCGACGTGACGATCGATGTCGACCGCTACCGTTCCATCTTCATCATGGGCGAAGTCGGCCAGCCGGGCCAGTATTCCTATGTGCCGGGCATGACGGTGCAGAACGCGATCGCCGTTGCCGGCGGCTTCACCTCCCGCGCCAATCAGGGCACGGTCGACGTCACCCGCAAGATCAACGGCCAAGTACTGACCGGACGCGTCAACATTTCATCCTCGATCATCGCCGGCGACACGATCTATGTCCGCGAACGGCTGTTCTGATCGCTGATGGCTGAACAGCGACCTCTCCGCATACTCCATTGTTTCAGGTCCCCCGTTGGCGGGATATTTCGCCATGTTCGCGATTTGGTGGAAGAACACAGCAAGGCGGGACATGAGGTCGGCATCCTCTGCGACAGTTCCACCGGGGGCGAGCACGAGGACCGGCTGTTCGACGATATCCGTCCCTACCTCTCGCTCGGGCTGACGCGCATACCGATCCGGCGCTCCGTCGCGCTCTCCGATATCGGAGTGATATGGGACACATACAACAAAATCAAAAGTTTGCGGCCGGACGTGCTGCACGGACACGGCGCCAAGGGCGGCGTGCTCGCGCGGCTTGTCGGCTCAGCCTTGCGGGTGAACAGGTATCGCGTAGCCCGCCTCTATACCGCCCATGGCGGAAGCCTGCACTATTCCCGCTCGTCGCTCACCGGACAGTTCATTCTGCGGATGGAGCGGCTGCAGGAATATTTCACCGATGCCCTCGTTTTCATCTGCGAATACGAGCGCGACACCTATGCAAAGAAGGTCGGACGGCCGAGGCCCATGACGCGGCTGATCTACAACGGGATCGCAGAGCGGGATTTTCAGATCATCCCCACACGATCCGACGCCGTGCATTTCATCTATGTCGGCATGCTCCGAGACCTCAAGGGTCCCGATCTGTTTGTGGACGCATTTGCCAAAACCGAACGGCTGATCGGACGGCCCCTCTCGGCGCTGATGATCGGCGACGGGCCGGATCGCGAGAAATACCGCGACATGATGGTCGAACGCGGCCTCGGCAAGCGTATCGGCATGCTGCCGCCCATGCGTGTGCAGGAAGCCTTCGGGATGTCGCAGAACCTGGTGGTGCCATCTCGCGCCGAAGCCATGCCCTACATCATCCTCGAAGGACTCGGCGCCGGAAAGACCGTCATCGCCAGCCGCGTCGGCGGCATCCCGGAAGTGCTCGGCGGGAACAGTCCCGCTCTCGTCGCACCTGACAACGCGGATGACCTTGCCCGCGTCATGGCCGAAGCGCTGACGACACCCGGCTGGCATCATGCCGTGATGCCTTCGATCGACTCGGTGAAATCCGTTTTTTCCGCTGCCGTGATGGCAAGAGATGTCCTGAAACTGTACCACACGCTCGTCGAGGGGGCGCCGACCTCCGAAACCTATGAGGCATCCGTAAATCTTTCTTAGGGCCTTTCTGCTAATGCCGTTTGAGACAACGAGCGGCTGAAGCCCATGAACAAAGCAGAGAAAAGCGATCAGTTCGACGTGGAAGCCCTGCGCAAGCGGGTCTCCGCGGCCAACGCAGACGGCGGCGACCAGGAAACGCCGGGACAGATCAACCCTTATGCCCGGCAGATCGCCGAACAGTTCCGCGAGGGAACGCGTTCGCCGTCGATGGTCATCGGCCAGCTGCGCCTCTTCGAATTCGTCTCGCAATTCGCAATCGGGCTGCTCGCCTTCCTGATCTGGCCCGGCGACGGTAGCGAAAGCCTTGCTGCACGCGCGGGCATGGCAGCCGCCGTGGCGGCGCTGGGCGTTGTGGCGCTGCAGCTTGCGGATACCTATTCCATTCCGGCGCTCAGAGCCCGCATTCGCCTACTGCCGCGCATCCTCAGTGCCTGGGCAGCCGCCTTTACCGGAACGGAAGTGATCTTTTCGCTCTTCCGCGATCTCCCATGGTCGCAGATAAACCTGCATATCGCCTGGTTCTCGCTTGCCTCGCTCTTCCTGCTTGGGTCGCGCTTCCTGGTCGCCTACGGCATCCGCAACTGGGCGCGCAACGGCGTCATGGAGCGCCGCGCCGTGATCGTCGGCGGCGGCGAACCTGCCAAGGATCTGATCCGCATCCTCGAGCAACAGGCCGACAACGACATCCGCATATGCGGCATCTTCGATGATCGGGGCGAGAAGCGCTCGCCGGTCATGGTCGCCGGCTATCCGAAGCTCGGCACGGTTGCCGAGCTGGTCGAATTCGTGCGGCTCACCCGGATCGACATGCTGATCATCGCGCTGCCGCTCAGCGCCGAGGCCCGTATCCTGCAGCTCCTGAAGAAACTCTGGATCCTGCCGGTCGACATTCGCCTTGCGGCCCATGCCAACCGGCTGCGGTTCCGGCCGCGTGCCTATTCCCACGTCGGCTCCGTGCCGATGCTCGACATTTTCAAGAAGCCGATCCGCGATTGGGATTCCGTCGCCAAGCGCGGCTTCGACATCTTCTTCGCATCGCTTGCCCTTGCCCTGCTCTGGCCGGTGATGATCCTCACCGCCATCGCAATCAAGCTGACGTCCAAGGGGCCTGTCTTCTTCATGCAGAAGCGGCATGGCTTCAATAACGAGGTCATTAACGTCTTCAAGTTCCGCTCGATGTACACCAGCATGAGCGATTACAACGCCAAGACAGTGGTGACCAAGGGCGATCCCCGCGTGACGCCGGTCGGCCGCTTCATCCGCAAATCCTCGATCGATGAATTGCCGCAACTATTCAATGTGCTAAAGGGCGATCTGTCGCTCGTCGGTCCCCGGCCTCACGCCGTCCTGGCGCAGACGAAGGATCGCGCCTGGGGCGATATCGTGGAAGGCTATTTCGCACGCCATCGCGTCAAGCCCGGCGTGACCGGCTGGGCGCAGATCAACGGCTGGCGAGGCGAGATCGACAATGACGACAAGATCAAATTCCGCACGGCCTACGACCTCTACTATATCGAGAACTGGTCGCTCTGGTTCGATCTCAAGATTTTGTTCCTGACGCCGATCCGGCTGCTCAACACGGAAAACGCCTATTGAGCGCGGTCGAGGCGACACAGTTCCGCGTCGCCCAGCCGCAGCGCGCCGCACTGCGCCTCATTGGCTCGGCGATGGTCGCCTTCGGCGTCTTCCTCGCCGGCTTCGTGATTAATGAGCCCGCGCCTTACGAACTGTGGATGGCGGGGCTTGTCGGCATCTGGTTCATCCTCGGCCTTCGCATCTCGCGCTACACCGCGGTGCTTCTGACCCTACTCCTCACCTTCAATGTCGGCGGCATGCTGTCGCTAACCCAAATGAAGGATATGACCGGCGGGCTGATGTATGTCGCTGTCTCGACCTTCCTGGCCCTGACCTCGGTGTTCTATGCGGCAATCATCGAAGACAGCGCCAAACGACTGCCGCTGATGTTCAATGCCTGGGTCGTTGCCGCCGTCATCACCTCGTTGCTCGGTATCCTCGGCTATTTCCATGCCTTTCCCGGCGCCGAAGTCTTCACGCTCTACGACCGTGCGAAGGGCGCATTCCAGGATCCAAACGTCTTCGGACCGTTCCTCGTCGCCCCTTCCCTCTACCTCATCCATGGCATTCTGACGCGCGACCTGAAGACCTCGCCGTTGCGCGCCGCCGCACTGCTGATCCTAGCGCTCGGCGTGTTCCTGTCCTTCTCGCGCGCCGCCTGGGGTCTCTTCCTGCTCGCCGTCGCGCTGCTCATATTCATGATGCTGCTGAAGGAGCGAAGCGGCGCCTTCCGGCTGCGCATCCTCGTCCTCTCGCTGATGGCGATGGTCCTGATGGTCTCAGCGCTTTTGATCGCCCTGCAGTTTCCGCAGGTCAGCGATCTTTTCAGCGCACGCGCGCAACTCGTCCAGGAATATGACGGCGCCTATCTCGGCCGTTTCGACCGCCACCGCATCGGCTTCCAGATGATGATGGAAAGGCCGCTCGGCATCGGGCCGATGGTGTTCGGCACGATCTTTCCGGAAGACGAGCACAATATCTGGCTGAAGACGCTGACAACCTATGGCTGGCTCGGCTTCGTCTCCTACGTGTCGATGCTCGTGTGGACGCTTTACCTTGGTTTCAAGAGCCTCCTCAGGGACCGGCCATGGCAGCCTTACCTGATGATCGCATGGATCTGCATCATCGGCCATGCGGCGGTCGGCAACGTCATCGACATCGACCATTGGCGGCATGTCTATCTTCTCCTCGGCATCGTCTGGGGATGCGCTGCGCTCGAACACCGCCACCGACAGAATTTCACGGCCCCGGGCGCAGCCTAAATACTTGAGAACGGCGGCATTCGCGCTAAACTTCCAAACATGATCACAGGAATGCAGATACGCGGCGCGCGCGCCATGACCGGGATGAGCATCGATGAGCTTGCCGCTGCGTCTGGCCTGACGCCGGAAGCGATAGAGGCACTCGAAGACGGCGACGGGACGGGCGAGCCCCGCGCCTTTCTGGCCGCCAAGCACGCGCTGGAAGCAGCCGGCGTGATCTTCATCGCAAGCGGCAATCAGGACGAAGGCGGTCCCGGCGTGCGGCTGCGGGCGCGCACGTCAAGCGACGATGGCATCCGCCCCGAAAACCTCAACGCCGCCAACGACGATTGATAGTTGCCGCATTTCCGTCGATGAGAAGTGAGGGCTAGAGATAAGCCTGCGCAAGCGCGGCGAGTTTTGTGCTGTCCTTGGCGCCCTGGCGATAGAGCTGGATGATCAGCGCGCCGAGATGTTCGGCTTCGGGCGTGTTACGGCTCAGCCCCCTCGCCTCGCAGACAATATCGAGCACTCCGGAAATCACATCCAGATCCTCCGAAAAGAGCGGCAAATCACGGGGATGAAAAGGTGTATTGAGCATCGAGCCGCACTTCCCATGAGGGCGAAAGCACAACCGCATCATTCGCCAGCCGCCCATCCATGGCCGACGATATAGACAGTATGCACGCCGATTTCCGGCTTGGCAACTGGAACAAATGTCTCGAGGTTCGAGGTGGGTTGTTGGCGTGACGGCACTTGTGCTCGCACCCCTGACTGCCGTTTGCCTACTTTATTTCGCACGCTAATCGAGCTTATGCTTTCCTGCATAAAGCAGAGCACCATCTACTGTTGCGCGCGAAAGACGCGCAACATTGAAAACGTTACGCCGTTACGCGGCAAAACATTTGAAGGCCGGCAATGATGGAAATTCGGTGGACGATTTTGGTGGCTGCACTCGCGTTATCTGGCTGCTCCAGCGGCTCCGAAGGAATTGAGCCGATACGCGGGAGCATCACATATGGCGGCCAGCCACAGGCCCGACTTAGCAAATCGCCGCCCGGCTCCGTTCTTCCCCACCAGTTTATCGACCCGACCGGCCGATGGGTGGAGGAGACCTACATCATTCAGGCAGACAGAAGCCTCAAGCTCGTCAGACGACGTGATGTGGTCGACAGCGCCGACTGAGCAGCCAGTGATCCTCAAGGAAGGGCCGGCCCCCGCAGGAAGCCGGCCTCCTTTTCGACAGCGCCCCGTTACTTGTTGCCGCACAATTCAGCCGTATCAGTCTGGTCGTCACCGCGGCCAGGAGAGGTCCGTGCCTTGTCGTACGCAGAGCAATTGCTTTCCATGGAGCCACCTGGCGTCGTGGTTATGCTGCCGGTTGGATTGGGATCAACCCTGGCAGGCGGATTGTTATCTTGGCCAAAGGGGTAGTCTTCCGCTTCGGGCACCATTGGCGGCGAAGTCGTTGAGCCGGCCGGGGCGCCCTGGCTCTGGGCATAGGAAACCGATGTTGCCATGCCAAGGGCCAAAATCGATGCTGCTAAAAGTTTCATACGCATAGGGTCCTCCAGTGTTGCGTGGGTGACGGAGGCTAACCCTGAGGGGGACGGACTTGTTCCGGAAAAAACCGGCATAACGCGATAACAGATCATCACGGTTTCGCGAGCGGCCGGTTTTCTTCCGGCTTTGCTCCATGACGAGGTCATGGTCAAGTTTTGACTGAGATTTCAAGGGGATAAATGGTCGGGGCGACTGGATTCGAACCAGCGACCCCTTGACCCCCAGTCAAGTGCGCTACCGGGCTGCGCTACGCCCCGACCTGCCGAAACGGCTTGTTTCGTTTAGTTTTTCGCGGCGTCCAATGCAAGCGGAAAAAGCCGTTCTCCGCGCAAAAAGCCGATATCCCACTCAGGCTCCGACGATTCCGATTCCGCTGCCGCCGATTGTCTTCACGGTCCATGCCTCGTAGTCCGCGATCGTGAAATGCGGCGTTTCGAAGGGTGTGGCATGTGTTGCGGTAATGACGGTGACATCGGCTCCTGCACCTTCTCCTGCAAGTATGCCCGCAACCGCATCTTCGAAGACCAGGCAGCGCTTTGGATCGACTCCCAGGCGGCTGGCGCCGAGCAGATAGCATTCCGGGCTGGGTTTGCCTGCCGAAACCTCCTCGCCGGTGACGATGACCTTCGGCATCGGGATGCCGGCGGCAGCCATGCGGCGCTTGGCGAGTTCGATCGGGGCCGACGTGACAATCGCCCACCTATCGAAGGGAATGTTGTTTAGAAAGCGGATTGCGCCGGGGATCTGTATGATACCTTCGACATCTTCCATTTCCTCGGCCAGCAGCTTATCCGCCTCGTATTTCGGATCCACACCGGGGAGCGCCAGCTGACGGATGACGTCGCTGGCGCGGATGCCGTGTATCGTCTTCAGGAAGACTTCCGGCTCGAGGCCGTGATCCTTTGCCCATTCGCTCCATACGCGCTCGACGACCGCTATGGAGTTGAGCAGCGTGCCATCCATGTCGAAGAGGAACGCATCATAGGCTTTGCCGGGTACATTGGGAGAAGACACAGGGAATTCCTTGCGAAATGGACTTTGGAAGCAGAAAGGCGGACGCAGATCAGGATTGTCCCTTCTGTTTCTCCTGACGGTTCTCGTCGCACGAGTCCGCTCATGCGATCCTCTCTACACAGATGCCGGCAGCTTTGCCAAGGTCAGTGCAGAGGCAGCAGCAGGCGGCGGTGACCTTTTCCGGAACAACGGACCCGTGGGGGCGTTTTTTTATCAAGGCTGGGTAAGGAAAGGAGGTTTGTCCTATGCGCAAGACCATGCTGGCCACGACCGCCGCCGTGCTGACGGCCTGCTCCGCTGCCTTCGCGCAGGGTACGGTTGTCATCGACCCCGCCCCTACGGGTTCCATCGTGTTGCCGGGCGAAGTTCGCACCTATGTGATGGAGCAGCAGGTGCCTTCTATCGTCTATGAGGGCGATGTCGTCGTCGGAACGACACTTCCGGAAACGGTCGAAATCCATGAGGTCCCGAATGTCGACGGCTATGCTTATACCGTCGTGAACAATCGCAGAGTGATCGTCGAACCTCAGACGCACCGCGTCATTGAAATCCTCGAGTGATCGGATCAGGCGTGAATCCGCCCGCTCGCGGAGGCGAGGCTCGAACGCAATCTTCTACCGCACTTGATCCAGGAGGCGCTTGCATTCCAGAAGATCGTAGAGCGCCTCCTGCAGAAGTGCCCTGTCCTCCTTGCTGACGCTCGATTTGCCGATCGAGACTTCCGCCTGATCGTCGTCGCCGGCAACGAAATTGAAGAAGCGGCGGGTAATCGGCGGCTTGGCGCGGCCGACCAATTGATCCTCCTCCGCAATGCCGACGCGCGGCTCACCCGGAGCGCTGTCCCTGCCACCCGAGGCAAGTGCCTCGACGCTGGCAAGATCACCCTGCGCAACAGCGACGACGAACTTGTTGCCGTTGGTCTTCAAGAGCTTCTGAACGCCCTTGATCGTATAGCCGTGGTCGTAAAGAAGATGCCGGATGCCCTTCAGCAGATCCACGTCTTCCGGCCGGTAATAGCGGCGCCCGCCGCCCCTCTTCATCGGCTTTATCTGCGGAAAGCGTGTTTCCCAGAAACGCAGAACGTGTTGCGGCAGATCGAGGTCGTCAGCGACTTCGCTGATTGTTCGGAAAGCATCGGGGCTCTTGTCCAAGGTCGTACTCCCTACGCGATCACCGGCGGCGGTTCAAACCGCGACTCATCATATTTCAACGGTTTGCGGCGTCGAATTCAAGTCACGTCTTCGCATAGCCCACAAGTCGGAAGCGCGATTGAAGAAAAAATGATCGGGAGATAGCAATCAGGGACAGGTGTAAACCTATCTCTTTGCATCCTTACATGGCCGGATTTGCGGGCTTCTGCTTGACCTTGCGCAACGTATGCGCCTTGAGAATACGGGTCTTCAGGACATTCGAAGCCTTGAAGGTCATTACCCGACGGGGCGAGATCGGCACTTCTTCGCCCGTCTTGGGATTGCGGCCGATCCGCTCGTTCTTATCGCGGACCTGGAAGGTGGCGAAGGAGGAAAGCTTGACGGTTTCGCCACGGACGATCGCATTGCAGATTTCGTCGAGCACGGTCTCTACGAGTTCGGCAGATTCGGTCCTGGAGAGACCGACCTTCCGGAAAACCGATTCCGCCAGGTCTGCTCGCGTCACTGTCTTTCCGGTCATGGTCTCCCCGCCAATTCTACAAAATATTTTTTAAAAGCGAGCAAAGACTATTTGTCTTGCGCCTTACGGTCAAGCTCTTGTTCGTCGCCAGTTTTTTGCGATTCTTCGCCGTCACCAGCGCAGCAGCATGGCACCCCAAGTGAAGCCGCCGCCCATCGCCTCCAGCATCACCAGATCGCCCTTCTTGATGCGTCCGTCGCCTGCGGCAGTGGCAAGTGCGAGCGGGATCGAGGCGGCTGATGTGTTGCCGTGCAGGTCGACGGTGATGACGACCTTCTCGGGAGCGATATGCAGCTTCTTGGCGGAGCCGTCGATGATACGGCGGTTCGCCTGGTGCGGCACGAGCCAGTCGAGGTCTTCGGCGGTCGTTCCCGTCGAATCGAACGCGGCCTGGATCACGTCGGTGATCATGCCGACGGCATATTTGAAGACCTCGCGGCCTTCCATGCGCAGCTTGCCGACGGTGCCGGTGGTGGACGGGCCGCCATCGACGAAGAGTTTCTCCTTGTGCGATCCATCGGAGCGAAGATGCGCCGTCAGGATGCCGCGGTCAGCCGTCGTTCCTTCACCTTCGGCAGCCTCGAGCACAATCGCGCCGGCACCGTCGCCGAAGAGCACGCAGGTCGTGCGGTCGTTCCAATCAAGGATGCGGGAGAAGGTTTCCGCGCCGATCACGAGGGCACGCTTGGCAAGGCCGCCGCGGATATAGGCGTCCGCCGTCGTCACGGCATAGACGAAACCGGTGCAGACGGCCTGAACGTCGAAAGCAAAGCCGTGGTGCATGCCGAGGCGGTTCTGAATATTGACCGCCGTCGCCGGGAAGGTGTTGTCGGGCGTTGAGGTGGCGCAGATGATGAGATCGATATCGGCAGACGTCAGGCCGGCCTTGTCGAGCGCCGCACGCGCAGCCTGCTCGCCGAGCGAGGACGTCGTTTCGCCGTCGCCTGCGATGTATCGCTGGCGGATGCCGGTGCGCTGGACGATCCACTCGTCCGACGTATCGACGACATCTTCCATCTCGCGATTGGTCATTACGCGCTTCGGGAGTGCGGCTCCGAACCCGCGAACCACTGAACGGATCATTCTGCTAAAACCCTGTCGCTCATGCAGCTTCCGGCCCCATCGGGGGCAGCCGCTTGGCATGATATTTCTTGAGATCGTTTTCTATTTTCTGATTAAGGCCATTCTTGGCCATGTCATAGCCGACCTCGATGGCTGCGGCGATGCCGTCTGCATCGGCGCCGCCATGGCTCTTGATGACGATGCCGTTGAGACCAAGGAATACGCCGCCATTGACCTTGCTAGGGTCCATCTTTTCGCGAAGCATGTCGAAGGCGCTCTTGGCGAAGAGATAGCCGATCCTAGCAAGTAGCGTGCGCGACATCGCGGCACGCAGGTATTCGGCGATCTGCTTTGCCGTACCTTCTGCCGCCTTCAGGGCGATATTGCCCGAGAAACCTTCGGTCACGACGACATCGACGGTGCCCTTGCCGATGTCATTGCCTTCGACGAAACCGGAATATTCGAGCGAATCGATATGGGCCTCGCGAAGCAGCCGGCCTGCCTCCTTGACCTCCTCCTGGCCCTTCACCTCTTCGACGCCGACGTTCAGCAAGCCCACCGTCGGACGTTCGAGTTCGAAAAGCGCGCGCGCCATCGCACCGCCCATCAGAGCGAAATCCATCAACTGCTGAGAATCAGCGCCGATCGTGGCGCCGACATCGAGAACGATGCTCTCGCCCCGAAGCGTCGGCCAGATGGCCGCAATCGCCGGGCGCTCGATATTGGCCATCGTGCGCAGACAGAACTTTGCCATGGCCATCAGCGCGCCGGTATTTCCCGCGGAAACGGCGACATCGGCGTCGCCCTTCTTCACGGCCTCGATGGAGCGCCACATGGTGGAAACATAGCGGCCGCGGCGCAGCGCCTGGCTCGGCTTCTCGTCCATGCGAACGGCAAGTTCGCAATCGTGGAAGACAGACTTTTCCCTGACCTTCGGAAACTTGGCGAGAACCGGATCGCACTGCTCTTTCAGTCCAAAAAAGACGAAGGAGATATCCGGATGCCTTTCCAAAGCTTTCGCGGCACCGGGGATGACAACTTGGGGACCAAAGTCGCCACCCATGAGGTCGAGAGATATTCTTATCACGCGTCCCTGATCCTTTTCTTTCGCCTGAGGGGAGCGAAAATTTCGGCCAAAATACCGGTTTTCCTATCGCTTACAACTGAATTGTATCAAATACTCAACGGGTTTTCAGTCCTTCTTCCAATCCTTGAGCACCGCAAAGGCAGAAGGCTTCTTGTCGTTTTCGCCGGTATCCTCGATATGGCCGGTAAACTCGACACCCTGCTTGCGGGGATAGGGATCGATCGCCAGCGCGGCGAATTCCATCACCACCTCACCCGCGTCGATCGTGTCGCCGCAGAAGGTCTCCGGCAGGTCCGGCCCGTCGGGATCGAGAATCATTTCGCCGGCCTCGCTGGCCGGAGGTCGGGCGAGTTTCGAATTTTCGGGCACGAATATCTGATCGAACTGCTCGTCAATATCAGCCGGCACCGGCTCGAGCGTCACCACGCAGGCCTGAACGATCTTTGCCTGTACCCTGCCCTTCACGCGGATGCCATCCTTCTTCCAGCGATTGATCTGCAGGTCCGCACGCAGATCGTCGACGGACAGGACGTTCCAGTTTTCGGCAAGCGCCTTCCGCTCCTTCTCGTCCGCTTCGAGATGCACCTCGACGGGGTTCGCGGAGATATGGCCGACCTTGACGAGGTAAGAAAACGGAATGTCGTCGTTGCGGTGCTTCATGGCGTCCTCCTTACGCTGTTTGTGGCAGCGTCGCTGAGCCGGTGGCGATCCGGTCTTCGGACTGGGCCGACAGGTCGGCTTCGGCATCAAACATCCAGTTGGCAAGCCTTGCCATATCGTAAGCGCCGGCGGCTTGCGGATGGATGTTGCGGTTAAGGGCTGCGGCAAGGGCCGCGCGGTCGCCGGCATCCATTGCCGCCGAATAGGATTCGAGCCGTCCATAGAACATGCCGGCAAGCTTCTTCATGCGTTTCGGCACACCATTGTCGCTGATGCCGAGTTCGCGGATCGAATGGTCGATATCCTCAAAGAAGGCATCGACGATCTCCTGGGCGATTTCCTGTCCGCTGGTTCCGGAAGAGCGTGTGCGGCGGAAGAAGAGGATCATCACCAGCGACAGCATCTCGAAGCGGCCCATCACGGTGTCCGGAACATGCATGGTCTCATAGAATTCCGGCATGCGGGCTGCTGCGGTCAGTACCGAATACTGCCGCTCGACGATCACCTGATTATTGTTTTTCTTGCGAAAGAGCCCGAGGATCATTGTTTCTTCCGGAAAAGCCTCATTCTTCACGCGGAGTTGCGTGGGTCGTGTTGCATGATTTCGAAAGCTGGTTTACCGAAGCAGGCGCGAATTGCAATGCCGAAGGTGGCCACTTTCGGGACAGTGCCCTCGTCGGTTCGATCTCGGGGAATTGGGAGTATTCGACCCCGGAAAGGCCACAAAGGTTTTGCATCAGCGGTGATTGCAGGGCCGAGAAGTTGCCTATCGATACCTCAAGGGAGTAGATGTCGTTGAAGAAACGGTATTTCAAGTCTGATATAAAATTCTTCAGCAGCGCAGCCATTGCCATCATGATTGCCTCAGCAAGCCTCACAGGTTGCCAAACGGGAACAGTGCTCAACGGCGGCTATATCGTCGACGACCAATCCCTCAATCTCGTTCCGGAAGGCTCGAGCCGCGAACAGGTGCTCCTGTCGCTCGGCACGCCTTCGACGACGGCAACGTTCGACACCGAGGTCTTCTATTACATCTCACAGAAGCGCACTCGCGCCGTCGCCTTCCAGAAACTGAAGGTTGTCGATCAGAGCGTGCTTGCGATCTACTTCGACAAGGACGGTGTCGTCGCGCGCCGCGCAAACTACACGCTCCAGGACGGCAAGGTCTTCGATTCGGTCTCGCGCGTGACCCCAACCGGTGGCCGCGAACTGACCTTCCTGCAGCAGGTTCTGGCAGGCGGCGCAGGCGGCGCAGCAAAGAGCCTTTTCGGAACGCCTTCAGGCAACCCACAGAATCCTGCAAGTATCCGGTAAATATCCGACTCAACAAAGAAACCCGCCGGAGCGATCCGGCGGGTTTCTTCTTTGTCTCTATGCGTTCGATCAGGCTAGGACGGCCAAGAGCAGCAAGGCGACGATATTGGTGATCTTGATAGCCGGATTGACGGCCGGACCTGCGGTATCCTTATAAGGATCGCCGACCGTGTCGCCGGTGACGGAAGCCTTGTGTGCGTCCGAACCCTTCATGTGGCGGATGCCGTCCTTGTCGACGAAGCCGTCCTCGAAGGATTTCTTCGCGTTGTCCCATGCACCGCCGCCGGACGTCATCGAGATGGCGACGAACAGGCCGTTGATGATGACGCCGAGGAGCGACGCGCCGAGTGCGGCGAAGGCCGAGGCCTTGGAGCCGGAGACCAGCAGAACACCGAAGTAGACGACGATCGGCGCCAGGACCGGCAACAGCGAGGGGATGATCATCTCGCGGATTGCGGCCTTGGTCAGAAGGTCGACGGCCTTACCGTAGTCCGGCTTTTCCGTGCCCTGCATGATGCCCGGCTTTTCCTTGAACTGACGGCGCACTTCCTCGACGATCGCGCCGGCGGCGCGGCCGACGGCCGTCATGGCGATACCACCGAAGAGGTAGGGAATGAGCCCACCGAAAATCAGTCCAGCCACCACATAGGGGTTGGAGAGATCGAATGAAATTTCCCCTATGCCGGCGAAGTAGGGAAACTTGTCGCCATTTGCCGCAAAATACTTGAGGTCATAGGAATAGGCCGCAAAGAGCACGAGAGCGCCAAGACCGGCAGAGCCGATCGCGTAGCCCTTGGTCACGGCCTTCGTCGTGTTGCCGACGGCGTCGAGCGCATCCGTCGATTTGCGGACTTCCGGCGGCAGATGGGACATTTCGGCAATGCCGCCGGCATTGTCGGTCACAGGACCGAAGGCATCGAGCGCGACGATCATCCCGGCAAGCCCGAGCATGGCGGTAACGGCGATGCCGGTGCCGAAGAGGCCGGCGAGCTGGTAGGTGCCGATAATGCCGCCCACGATGACGATCGCAGGCAGCGCCGTCGATTCCAGCGAGACCGCAAGGCCCTGGATGACGTTCGTGCCGTGGCCGGTCACGGATGCCTGGGCGATCGAATTGACCGGGCGCTTGTTGGTGCCGGTATAATATTCGGTGATGACGACAATGAGCGCCGTTACCAGGAGGCCGACGAGGCCGCAGAAGAAGAGATTGGTGCCCGTAATATCCGCACCGCCGGCCTGTCCGAGCGAACCCCAACCCACCGTCAACGATGTTGCGGCGCCGAGACCGATGATCGACAGGAGGCCGGTGACGACAAGGCCCTTATAGAGAGCGCCCATGATCGAGCCGTTGGTGCCGAGCTTGACGAAGAAGGTGCCGACGATCGACGTGAGGATGCAGGCGCCGCAGATTGCCAGCGGATAGATCATCGCCGATTGCAGGATCGGCGCGCCGGCAAAGAAGATCGAGGCGAGAACCATGGTGGCGACGACGGAGACGGCATAGGTTTCGAAAAGGTCGGCAGCCATGCCAGCGCAGTCGCCGACATTGTCGCCGACGTTGTCCGCGATCGTCGCCGGATTGCGCGGATCGTCTTCCGGAATGCCTGCCTCGACCTTGCCGACGAGATCGCCGCCGACATCGGCACCCTTGGTAAAGATACCGCCGCCGAGACGGGCGAAGATCGAGATCAGCGAGGCACCGAAGCCGAGCGCGACAAGCGCATCGATGACTTCGCGCGCACCGCTTTCATGACCGAGCAAAATTGTCAGGATGAAATAATAGATGGATACGCCGAGCAGCGCCAAACCGGCGACCAGCATGCCGGTGATGGCTCCGGATTTGAAGGCGATATCGAGGCCGGCCGAGAGGCTGTGCGATGCGGCCTGCGCCGTGCGGACGTTGGCACGAACGGATACGTGCATGCCGATAAAGCCGGCGGCACCGGAAAGCACAGCGCCGATCAGAAAGCCGATGGCGGCCATGCCGGAGAGAAGCAGCCAGGCTGCAATGAAAACAACGATGCCGACGATCGCGATCGTCTTGTACTGGCGCATGAGATAGGCCTGCGCGCCTTCACGGATATAACCCGCGATTTCCTGCATGCGGCTGTTTCCCTGATCGGCGGCCAGCACCGAACGGGTTGCCCAGATGGCATAAACCACCGAGAGCAGACCGCATGCAATTACGCATAAAAGAATGATCATTTCGCTCTTTCCTCCAAAAGTGCCGGAGCACTCCTCCCTCCGGCCACGAACGCAGCCGAATCGTCTTCTCTCCACAGAAACGCTCTAGCTTTGCGTGCGGAGATTGCGGGGTGAGAAACAGGACGTCAAGACCGCAAGGGACGAAAACCCTTGCAGTGCAGCGTAAAGAGCGAAATGGTCCGATAGAGGACGGAAGGCCTACTTCTTCGTCTCGCCGCGCACCTGTTTGGCGATGCGGTCGAGAACGGCGTTGACGAGCTTCGGCTCGTCATCCTCAAAGAAGGCCTGGGCGATCTCGACATATTCCGTTACGATCACGGCTACCGGCACGTCCTTGCGGTCGAGAAGTTCAAAGACGCCAGCGCGCAGGATGGCCCGCACGGTGCTATCCAGGCGCGACAGCGCCCAGTCGTCCTGCAGGGCGGAGGCGATCAAAGGATCGAGACGAACCTGCTCGCGCACGACGCCCGAGACGATGGAGCGGAACCACGAGGCATCGGCCTTGAGATAGGTTTCGCCGTCGATTTCCTGGCCGAGGCGATGCGCCTCGTATTCGGCGACGATTTCCAAGACGCCGGTGCCGCCGATATCCATCTGGTAGAGCGCCTGAACGGCAGCCAGACGCGCAGCGCCGCGCTGGTTTGCAGTTTTCACCTGACGCTCCGGATTTTCATTGCTCATTCGTATGCACCCAGTTTCTTCTTCAGCTCAATCATCGTGAGAGCTGCGCGAGCGGCAAATCCGCCCTTGTCCTTCTCCGAGCGGCGGGCGCGTGCCCAGGCCTGCTCATCGTCTTCGACCGTCAGGATGCCGTTGCCTATGGCAAGGGATTCGCTGACGGCGAGATCCATCAGTGCGCGCGAGGATTCGTTCGACACGATGTCGAAGTGATAGGTCTCGCCGCGGATGACCATGCCGAGCGCGACATAGCCGTCATAATGCGTGCCGCCATTGTCGGCCCCATCGAGGGCCATGGCAATCGTCGGCGGAATTTCCAAAGCGCCCGGAACGGTGACGACATCGTAGGTCGCGCCCGCTTCCTTGAGCGCAAAGGTGGCTCCTTCCAGAAGCGCGTCGGCCATGTCGTCGTAGAAGCGGGCTTCGACGATCAAAATATGGGGAGCGTTATCTCGCGCCATGCATCACCTTCGGTTTCTGAGGACTTGCCATTCGGCAGGCCGCGGTCAAAACATGCCTTTCGACGAATGGCAAGCAAATTCGGATCATGGCCGGAATGCAAATCCGGAAATCCCTGCAACAGGATATCAGAAATATACGCAGGCCGCTTACGCTGCGCCTCGCAAGCATGTTGAAAACGGCAAATCGAGGGCAATCGGCATGAACAATTTGTAATGTTATTTCAGGTAGTTAGCTATTGATTTAGCGCCGCGGCCGACCCAACTCAAGAAGCGTAACGCCGACGATCCCCTGCGCGACAGCCGACCGTCGTAGCAGATGAAAGGATACCATCATGAACCGCGTTGCCACAATCGCCATCGTTTCCGCCTTTTCCTCCCTTGCGCTTGCCGGCGCCAGCCGGGCGGAAAGCTTTGGCATGAACAGCCCATCGGGCATCGAACAGACGCTCCGCAATTTCCGGGGCAACGACTTCAACGTTGAGCATTTCTATAACTGGCGCGATGCAGGTTCCGAAGCTTATGGTCCGCGCTCCGCTCCGCCTCGCTCAGCACAGGATGTGCGGCAGATCCAGGCATCGATCGGCGCCAACAGGATGCTGACGCGCAAGCTCGCCAATGACGGTGTCAATGTCCGCAACGTCATCAATGCCGAAAAGGCGGCCGACGGCAGCATCACCTTCTACATCGACTGATGGGCATGAGGCGGCGCAGCGATTTGCGCCGCCTCTCCCCGACAATTCTGCTGGCGCCTATTGAAAACTATCCCGGATTAATGGTCTGTTCCCTCTACAAAAGGGAAGAAGACATGCCACGGGACATCAAACCAGTTCTCAACATTGCCGACCTGACACTGGGGCAATGGAAACAGGGCGCGCTCTACGAGAGCGCCGACACATCCTTCGGCCGCCTGCTCGGCCTTTCCAATCTCGGGATCAGCTACAACGAGGTGCCGCCCGGCAAGTCGGGCTGTCCGTTCCACAACCATCATGTCGAAGATGAGTTGTTCTTCGTGATCGAAGGAACAGGGGAATATCGCTTCGGAAGCGAACGCTATCCGATCAAGAAAGGCGACACGCTCGGCGCGCCCGCCGGGGGCAAGGAAACGGCGCATCAGATCCTCAACACCGGCAGCACGACTCTGATCTATCTCGGCATCTCCACGATGGCGAAGACTGAGATCGTCGAATACCCGGATTCCGGAAAATTCCTTGCCAAGACGAACCGTGACGGCACAAGATCCGGCCGCTTCGCCGTCATCGGACGCGAAGAGAGCAATCTTGACTATTGGGACGGGGAGCCCGGCGCGTAACCGCAGTTTTTCAGAGAGCGATATTCATGATCGATATTCCGACCATCGAAACGGAGCGATTGGTTCTGCGCCCGCACCGGCTCGATGATTTCGACGTCTATGTCGGTTTGTGGGCCGATGAAGACGTCGTCCGCTATATCAGCGGTGTGCCATCAACACGCGAACAGACATGGTCCCGCCTCATAAGGGCGAGCGGCATGTGGCATCATATGGGTTTCGGCTTTCTAATCATCGAAGAAAAGGAAAGCGGGCGGCTGATCGGCGAAGCGGGCTTCCATGAAGCCCGCCGCGACATGTTTCCCTCCATCGAGGAAACATTGGAAACCGGCTGGGTGTTGCTGCCTTCAGCACACGGACGGGGCTATGCGACTGAAGCGCTCGCGGCGCTGATCGCATGGGCCGACCGTCATATCCCCGGCAAGGAGATGACCTGCATTATCAGCCCTGATAACAAACCATCGCTACGCGTCGCGGAAAAGCTCGGCTTCCGTGAAGTGACACGCACCAATTATCACGGCGAAATCATTCTGTTCTCGCGGCAGGGAACTCAGCCAGCCTAGCCGCATAGCGCGCCATCGTGTCGACTTCGAAATTGACGAAGTCGCCCGCCTGGCGCTCGCCCCAGGTGGTGACCTCGAGCGTGTGGCGGATCAGCAGGACGTCGAAATCCGTTCCATTGACGGCATTGACCGTCAGCGACGTGCCATCGAGCGCGATCGAGCCCTTGGGCGCCACGAACTTTGCAAGATGCTCCGGCGCACGCAGGCGGAAGCGGGTCGCGTCACCCTCGGTGGTCACCGACAGGATTTCCGCCTTGCCGTCGACATGCCCGGAGACGATGTGGCCGCCGAGTTCGTCGCCGATCTTCAGGGAGCGCTCGAGATTGACGCGGGTGCCTGATTTCCAGTTCGTGAGCGTCGTGAGCCTCAGCGCCTCTTCCCAGGCCTCCACCTCGAACCAGCGGCCGTTGCTGCCTTCGCCCGGCAGGCCGGTTACCGTGAGGCAAATGCCCGAGTGGGAAATCGACGCACCCATATCGATGGTCTTGGGGTCGTAATTGGTCGCGACGCGGAGCTTCACACCCTCGTTCATGGGCGAAATGGATTCGATCGTGCCGATATCGGTGACAATTCCGGTGAACATCAGGATTCTCTTTCGTATTCGTCCAGCCGGTCGTCGCCGAACATGAATGTGCCCTTGTGGACAAAACCGGGTGGCATATCGGTCTTCGTCAAAGGCGATTCAATACCGCCTTCGCCGATGATCACCTGCCCCTGGTAAAGCTGGATGCGGTCGACGAGACCGACGTCGAGGAAAAGCCGCGCCGTCTTCGCGCCACCCTCGATGAGGAGCGAGGAGATGCCGCGCGAGGCAAGTGCAGGGAGCAGCACTTCGGGATGGTAAGGATTGCAGTAAAGGATTTCGACGCCTGCGGATTCCAGGGCTGAACGGCGGGTTTCGATTTCGAAGGTTTCGGCGAATGGCTTACCCCCCTCTGCCCCGCTGGGCATCTCCCGCACAAGTGGAAAGATTGGACGAGCGTGGGCTGCCTGCCCCTCATTCTCGGTCACGGGGGTCGAACTATCGCCGCCGGATTTTCTGGAATTAGGATCGTGCTGCTCGCCAATCTCTCCCGTTGTGGGGGAGATGTCCGGCCGGACAGAAGGGGGGGCCTCGCTGGCAACCACGATGACCGGCACGTCTCGCGCCGACCTGACCAGCTTGCTCGTGAGCGGCAAGTCAAGCCAAGGATCAAGCACGACCCGCACCGGCGACAGCGATTGCAAGCCCGGCGTTCGCACCGTCAGTTCCGGATCGTCGGCGATCGCCGTGCCGATGCCGACGAGGATGGCGTCGGTTTTGGCGCGGAGCGCCTGAACCTGCGCGCGCGCAAGCGGGCCGGTGATGGCGATCTGTCCCTCGCCTTTGCGGCCGATCATGCCGTCGGCCGAAACGGCAAGCTTGACGGTCACATAGGGCCGGTTCTTCGCCTGCCGGGTGAGATAGCCGGCAAGCGAGCGAGCGCCTTCCTCCTCCAGCACGCCGGTGTCAACCTCAATACCGGCGTCGCGCAGCATGGCGATACCGCGGCCGGAAACGCGGGCGTCAGGATCCGTAACACTGATAACAACGCGGGCGACACCAGTAGCGATCAGCGCTTCCGCGCAGGGCGGCGTCTTGCCGTGATGCGAGCAGGGTTCGAGCGTCACATAGGCGGTGGCGCCGCGGGCAAGATCGCCTGCCTCGGCAAGCGCCTGCGGCTCGGCATGCGGACGGCCCCCAAGCGCGGTAACCGCACGCCCTACGATTTCGCCGTCTCTGACGATAACGCAGCCGACGGAGGGATTGGTCGAGGTCTGGCCGAGATGCAAAAGACCAAGACGGATTGCCTCGGCCATGAAACGCTCGTCCTGCGGCCCCGTGCTCATGGCTCAGGTCTCCAGCGTGTCGCGGCTGATCTTGGCGTTGATTTCGGAAATGACCTTTTCGAAATCCTCGGCATGCGAGAAATCCCGGTAGACGGACGCATAGCGGACGAAGCCGACGTCATCGAGGCTCTTGAGCGCTTCCAGCACCTGAAGGCCGATGGCCTCGGAGCTGATCTCGACTTCGCCGGAGCTTTCGAGACGGCGGACGATGCCGGAAACGGCCCTTTCGATGCGGTCGCGGTCGACCGGACGCTTGCGCAGCGCGATCTCGAAGGAGCGCACCAGCTTGTCGCGGTCGAAAGGCACCTTGCGGCCAGTCTTCTTGACGACCATCAGCTCGCGCAACTGCACGCGTTCGAACGTCGTGAAGCGGCCGCCGCAATCGGGGCAGATACGCCTGCGGCGGATGGACGTATTGTCCTCCGCCGGGCGTGAATCCTTAACCTGGGTGTCTTCCGATCCGCAGAATGGGCAGCGCATGCGCTATCCTTAGCCGATGTAGTCGTACATTGGGAAGCGGCCGGTAAGGTCGACCACCTTGCCACGAACGGCTGCTTCGACTGCTGCGTTGCCTTCGTCGGAATTGGCGACCTTCAGGCCGTCGAGAACCTCAACGATGAGGTTACCGATTTCCTTGAATTCCGCTTCCTTGAAGCCGCGCGTCGTGCCTGCCGGAGCGCCGAGACGGACGCCGGAAGTGACGAAAGGCTTTTCCGGATCGAACGGAATGCCGTTCTTGTTGCAGGTGATGTAAGCGCGGCCGAGCGCTGCTTCGGCGCGCTTGCCGGTGGCGTTCTTCTTGCGGAGGTCGACGAGCATCAGGTGGTTGTCGGTGCCGCCGGAGACGACGTCGAGGCCGCCCGCCATAAGGGTCTCGGCAAGTGCCTTGGCGTTCTTGACGATCTGAGCGGCGTAGTCTTTGAATTCCGGCTGCAGCGCTTCGCCGAAGGCGACGGCCTTGGCGGCGATGATGTGCATCAGCGGACCGCCCTGCAGACCAGGGAAAACGGCCGAATTGAACTTCTTCGCCAGATCTTCGTCGTTCGTAAGGATGACGCCGCCGCGCGGGCCGCGGAGCGACTTGTGGGTCGTGGTCGTCGCGACGTGGCAGTGCGGGAATGGCGACGGATGCTGGTCACCGGCGACGAGGCCAGCAATATGGGCCATGTCGACCATGAGATAGGCACCGACCGAGTCGGCGATCTCGCGGAAACGCTTCCAGTCCCAGATACGGGAGTAAGCCGTACCGCCGGCGATGATCAGCTTCGGCTTGTGCTCTTCGGCCTTGCGGGCGACTTCGTCCATATCGAGCAGGTTGTCGCCTTCGCGAACGCCGTAGGACACGACGTTGAACCACTTGCCGGACATGTTGACCGGCGAGCCGTGCGTCAGATGACCGCCCGAATTCAGGTCGAGGCCCATGAAGGTGTCGCCCGGCTGCAGCAGCGCCAGGAAGACCGCCTGGTTCATCTGCGAACCGGAGTTCGGCTGGACGTTGGCGAAGTTGACGCCGAAGAGCTTCTTGGCCCGTTCGATCGCCAGTTCCTCGGCGATATCGACAAACTGGCAGCCACCGTAGTAGCGCTTACCCGGATAACCTTCCGCATATTTGTTCGTCATGATGGAGCCCTGGGCTTCCAGCACCGCGCGGGAAACGATGTTCTCCGATGCGATCAATTCGATCTCATGCCGCTGGCGGCCGAGCTCCTTTTCGATCGCGCCGAAGATATCCGGATCGGTGTCAGCAAGCGAACGATTGAAGAAGGTCTGCGTGGAAGCATTTGTCATGGGCGGGCTCCTCAACTGGAATGCGCGAAGGTTTAGCGTTCCACCCCGCAGAGAGCAATACGAAGAACGACATTTGCTGGGCAATCTACGCGCAGCCTATGCTCCCAACTGAGTATCTTAGGATTTGGAGAGCTGAGTCCCTCGCCCAGCGCCATTCCTGTGGGCGCCCTTTCAGCGACGTCGCATGCTTAGCGATGTGGCTGTTTCGCTGCGCTTCCCGCAATATCCTCATCTCTGTGCTTGTCACAGAGATCCAACCACGGCGGCCCTTGCCTGCGATTCAAGTCAAGAATGCCGCCTGCCCTCGCCCTCGACTGACTTGCGGCGTGGCCTCCACAACAAAAAGCCGCGCCCGAAGACGCGGCTTTCAGAAAGCTACAAGCATCAATTTTTACTGAACCGGCTGCTCCATTCCAGCGGTCGTATCGAGCGCCAGTTCGGCGTTGCCGTCCATCTGGTAGATGTCGTCGCGGAACTGGACGAGGCCGTCGGGCATGCCCCAGGCGGAGATGTAGACGAAATAGACCGGGATTTCCTCGGCGAGCGTGATCGGCGTGTTGACGCGGCTCGCGATCACCTGCTCCATCTGCTGACGCGACCACGGCGGGGTGTCGCGCAGCAGCCAGGTCGTCAGGTCGCGGACGTTCTGGACGCGCACGCAACCGGACGACTCGAAGCGCATCAGCTTGTTGAACAGGCCCTGCTGCGGCGTGTCGTGCATGTACTCGCCGTTCTTGTTATGGAAATTGATCTTCGCCGAAGCCATGGCGTTAATCTTACCCGGATCCTGACGGAACATCAGGTTCGGCGCCTCGCCATTCCAGTCGATCGTTTCCGGGGCGACTTCGTTGCCCTTGCCGTCAATCAGACGAATGGCGTTCCTCTCGAGATAGGTCGGATCCTTGCGCATCAGCGGCATGATGTCCTTCTCGACGATCGAGCGCGGCGCAGTCCAATAGGGATTGAGGATGACCTCGTAGATCTTCGAATTGACGATATGCGTTGGACGGCTGATACGTCCGACGACGGCCGCATGACGCGTCGCCACGCTGCCGTCTTCGACCGCCTCGACATAGGCGGCCGGAATATTGACCATGACGTGGCGGCGGCCGAGATCTTCCGGGAAGGTCTGTAGCCGGACGAGGTTGGTGTTCAGCTGCTGCAGGCGCACGTCGACCGGAATGTTCATCGCCTTTAACGTGAATTCGCCGATGACGCCGTCTGCGGGAAGGCCATGACGGGCCTGGAAGCGCTTGACCGCACCGTCGACATAGGAATCGAAGGCGGAAGACATGCCGGCTTCGCGCGGCAAGTCGCCGGTGATGGCGAGGCGCTGGCGCAGCGCCTGAACGGAAGGATCCGTCACGCCGAGCTGGAGACGCACGCCAGCAGGATTGACCTCAGGCCAACCGCCTGCGGACGCGATCTGCTGATATTCCATGATCGCCAGCTGGATGCTCGGAACCGATTGCGGACTGAGGATCGGGGTATTGGAAACGGCGGCGTTCGCCGTGCGCGATGCGGCCTTGGCGTCGAACTGATCGTCCCAATCGCCGCGGCGGGGCGCGTTGATCAACGCATCGAGCGCGGACTGCGCAAAAGCCGGGGCGGCGATTGCGCTGGCGCTGACGGTTGCCGCAGACGCAAGAAAGGCGCGGCGCGAAAGAGCTTCAATTCGGTTTTTCTTCGACATAATCCCAACCACTGAATGCCGCAGCCTGATAAGGAAAACCGCGGGCTTTGCGATTCACTGCGCCACGGCGCAGATCACTACCATTCCGTTCTCCGGCGCATCACAAGTTTTCCGCGCCTGGCCATCACAAGATTGCGAGCCGGAAGCGCGGACGACTTTGAACTATTGTGTTAGAAAGCGCCGCTTTGCCGTGCATTTCCGCTGTCATACCAATATGGCCAATTCGTGTCGCCGACGTCCAATATGCCTACCATTGGTAGGGAGCGGCACGGACGAAACCATATCGATCCGTAATCGGTGCTGGTTAATAACGGCTAAAAGACCGCCTGAATACAGGGCCGCTGCGCGCGGGCGCGATGCGTTGCAAAGATGACACGCTGGCTGCGAACACGGCAAACCGGACGCGCAGGGACGCATCCGGTTTTCTTCGACCTTGGAGGAGGTCTCTTACCCTAGAGCCGATAAAGGATCTGGTCGTTCCAGAAGCGGTCGAGGCGCTGCAGGAGCTTGTTCATCTGGGTGAACTCGTCGGTGCCAATGCCGCCGACCTTGTCGATCGAAGTGATGTGGCGTTCGTAGAGCTTGGCCACCGTTTCGGCAATCTCCGTGCCGGTTTCCGTCAGGCTGATGCGGACGGAGCGGCGGTCGATGCGCGAACGCTGGTGGTTGATGAAGCCGAGATCGACCAGCTTCTTCACGTTGTAGGACACATTCGAGCCGAGATAGTAGCCACGCGAGCGCAGCTCGCCGGCGGTCAGCTCGGAATTGCCGATGTTGAAAAGGAGCAGGGCCTGGATGGCGTTGACGTCGCTGCGGCCCTGACGGTCGAACTCGTCCTTGATGACATCCAGAAGGCGGCGGTGAAGACGTTCGACAAGGTGAAGGGATTCCATGTAAAGATCACGGATGTCGTGGTCCTGCTGATCACGGAAGCTTGATACCGCCTGCGGCTTGATTTTCGTATTCATGATGACTGCCTCACTGTTTTGTTTGGCGGTGTTGGTTTTCTTCCCGCCTTGAGACAGACCTTATCGAATACAAATAAAATTCTACTTAAACTGCAGGCTTAACAGCACCTTACCGAAAACCCCGCGTTGTATCAGGGTAAATCAACGCTTACTTTGCGGCGTTGGCGGCGCTTCTCCAGCCAGAGCGCCAGGCGGAAAACCAGGTAGACAGCGGCAACCGCGCCATGCATCAGCAGGATGAGCCGGTTGGAGCCGAAGGTCTGCGGCAGCAGGCCGTACATCAGGATTTGACCGCCTGCGGCGAGCACCCAAACGACCGGCCCCCAGGATACCGTCAGCCAGAGGCCGAGCGACGCGACGGGGAAGAGAACGGCAAGGCTGGTGGCCGCAACCTTCCACGGCAGGCTCAGGAGATCGAAGCGCCCTGCTCCCACGAGCGAATAGCCGACGAGCATCGCCCAATATTGCAGGCCGAACCAGAAGCAGGAGATCGCGACCAGCCTCAAGAAGAGGATGAACAGGATGTCTAACAGCGTCCGCTTCGGCATCGTCGGAGAATCATTTTCCATGGCGCAGACTTTAGGGTTCCCGTTGCGGCTCCACCAGCGGCTTATCCGCCGCGGCCAATCGCCCGGTTTGGTTTTCCGGATCGTCATGATAATGAGCGGACCTATAAATGGAATGGCCAGGGACGAAAGACAATGCAGGACAGGACCCACCTCGTTGACGAGATCACCGGACACCGCCGCATGCGCCGCAACCGCAAGGCGGACTGGACACGGCGCCTTGTGCAGGAAAACCGGCTGACGGTGGACGACCTGATATGGCCGGTCTTCATAGTCCCCGGTTCAGGCATCGTGCAACCGATTCCGGCCATGCCGGGCGTCAACCGCATCAGCGTCGACAAATTAGCGGAAGCCGCCCGGGAGGCGGCCGATCTCGGCGTCCCGGCGATCGCCACCTTCCCAAACATCGAGATGGCACTGCGCGACGAGACGGGCTCGAACAGCCTTCAGGCCAGCAATCTCATCAATCAGGCGACGATTGCCATCAAGAAGGCCGTCCCGAACATCGGCGTGATCACCGACGTCGCGCTCGATCCCTTTACCAGCCACGGCCATGACGGCATCCTGCGCGGCTCAGAAATCGTCAATGACGAGACCGTCGATCAGGTGGCGCGCGCTGCCGTCATGCAGGCTGATGCCGGTTCCGACATCATTGCCCCGTCGGAAATGATGGACGGCCGCATCGGAGCGATCCGCCGGGCACTCGATGCCGCCGGGCATCAGAATGTCGGGATCATGAGCTATGCGACCAAGTTCGCGTCCGCTTTCTATGGCCCCTACCGCGAGGCGATCTCGACCAGCAGCTTGCTGAAGGGCGACAAGAAGACCTATTATATCGATCCCGCCAATGGCACCGAGGCGATCCGCGATGCCGCACTCGACGTTGAGGAGGGCGCGGATATGCTGATGGTCAAGCCTGGTCTTCCCTATCTCGATATCTGCTGGCGGATGAAGGAGGCTTTCGGCCTTCCGACCTTCGCCTATCAGGTTTCCGGCGAATATACGCAGATCAAGGCTGCGGCGATGAACGGCTGGATCGACGGCGAACGGGCGATGCTGGAAACGCTGCTCGCCTTCAAGCGCGCCGGCTGCGACGGGATCCTCACCTATTTCGCGATCGAGGTCGCCAGACTGCTGGCAAAGCGCTGATCTTCACGCATTGTTGTATCTCCGGCCACCGACACCATATCAATGGCACCGATTTCCAAAGGAGACCGCAGATGAGCCTTAACCCGAACCCGCTTTATGCCGCACCGGAAGACTGGCGCGCCTATAGCGGCACGCTGAGCCGGCGGGTCTTTGCGTTCATTCTCGACTACATCATCGTGCTGCTGCTCTGCATTCCTGCCGCAGTCGTGCTGTTTTTCCTGTCGATTCTGACTCTCGGCCTCGGTTTCTTTCTCTATCCGGCGCTCTTCGTGTTGGTTGCCGGCCTCTATTTCGGCTTGACGGTCGGCGGGCCGAGTCAGGCATCGCCCGGCATGCGGGCGATGGGGATCGCAATCGTGCGCGTCGATGGCCGCCCGATGGATTTCCTACTAGCGATCGCCCACCTGGCGCTTTTCTGGATCCTGAACTCTGTGCTGACGCCGCTGATTCTGCTCGCCGGTCTGTTTACCGAGCGCAGCCGACTCATTCACGATCTGCTTGTGGGCACGGTCACGGTGCGAACCGCCTGACGCGGCGAAATAAAGCCCGCCGCCGGTCTTTGCCGACCAGCAGGCGGCGCCATATCAAAAAAGAATAGGAAAATGATAGCGCGGACAGACCAGCCGCGCTGTTGACGTTTTCTATTCTTAGGTCATGCTGTCATAATAAAACAATCAATGCGAAAGGACGTCTCTCCGGCAAATGAATACGCAGGCCTCGCCATCACCGCAGTTTTATCTGACGGCTCCGGCTGCATGTCCGTATTTGCCGCATGAGATGGAGCGTAAGGTCTTTACGCATCTTGTCGGTCCGCGCGCTGCCGAAATGAACGACATCCTGACGCAAGGCGGTTTCCGCCGTTCGCAGAACATCGCCTACCGCCCAGCTTGCGAATCCTGCCGCGCCTGCGTCTCGGTGCGCATCCTCGCGCAGGAGTTCCAGCCGACGAAATCGATGAAACGGGTGCTCGCTCACAACGCAGATGTCATTGCGACCGAATTTTCGGCGCAGCCTTCCAGCGAGCAGTATTCACTCTTCCGCCGCTATCTCGACGACCGCCACCAGCAAGGCGGCATGTCCGACATGACCGTTCTCGACTATGCGATCATGGTGGAAGATACGCACGTAAACACCAAAATCATCGAATACCGCAAACGGGAAGAAGGCTCGGGTCTCGATGCCCGCCCGCGCGGCGAACTCCTGGCTGCCGCGTTGACCGACACAATGAGCGACGGCCTTTCCATGGTCTATTCCTATTTCAATCCGGAATATGACAGGCGCTCGCTCGGCACCTTCATGATCCTGGACCATGTGAAGCGCACCAAGGCGCTCGGCCTTCCGCATGTTTACCTCGGCTATTGGGTTCAGGGATCGCGCAAAATGGATTACAAGACGCGCTTCCAACCTCAGGAACACCTGACGCCACGCGGCTGGGAACGCTTCGATCCCTCCACCATGCCCGAAAGCACGCACGATTAAATGCCCCTCACCTGGATGCGTGCGGAAGCCGTGTTGGGCATGCGCGGAACGGCTACGAAATTGAACCGACAGACGCGCGTCTATACGAGTTCGTCCTCGCTGTTGCCGCCGGCGAGATAGACGAAGCAGGCGCGACGCGCTTTCTGCGTGATTTCTCCGTTCCCCTAGCTCGCTAGTCGGTCCGTCTGCTGCAGCACCCGTTCCAGGCCGTCCATAACGTGCATCCAGCCCTGGCGCGTCTTCTCTTCGAACGCCCCCCATTCGGCGCACATTTCGTGCGTCAGCGTTAGGCGGCTGCCGTCGCCCAGCGGCTCGATGTCGATTTCGACGCGATCGGGATTGTGGTCGTGCTCTTCAGCTGAGAAGCTAAAAACCATGTGTTTCGGCCTACGAAGTTCGAGGAAAATGCCGCAGTGGCACGCGTCGCCGGTCGGGCGTCGGTCGATGATCAGGAAGCGTCCGCCGACACGGGGATCGATTTCGGCGCGGACAACATGCCCCTGCTCCGTCGCAAAAAGAAAACGTTTGGCCATCTGCGGATTAAGCCATGCGTCATAGACGACGGAAGGAGGTACGTTGTAAGTGTGATCGACATGCAACTTGATAGTGTTGGCAGACATTGAGGCTCCTCCGTTTCAGGGCAGCGCTCGCGCACAAAGCCCACCGGCCATTCCGTCCGCCTTCGGAATGAACCCGTTCCCAATTTTTGATAACAGGAAGGAGATAGAGGACGCGACCCGCGTGCCAAGAGCGGATCGCCAATTTGTCATCGCATTCAGCCGGAAAATTTGCCGCTGCGCGGGAAGCCCTTCGGAACGAGGCGGCCCGCGGACGCACGGTCAGCCAACCATTCAGCCAGTTCTTCCTTGTTTTTTGTGAAGGTACGGCCCGCGCTGTCTTCCCAAACAAGACCGTCAGCGATCGCGAAGCAACGAACGTCGGAAATGCCGCCATCCTTGTATCTCTGCAGGCGCACACCCTTGCCGCGGGCCATTTCCGGCACCTGGGCCAGTGGGAAGACCAGCATCTTGCGGTTCTCACCGACGACGGCAACGTGATCACCGCTGACGGGCACGATGAGCTTGGTCTCGTCCGGCATCGCAACATTCATGACCTGCTTACCCTTGCGGGTATTGGCAGCCATTTCGGATTCCGCCACGACAAAGCCGTTGCCGACGGTCGAGACGATCATCTGCTTGCGCGCCGGATCATGGACGAAGGCCGTCAGCACGTCCTGATCATTTTCCATGTCGACCATGATTCGCAGCGGCTCGCCGTGACCGCGGCCGCCGGGCAGCTTGTCGCCGCCGAGCGTGAAAGCTTTGCCGCCGGTCGTGACGACAAGTATCTTGTCCGTCGTCTGTGCCGGAAAGGCTATCTTCAGCGCGTCGCCTTCCTTGAAGGTCAGGCTCGCCGTGTCCGCGATGTGGCCCTTCAGCGCACGTATCCAACCTTTTTCGGAAACGACGACGGTGATCGGTTCCTTCTCGATCATGGCGTGCTGAATGGCCTGCTCGTCGGCTTCGGGCGCCTCCGCGAACTGCGTGCGGCGGCGGCCTATTTCGGTCGCCTTGGCGAACTTCTTCTTCACCTCGCCGATTTCCCAGGCGACCGTCTGCCACTGCTTTTCCTCGGAGGCGAGCAACGCCTCGATGCCGGCCTTCTCTGTGGTGAGCTCGGCAAACTCGGTCCGGATTTCGAACTCTTCGAGCTTGCGCAAGGAGCGTAGCCGCATGTTGAGGATCGCTTCGACCTGGTTGTCGGTCAGTCCCCAGCGGGCCACCATCACCGGCTTCGGCTCGTCCTCCTCACGGATGATGCGGATCACCTCGTCGATGTTCAGGTAGGCGATCAACAGGCCGTCGAGGATTTCGAGGCGTCTGTCGATTGCGGCGAGGCGGAAGCGCGAACGGCGCTGCAGGACCTCGCGGCGGTGATTCAGCCACTCCTTCAGCACCTCGTTCAGCGCCATGACGCGCGGAATGCGCCCCATGGAAAGAACATTCATGTTCAGCGGAAAGCGGTTCTCCAGCTCCGTCAGCTTGAACATCGATTCCATCAGGATCGTCGGATCGACGGTCCTGCTCTTCGGCATCAGCACGACGCGGACGTCTTCGGCGGATTCGTCGCGGATGTCTTCCAGCAGCGGCAGCTTGCGGGCAATCAGCAGCTCGGCGATCTTTTCGATCAGACGTGACTTCTGCACCTGGAAGGGGATTTCGGTGACGATAATCTGATAGCCGCCGCGTCCCAGATCCTCGATCTGCCATTTGGCGCGCACCCGGAAGCCGCCGCGGCCGGTGCGGTAGCTCTCTATGATGCTTTCGCGGTTGTCGATGATGATGCCGCCCGTCGGAAAGTCCGGTCCCGGAATGAATTCGACGAGCTTTTCGACAGTCGCATCCGGATGCTTGATGAGGTGCAGCGCCGCATCGCAAAGTTCATGGGCGTTGTGCGAAGGAATGGAGGTCGCCATGCCGACGGCGATGCCGGAGGAGCCGTTCGCGAGCAGGTTAGGAAAAGCGCCGGGCAGGACGACCGGCTCGGAATTGGATTCGTCGTAGGTGTCGCGGAAATCGACGGCATCCTGATCTATGCCTTCGAGCAGCAGCTCCGAGACTGCCGTCATCTTCGATTCGGTGTAGCGCATGGCGGCGGGACTGTCGCCATCGATGTTGCCGAAATTGCCCTGGCCGTTCACCAGCGTGTAGCGCTGCGAGAAATCCTGGGCGAGGCGTGCGAGTGCGTCGTAGATCGACTGGTCGCCGTGCGGGTGGAAGTTACCCATCACCTCGCCGACGATCTTGGCGCATTTCCTGAAGGCTGAGTTGGGTCTGAGCCCCATCTCGTTCATCGCATAGACGATGCGCCGATGGACCGGCTTCAGGCCATCGCGAACGTCCGGAAGCGCGCGGTGCATGATGGTCGAAAGCGCATAGGCCAAGTAACGCTCTTCGAGCGCGGCCTTCAGATCAACCGGGTGAATGCTGTCGTCGTCTCCGCCGGAGGGCGGCAAAATCTCTTGTCCCATAGGCTCTGCCTAGCCTAGAAGACGATTCACGGCAAGGAATCGAGGGCTTTGGCCTGTGGATGACGTCCCGGAACGACATGAATGGGTCATCATGCATCGCCACAAATTTGGACTCGTTTGCTTTCCCCTTCAACAGAAATTTAGAACCCTGCAAATATAAACCGCGTTCGATCCGCAGTAATTCGCTGCAATTTGCAACCGCCACCAAAGGACTTACCGATGACTTTTTACCGGACAACCCGGCTGATGCTGTCTGGCGCCGCATTTCTGTCGCTCGCCGGCTCCGCAGTCGCCCTCGACGGGCAGGATTTTCTGAAGAAGTTGAATGCCGCCTACAGTACCCAAGGCGGAACGATCACTGCCGATGGTGTCGACGTCAACGACACGACGGTGACGCTGAAGAACGCGAGCTTCAAGCCGACTGGCAGCGACGCCCTCAACATCGGCGACATCACGATGACCGGTGTCGAGGAAGACGAAGACGGCGGTTACTACATCGAGGAAGCAGCCTTCCCCGACATCAACGTGACCAAGGATGGCACGACGGTCAGCGCCACCGAACTGACGCTCGGCGGCATCTCGATCCCGGCAGACGCCAGCGGTGACCGCCTCGATTCGATCCTGCTTTACGAAACCGCTCATGCCGGTCCGATAAAAGTGGTCAACGGCGGCAAGGAAGTCTTCTCGCTCGGCGAGACGGAGATGAACCTGACGCTGCGCGAGGACGAATCCGGCTTCGACTTCGACGGCGCGTTCAAGAGCATGAAGGCAGACCTCAGCGATACTCCGGACCCCCAGGCGAAGGAAGCGATCGAGAAACTCGCCCTGCAGCACCTCAACGGCGACATCACCATGAAAGGCGCGTGGGACCTCGGCCCCGGTGCGATCGATATCTCCGAATTCGCCTTCGACGTCACGAATGTCGGCCGCCTGAACCTTGCCTTCAAGATTTCGGGATACACCCTGCCCTTCGTGAAGTCGCTGCAGGAGGCAACCAAGGCTTCCGAAGCCAATCCGAACAAGGAAGAAGCGCAGCAGGCGCTCGGCCTCGCCATGCTCGGCCTCATGCAGCAGCTTTCGTTCAACGGTGCCGAAATCCGCTTCGATGACGCGTCGATCACGAAGCGCGCGCTGGAATATGCAGGCTCTAAGCAGAACATCTCGGCACAGCAGATGGCAGACGCGCTGAAGGCGATGGCGCCGATCGCGCTGGCGCAGCTCAACATCCCGGAACTGCAGAACGCGATTTCGGCAGCGGTCAACACCTATCTCGACGACCCGAATAGCTTCACCATCAGCGCCGCGCCGCCTCAGCCGGTCCCCTTCCCGACCATCATGGGCGCTGCCATGGGCGCACCGAACACTTTGCCGAACGTGCTCGGTGTGAAGGTAACGGCGAACCAGTAAGCTGACGAAAAGGCCCGCCTTGTAAACTTGCCCCCGAAGTGGTCCAACTTTCGGGAGTAAGTTTACAAGGCGGGATTTTCTTTCTGCGTCGCTTGACCTCAACTTAACTTGAGGAACTAAACCGGTTGCCGTGACATCGAAAACCAAGGAGATGGTGATGAACGGCGCTTTTTATCGCGTGGACAAGTTTGCGGTGCCGGAGGCGGCACGCGAGGAGTTTCTGATCAATGTGCTGAAGACGCACGAGGTGCTGCAGGCCCAGGAAGGCTTCATTCGGCACACCGTTCTGGAGCAGGTTTCGGGACCGGGCGAATTCAATTTCGTGACGATCGCCGAGTGGGAAAGCGCTGAGGTCCTCGAGCGGGTGAAGGCCGCCGTCCAAGCGGCGCACCGGGCACGTAACTTCGATCCGCAGGCACTTTTCGCACGGCTCGGCATTCGCGCCGACATCGCCAATTACAAGCCAGTTGCGGCGTAGGAGCATGGCATCGGCCCGACGGTCAACAAGCCTTAATGGGGCCTTAAGATCGCTACTCTACAACCTCTGGCGAGCCTCAGGGCTTTTCAGAGGTTGGATATGGACAGGGAACGCCACATCGGTAGCCTTGACGGTCTGCGTGGCATTGCTGCCGCAGGCGTGATTGTCGCGCACGTCAATCTGATGTTTCCCTCCGCCCTCTCCATGCCTATCCGCGATATCGGCAGCAATGCAGTAGGCCTATTTTTTGCACTGAGTGGCTTCCTGATGGCGTACATCTACGGCAATCGGCCGCTCAGTCCGAAAAGCTGTGCCGACTTTCTCGTAACTCGCTTCGCGCGCATCTATCCTGTTTATATTGCTGCAGTGCTGGCCATTGCGCTCCTGTCGCTCTTTCAGGACCTGAATTATTTCCAGCCGATCAACGGTATAGGTCAGGTACTCCGCCATATGGCACTAATGGGCTCCAGCGGGGTTTTCTGGTCGGTCCCGCCCGAGATTCAGTTCTATCTGCTTTTCCCATTAATATGGCTCTTTCTATCGAATCCCATTCGCTACCGGAATATCGCGATTGCCATCGCCATCTTCCTGGCGCTCGACGGACTACTCGGATTTCCCGGTAGCGGCATCATGCTGCCATCCAAGCTGCCGTTCTTTTTATTCGGCGTTGTCGCAGGTCGAATGCACCGGCGCATCGACAGACAAGAGCCAAACATCATCATTGGGATGCTTGCGCTGCTGTTACCGCTGTTCCTACTGGTTCGTCAGGGCGTCGCACCGCAAACAGCGAGCTCACTCTGGGATATGGCGACGGCTTTTGCGGCTGCGCTATCGGTCTTTCTGGTGGCACTTGAGCATCCGATCTCCGTAGTAGCCTTCGGCGCAGCTCCGTTACGCTTCGCCGGCAGAATCAGCTTCTCGCTCTATCTCTTCCACGCGCCTGCGCTCTTTCTCGTCGAGAAGACGCTCGGCGGTACCGCACCGTCGGATCTCGTTATCCCCGTCGGAGTAGCCACTGCCTTCGGGCTTGCTTGCGTGAGTTACTATGTGATCGAGGTACCGGCACGCCGCTTTCTCGTATCACGATGGAAACGGCATCGCGAAGACGCGAAATGGCTAGGGAAGCTCGATGCGGCTCAGGCGCCGGCCATTTTCTCCTCGCGGCGCACGAGAATGTAGAAACGTGCGCAGAGCATGATGGCAGCCGCCGCAAGGCCGACGAGGAAGCCGAACCAGATGCCTACGCCGCCGAAGCCCATCGGGAAAGCGAAGAACCAGGCAAGGAAGAAGCCGATCGGCCAATAGGCGATCAGCGCCATGATCATCGGCACGCGCGCATCCTTGAGGCCGCGCAGCAAACCGCTGGCAACCGCCTGCATGCCGTCGACAAGTTGGAAAAGGCCGGCGACGACGATCAGCGGGCCGGCATAGGAAAGCACTTGCGAAGCCTCGGGACGACTGACGTCGAGGAACCAGCGCGCCAGGAACTCCGGCATGACCGCAAACAGGATACCCCCGATACCCGAGATCGCCGCCGCGATGATCAGCACCGCGATCGAGGCGCGAACCAGAGCGGAATGGTCCCCTTGCCCGTGCGCAATGCCGACGCGGACGGTTGCGGCCTGCGAGAGGCCGAGTGGGATCATGAAGGCGATCGACGCCCATTGGAGCGCAATGCCATGTGCCGCAAGCTCGATCGTGCCGATATAACCCATCAGCAGCGAGGCAACCGTAAAGAGGCTGACCTCCGCAAGAATGGTCACGCTGATCGGCAGACCGAGACGAACGACATCCCAAAGCGCGTGCCAGTCCGGGCGCCAGAAACGCACCAGGATTTCATAGCGCCGTGTCTCCTCCCTCATCTGCACATAGGCGAGGATGAAGATAAAGCCCGCGGTCTGCACCGCGACCGAGACGATCGCAGCGCCCTGAAGGCCCATTGCCGGAAAACCGAAATGGCCGAGGATGAGGGCGTAGGCGAAGATCGCGTTCATCACCAGCATGGCAATGGTCACGTTCAGGACGACGGCAGCCTTGCCGATCGCGCTGACGAGCGCCCGCACGACGTTATAGAGCAGCCCCGGCAGCACGCCGAAATGACCGATCAGGATATAGCCGTGCGCAAGCTTTGCCACTTCCGGCTTCTGGCCAGCGGCGAGCAATATCTCCTCGGCATAGAAAAAGGCCGGCTGCATGACGAGCCAATAGACGGTGACCATCCAAAGGCCCATGCGCATCGAGCGGCGAACTGTGACGATATCGCCCCGGCCGTAAGCCTGCGCGACCATCGGAATAACCGCGATGGCAAAGCCCGAACCAAAAATCAGGATCGTGAACAGAAACTGTGCCGAAAGGACCATGGCAGCGAGATTCTCGGCGCCGAGGCGGCCGACGATCATGACGTCCGTCGTGTTGATGCCAAGCTGGGCAAGCTGTGCGCCGATGAACGGAATGCCGAGTGCCAGCGTGGCGCGGAAATGCGCACCCCAACGATTGTCGGTTTGCGGCGCAAGCCTGTGCACGTCGATCGGCGCGTCCATCAGAGCCATTCCTGTTTGGTTGAATCACTTAGGGCCGCATTTCGCGGCAAAGTAATATCGGGCCTTAGATCAAAGCCCCGCAAAGAGCCACCCCAAAAGAGGCAAATGATGAAAAATTCATCACATCATCACGAATTCTGATAGCTCACTCCGCCGCCGCTTCCAGGGCTTCCGGGCGCTTCGCAGTCTTAACCTTCGCGAGAAAGACCAGAGCCGCCGAGAGAATAAAGAAAGCGGCCAGCAGGTAGGGCGCACCGGCAAAGGTCACCGGAGCATCCGGCTTGGTGAAATAGCCGAACATCTGCGTGAAGATCAGCGGGCCGACGATCGTCGTGATGCTGCTGAGGCTCGTGAGCGCTCCCTGCAATTCACCCTGTGCAGACGGCGGCACCTTGCCGGCGGCAATACTGCGAAGCGGCGGATCGGCGACGTTTTCCATGACGGTCAGGATGATGACCGTATAGACGACCCAGCCCTCCCAGGCGAAAGCATAGCCCGTCAGGCCGACGACCGAGAAAGAAAGGCCGACGACCGCCGTCTTCCACTCGCCAAGCACCGGCACGATCTTCGGCAGCACGAGACCCATGACGATCGCGGCGCCGATACCGTAGATGCCAAGCGAAAGGCCGATCTGGCCCTCGCTCCAGCCGTAGCGATAGGTCGAAACGAAGGACCAGACGGACGGATAAACGGCGTGTGCCAGCCAGAAGAGGAACATGACGGCGCCGACCCAGCCGATGCCGGGATAATTGCGCATCTGCTTCAACGCGCCCAGCGGATTGGCCCGCTTCCATTCGAAGGTGCGCCGATGTTTGGCGTCCAGCGTTTCCGGCAGCAGGAAATAGGCAGCGACGAAATTGAGGAAGGAAAGCGCCGCCGCGCCGAAGAACGGAACGCGCGGGCCGAACTCACCGAGGATGCCGCCGATAACGGGGCCGATGGTGAAACCGACCCCGAAGGCGATGCCGATTAGGCCGAAATTCTTGGCGCGGTTCTCGTCAGTGCTGATGTCAGCGATATAGGCCGAACACGTCGCATAGCTGCCGCCGCTGAAGCCTGCGAGCGCCCGGCCGACAAAAAGCATCCAGAAGCTGGTGGCGACCGCGCAGATCAGATTGTCGATCGCGAAGGTCAACACGGAGAGAAGCAGGATCGGGCGGCGGCCGAAACGGTCACTGAGATTGCCAAGCAGGGGCGAGAACAAGAACAGCATGCCGGCATAGACGACCAGCAGCCAGCCGCCGTCGAGTGCGGCATCGCTGATGGTACCGCCGGTGAGTTCCTCCAGATAAGCGGGCAGCACCGGCATGATGATCGCAATGCCAATTACGTCCAGAAACAGGATCACGAAAACGAGGAAGAGGCCGCGGCGAACGAATTTGGGATCAAGCATGGAACATCTCTCAACAGGGGATTGCTTTCTGGAAAGACGATCTCGTCGCCGGGGTTGTTACATAGCTCATCGCGAAAAATGAAACAATACGTGAACATTTCAAAGTTTTTGATCAAGCCGCCAGCGAAATTGATCGGCGGGCGGAACAAACGGGGATTTTAGGCGGCCCGCCGCTGCTCCTTCACGAAATCGACAAATGCGCGCAACGCGGACGGCATGTGCCTACGGCCGGCATAATAGAGAAACGGACCGGAGAATTCCGTGATCCACTCCTGAAGGATCGGCACCAGTTCGCCGCGTGCGATGGCAGGAGCGAGGACTTCCTCGAAGGAGCCGATGACGCCGAGGCCAGCGACGGCAGCACCAACCTCCATCTCGATGACGTTGGCCACCAGCGGCCCGGACGGCGAGATCACCAGTGTTTCGCCACCGCGCTCGAATTCCCAGGCGAACGGTGCGCCGCTCAGGAAACGGTGGCGGATGCAATCGTGCCCGAGCAGGTCTTTCGGGTGCTGCGGCACGCCGCGTCGTTCGAGGTAGGCAGGCGACGCAGCAACGATATAGCACTGGCGGCGTGGGCCGATCGGCACGGCGATCATGTCGCGCTCCAATCGCTCGCCATAGCGTATGCCGGCGTCATAGCCCGCGGCGAGCACGTCGATGAAGCTGTCTTCGGCAACCACTTCAAGCGTGATCTGCGGATAGCGCTGCAGAAACCGGTTGGCGAGATCCGGCAGGAAGAGCTTTGCGGCGATCACCGGCACGTTAAGCCGCAGCGTCCCCGCCGGACTGTCGCGAAAGCTATCGAGTTGGCTGAGCGCCGAAGCGACCTCGCCAAGCGCCGGCGCGAGGCGCTCCAGCAGCCTTTCGCCGGCCTCGGTCGGCGTCACGCTGCGGGTCGTGCGGTTGAGAAGACGTACGCCGAGCCGCTCTTCGAGGCGCCGGAGGGATTCGCTGAGCGAGGAAGGCGACACTCCGCGCTTGCGGGCTGCCGCACGAAAGCTCCGCTCCCTTGCAATGGCGGCAAAGGCAGCCAGATCACTGAGAGGCAAGTCATCCATTGTGCGTATTTCCGTACAGGCTGTTCAAGATTATCCAGATTATCGCACAAATTCTGCCGTAGTAAAAATACTTCAAGGATGCCGCTCGGGTATCGAAGAGGAGAAAGAGATGCAAACCTATCGTTTGGGAAAGACCGGGCCCGAAGTTTCCGCCCTCGGCCTCGGCTGCATGGGCATGTCGGGCATGTACGGCCCTTCCGATCGCGAAGAGGGCATCGCCACCATCCATGCCGCGCTGGATGCCGGCGTCAACCTGCTAGATACTGGCGATTTCTATGGCATGGGCCATAACGAGATGCTGATCGGCGAGGCATTGAAAGGCCGCAAACGGGACAGTGTCGTGATCAGCGTCAAGACCGGAGCGCTTCGCGATCCGCAGGGCGCGTGGCTCGGCTACGATTGCCGGCCCGCGGCACTCAAGAACTTCGTCGCCTATTCGCTGCAGCGTCTCGGCGTCGATTACATCGATATCTACCGCCCCGCCCGACTCGATCCCAATGTGCCGATCGAAGAAACCGTCGGCGCGATCGCCGATATGATCAAGGCTGGTTATGTCCGGCATGTCGGGCTTTCCGAAGTCGGCGCCGACACGATCCGCAGAGCGGCCGCCGTCCATCCGATCGTCGATCTTCAGACCGAATATTCGCTGATTTCCCGCGGCATCGAAGATGTGATCCTGGCCACCTGCCGCGAACTCGGCATCTCAATCACCGCTTACGGCGTCCTTTCGCGAGGCCTGATCAGCGGCCACTGGCACAAGGGCCTGGGCAGCAGCAAGGGCGATTTCCGCAGCGACAGCCCGCGCTTCCAAGAGGGCAATATCGAGCAGAACCTGGCGCTCGTCGAAGAACTCCGCAAAATCGCCGAGGCAAAGCGGGTCTCGGTCGCACAGATCGCGATCGCCTGGGTTGCCGCACAGGGCAAGGACATCATCCCGCTCGTCGGCGCCCGCCGCCGCGACCGGCTGACAGAAGCGCTCGGTTCAAGAGCCGTCGAGCTTTCGGCCGACGATATGGCCGCGATCGAACGCGCCGTGCCAAAGGATGCCGCGGCAGGCGCGCGCTACCCGGATGCGCAGTTGAAGCATATGGATAGCGAGAGATAGCGACAGTCCGTCGACTGTGAGTACCGCTTGCCCTCCCTTCGAAAGGTGAGAGAGCAAGCGGCAACGCCGCTCGACTCAGACCGGGCCGGAGAACGTATCGCAGGCGGCGAGCTGACCGCTGTCGAAGCCACGCTTGAACCAGCGCATGCGCTGATCCGACGTGCCGTGGTTGAAGCTTTCCGGCACGACATAGCCTTGGCTGCGCTTCTGCAGCGTATCGTCGCCGATCTGTTGGGCGGCGTTCAGCGCCTCCTCAAGGTCGCCGGCTTCGAGGATGCCCTTCTGCTCGGTATATTTGCCCCAGATGCCCGCAAAGCAATCGGCCTGCAGCTCGACGCGCACCGACATCTTGTTGGCGTCGGCTTCGCTCATGCGCTGCCGCGCTTCGTTGAACTTCGGCAGGATGCCGAGGAGGTTCTGGACGTGGTGGCCGACTTCGTGGGCCACGACATAGGCTTCGGCGAAATCGCCGGAGGCGCCGAACTTGCTCTCAAGCTCCTGGAAGAACACGGTGTCGAGATAGACCTTGTGATCGCCTGGGCAATAGAACGGCCCGGTGGCGGCGGATGCGAAACCACAGGCCGATCGTGTGGCATCCGCAAAGAGCACCAGCGTCGGGTCTTTATATTCCCTTCCCTGTGCCTGGAAGATGCCGCGCCAGGTGTCCTCGGTCTCGGCGAGCACGGTGCGCATGAACGCGGTCATCTCGTCATTGGCAGGCGTGCTCGTGCCCTCCGATTGGCTTTGCTCGTAGCCGGAGCCACCCGTCATGCCGCCGTCCAACGCCTGCATCAGGTCAATGCCCATCGCCTTGAAGATCAGATAGATGACGACGAGGAAGATGATCGTGCCGATCGAAAGCCCGCCACCCCTGCGCCCCACACCGCCGCCGGACGGAAAGCTGAAGCCGCCGTTGCGGCCGAACGGATTGCGCCGCAGCCCGCCACCTGTCGCATCACCGCGGCGATCCTCGACATTGTCCGACTGGCGGCGCCCCTTCCATTCCATCTGAATTCTCCCCCGACGATGCGCAGGCATGCGCTCTACGTGCAATTATATATCCGGCGAGGGTGCGAATGCCAGCAGGTTTCAGGCGAAGAGCTTTAGACGCGGACGAAGCACGAAAATGGCGCCGATAATCACCAGCCCAATGCCGGCCATGGCCGAAGCCGTATCATTCCCGCTGAAGATCACCTCATTCATGATTCGCCCCGGCACGAGCGTGAACAGACCAGCGCTGACAACGCCGCCGAAATAGAGACCTTTGACGATACGCTTGTGCGTACGAATGTCGCGCCGGCGCGCCGCAGCTATCGCCTGCCAGCTGCCGAAGAGCGTTGCAGTCGAAAGGAGATGGATGGGGCCGAAGCCGAAAAACAGATCGAGCTCATGAATAAAGAAGCTGGAAAGCGCCGTGACCACCATCAGTATCATCCAGATCCTGCCAAGCGCCTTGTGGCGGCGGGTACCTTTCGGGCGAAGCAGAATGTAGGCGCCGAGGAGTGCTGCAGGCGTGACGGCAGCAACGTGGATCTGGATGGCAAGCGGGGCTTGAAGAAGCGGCTCAAGGGTCATGGTTGGTATCCGGTTGAACTTGAGCGATCTTTCCGCCATGACTTCTCTCTCTCAATCGATTTGGCGTGAACGGCAGGAAAACTTCGTGGATCACTCCTTCATGCAATTTCATGCAATCCACGCTTCGCGAATTGCGGCTATTCATCCGTTCGCCGCGCTTCTGGGGAACCTTTGCCGTGGTCATTCTGATCTTTGCGGTCAGCGGTCCCTACGGGACGTCCGAGCGAATGACGGCGGGCCAAAGGCTTGGCTACTGGCTGGTCGTTCAGGCGGCGGCCTGGTTGATCGCGATCCTCTGTTCGGTGATTGCGGAGGTTGTGTTGCGCCGCCATATCGCGAGCATGTTCTGGCGCATGATGCTCGGCTCGGTCGCCGCAGCGCTGCCGATCGGCTATGCTCTTAGCCTTATAGACGTCATCTTCGACGGCACTCGGCATTCGATGCACAGCGGCCTGCAACGCGCGTTCTTTGCCGTACCGCTCTGCGCGCTCTTCTGTCTGCTCACCTACATGGCAATGAACGAGCGGATCAACGAAGTGGTTGCGACATCAGGCAGTACGCCGCGACCGCCTTCCATTCTTGACAGGCTAAAGCCGCAGAACCGGGGCGAACTGCTCAGGCTCTCGGTGCAAGATCATTACACCGAGGTCGTGACAAGTCTCGGGCGCGAACTCGTGCTGCTGCGCTTCGCCGACGCGCTGAGGGAGACGGGCGGCACAGCCGGGCTGCAGGTTCATCGCTCGCATTGGATCGCCGATGCCCATGTCGAGCGCTTGAAGCGGGACAACGGAAAGCTGCTTATCCTGACGCACGACGGCTTCGAAATTCCAGTCAGCCGCAGCTACGCGGCAGAGGTGCGGCGGCACTTTGGTTGAGGAAATTGCAGCAAATGCTTGACGCGACTCCTGCTTTCGCCCTCACTGAAGGAGAGGATGCAGGAGGATCTAATGAAAGCTGTGCGCCTGGAAGCGACGGGACGGCTTGCGGTGAGCCGTGTGGGAAAACCGGTGCCGGGGCCTGGCGAAGTGCTGGTGAAAGTCGAGGCCTGCGGCATTTGTGGCACTGACCGTCATCTGTTCCTGGGTGAATTTCCGTCGAAGCCGCCGGTGACGCTCGGGCATGAATTCACCGGCATCGTCGAAGCCGTCGGCGAAGGCGTAACCGCCTTTCGTCCCGGCATGCGGGTGACAGGCGACCCGAACATCGCCTGCGGACGCTGCCCGGACTGCCAGCGCGGACGTGTCAATCTCTGCCGGAACCTGCAGGCGATCGGCATTCACCGGGATGGCGGTTTTGCCGAATATGTCTGCATGCCGGAGCAACAGGCGTTCGAACTGCCACAGTCGCTGGCACCGCTGCATGGCGTCTTCTGTGAACCCCTCGCCTGCTGTCTGCACGGCGTCGATCTGGCGGAGATCAAGGCCGGCGCATCCGTGGCGGTGCTCGGCGGCGGCGTGATCGGCTTGCTCGTCGTGCAGCTTGCGCGGCTTGCCGGCGCAACGCGCGTCGTGCTCGTGACGCGCAACGCCGCTAAACGGCGGCTCGCCGAAGAGCTTGGCGCGACGGTCACGGTCGATCCGTTGGCAGGCGACACCGCCGGTCTGGTGACGCCTGACGACGGTCTTCTGCCGGGCGGGGCCGATATCGTGTTCGAATGCGCGGGGGTGACTGAGACCATGGAGCAGGCGCCTCTCCTCGCCCGCCGCGGCGGCACCGTCGTGGTCCTCGGTGTCATGCCGCAAGGCGCCAGAATTTCGCTACAGCCCTTCGATCTGCTGTTCCGCGAGATCAAGCTGGTGAACTCGTTCCTGAACCCGTTCACCCATGGCCGCGCCGCGGACCTGATCGCCTCTGGCGCCATCAAGGTCGAGCCTCTCATCTCCCGCCGTATCGGGCTTGATGACGCACCGGACGCGATCGCCAATCCGGCGCGAAACGGCGAAATCCGTGTGATCGTCGTGCCGGCTCCCTGACCGGCATTTCAGGAGTTTTCGGATTCCTGTCGATTCCGCGATTTATGGGGTTCCGTTTGCAAATACATTTGCCTATAAGCCGCTTCTAGCCTGAAAAGACCCTCCATGCGCGACCCGACCGGTGCCTCCCACCCTGGCCGGCTTTTTGCGCAGCTAGAAACGGATATCGCCATGCCGAAGCGCCAAGACATCAAATCGATCCTCATCATCGGCGCGGGACCGATCGTCATTGGCCAGGCTTGCGAATTTGACTATTCCGGCACCCAGGCCTGCAAGGCGCTGAAGGAGGAAGGCTACCGCGTCATCCTCGTCAACTCCAACCCGGCGACGATCATGACCGACCCAGGTCTCGCGGACGCGACCTATGTCGAGCCGATCACCCCGGAGGTCGTCGCCAAGATCATCGCCAAGGAGCGGCCGGACGCGCTGCTGCCGACCATGGGCGGCCAAACGGCGCTGAACACCGCTCTGTCGCTGAAGCGCATGGGTGTGCTCGACCGCTACAGTGTCGAGATGATCGGCGCCAAGCCGGCCGCAATCGATATGGCCGAAGACCGCGCCCTCTTCCGCGAAGCCATGGCCCGCATCGGGCTGGAAACGCCGCGCTCGATGCTGGCGAACGCCACAGACATCAAGGATACCGACCGCAAGACGCACGAGGCCGAACGCACGAAGCTGCGCGAAAGCCTCTCCCGCGCGGCATTGGACACTGCGCTGGACGAGCTAGAAAACCACTGGAACCTCGGCGAAAGCGACCGCAAGCAGCGCTATCTGAACCACGCCATGGCGATCGCCGCGCAGGCGCTCGACGACATCGGCCTGCCGGCCATCATCCGCCCGTCCTTCACGCTCGGCGGCACCGGCGGCGGCATTGCCTACAACCGTTCAGAATTCTTCGACATCGTCAGCGGCGGTCTCGATGCGTCTCCGACGACCGAGGTCCTGATCGAGGAGTCGGTCCTCGGCTGGAAGGAATATGAAATGGAAGTCGTCCGCGACAAGGCGGACAACTGCATCATCATTTGCTCGATCGAGAACATCGATCCGATGGGCGTCCATACGGGCGACTCGATAACCGTCGCGCCGGCGCTGACGCTGACCGACAAGGAATACCAGATCATGCGCAACGCCTCGATCGCGGTGCTGCGCGAGATCGGCGTCGAAACCGGCGGCTCGAACGTGCAGTTCGCCGTCAATCCGAAAGACGGCCGCCTCGTCGTCATCGAGATGAACCCGCGCGTGTCGCGCTCCTCCGCGCTTGCGTCGAAGGCCACCGGCTTCCCAATCGCCAAGGTCGCCGCCAAGCTCGCGATCGGCTATACGCTCGATGAGCTGGAAAACGACATCACCGGCGGCGCAACGCCTGCGTCGTTCGAACCCTCGATCGACTACGTCGTCACCAAGATCCCGCGCTTTGCCTTCGAGAAGTTCCCGGGCGCCTCGCCGGTCCTGACGACAGCGATGAAGTCCGTTGGCGAAGTCATGGCCATTGGCCGCACCTTCGCAGAATCGCTGCAGAAAGCGCTGCGCGGGCTGGAAACGGGTCTGACCGGCCTCGATGAAATCGAAATCCCCGACGTCGAAGAGGGCGAATCCAGCCAGAACGCCATCCGCGCCGCCATCGGCACGCCGACGCCTGATCGCCTGCGCATGGTCGCCCAGGCGCTTCGCCAGGGAATGAGCGAGGCCGAAGTCCATGAGGGCTCCAAGATCGATCCTTGGTTCATCGCCCAGTTCAAGGCAATCGTCGATATGGAGGCCCGTATCCGCGAGCATGGCTTGCCGGCGGATGCCGCGAACCTGCGCATGCTGAAGGCCATGGGCTTCTCGGACGCGCGCCTCGCGACGCTGACGGGCAAGCGTCCGAAGGAAGTGGCGGAATTTCGCAACAGTCTGAATGTCCGCCCGGTCTTCAAGCGCATCGACACCTGCGCCGCCGAATTCGCCTCGCCGACTGCTTACATGTACTCGACCTACGAGACGCCTTTTGTCGGCGTCGCGCGCTCCGAAGCGCAGGTCTCGGACCGCAAGAAGGTCGTCATCCTCGGCGGCGGCCCGAACCGCATCGGTCAGGGCATCGAGTTTGATTATTGCTGCTGCCACGCCGCCTTCGCGCTGAAGGATGCGGGTTATGAAGCGATCATGATCAACTGCAACCCGGAGACGGTCTCGACCGACTACGACACGTCAGACCGCCTCTATTTTGAGCCGCTGACGGCCGAAGACGTGATCGAAATCCTGCGCGCCGAGCAGGAAAAGGGCGAAGTCGTCGGTGTCATCGTCCAGTTCGGGGGCCAGACGCCGCTAAAGCTTGCCGAAGCGCTGGAGAAGAACGGCATCCCGATCCTCGGCACCGCACCGGATGCGATCGACCTTGCCGAAGACCGCGACCGTTTCCAGAAGCTCCTGATGAAGCTCGACCTCAACCAGCCGAACAACGGCATCGCCTACTCGGTTGAGCAGGCCCGCCTCGTCGCCGCCGAAATCGGCTTTCCGCTGGTCGTGCGCCCGTCCTACGTCCTAGGCGGCCGTGCCATGCAGATCATCCATTCGGAATCGATGCTGCAGGCCTATCTGCTCGACACGGTTCCGGAATTGGTTCCGGAAGACATCAAGCAGCGCTATCCGAACGACAAGACCGGCCAGATCAACACGCTGCTCGGCAAGAACCCGTTGCTCTTCGACAGTTATCTGACGAATGCCATCGAGGTCGACGTCGACTGCCTGTCAGACGGTACGGATGTCTATGTCGCGGGTATCATGGAACACATCGAGGAAGCAGGCATCCACTCCGGCGACTCGGCCTGCTCGCTGCCGCCGCGCTCGCTGTCGGCGGACTTGCTCGACGAGCTCGAGCGCCAGGCGAAGGCCATGGCGAAGGCGCTGAGGGTCGGCGGTCTAATGAACGTGCAGTTCGCCATCAAAGATGGCACCGTCTACGTACTCGAAGTCAACCCGCGCGCCTCACGCACCGTGCCGTTCGTGGCAAAGACCATCGGTGCGCCGATCGCCAAGATCGCTGCCCGCGTCATGGCCGGCGAGAAGCTGGATGCGGCCTTCGCAGCCTACGGCGAAAAGCCCGATCCGCGCGCCCTGAAGCACATTGCCGTCAAGGAAGCCGTCTTCCCCTTCGCCCGCTTCCCGGGCGTCGATACGCTGCTTGGGCCGGAAATGCGGTCGACCGGGGAGGTCATCGGCCTTGACACCGATTTCGCTCTTGCTTTCGCCAAGTCGCAACTCGGCGCCGGTGTCGAACTGCCGCGCGACGGGACGGTCTTCGTCTCAGTTCGTGATCACGACAAGCCGCGCGTCCTGCCTGCGATCCGTGTTCTCGTAGGCGAAGGCTTCAAGGTACTTGCCACCGGCGGCACGCAACGGTTCCTGGCTGAAAACGGCATCGAAGCGACGAAGATCAACAAGGTGCTCGAGGGCCGGCCACACATCGAGGATGCGATTCGCAACCGCCAGGTCCAGCTCGTCATCAACACGACGGACGGCAACAAGGCGATCTCCGACTCGAAGTCGCTCCGCCGTGCGACGCTGATGCAGAAGGTGCCCTATTACACGACGATGGCGGGTGCTGAAGCCGCCGCACAGGCGATCAAGGCGTTGAAGGCGGGCAATCTCGAAGTCCGCCCGCTGCAGAGCTATTTCTGAGTATTAGACGACCGGAAGTTGCCGCAAAATCTCTCTGATGTTACCTTTTCGGCGGTACATCCGGAGCGGTTGATGGCAAAGAACATCGTCATTCTGTTCGATGGCACGTCGAACGAGATTTCGGCCGACCGGACCAATATTGTCAGATTGTTCGGCACCCTGAAACGCTCGGATGAGCAGATCGTCTATTATGATCCAGGCATCGGCACGTTCGGCGCGGCGAATGCCTGGTCGAGGCTGCTTCGCAAATCCTATGAGGTTTTCGGACTTGCCACCGGCTGGGGCCTCGACCAGAACGTCAAGGAAGCCTACCGTTTCCTAGTCGAGACCTACGATCGCGGCCCGCCTGACGCCGATGGGCGGCATTCCGGCCGCGACCGCATCTACATCTTCGGCTTTAGCCGCGGCGCCTATTCGGCGCGTGTCCTGGCAGGCTTTATCCATGCCTTCGGTCTGACAAGCCGATATCATCTCAACCTGCTCGATTATGCCTACAGAACCTACAAGGGAATTCCCGCGCAGGAAGAGAAAGCCGGCGGCGCTGCAGAGGATAGCGGCGACGATACCTCCTCTGCTTTCGCGGCCATGCGTCTCTACGAACGCATGCTCAGAAACGATCGCCCGCCGATCAAGCTGCTTGGTCTTTTCGATACGGTGACCTCAGTGATCGAAGCAGGGAAATGGCTTCCGCAATTCAAGACCCACCCTTTCACCCGCAAGAACCCGAGTGTCGAATGGGTGCGGCACGCGGTCGCCATCGATGAGCGGCGGACCATGTTCCAACCGGAGATCTGGGAGCGAGACCAGGAATATTGGGGCCGCCCGTTCCGGCCAAAGACGCCGGCAAAGCAGAATTTCAAGGAAGTGTGGTTTGCCGGCGTCCACGGCGATATCGGCGGCGGCTATCCGGAAGCGCAAAGCGGAGCCGTCAAGATTCCCCTCGCCTGGATGATAGAGGAAACGCAGCCGGCCGGGCTCCTCTATCGCACCCGCACCGTCAACGACATCGTACTCGGCAAGAACCACAAAAAATATGTGCCGCTGAACTCCAGTGCTCCGCTCCATGATTCGATGACCGCCGGATGGAAAATCCTTGAATACATCCCTCGGCGCGTGCCGGAAAATTCCTGGCGCAAGCGCGGCAACCGGAATGCCATCTATCTCCCTCTGAGCGACCAGCGCTTCATTCCTGACGACGCGTTGATCCATATTTCGGTCAAGGAGCGGAAGGATGCCGGCGCCTACAATCCGCCGAACCTGCCTGCAAATCCCGTCTTTGTCCCTTAATGGTTGAATCATTCTTTGATCCGACTCACCCGTTCCAGGGCAGCCCAATCGGGAACGCTGGCCGAGAGCGGGCGGTTAGCGGGCAGCGCGCCACATTACGAATTTTATGGAAATCGGCGGCAACGATCTGCTATAAGCGAGTGATTAGGATTATTGCACGGTTCCGAAGTCCCCTTCGGGACCTGTTTTCTTTTGTGTCGCTGCCTGACTATAGGACACGAAGATCAAAGGACAGGAAAATGGTTGATAAGGTTCCGATGACACAGGGTGGTTTCGTCAAGCTGCAGGAAGAACTGCGCTGGCGTCAGCAGGAGGAGCGCCCGCGTATCATCGAAGCGATCGCCGAAGCCCGTGCTCATGGCGATCTTTCGGAAAACGCCGAATATCACGCAGCCAAGGAAGCGCAGAGCCACAACGAGGGCCGCATCAGCGAGCTCGAAGACCTCACGGCGCGCGCCGAAGTGATCGACCTTGCGAAGATGTCCGGCGACAAGATCAAATTCGGCGCCAGGGTCAAGCTCGTCGACGAGGACACCGAGGAAGAAAAGACCTACCAGATCGTCGGCGATCAGGAGGCCGACGTAAGGGCCGGCCGCATTTCCATCTCCTCCCCGATCGCCCGCGCACTCATCGGCAAGGTTGTCGGCGATTCCATCGAGGTCATCGCACCGGGCGGCTCCAAAGCCTACGAAGTCCTGTCGATCTCCTGGGGTTGATAGCCTGTGGCGGAAACGGTCAAGCCGGCCGCGATAGATATAGCTGACGTCGAAATCATCGCGCCGAACTTCAAGCAGCGATTATCCGGCGTCACGTCGACGATCGTCCAGCTGGTTCCCTGCCAGATCAAACTCGGCATCAAGATCGCAACGCTCGGCCCCGGCCTGCCGGACGGCCTTCCGAAGTTGTCGTGGAGCCAGCTTCTTTCCGCCTGGCGTCCGCCTGCTGGACGCCAGCAGCGTGTTTGGCACGCACGCCGCAACAATGAAATGGCCGCGGGCGTCGTGCTGCGGCATATGTTCCGCATGCCGCTAAAGCTGCTGTTCACGTCGGCCGCGCAGCGCCGGCATACCGCCTATACGCGCTGGTTGATCCGCCGGATGGACGCCGTCGTTGCGACCAATGCCCGATCAGGGTCCTTTCTTGAGGTGCCGCACACCGTGATCCGCCACGGCATCGACCTGGAACTTTTCCATCCGCCACAAACCGCCGAGGACAGCACCGAGGCCACTAGCCTGCCCGGCAAGTATCTCATCGGCTGCTTCGGTCGCATCAGGCACCAAAAAGGCACCGACCTCTTCGTGCGGTCGATGATCGAACTGTTGCCGGAACATCCGGAGTGGACGGCAGTGATCTCCGGCCGGGTAGCGGCGGAGCATACCGCTTTTGCCGACAAATTGAAGGCTGATATCGCCGCCGCCGGTCTCGCCGACCGGATCGTCTTTCTGGGCGAAGTGCCAGACATCAAGGTCTGGTATCGCCGGCTCACCCTCTATGTCGCTCCTTCCCGCAACGAAGGTTTCGGGCTGACGCCGTTGGAGGCCATGGCATCAAAGACGGCAGTCGTTGCGTCGGATGCCGGGGCCTATGCCGAAATGATCGAGGAAGGAATGAACGGCAACATCGTTCCGGCCGGCGACGGCGAAGCCCTCACCAGGGCAGTCGCCCCCTACCTTGCCGATCCGCAAAAGGCCCTCGCCCATGGCGAGGCGGCGCTCGCGCATGTGCGGGCGCATTTCGCGCTGGAAGGCGAAGCGAAAGCATTGAAGGCTGTCTATGAGGATCTTCTGCGCCGGTAAAGTAGCCGTCAATTCTATCGGCTACGGCTTGCGCTTGAAAAGTTCGAGATAGGCATTGGCAATCGCATCTTCCGAGAACTGGCTCATCAGCGTCGCGTAGCCGCCCGCCGCCACCTTGGCCGCCAAAACCGAATCATTGATCAGCCGCTCGATCGCGCTCGCGAAGCCATCGGCATCGCCGATGTCGACAAGAAGCCCGTTCTCGCCGTCGTGCATAAACCAACTCGGCCCCTCCGACCGGCTCGAAACCACCGGCTTGTGCTGCGCCCAGGCTTCAAGGATGACGTTGCCGAGCGGCTCATGGTTCGACGGCATCACGAAAATATCGGCGGCCGCCACAAACGGCCGCGTATCCTTTTGCCAGCCGAGGAAGCGCATGCGATTGGTTACACCGAGATCGGCCGCAACCTTCTCGACATTCTTCCGCTCCTCGCCGTCCCCGGCAAGCCAGAGATAAACGCCCGGCAGCTTGGCAACGGCAGCCGTCAGCAAAGCGAATTCCTTGCGTGGAACGAACCGCCCCATGGACATCACGACGGGAGCATCTTCCGGTGTCTTAAGCGCCGCCCGATCGACGGGCGCGACGCGCTCCGTATCCGTGAAATTGGAAATCACCTCGACGCCGCGCGTCCAGCCCAGTTCGCGCACATGCTGGCCGATGCCGGGCGTATTGCAGACGATGACGTCGGTATTCTTGAAATGGCGGAGATTGGTCGGGTAGTCCCCCAGACGGGAAATCTTGATACAGCCTCTGTAATCCGGCATTAACTCGCTCGCCCGCTGCGCCCAGGCGACCAAGGCATCCGGCTCTTGGGTCCGCGCCATGCGGGCCGCCTTCATTGGAAGAAGCAGGCGGTCCAATGACAGGTTGCGGAAATTGCTTTCAGTTATGTTCGTGACAGCTTCGATATCCTTGCGCCACAGCCTGTTCGGCCGAATGATGGCCGTCTGTTCGACATCACGCCGCGCCAGTGCATTGACCAAATGCACGAAGAAACGCTCGGCGCCGCCATCCTTGCCGAAATGAAAATGCAGGACCTTCATGGTGCTCTCGAACCGGTCTCGAAGAGGCGAAGATAGGCGTTGGTGATCGCCTCTTCGGAAAAGCGCTCGCGAAGCGTCCGCCATCCGCCGTCCTTGAGATGCTCGCGCAGCGCAGGATCGTCGCGCAGGCGCATGATGGCCTTCGCCAACCCATCGACGTCGCCGCAATCGGTCATAACGGCATCTTCGCCGTCGGTCATCACCCATGAAGGACCTTCGGCGCGCGATGAGATCGTCGGTTTTCCCGCGCCCCACCCTTCGAGGCAGACATTCCCCAAAGGCTCATGCAGCGATGTGATCGCAAAGGCATCGGCAGCCGCGAGATAGGGATAAGCGTTGGTCTGCCAACCGGCAAAACGGACCCGGTCGCGCAAACCCAGCTGATCGGTGAGGGCTTCCAGGTTTTCCCGTTCCGGCCCGTCCCCGAGGAGCCAAAGATGGGTATTCTCGACCTTCGCCATAGCCCGAATGATCACGTCGAAGCCCTTGCGCTTGACGAAGCGGCCCATCGCCATGACAACAAATGCGTTCTCCGGCGTCTGCAGGGCATCCCGGGAAATCGGCGCGCTCGGCGTGGAACGCGTAAAGTTGGCTATAACCTCGACGCCGCCCGTCCAGCCGAATTCCCGCACCTTGGCGGCAATATCCGGCGTGATGCAGACGAGGGTTTGTGAATTCGTGTAGTAGCCTAAATGTTCAGGGTAATCCCCAAGGCGGGAAATACGCCGGGCCTTGTTGTAGTTCGGCATGAAGCGGCTCGCGCGCAGCTGCCAGGTCATGATCACGTCAGGTTGGAATTCTTTCAGGATGCCGCGCATGCGAGCAGACAGGACGAAACGTGACAGCGATATCCTGCGGAAGATTCCTTCGTAGACCGTGCCGCAACTTTCGACATCCTTCTTCCAGCTCCGGTCCGGACGAATGAGCATCCGCTGCTCCACGCCCCGGTCGGAGAGAGCGTTCACGAGATTGACGAAGAAGCGCTCGGCTCCCCCCTCTTTGCCAAAATGGATATGCATGACCTTCATGAGCGGTTCCCGACCCTATCGTTGTTTCGCGTCGTCGATATTCGGACGCCGCTTCAGCGCTTGCCGTTGGTAGATCTTCGCCTGCGTGAGAAACGCATAAACAGCTCCCGTCATCGCCTCTATGAAGCCTGACGCACCGCAGCGCCACAGGCCGTTTTTGAAATAGAGACGGAGAAAATAGAGCGGAGGGCTGAAGACAAGGCCGGAAAACCGCGCTGTCCTGCCGGCTGCGACCTGCTGGTCCGCCTTCAGTGTCGAATACTTGTTTTCCTTGAGAATTTGCTCGTCAATGATCAGCGGGCGGTAGTGAAGCAGACTGCCGCTCTTTGCCTTTTCCACCCGCCCGTCGGGCACGATGCCCTCATGCACGGCCTGGCCTAGGTCGTAGCCGCCCCTGCCCTTGCGGATAAGGCGGAGGTTCTTGCGTTCAAGCACATTTTCCGGCGTGTAGCCATAGCCGATCAGGTAAGGCCGCCGCGCCACACGCCAGCCGACGATCTCTTCCGGCCCTGCGATCAATTCCGGCAGCAGCTTGCGCAACGGTGCATCAAGCCGCTCGTCGGAATCGATGTTGAAGCACCACGGCTGGCTGCATTGCTCCAGCGCGAACTGCTTCTGCCCGGCATAGCCATGCCATGCCTCATGAAACAGCGTGATCGGCCAGCCCTTGTCGATATAGGACTGCACGAGCCCAACTGTCCCGTCCGTTGATCCGGAGTCGACGATGACGATCTCCGAAAATTCGGCCAGTGACTCTATACACCCACCCAGGAACTGCTCTTCGTTCTGGCAGATAATAAAGGCGGAGATCGGCAGCTTCAAAAGAGTAGTCCCCAAAAGAAAGAATGTGCAGTTCGCCCCTATGGCTCCTGTTGTCGTGGCTGCTAGGCGCCGGCGAGCAAGCTATTTTGACAACCAAGCCGAAGCATCATCGACAACGACTTTCTCAATTCCCATTCTGTCTCGCCAAACTCGGCCGGTATCCTCGGCGACACAATACCCGGACTTTCCGACATACAGCCGATTCCGAAATTTGGAGACATATTGCATCAGTTGCGGGTTTCGCAGTGAACGAACCTGCTTCTCCGGATCGAGGGTCTCGTCCAGCAGTTTGCCCCAACCGCGCGCGAAGTCTCCCCGAAGAAAAGCAGGACTCGTCGTGAAGTTCGGATACTTGAGCCTTATCGGAAGGTCGAATCCCAGAAATCGGTAATTCTTTCTGGCGTAATGGAACATCCCCCGGCGCTCAACGCTCCAGTTCTTTTCCTTCGTCATCAGCGAGACCTGAGAGACGCTTTTCTCCCCAAAAAGGTCCAAAATTCCAGCCGGAATCTCCTCCAGAAGCTCCCAATCATCCTCCATGTGAAAAACGAAATCTGCTTCACTGTTCAGCCAGAGGCGTTTCACGGCAGCCGCAAAGCCCGGCACAGGCGGTGCATAGACGATCGCTTGCGGATAGAAGCTTTTCAGCACCTCGATGCAGTTGCGCTCATCTTCTTCATCGCCCCATAGCTTATCGACATTCATCGAAACGCGCGAAAAGCTGAAGTTCTTGAACATTTTCTCGTTGAAGCTTTGAAGCGTTGCGCGAAGCAACTCGGGCCGGCGCGTCGCTACGATGGTCAACTCTATGCTCACAAAAATCTCCTGATTATCGGCACTGCCCGAACCGGGATCATTGTCAAACCTCAACCAGCCCCAGCCTCTTCACTTGCCGGATCGTCAGCATCGTGCGCACCGTGTCGACATGCTCGTTGGCGGTCAGTACTTCGATGACGAAATCCTGGAAGCGAGTCAGGTTTTCTGCGACGCAATGCAGCAGAAAATCGCTGTCGCCGGAGACCATCCAGGCCTGGCGCACCAGCGGCCAGTTTGAAGTGGCGGCGGCAAAGGCCTTGAGGTTGGTTTCGGATTGATGCTTGAGGCCGACCATGCAGAAGGCGACGAGGTCGAAGCCGAGCTTCGGACTGTTCAGCATCGCATGATAGCCCTCAATCACCCCGGCCTCTTCGAGCTTACGGACACGCCGCAGACAGGGCGGAGCCGAAATGCCCACGCGGTCGGCGAGCTCCACGTTCGTCATCCGGCCGTTGGCCTGGAGTTCCCGCAAGATCTTTATGTCGATGACGTCGAGTTCGGCGCGAACCACCGCATTGCCTTTCTTTAATTTTCCGGAGGCAGCTTCTATATAAAGCGGCGGAATACGCAAGAATCTTTCGCCCGCATGACCGAATCTTACACAGGCGGGCGCAATGCCTTGTTGGTAATGCAAGGCTGCCCTTGAATAATAGCATTGGTCGTTCATAAATGGCTGAGGATCGCGATACGGCCGCATTCGCTCTTTAGCCGACGCCTCCCGCCAATCGAAAGGAAATGACATGTCCGCCCGCCATACCAAGGTGCTCATCATCGGCTCCGGTCCCGCCGGCTATACCGCCGCCGTCTATGCGGCGCGTGCGATGCTGAAGCCGGTTCTGATTGCCGGGATGGAGCAAGGCGGGCAGCTAATGATCACGACGGATGTCGAAAACTATCCGGGCTTTGCCGATCCGATCCAGGGCCCGTGGCTGATGGACCAGATGCTGCAGCAGGCCAAGCATGTCGGCGCCGAGATCGTCAGCGACATCGTCACCGAAGTCGAGATGAACCAGCGCCCCTTCGTGGCCCGCACAGACAGCGGCCAGGTCTGGACCGCCGATACGCTGATCATCGCGACGGGCGCCAAGGCGAAGTGGCTCGGCATCGAAAGCGAACAGCATTTCCAAGGCTTCGGCGTTTCTGCCTGCGCCACCTGCGACGGCTTCTTCTATCGCAACAAGGACGTCATCGTCGTTGGCGGCGGCAACAGCGCCGTCGAAGAAGCGCTTTATCTTTCCAACATCGCGAAGTCGGTGACGGTCGTGCATCGCCGCGATGCATTCCGCGCCGAAAAGATCCTGCAGGAGCGCCTGTTCTCGAAGGAGAACGTGAAGGTTCTCTGGAACACCGAAGTCGCCGAAATCACCGGCACGCCGGCCAAGCCGCCGATGCCGCCATCGGTTACCGGCGCGCGGCTGCGCGATACCCGCACCGGCGCCGTCAGCGACGTTGCCATCCACGGGGTCTTCGTGGCGATTGGCCATGCGCCGGCAACTGAACTTTTCAAGGGCAAGCTCAAGCTCAAGGACAACGGCTATCTCTGGACCGCTCCGGATTCCACCGCGACCAGCATAGACGGGGTTTATGCTGCGGGCGACGTGACGGACGATACCTTCCGGCAGGCGGTCACCGCCGCCGGCCTGGGATGCATGGCTGCCCTCGAAGCCGAACGTTATCTGACGGGCCACATGCCCGTCGCCGTGGCCGCGGAGTAAGATCGGCTATGAGGGGTGGGGGAATGCCATTGGATTGGGACAAGCTGCGTATCTTTCACGCAGCTGCCGAGGCCGGATCGTTCACGCATGCGGCCGACAAGCTGCATCTCTCCCAGTCCGCGATCAGCCGCCAGGTCAGCGCGCTGGAGCAGGACGTCGGCACCAAGCTCTTCCACCGCCATGCCCGCGGCCTGATCCTGACGGAACAGGGCGAACTGCTCTATCGCACCGCTCATGACGTGCTGCTGAAGCTCGAGACGGTGAAGATGCAGCTCACCGAGACGACGGAAACGCCATCCGGAAAGCTGCGCGTGACGACCACCGTCGGTCTCGGCCAGGGCTGGCTGACGGACAAGATCCAGGAGTTCATGCAGCTCTATCCGGACGTCCAGATCCAACTCATTCTCGACAACGAGGAATTGGACGTGAACATGCGCCACGCGGATTGCGCCATCCGCCTGCGCCAGCCGCAGCAGTCCGATCTCATTCAGCGCAAACTCTTCACCGTGCATATGCACGTCTATGCGGCCCCTTCCTATATCAACCGCTACGGCGAGCCTCAGTCGGTCGAGGATCTGGACAGTCACCGCATCATCACCTTCGGTGAACCCGCCCCCAGCTATCTTCTCGATGTGAACTGGCTGGAGATCGCCGGGCGCTCGTCTGACAACAAGCGGATTCCGCATCTCCAGATCAACAGCCAGACCTCGATCAAGCGCGCCTGCCTGCTTGGCATCGGCGTCGCCTGCATGCCGGATTACATCGTCGGACGCGACCCCGGCCTCATCCAGCTCGCGATCAACGCCGACGTACCCTCCTTCGACACCTATTTCTGCTATCCTGACGAAATCAAGAATGCCGCAAAGCTGAAGGCATTCCGCGATTTCATCGTCAGCAAGGCGAGAAACTGGAACTTCTGATTTCCCGTTTTTGTTCACTAAAATGCCGACCATGCAACCAACGCATGACTGGCATGCACAAAAGAGGGTTGCCGTTTGCTCAATTAAACACCATATCGCACTCAGCTGATGCACATGGTGGCTTTTCCTCCCAGTTCCACCGCATTGGCTGTTCCCCTCTGGAGGTTTTTGACCTTCACACCTTAAAGGGCCCCGAGCTTTCGGTGGCCCTCTTTTTTTGCCCATAATCGCTGCATTGCAGCATAATTTGTGCAGCGCATGGCAGGCATGCATAAAAATGCATTGAAAGATGCCCAGTAAAGCACCATATCGCCTATAGCTGATGCACTTCGGTGGTTTCTCTCCCAGTGCCACCGCATTAGCTGTTCCCCTCTGGAGGTTTTTGACCTTCACACCTTAAAGGGCCCCGAGCTTTCGGCGGCCCTCTTTTTTTGCCGAAAATTTAGGCGCCAGTCAAAACTGCGCAGCTCACGCCCTCGTGATTTGCATATCGGAAATTGACGATCCATGTATCGATAGAATTCGATTTATAGTTCGGTATTGGACGATGGACAGAGACGAAATCCTGAAGGCGCTTTCGCACCCGAAGCGGGTGGAAATCCTCAACTGGCTGAAAAATCCGAACGAGCATTTTGCTTCCCAGGAGCATCCCTTGGAGATGGGCGTCTGTGCCAGCCAATTCGAACGCTGCGGCCTTTCGCAATCGACCGTCTCCGCTCATCTTGCAACATTGAGCCGCGCCGGCCTGGTCACCACCAGGCGCGTCGGCCAATGGGTTTTCTACCGGCGCAACGAAGAAACGATCGCTGCCTTCCTCAAGCAATTAAGCCAGGATCTGTGATGGCCTGATCGGCCTCGGTGCCACTGCATTTTGCCAATCTCTCCGCCGGATCGAGTTGCCCCGCTCCGGCCGAGTGATCCTCCCGCCGAAACAAGAAAGGACTTCCATGAACAAGCTTTTCGAACCCGCGCAGATTGGCGACATTGCCGTCAGGAACCGCATCGTCATGGCACCGCTGACGCGCAATCGTTCACCGGGCGCGATTCCGAACGATCTGAACGTCGAATACTACCGCCAGCGCGCGACGGCCGGCCTCATCATCACAGAGGCAACTGCGATCACGCATCAGGGCCAAGGATACGCGGACGTTCCCGGCCTCTACAAGAAGGAAGCGCTCAACGGTTGGAAACGCGTGACAGATGCCGTGCACGCAGGCGGTGGCAAGATCGTCGTGCAGATGTGGCATGTTGGCCGCATCTCGCACACCACGCTGCAGCCGGACGGTGGCAAGCCGGTCTCCTCAACCAGCCGCGTTGCCAAGGCCAAGACCTACCTCGTCAATGCGGACGGCACCGGCTCCTTTGCCAATACCTCCGAGCCGCGTGCGCTCGAGACATCGGAGATCCCCGGCATCATCGAGGATTATCGCAAGGCCGCACGCGCGGCGATCGACGCAGGCTTCGATGGCGTCGAAATCCACGGTGCGAATGGCTATCTACTCGACCAGTTCCTGCGCGACGGCGTCAACGACCGAACCGACCAGTATGGCGGCTCGATCGAAAACCGCGCCCGCTTTACGTTCGAAGTGGTCGACGCGGTGACCAAGGAAATCGGCGCAGGCCGCACGGCGATCCGCATCTCGCCGGTCACCCCCGCAGGCGACAGCTATGATTCCGATCCGCAGACGCTCTTTGCCTATGTCGTAGAGGGCCTCGCCAAATATGACCTCGCCTATGTCCACGTTATCGAGGGCCAGACGGGTGGCGAGCGCGATTACACGCAGGGCACAAATCCCCCCTTCGATTACAAGGCTCTGCGCCAGACCTATGAAAAGGCCGGCGGCAAGGCGGGTTGGATGGTCAACAATGGTTACGACCGCGGCATGGCGATCGACGCCGCAGAAAGCGGTCGCGCCGATCTCGTCGCCTTCGGCAAGCCTTTTATCGCCAATCCGGATCTGGTCGAGCGCCTCAAGAAGAACCTGCCGCTCAACACGCCAGACCAGGCCACCTTCTACGGCGGCACCGCAAAGGGTTACATCGACTATCCGCTGCTCGAAAAGGTCGCCTGATCTCCAGCGTACCGGACGAAATCCCGCCTCACGCGGGATTTCTTTTTCGACTGCTGCCGTTAGGATGCGGCCATGTTCGAATCCCATCTCCGCCGCTGGTCGCTGATACCGGACGGCGAACCGATCATCACCCATTCCAGCCACCTCCTGCCGGTCCTCTGGAGCGGCAGGCCGGCAATGCTCAAGAAGTCTCGTGACGAGGCCGAAAGGGCCGGCGGCGCGTTGATGCACTGGTGGGATGGTGACGGTGCCGCCAAGGTCTATGCCCATGATGACGAAGCCGTTCTGCTCGAGCGGGCGACCGGCAACCGCTCCCTATTCAAGATGGCGACGGACGGTGAAGACGACGAGGCTAGCCGCATCATCTGCCGCACGGTCGAAAGGCTGCATGCGCCACGACAAAAGCCCTTGCCCGAACTTGTTCCTCTTCGCCGCTGGTTCAGGGAACTGGAGCCCGCCGCGAAAACCTATGGCGGCGTGCTTGCCGAATGCAGCGCGATCGCCGAGACGCTGCTTGCCGATCCGCGCGATCCGGGCGTGCTGCACGGCGACATTCACCACAGCAACATTCTCGATTTTGAAGAGGACGGGTGGCTTGCGATCGACCCGAAGGGTCTATTCGGCGAACGCGGCTTCGACTATGCCAATACTTTCGCCAACGAAGATCTTCCGGCCGTCAGAATGCCGGGACGGCTGCAGCGTCAGCTTCGGATCGTTTGTGCCGAAACCGGCATGGAACCCAAACGCTTGCTCCAATGGATCGTCGCGTATTCCGGCCTGTCTGCGGCCTGGTTCCTCGGCGACAATATGAATACGTCTGCTGAAAGCCCGCTTGCCGTCGCGCGCATCGCGCTGGCGGAGTTGCAGCAAGCCTAGCGGCTTCCTTCAATAGAGGTCAGAGGAAGTTTCATCATGTGGCAGATCGTGCCGCGCGCGAGGGAGCCTGCGCTTGAATGCCGCGGGTTGATCAACACGATCGTCGAACGGACGCTCGGCTCAGGCACGAGGAAAGGCCTCGGCGGAACCGCCGCTCTTCCATTTGCTGTCGACGACTTCCGTCTCCGGCCGGTCGCCACCTTCGGCATATTCCTCATGCCATTTGCCCTTCTCGTCCTGCCAGCTGATCTCGGCGGAATCGCCGCCGACCTGCTGCTCGGCCGCGACGATGCGGGCTGCTTCCAGCGCCTCGGCATGCGAGGGGAACGCTTCGGAATAGACGTCTCCCAGCCGGTAAGCCCAGCCGCCGTCGTGGGGAACGACCTCGTAAACCACCTTGATCATGCACCTCTCCTCTTTTTTCAGTGGCCCGATTTATCGGCGATCAGCCGAAGGCTTCCGGACTGCATCCGGCTCCATCGCGGGCGGCAAGGCGAGAGTTATGAGGCACGCCGCGATTGCTTCCGGCTGACCAATTTTCGGCAGTATTCCATTAAATGCACAAGACTGCAAATTCACCCCGCACCTGCCCTGCCTGATACGGAAAATCATCGGCTGCCGAAGAGCGGGATCAGAATTTCAGGGCCAGCGGATGGTCAGCCAGTGCCCGGTCGATCGTCACAAGCCGCAGCCCTTCGATCTGGCATTGGGCAAGCAGAAGGCGGTCGAAGGGATCGCGGGTATCCGGCTCGGGATCGGCCGCGGTTATGACGTGGCTGACATCGATCCCAAGGAGCGACAATCCTATTTTCTGAAGAGATTGCGCCATCTCTTCAAGAGGCATACCGGGATCCAGCTTGCCTAGTCTTGCCTTGATCGCAGTTTCCCATAGGCTCGCGACACTCACAAATCCGACTGTTTGCGGCTCGCCTAACAAGGTCGTGACCACAGGAAATCGCTGTGCAACATCCTTTCGCAAGATCGCAAGCACGATATGCGTGTCGAGCAGCAGCCTCATGGTTCAGGCAGGGGCCTAAGGAGAAAATCCTCCGGCAAAGGATCGTCGAAATCGTCGGCTATGAAGGGCACGGGATTGGTAATGCCCTTCGACCGGAGGTAGGCTTGGCCAGCCTCCAAATTCAAACCGCCACGCGGCTTATGCGGGACGAGATCAAAGACCGGGCGGCCGTTTCGCGTCACGACAATCGTCTCCCCTTCCTCGACCTCGCGAGCGAGTTCAGTCAGGCGGTTCTTGGCATCGCGGATCGATACGGTTTTCATACGCCAAATGTAGCCACATGCAGCCACATCGTCAACGATCCTATAAAATAGAAAGGCCCGCCGTCGCTGACGAGCCTCTCTTCAATTTCTGCCAACTGCCTTACTTGCAGGCCGCGCAGAAGCGCTGGATGCGCTTGCAGGCCTCTTCGAGCAGGGCTTCCGAAGTCGCATAGGAAATGCGGAAGTTCGGGCCGAGGCCGAATGCCGAGCCGTGCACGACGGCGACGCCTTCGCTTTCGAGCAGTTCGGACACGAAATCTTCGTCGGTCTCGATGACCTTGCCCGAAGGCGTGGTCTTGCCGATCAGGCCGGCGCAGGACGGGTAGACATAGAAGGCGCCTTCCGGCGACGGGCAGACGATGCCTTTGGCCTGGTTCAGCATCGACACCACCAGATCGCGGCGGCCTTCGAAGATCTTCTTATTCACCGGGATGAAATCCTGCGTGCCGTTCAGCGCTTCGACGGCGGCCCACTGAGCGATCGAGGTGGCGCCCGAGGTCTGCTGGCCCTGGATCATGTCCATCGCTTTGATGAGCGGCAGCGGTCCGGCCGCATAGCCGATACGCCAGCCGGTCATTGCATAGGCCTTGGAGACGCCGTTCATGGTCAGCGTGCGGTCGTAGAGCTCAGGCTCGACTTCGACCGGCGTCACGAACTTGAAGTCGCCATAGGTCAGGTGCTCGTACATGTCGTCCGTCAGCACCCAGACATGCGGATGCTTGAGCAGCACATCGGTCAGCGCCTTGAGTTCCGCATGCGTATAGGCAGCACCCGACGGGTTCGACGGCGAGTTGAAGACGAACCACTTGGTCTTCGGCGTGATCGCCTTGTCGAGATCGGCCGCCTGGAGCTTGAAGTTGTTTTCCTGCGTCGCCGAGACGATGACGGGTGTGCCGCCGCAAAGCGCCACCATCTCCGGATAGGACACCCAGTAAGGCGCCGGGATGACGACTTCATCGCCCGGATTCAGCGTCGCCATGAAGGCATTGAACAGGATCTGCTTGCCGCCGGTGCCGACGATCGTCTGCTCCCAGGAATATTCCAGGCCGTTCTCGCGCTTGAACTTCGCGGCGATCGCCTTGCGTAGCTCCGGGATACCGGAAACCGGCGTGTATTTCGTCTCGCCGCGATTGATAGCGTCGATGGCGGCCTTCTTGATATTGTCCGGCGTATCGAAGTCCGGCTCGCCGGCGCCAAGTCCGATCACATCGCGCCCCTTGGCTTTCAGCTCGCGCGCTTTCTGGGAGACGGCGATGGTGGCTGAAGGCTTCACACGGGAAAGAGCATCGGCAAGAAAGGCCATGATAACGGTCCTCTACGGTTGAAACGGGCAGAAGGCCGGGACCGGAGTTCTGCGGTTAGCTCTATGTCCAATGTGCAGCAGCATTTCAAGCGCAAAGGCGTGATGGTGCCAATGATTCTTATTGATCATTGGCCACGCGCGGCGGCGCAAGCATGAATCACTTTGCGAAGAACTTGAACCAATCTCTGAAGGGATGTGGATTTCGCCCCTGAAATCAAAAACTTCGCGGATTCGGCCTTTGCCATGATTATGCCGCAACAAATGACGCGGCATGCCACAATTCGGTCGCGAGCCCGCCGGGATCGAAGCCTCATCCTTAGCGCTCCTAATTGGTTGTTGAGGGTATGCCAATGTTTCTGGAGGAAGAGCGGGCCGCAGCGCGGCTTCGCGCCCGCCGGGTTTCGCTTTCATTTTTGATTGCAGTAAGCGTCGTCGCCGCTTCGACGATTGCGTTCGGAATCATTTCCACCGCCCGCGCCGAAGAGGCGCCACAGCCGCAGAAGACCGAGCAAATTGCCGGCTCCTTAACCGCACCGGTGGCGACAAACGGCGCGACCGCCCAACCCGCCGTTTCGGCCAAACCGCGGACGGCGACGCATGCCGACGGACAGATCATGCGCGGGCTGACTCTGCTGCTTTTCGCCCTGACCGCAGCGGGCGCACTGGCCGTGTGGCGCCGCCGCATCAAGCGCCTGATGACGGTGAGGAGCAGGTAATGGGCCGCAACGGAAACCGGCTTCAGGACGCGGGCGAGTTCGAACCGCTTCCCTCTTACCTCGAACTGGCCATGGCGACCGCTGCGGCCACGGCCCACGACGCGCCGCGGCAGCGCGAGAAAGGCTTCCTTTTCTCGCGCCTTTCGATGGTCGAGCGGATGATTGCGCTCGGCATCGCCGGGCTTGCCCTGTATGGCGTCGCGCTGATGAGCGACGGCTTCTACATCAAGGGAAAGGCTGCGGTCGCGCAGATCCTGCTGCAGCGCTCCTTTGCCGAAGCCGACGTGGTGGACACGACGCCGACCGCCTCCATTCAACCGCAAAACACAAAGCCGTTATCTGCGCCGCAATAAGGTTGAAGAGCCCTGCCCGCCGCTCCACGTTGAAAGCGGATGACCGCGACGGGGAACGCCACATGACTATCGCCAGAACATTCGCCGCTTCCCTGCTTGCTGGCGTGCCCGTCTTCGCACCCGGCTTCGCCGCGGCAGCAGACAGGGTCGAGACCGAGAAGGTCGCAGTTAGCGTCGAAACCCTGGCGAATGGGCTGGAGCATCCCTGGGCCGTGGAAGTCATGCCCGACGGCGCCTATCTGGTGACTGAGCGGCCAGGCCGGATGCGGATCGTCAGGGAGGGAAAGCTTTCAGATCCGATCGGAGGCGTGCCGGACGTCCGTGCCCGCGGCCAGGGCGGCCTGATGGACGTAGCGCTCGCGCCGGACTTCGCAACGAGCCGCACGATCTATTTCACGGCATCGACCGCCAATCGCAGAGGCTCGGGAACCGAAGCCTTCAGCGCCACGCTTGCCGCCGACGGCAGCAGGCTCGAGAACGTGAAGCCAATCTTCACCATGGACCAGTTCACCGGCGGCAGTATCCAATATGGTGCGCGCATCGCCATCGCCCGCGACGGCAGTCTCTTTATCAGCATAGGTGACCGCGGCGACCGCGACCGCTCTCAAGACTGGAAGGATGATGCCGGCTCCATCGTGCATATCAATGCCGATGGGAGCATCCCTGCGGACAACCCGTTCAAGAACGGCGGCAAGGCACTGCCGGAAATCTGGTCGAAAGGCCATCGCAACCCGCAGGGCATCACCTTCGACACCGCCGACGGCAAACTCTACACCGTCGAACATGGTGCGCGCGGCGGTGACGAAATCAATGTCATCGAGCCCGGCAAGAATTACGGCTGGCCGATCATCAGCTATGGACGGAATTACTCCGGCACAAAGATCGGCGAAGGCACGGCCAAGAAAGGGCTGGAACAGCCGCTGCACTATTGGGACCCCTCCATCGCCCCCGGCGCGCTCGCGATCTATCGCGGCAAGATGTTTCCGGAATGGGACGGCAACTTCCTCGTCGCAGCGCTCAAATTCGAACTGCTCTCCCGCATGCAGCGCGATGATAGCGGTGCTTTCGTTGCAGAGGAGCAGATTTTCGAAGGCGATTACGGCCGCATCCGCGACATTGTCATCGCACCGGACGGAGCGCTCCTGATGGTCACGGACGAAGCCGATGGCGCGCTACTGCGCGTCTCGCGCGCCGACCGTCAGAACGGTTAGGACGAAGCTCCTTGCGGTCACCAGAAAGGCCGCCTGCCCGTCCCTCAGGCCAAGCTTTTCGCAAGCGGAGTTCCGGAGTAGCCGGCGGTGATTCATGCGGCCATGCGAGCAATCTGGCACTCTGAACGCGCCCCTCTTCGCCCTTGCCGAAACGAAATGCAACTGGTAACCGTCGCTGCCACAACCTGCCCCACATCAAGGACTGACATGACGCGCGTCCAGGCGAACCTCCTTCTGTTGCTTGCTGCCGCGATCTGGGGCGGCGGCTTCGTCGCGCAGTCGACGGCCATGAAGGCAATCGGTCCCTTCTGGTTTATCGGACTGCGCTTTGGGGTCGCGACGGTCGCGGTCCTGCCTTTCGTGCTCCTTGAGGCACGCAAGGCCAGGGTTAAGACCACGCGCCGTCATCTCGGGCTTTATATCCTGATCGGCTTTGCCCTTTTCGGCGGCGCCTTGACCCAACAGATCGGCCTTCAGACGACGACTGTGACGAATTCGAGCTTCATCACGGGTCTCTATGTCGTCTTCGTGCCGCTGATCGCCGTCGCCTTCGTGCGCCGCCCGCCGCACTGGATCATCTGGCCGGCTGCCGTCACCGCCGTCGCCGGCATCTACATGCTGTCCGGCGGACAGCTTTCCGCGCTGACCATGGGCGACGGACTGACGGTCATTTGCGCCGCCTTCTGGGCGATCCAGATCACGCTCGCAGGCACGACAGTTTCCGAGACCGAACGGCCGCTTATGCTTTCTGCCGCCCAATTTGGAGTGACAGCAGTCTGTGCCCTCGTCGTGGCCGCCACCATCGAGCCGATCAGCGTGGAAGCGGTCACGGATGCAGCACCCGAAATCCTCTACGTTGGCATCTTTTCCTCCGGCGTCGCCTTCGTGCTGCAGGTGATCGGCCAGCGCTACACGACACCGTCGCAAGCTGCCATCTTCCTCTCCTCCGAAGCGCTCTTCGGCTCGGCGCTCGGCGCGCTGCTGCTCGGAGAGACTATGCCCCGGCTCGGCTATGCAGGCTGTGCGCTGATGTTTACCGCTATGCTTGTGGTCGAACTGGTACCGGAACTCGGAAAAAGGCGCAGCCAGCCCGCTTGAGCTATGGCTTTTTCTGCGTTGGACGGCGAATTCGGAAAAAATTTCTCGCCTCATCGAGGACGCGCTATCGTTGCATTTTTGGGAAAATCTGCTCTCAACTTATATTGCGAACAATACAAAACGTTAATCATGCGTCCGCTGTGAGCGAAAATTTGCGTTTTGACGCAAATAGGATAGCCGCACTAAATGTGCTTTCGCTAACACGTTAAAAAACTTTTGCTTGCCAATTCCCGATAATCGCAGCAATCTCACGGCGTTCGGGCATTTTGCGAGCATGGGAAGTCCTTAAGAATGTGCGCGCCGGAAACGCTAATATTCCGGTCAGCCGGTCTCGCCAAGGTGGGGAATAATCCCGTCATGAGACAGGCCGGGGTAGAGGGGACCTTTTTCTCGAATTTCAAGAATTGCCTGCCAACGCCCCGCAAGGGACATAGTTGATGCTGCCCGTGTGGATGGCGGGCAGAGAGAAAAGGACCTGACGCATGGCCGAGACTGGCACTGTTAAATTCTTCAATAGCGACAAAGGCTTTGGCTTTATCAAGCCGGACAAGGGTGGCGCCGATATCTTCGTTCACATTTCCGCCGTTCAGGCTTCCGGCCTTGCCGGTCTGACCGAAAATCAGAAGGTCAGCTTCGACACGGAGCCAGATCGCCGCGGCAAGGGGCCCAAGGCCGTCAATCTGCAGATTGACGGCTGAAGCCTCAACAAGACCGCCTAATTCGAGTTGAGGCCCGGCAGCTATGCCGGGTTTTATCATTCAGCGTCCGTTCAGATAGCCGCCACTATCTTGTCATCATCACGGCGCAGGAACCGCTCACGGGGTTCCAAGAATAGGATATGACCATGAACAGGCTCGCCAAGACACTTCTTCTGACAGCTACTGCCGCAGCCCTCACCCTTTCTGTAATCGGCGAAGCATCCGCCCGTGACCGCTGGCATCGCCACAGCAATGGCGACGCAGCGCTTGTCGGCGGCGCGGTCGGCCTTGCAACCGGCCTGATCGTCGGCTCGGCCATCGCCAATCAACCGCGCTATTATGAAGAGCCGCGCTATATCGATCCGCCCTATGAGCCGGAATATGAAGCCGTGCCGGTTTACCGCGCACCGCCGCGTTACTACGCCCCTGTCCGCGCTGATATCGAGCCCTGGACGCCGCAGTGGGAGCGCTACTGCTCTTACCGCTACCGCAGTTTCGATCCGAGCAGTGGCACCTTTGTCGGCAACGACGGCCGCGAGCACTTCTGCACCGCAGGCTGATCCGAGACCCCCTCCAAACGCAATGCGCCGCTCATCGAGCGGCGCATTTGTTTTGGCCGTTTGACGAGATCAGATGCCGCTGAGGAATGGGTTGCTGCGTCGCTCGTCGCCGATGCGGCTGCCGGGGCCGTGCCCGCAGATGAAACCGACGTCATCGCCGAGCGGCAGCACCTTGTCGCGGATCGAATCCAGCAGTTGCTGGTGATTGCCGCCTGGCAGATCGGTTCGGCCGATCGAGCCATTGAAGAGCACGTCGCCGAGATGCGCGAAGTTCTGGGCCCGATTGAAATAGATGACATGGCCGGGCGCGTGGCCGGGCGTGTGATAAACTTCGAACTCATGGCTACCGAAGGAAATCCTGTCGCCATCCTTCAGCCAGCGGTCCGGCACGACGTTCTGCAGACCGGTGATGCCATATTTCTGCGCCTGTATCTCGATCCGCTCCAGCAGCGGCCGATCATCCTCGTGCGGACCGACGATATCGACGTCGAGCGCTTCCTTGAGTTCCTTGGCGCCGCCGGCATGATCGAGATGCCCGTGTGTCAGCCAGATCTCCTTGATGACCAGGTCGTTCTCCTCGAGCGCTTTGAGAATGACCGACACATCGCCGCCCGGATCGACGACCACGCCCTCCTTCGTGTCCGGATCGAAGAGAACGGTGCAGTTCTGCTGGAAGGGTGTTACCGGAATGACGCCGGCTTGGAGCATGCCCATGATATGCCTCGCTTGGTCTCTCTGCCTGCTTCGATATAGCCGGAAAGATCGCCAAATCCAGCCGCTTTTTTGGCGATCCTCACACTGACTCACACTATCAAGACGCCTCGTAACAACTGTTCATCGCAGCAGAAAATGGCACGCAGCATTAATCTTTATTGTTAACTTTCAATGTCTTGAGGCGTTCTGGTGAATCCGGTTTTCAACCCGACCTCTCGAAAGGCGGAACCAGATGGTGAACGGAGCGTTTCACTCCAGCAAAAAGCAAGGAGAAAAAGAATGACCTTCACGAGACATCTTTTCCTGGCAGGCGCCGTGCTCGCCGCGAGCGCTGGCTTCGCCCATGCGGAAATGACCGCGACGGCCATCAATGACCTCAATGTGCGTTCCGGGCCTGGCCCGCAGTATCCCTCGGTCGGCGTCGCAACGCGCGGTTCGCCCGCCTTGCTCGACGGCTGCATCCAGGGCAGCCGCTGGTGCCGCGTCGATGTGAACGGCATGCGCGGCTGGGTCTATGCCGAATATCTGCAGGTCCTGCGCGACGGCAATCCTGTCATTGTCGAAGAGAACGAAGCGGTGCTTGGCGTCCCGACCGTGACTTATGAATCGACCGCAAGCATCCCTGCCGATCCCGCACCGGGCGACGAACTGCTTGGTCCCGTCGGCTCCGTGGAGGCGATAACTCCGCCTGAGACGGTCCGCACCTATATCGAAACCACACCGGCGCAGACAGTCCAATTGAGCGGCGACGTCGTCGTGGGTGCCGAGGTTCCGGAGAGCGTGACGTTCCAGGAGATTCCGAACTACGAGTATCGCTACGTCCGCATCAATGAGCGACCCGTCCTCGTCGATCCGGGCACCCGCCGCATTGTCTACGTCTATCAATGAGATATGGCGCGAGGCGGTCCGTAGATCGCCTCGCTAGCCTTTTAAATACCGAATCTCTCGTATGGGTTGTTTTTAGCTCCCCTTTCCCTCCAGGACATGATAAAATTCTAATACGTCGCAGGGAGCGATGTGCAGGCGATTCGCATCGATCGCCATTTGGAGGGAAATCATGGAAGCGTTACTTCCGCTCATCACGCAACTGATTGCCGGCGCCGTCGGCGGCAATGCCGCGAGCGCGGCGCTGAAACAGCAGGCGGTCAGCGTCGTCGCCCGGACGATCGCTGGTGCAATTGGCGGTATCGGCGGCGGCATGCTTCTCAGCATGGTCGGCGGCGAAGCGGCGTTGACCGGACTAATTGCCGATGGCATCGGCGGCCTGATCGGCGGCGGTATCCTGTCGACCATCGTCGGAATGGTGATGGCGCGGGCGCGGTAATATAAAAGCCCGGCCCGCGGAAGGCGCGGCCGGGCTTTCCTTGTCGAGGTTATTCGGCCGCGATAGACGCCGCCGAATACACTTCCGTCATGTAGTCGTTCATCAGCATCTCTGAGATCGTCGCCGGCGCGAACTTATAAGGGCCGATCTCAGAGACCGGCGTCACTTCCGCGGCAGAGCCCGTCAGGAAGCATTCGCTGAAGCCCGAGAGCTCTTCCGGCTGGATCGCGCGCTCGACGACTGGATAGCCGCGGCGCTTGGCAAGCTCGATCACCGTCTGGCGCGTGATGCCGTTCAGGAAGCAATCCGGAAGCGGCGTATGAATGACGCCGTCCTTAACGAAGAAGATGTTGGCACCCGTCGCTTCGGCGACCTGGCCGCGGTAATCAAGCATCATCGCGTCCGCGTAGCCTTTTGCCTCTGCGGCATGCTTGGAAATAGTGCAGATCATGTAGAGACCGGCAGCCTTTGACGAAGCCGGCGCGGTCATCGGGTCGGGACGCCGGTATTCGGCGATGTCGAGGCGGATGCCCTTGAGCTTTTCGGCAGGATTGAAGTAGCTGCCCCACTGCCAGATGGCGATCGCGACATTGATGCGATTCGACTGGGCCGAGATCCCCATCATTTCGCTGCCGCGCCAGGCGATCGGCCGCACATAGGCCTCGGAAAAACCTTGGCGCTTCAAGAGTTCGACCGTTACCGCATCGAGTTCCTCGACCGGGTAAGGCACCTTGAAACCAAGAATTTCCGCGGACTTGTGAAGACGCTGATTGTGTTCCGTCAGCTTGAATACCCGGCCGCCATAGGCACGCTCGCCTTCGAAGACCGCGCTCGCATAATGCAGGCCATGCGTCAGCACGTGGATCTTCGCGTCCTTCCAAGGCAGGAATTCGCCGTTGAACCAGATTTCCCCATCCAGCTGGTCGAAGGGAACTGAAGCCATTCTCGTATCCTCCGGCGCTCGCGCGCCATACCTGTTGATTGTTGCCCATATTACGTTTTATCCACTGCGCAGTGGGGAAAAAAAGCGTTGTATGGGGAGGGAAGACGGGCCGGTTTCGAACAAACGCCCGCCTCCGCAAAGTCCGGGGAAGCTAACAGCGGCGCAAAATTATGTCAACAAAGCTGACATATCTTTGCTATAGTTTCGCAGGGCGCGCAGAACGAGAAAGGAAATGACGTGGCGGCACGACAGACCAGCTCGAAAGCAGCCAAATCCGAACCGTTGGCCGCGCCGATGGAAAACACCGGCATCATCGATTTCGAGATCATCGAGCTCTTCTTTTTTGCCTATCGCGATTTCGTCTCCGATCCGGACGCGATCCTGGAAAAGAGCGGCTTCGGCCGGGCCCATCACCGGGTGGTGCATTTCGTTAACCGTGAACCGGGCATGACCGTTGCCGATCTTCTGGATACGTTGAAGATTACCAAACAGAGCCTCGCTCGGGTGCTCAAACAACTGATCGATTCGGGGTATATTCGTCAGGTGGCGGGGCCTGAAGACCGGCGCCAGCGTAAGCTATATCCGACAAAGACCGGGCGCGAACTGGCCCTCGCTCTGGCGGAGCCGCAATCGCGCCGCATTGAGAGAGCATTCGACGGTGCCGCTCCGGAGGTGCGCGAAAGCGTAAAGGCATTTCTAAGGGGTATGAGGGACAGACAAACAACGAAAGCGGGTTGAATGGCGGGAAAAACAATCATTTCGGATGACGCGGCACATCTATTGGTGGTCGATGACGACACCCGAATCCGCGCTCTTTTGAACCGTTATCTGACGGAGAACGGCTTCCGGGTGACCGTGGCCGCGGATGGCGCCGAGGCGCAACGCAAGCTTGCCGGGCTCGACTTCGATCTCATCATCATGGACGTGATGATGCCGGGCGAATCCGGCATCGACGTAACGCGCGGCCTGCGCGCCATCAAAAACGTGCCGATCATCATGCTGACAGCGCTCGCGGAGTCCGACAATCGCATCGCGGGACTTGAAGCCGGCGCCGACGATTATCTCTCGAAGCCTTTCGATCCGCGTGAACTGGTGCTGCGCGTCAACAATATCCTGCGCCGCAACGCCTCCGACGCGCCGAAAATCGAGCAGATTATGTTCGGCCCGTACACTTTCTCGCTCACTCGCAAGGAACTGAAGAAGGCGACGGAAGTGATCCGCCTCACGGACCGCGAGCAGGAGATCATGCTGCTTTTTGCCAGGCGTGCCGGCGATACTATTCCGCGCCACGAGCTCATCGGCAATGACGTCGACGTCGGCGAGCGCACGATCGACGTGCAGATCAATCGGCTGCGCCGCAAGATCGAGGACGATCCCGCAAATCCTGTCTGGCTGCAGACGGTTCGTGGTATAGGATACAGGCTGAGCATCGATTGATGGCCTCAACGTCAGGATCGCGACTGTGATGGTGACTTTCGACTCCCTACGCCGCGAAGAGCGCTCGCCAGCCTCCGGATGGAAAGGGTTCGGCCGCTGGCTGCGCCGCCGTCTGCCGACCGGCCTCTACGTCCGTTCGCTGCTGATCATCATCATTCCCATGGTGCTGCTGCAGTCCGTCGTTGCCGCGGTCTTCATGGAGCGCCATTGGCAAATGGTGACGCAGCGCCTGTCGATGGCGGTCACCCGCGATATCGCGGCGATCATTCAAATCATCGAAACCTATCCGCAGGATGCGGATTTCAGCGAAGCCACGCGCATCGCCCGCGAGCAGTTGAACCTGCAGATTTCGATCGAGCCCGACGGAGAACTGCCGCCACCGCGCGAAAAGCCGTTCTTCTCCATCCTCGATGGCATCCTGAGCGATGAGATCAGCGACCAGATCAAGCGGCCCTACTGGATCGACACCGTGGGAGATTCGAGCCTCGTTGAAATCCGGATAAAGCTGGACGCCAAGATTCTGCGCGTTTTGACCAAGCGCAACCAGACCTATGCGTCGAACACGCATATCTTCATCGTCTGGATGGTCGGCGCCTCTCTCGTGCTGATCGGCGTATCGATCCTCTTCCTGCGCGGCCAGATTCGGCCGATCCTGACGCTCGCGCAAGCCGCCGAGAGCTTTGGCAAGGGACATAAACACGATGACTTCTATCCGCGCGGCGCCGACGAGGTCAGACGCGCAGGACTTGCCTTCATCCTGATGCGCGAACGCATCGAACGGCAGATCGAACAGCGAACCGCGATGCTGACCGGCGTCAGTCACGACCTGCGCACGGTGCTGACCCGCTTCAAGCTGCAGTTAGCCCTTGCCGGCAACAGTCCCGAACTCCAGGGCCTGAATGACGACGTCAACGACATGCAATCGATGCTTGAGGCCTATATGGCCTTTGCGCGCAGCGAGATCGAAGAGGATGTCGGAGAACTGAAGCTCAGCGAACTGCTCGGAAAGATCGAAACGGACTTCGCCCTACACGAAAAGACGCTCAGCTATTCGATCGAAGGCGAAGATGAAATCCTGGTTCGGCCGAACGCATTCACGCGCCTGGTGGCTAACCTCGCCTCCAATGCCCGCCGCTATGCGAATACGCTGAACATTGAAGCAAAGCACAGTGCGAAATGGCTGACGCTGAACTTCGATGATGATGGCCCCGGCATTCCCGAGAAAAATCGCGAGGACGTCTTCAAGCCCTTCTTCCGTCTCGATGAAGCGCGCAATCTGGACGCTTCCGGCACCGGCCTCGGCCTTGCCATCGCCCGCGATATCGCCCGCAGCCACGGTGGCAACGTCACGCTCGGCGACAGTCCTCTCGGCGGCCTCCGCGCCACCATCCGCATCCCGGCGTGAGGTCCAGATGGCGATCGACCCGAAAGAGATGATCTGGCTCAATTCTCCGCCCCTGGCGGAGGTTCGTGAGGGTGCATTGCACGTCCGATCAGGCAAAAAGACAGACTTCTGGCAAGGCACCTATTACGGCTTCCATCGCGACGACGGTCATTTTCTGCATCACCAGCGCAAGGGCGACTTCACGGCAGAAGTGACATTCTCAGGCCGCTATCAGGAGCTTTACGACCAGGCCGGCCTGATGGTCCGTGCGGATTCAGCACGCTGGATGAAATGCGGGGTCGAATACACCGATGGCGCAAAGCACTTCAGCACCGTCGTCACCAATGGCAATTCCGACTGGTCGGCCTTTCGCATCGAGCATGAATTCGAACGGCTCTCCCTTCGCGTGACCCGCAACAAGGACGCGCTCTTTATTCAGTACCGGACCGACCGGATCAGCGAATGGCGCATGGCGCGCCTCGCCTGGTTCAATCCGTCGATTGAAGAGGTGATGGTCGGCCCGGCATTCTGCTCGCCGCAGCGCGCAGGCTTCGAGGCCGTCTTTCACGATTTTACGCTGACCGATCCGGTCTCGCGCGACATTCACTGATCACATCAGCTTCTTGCCATTCGGCACCGCTTTGTCTGTCGCGGCGAGAACGATCGCGCCCGCTTCGTCCTCGAAGCCGAGGGTCAGGACCTCCGAGCGGAACGGCCCGATCTGGCGTGGCGGGAAATTCACCACTCCTAGAACCTGGCGGCCGACGAGGTTTTCCAGCGTGTAGTGCACGGTGATCTGCGCCGAGGATTTCTTGACGCCGATCTCCGGGCCGAAATCGATCAGCAGCTTGACCGCCGGCTTTCGGGCTTCCGGAAAGGGTTCGGCCTCAATGATCGTGCCGACACGAATGTCCACACGTTCGAAATCGGCATAGGTGATCTCCTCAGCCATCGCGATGCCCTTCAGCCGGCCAGTTCTTCAGCACGCTTGCGGGCAGCTGCAAGAGCCTTGTCGAACAGCGGCTGCATGCCCTCTTCCGCCATCAGCACGGAAAGGGCCGCGGCCGTCGTGCCACCAGGCGACGTGACGTTCTGGCGAAGCTTCGAGGCGTCGTCGGGGGACTGGTGTAGGAGTTCACCAGCCCCCGCGACAGTCTCCCGCGCAAGACGCATGGCGAGGTCCGCCGGCAGGCCAAGTTTACGGCCTGCTTCTGCCATACACTCGACGAGATAGAACACATAAGCCGGGCCGCTACCGGACAATGCCGTCACGGCATCGATATCGGACTCGGCCGAGACCCACTCGACAGGACCAGAGACGCGAAGAAGGGAATGAACGCGATCACGCTGCCGGGCGCTGACGCGCGCATTGGCGAAGGCGCCGGTGACGCCGCGGCCGATCATGGCGGGCGTGTTCGGCATGGCGCGAACCATAGCGGCCTCGCCGAGATGCTTTTCGAGGAAAGCCAGCGTCTTGCCAGCAGCCACTGAAACGACCACCGTCTTGGATCCGACGGCGCTCTTCACCGGCGGCAGGACTGTTTCCATCACCTGCGGTTTCACCGCGAGGAAGATGGCATCCGCCTTCAGACCGGCGGGAACGGTTGAGGCATGCGTCGCGCCCGCATCGCCGATGACCTTCATCATCGTGGGTGACGGACCCGGATCGATCACGACAACGGAGGATCCCGGAACACCGCTCTTCAGCCAGCCGGAGAGCATCGCGCCGCCCATATTGCCGGCGCCGACGAGAACGACTGTATCGGAAGACGATGGTGACATTTTACGCTTCGCCGACCGTTTCGAAGAGAACTGCTTCCATAGCCTTGGCGGCATCCAGGCCGGACCAGATGACGAACTGGAACGCCTGATAGTAAGCTTCGCAGGTATCGAGGGCGCTGGAAAGCAAAACTTCCACCTGACGGTTCGTCGGCTCGGCCCCGCCCGCCAGCAGCAGCGACTGCCGGAAGATGATCACATCTTCCTGCCGCCACAAATCGAAATGGCCCATCAGAACCTGGCCATTGATCGCAGCCAAGAGCTTGGTGACCTCGTTGACGCGGGCCTCCGGAACCTTGATGTCGAAAGCGCAGCCGAGATGCAGCGCCTCGAATTCCTCCATCCAGGAGAAGGAAACGTGGTAATCGGCCCACTTCCCCTCGACCGTCATTGCGATCTCGTCCTCGCCCGACCGCTCAAACGCCCAGTCGTTGTTGGCGGCGACGTACTCGATCATATCGACCGGGTTCGACTGACGCTCGAATTCCAATTCCATAAGGCTCATGCAGCACCTTCTTGACCGGAATGAATGCGACTGAACTTGGGTTTACGAACACAAGAAAAGACACACGCAAATACCGGAACCACCACTCGGATGTTCGTTGAACCGCTGCCAGACCTAACGCAGTGAACCTGCCCGGAGCTTACCAATGTCCGCTTCGAATCATCATTTAAAATCAGTGTATAACGCCCCCGGTGACAAGCCAGCCCCTCTCCGGTCATTTCCGGAAAGGTACTGTGGACAGCCGTTCGGAATTTGATTTCAGAAGGAGGTTGTAAACGACTCTGCGTATTGGCTTTTTTGGCAGTGTCCACAGGTGGAAAACGGCACCTGTTTTTTTTCGAAGAGGCGACGTGCCGCTTATGCGCCACACCGCACTTGTGCCAGAATGAGACTTATTTCGTTCTTGCGGCAAGCTTTGCTTCAAGCGCGGCGACGCGGGCAAGCAACGCTTCGTTTTCGTCGCGAGCCTTGATCGCCATTTCGCGGACGGCCTCGAATTCCTCGCGCTTGACCACATCCATGGTGTTTAGCCAGCGCTCGGCCTGAGCGTTGAAGGCGGTCTCGATTTCCTTGCGTACACCCTGGGCGGCGCCCGCTGCATCCGTCATCAGCTTGGCGAATTCGTCCATGATGCGGTTTGTTCCACTCGTCATGGCGGTTTTTCTCCTTCCCACCACATGATTTTGATAGGCCTGAAGCCTTAGAAAGGAGGTAGGGCTTTGCCGTTAAGGATGCAAGCGCTTTGCTCTGGATAAGCACGCACCGGGCATGCTCCGCCTCACAATCGACTTGACCGCTTCGTATCGCAACGCCATGTTCCGCGCACATCAACGGGTGGAAAAGCCTTGCCGACTGCAGCCAATCTTCTTTCGATCATGCCCTTTCCGGATATCGATCCGATCGCCTTTTCGATCGGCCCGCTGGCTATTCACTGGTACGGCCTCGCCTATGTCGCGGGCATCATGCTCGGATGGCTTTATGCCCGGCAGATCGCCGGCAACGATGAGCTCTGGCCGGGCAATGCCTCGCCGATCACCAAGGTGCAGATCGACGACTTCATCGTCTGGGCAGCCCTCGGCATCGTTCTCGGCGGCCGCATCGGCTATATCCTTTTCTACGATCTGCCGTCCGTGGTCGAGAACCCGCTCCGCGCCATCGAGATCTGGAACGGCGGCATGTCCTTCCACGGTGGAATCACCGGCACGACGATCGCCATGATCGTCTTTGCGCGCCGCAACGGCATTCCGGTCTGGAGCCTTTTCGACATCGTTGCCGCCGTGGTGCCGATCGGCCTGTTCTGCGGCCGCATCGCAAACTTCGTCAACGGCGAGCTTTGGGGACGGCTGACGGATGTGCCGTGGGCAGTCGTTTTCCCGACCGGAGGGCCGTTTGCACGCCATCCAAGCCAACTCTACGAAGCGGGCCTCGAAGGCATCGTGCTGCTGCTTTCGCTTGCCCTTCTCGTCTATGGATTCCGGGCGCTGAAAGCACCTGGACTCGTTACCGGGGTCTTCGTTTGCGGCTATGGGCTGTCGCGCATCTTGGTCGAGTTCTTCCGTGAGCCGGATGCGCAGCTCGGCTACCTACTCGGCACGAATTGGCTGACCATGGGCATGGTCCTTTCTTTCCCGATGGTGCTGCTCGGAATCTGGGCGATGGCGCGGGCCCTCAGCCAGGCCGCTTTGCAGCATTGAGCCTGTCAGGACGGTACGATCATGATGACCGCACTCGGTGAAAAGATAAAGGCGATCATTCAGGCGAACGGGCCGATCAGCGTCACGGACTATTTTTCGCTCTGCCTCGCTGATCCAGAATACGGCTACTATCGCACCCGCGAGCCCTTCGGCCGGTCCGGAGATTTCGTTACCGCGCCCGAAGTCAGCCAGCTCTTCGGCGAAATGATCGGGGTCTTCGTTGTGCACGCCTGGCAGCGGCACGGCACCCCGTCAGGCCTGCGCCTCGTTGAAATCGGGGCGGGCCGCGGGACGATGATGGCTGATATGCTGCGCGTCATCGAGCGTCTCGCCCCGCCGCTTTTCGAGAACATGACCGTTCATCTCGTCGAAACGAGCGAACGCCTTCGCGACATCCAGCAACAGACGCTTGTCGCACATGGGGGCAAGATCAGCTGGCATTTCGATTTTGAGGAGGTGCCGCCGGGCTTCACGCTGATTGCGGCAAACGAGCTGTTCGACGCTATTCCGATCCGCCAATTCGTCAAGACGTCGACCGGCTTTCGCGAGCGCATGGTTGGCCTCGACGCGGATGGCGAACTGGCATTCGCTGCCGGGATCGCCAGCATCGATCCGGCACTGCTACCCGAATCGCCGCAGGCCGTGCCGGCCGGCACGCTCTTTGAGATTTCACCGGCCAGGCAGGCCGTGATGATCACCATCTGCGATCGCTTGAGGGCCTTCGGCGGCACGGCGCTGGCGATCGACTACGGACACCTGGTCACCGGCTTCGGTGACACGCTGCAGGCCGTGCGCATGCACGAGTTCGATCCGCCGCTTGCCCATCCCGGTGAAGCGGATCTGACGAGCCATGTGGATTTCGAAGATCTTGCAAAAACCGCTGTCGCCGCAGGGCTGCATCTCAATGGTGCGCTGCATCAGGGCGATTTCCTGATCGGCCTCGGCATTCTCGAGCGCGCCGCCGCTCTCGGCCGCGATCGCGAACCGCGCACGCAGCAGATAATCCAGAGCGCGGTCGACCGTTTGGCCGGCTCCGGCGAAGGCCGGATGGGTGAGCTTTTCAAGGTGATGGCCGTCTCCTATCCGGTCGTCGATCTCATGCCGTTCCGCCCCGTGGATTGACAGGACGCTCGGCCCTGGGCCAACATCCAGCGCAATCAACAATGCTTCGCCGGGCGGACCGGCGAACAATGGCACCGTTCGAAACACCCCGGAATCACTGATGCAAGACGCGGCCTCTCCCGCACCGATTGAAAGCGCGCTGTTGAACGAAGCGGCCGGCGAAGCGATCCGCCACGGCTATTTCACGCGCGCAGGCGGCGTTTCGGACGGGGTCTATCGCGGCCTGAATGTCGGAATTGGCTCGAATGACGACCGCACAAAGGTGATGGAGAACCGCCGCCGCGTTGCCGCCTGGTTCGGACAGCCCTTGGAAAGGCTCGCGACAGTCCATCAGGTTCATTCGCCGGATGCGGTCACCGTCGACGGCAGCTATGACGGCACGCGCCCCGAAGCCGATGCACTGGTTACGGCAACGCCCGGCATCGTGCTCGGCGTTCTTGCCGCCGATTGCGGCCCGATCCTCTTCGTCGACCCGGAAAACCGGGTAATCGGCGCGGCGCATGCCGGATGGAAAGGCGCACTGACCGGCGTCCTGGAAAACACCATTGCAGCAATGGAGAGGCTCGGAGCGAAGCGCCAGGCTATCGTCGCATGCCTCGGCCCTTCGATCAGTCAGGCAAGCTACGAAGTCGGCCCCGAATTCATTGAGCGTTTCGTCACTCAAGATTCGTCCTACAAGCGCTATTTCATTCCGTCGGGAAAGCCCGCCCATGCGATGTTCGATCTTCCGGCGTTGACCGTCGACCGGCTGCGGAAGGCCGGCGTGCGCGCCGAAAGCCTTGGTATTTGCACCTATCCGGACAACGAGCGTTTTTTCTCGTACCGGCGCACTACACATAATAAAGAGCCGGATTACGGCCGCCAGATTTCAGCAATCAGCATCAGGGAGATTTGACCGAATGGCACTGCATTTCGAAAGAGCCGAATTCGCAAGCCGGCTCACCCGCCTCACCGACCAGATGCGCGCGGAAAAGCTCGACGCCGTCCTGCTCTTCGCGCAGGAAAGCATGTACTGGCTGACGGGCTACGACACCTTCGGCTACTGTTTCTTCCAGGCGCTGATCGTCAAAGCCGACGGCACGATGTCGCTGATCACCCGCTCGGCGGACCTTCGCCAGGCCAAGCACACGTCGATCCTCGACGACATCCACGTCTGGGTCGATCGCGTCAATGCCGACCCGACGCTCGACCTCAGGAACCTGCTGGTCGACATGGATCTGCTCGGCGCGCGCATCGGCGTCGAATACGACACCCATGGCATGACCGGGCGCATCGCCCACTTGCTCGATGCCCAGCTTTCCACCTTCGGCCAGATCACCGACGCCTCATACCTCGTCAGCAGGCTGCGCCTCGTGAAAAGCCCGGCGGAGGTGGCCTATGTCGAGCGTGCCGCAGCCCTGGCCGACGACGCACTGGATGAAGCGATAAAGTTGACGAAGCCCGGCGCAGACGAGGCCGACATCCTTGCCGCCATGCAGGGAGCAGTCTTTTCCGGCGGCGGCGATTATCCAGCCAACGAGTACATCATCGGTTCCGGCGCGGACGCCCTGCTCTGCCGCTACAAGGCCGGCCGCCGCAAGCTCGATGCGAGCGACCAGCTTACGCTCGAATGGGCCGGCACCTATGCCCACTATCACGCCGCCATGATGCGCACGATCGTGATTGGCGAACCGACACACCGCCATCGCGAACTCTATAACGCCTGCCTGGAAAACCTGCAGGCGATCGAAACCGTGCTGAAACCCGGCCACACCTTCGGCGACGTCTTCGACATGCATGCGAAGATCATGGACGAGCGCGGGCTTGCCCGGCATCGGCTGAATGCCTGCGGCTATTCCCTCGGCGCCCGCTTCGCGCCGTCCTGGATGGAACATCAGATGTTTCATGTCGGCAACCCGCAACCGATCGAGCCGAACATGTCGCTCTTCGTGCACATGATTATCGCCGATTCCGATACCGGAACGGCCATGACGCTTGGCCAGACCTACCTGACGACGGAGCATGCGCCGCGCACGCTTTCCCGCCACTCGCTCGACTTCATCGGCGCATGACGGGCAATCACCGGCAAGAATCCGGAATTGACAGCGGACAGCCCCCGCCCCCATAAATCAGCAGGGCTGATGCGAACGAGGGAAGGACGACGACAGCGATGACGCGAGTTCAGACTGCGCCGATGCTCCTTGCCTGCCTGGCCGCGCTTTCCGCTTGCAACACCACCGATGCGCTGACGCCGCAAGTCGATATCGGCGACTCGTCGAAGGGTCGTTCCTCACCTGTCACCCAGCGCGAAGTCGAACGAATGGCAGGCGCCGAGCCACAGCGGGCCTTTGCTGGCGAATCCCGCCAGGCCGGCTATCACCCGGCCTACAACAATCAGACCTCCAGATCCGGCCCCGGCGTACCCCCGACGACGATGCAGGAGCAGGCCGATGCCCTTGCCCGGCGCGGCGCGTCCCCCGCCGCTCCGCAGCCTGCCGAAGGCCAGACGCTTACCGAACCGGTTTCCAATGCGCAGGCGGAAGAAGAAGACATGGGCAATCGGGCCCCTGCCCGCCAGCCGCAACAGGTTGCCGCCATCGATCCTGCCGCCTCGTCCGCAATCCGCGGCAGCACCGTCCGCTTCCTGCCGATTATCGGCGCTCCCGTTCAGGCAGTAACGCCGCTTTCCCGCCAGCTTGGCGCCGAGGCGCGCTCGCACGGTCTCTCGATCAAGAGTTCGAATGACACCAGCAGCGACTATATCCTGAAGGGCTACCTCTCCGCCTTTACCGATGAGGGCGACGTGACCGTCGTTTATGTGTGGGATATCCTCGACGGCAGTGGCGCCCGCCTGCACCGCATCCAGGGACAGGAAAAAGTGCCTTCCGCGGCACAGGATCCCTGGGCCGGCGTTCCCGCCTCCGTCATGCAGCAGATCGCCACGAAAACGATCACCGAATTCAATTCGTGGCGCCAGACGCGCGACGGTTAGAAACAGGCTTTTTACAAATATCAAAGCCTGTGGCGCCTTTGCGCTTGCATTCGGAAGCAAGCTGGCTAAAAAGCGCGGCTATCAGCGGACAACAGGCGGGCCAAAATGAAGGTTTTCGCAGGCAATTCGAACCGGCATCTCGCCGAAGCGATCTGCACCTATCTCAATGTGCCCTTGGGCAAGGCCAGCGTCAGAAGATTTGCCGATCAGGAAATCTTCGTCGAAATCCAGGAAAACGTCCGCGGCGAAGACGTCTTCGTCGTCCAGTCAACCTCCTTCCCGACGAACGATCATCTGATGGAACTGCTCATCATGATCGACGCGATGCGCCGTTCGTCCGCGCGCCGCATCACGGCCGTTCTTCCCTATTTCGGTTATGCCCGCCAGGATCGCCGCGCCTCGGGGCGCACGCCGATCTCCGCCAAGCTGGTCGCCAACCTCATCACCGAGGCTGGCGCCGACCGCGTGCTGACGCTCGACCTGCATGCCGGCCAGATCCAGGGCTTCTTCGATATCCCGACGGATAACCTCTACGCCGTTCCGGTGCTGACGCGCGACATCAAGGCCAATTACGACATCAGCAACGTCATGGTCGTTTCGCCGGACGTCGGCGGCGTCGTCCGCGCCCGTTCGCTCGCCAAACGCCTCGACTGTCTTCTGGCGATCGTGGACAAGCGCCGCGACCGCCCGGGTGAATCCGAAGTCATGAACATTATCGGCGAAGTCGAAGGCAAGGATTGCCTGCTGATCGACGACATAGTCGATTCCGGCGGCACGCTCTGCAACGCCGCCGATGCGCTTCTCGCCCAGGGTGCTGCAAGCGTCACCGCCTACATCACCCACGGCGTTCTTTCCGGTGGCGCGGTCACCCGCATCACGTCGTCGAAGCTGCGCGAACTGGTGATCACCGACTCCATTCAGCCGACCACCGCCGTCCAGTCGGCGCATAATATCCGCGTCATCACGACCGCGACCCTCATCGGCGAAGCGATCAACCGCACCAGTCAGGAAGAATCCGTTTCCAGCCTCTTCGACTGAGAGTTTCGCTCGCCGGTAAAAAATAGGCAGGGTTGTATTTTTGCCTTCATCCGCTAGTCTGCCTTCAGTTTTGTACGGGGAGCGACATGACGGAAATCATTAGGATAGCTAGACATTCAGCAAGCTCGAAGCGCTTAGCGCTCCTCGCGCTGATTCCTCTGCTTTCCGCCTGCACGGTCGATGTCGATCCTGGTTATTCGCGTCCGCCGCCCCGGCCGTGGCCAGCCCAGCAGCAGATGTGCACCATGGAATATGCGCCGGTCTGCGGTGAACGCGGCGGCCGGCTTCAAACCTTCGGAAATGCGTGCCAGGCCCGCAACAGCGGTTTCATGATCGTCGGCCGCGGCGAATGCCGCCGCGAACCGCCGCCCTTCCCGCGCCCCGAACCGGATCGTCCCGGCCGCCCCGACTGGCCGGATCGCCCGGACAGGCCTGACGGTCCAGGCCGCCCAGGCGGCATCTGCACGCGGGAATACAGGCCTGTCTGCGGCCAGCGCGGCCGCCAGACCCAGACCTTCCCGAACCCCTGCGAGGCAGGCAATGCAGGCTTCCGGATCATCAGCGGCGGCGAGTGCCGCTTCTGATCATCGGCGCTCATGCAACTTCGCCGCTTACCAAAGCGATTTGAAAACGTCGGAAGCAGTGACTATGGAGTCAACCTGACCTCGCTCAATACTTCGACCGGCGGAAACCGCACGATATCCACCGCATCGAATGTAACGGAAAATTCGGCCCGTTTTTGCTCTGCCCAATTGATGGCAGGCTCGAACATGGACCTGGGGATCTTCATAGCAATCGTGCAATGAGGCTCCCAGCAACTGCGGCGATAGTACTCACGACAGAGTGTCGGGTCTATTTCGCTATGGATGGCCGCGTGAAGCTGCAGCAGCCGGTCATTCGATACCGGACGCGCCCATAATACTAGGAACTCGTTTTGGAAATAACGAATACCTGAAAAGGTCACTGTTACTGCAGGCTGAGTAACAAAAATTCTGGAGAGCACGCCGATGCTCTCATCAGGCACGAAATCCTCGTAAATCGCCAAAGTTATATGAGGCGGATAATTTAGCGCCTTCATCGACGGAGCAGGTTCGAACGTCGCCGCCTCGTGCCAAAGCTCGACTATCGGCAATGCAGTTTCGTTCGAGCATTTCAGGCTTATCCCGTGAGGCACGGCCGAGTGTCTCCAACATCAGCGCCTTGGTAAGCAATTGCCGCCCGATGTTCGGCAATATTATTCCGGCTTATCCGGCCCCTTGATCTGCTGGCCGTTGACCGTCACCGAACCGTCGGGGGTGACCGTCACGTCCCAGCGCTGACGGCCGTCCGGGTCGGTCTTGGCGAAACCCTTGACCATTAACATTCCGAAAGACGCCTGATTGAGCTCGGGATTGGCCTTGGCGAGTTCCTGGACCGCGGCGATGGTCTTGTCGTAGTCGCGCGCCAGAATGGAGGCCTGTAGCGCATACTCATCCTTGCCGGCATCGAGGCGGCTCTCGACCTTTGCGGACATATCGATATCGTACACGCCTGATTTGGCACTGATCTTCGGAAAGTCCATCACAAACTTCCCGTCGCGGAAAAGCCGCTCCACGGCCTTCTTGCCCGCGTCCTCTCCTTCTTCCCGCGACTTGGTCAAATCGAGCTTCATGAATTCATCGCCGAAAGCCGCAAAATCCATATCCGGAATGCCGAACTGCACATCGACTGCCTGCGGCAGGAAGGCGGAATAGGCGGCAGGAACCATCGGGCTGTCAAATGTCACGTCGGCAGCATTCATTGCAACGCCAAGCCGTGTCGCGTCGCTCGGCCCGTCGATTGTCAGGCGATAACCGAAGCTCTTCGCGCCGCCGCCACCGGCAGCACCTGTGACAGCCAAATTGTGGAGATCGATGGTTTCCTCGAGCGAAGAGATCAGGGGAAAAGCGTCGCGCAGCATAGCCTTCAGCTTTTCCTCGTTCTCCTTGCTGATCTGCTTTTCCTCGGCATGGTCGAGCGCAAAGACGACAATGTCCCTCAACTCCTTCGCCGGCAGGCTATAGACCCTGGCGTCGAAATCGATGGCATCGGCAGTGATGTGGACCGGCGGCATTTCCTTCCCGCTCACCTGCTCGGCAAAGGCCGTCAAAGTGCCGTTCACCGCAAAGTCCATCCTGCCGGCAGCGCTATCGGCGGAGGTGAGCTTGTATTTCACGTCGCCAACGCTGACGTTGACCTGTTCGGTATCGGTCGCTGACGTGGCTTTGATATCCTTGGCACTGAAGTCGCCGGAGCGGAAATAGCTGATCGCCGGATCGAAGATGGAGGTGTAGGCCAGAGAGGCGATGGAATAGGTGAACTCGGTGCGCTTCTGGTCCGGTCCCTTGAAATGTCCGGAAACGTTCAAGCTATTGTCGCCTTCGACATTCCAGAGCCCGTTGTCCTGCGGCGTGGCGAACATCGAAATTGGCTTAAGGCCCCCGATCGTGAAATCCGCCGGATTGACCTTGGAAAGCAGCTTGGCCAGATCGTAGATGATCTCGTAACGCGTGCCAGCCGGATTGACGGCCACGACACCGCTCTTTGCAATGTCCTCGGGCAGCAGGTTGTTGAGATTGTCGCGGATGGCATTTGCGCCATCCTGGGTGATCTCGGCGCCATGAACTGCCGTCATCAATCCGAGAACAACGGCGCTTGCCGTCGTGATCAGCCTGTACCGCATGGATGTGCTCCTCCGCCGCATCGATCGGCGGCCATGTGAGAATGCGCGCGTCCGGATGTCAAGCCAGCCGGCTTGGCGCGCGATGAATGTTTTGCTCAGGCCGCGGCTGCGGCTCCCGGGCGCGCTTCCTCAGCCGTCCCCTCGACGACCGAGGTCTCAGCCTCTGCCTTAGGTGCGGCGTTAACGATCTCCTCGATCCCCGAACGCGGCACCGGCTTGCCGAAAAGGAATCCTTGCACTTGCAGGCAGCCCTCGCGGCGAAGGAAATCGATATGCTGTTCGTTCTCGACGCCTTCGGCCAGCACTGGGATGTCGAGGCTTGCAGCGAGGATCAGCGTCGAGCGAACGATCGCGGCCGACTGCTTGTTGGTTACGATGCCATCCACGAAGGAGCGGTCGATCTTGATCTTGTCGAAGGGAAAGCTCTGCAACGTCGAAAGCGACGAATAACCCGTCCCGTAGTCGTCCATCGCGACCTTCACGCCGAGCGCCTTCAGGCGCCGGATAGCATGCAGCGCGTGCTGGTGGTCGGCAAGGATGCCGGATTCTGTGATCTCGATTTCCAGGCGTGACGCGGCAAGCCCGGTATCGAGGAGGATTTCGTGGATGATCTGCGGCAACCGGTTGTCGCTGAGCTGCTGCGGCGCGACGTTGACGGCGATGCGCAGAGGATTCTTCCAGCCTGCCGCCTCCTGGCACGCCCGGCGGAGAACCCATTCGCCCAGTTCCAGAATGAAGCCCGTCCGCTCCGCTATCGGAATGAACTCTACCGGCGAGATGCTGCCGCGTACCGGATGGTTCCAGCGCAATAGCGCCTCGAAGCCCAGAACCGCGCGTGTGACGGTATCGTTCTGCCGCTGGTAGAAAAGCTCGAACTCATTTCTCCTGAGGCCTTCGCGCATCTCGATCGCAAGCGCATTGCGGTCACGGGCAGCCTGGTCCATCGAAGGATCATAGAAGCAGATGGTGTTGGTTGCGGTCGATTTCGCCCGGTACATCGCGATATCGGCCTGTGAGAGAAGGTCGTCGATCGTCTCGGCCTGCCCCGGATAGGTCGAGATGCCGACACTGGAGCCGACCGAAAGCGAAATGCCATCCCATGCGATCGGCCTCTCGATTTCATCGAGGACACGCTGCGCCAGCGCCCTAGCATCGGACCGGACGAAGTAATCGTCCATGACGGCGACGAATTCGTCCCCGCCGACACGCGCCACGAACTGCGACATCTGCATGATGCCGCGCAGGCGCGCGCCGACGATGCGGAGAACCGCGTCGCCGGCCGCATGGCCGTGAACGTCATTGATTTCCTTGAAGCGATCGAGATCGAAGGAGAGAACGGCAATATGGGCCGTCATGTCCTTCGGCCTGTTGATCAGGCTGGCCAAATGCTCGTTGAATGCGGCGCGATTGGGCAGGTTGGTCAGTGGGTCGTGCAGCGACAGATGCCGATAACGCGCGACGGCGGCCTGTGTCGTTTGCATATCGATGATGTAAGTCGAAGCGCCGAGCACGAGGATGATCACCATTATCGCACCAACCAGACCGGTCATGATACCGACGGATATCAATTCGGCCGGCACCGCTGCGGACGGATCCGGCATGATCGATAGGCCGGCCATGCCGGTGAAATGCGTCAGCACGATCGCAAGAAAAAGCGCCAAGGCCGAGCCGTGTCTACAAAAGCGTGTCAAAGGGCGGGCAACGCGGTTGGTTGCGGCGGCCCCGAAGATACCGGCAAAGACAAGCGAGGCGGCGACATAGGACGTCTGCCACACCAGATCGCCTCCGACTTCAAATCCCGCAATACCTACGTAGTGCACCAGCGCGACGCCGAGCCCGACGATGGCGCCGCCGGCTTCGATCAGCGCACTCTTCTGCGACATGGAAGCGATCGTGAAGCCCAGCATCGTCGCGACCATGCCGATAAACAGCGAGAGAAGCGTCAGGCCGGGATCGTAGCCGCTCATGACCGGCGAGCGGTAGCCGAGCATCGCGATGAAATGCGTCGTCCAGATGGTCGAGCCGCCGACGAAGCCGGAGAGGAATAGCCAGTTGATCCTCTGAAGCCCCTGCGTGCGACGAGCCCTGGTAAACAGCCGCATCGTGAGCAGCGAGCCAAGCAAGCAGATGATCGTCGCAAATATAAGATCGTCAAAGCTGTGCTCGACCGTGATGCAGGAAATAACGCGCAACATTTAGAAAAACCGAACATTGATATCGGCTCCATCATTATTGTCTCGCTGCGTAGGATTCCTTAATTCCGAGGAGTGACGTACTTTGATGGTTAAACAATCCATAGAAAATGCAACCGCCACCCGATGGACGGCAACTCAAGATGTAGACGTTGCGTCAGCTTGCGTTTCCGCTTCACTTATACTATAGCGCACGCGTCCGCGCAGACACCCTTGGAGGCAATGCGGATGAGGTAGGCCTAAACGCCCCTCCAGTCACCGGAAGGCTGATGCCTGGCGGAGACTCTCCAAATAACCTCGAAAGGAATAGCCATGAGCCAGGAAACTTACGAGCTCAAGGCCGAGGCGCGCGAACGGGTTGGTAAGGGGTCCGCCCGTGAACTTCGCCGCAACGGTTTGATTCCCGCTGTCATCTACGGTGATAAGCAGGCCCCCATTTCTATCGCTCTCAACACCAACGAGGTGACGAAGCGCATTCATGCCGGTGGTTTCATGACCACTGTCGCGACGATCGACGTCGGCGGCCAGAAGTACAAGGTTCTGCCGAAGGACTATCAGCGCGATCCGGTTCGCGACTTCATGATGCACGTGGACTTCCTCCGCGTCTCCGGCAACACGCAGGTCACCGTCGAAATCCCGGTTCACTTCATCAACGAAGAGAAGTCGCAGGTGAAGATCGGCGGCGTTTTGAACATCGTTCGCCACACCATCGAAGTTCAGTGCCCGGCTGATGCGATCCCGGAATTCTTCAATATCGACCTCACCGGTAAGAAGATCGGCGATAGCATCCATATCTCCGAAGTCACCCTGCCGAAGGGGGTGACCACGGTTATCGACCGCGACTTCACGGTCGCCACGATCGTTGCTCCGGCCGCTGGCGTCGAAGAAGAAGCTCCGGCTGAAGGCGAAGGCGAAGCGGAAGCATAATCCGCATACACCAATTCGTAATCATAAGGCCCGCTTTCCTCTTGAAGGCGGGCCTTTTCAATTTAGGCGCGAGCTTACTTCAGCAACATTTAACACATTCGTGAAAGCATTCTCCGAGCATTTGTATACTTGCATCTTTGCCACTACGGCCCCGAAGTTCAGGCCTGGGGAGAAAACGGAAACTATGAATAATTCCGTTGAGAACAGATTTTTTGCGATTGTTTGCGGAGCGCTGTTCATATTTGTTGCTCCGCTTTTTGTATTGTTTCTTTTCCTTTCCTCCGAGCGCGCCGACAAGGAAATACGCGACCACATCTCCATTCTTCTGGTCGCAAATTCCCAGGCGCTCGCAAAGCCGCTCTGGGATCTGGACGAGGACAGCGTGACCCAGATCAGCGCCACGATGGTTTCGCAGGGCGCCATTGTGAAGGTCGAGGTCCGTGATCAGTCCAGCCAGCTCAATGTTACGCAGTCGACCATCCCGAAGTCCTTCAACGGCGAGCTCGTTCAGGTTTCCCGCGCCATCATCTACAACACAGTCAACGGCCCGAAGAATCTTGGCAGCATCGCGGTCTATTATCCAAAGCTCGGCCTATTTTCCGGCCTGAAGCATGAAGAAGTCGTCTTCATATCCATCTTCATCTTCGCTGTGCTCACCGTCTTCGGCACGGCGCTGATCGGTAACCGCCTCTTCGTCATCCAGCCCCTCATGCGGCTCATCGCTGCCATCGAGGCTACCCGCCAGCTCGGATCGCGCCATCATGTCGATTGGCAATCGAGCGATGAGATGGGCCGCCTCGCCCGCAGCTTCAACGAGATGCAGACCAAACTGGAGAGCGAGGAGAAGGAGCTGAAGCTCGCCCACCGCCTCGCAACCGACATCTATAACCTGACGCCCGCCATGCTCTTCTCGCTGGACAACGAGGATCGCATCACCGCGGTCAGCGATTATTGGCTGGTCGCAACGGGTTACGGCAGGGCCGACGTCACCGGACGCAGATTTTCCGAACTCGTGACGCCCGACACCCGCGACGCCTTCCAAAATCGCAAGGCAGGGATGGAAACCGGCGCGGCGCTCGACGTGACCGTCAAGTTCCTCTGCGCCGGCGGCCATGTGATGGATGTGCTTATCCTGGAATCCAAGACAGCCACCGGGCCAAACCAGCTCTCGCTCTCCGTTATGACCGATGTAACGGAACTGAAGGCCTCCGAGGACCGCAATCACCGCCAGGCGATCACCGATCATCTCACCGGCCTTTTGAACCGCCAAGGCTTCGAGGCCGCGCTCGACGTCAAGATTGCCGAAGCCGATGCCGCGGGACAGGAAGTTGCCTGCCTCTTCGTCGACCTCGACCGCTTCAAGTGGATCAACGACAATCTCGGCCATGCCGAGGGCGACCGTGCGCTGCGCGAGCTCGTGGAGCGGCTTAACACGCATCTTGCCCCCTCCGACCAGGCAGCGCGCCTTGGCGGCGATGAGTTCGCCATCCTGCTTCCGGCCAAGGATGGCGAGAAGCGCGCCAAGGCGATGTGCGAACAGATCGCCTCCCTCTTCGAGGAGCCTTTCGGACCGGACCTGCATCTGAGCGCCAGCGTCGGCATCGCCATCTATCCGCGCCATGCATCGAATGCCGCCGAACTGCTGCAGAAATCGGATATGGCGATGTATGCAAAGAAGCGCGACGGCAAGAACGGATCGCAGCTCTTCGACAACGGCATGCTGGATAGTGCCCGCGCCCGAGCCGAGATCGAAAGCCACATCGAGAACGGCCTCACCGAGGATTGGTTCGATGCCTATCTGCAGCCAATCGTGGGCCTCGATGACCGCCGCATTACCGGCTTCGAAGCGCTCTTGCGTCTCAATCACCCGCAGAAAGGGCTTATGTCCCCGGCTGGCATCATCCACGTCGCCGAGGAGACCGCCAAGATTGTCCGCGTCGGAAACGTCATCATGGAAAAGGCAATCGGGCATCTAGCGCAGATTTCGCGGATTCCGGGGATGCACGATGCCTACCTTGCGATCAATTTCTCGCCGCTGCAGTTCGAAACCGCACTGCCCTCCCGACTCGCCGGACTCCTCGGGCGACACGGCATCCGTCCGGATCGAATCGTCGTCGAGATCACGGAAGCCGTACTGATGCACGACAACCCGCAGATCCGCATGGTAGTGACCGAACTACGCCGCTTCGGCTGCCGCATCGCGCTAGATGATTTCGGCACGGGGTATTCGTCGCTGAGTTATCTCAACCGTTTCCCCGTCGATATCATCAAGGTCGACCAGTCCTTCACGCGGTCGATCAACGACGCGAACGATGACGTCCGCCACAAGAGCCGGATGCTTATCGAAGGCATCACCACGTTGTCGCACAAGATGGGCTGCGCCGTCATCGCAGAAGGCATTGAAACAGAGGAAGAATGCCGCACCCTCCACCAGATGGGGCTTGACTACGGCCAGGGCTACCTCTTCCATCGCCCGCAGAATGCCGAAAAATTGATCGAAGAACTCACACACGCGCCGAATGCGGTGGCGCGCGCCTCGTGATCTGCACGTCGAAGGAGGGAATGCGATGAAAAAGCTCCTGCTCCTTGCTCTTCTGGCGCTGCATTGCGCAGCGCCGGCACGGTCGCAGACGGTAAATTTCACAACCGAGGAGTACCCGCCCTTCAACTATCGTGATGGAAAGGCGATCAAAGGCGCGACCGTCGAACAAGTCGAAAAGATCATGGCTGATATCGGCATCGACTATGCGATGGAGGTGCTGCCCTGGGCCCGGGCCTATAGCCTTGCGCAATCGCAACCCATGACCTGCGTCTTTGCCACGGCGCACAATGCGCTGCGCGATCCGCTCTTCAAATGGATCGAACCGCTGCTCGTCGACCGCAACATCCTGATCACGCGGAAGGGATCGGGCGTCGTTGCAAAAGATCTTGAGGAGGCCAAGAAATATATCATCGGCACGCAGCGCGAGGATTATACCGAGATGGTACTAAGAGAGAAGGGCTTCACCAAGCTTGACGTCGCGACGGATTTCAATGCCACGCTTCGCAAGCTTCTCGGCAGCCGTATCGACATGATGCCCATTTCGGAAATCTATTTCGAGAAGCTGAAGACGGATCAACCCGTGGAGATGGTGACCATGCTCTCCTCGCAGCCGATGGGCATAGCCTGCCACAAGGATTTTCCATCCGATCTGCAAGCCAGGATGCAGGCCGCACTCGACAAGCTGATCGCCGACGGTACCCAGAAAGAGATTTTCCTGAAGTACGGACTGAACCTCGGCAACTGACGCCGCGCCTTGCCTTTGCGCTTGACTTCCCGCCCGTTTCGCGGTGGTGAAACGGGCGAAGTATTGAAGGAGCGGACTGCCAATGCTGATCATCGCGGGTCTCGGCAATCCCGGAAGCAAATATGCCCGAAACCGTCACAATATCGGCTTCATGGCAGCCGACGCCATTCACCGGCGTCACAACTTCTCGCCCTGGTCCAAGAAGTTCAAGGCGGAAATTTCGGAAGGCGAGCTTGGTGGCGAAAAGGTGCTGTTGATCAAGCCGCAGACCTACATGAACCTTTCGGGCGAGGCCGTCGGCGAAGCGATGCGCTTCTACAAGCTGCAGCCCGCTGATCTCGTTGCCATTTATGACGAACTGGACCTCCCTCCCGGCAAAGCCCGACTGAAGACCGGCGGCGGCAATGGCGGCCATAACGGCATCCGGTCGCTCGACGCGCATTGCGGCAAGGAGTACCGGCGCTTGCGCCTCGGCATCGGTCACCCTGGCGTCAAGGAGCTGGTGCAGCACCACGTCCTCAGCGATTTCGCCAAGGCCGACCAGACCTGGCTGGAGGTACTTCTGGAAACGCTTGCCGACAATGCCGATATGCTTGTGCGCAAAGAGGATTCGCAGCTGATGAACAAGCTCGCCCTTGCCGTCGGCGGCAAGGCGCAGGAGGAGGAGAAGCCGAAGCCGCAGAAAAAGCCGGCAGCGCAATCGCACATCCATCAGGCACGCAATCAGGCTCAGCCGAAGCTGCCCGCGACCGGCCCCATGGCCGAGATGCTGAAGAAGATATTCGGCAACAAAGGCGAGTAGGCAAAACAAAGGCGAGTAGGCAAGATGCCGAAGCGAGATGTCTTGATCAGGTCCGCAGGCCCCGACGACCTACTGGCGCTTCTTGATCCCTACCGCCACCTTAATCCCGATGATCCCGTGATCGATCCGGCACGGGCAAACGAGCGCTTTGCGGCCATCCCCACTCAACCGGGGGCACGCCTGCGCAACGGCCTGGGAGGAGAATCGCTATAAAGTGATGCTCCTCGCCGGTTCAAAGAACCCTGAGACCCTGCGTTTCTATGAAAACTGTGGTTTCATGCGGGATAAGACCGGCTGTCAGATCAGGCGCCCTGGCTGATCAAAGGGATTTATGCATTCGGTGGGCCGCGTGGGCGATTTTTCGCCAGAAGCAGCCACCCCGAATACCCTGGATTGAACGACAAGCTTCAGGCTGCACTGAGGTCAATCGTCATCATCGTAATGGCGCCTGCCTAGCGCCGGTTGCCCTCATGGCCACTCCGCCAGTCGTCGCGATAGACCCGACGCAAAACGTAGCGCTCGCAATAGGAGTCTTCAGCCGTCTTCAGCCGTCTTCGGCCGTCTTCGCAATAGGTATCGACAACCCGCTCGCGCACGACACCGTTATTGGAAGAGCTGTTCGAGCTCGTATTCGACGATTGGCTCCCGGCCTCCGCCAGGCTGGTCGTCATCGCCATGGCAGCAAATAGGACGAGTTGGGTGCGCATCTGCTTCTCCTTCCATCACTATAGGTTCAGCCACGAAGCCTGAACTGGCAATGAACCGCGAGGTCTTTGTCATCGATCGCAAATCCAGCGCGATTTGACGGATGGCGGTTTCAGAAGACTGGAAACGGTAGCTACTCTTCCGGCTCGGCCGTAAACATCAGCGGGAAGCTCGCCTCCTTGGCATAATCCATCGCCTCCTTGACCTTCGTCTCGGCGATATCCTTGGCGCAGACGACGACCACGCTGGAGCCCATTTTATGCGCCGTCATCATCACACGGTAACCCGTCTCCTCGCTCATCCGGAAGACGGCCTTGAGGATCATGACCACAAATTCGCGCGGCGTATAATCGTCGTTGAAAAGAAGAACCTTGTAGAGCTTCGGCTTATCCAGCTTCAGCTTGACCTTCGTTTTCGGCTTTATGGCAACGTCGTTGTCACTCATCGGAAAATCCACCCGTTGATGACATGAGAGGGAGTTTTCTAAATTAGACAATTATTGTCGGCTAGGAAATTTCGACGCTCACCTGTCGATTGCAAGCACGGACTACAGCTTTTCGATCAGGTAAGAGCTCAAGTTCAAGCTCGTCGCCGGGTTTGACACCAAGATGGTCGAGGATCTCCTTCGTGAGGGTCACTGACCTTTCGGTGAAATCCGCAATATCACGTCTCGAAATCTCCGCGTGCAGAAAGAATAGGCCAGCATCGCCCCATCGGCAAGTGAGCAGCGGTAAAAGTGCCCGAAGACTTGACCGCATGGCTCCTTTATCCCATAGGCAAGGCAACGATTTCAGCGAATACGGACATCCAGCCATGGGCTTCAAATGCGGTATCGTCGGTCTGCCGAACGTCGGCAAGTCGACACTCTTCAACGCGCTCACCAAGACGGCAGCGGCGCAGGCAGCGAACTATCCCTTCTGCACGATCGAGCCGAACACCGGTGAAGTTGCCGTTCCCGATCCGCGGATGCAGAAACTTGCCTCGGTCGCCGGCTCGAAAGAAATTATTCCCACCCGCATTTCCTTCGTCGATATCGCCGGTCTCGTGCGCGGCGCGTCCAAGGGTGAAGGACTCGGCAACAAGTTCCTCGCCAATATCCGCGAGGTCGATGCCGTCGTGCATGTGCTGCGCTGCTTTGAGGATGACGATGTCACCCATGTCGAAGGCCGCATCAATCCGGTCAGCGACGCCGAAACCGTCGAAACCGAGCTGATGCTCGCCGACCTTGAAAGTCTGGAGCGCCGTGTCGAGCAAACCCGTAAACGCGCCGCCTCCAAGGACAAGGAATCGCTGGCCCAGCTTCCCGTCATGGAAGCGGTGATCAAGCTCCTCAACGAAGGGAAACCGGCACGCCTCTTGCTGAAGACACTCGGCGCCGACGAGATCGAAATCCTGAAGGGCCTGAACCTTCTGACGTCCCATCCGGTGCTCTACGTTTGTAACGTCGCGGAAGCCGATGCCGCGGCCGGCAACGAACATACCGAGGCTGTTGCCGAGATGGCGAAAGCCCAAGGCGCCGAATGCGTGATCATTTCGGCCGCGATCGAATCCGAAGTGGCTCAACTGCCGGAAGAAGAAAGCAAAGAATTCCTCTCCGCACTTGGTCTCGAAGAGGCCGGCCTCGATCGCCTGATCCGTGCAGGCTATCACTTGCTCGACCTGATCACCTATTTCACCGTCGGCCCCAAAGAGACCCGCGCCTGGACGATCGTGCGCGGCACCAAGGCGCCGGCCGCTGCCGGCGTCATCCACACGGATTTCGAACGCGGCTTCATCCGCGCCTTCACTATCGCCTATGATGACTACATCGCGCTCGGCGGCGAAACCGGCGCGAAGGAAGCCGGCAAAGCCCGGGACGAAGGCAAGGAATATGTCGTTCAGGATGGCGACGTGATCCACTTCCGCTTCAATACCTGATTGGCACCACGGCCGAGGAGGACGAGGCCAGATGAAGCTAACTTTTGAAGACTTCGAACCGGGCCGCACTTTTGCGTTAGGCCCGGTCGCCGTGACGGCGCAGGAAATTATCGAGTTCGCAACCGAATTCGATCCGCAGCCGATGCATATGGACGAGACCGCCGGGCGCGCGAGCATCCTCGGCGGGCTCGCAGCTTCAGGCTGGCATACCTCAGCCCTCTTCATGCGCATGATGGCTTACGGCTATCTGTTGAATTCCCATTCCGAGGGCGCGCCGGGCATCGATCTCATGGAATGGAAGAAGCCTGTGCTGGCCGGCGACACGCTATCCGGCCGCTCGACTGTACTCGAAGCGCGCGCCATGCGCTCGCGGCCCGGCATCGGCATCGCCCGGTTCAAGCATGAGGTCCAGAATCAGCGCGGCGATCTGGTCTGCTACTGCGAAAACTGGATCATGTTCGGCATGCGCGATGCAGCGGAGGCAAACCCATGAGGATGGCAAAGCTTTACACGATCGGCGAAAAGACGGTGATCGGCAGCTATACGTTTACCGAGAAACGGATCGTCCATTTCGCCACGCGTTTCGACCCGCAGCGCTTCCATGTCGACAAGGAGGCAGCCAGGAAGACGCTCTTCGGCAATCTCTGCGCCTCCGGCTGGCACACCTGCGCTGCGTGGATGCGGACGTTCCTGGACTACTGGGAAAAGGAAACCGCACGGCTTGCCAGGGAAGGCATCGCCCCGCCGAAACTCGGCCCCTCGCCAGGCTTCCAGAAGCTGCAATGGCTGCGCCCGGTCTTCGTCGACGAGACGGTCAGCTACTCGGTGACCTTGCTTGCCAGCCGGCCTCTCACATCGCGGCCGGGCTGGTTCCTCAATTCAATTCTCAACGAAGGCGTCAATCAGGACGGCACGCCCGTCATCCGCTTCGAAAGCAGCGTGCTGGAATTCGAGTAATGCCGAAGCTCAATGCCCGGCAAATTCGACCAGCGTGTGGACCTTGACGCCAAGCTCCTCGAGCTTCCTGCGTCCGCCGAGATCCGGCAGATCGATGACGAAGCACGCGCCGACGACGTCCGCGCCCATCTGGCGAAGCAGCTTCGTCGCGCCGACGGCCGTCCCGCCGGTCGCAATGAGGTCGTCCACGAGAATGACCTTTTCGCCCGGCTGAACCGCATCCCGGTGCATCTCCATCTCATCGACGCCATATTCCAGGCTGTAGGCGATGCGCACCGTGTCATGCGGCAGCTTGCCCTTCTTGCGGATCGGCACGAAGCCCGCAGAGAGCTGATGCGCCACAGCACCGCCGAGGATGAAACCCCGCGCTTCCATGCCGGCGATCTTGTCGATCTTCAGGCCCGCATAGGGCTGCACCAGTTCGTCCACGGCGCGGCGGAACGCCCGCGGATTGCCAAGCAGCGTCGTGATGTCGCGAAAGATGATGCCGGGCTTCGGATAGTCCGGGATGGAGCGGATGCTGGCCGCAAGCTCCGAGGCAATATTGTTCATGGAAAGTCCGTCTGTCTGCGAAGGCATTTAGTCGGCTGTACCCTATCAACTGACTGACATGGAACCAACAAAAAAGGCGGCCCGAAAGCCGCCTTTTGCTTGTTGAGTTAGACCACTCAGTGTTCCTTGTTGGCGTAGACCGAGCGCTTCGTCAGGAAGATGAGCCCCGAGAAGATCAGCAGGAACACGATGACCATGAAGCCGGTGCGCTTGCGCTCTTCGAGGTGCGGCTCTGCCGCCCACATCAGGAATGCCGAGACATCCTTGGAGTACTGGTCGACGGTCTGCGGCGTGCCGTCATCATAGGTCACCTGATCGTCCGAAAGCGGCTTCGGCATCGCAAAGGCCGCCGCCGCGTTGAAGTACGGGTTGTAATGCGCACCCTCCGGAACCTGGAAACCCGCCGGCGGCTCTTCATAGCCGGTCAACAGCGAATAGATGTAGTCCGGCCCGCCTTCCTGATACTGGGTGAAGATATCGAAGACGAACTGCGGGAAGCCGCGGGTGATACCGCGGGCCTTCGCAATCAGCGAAAAGTCCGGCGGGGCCGCGCCATTGTTCGAGGCTGCAGCAGCCTGGGCGTTGGCGTAAGGCGACGGAAAATAATCAGAGGCGATAGCCTTGCGTGTGAACATCTCACCCGCAGAATCCGGGCCATCCTGAACTTCGTAATTCGCGGCAAAAGCCTTGACCTGTGCCTCGGAGTAACCGAGTTCGCCGAGCATGCGGAACGGAACGAGGCTCATCGAGTGGCAGGCGGAACAGACTTCCGTATAGACCTTCAGGCCGCGCTGCAGCTGGCCCTTGTCATAATGGCCGAACGGGCCAGCGAAGCTCCAGTCCTGTTCGCGCGGGTGCTTCAGCGGGTAGTGCGGGGTGGCACCCTCCTCATGCTCGGCCGGAGCAGCGCCCTCGCCGGGCGTCGCTTCCTGGGCGAATGCAGCGCTTCCGAGGAAGGCTGCGACTGCGAGCGGCAGAATGCTTGCAACAAGCTTTTTCATCGTTCTATTCCTTCTGCTCGCTTATGCCTTGACCGTAGCAGTTTGTTGATTGCGCTTTTCCAGCACGGCTTCGGTGATCGAGTTTGGAATGCGGCGCGGCGTCTCGACGAGACCAAGCACCGGCATGGCGACCAGGAAGAAAGCAAAGTAAAGTAGCGTGCAGATCTGCGAGATCAGGACGAAAGAACCTTCCGCAGGTTGGGAACCGAGCCAGCCGAGGATGATCGCATCGATCACGAAGAGCCAGTAGAACATCTTGTACCACGGGCGGTAGACCGCAGAGCGGACCTTCGACGTGTCGAGCCACGGCAGGAAGAACAGCACGATGATTGCGCCGAACATCACGAGGACGCCGCCGAGCTTGGAGTCGATGGGGCCGATGTTGAAGGTGATCGAGCGTAGCATCGCGTAGAACGGCAGGAAGTACCATTCCGGAACGATGTGGGCCGGCGTCTTCAGCGGGTCTGCCGGGATATAGTTGTCCGGATGGCCGAGGAAGTTCGGCATGTAGAAGACAAAGTAGGCGTAGACCAGCAGGAAGATCGAAACGCCGAGTGCGTCCTTCAGGGTAGCATAAGGCGTGAAGCGGACGGTGTCCGTCTTGGTCTTGACCTCGACGCCGGTCGGGTTCGTCTGACCGACGACGTGCAGCGCCCAGATATGCAGCACGACAACGCCTGCGATAATGAAGGGCAGCAGGTAGTGCAGCGAGAAGAAGCGGTTCAGCGTGGGGTTTTCGACTGCGAAGCCACCGAGCAGGAACTGCTGCACCCATTCGCCGACCAGCGGGAAGGCCGAGAAGAAGCCGGTGATGACGGTCGCGCCCCAGAAGGACATCTGCCCCCAGGGCAGGACGTAGCCCATGAAGCCGGTCGCCATCATCAGCAGGTAGATGAGAACACCGAGGATCCAGAGGATTTCGCGCGGCGCCTTGTAGGAGCCGTAGTAGAGGCCGCGGGCAATGTGCAGGTAGACAGCAACGAAGAAGAAGGATGCGCCGTTGGCATGCATGTAGCGCAGCAGCCAGCCGTGGTTGACGTCGCGCATGATCTTTTCGACGGCGTTGAAAGCGACCGAGGCCTCAGGGGCATAATGCATGGCGAGCACCACGCCGGTCAGGATCTGAGCGATCAGCATGACCGCAAGCATGGCGCCGAAGGTGTAGGCATAGTTCAGGTTACGCGGAACCGGATATGCAACGAAGCTGTCGTAGACCATGCGCGGTAGCGGCAGGCGCGCGTCGATCCACTTCTCTAGGCCGGTTGATGGCTCGTAGCTGGAATGGCCACTCATAAATCAGTCTCCCCTCAACCGATCTTGATCATTGTATCGGAAACGAACGAATAGGTCGGAATCGGCAGATTCGTCGGCGCCGGACCTTTACGGATGCGGCCGGCCGTGTCGTAGACCGAGCCATGGCAGGGACAGAACCAACCATTGTATTCGCCGGCCTGCCCGAGCGGCACGCAGCCGAGATGGGTGCACGAGCCGATCATGACGATCCAGTTTTCCTTGTCCTTGCCGGCAGAGCGGTCGATACCGGTTGCCTGCGCTTCGGCCGGAAGGTTCTCGTTGCGTGCAATCGGATCCTTGAGATCCGAAAGCGGAACCTCGTCGGCAGCCTTTACTTCCTCGGGCGTACGGTTGCGGATGAAGACCGGCTTGCCGCGCCACTTCGCGGTCAGCGACATGCCGGGCTGGAGGCTCGATACGTCGACTTCGATGGACGCGAGAGCGAGCGTGGACGCATCCGGACGCATCTGATCGATGAAAGGCCAGGCGACGGCCGCAGCGCCGACCGCGCCCGCCATACCAGTGGTGAGATAAAGGAAATCACGGCGCGTGGGCTCCGCTGAAGCCTCGCTTGTCGTTTCGTGTTCGCTCACGGCTAAACCATCCTCTGCGCAATTTTCGCGGAATTCCGCCCTGCCCCTCTACGCGGCGAATCCATATAGACACAGTTCGGCCATAGATTCCCCGCCAATCCGGCGCGTTCTATGCTTGATCGCAAATTATGTCCAGCCTTGACAAGGGGATGGGGGCACAATGTCGCGGGAAAATACGGATGAAATTTTTTTGGCAATCCGCAGGCTTCAACGGATCGAAGCCTAGCCGGCAGACGCTTTTCTAAACCACCTTCGCCTCGCGCCCGGGCATCTCTTCGTCTGCACCAAGGAAGCCGCCGGACTGGCGCGCCCATAGCTCTGCATAAAGCCCGCCCCTTCCGACCAGTGATTCATGCGTGCCTTCTTCGATGATCCGACCGCGATCGACGACGATCAGCCGATCGAGTGCGGCGATGGTGGAAAGGCGGTGCGCGATGGCGAGCACGGTCTTCCCCTCCATGATCCGGCTGAGATTGGACTGGATCACCTCTTCCACCTCGGAATCAAGCGCCGAGGTCGCCTCGTCGAGCACGAGGATCGGCGCGTCCTTCAGCATGACGCGCGCGATCGCTATGCGCTGCCGCTGCCCGCCTGAAAGCTTCACGCCACGCTCGCCGACATGCGCGTCGAAACCCTTGCGTCCCTGCTGATCTTGCAGTTGATCGATGAAGCCGAGCGCCTCGGCCCGTCGCGCGGCGTCAAGCAGCCGCTCCTCGCCCGCATCGGGCCGGCCGAAGAGGATGTTGTCCTTGACCGAGCGGTGCAGCAGCGACGTATCCTGGCTGACGACGCCTATCTGCATGCGCAGCGACTCCTGGCTGACGGCGGCGATATCCTGGCCATCGACAAGGATGCGTCCGCCTTCAAGGTCGTAAAGGCGCAGCAGGAGGTGGACCAGCGTCGATTTGCCGGCGCCGGAACGCCCGACGATCCCGACCTTCTCGCCGGCCGCGACGGTGAGCGAGAAATTCTCGATGACACCCTTGCCCCGGCCGTAATGGAAGGAGACGTTTTCGAAGCGGATGCCGGGCTCCCGGACGACGAGATCGGAAGCATTGGGCCGATCGACGAGGGCGAGTGGCTGCGAAATCAGCTCGGCGGCGTTCTGGATCGTGCCGAGATTGCGCATGATGCCGTTGAATTGCGTCATCAGACGCCCGAGGAGGAAGTTGAGGCGCAGGACCAGCGCCAGCGAAAAAGCCACCGAACCGGAACTCACCAACCCGCGCAGCCACAGATCGACGCTCAACCCGGCCATCGTCACGATCATTAGGCCGGAAAGCAGCGCCATCGAGGCGCGCACACCGGTGATGAACCGGGTAAAGCGCAGCACGGTATCCTGATAGATGTCGAAGCCCTGGCGCATGTAGCGGTCGGTCTCCTCGTGACGAGCGAAAAGCTTCAGCGTCTGGATGTTGCTGTAGGAATCGACCATGCGGCCGTTGAGCATCGAGGCGGCTTCCGCCGTTTCGCGTGAGTGATAGCGGATGCGCGGCACGAAATAGCGGGCAAGCACGCCGAAGGCGCAAAGCCAGAACAGCACCACGGCGGCAAGCGAAAGATCGAGCCGCGCGACCAGCACCAGTGTCGTCGCTGCGTAGATTCCGACGAACCAGACGCTCTCCATGAGAGAGGTGGTGAGATCGCCCACCGCCTGGCCGGCCGACCAGACCTTCGTCACGATCCGCCCGGAAAAATCGCTCTGGAAGAAGTGCAGCGACTGGCGCGACACATGCAGATAGGACTGCCAGCGTGCGAGATTATAGAAGCCCGGCGTGATCACCTGCTGATCGACCAGCGCGATGAGAAAGGCAACCACGAAACGAACGAGGCCGATCAGCGCCAGCATGCCGAACAATTCGCCGCCGTGCGCAGCAAGCAGTTCGCTCCAGCCAACGCCCGGCTTGACGGCGCCTAGTATATCGACCAGCCGTCCGACGAACCAGAAAAGCGCGGCCTCGATCGCCGCCGACATGCCGCCCAGAACGAGCATCGCGACGAACGGCCATTTTGCCTGGCCGATGTAAAACCAGATGAAGCCCGCGGTCGAACGCGGCGGCTGGATATTGCCGCGCGGTCGGAACGGATCGATCCAGTGTTCGAACAGATTGAGTATCGGGCGCAGGAGCATCATTGCGTTATAGTCCGGGACAACCCTGCGGCAAAGGCAATGGAGGAGGGGCAGAACCTTATATTTTGGCAATTTTCGGTAACATCGGCGGCATCCATGTTGAATGTCGCTGACCTCGTCACGATCTCAGAGTACAATCGCCGTTTAACGGAGAAATACCGTCATGGAAACGAGGGTGCTCGCGTCGCATATTCCGCTTCCGCTTGCGAAAAGACTCGATGAAACCGCAGCCCAACTCGGCATATCGCGCGACACCATCGTCAGCGAGGCCGTTGCCGCATGGCTCGACAACGAGGAAGAACGCCGCCTGACGGCACTCCGCACGATGGCGGGCGCCATCGTCGTGGTCGAACGTCATAGGGTACGGGATTGGGCGGACAGCCTGTGAACAGGCTCTTTTAGGATTCGTTCAGAGCCTGCAGTCCGCCATTACCGACTATACCCACTACTACAATCACGACAGGATCAAAATGAAACTCAAAGGGCCGAGCCCTGTACAGTACAGAACCCAGCCCTTAAATCTGCCGCGCCTTTAAACCGTCCACCTTAATGGGGTCAGTTCACTTTCACCGGGAGGGCCTTTTCGCCTTATTCCGCCGCTTCCTCGGCTTCTACCGAATGATCGGCGAGGAAGCCGCCGGACTGTCGGGTCCAGAGGTCGGCATATATGCCGCCCTGGCTGACGAGATCGGCGTGCGAACCAGCCTCGATGATCCGGCCTTTGTCGAGCACGATCAGGCGGTCCATCTCCGTCAGCGTCGACAGGCGATGGGCGATCGCGATCACCGTCTTGCCTTCCATCAGCGCAAATAGGTTCTCCTGGATCGCCGCTTCCACTTCGGAATCGAGCGCCGAGGTCGCCTCGTCGAGCACCAGGATCGGCGCGTCCTTCAGGAACACGCGCGCGATCGCAACGCGCTGGCGCTGGCCGCCGGAGAGCTTGACGCCGCGCTCGCCGACCTGCGCGTCGAGCCCCTTGCGGCCCTGCATGTCGACAAGCCCGTCGATGAATTCCCAGGCATTTGCCCGCTTCGCCGCCTCGATCACGTCCGTATCCGTCGCGTCCGGACGGCCGTAGGCAATGTTGTCGCGGATCGAGCGATGCAGCAACGACGTATCCTGCGTCACCACGCCGATCAGCGACCGGAGGCTTTCCTGCGACACTTGCGAGATATCCTGCCCGTCGATGGTGATGCGGCCGGCTTCCAGATCGTAAAAGCGCAGCAGCAGGTTCATCAGTGTCGTCTTGCCTGCCCCGGACCGGCCGACGAGGCCGACCTTCTCACCCGCCTTGATATCGAGCGAAAGGCTTTCGATGACGCCCTTGCCCTTGCCGTAGTGGAAGCGGATGCGGTCGTAGTGGATCGCACCTTTCTTCGCCTGCATCGGCGGTGCACCGGGCTTGTCGGTGATGTCGTGGCTCTTCGTCATCATTTCCATGCCGTCATAGACGGTACCGATGTTTTCGAAGAGCGCCGACACCTCCCACATGATCCACTGGGACATGCCGTTGACACGCATCGCAAGGCCGATCGCGATGGCGATCGCGCCGACCGAGATCTGGCCATTCAGCCAAAACCAGATCGACAGGCCCGAGATGACGAAGAGTGCCACGCAGTTGTTGATATAGACGCACACATGGAACAGCGTGACGCGGCGCATCTGCTGGTGCACCGTCTGCAGGAATTCGTCCATGCCGGCCTTGGCATAGCCTTCCTCCCTGCCCGCGTGCGAGAACAGCTTGACGGTCGCAATGTTCGTGTAGCTATCGACCACCCGGCCGGTCATCATTGAACGCGCATCGGCCTGACGTGCGGCGATCCTGCGAAGCCGCGGGACGAAATACGACACGATGCCGACATAGATGCCAAGCCAGACCAGGATCGGCATCATCAGCCGCCAGTCTGCCGCGGCGATTACGATGATCATCGTCAGGAAGTAGGTGACGACATAGACGAAGACGTCGAGGATCTTCATCGTTGTTTCACGAACTGCAAGCGAGGTCTGCATCACCTTGGTCGCAACGCGTCCGGCAAATTCGTTGGCGAAGAAGGTCATGCTGTGGCGCAGCAGGAAGCGGTGCATCTGCCAGCGCGCGCTCATCGGGTAGTTGCCGAGCAGAACCTGATGCATGATGAGCGAATCGAGCCCGGCCGCCAGCGGCAGGCCGATAAGGATCAAAGCCGCCATCCAGGCAAGCTTGTGCCACTCCGTCTGCAGGAACGTCGCCTTGTCAGCATTCGTCAGCCAGTCGACGACATCGCCGAGGAACTGGAAGAGTGCCACCTCGCCGATCGCAATCAGCGCCGTCAGCACCGCCATGGCCGCAAGCCAGGGCGCTGCAGGCTTCGTATAGTGCCAGCAGAAGGCAAAAAGGCCTTTCGGGGGAACGACGGGCTCCTCACTCGGAAAGGGGTTCAGTCGCTGTTCGAACCAGCTAAACATGAAAAGTGCTCCGGAACTTTGCCGTTCCGCCTCCCGGCCTGCGCAAAACGCACTGAGGCACATATGGGAACCGGACGTTCGAGGGGCGAGGCCACGACAGCCGCGCAATGGATCAAAAATGGGAATTTTAGGAAGTTTTGCGCTCAGGAGCGCGAGATCGCCACGCTTGGTATCACGGCTGGAAGGCGCGTAAGCATCAGAATATTCATGTCGGCCCTCCCTAGCTGGCGATTGAAGATGCGCACCAATAACGCGAAAATTGCGAAATTTCCAGTCCAAAATCGGCGGAAATTGAACAATTCAGGGCCAAGATGCGTCCTGTTGCACCGAAATCACAGTTGATCTAGGTCTCTTTGCCTTAAGCAGCAAAATGGTATTTCGGATGACCGATCTCAGACTGGCGCTCTATCAGCCCGACATCCCCGGCAATACCGGCACGATCCTGCGTCTCGCCGCCTGTCTCGGAATTGCCGTCGACATCATCGAGCCCGCCGGCTTCGACATTTCCGACCGCAACCTGAAACGCGCCGGCATGGACTATATCGCAGCCGTCGCGCTCACCCGTCATGTCAGTTGGGATCGCTTCGAGGAATGGCGGGCTCCGACGGGCCGCCGCATCGTGCTTGCCTCCACCAAGGCATCGGGCCGGTACACGGACTTCGCATTCCGACCGGACGACATTTTGCTGTTCGGCCGCGAAAGCGCGGGCGTTCCGGACCATGTTCACGAAAAAGCCGACGGGCGTATTCTGATCCCGATGGTCGAAGGCCAGCGGTCGATCAATGTCGCGGTCTCCGCCGCGATGATCGCCGGCGAGGCCATACGCCAGACCGTCTGGCGTTGATTTCGTCTCCGAGCGGCCGCGCGAAGCCTCGCCAAGATATGTCGCGAACGACGTTGTGATATCCCGAAACAGGCGTATTATATTTAGCCGGACAATCAAAGAAGCCAGAATCCAGGCCGCGATTTCAAAGAGATGGCAATGCGCTGAACGTCAGATTGCACAGCATTGCGCCGGCCGCGAACGAGAAGAAAAGACCCGCAGAGCATGAAATCCACGATCGTCATGATAAACCTGTTCGGCGCAGTAGCCCTGTTGCTGTTCGGTCTCGCGCAGGTGAAGGATGGCGTATCGCGGGCCTTCGGTGCACGGCTGCGGACGGGTCTTGCGACAGGCACGCGCGGCGGATTGCGCTCCTTCATTTCGGGCTTCGTCGCGACGCTGGCATTGCAAAGCTCCACGGCGACGGCGCTGATGGTCGCCTCCTTCGTCGAGCGCGAACTGGTGAAGCCGCGCATGGCGCAGATCGTCTTGCTCGGCGCCAATGTCGGCACGGCGGTCACGGCCTGGATCGTCGCGACCGGCATCGAGTGGCTGTCGCCGCTCGTCATCCTCGCGGGTATCATCCTCTATCGTAGCGGCTCGACCGCACGCCAGGGCGGCGGCACCGCCCTGATCGGCATCGGTCTCATGCTCCTGTCGCTGCACCTCCTGAGCGGCGCAACCGAGCCGATGCGCCAATCTCCTGCCCTCGCCGCCTTCATCGGCCTGCTCGACAACGCCTGGCTGGTGGCGCTTGCCTTTTCCGCCGGCATTGCCTTCATCTCCTCGTCGAGCCTCGCCGCCGTGGTGCTGATCCTTTCGTTGGCGTCAACCGGTATTCTTTCGGCCGGCCTCGTGATCGTGCTCGTTCTGGGCGCCAATCTTGGCGGCGCAATTCCGCCGGTTGTCGCTTCGCTTGCGGGGCCTGCCTCCGCAAAACGCGTTGCGCTGGGCAACCTGATCGTGCGCGCCACCGGCTGCGTGATCGCGCTGCCGCTTGCCGGCTATGGAGCTGAACTTCTGGAAATGCTGCCGCTTGCGCCCACCAAGCTGCCGGTCGACGCGCATCTCGGCTTTAACCTGATCCTCGCTGCTCTCGCCTGGCCGTTCTCGCGCCTCTTGTCGCAGCTGATGCTGCGCCTCGTTCCGGAGGAAACACAGACCGATAATGCGCCGAAATATCTCGACCAGCACGAGTTGTCGACGCCCGTCGTGGCGCTTGCGAGCGCCACTCGCGAAGTCCTCGGTGTCGGTGACATCATCGAACGTATGCTGATGCGCGCCTCTGACGCCTTCGAGCAGAACGACCTGACGAAGCTCAAGGAAATTCCCACGCTCGAAAAGCGGGTCGACAGCCTGCAGCAGGAAGTGAAGGTCTACCTTTCCAAGCTCGGTCGCAAGGGCCTGAGCGAGGAGAACGGCCGCCACTCGATCGTCATCATTGACTACGCCATCAACCTCGAGCATATCGGCGACATCATCGAAAAGGGCCTGCTGCCGCAGATAGGCAAGAAGGCTTCGCTCGGCCTGCGGTTCTCCGACGACGGCTACCAGGAGCTCAAGAAGCTCTTCCATCTGACGATCGACAACCTGCGGATCGCACAAACGATCTTCGTGACGCGCGACTTCAATCTCGCCAAGCAGATGATGGAAGTGAAGGTCGAGGTGCGCAGGATGGAGAAGCAATCCGCCGAACGCCACCTTGAACGCCTGCGCGAGGGCTACGCCGACAGTCTGCAGACGAGCTCGCTACATCTCGACATGCTGCGCGACCTGAAGCGCATCAACGCCCACATTGTCTCGGTGGCGCACCCGATCCTCGACGAGAGCGGATTGCTCATCGAGAGCCGGCTGCGCACGCCTGTGGAGTGACGGTCAGTCGGCGGAAGGAAGCCGGCGCATGGTGAATTCGATCTGGTCGTTGTCGAGCTGCCGCCAGCTTTCCACTTCGGTCCAGTAGGCCGCCTTCGGGTATTCGGCGAACCATTCGCGCGCCTTGGCCCGCGCGTCGAGCAGGCCAAGGCGGTATGTCTGGCGTACGAAATGGTCGCCCTTCCGGGCAGTGCCTTCCGCCCGATGCCGTTCGATCCTTCGCTTCAAGCCGTCAAACGACGGAGGTCCCGGGATTTTAGTCATGAAACCTACCTCTGACCGAAAAGGTAGTATTGAAAATTTCAATTTGCGAGTCGAATCTTTGCCGCCTCGACTGCGTCCTTCCGCCCGCTGGCAAGCCACCGATGCACCTGATACCACGAAGCCATAATTAGCGATGATCGAGTCGTGTTGTGTTGTAATGTGGGGGTAATGATGGAACGACCAGACCTGCCGGTCGGCCTGCCGGACGATATCGAAGACAAGAAAACCGCCGCCCGCACGTGGTTCGAAGGCTTGCGCGATACGATCTGCGCCTCCTTCGAAGCTCTGGAAGACGAGTTGACCGGCCCGCTTTCGGATCAGCAGCCAGGCCGTTTCGTCGGCAACGAATGGTCGCGTGAAAATGGTGCCGGCGGTGGGGGCTGCATGTCGATGATGCATGGCCGCGTCTTCGAAAAGGTCGGCGTGCATACCTCCACCGTCTACGGCGAATTCGCGCCCGATCTTCGTGCCCAGATGCCGGGCGCCAGCGAAGACCCGCGCTTCTGGGCCTCGGGGATTTCGCTGATCGCCCATCCGGTGAACCCCAACGTGCCCACAGTGCACATGAACACCCGCATGGTCGTCACCTCCAGCCGCTGGTTCGGTGGCGGTGCGGACCTGACGCCGGTGCTCGACCGGCGCCGTACGCAGGAAGACGACGACAGCCGCCTCTTCCACAAGGCGATGGAAATCGCCTGCCGCAGCCATTCAGGCGTCGCAGACTACGGTGCTTACAAGAAATGGTGCGACGAGTACTTCTTCTTGAAGCATCGCAACGAGCCGCGCGGCATCGGCGGCATCTTCTACGACTGGCTGCATTCGAGCGAGGAAGCTGGCGGCTGGGAGGCCGATTTTGCATTCACGCGCGATGTCGGCCGGGCCTTCGCCATGGTCTATCCGAAAATCGTCCGCTCCAACTTCAACAAGGAATGGACGGAGGCGGACCGTGACGAGCAATTGATCAGGCGCGGGCGCTATGTCGAGTTCAATTTGCTCTACGATCGCGGTACAATTTTCGGACTGAAGACAGGTGGCAATATCGAGTCAATTCTCTCATCGATGCCGCCGGTCGTCCGGTGGCCATGACCGTACGACAGCGTACGGGTAAAAATACATTACATGGCCTTCAAGAAGCGTGAGCGTGCGCTAAACTAACGTGCTAAACTGAGCTTGTGTTGCCTAACAATCGGAGGAGGATTGTCATGATGATACAGAGCGGTTCGCCGGCGCCTTCGGATGTTCGGGAGGCATCCCGTGCAATCGATACCCCGGACTTCCTGAACCGCATCGCCGAAGAAATGCGAGCAACGAGCGGCTCCGATCTGCCCCTGTCCTGCTTCATCGAACAGGTGAAGTTGCAGCTCGCTGCCGGAAAATCGCCCGAAGAACTGCGGGGACAGGCACGAGAAAGTGCAAATTCGAATGCCCCGTACCAGTCGTCCGAGTGCTTCCGTGCTTGGGCGATGCCGGAATATCGCAGGTGACTTGCCGGCCGATGTGCATCATCGGCCGGAACCTTCTCCCCGTTTAGCACATTGAAGAGAAACGCGTGTCAGCGCGATTATTCCGTCATGTTCCGGACAAAGGAGTTAGACAATGCGACTTTTCGAATGCGGTACGCTCGTACCGGGCTGCGCTTGGCATACACGCGCCGATGAAGACGCCGAGGTCGTCCGCCGCGTGGTCGAGCATTTGAAGTCCGCCCATGGTGAAACGGTCATTCGCGAGAACATGATCGACAACATCAAGGCCCGCATCCGCGACGAAGCGACCGCGGCCTGATCACTTCGAAAGTTCATTCAGCCGGGCGAGCAGCGCCGCCCGGTCGGCGGCAAAATTCTCGTCCACCCATTGGCTCTCGAGTTTCGCAAGCGTCTCGCCGACACGTGGACCTGCCGGGATTCCGGTGGAAATGACATCGCCGCCGCCGATCGGAAATTTCGGCTTCCTCCACGCGAGTGCCTGGGCCAGCAGCTTGCCGAGCCTGGCCGATCGGCTCATCTCCTCCATATTGCCTTCCGCCTTGCCGCGGGCAACGGCGAGCGCGAGCTTCAGGCGCGTGGCGATGCCTTCAGCTCCGTTGCGATAGAGCAGCCGGTCGAAGGCCGCGGCAGACATTTCGTCATCGACCGGGCGGGCCGCCGCCCAGGCCCTGAAATAGGCCGCTTCGGCATTCGAAAATCTCAGGCGGACTGCCATCCTCTCCAGCCGTTCGGCATCGGGCGGAACGATCGAAGCAAGCCGCAGGAGCGGGTCGGGCTTCCAGCTGAGCGCCTTTTCTGTCGCAACCAACGCCGGAATGGCGTCTATGCCCCATTTCTCGGTCTCCGGCAGAACCTCGCTGAGCACCGCGACCTGCCGCATCCAGAGCAGCGCCCTGCCCGGGTCTTCGGCAGCAAGCAGCTTGCGAAGTTCGGACCAGACCCTTTCGGATGAAAGGGTGCTGAGTTTCGAGCGTGCCGCCGAACAGGCCCGCAGTCCTTCCGCGTCAGGCCGGCCGGAGCCGTAATGAGCAAAAAAGCGGAAGAACCGCAGGATGCGCAGATAGTCTTCGGCGATCCGCGCGGTCGCATCGCCGATGAAACGGATATTGCGTTTCTCGATATCGGCAAGCCCGCCGACGAGATCGACCACTTCGCCCTTGGAATTCATGTAAAGCGCATTGATCGTAAAGTCGCGTCGCTCCGCATCCGCCTGCCAATTAGTACTGAAGGCGACCTTGGCGCGGCGCCCGTCAGTTTCGACGTCGGTGCGCAGCGTCGTCACTTCGAACGGCTTTCCTTCGATCACGAGCGTCACCGTGCCATGCTCGACGCCGGTCGGGATCGCCTTGATGCCGTCTGCTTTCGCCCGTTGCGTCACGGTGTCCGGCGTCAGCGTCGTCGCGACGTCGATATCGCTGACCGGGATCCCCATCAGGCTGTTGCGCACGGCGCCGCCTACGACGCGCCCTTCGCCGCCGTCCGCATTCAAGAGCGCGAAGACGCGCTGAAGGCGGAGATCTTGGAACCATGCTTCATCAGCAAGGCTGGTCATACATAAAGCCTCTCGTAAAGGGTGCGAACAATGCCCGCGGTGATGCCCCAGATCATCCAGCTTTCATAGGGCATGCGGTAAAAATGCCGGTCGATGCCTTCGACAACGCGCCTGTCGCGGGTGTGGTTGTCCGGATTCATCAGGAACGATAGCGGCACCTCGAAGACATCGTCGACTTCTCGCGGATTGAGCTTTAGCTCGAAACCCCGCTTAACGATGCCAAGCACCGGCGTGATGCGAAAGCCGGTGGCGGCGAGATAATGCGGCAGGCGGCCGACCGTCTCCACGAAGGAGCCGGCAATGCCGATCTCCTCCTGCGTTTCCCGTAGAGCTGCCATCTCCGGAGAAATGTCCGTAGAGTCGATCGCCCCGCCCGGAAAAGATATCTGCCCGGAATGCTTGCGCAGGTTTGTCGTGCGCTTGGTGAAGATCACCCGCGCCTGGTCGCCGTCGTCGACCACCGGCACGAGGACCGCGGCGTCGCGTAGACGGAAGCCCTCGACCATCGTGACGATATCCGGATTGAGGACGTGATCACCGTGATCCCGCCAGGAATGATCGACCGGCCCGCCGCTCTGATTGAGCGCCCGGCGGCGGAATTCGGCGGCGGAATAAAGTGGATAACGCTGGTTCAGGGTATTGCTCATCGGGAAAGCGCATCCAGTTCGTCGGCCGGCATGATGGGAAAGAGCGAACCGCCGGAGCGGACGCAGAACATCTCCTTGCCCTCCATGTCGGCAATCTCGCCGACGTCCGCCAGCTCGTACATCACGGCACGCGATACTAAGGCCTCGAGACGCCCGCGCACATGCAGATAGGGCTTCAGTTCGCGGTTTGCGCCATGGATCACGAAACGCAACGGATGCTCCTTGCCGGCTTCGACGACATCGCCGGTATTGGTGCGGAATGTCAGCACCTGCTGACCGCCGCGATTCGTAGCGATCATCTCGACTGCGACGAACGGCGCGTCGGCGACCTGGATCCCGACTTTTTCCACAGGAGTTACGAGATAGGTCTTTCCGTCCTCGTCCTTGCGCAGGACGGTCGAAAACAGGCGAACCAAGGGCGCGCGGCCGATCGGCGTTCCCATGTAGAACCAGGTGCCGTCGGCGCGGATTTCCATGTCGATATCGCCGCAAAACGGCGGATTCCATTTCTCGACGGGCGGAAGTCCGCGCTTTTTGCCTCCGTCTTCGCCCGCAGCACGCGAAATCAGCGCGGCAAGCCCTGCGGCATCTTCGCTCGCTCTTATCTCTTGCGCTGCCATTCTTCTGTCCCGGTTTGCTTTTAACGAAAGGGTAGTCACGAGATAGTCATTTGGAACGAACTTGTCAGCCCGCAACATCTCCATAACTCTATAGGGTACGGGCCAGAGGCGTAAATCCGCCGATTCGCGACGAATGATTCAGCCGTTGGAGATACCTGATGGGTATGATGAAGACCGAAGACAGCCTCGATGAACGGGAAGTCATCGCCGCTGCGGAAAAGGCGCTCGCCGATATCGCCCTTATTCGCGAAGAAGTCTCGAAGGTGATCTTCGGCCAGGAAAGCGTCGTCGAAAACACCCTGCTCGCCGTCCTTTCCGGTGGCCATGCGCTTCTGGTCGGCGTTCCCGGCCTTGCAAAGACCAAGCTGGTGACCACGCTCGGAGAAGTGCTGGGCCTCGGCGCCAACCGCATCCAGTTCACGCCGGACCTGATGCCGTCCGACATCTTGGGCTCCGAAGTGATGGACCAGGACGAGAACGGCCGCCGCTCCTTCCGCTTCGTCAAGGGCCCGGTCTTCGCCCAGCTGTTGATGGCCGACGAGATCAACCGCGCCTCGCCGCGCACGCAGTCGGCGCTGCTGCAGTCGATGCAGGAGTATCACGTCACCATCGCCGGCCAGCGCTACGACCTGCCGACGCCGTTCCACGTTCTCGCGACCCAGAACCCGCTGGAGCAGGAAGGTACCTACCCGTTGCCGGAAGCCCAGCTCGACCGCTTCCTGCTGCAGGTGGACGTGCACTATCCGGAGCTTGCCGCCGAACGCCAGATCCTGCTGGAAACGACCGGTATCAGCGAAACGAAGCCGCAAGCCGTCCTCGATGCCGGGCGGCTGATGGAAATCCAGAGGCTCATCCGCCAGATGCCGGTGAGCGACAAGGTGGTCGACGCGATCCTCGATCTCGTGCGCTCCGCCCGCCCTGGCCAGGGCAACGCCGCGACCGACAAGAATGTCGCCTGGGGGCCCGGCCCGCGCGCCGGCCAAGCCATGATGCTCTGCGCCCGCGCCCGTGCCCTCTACGAAGGTCGGCTCGCGCCGTCGCTCGATGATATCCATGCGCTTGCCGAACCCGTTCTCGAACACCGCATGGCGCTCACCTTCGCTGCCCGCGCCGAGGGCATGTCGGTCCGCGATGTCATCGCCGGCCTCGTCAAGCAGGCCAAAGGATAAGGAATCCGGACGCGTGGCATCTATCGGACAGATCGTCAATCCGACCCCTGGCAGCGATGCCCTTGCCCGCGCAAGGCAGCGGGCTTCCCTGGTGCCGGACTGCCTGGTCGAAGCCAAGCGCATCGCCAACAACGTGATTGCCGGCTGGCACGGCCGCCGCAAGCGCGGCATCGGTGAGAACTTCTGGCAATTCCGCCCCTATACCGAAGGGGAAAGCCTGTCGCGCATCGACTGGCGCCGTTCTGCCCGCGACGACCATACCTATGTCCGCGAGCGCGAATGGGAAGCCGCCCACACCATCTGGCTCTGGGCCGACATGTCGCCCTCGATGATGTACAAGTCGACCTTCGGCAGCGTCTCGAAGGAAGGCCGCGCGCTCGTCATCATGCTGGCGCTCGCTGAAATCCTGGCGCGCTCCGGCGAACGCATCGGCTGCCCCGGCGTCATGGAACCGGTCGCCGCCCGCAACGCCGCCGAGCGGCTTGCGACCGCGCTGATGCATGCGCCGCTGCCCGGCGGACTACCGGAAATCGCCATGATCCGCGGCTGGAGCGATCTCGTGCTCATCGGCGACTTCCTAGACGATGCACCGGCGATCATGGCCCGCATCACCCCGCTTGCCCGCCGCGGCCTTCGCGGCCATATGGTCGAGATCGCCGATCCCGCCGAGGAGCTTTTTCCTTACACCGGCCGCACCGAATTCACCGATCCGGAAACCGGTTCGAAGCTCGTGTCCGGCCGTGCGGAAAACATCCGCGAAGCCTATGGCCGCGCTTATCTGGCACGCCGGGACGATCTCGGCCAGTCGCTTCGCCACCTCGGCTGGACGTTCGTCACCCATCGCACCGATCACCTGGCATCCGAAGCGCTGGTCGCCGTGCACATGTATCTTTCCGGCATGCCGGCCAAGGCGACGCATGGAGGGCTGTTATGAGCACCCTTCCCTTTGCTTTCGCCTATCCTGCAATCCTCGGCGCGCTTGTCGCCCTGCCGGTCATCTGGTGGCTGCTGCGGCTCACGCCGCCGCGTCCGAAGTCCGAAGTCTTCCCGCCGCTGAAGATTCTGGCGGCCGTGCTGAAGCGTGAGGAAACACCTGCCCAAAGCCCTTGGTGGCTGACGCTGCTGCGTATGCTGCTGGCCGCTGCCGTGATCCTCGCCATTGCCGACCCGGTCTTCAATCCGCGTACCAGTTCGCTCGCCGCAGGCGGCCCGCTGGTGCTCTTCGTCGACAACGGCTGGGCGACGTCGCCGGATTGGGAACGCCGCGTGCAGACCGCCGAAGCGCTGATCGACGATGCCGAATCCGCGGGCACGCCCGTCGCGGTCGCCTTTGCGGCCGATCCGACCAACAATGCCGTGCCGGGCACCGCGACAGCAGCCCGCGATATGCTGCGCGCCGCCGAGCCGCAGCCGCTCGTTCCGGATCGCGAACGCGCCTTCGAGGCATTGCGCGCGGCCCTCAACGGCACGAAACCCGGCACCCTCGCCTTCCTTTCTGATGGCGTTGCCGCCAAGGAAGACGATGCCACCGTCCGCCAACTCGCCGACCTGCAGCCTGCCGAGCTCCGTCTCATCGAAGGCGATGCCACACGAACGGTCGCGATCACCGGTGCCACGAATGCCGCAGACGCCATGAGCGTGACAGCGACGCGCGTTGACAGCACGGGCGCTGCCTCGCTGCCGCTGACGGCGCAGGATGCCCAGGGCCGCGCGATTGCCGCAGGCACGGTCGATTTCCAGCCCGGACAGTCTGTTGCCTCAGGCTCGATTCCCGCCCCCTTCGAGATGCGCAACGATTTCGCGCGCGTCAGCATCGACAATCATGCCACGGCAGGCTCGGTCCATCTGCTCGACGATGGCTTCAAGCGCCGCCGCGTGGTGCTGCTTTCCGGCGAAGCGGGCGATGAATTCCAGCCGCTGCTTTCGCCTCTCTATTACATTCAGCGCGCATTGCAGCCTTATGCCGATCTGATCCAGCCGAATACACCGGATCTCGCGGCCTCCATTCCCGACCTGCTGTCGCAGAACCCGTCCGTCATCATCATGGCCGATATCGGCCGGCTGCCGCAGGAGACCTATGAGCCGATGCAGCGCTGGATCGCCAATGGCGGCACGCTGATCCGCTTCGCCGGTCCGCGCCTTGCCGCCGCGCCGGCGGATGACCCGCTGGTGCCGGTGACGTTGCGCCAGGGCGAGCGTGCGCTTGGCGGCGCGCTCTCCTGGGCCGAGCCGCAGCCGCTCGCGGATTTCCCGAATTTCGGTCCTTTCGCCGGCATGGCCAAACCGACAGATGTGACCGTCAAGCGCCAGGTTCTGGCCGAGCCGACGCCCGATCTTGCCGAGCGCACCTGGGCAAGCCTTGCCGACGGCACGCCGCTGGTAACGACCAAGCCGATCAATGCCGGCCGTATCGTGCTCTTCCATGTCAGCGCCGAGGCGACCTGGTCCAACCTGCCGATCTCCGGCAATTTCGTCGAGATGCTGCGTCGCATCGTTCAACTCTCCCGCTCGGGCGGCGTAACCTCCGAGGCCGGTGCTGCAACGACCGCCGAAGCCCTGCCGCCCTTCCGCCTGCTGACCGCGAAGGGCGTGCTGACGACGGAGACCGGCACTGCGCGGCCGCTGATCCCGAACGCAAAGGCCGAGCCCGTTTCCAATTTCGACAATCCGCCCGGACTCTATGGTTCAGAAGACGGCTTTACCGCATTGAACGTATTACCGAATAACGCCGAGCTGAGGCCGCTCGACACGGCTGGCATCAATGTCCTGCGCGAAGGCCTGATCGGCGGTGAAACCTGGTCCGCCAAGCCCACTCTCTTCCTCATCGCCTTCCTTTTGCTCCTGGCGGACAGCCTCATCGTGATGTTCATGGGCGGCGCCTTCTCCCGGTTGCGTTCGGCCGCGCGTCCTGCGGCGATCATCGCAGTTGCCGTCGGTGCGGCCTTCTTCCTGCAGCCGTCGCAATTGCGCGCCGACGATTCCAAGCCCGGCGACGACCAGATATTCCAGCGACTGGACAATACTCACCTCGCCTATGTCGTCACCGGCGAGCAGGACGTCGACAATATTTCCGAGCATGGCCTTGAAGGCCTGACCGAGTTCCTGACCTTCCGCACGACACTAGAACCGGCGCCACCCGTCGGCCTTGATCTGACGAAGGACGAGCTGTCCTTCTATCCGATCATCTATTGGCCGGTTTCGGCCTCCGCGCCGATGCCGTCTGCGGCTGCGATTAACCGCATCGACGCCTATATGCGCGCCGGCGGAACGGTACTTTTCGATACGCGAGACCAGTTCGCCTCGCTGGACAATAATGGCGGTGCGTCGAGCGCCAATGGCGAGCGTCTGCAGCAGATCCTCGCCAATCTCGACATCCCTCCACTGGAGCCGGTTCCTTCGGACCACGTGCTGACGAAGTCCTTCTACCTGCTCTCCAGCTTCCCGGGCCGCTATTCCGGAAGCCCTCTGTGGATCGAGTCGCGACAGGACGACCGCGCGTCGGACGCCAAATCCACCGCCTCGGCCGACGGCGTTTCGCCGATCCTGATCACCGGCAACGATTTGGCCGGGGCCTGGGCGGTCGATCAGAACGGTTCACCAATGCTGCCGACAGTTCCGCCGGATGAAATGCAGCGCGAATACTCCTATCGCGCCGGCGTCAACATCATGATGTATATGCTGACGGGCAACTACAAGACCGATCAGGTCCACATCCCCGCGCTCCTCGAACGGCTGGGACAGTGACATGACGGTTGATTTCTCGCCCTTCATTCCCTGGCCGGTTCTTGCGGCGCTTGCGGCCGTGGTCGCCGTTGTCGCCGCCTTCGCCATCTGGCGCGGCATCCGCGGCGCCTGGATCCGCACGCTCGCCGCCTTCGCATTGCTGGCAGCGCTCGCCAATCCGCTGCTCATGCAGGAAGACCGCGAGCAGCTTTCGACGGTCGTTCCCGTCATCGTCGACCGCAGCCAGAGCCAGCAGACGCCGGAACGCATCAAGATGACCGACGAGGCGCTGGCGCAGCTGAAGGATCGCCTCTCGCGCTTCCCGAACATCGAACCTCGCTATGTCGATGCGACCGAGCCGGAAGATTCTGATACGCCGTCCACACGCCTCTTCACCGCGCTTTCGGCTGCCGTTGCCGACGTGCCTCCTGCCCGCATCGGCGGCGCGATCATGCTGACGGACGGCGAAGTGCATGACGCGCCGGGCGTCACTCAGGCGCTCGGCTTCGAAGCGCCGGTCCACGGCCTGATTACCGGTAAGGCCAACGAATTCGACCGCCGCATCGAGGTGATCAAGGCGCCGCGCTTCGGCATCGTCAATGAAGAGCAGCAACTGGTCCTGCGCGTCTTCGACGACGGCCCGAGCCCCGGCAGCGCGGCCGATGTCACCGTGAAGCTGAACGGCGACGTGATCGCCACGATGCAGGCGACGCCGGGTCAGGATACGCCGTTTTCCTTCAGGGTCCCGCGCGGCGGCAGCAACGTGCTGGAATTCTCGGTGGCTGGTTTCCCCGGCGAAGTGACCGAGGCAAACAACCGCGCCGTTCATGTCATCGATGGTATCCGTGAGAACCTGCGCGTGCTTCTGGTCTCCGGCGAACCGCATGCCGGCGAGCGCGCCTGGCGCAATCTCCTGAAGTCCGACGCCTCGGTCGATCTCGTCCATTTCACCATTCTGCGCCCGCCCGAAAAGCAGGACGGCACGCCGATCAACGAGCTTTCGCTGATCGCCTTCCCGACGCGCGAGCTTTTCGTCGACAAGATCAAAGACTTCGACTTGATCATCTTCGATCGGTACCAGCACCGCGGCGTGCTGCCGATCCTTTACTACGACTACATCGCCCAATATGTCGAAAACGGCGGCGCGCTGCTGATCGCCGCGGGTCCCGAACATGCCGGCCAGGATTCGATCGCGCTGACGCCGCTTTCGGCCGTTCTTCCCGCCGAGCCGACCGGCCAGATGATCGACAAGGCCTTCTATCCCCGCCTTTCCGAGGAGGGCCGCAAGCATCCCGTCACCCGCGGCCTCGACGGCTCCGTTGATGAGCCGCCGCATTGGGGCCGCTGGTTCCGCAGCGTCGATGTCGCCTCTCCGCATGGCCAGACGGTGATGGTCGGCGCCGACAATCATCCGCTGCTGCTTTTGAACCGCGCCGGCCAGGGGCGCGTCGCCATGCTGCTCTCCGACCAGGGCTGGCTCTGGGCCCGCGGCTTCGAGGGCGGCGGCCCGCATGTCTCGCTCTACCGCCGCATCGCGCATTGGCTGATGAAGGAACCGGCGCTGGAGGAGGAAGCGCTGACGGCACGCGCCTCAGGCCGCACGCTGGAGGTTACCCGCCAGACGATCGGCGACAATCCGGGCGAGGCTACGGTCCGATATCCGTCAGGCAAGATGGAAAACCTTCCGCTGGCGCAATCCGAGCCCGGTCTCTTCAAGGCCGAGAAGAAGATGGATGAGATCGGCCTCTTCGAAATCCGCAACGGCGACCTGACGACGCTCGTCCATGTCGGTGCCGTCGATGCGCCCGAATTCAAGGCGATGATCTCGACGACGGACGTGCTGAAGCCGATTTCCGACAAGACACGCGGCCTTGTCACCCGCGTTTCAGATACTAATGGCGCTGTCGAGGTGCCGCCGATCCTGCCGGTTCGCGGCCAGATCCGCGTGGTCGACAACGATCGCATGCAGATCAAGCTGACTAACGAGACAGTTCTGAAGGGCATCAACACCTTGCCGCTCTTTGCCGGTTTTGCCGGCGTCGGCGTGCTGCTGCTCGCCTTTGGCGCCATGTGGTGGCGCGAAGGACGGTGACGCCATGCCGGAATTCGAGCTGACAGCATCGCCCTCCCCAGAAGACCTTGCCATCATCCAGGATGCGCTCAACGCCTTCAACACGGAGGATGTCGGCGCTTGGGAACGCAAGCCGCTCGCCGTCCTCATCCGCGATACCGACGGCAAGGTGACAGGTGGACTTTCGGGCTACACCGCATGGGGCTGGCTCTTTACGCAGACCCTCTACATTCCGGAAACCCAGCGCGGCAAAGGCATGGCCGGAAAGATCCTCGCTGCGGCAGAGGAAGAGGCAAAAGCCCCGCGGCTGCCACGGCGCATGGATCGATACGTTCAATCCGCAGGCGCTGCACACCTACCCGCAGGCGGGCTATGAAATCTTCGGCGAACTGCCGCAGTTTCCGAAAGGCCGGACACGGAGCTTCCTGCGCAAGAACCTTGGTTAGGCGAGCGAGACTCGCCGTGTTTCCGCATCGATCACCAGCGCTGCGATGGCAGCGATGACCAGCAGCGCTGCAAACAGCCCGATGGCGACGCCGAGCCCCAGCGACACGACGAATGCCATCAGCGACGGTGCGGCAAGCCCGCCGAGCCGGGCCATTGCGCCTGCGGCTCCCATCCCGGTGGCGCGCGATCCCGTCGGGTAAAGCTCCGGCGTATAGGCGTAGAGCGCGCCCCAGGTACCGAGCAGTGCGAAACTCATGATCAGCAGCGATGCACCGATCAACGTATCGTCCGGCGAAAGCACGAAGAGCAGGCATCCCGCCGCCGAAAGCAGGCAGAAGCCGATCAGCGTCGGCCGCCGTCCCCACTTTTCGACGCCATAGGCAGCAAGCGCATAGCCCGGTATTTGGGCGAGCGCCACGAAGACGAGAAAGCCGTAGCCGCGCACGAAACCGAAGCCCTCGCCGGCAAGCCTGGCGGGCATCCAGGTGAACACGCCGTAATAGGACACCGAGACGAGGAACCATATCGCCAGGATCATCAGGCTACGGCGGCGAAGCGAGGCGGAGAAGATGCCTTCCGAAGCCGCATGCGTAACCGGCACAATCTGCTCGGCGGCGGCAAGCTGCGGCCTGCCGTTGCGCTTTAGCATGCGGTTGACGATCGCCTTGGCTTCTTCCGTATGGCCGGTCCGCAACAGATAGAGCGGCGATTCCGGTACGAAGAAACGGAGCCCGATGCCAAGGATGGCAGGCAACGCCGTCACGGCGAAGATGTAGCGCCACGCATCGGCAACGCCGGCGACGCTCGCAGCCCATGCGGCAAGCGCGACGATCAGCGTGCCGACCGCCCAGAAGCCTTCGAGCACGACGAGCCAGCGGCCGCGGTTCTTTGCCGGCAGGAACTCCGCCATCATCGCATAATCGACCGGCAACGTGCCGCCAACCGCCATCCCCGTCAGGAAACGCAAAACGAGCAGGCTGGTGAAATCCGGCGCAAAGATCGAAAGCGTGCCGAACAAGGCATCGCAGCCGACCGTCAGGATCAGCACGGAGCGTCGACCCACCTTGTCGGCAAGCCGACCGAAAACGACGGCACCGATCAGCATGCCGAGGAAGAAAAGCGTGCCGGTCTGCAGCGCCTGCGGGACCGTCAGCTGGAACGTGGCGGCGATCGAAGCGGCCGTAAAGCCGACGGCGAGCACCTGCATGGCGTCGGCCGCCCATACAAGCCCAAAAATCGCCATCAGCCCCCGCTGAAAGGCGCCTGTCCCGGCGCGATCCAGCGCCTCGTCCATCGAAATTCCACTCATATCGCCCTCCACCAAGCTGCCGAAATCTCGCGCCAAGTGAGGTTCCGGGGTAATCAGCGATAGAACATATGGCCTATGCACGCCAGCCGATTATACCCTTGAGACGCTGATGCGCATCTTCGGCAATCGGAACGGCGAGAACGCGGGCGGGATCGACCGGACCCGGAAAGGCGAGCGCGTTGTAGGCGACCCTCTCGAAGCCGAGCGGGCGATAGTAAGGCGGATCGCCGACGAGGATGACGGCCTCGGAGCCCTTGCTCCTTGCCGCCTCCACCGCGATCCGCACGAGTTCGCGCCCGATGCCCATATTCTTGTGCGATGGCCGGACAGCGAGCGGCCCGAGCAGGTGCCCCTTCACCTCGCCCGCCATGACCGGCGTCATTCTGACGGAAGCGATCGTTTCGCCATCATCGGTGCAGATGAAGGAGAGCGACAGATCGTGCGGTCCCTGTTCGCGGATGCGGGCCGCGGCACGCGTATGCCGGCCGGGGCCGAATGCTTCTTCGTTGATGTGTTCGATAGCCGCGTCGTGAGACGCATCCTCGGTGAGGTAGACCAGATCGTGCTTGTGCATGATGAGACAGAAACCGGATAGACGGAAGTGATGGATTCTCGAGCACGCCGTTCAGGCGTTCGGGAGCATCAGCGTCGTCGCAGGTTTCTGGTTGCGGGCATCAAGTCGGATCCTGAGAAAATGTGAAAAGGCCGATAGCAGGAAAAATTCCCCCCGTCCAACGCAAAATGCGGCCGTCGAAAAACTGCAGGACGCACTGTTCAGCGTTTGCACCCTGCAAAGAAGGGCCGCCTGCGATATGTTGCCGCCAACGACGAATTTGAAGGAAGCACACCATGGGCATTCTGGTTGACGGCGTCTGGCAGGACGTCTGGTACGATACGAAGGAAACGAAGGGCCACTTCAAGCGCGCGGCCTCGCAGTTCCGCAACTGGATCACGGCCGATGGAGAGGCCGGCCCGACAGGCATCGGCGGCTTCAAGGCCGAGGCGGACCGTTATCATCTCTATGTGTCGCTCGCCTGCCCCTGGGCACACCGTACGCTGATCTTTCGCAAGCTGAAGACGCTTGAGAACATCATCTCCGTCTCCGTGGTCGATCCCCTGATGGCCGAGAACGGCTGGGAATTCAAATCCGGCGACGGCGCTACCGGCGATCATCTTTACGGAGCAAAGACCCTCTGGGAGATCTACGTGAAGGCCGACCCGCATTATTCCGGCCGCGTCACAGTTCCCGTGCTCTGGGACAAGAAGACCGGCACGATCGTCAACAATGAATCGGCCGAGATCATCCGCATGTTCAACAGCGCCTTCGACGGCCTGACGGATTCGAAAATGGATTTCTATCCCGTCGATCTTCGCGCCGATATCGATGCGCTGAACGCAATCGTCTACGACACTGTCAACAACGGCGTCTACAAGGCCGGTTTTGCAACGACGCAGGAGGCCTACGAAGAAAATGTCGTCAAGATTTTCGAAACGCTGGACATGCTGGACGAGCGCCTCGGCAAGACCCGCTACCTCTTCGGCGACCGGCTGACGGAAGCGGACTGGCGCCTGTTCACGACGCTGGCGCGCTTCGATGCCGTCTATGTCGGCCACTTCAAATGCAACATCCGCCGCATCGAAGACTACAAGAACCTTTCGGGCTACCTGCGCGATCTCTACCAGACGCCGGGCGTCAAGGAGACGGTGAACCTCCACCACATCAAGCAGCACTATTACCGCAGCCACAAGACGATCAACCCGACGGGTGTGGTGCCGGTCGGACCGGCGCTCGACCTCGACGGCGCGCACGGGCGCGCCAAGCTTGCCGCTGCGGCCTGAATCCTACCAGTAGTGAGCGGCGGGCTCTTCGCCACTCAGTTCGCGGAGCCTCCGCCTCGTCGCCGCGGTCGCACCCTCCGGCAGATCGTCGAGCGCGAAGAAACCGCATTCGACGATCTCCATGTCCGGCTTGCGCGGCGCCGTCTGCTCGACCTCGGCACGATAGAAGACCACATGGTCGCGCCGGCTCGCCGATGCGTTGAAATAGACATGGAAGAGCTGCGGCCTGCCGATGATCCTGAGGTTGCCCTCCTCGCGCAGTTCCTTGATCAGAGCCTCTTCTGCCGTCTCGTTGCGCTCGAGCCCGCCGCCCGGCATATGCCAACCGGGAATATAGCTGTGACGCACCAGGAAAATCCGCCCCGACGAATCGAAGCAGGCGGCCCGCACACCCATCGTCATGCCGCGTGCGAGCGCGAAATAACCATGCACGATCCGCATCAGCAGCTTGGATTGCCAGGGCCTGATTTCCTTGGTCGTCATGGTTCTGTTTTCACTATTTCGTTCAATCGGATGTGTTTGATTTGTAACTATCCTGGTCTATGTGTCGTAGCATGTTCAAGCTCGCGCATATCTCGGATATCCACCTCGGTCCGCTTCCCAATCTTTCATTCCGCGAGCTTTTCTCGAAGCGCATCACCGGCTTTGTGAACTGGCATCGCCATAGGCGCAAGCATCTTTTCGGCGGCACGCTGGATCTGCTGTTGGACGATATCCGCGCGCGCCATGCGGACCACCTCGCGGTGACCGGCGACCTGGTGAACCTTGCAAGCGGCATCGAGATCCGCTCCGCCGCCGCCTGGCTGCGCGCGCTCGGAGAGCCAGCCGAAACCTCCGTGGTTCCCGGCAACCACGACGCCTATGTGCCGGGCGCTTACGAAAAATCCATGCGCGCCTGGTATGACTATGTGCGCGGCGATCTCGCCCCAGTTGAATGGGAGGAAGACAAGCACATCTTTCCCTATCTCCGCGTCCGCGGCAAAGTCGCGCTCGTCGGCTGCTCGACGGCCGTCGCCACGCCGCCTTTTGCCGCCAGCGGCTTCTTCAGCCAACGGCAGGCCCGCGAGACCGTCAACATGCTGCGCGCGGCCGGCGAGGCAGGCCTCTTCCGCGTCGTCATGATCCATCATCCGCCGATCCGCGGCGCGACCGCCTTCTACAAGCGGATGATCGGCATCCGCCGCTTCGCCGCCGTCGTCTCGACCGGCGGGGCAGAACTCGTGCTCCACGGCCATACGCACCTCAATACGCTCCACTGGCTGCGCGGTCAGACCAGCCCCGTGCCTGTAGTCGGCATCGCCTCCGCCTCGCAGGGACCGGGCGGCCTGAAGCCCCGCGCCGCCTATAATCTCTTCAGCATCGACGGTTCGCCGGGCGCCTGGGAACTGCAGGGCGAGCGCTTCAGCTTGAACGATATGGGTGACGGCGTCACGCCGGAAAGTGTCGATATTTTCAAGCTTTAGACAGGAAAGCGGAATCGGTTTCGCCGCCTCTTGAATCATTTTCTGAAGCCGTCACGATTTTCCGCTGCGCGATGCTTCTCCCCTTGGTATTTCCAAATCCCGCGGTACAATCCGGCCGCAACTGCCGCCGACCAGGAGCAATCCATGCGCACCGCAGCAAACCGCATCTGCCGTCTCATCCTCGCCTTCGGTCTTGCAGCCGGGCTCTCGGCACCGGCCTTCGCTGTCGGTGACGAAAGCGACGAGACCAAACCACCTCCGAAGACCGAAACCACCACGAAATGCGCCGACGGCAAGGTGTGGGACAAGAAGAAGAAGGAATGCGTCGCGCCGAAGAAGAGCAGCTTCAACGACGATGACCTCTTCAAGGCTGCGCGCGAATTCGCCTATGCCGGCCAGTATGAGAACGCCATCACCGTCCTGAATCTCGCCAGGAATCAGAAGGATCCGCGCATCCTGAACTATCTCGGCTACGCAAACCGCAAGGCCGGCCGGACCGAGCTCGGAATGTCGTATTACCGCAAGGCACTGCAGGCCGATGGGAACTACATTCTCGCGCGGTCATATATGGGCCAAGCCCTGGTCGAAGAAGGAGACATCCAAGGCGCCCGCGTCCAGCTCGTCGAAATCCGGGACCGCGGCGGCGAGAACACTTGGGCTTACCGGGCGCTATTGCAGAGCCTGAACGGCTACCGGACCTATTGAAACGGGAGCCGCGCCGGCGTCCAATAGAAAAACGTTTGGGAATTCTTCGGCCGCGCCGTCTTCTTCTTGCGCGGCAGTGCAAAATTGTTTCATAAAGGTCACTTCCACGATATAAAAAGCTTAGCCCACATTGGGTGCTTCGCCCGAACACATTCATGAAATGAGACTATGCGTCAGCCTGTAACGACCATCGATATCCGACGCGACCTGGTGGGACTGCTCCCGCGGCTGCGGCGCTTCGCGATGACGCTTGCCGGCGATGCAGCAGCTGCCGACGATCTGGTGCAGGCGGTCTGTCAGCGCGCGGTGGCGAAAAGCCACCAATGGAGCGGCGAAGGCAGGCTCGAAAGCTGGATTTACACGCTCGCCCGCCAGCAATGGAGCGACGATGGCCGCAAGCGCAAGGCGCGGCCGGCTTCAAAGGGCAACGTCACGGACATCCGCGATGCCGTGCGCGACCGCGCAGCCGTCGCTGATACGGATGCCATACACCGCATGCTCGCCGAAATGCCCGAGGGCATTTCGAGCGTCTTCCTGCTCGTCGCTGTCGAAGGCCATACCTATCAGCAGGCCGCCGACATCATGGGCATATCGGATGGCAGCGTGCCCGCGCAGCTCGCCGCGGCGCGGTTGCACTTCGCAAGCCTCGCCGACGACCATCCTCACAGGTACTGAACCTTGCCCGATTTCAAGAAACTGACGCTTGACGCCCAGCTGACCGCCCTTCTCGACGGGGAAGCGACGCCGGAGCAGAAGCATGAGCTGGAACAGCGTCTCGCCACCGACGAAGGTGCACGCCGGCTTTACGACAAGTTGCGTCACGGCGCCGATTTCGGCCGCCACCGACTGGACGATATTCTGAAAGAGCCGGTTCCGCTGGCGCTCGTGCGCTCGATCAAGAGCGTTCAGCCGCCCAAGGCGCCGATCGCCCCGCGAACCAGCCGCCCATCGATGAAGCTTGCGCCCAGCGGCACGCAGGCGCTGGCCGCGGCGATCATCCTTTTCATCGTCGGCTGCGGCATCGGCTATCTCGCCGGCACAAGCCCCGGCGCTCCCACGGGCAATGGCACAACGCAAGCCGTGGATGACAACGCCGGCAGCAAGAACTGGCTGAACGACATCACCGCCTACCAGCGCCTGATGATCCGCCAGCCACGGCATATCGTCGAGGTTCCCTCGACGCAGGCCGAGGAGATTTCCAACTGGCTGACGTCAACGGTCGGCGTCGCCTTCCGCGTGCCTGACCTGTCCGCCGACGGCTGGACCTTTCAGGGCGCCCGTGTACTTCTTGGCGACGGAAAACCGGTCGGCCAGCTGGTCTATACGAGCGCTGATGGCGATCTCATCTCGATCTGCTTCCGCAAGGATCCCCAGCCACCCGAGTCCGAGGACTTCAAGGAAACGATCAGAGACGAAATCGGCCTGATCACCTGGCACAATGCCGGCACATCCTACGTTCTGGCAGGCCCTTCCGCCGAAGCCTCGCTCAGCCAGATCGCCATGGAAGTCGCAACCGCGATCTGAGCTTACGGCACCAGCACGACCTTGCCGCTGACGCTCCGGTTTTCGATGGCGCGATGCGCGTCGGAAGCTTTGTCCAGCGGGAAACTTGCGCCCTCCGCGATGGTCAACGCGCCGGAGACAGCAAGTGAAAACAGCGTCGAGAGATCGTCCGACAGCGTTTCGGATAATAGAGGCAGCAGGGCAAATCCCTTCAGCGACTGGTTCTTTTTGAACATGGCGTTGAGGTCGGTCGCCTCAAGCTGGAAGCGGCCCAGTGCGGCAAAGACAAGCTCTCCGCCCGGCGCAAGCGTTGCAAGAGAGGCACGCGTCACCTCGCCGCCAATCGTATCATAGATCAGATCGACGGATGCCTGCTCACGGATGGTTTCCTGCCAGCCGTCGGCCGTATAGTCGATCGCCGAATCCGCGCCGAGCGCGCGCGCCAGCGATCTCTTCTTCGCGCTGCTGGCTGTCGCAATGACCGATCCTGCACCCTCGCGCTTCGCCAATTGCACCAGCAGCGACCCGACGCCGCCGGCAGCAGCATGGACAAGAACGGCTTTGCCCCGCGGCGGCGCCTGGCGCACCATATGCAGCGCCGTCAGCCCTTGCACCATCAGCGCTGCGGCCGCCTCGAAAGACAATTGATCCGGAATCGGGATCACTGAGCTTCCTGGCACGGCGACGTACTCCGCGTAGCCCTCGCCCCGTCCAAGCGCAAAAAGCGGAACGGCGACGTGTGCACCGATGAGAGCGGCATCAGCTTCCTCGCCCACCGCCTCGACGATGCCTGCAACCTCGACACCCAGGATCATCGGCAATTCCGGCGTCACCTCATACCGGTCGGCACGCATCAGCACCTCGAAGAAATTGACACCCGCAGCACGGACACGAACAAGAAGCTCCCCTTCACGGGCCACCGGTTTCGGAACCTCGACAATTTTCAGGACCTCAGGCGGACCGAAATGGTTGAAGCGGACGGCTCTCATGGGCAGACCTCACGTTTGAATGGCGTGAGCAGCGATTTACCAGTAAGCTTGGCGGCAGGAATACACACTCTTTCGTGCCATACCCACCAGGAAGTGACCATGGCTGAACCCATCAAAAAACTGCCGAAATTGCCCGTCGAACGCGCCCTGAAGGTGATCGCGGGGCGCTGGAAGCCAATCATCCTCTATTACGTTTTCAGCGGACCGAAGCGCCTCTCGAAGCTGAAACGCCTGATGCCGGAGATCACGCAGAAGGTGCTGATCCAACAGCTGCGCGAGATGGAAGAGCACGGTTTGGTGAGGCGCGAGGTCTTCGCCGAGGTTCCCGCACGCGTCGAATATACCGCGACGGAACTTGGACTTGGGCTTGAGCCGGTGCTGCTGGCGCTCTGCCAATGGGGACAGCGCCATGCCGAAGCGCTGAACGAAGTCGCCGATATTGCCGACTGCATCGTCCGTCCGCGCGATGAAAATATCGCCGCTTGAGCGGCGAAAATGCGCAGCGGACAGAACCCGCTGCGCGATGCCGATCAGTTCTTCCCGGCTCTCACATCAAGCACCCGGTTCGCCGCCGAGACGATCGCCTCGAGCGAGGCGCCGACGATATTGGTGCTGATGCCGGCGCCGAAGAGCTTGCCACCGGGATAGGCGGTTTCGACGTAGGAGATGGCCGCCGCGTTCGAGCCGTGCTGCAGCGAGTGCTCGGAATAGTCTTCGACCGACATCTCGATGCCGAGATAGTGCGAGAGCGCGTTGATGAAGCCGTCGACCGGCCCGTTGCCGCGGCCCTCGATACGCTTCGTCTCGCCATTGTCGGTAATCTCCGCTGCAACGACGCGCACGCCCTTGCGATCGGGATCGGCGAAAGTGTGGTGATCGACGAATTTGATACGGCCCTCGGGCTGCGTCACGTAGCGCTCGATGAAGCGGTCGTAGATGCGGCGCGACGGCAGCTCCTTGCCTTCTTCGTCGGTGATGCGCTGGATCTCCTCGCGGAACTCGACCTGGAGATTGCGCGGCAGGTTCAGCCCGTAATCCTGCTGCAGGATATAGGCGATGCCGCCCTTGCCGGACTGCGAGTTGATGCGGATGATCGCCTCGTAGGAGCGGCCGACATCCTGCGGATCGATCGGCAGGTAGGGTACTTCCCACAGCGGATGGTTGGCGACCTTGATCGCCTTCATGCCCTTGTTGATCGCATCCTGGTGCGAGCCGGAAAACGCGGTGTATACCAGTTCGCCGACGTAAGGATGGCGTTCGCCGATCGTCATCTGGTTCGAATATTCGAAAACGCTCTTTATGCGCTCGATATCCGAGCAGTCGATTTCCGGATCGACGCCCTGGGTGAACATGTTGAGCGCCATCGTCACGACGTCGACGTTGCCGGTGCGCTCACCGTTGCCGAAAAGCGTGCCCTCGACGCGGTCGGCGCCCGCCAGCAGGCCGAGCTCGGCTGCTGCAATGCCGGTGCCGCGGTCGTTATGCGGGTGCAGCGAAACGATCAGGCTCTCGCGATTGTCGAGATTGCGGCACATCCATTCGATCTGATCGGCATAGACGTTTGGCGTCGCCATCTCGACGGTGGACGGCAGGTTGATGATCAGCTTGTTGTCCGCCGTTGGCTTCATGACGTCGATGACGGCGTTGCAGATCTCCAGCGCCACTTCGAGCTCGGTGCCCGTGAAGCTTTCCGGCGAATATTCGAAGCGGTAGCCGCCGCCGGCCTTGGCCGCCATGTCAGTGATCATCTTCGCCGCATCGACGGCGATCTGCTTGATGCCCTGCACGTCTTTGGCAAAAACCACGCGGCGCTGCAGCTCGCTCGTCGAGTTGTAGAAATGCACAATCGGCCTGTTGGCGCCCTGCAGCGCTTCGAAGGTGCGGGTGATGAGTTCGGGACGGCACTGAACCAGGACCTGCAGCGAAACATCGTCCGCGACGTTTCCTTCCTCGATGCACCAGCGCGCGAAGTCGAAGTCCGTCTGCGAGGCGGACGGAAATCCGATCTCGATTTCCTTGAAGCCCATGTCGAGCAGCAGATTGAACATGCGGGCCTTGCGGTCGTGACCCATCGGATCCACCAGCGCCTGATTGCCGTCGCGAAGGTCGACCGAGCACCAGACCGGCGCCTTGGTGATCACTTTCGTCGGCCAGGTGCGATCGGGAATGCTCACCTGCGGGTACGGGCGGTATTTCACGCCTGCGGATTGCATGCCTTTTGCGGGAATTTGCGTCGTCGCGTCCATTGTCTTCTTCCTCGTCCCGGCAATTTGCCTCGCGTCTTAGCCCATCATAGCAGGCTTTGCGACAGCAAATACGGACCTTGTTGCTCTATCTTGGTATTCAGGGAAATCGTCGCGAGGAGCGATGGGCCAGCGGGCTTTCGGCCGCCGGGCGCTCCTCAAAGGACCCGGCAACCGCGCGTAAGGCCGAGGAGAAGAAGCGACGTCAGGGCGCGCGTATTGTCACGCAGGGCAACGCGGCCGCGGACAATCGTGTCGGAAATCTTTGCGCCAGTCGTCTTCATAAGCGCGCTTATAGCCGCCGAACAAAAAACTGGCAAGCCCCCGCCTATTTTCTTGCCGCTTGCACAAAACGCGACAGCGCCAGCATCAGGCCGCCGGCCACCAGTCCCCAGAAAGCCCCGGAAATTCCGCCGAAGGAAACACCCGACGCAGTGACCAGGAAGGTGATCGCCGCGGCCTCCCGCGATTCCGGCGCCTGGAAGGCGGCCATCGCCGAGCCCGAGAAGGCGCCGACGAGCGCAAGGCCGGCGACCGCCTGGATCAGGATCGGCGGTGCCAGCGCCACGAAAGTCGTCACGACGCCGGCGAGCGGGCCGACAATGAGATAGCAGACGCCGCAGATTAGCACCGCCCAGTAACGCCGAGCGGGATCCGGATGCGCGTCCGGACCGGCGCACATCGCCGCGGTAATCGCAGCCAGATTGACCGCATGGCCGCCGAGGGGCGCCGATACGACCGAGAACAGACCGGTTACCGAGAAGAGCGATCCGGGTTTCGGCGCGTAGCCATTTACCTTCAGCACGGCGATGCCCGGAATGTTCTGCGACGCCATGGTGACGATGAAGAGCGGCAGCGCGATGGAGATGAAAGCCGGCAGGTTGAAAACAGGCGTAACGATCTCGACGGTTGGCAGCAGCGCCTGCCCGATCGAGCCCAGCGCTCCCTCGGGAATGTCCACGCCGAAGGCAAGAATCAGCACGAAAGCCCCCAGAGCCGCCGGCACCGCCCAGAGCCGCTTGAACGCGCCGACGACGATCCATGCAAGCACGATAGGCAGTCCGAGCAGCGGATCGAAAGCGATCGCCTTCACCGGCGCGAAGCACAACCCGATCAGCACGCCCGCGAGCATGGCATTGGCGAGCGGCGCCGGAATGGCGGCAACCGCCCGGCCGAGCGGCTTGAACAGGCCGGCGATGACGATCAGCAGCGCGCACATAAGAAACGCTCCTACCGCCGCATTGAACCCGCCCTCGACCACACCGGTACTGGCAAGCAGAGCCCCGCCCGGGGTGGACCATGCGGTGCTGATGGGCATCCGCGTCACGGTGCTGAGCACGATCGCGCAAAGCCCCAGCGAGATCGACAGCGCCATAAGCCCCGACGCCGCCTGGGCGTCCGTCGCGCCGACGCCATGCAGCCCTTGCAGGACAACCGCAAAGGAACTGGCGAAGCCGACAAAGGCAGTGAGGACTCCCATGAACAGTGCCTGGACGGAAAAGTCTTTGAGCATGGCGGGACTCAGGATGAACGGGAAAGCCGCATGGAGCCCTATTAGGTGGAGTCGCGCAAGTGCGGATGCCCGCGTTCTGGTTTCGCCCTCTCTCCGGGGAGAAGATGCCCATCATGGCATATGAGGTCGGCGAAGCCGGGCAGTCGATCCTCAGGATCGATTGCGAACTCCAACTTTGATCAGAAAAAGGGGCGACGCTTGCCGCGCCGCCCCTCATCAGATCCTTCGGCCTCCCTAATGGGAGAGGAGAAAATCAAATCTCGCTCTGCGAAGTGATGATTCGCGAAACCAGGCCGTAGGTCTTGGCTTCTTCGGCCGAGAGCCAGTAGTCGCGGTCGGTGTCGGCGGCGATCTTTTCGATCGGCTGACCGGTGGCAGCCGCCATGATCTTGTTCAGGCGCTCGTTCATCTTGATGATCTCGCGCGCCTGGATCTCGATGTCGGAGGCCATGCCGCGCGTGCCACCGGAGGGTTGGTGCAGCAGGAAGCGCGTGTTGGGCAGGCAGAGACGCCGTTCCTTCGGTACCGCGACGTAGATCAGCGCGCCGGCGGAGGCGACCCAGCCGGTGCCGATCATCCAGACGTTCGGCTTGATGAATTTGACCATGTCATGGATCGAATCGCCGGATTCGACGTGACCACCGGGCGAACTGACATAAATACGGATGTCGTCGTCGCTGGCTGCAGCAAGCGCCACGAGCTGCGAGCAGACCTTCTGGGCGATTTCCTGGTTGATAGGCCCGTAGATGAAGATCGAACGCGACTTGAAAAGATTCGCCTCCGTTTCTTTGCTGAGCGGCAGTTCCTTCGTCTTGTCGTCGTCTTGTTCGTCGTCGTTCATTCGAATCTCTCTCACGTGAACTCGCGTTCCTCGCACATAGTGCGACTCAATGGGTAAAACAATGCGGGAAAAAGGCAAGGCACGGAACGGGTGAAGATATTCTTATGACAAACCGACGATATGGTCGCATTCTGCCGAGCTCGAAGCGGAGGAGAAAATGGCATCGGAAATGTTACGCGCGGCCGTCCGCAACAATGCGCTCTGGTGCAATGCCGTCTGCGAGGCGCAGGGCGCGCCCGGCGAGTTTTCCGCAACCCTCTGGCTCCACCGCCAGGGCACGCCGCGCTTTTATCCGGACGCCATAACGCTGACGGGCGGCGATACCGCGCGCGAGCAGGAGGAAGCGATAGCGGTGCTGATCCGCTCGCGAAAGGGCGGCTGGGGCGTCAAGGACAGTTACGCCGCGCTTAACCTTGCCCCTCTCGGTTTCGAAATCCTGTTCGAGGCCGAATGGCTCGGCATCGAGGCGGACAAGATTCATGCGCCGGAAGATCCGTCCCTGACATGGAAGCGGATCGCAACGGCGGATGAATTGGACCTCTGGGAAAAAGCCTGGGGCGCAGGCGACCCGCCACAAGCAACGCCGATCTTCGCCGAACCGCTGCTGCGCAATCCCGATATCGCCTTTTTCGCCACCTTCGAGGGCAAAGCGCTCGAAGGCGGCGGAATTCTCAACCGCCAGGCGGATGTGGTCGCCCATTCGAACGTCTTTGCCATCAAAAGCAGGAAGCGAGCCATTCGCGCGGGGCTCGTGCAGAAGGCGGCGGAGATCTTTCCCGGCACGCCCGTCGTCGGCTATGAGCATGGTGATGATTTGAGCGATGCGCTGGAGCTCGGCTTCACATCGCTCGGCCCGCTGCGCGTCTGGGTCCGGTCCTGAGCGCCTTACCGAAATGTAACGCGCCGCGGCTTTGAAAAGCCAAAATCCGTTCCTACCTCATCCTCACGCGGCCATGTCCGCACGAAAGACACAAGGAAGACAGCCATGTCACCGGAAGAACGCCAATTGCTGGCCGGGCTTTTCGACAGGGTCCGCACCGCCGCCGCGACACCGCGCGATCGCGAAGCGGAGACCTTCATCGATCAGGCCGTGCGCGAGCAGCCCTATACTACCTATTATCTGGCGCAGGCCGTCATCGTCCAGGAAAAGGGTCTTGAAGCGGCCGCCAATCACATCAAGGAACTGGAAGAACGCATCCGCCAGCTCGAGGCCGGCGAAAGCGAACATCACCAGGCCGAACAGGGTGGCGGGTTCCTAAGCTCGATCTTCGGCACCGGCCAGGCGCAGCAGCCAGCGCAGACTTCCGGCCCCTGGGGAAATGCGCCCCGCCAAGCCCAGCAGGATCGCGGTTATGATGAGCCCGTCCGCCCGATGCGGCAGCAGCAGCCGAGCGGTCCTTGGGATCCGCAGCCCGGCGCACCCTCTGCCGGCGGCAGCTTCCTTCGCGGCGCGCTCGGCACGGCTGCCGGCGTGGCAGGCGGCATGCTGCTTGCCAATTCGCTGAGCGGCATCTTCGGCAATCATATGTCGTCGCTCGGATGGGGCTCGCCTTTTTCCGGCAGCAATGCCAGCGCTCCCGCCGAAGAGACCGTCATCAACAATTATTATGGCGATCAGAAGCCACAGGCTGACGACGACAACAATAACAATGACAACGATATCCGGCAGGCCGATTACAACAGTGACGACAATGATGACGACGTCGCAGACGATCAGTCCGGCGACGATAGTTTCGACGTCTGACCGATCGGCCTAAGTGTCAGCCGCGGCCGCGATACGTCGCAACACCCTGATCGGGCAACCATACGCCTTCCGGCGGCTTGCCCGTCTGCCAGAAGACATCGATTGGAATACCGCCGCGCGGATACCAATAGGCGCCGATCCGAAGCCACTTCGGATCGAGCAGTTCCACGAGACGCTTGGCGATATAGATCGAGCAGTCCTCATGGAAGGCGCCGTGATTGCGGAAGGAATGCAGGAAGAGTTTCAGCGACTTCGACTCAACCAGCCACGCGTTCGGGATGTAGTCGATGACGATATGGGCGAAATCCGGTTGGCCGGTCATCGGGCAGAGCGAGGTGAACTCCGGCGCGGTGAAGCGCACGACGAAGTCGGTGCCCGCATGGTTTGACGGCACCTTCTCCAGCACCGCCTCTTCCGGCGACTTGGCTGTTTCGGTCTCTTTTCCCAGCATCGACAGGCTGGAAACATCGGTTTTCGGCATTAGACGTCCTTTACAACTTTGACGCGGATCCCATGGGCCCTTTCGCCCTCGGGCTCGACGTGAATGGCAATGCTAGCGCCCGGATGCACCGCGCGGATGGCATCTTCAAGGCGGTCGCAGATATCGTGCGCCTGCCTTACCGGCATTGCGGCCGGAACGACAAGATGAAAATCGACGAAGGTGACCGAACCCGCCCGGCGGGTTTTCAGGTCGTGAACGCCGATCGACCCCGCCGCATGCGTGGCGATTGCCTGCTTGATGGCCTCCTCTTCCTCCGGTTCCACCGCCTGGTCCATCAGCCCGCCGATCGAATGCGAGATCACCTTCCAGCCCTGATAGAGAATGTTGACGGCGACGAGGATCGCAAGCATCGGGTCGAAGATCGGATAGCCCGTCGCGATCGCCAGAAGCAGGCCGATCAGCACGCCGACGGAGGTCACGACGTCCGACATGATATGCTGGCCGTCGGCGGCAAGCGCCGCCGAGCGGTGTTTTCGGCCGGTGCGGATCAGCAACTGCGCCCAGACGGCGTTGATCACCCCTGCCCCGAAATTGATCGCAAGGCCGAGCGCCGGCGCATCGAGCATGCGCGGCGCCGCCAGGTGACCGATCGCCTCGTTGACGATCAGGAGCGCAGCAACGACGATGAGCACGCCTTCGATCACCGCCGAGAGGTACTCGGCCTTGTGGTGCCCGAACGGATGGTCGTGATCCGCCGGCCTCTGCGCGTAGCGGATGACGAAATAGGCAATGAGGGCGGCAACGACGTTAACGGTCGACTCCAGGCCATCCGAAAGCAGCGCGACCGAGCCGGTGACCCACCAAGCCACCATCTTCAGTCCCATGACGCCGAGCGACAGCGGAATGCTCCAAAGCGCCAGCCGCTGAACCGCGAGATTGCCCTGTCCGTCCATGTCGATCCCTCTTGCCAACCTCAGTGCGGATGCGAATGAATTGCAGCATTTGGCCCATTCAAACGCAAAACCGCCCACGCGAAAATCGCGCAGGCGGCCAATCCGGGTGATATGGGGGATTACCGGCATTTTGTCAAATTGGACGGCCTGCGGCATCAATTGACCAAGTTGCATAACACGTTATATAATCTCTGATTGATTGTGGAGATTTCGCGTGGTTGACGACGTGGTGCGATCCCTCGGTTTTCTGTGCATGGGCAGCCGCTTTCGCCGTATTGGGGAGCGTCTGCAGGCCGACACGCAGCAGATCATCGAAGAATACGGCATCGCCATACAGGCCGCCCAGTATCCTTTTCTGGCGGCTCTCGACCGTGCCGGCCCGCTGACGATTGGCGAGCTTGCGCAGGCGGTTGGCATCACGCAACCGGGCGCGACACGGACGGTGGGCCAGTTGCTGGAACTGGGCTTGGTCGACATGCGGGCAGCCCCCGCCGATCAGCGGCGGCGGTTGATCTCGCTTTCCCAAAAGGGACAGAGCCTCGTCGATTACTCGAAGCAAACTGTCTGGCCGCGCGTCGCCGCAGCCGTCGCCGAGCTTTGCAGCGATCTAGGCGGACCTATCCTCGAACAACTCGCGGCGATCGAGGACGGTCTTGCGGAAGCTCCCCTCGCCCGACGCGGTTCAATCGTGAAGGAGGAAACGAGGTGAGACATATTCTCGACCGTCCGATTTGGAGCGCGCTCGACACGGTGCATGCGGGCCTCGCCGAAGGCAGCGAACGAGCCCAGCGATACCCGCCGTCGATCGTTCCCTTCGCAGCCGCCGCCGACACTACTCCTGAAAGTCTCGAGGCATTGGAAGACCTCCCGGAAGCCGACGAAACCATGCTGCTTGTCGAAGCCGGCCCGATCTCCATTCCACCGGGACTGGTTGTCGTTTCCGAGGCTTTAGCCGTTCAGATGGTTGCCGAGCGTCCCCACGAGCGGATCGAGGATAATCGCATCCAGCCTCTCGATCAATCCGATGCGGAGGAGATGCTGGCACTTGCAACCTTGACCAAGCCCGGGCCGTTCACATTACGCGCCCAAAGCCTCGGCCCCTTCTGGGGGATCAAGACTGAAGGCAGGCTCATCGCCATGGCCGGCCAGCGGCTGCGCCAGACCGGCTTTACCGAACTCAGCGGGCTTTGCACGCATCCGGAATTCCAGCGGCGCGGGCTCGGCACTTTGCTCTTTCGTTTTGTCGCCGGCGAAATCGCCACCCAAGGCGAAACGGCCTATCTGCACGCCTATGCGAACAATACGCCGGCAATCGCCCTCTACAAGTCGCTCGGCTTCAGGCTGCGCTCCGAAATGAACCTGCGCATCGTCAAACGCCGGGCATAAACGGCCGATCCACGGCAGCGGACCGGCCGAAGTACGGGCGCCGGCTCAAGCCGCCTTGGTCTTCACCTTGCGCGCCAGATGCGCCACGACATTCTCGATCATCCGCATGCCGGCGTCGCCGCCGAGCGTCATGATCGATTCCGGGTGGAACTGCACGGCGGCAACCGGCTCCTTGGCGTGCTCGATGCCCATGATCGTGCCGTCCTCGCTCTCCGCCGTAATGATGAAGTCGCGCGGCAGGGTCGAGGGATCGGCGAAGATCGAGTGGTAGCGGCCGACGGTGACTTCCCTGGAAAGCCCGGAGAAGACGATGCCCGGTTCCAGCACGCGGATGCGCGACGGCTTGCCGTGCATCGGCAGCGCCAGATGCCGCAATTCACCGCCATAGGCTTCGGCGAGCGCTTGCAAGCCGAGGCAGACGCCGAAGATCGGCAGGTTGCGGGCGCGCGCCCTCTTGATTGTCGCCTTGCAATCGAAATCCTTCGGATTGCCGGGGCCTGGCGACAAGACGACGAGGTCAGGATTCAGGCGGTCGAAAATCTCCTCCGGCACCGGCGTGCGCACGGTCGAAACCGTCGCCCCCGTCTGGCGGAAATAGTTCGCCAGCGTATGGACGAAGCTGTCCTCATGGTCGATCAGCAGGATGTTGACGCCCTTGCCGACGGCAGCGACGTCGCGGCTCACCTTGCCGGCGTTGCCGGCCTTTGCATCGCGGATGGCGGAAAGCATGGCGGAGGCCTTCAGTTCGGTTTCGGCTTCTTCTTCATCAGGAATGGAATCGTTGAGCAGCGTCGCCCCTGCCCTCACTTCGGCAATTCCGTCCTTGATACGGACGGTGCGCAGCGTCAGGCCGGTATTCATGTCGCCGTTGAAGCCGACCATGCCGATCGCCCCGCCATACCATGCGCGCGGGCTCTTCTCATGGCTTTCGATGAAACGCATCGCCCAGAGCTTCGGCGCGCCGGTGACGGTCACGGCCCAGGCATGCGACAGGAAGCCGTCGAAGGCATCCATGTCGTCCCGCAGCCGCCCCTCGATATGGTCGACGGTGTGGATGAGGCGCGAATACATCTCGATCTGCCGGCGGCCGATGACCTTGACTGAACCCGGCTCGCAGACACGGCTCTTGTCGTTGCGGTCGACATCCGAGCACATGGTGAGCTCGGACTCATCCTTCTTGGAGTTGAGCAGCTTCAGGATCTGTTCGCTGTCGGCGATGGGATCGTCGCCGCGCTTGATCGTGCCGGAGATCGGGCAGGTCTCGATGCGGCGGCCCGAGACGCGCACGAACATTTCCGGCGAGGCGCCGACGAGATATTCCTGATTTCCGAGATTGATGAAGAAGGAATAGGGCGACGGATTGATCGCCTTCAGGCGCTTGGAAATGTCGGAAGGCTTGCTGTCGCAGCGCTCCATGAATTTCTGCCCCGGCACGACCTCAAAGAGGTCGCCCTTGCGGAAGCTCTCCTTTGCCTTGACGACGAGTTCGGCATATTCGCCCGGCCGGTGATCGCTCTTCGGCGGAATGGCGTCGGTCTGCTTGAAGGGTTCCGGCGCGATATCACCTTTCTTGCCCTCGGTCGTCACGCCGCCCTTCTCAAAATCGTAGCGGTCGATCCAGGCCTTGGCGGAATAATTGTCGACCACCAGAATTTCGTCCGGCAGGTAGAGCACCATGTCACGCTGGTCGGAAGGGCGCGTCAGCTTCAGGTTGATCGCATCGAACTGGAAGGCGAGATCGTAGCCGAAGGCGCCATAAAGGCCGAGGCTCGCATCCGCCTGCGAATGGAACAGGTCGGTGACGGCGCGCAGAACCGTGAACACCGTCGGTATCTTCGAGCGTTCCTCTTCGGTGAACACCCGGTCCGGCATCTTCACCTTGAGATCGAGGCGCCGTGCGGTGGCAGCGCCGAGTTCCAGCTCGACAACTTTTTTCAGCCGCTCCGCCACGAAGCCGAGCAGCACTTCGCCGCGCTCGTTATAGGCTTCGATCCAGACATCGCGCCCGAAGGAGGAGATGCCGAGCGGCGGATCGACGACGGCAGTGTCCCAGCGCGTGTAACGGCCCGGATATTCGTAGTTGGAGGAAAAGACCGCGCCGCGGCGCTCATCGAGCTTGTCGACATAGGAGACGACCGCATCGGCATAGGGGATCGCCCTGCGCTGTCGCGTGACGGTAACGCCGCCCCTCGTCTCGTAAATTTCCGCACCGTCGTCCCGAAGGATCGTTACCATTGTTCCACTCCGTTATCGGGGCCCGGACGACAGGCGGCCTTGAAAACAAAAAAGCCGCCTCGAAGTCTCGGGCGGCTCACTCGTCGTCTTTGAACACGATTGATCGAGGCCGCCTCAGCGAGCCCACCACCAAACAGCAATGTTCAAGGACCTCTTCATGGGCGGAATTGTTAGCGTGAGATTGGGAGAAGCGCAAGAGCGGTTTTAGCGGGTTCGCTTTCACCGGTCGGAAACGGCTGAAACGAACCCGCTAAAACCAAATTACCAATCGAGCTGCTTGCTCAAGGTAATCTTGAACGTGCGCCCCTTGGCGTAATCGTTGGACGTGTTTTCCCGATAGTATTGATCGAAAAGATTGTTGACGCTGGCCAGAACCTGCCATCCCTGCATTTCGCCGCTCTGCGGCCTCCAGGAGGCGAACAGGTCCACGGTCGTCCAATCGGGCGCCGGAACGACGAGATGGTCCGGCGTGGAACCGGAGGATGCGGCCGTTCCGCGGACGCTGTTCTGCGCCTCGAAGGCATGCGTGATACGCGTGCCGTATTCGATGTCCCGCTCGGGAAGCCGGCCGCCCAAAGTGAAGGCTATCTTGTGGGCTGGTACGGTCGGCAGCGGCTTGTTGTAGTTCACCCCATCGCTGCGGTCTTGGCCCTGCGTGCCTGTGTAGGCAAGCTTGGCGAAAACGTAATCCGATTCGTACGCCCCTTCGACTTCGACGCCATAAATGCGGGCCTTGCCGACATTGTAGAAATAGGAGGATGCTCCCGTGCCGGTAGTTGCAATGAGGTTCTCCAGGTCATTGTAGAAGGCGGTCGTCTTGAAACTGATATTGTCGCCCGCCTGAAATATGTCGTCCCGTGTTGCTGTAAAGCCAATTTCGTAGTTGTTGGATTTTTCTTTCTTGAGATCCAGGCTGGTTCCCTTGCTCCAGGTGTAGAGCTCATCCAACGTCGGCAGACGTTCCGTATGGGCAATCGATCCGAAAATGCCGAACTCATCGGTCAGCTTGTAGTGTGCAGCGAGCTTGGGGGAGAAAGCTTGATCGTTGACATCGACAGCATTGCTGAAGGCCGCCGTTGAGTCGCCAGGCTGTCGCCAGACGAAGTCGCCGCGAACGCCGCCGATGATTGTCAGCCGCTCATCATAGACGAACTCGTTCTGCACGAAGAGACCGACCTTGTTGTCAGTGCCTTCGGGATGCGTGGCGATCGCACCGGGCGTCGGGCTGGTCGCAAGCGGCGAATCCGCGGTGCGATCCTGATGGCTCAGTTGCGTGCCGTAGGTCAGGTAGTTTACCCAGCTATCGCCCGAGAACTCAGAGGTATTTTGAAGATTGGCCTGCCAGGTCCGATAGCCATAATCAGCTTCGATGATATTCGAAAACCCGCCAAGCGTTCCGTCGCTCTGGTCGACCGAAGTGTCGGAGTATGAAAGGGTTGCCTTGAAGTCGAGCCAGGGATTGTCGCTGACTGGATTTTCGTAGCTCAAGACCGCGGTATCATCAATCACATGGCGGTCGACGGTACCGAATGCGGCCTGCGTGCCGGTCTGAGCATAGTCCTGATCGTTCGCATCGCTGTCCCAATGCTGATAGGACAAGCGCACTGTCTGCTCGTCGCCATCACCAAAATGGAAAGTTCCCTTGGCCAGGCCCGACCACGACTGAAAGTCCGAGCCCGACAAGTCGCTGCCATCTCCCAACTCGAATTCGCTGGACCCGCGCTTGTTCAACATACCGAGGAATTCAGCACCCTCGTTGAAGCGATGTGCAAAAATAGACGAACCTAGATAGCCATTCCCGTTTGTTTCATAGCTGCTCTTGAGCCTGAGAGCATTGTCGTAGCCCTCCAGCAGAAACTCTGAGGCATCCTTGGTGGTGAAGTTGATGACGCCACCGAGGGCACCGGCGCCGTAAAGCGTGGAAGAGGCCGGACCGCGCAGCACTTCGACGGACTTGTAAAGCTCAGGGTCCGAGAAGAACGATCCCATCCGGTACTGCTCGTAGAATTTCTGGGCTCCGTCCACATTCACCACGATGCGCGAGCCGTCGGCGGAATCCTCGGTGGAGCCGATACCACGGATATTGAACGCCTCACCGAAAACACGGTCGCTGCCGGCAATGGAGACGCCGGGCACATCCTTGAAGATATCGCCGATCGTTTCAGCCTGGGCGTCATCAATATCCTTTTGGTCGAGAACAGTAACGGCCTGCGGCGTATCGATGGCGATCTTGCGCTGTCCCGCACCGACGACGATCTTCTTCAGCGGCGTTACGCGATCCGTCTTTTGGGAAGCCGCCTCCTCTTCCGGGCTTTGCGAATATGCCGGAAAACCGGCGCCAAAAACGACCAATGCAGTGCAAGCCAAAAGAACGGCGCGCGAATTGCGGACAATCATTAAACCAACCCTCTAGGATGAATAAATACCGGGCTGGCTGGTCGGGGCGCGTCAGGCGCTCGAGGGGCTGGCTAGGCGTTTCGGATTTGCGGCGGGACCCAACATTCCGCCTTCTTTCTGCCGCATAAAAAACATGAGTGTAATTGTCAATATAAACGCCCGTCTTATGTTGAATTAAATCGTCAAGTTTTAACGATGCCCACGAACGTTGCGAAATTGCAACGAAATCCGCCCTCGTGCGTTGCCCTTTTCTCATCAGCAGCCACGGACGGTTGAAGCTTGAAGAACATCGCAGTTGCAGCGGCGACGACAGCCCTGATCATCCTCACCGGCGCAAGCCTCCCCTACAAAGGTCCCTTCCCTCAGGAAAAGCCGCGGATTGACGGAGAAGCCGAAGCACCCGCAGAGACCGCACCTATCCCCGAACCGAGGCCCTCAACCGCAAACGGGACCGAACCAACCCCTCCGAATGAGAAGCCATTGGACACGGCAAAACCGGAGGAAAAGCCGGAGAAATTCGGGCCGCCGGCGCCGGGTACGCTGGAAGCGCAGAACCTGACCATCGAGCCGGAAAGCGACGCCGATCATGCGGAATGCGTGAGGGAGTTGCAGGCCCTCGGCGCCGTCTTCAAGGACATCCCGCGCATCGATGACGGTCACGGCTGCGGCATCGACAAGCCGATCAATCTCGTCGAGGCACTCCCAGGCATCGCGGTGAAGCCGCAGGCGACGCTGCGCTGTCCGGCGGCTCTGGCACTTGCGCGCTGGATGAAGGAGAGCGTCATTCCGGCAGCCGCCGTCGCCGCGAAGGAACACGGGCAGATCACGACCATCAACCAGGCCTCTTCATACATCTGCCGCCTGCGCAACGGTGCGTTTGCCGGAAAGATCTCCGAGCACGCCCGCGGCAACGCCATCGACATCGCAAGCTTCAGTTTCGAAAAGGGCGAGGCCATTGCGGTGAAGCCGCGCCGGGAAGATTCCACCCTCACCGGCGCCTTCCAGCGCACGGTCAGTGCGTCCGGCTGCCTCTATTTTTCCACCGTGCTCGATCCTGAGAGCGACGCCGCGCACGAAAAACACTTCCACATGGATGTGCTGCAGCGGAAAGGAGGATATCGTTATTGTCATTAGACAGAGGCCATAGCTTTCAACAGGTTATGCTTGCCTATTGAATCAAGACGTGGACAGACTAGAATTCTCTTGCACGCTGCAGGGGCCCTTGATGACTGTTTTAAGTTTTCATTGAAAAAATCGATAGCTTCGCGCTTCGACCGCCTTGCCGAAAAACGCAAGCTATCGACGGAAGAAACCGCTTCCTTGTTGAGAGAGGAATTCGTCGAGCGAGAAGAATGGCAGGTCGCGGAAATCGAAGCGGCGGTCCGTGAAGCCAACGCAGGCGAATTTGCATCTGACGATGAAGCGAATGCATCATCTCAAAATATCTCCGCAAATGAGCTTTCAGCTCCGCTGGACGCATAGCGCCTTGGCTCGGCTCGATCATATTGGAGCCTATATCGCAAAGCATGATCCGAACGCCGCTCGCGTGATCGAGCGGGTAGCAACGAGTGCCGAAGCATTGACAGAGCATCCCTGCTGGGCCTGGTGGCGCGCGTGCCTGGCACTCGGGAAATCGTGTTCGCTGATATTCCCTAAATCATTGCGTACCGGATATCAGGAGAAAACATCGACCTCCTGACAATCCTCGATATATCGTAAAAATGGCCAGAAAGACTTTGACTTTTCTTCATGCCGGAAAATCCGTCGGCTTCGCCACCCTCAATTGTCCGCGCGCCGCGTGCAGACATAAGGCTTCTTGACGCAGGCGATCTCGGGCGTGGAACACTCGGCCTTGCCGTCAGTCACGGCGCAGATCGAGCACTGATCGTTGAACTCTTTGCAGTCGGGATTGCTCTTCATGAAATCGGCCATGCTCTGCTGCACAGACGCCTGCGCATCGGCCGCAGAGCCGTTCACCATGAGCGCAAATACTGCGGCAGCGGCGAAAACATACATTCGAGGATACCTGAAGAACGGCATCAGAAAAGCCCCTCGATATACCCTTGATCATTCAGAAATATCCGCTCGGCGGATGGCGATTTCGGCAACCCCGGCATCGTCATCATTTCGCCGGTGATGACGACGACGAACCCGGCGCCTGCCGAAAGCCGCACTTCGCGTACGGACACGATATGGCCCTCCGGTGCGCCGCGAAGGTTCGGGTCTGTCGAAAACGAATATTGCGTCTTCGCTATGCAGACCGGCAGGTTGCCGTAACCCTGCTCTTCCCAGGTGACGAGCTGGTCGCGAACAGCCTTGTCGGCCGTCACCTCGCCGGCGTGGTAGATCTTCGAGGCGACGATCTCGATCTTTTCGAACAGCGGTACGCTGTCGGCGTAAAGCGGTTCAAATTTCGCCTGGCCGGATTCCGCCAGTTCCACCACCTTGTAGGCAAGATCCTCTATGCCGGCCGAGCCTTCCGCCCAGTGGCGGCAGAGGATCGCCTCGGCGCCGTGGCGCGCAACATATTCCTGGACGGCCGCGATTTCCTTGTCCGTGTCCGAAACGAAATGATTGATCGCGACCACCACCGGAACGCCGAATTTCCGCACATTCGCGAGATGCCGCCCAAGGTTCGAACAGCCCTTCACAAGCGCTGCGACGTTCTCGGCTCCCAGATCCTCCTTGTTCACGCCACCGTTCATCTTCAGCGCGCGCACCGTGGCAACGATCACCGCCGCATCGGGCTTCAGCCCCGCCTTGCGGCATTTGATGTCGAAGAATTTCTCTGCGCCAAGATCGGCCCCGAAACCCGCCTCGGTCACGACATAATCGCCGAGCTTCAGCGCAGTCTCCGTCGCAATCACCGAGTTGCAGCCATGCGCGATATTGGCGAACGGACCGCCGTGGACGAAAGCCGGATTGTTCTCCAGCGTCTGGACGAGGTTCGGTTGCATCGCGTCTTTCAGAAGCACGGCCATTGCGCCGTCCGCCTTCAGATCGCGGGCATAGACCGGCATCTTGTCGCGGCGATAGCCGATGATGATGTTCCCGAGACGGGCTTCCAGATCCTTGAGGCCAGTCGCCAGGCAGAGGATCGCCATGACCTCCGAGGCGACGGTGATGTCAAAGCCGTTCTGCCGCGGAAAGCCATTGGCAACGCCGCCGAGCGAGGAGACCATTTCGCGCAGCGCCCGGTCATTCATGTCCATCACGCGGCGCCAGGTGACGCGGCGCAGGTCGATGTCCAGCTCGTTGCCCCAGTAGATATGGTTGTCAATCATAGCGGCGAGAAGGTTGTGCGCCGAGGTAACCGCATGGAAATCGCCGGTGAAATGCAGGTTGATGTCTTCCATTGGAATGACTTGCGCATAGCCGCCGCCGGCAGCCCCGCCCTTCACGCCGAAACATGGCCCGAGCGACGCTTCGCGGATGCAGACGATGGCTTTCTTGCCGATCCGGTTCAGCCCGTCGCCGAGACCGACGGTGGTTGTCGTCTTGCCCTCGCCCGCCGGTGTCGGGTTGATGGCGGTGACGAGGATCAGCCTGCCTTCCTTCTTCTCCATCTGTGCGGCGATGAATTCCGCACTGACTTTCGCTTTGTCGTGGCCATAAGATGCGAGGTGTTCCGCCGGAATGCCGAGCTTCGCGCCGATCTCGAAAATAGGCTTCTTCTTTGCCTCGCGCGCGATTTCGATATCGGATTTGATGGCCACGCTGGTCCCCCGGAGCTTTGTCTCTGCCGGAACATGACGCCATCCGCGGGCCGGAAACAAGAGGCGACCGCTTGGCCAAGGCGGCCAGCAGCGTTGAAGCACAGGAAAATCACAACGCTCTGCAAAACCGGAAGGCGCTCCCCCGGCTAAGGGAGCGCCGTCAACCTCGGTTTCAACCGTCGCCCATGGCGATCAGGCTGGCGTTGCCGCCGGCCGCCGCCGTGTTCACCGAGATCACCTGTTCGAGCGCAAAACGCAGCAGATAAGCCGGACCGCCGGCTTTGAAGCCGGTCCCGGAAAGGCCGGAGCCGCCGAAGGGTTGGGTTCCGACCACGGCGCCGATCATGTTGCGGTTGACGTACACGTTGCCGGTATCAAGCGCGTCGGTGACGGTGCGGATCGTCGCTTCGATGCGGCTGTGGACGCCAAGCGTCAGGCCGTAGCCGGAAGACTGGATGTCTTCCAGCACCTTCGGCAGGTCCTTCGCCTTCCACTTCACGATATGCAGGACCGGGCCGAAGACTTCCTTCGTCAACGCCGAGGCCTTGTCGAGCTCGACGATGTGCGGCGCAAAGAAGCTGCCGCCGCCAGGCGCCTTGCCCGCATAGCGTACCTTCTGTGTCTTCTGCATATCGGTGATGTGTGCTTCCAGCATGGCCTTCTGCTTGTCATCGATGATCGGGCCGACATCGGTCGTCTCCAGGCTTGGATCGCCGAGCTGAAGCTCCTTCGCCGCACCTTCGATCATCCGCGTCATGTCTTCGGCGACGTCCTCCTGCAGGAAGAGAAGACGGAGCGCCGAGCAGCGCTGACCGGCGGAGCGGAAGGCCGAGAGGATGACGTCGTCTGCCACCTGCTCCGAGAGCGCCGTCGCATCGACAATCATGGCATTGAGACCGCCGGTTTCGGCAATCAGCGGCACGATTGGGCCGTCCTTGGCGGCAAGCGCCCGGTTAATCGCCCAGGCGGTCTTGGTCGAGCCGGTGAACGCAACGCCCCCAAGTGCCGGATGCGCAGTAATCGCAGAACCGACCTCCGGGCCACCCGGCACGAAGAGCAGCGCATCCTGCGGGATGCCCGCCTGATGGAACAGCTTGACGGCCTCAAAGGCGATCAGCGGCGTTTGCGGCGCGGGCTTGGCGATCACGGCGTTACCGGCCGCGAGCGCTGCCGAGACCTGGCCGAGGAAGATCGCCAGCGGGAAGTTCCAGGGCGAGATACAGGCAAAGACGCCGCGACCGCGCCAGAGATAGCGGTTGTCCTCGCCGGTCGGCCCGGGCATCTTGGTGATGGTGCCGAACTGGCGGCGCGCTTCGGCTGCATAATAGCGGCAGAAATCCACCGCCTCGCGGATTTCGGCAACGCCGTCGTCCAGCGTCTTGCCCGCTTCCGCCGAAAGCAGCACCAGCAGCCGGTCGCGGTTTTCCTCCATGAGGTCCGCCATACGCTCCAGCGTCACGGCGCGCTCCTCCACCGGCCTGCGCGACCAGCTCTTGAAACCCTTGGCGGCAATGGCAAAGGCCTTGTCCACATCGGCAGCCGTCGCGTCGCGAACTGAGCCGACCTTATGCGAATGATCGGACGGCGAGAGCACCGCCATTTCCGCGCCGGTCGCGGAAACACCGGGGATCAGCGGGGTGGCAGCGATTGCGGCGTCGCCCCTGCGGATATTCGACATAAGCTTCTCCAGGGTTTCGCGATGGCCGAATTCGAGGCCCGTGCTGTTCTTGCGCTTCCCGTAAATGGCAAGCGGCATCGGGATCCTGCTGTTGCGGGCGCTCGTGCCGGTATTGAGTTGCAGCTTGTCGGCGGGGCGCTCCAGCAGCGCCTTGATCGGCGTGTTCTTATCGCCGGCCATGGCGACGAAGGAGGAATTGGCGCCGTTTTCCAGAAGACGGCGGACGAGATAGGCAAGGAGGTCGCGATAACCGCCGACAGGGGCATAGATGCGGCAGGCGATGCGATCGTTGCTGTCAAGCAGCTGATTGTAGAGCGTCTCGCCCATGCCATGCAGGCGCTGGAATTCGAAACCGGTCCGGTCTTCGCCCGCCAGCTCCAGAATGGTCGAAACCGTCAGCGCATTGTGCGTTGCGAACTGTGGGAAGATGCGGGCGCGCTTGTCGAGCATCTGCTTGGCGCAGGCGAGATAGGAAAGGTCCGTCGCCTGCTTGCGCGTCCAGACCGGATAGTCGTCGAGCCCGCGCTCCTGGGCGCGCTTGATTTCCGTATCCCAGTAGGCGCCCTTCACGAGACGCACCATCATCCGGCGGCCGAGCTTTTCGCAGAGCGCATCAATGTAGTCGATCACCGCCGTCGCGCGTTTCTGATAGGACTGGATCGCAAGGCCGAAACCATCCCAGCCGTCAAGCGAGGGGTCGCTGAACACGGCGGCGATCACGTCGAGCGAAAGCTCCAGGCGATCGGCCTCCTCGGCGTCGACGGTGAAGTTCAGCTTATGTGCCTTTGCCATCTGCGCGAGCTTCAGGAGGTCCGGCACCAGTTCCTTCATCACCCGGTCGCGATGGGTGGCGAGATAGCGCGGATGCAGCGCCGAAAGCTTGACCGAAATGCCCATGCGGTCGGGCAACTGCTTGGACTTGGCGTTCTTCCCCATCCAGGTGCCGATCGCTTCGATCGCCATTGCATAGGACTGCCAGTAGCGCTTGGCGTCTTCCGCCGTTCGCGCTCCTTCGCCCAACATGTCGAAGGAGTGGCGATAGCCCTTCTCCTCATTCTTTGAGGCGCGGTTCAGCGCATCCTTGATCGTTTCGCCGAGCACGAAGTGGTGGCCGAGAAAGCGCATCGCCTGTTTTGTCGCATTGCGCACCGTCGGCAGGCCGAGGCGCTTGACGAGGCCGCGGACCACGCCTTCCGGAGTATCCCCGGGGCGCAGGATGCGGGCAGAAACACCGAGCGCCCAGGCGGAAGCCGAGACGAACCAGCTTTCGGCTTTGCCCTCATGCTCACTCCAACCGCCTTCCTTGAGCTTGTCCTCGATCAGCTTGTCCTGCGTCAGCGCGTCGGGCACGCGCAGCAGCGCTTCGGCAAGAACCATGAGCGCCAGCCCCTCGCGCGTCGAAAGCCCGTACTCGCGCAGGAAATCCTCGACGCCGCCCATCGCGCCGGAATTGTCGCGGATCGCCTTGATCATGCCGCTTGCGCGTTTGTCGATCGCCTTGTCCTCTGCGGCGCTGAAGTGCAGCTTCTCGCTGAACGCATGCAACAAACGGTCATCGTCACCGGCGAATGGAGCGTTGAACGCGGGATATTGCGTGGAAATCTGGTGGTTCATAAAGGGTTCTCCGTGATATCCGCAACATAGCTGGTCATCCGTAGCGTTTTTCACTAAATTGATGGATCATCAAATTTTCTTCAGCTACCGATTGCCCGAAAGGCCGTGGAAAATGAAAGAACTGGACCGTCTCGACCGCAAGATTCTCCGCGCCCTGCAGAAGGAAGGCCGCCTTACGAACATCGAGCTTGCCGAGCGCGTCAGCCTCTCCCCCACCGCGACGGCCGAGCGGGTCAAGCGCCTTACCCGCGACGGCTATATTACCGGCTACATGGCCGTCCTGTCGCCGGACAAGCTCGGGCGCACCCTGCTCGTCTTCGTCCAGGTCAAGCTGGACCGCACGACGCCCGACGTCTTCGATGCCTTCGCAGATGCCGTAAAACGCTCGGACGACGTCATGGAGTGCCACATGGTCGCCGGCGGCTTCGATTACCTCGTTAAGGCCCGCGTCGCGGGCATGGAGGCTTACCGGCAATTTCTTTCAGAGGTGATTCTGCCGCTGCCTGGCGTAAGGGAAACTCATACTTATGCAGTAATGGAAGAAGTAAAATCAGCCGGGCTGCTACCTGTATAACATACAAAGCAACCTAAGAGGGTACCTGTGCGATTAATTTTTAACAGTATGACTTAATCAGCGTGTACTAAGCCAATTCAGGCTAGCGTGGCTGGCAATTAACGTATTTGATAGCGGTAACATGAAGGCAAGGCGGGGCGCATTATGTCTTACATGACTACCTCCGAAAGGCAGTCACTTTTATCAACGGAATTGGCATCTGCGCGGACGCGCGCTCTTTTTGTCCAGGTCTTGCACAGGATTGCAGATGCTTTCGGGTTAACTCACTATACGTTGATGAATACGCCCTCTTCCGAGGACTTGTTTCTTAAGCCACTGGTCGTAGAAACGTCATTGACGGGCACATACCTCAGAGAGTTCGATCGCGCTCATATGCTGCGCGCCTGTCCGTTTACGGCAAAGCTGAGAGAATCTGTCGCCCCGCAGAGCTGGCATCTCTCCGACGCCGCAACGGCCCAAATGTTTCGCTGCGAACTTCGCAGCCTGATGCTTCAGCATAAAATGCCGGCGGGCATCGTTTTGCCGGTCAATGCCGTAGACGGCAAGCGGCTGGCTTTCTGGTTTTCAGGCGAGCGCGCATCGCTCAGCCAGAGCGAAATCAACGAACTCACGGTAATCGTGCTTCACGCCTTTGACGCCTACAGTGCCGTCAAGCGAAACGAAGACAGCACCTACAACGCGCTCTCCGCGCGCGAGCTCGAAGTCGTCCGCTGGACGGCCCAGGGCAAGACGTCAGTTGAAATCGGCCAGATCCTCGCTCTCTCCGACCATACGGTGAACGCCTATATGACGAACGCGATCAAAAAACTCGATTGCGTCAACCGCACGCAATTGGTAGCAAAAGCTATCCGATTGAAGCTGATCAGCTGAGAAATCAGAAGAGAATCAGTGCGAAGACCTTACGCGGGAAGAAACGTGCCTCTTCGATTCGAAGCAGCCGGAACTCCACAAGAACGAGCAATCACGCGATCATATTGGCATCAGCGATGCCGAAATCGTCCAGCTTGTTTCGGCCCAACGGCTATTCGGCTTCTAGCGCATGGAACTCGAAACAGGTCACTTTTTTGCTACCGAGGACGTCCATGCCATCTTCGGGCTGCCCTACACCACCGGCCCGGCAAATCTCGTAGAGCTGCTTTCACGGATTCACGACGAGGACCGCATCCTGATAACGCAGACCTTCGAGCATGCGAGCCGGCACAAAGTGGGCTGTCACGATGTTTATCGGGTCGACAACCGGCGCGGCGGCTACAAGATGGTCCAATCGGTCGGCCGTTTCCGCAACAACGAGATCTTTGGCGTCGCATATGAATTCGTCGAGCCACTCCGCATCGTCGGGGTAGAAGACAATTCGCTCCAGCCCTGACGGTCAGCGGTCGAGGACAGAACGCATCTCCACGAGGTTCGACCGCACCCGCAGGATGTAGAAACCCATGGTCGCCAAATGGCTCGGCATGATCCAGCCGTCCTCACGGCCATTGGAAATGATCGCCGGCTGGATGCGCAGGGCGGCTTGAAATTGCCTCGTCGTGCCGCTCCAGATGGCGCCCAGATTGCGCTCCGCTACCACCTGCGAAAAATCCGACTGTGCCGCCGAGAGAATGGCGTAATAGGCATAGAGTTGCCCGTAGGCGAACCAGAAGCGGTCGTCGGCGCGCGTATCGAACCAGCCGCGATTGTGGTTCTCCGAGCGCTCCGCCAGCATGTCGGACGTGCCGCCGAGATCGTTCGCGATCCGGTCGATGAATTGGACGAGGTTGTCCGCGCGGCCGTCAAAGACGGCGTTGCAGCTGGCAAGGTCGGTATTGAACTTGCGCAGGCTGCCGATCGCCGAACGATAGTAGCTCGGCGTCGGGGTCTTCGGCCCGAACGGATTGAGCCCGAAATACCAGCTGTATTCGTCGAATTGCAGATTGCCGCGGGCGTTTTGAAGATCGTTGTTGATGCCGGACGTGCCGCGTACGCGCCCGAGCGTATCTACAAGCTCGGCCGAGGTCCGCCGGGCCGCCTGATTGACGCCGCGCTGGAAGGACGCCTTGTTGTCGAGGAACGGCGTGTGGTCCCAGGCGATACCGAAAAACCCGAGCCGGTAGAGCAGCATGGAGGAGATCCATGCGTTCTGGTTGACGTTGAAGTCCGTCAGGTCGGCGGCGACGTCGACGATCGCAGAACGCTGGCAGGTCTTGGCCGCCGGTGCTGCCACGCCGCCGGCAACCGGCAGTTCCTGGCCTGCCGGAACCTTGCGCTCGGAAAGACGGTACTGGTTAACGAAGGACGGATTGAAATTCGACCAGACCTGCGTCTGCCAGAAGAAGTACGCGTAAAGGATGACCAGCAGTGCCGCGAACGCAATGATGGGGATCCGGATCATCCACGTCCGGCGCTGGTACCAGCCATGGGCGGCAAGGAGGGGCCAGAACGCCCAGGCGGCAAAAAGACTGAACCAGCGGGCGATCGTGCGGCCGATCAGCCTGAAGAAACCGGCGATCCGGTCGAGCATGCCCTTCTCCTAAACCCTAGCGAACGTCAGAAAGTCCTGCATTTCACATATGTGTTTGCTCGATCGAGCACAACATGAAGGAGAGATTTTTAGAAGATCACGCAGGCCGCCGTTTCATCAAAAACGGGCAAAGCGCAGCCTGAACCTGGAGGATCTTTGCGTCAGGTCGATGATCGGAGCGTCGGTCGCGTCGTGGCTTTCGGCGAATGCCGCAAACTTCTTGCCGAAGGCCGCATCCGCGGCCGCCTTGCGCAATCCGATGTCCTGCGGAACGAGCATGCCCCTTTCGAAGAGCGAGATCGGGCCGGCGATATGTGGATACCGCTGCTGGGTTATTTTCGCTTTCGATCCCGGAACGTCGGTATCTACCTGCGCCTGATAGATGATCAGCCGTTCTTCCGTACCGATCGACAGCTTGCGGAGCAACGCATTGCAAAGGCCGATCTGGCTGTTCAATGCATCGACGAACTCTTGGAACATCGTAATGAAGCCTTCGCGCCGCTGGCTTTCGTCGCGCATCTTCAGTTCTTCTTCGGCAATCTTCTCAGCCTCGGCCTCAAGCGCACGCCGCTCCTCTTCCATTCGCTCCCATTCGGCCCTGCCGCCGTAAAGACCGATGCGTCCCTGTCTCGTTAGCGCCTTCGCCTTCATCTCCTTCATTCGCAACCGCGCAATATCGATGGCACCGACAAGGCGCCCGCGTTGCTCGACGATCGTGACAACATCGCTCTCTGCCGCCTTATGGCAAGCAAGGGCGAATTCGCGATGGCCGCTGACCAAACCGGTAATGGCGTTGGATTTCGACAGCAGATCGAGCAGCCGCTCGATCACCGGCGCTTCGTGCACCCGCTGACGGTGGAGGCGCCACATGCGCTGCCTCGAAAACCAGCCGGTCAGCCTCTCGCGTGCGGTCAGCCCGCGGAAGCTGTCCATATCCGCGGAGACCTCCGCTGTCATCCGGTCGAGGCCGGCCACCATTTCGCCGAGAAGTCCGTCGAATCCCAAGCGCGCCGTCGCAAAAGCCTGGAACCGGTCGCGCTGCGCCAGAATCGCCTCATCGTCCGATTGCGCTCCTTTGCGCGCAAAGTCCTCGATGAAGGCAGCGCATGCGGCCGCGTCGGCGCGCAGGGTTGAGACAAGCGCGTCGGCTGCTTCGAATTGACTGTCGAACGAGGGAGCTTTGCGCACCGGCCTCTCCAGAGAATCTCCGTGCTTAGCCTAGCCGCTCGCAGGCCGAAGCTCAAACGGCCTCGGCGCACCATTCGCCATTCATTGCATCGTCCCAGTGCCTGCGGCAGAGCGATACGTATTTCTCGTTGCCGCCGACCTCGATCTGCGCGCCCTCGCGGACAACCTCTCCATCGGCATTGAGCCGTACGACCATCGTCGCCTTGCGGCCGCAATGGCAAATGGTTCGCACCTCGCGCATCTCGTCAGCAATCGCCAGCAGTTCCTCGGAAGCGGGAAACAGCTTGCCTTGGAAATCGGTCCGAAGGCCATAAACCATGACCGGTATGTTCAGCCGGTCAACCACGCGGGCGAGCTGCCAGACATGCTGGCGTGTCATGAAATTCGCCTCGTCGACGAAGACGCAGGCGACCGGGCTTCCCTCGCCGCTCAGTTCCTTGATGAGGGCGAAGAGATCGGTATGACCTTCAAAAGCGATCGCGCTTGCTTCCAGCCCGATACGCGAGCCGATGACGCCCTTGCCGGTGCGTTTGTCGAAGGCTGCGATCAAGAGCACGGTGCGCATGCCGCGTTCGTGGTAATTATAGGACGCCTGCAGCAGCATGGTCGATTTGCCGGCGTTCATGGTAGAGTAGTTGAAATAGAGCTTCGCCATCATTTTCTCCGTGTTTTGCTTCTTGAAAGCTCGAATCGGCAAAGAAAAGACCGCAGAATCGATAATCACAGGAAATCCGGAGGCAAAAATCGCAAAAGCCCGGAAATCCGGGCATATCCTGAGAAAAGCGGCACGTCGCATTCGGGGTAGCCAATCCGGCGCAAACACACGCAGGTCGCTTGTAAATGTCGTCTATTGATGCTTGGCTTGGGAACTTAAGACTGGGAGTCTAAAATGAAAATGACAAGCGCATTCAAACTGACCACCGCCACTGCAGTTGCAGCACTTTCAATCGCAACCGCATCATTTGCTGCAGAACCCGAAAGCTGCTCGACCGTCCATTTCTCGGACGTAGGCTGGACGGACATCACGGCAACCACCGCCGTTGCCGCGGTCGTGCTGAAGAGCCTCGGCTACGAGCCGGACGTCAAGGTTCTCTCCGTACCGGTCACCTATCAGTCGCTGAAGAACAAGGACATCGATGTGTTCCTCGGCAACTGGATGCCGGCGCAACAGAAGGACGTCCAACCCTATCTCGACGACAAGTCGGTTGAATCCATCGCAGCCAATCTCGAAGGAGCCAAGTACACGCTTGCCACCAACGCCAAGGGCGCCGAACTGGGCATCAAGGACTTCAGCGACATCGGCAAGCATAAGGATGCCCTCGATGGCAAGATCTACGGGATCGAGCCGGGCAACGACGGCAACCGCCTTGTCATGACCCTGATCGAGAAGAACGAGATGGGAATGGGCGGCCTTGAAGTCGTCGAGTCCTCCGAACAGGGCATGCTGGCGCAGGTTGCTCGTGCCGAAAAGGACGGTAAGCCTGTCGTATTCCTCGGTTGGGCCCCCCATCCGATGAACGAGAACTTCAAGATGACCTACCTCACGGGTGGCGACAGCTCCTTCGGCCCCAACTTCGGCGGCGCGACGGTCTACACCAACACCCGCGCAGGGTTCGTCACCGAGTGCCCGAACGTCGGCAAGTTCGTGTCCAACCTGAAGTTCACCCTGGAGATGGAAAACCAGATCATGGGCAAGATCCTCAACGATGGCGAGGACCCGCAGGACGCGGCAACCGAATGGCTGAAGGCAAATCCGACAGCAGTCGAGCCATGGCTCGCAGGCGTCACGACCAAGGACGGCAAGGACGCCGCCGCGGCCGTCAAGTCCGGCCTCGGCCTCTGAACCTGATGAACGGGGCGGCCCGCACGCCGCCCCTTTTTGTTTCATCCTGATCTCTGCTCTTTTGGATAGGCGCGCTTCTTGAACTGGATCACCGATTACAAAATCCCTATTGGCCCCGTCGCCAAATCCACCGTCGATTGGCTGACGACGAGCGGCGAATGGTTTTTCGACAGGCTGGCCTTGACTCTCTCGCATGTGATTGGCGCATTGCTCTTCATCCTGCAGGCGCCACATCCGCTGATCGTGCTCCTCGCCATTACGGCGATTGCCTATTGGCTCCGCCGCTCGATCGGCGTTGCGGTCTTCACCTTGCTCGGTTTGCTGCTGATCATGAACCAAGGCTACTGGAAGGAGACGACGGAAACGCTGGCCCTTGTCCTCGCCTCGACATTCGTCAGCATGGCGATCGGCATTCCGCTCGGCATTGCCGGGGCAAGACGCGCCTGGGTCTTCTCCATCATGCGCCCAGTGCTCGATCTGATGCAGACGATCCCAACATTCGTCTATCTGATCCCCGCACTCATTCTCTTCGGTCTCGGCATGGTGCCAGGCCTAATCGCAACCGTGATCTTTGCCATTCCTGCACCGATCCGTCTGACCCGCCTCGGCATCATCTCGACACCGCCCTCCCTCGTCGAGGCAGCCGAGTCCTTTGGCGCAACCCCGACGCAGGTACTGCGCAAGGTCGAGCTGCCTTTCGCGATGCCGCAGATCATGGCTGGCCTCACGCAGACGATCATGCTGTCGCTATCGATGGTGGTCATCGCCGCGCTCGTCGGCGCCGATGGCCTTGGAAAGCCCGTTGTTCGCGCACTTAACACGGTGAATGTCGCCATGGGCTTCCAGGCCGGTCTCTGTATCGTCATCCTGGCGATCATCCTTGATCGCATGTTCCGCGCGGCAGGTGAAGGAGACGGCGCATGACCTCAGTCCGCTTCGACAATGTCAGCATCATCTTCGGCGACAAGCCGCAAACCGCCCTCGCCCTCGTCGATCAGGGAAAGACCCGTGACGAGATCGGCGCCGAGACCGGTCTCGTGCTCGGCGTCGCCGACGCCTCGCTCACCGTCGAGGAGGGCGAAATCCTGGTGCTGATGGGCCTTTCCGGCTCCGGCAAGTCGACGCTGCTGCGCGCCGTCAATGGCCTTGCCCCAGTCGTTCGCGGCGAGGTTTCGGTCGCCACCGCCGATGGCCCCTGCAATCCCTACAAGACAAGCGCCAAGGGTCTGCGCGACCTGCGCATGCACACCGTTTCTATGGTGTTCCAGCAATTCGCCCTGCTGCCCTGGCGGACCGTCGCCGAGAATGTCGGCTTCGGCCTCGAACTGGCCGGCATGCCGGACGCCGAACGCAAGAAGCGCGTCGAAGAACAACTCGAGCTCGTCAACCTGACGAAGTGGGCCGACCGCAAGGTCAACGAACTCTCCGGCGGCATGCAGCAGCGTGTGGGCCTCGCCCGCGCCTTCGCCACCGGCGCGCCGATCCTGCTCATGGACGAGCCGTTCTCCGCGCTCGACCCGCTGATCCGCACCCGCCTGCAGGATGAGCTTCTCGAATTCCAGCGGCGCTTGAAGAAGACGATCCTCTTCGTCAGCCACGATCTCGACGAGGCCTTCCGCATCGGCAACCGCATCGCCATCATGGAAGGCGGGCGCATCATCCAGTGCGGCACGCCGCAAGATATCGTCAAGAACCCTGCCGATCAGTATGTCGCCGATTTCGTCCAGCACATGAACCCGATCAGCATGCTGACGGCGCAGGACGTGATGCAGCCGGGCCTCGGCCATGCGGCGGGGGCGAGCGTCAGCGCCACGGCACGCGCCGAAACGCCGCTAATCGATATTCTCGACGCGCTCTCCCGGCAGCCGGGCAGTATCGGCGTCGTCGAGAACGGCGCCATCATCGGCACGATTTCGGCTCAGGATGTCGTTGCCGGCCTGACCCAGCACCGGCGCAAAGAACAGGCTTGATCCCGCCGCCCGCTTCCGTCAAGAAAGTGGACATGAAAGATCAGGCTTCCGTACTCAGGGAAACGGACGAAGAAGCGCGCAAGCTCGCGCGCATTCTTCTGCGTTCCGCCCGCTATGGTGCTCTTGCCGTTCTCGATCCAGCGACCGGCTTTCCCTTCGCGAGCCGAGTTCTGCTCGGCACCGATATTGACGGCGTGCCGGTGATCCTGGTTTCGGCGCTCTCGACGCATACGAAGGCGCTGGAGGCCGATCCGCGCGCATCCTTGCTGACAGGCGAACCCGGCAGAGGTGACCCGTTGGCGCATCCGCGGCTCACCACCCAATGCATTGCCGAAACGGTCGAGCGGGGAAGCTCCGTTCACCAGCGCATCCGCACCCGTTTCCTCGACCGGCATGCAAAGGCGAAGCTCTATATAGACTTCCCGGACTTCCGCTTCTTCCGTCTCATGCCGCAGTCGGCAAGCCTTAATGGAGGGTTCGGCCGCGCATATCTTCTGGAAGGCGCCGACCTCATGATTCTCTCGCCAGCGAACGATGCCGTTGCCGCACAGGCGGCGCAGGTAGTGCGAGATTTAGTAGATAAGCACCCCGACCTGTCCGGGGCGCTCGCAAAGCTCTTTAATGAGCCAAACGGTGCGGCATGGCGCGTATGTGGGGTGGACTGCGCGGGGTTCGACGCTATTTCCGGCGATTTGATCAACCGTTGCGAATTTGAGTCACTCATCGACAATGCGGCGGACATTACGTCACATATATCTAAAATAGCATACTCAGTACGTGAAATTTAGGTATATACAATCTTCCAGACCAGTTGCTACTTTTGACTGTCCGCCAACCCCCCGTCTAACGCCCTGTGCCTATACGGATGTACGATTCGCTTAGGAAGATTGGAAATATGGAAACCACTGACTTGTCAGACCACTCTAATGTGGCGGCCGCCCTCTTATCAGCGATGGCGAATCCCAAGCGCCTCCTGATCCTCTGCAGCCTCGTCAAAGGCGAGGTCCCCGTCGGCGTACTTGCAACCCAGGTCGGGCTCAGCCAGTCCGCGCTTTCGCAGCATCTTTCGAAGCTGCGGGCACAGAAACTGGTGAAGACCCGCCGCGATGCGCAGACCATTTATTACTCGAGCAATTCGGAACCGGTGATGAAGATCCTGGCGACGCTCGAGGATATTTATGCAGTCCAGGGCCGCAGCAGATCTGCAGCATAATAACGCAGACATAAAGTTTGCTAAAAAGCCGTGCTGCCAAAGGGATGTATCCGGAATGGCACGGTGAGCAGTATTTCAGCACGATAAAATAACTTTGGCCGGCAAATCTCTCGATTTGCCGGTTTTGTTTGTTTGCGGGAAGGCTGCGCCGCCATCGATGACGTCCATGGCTTGACGCCCCAAGAAGCCCTGATAATTTGACCGAACAGTAAAAATTGGGCGCAAAGCCCCGGGAACGGCCTCGCGACGGCCAGGAGAACAGCATGTCCAATCGCCTCAATGCACCAAACGATCTTCGCGCCTTCTGGATGCCGTTTACGGCAAACCGGCAGTTCAAGAAGGAGCCGCGCATGTTCGTCGGCGCCAAGGACATGTACTACACGACGCATGACGGCCGTCAGGTTCTCGACGGCACCGCCGGCCTCTGGTGCGTGAATGCCGGCCACTGCCGGCCGAAGATCACCGAGGCGATCCGCGAGCAGGCCGGCGAGCTCGACTACGCCCCGGCCTTCCAGCTCGGCCATCCGAAGGCCTTCGAACTGGCAAACCGCCTCGTCGATATCGCACCGGAAGGGATGGATCACGTCCTCTACACCAACTCGGGTTCCGAGTCGGTCGAGACCGCGCTCAAGGTGGCGCTGGCCTATCACCGCGTGAAGGGCAACGGCTCCCGCTTCCGCCTGATCGGCCGCGAACGCGGCTACCACGGCGTCAATTTCGGCGGCATCTCGGTCGGCGGCATCGTTTCCAACCGCAAGATGTTCGGCACGCTTCTGACCGGCGTCGACCACATGCCCCATACGCATCAGCCCGGAAAGAACAACTTCACCCGCGGCGAGCCCGAACATGGCGGCGACATCGCAACCGAGCTGGAGCGCATCGTGACACTGCATGACGCTTCCACGATCGCCGCCGTGATCATCGAGCCCGTCGCAGGCTCCACCGGCGTTCTCATTCCTCCGAAGGGCTACCTGCAGAAGCTCCGCGAAATCTGCACCAAGCACGGCATCCTGCTGATCTTCGACGAAGTCATCACCGGCTTCGGCCGTCTCGGCGCTCCCTTCGCCGCGCAGTTTTACGACGTGAAGCCCGACATCATCACCACTGCCAAGGGCCTGACCAACGGCGTCATCCCGATGGGCGCCGTCTTTGTCACCTCCGAGATTCACGACGCATTCATGAATGGACCGGAGCACATGATCGAGTTCTTCCACGGCTACACCTATTCGGGCAATCCGATCGCCGCCGCCGCCGCGCTTGCCACCCTCGACACCTACAAGGAAGAAGGCCTGCTTACCCGCGCCGCCGATCTCTCGGATTACTGGGCCGACGCCCTTCACTCGCTGAGGGACTGCCCGAACGTCATCGATATCCGCAACACCGGCCTGATCGGCGCCATCGAACTCGACCCGATCGCCGGCGAACCGACGAAGCGCGCGTTTACGGCCTTCCTGAAGGCTTACGAAAACGGCCTGCTGATCCGCACCACAGGCGACATCATCGCCCTTTCCCCGCCGCTCATCATAGAGAAGAAGCACATCGACGAGCTCTTTGGCAAACTGCGCGAAATTTTGCAGAACAACATCTGAGACTGCATTGACGGTTCACGCTGAGATTTGAAGTCCAAGGGTCGAGGCTTTTGTCTCGACCCTTTTTGTTGCGACCTCGATCGCGTTGCGGGTCGCAGCCCGCACAAATTCCCTGCAGGAAGGACGAGTTCATTTCCAACCGGAGATTCCATGCTCAAGTTCATGCCTTTCATCGCCTTGCTCGTCTCATTCTCGGCCCAGTCGGCATTCGCTGCGGTTGGGTTCCGCGAGATGACCTTGCCGGACATCGAAAGCGACCGGCCCATGCATGTCAGCATCTGGTATCCTACGGACACCGACCGGGAACCGGTGCTGCTCGGCGAAACTCCCACCTTCAGCGGCCAGCCTGTCGTTAAGGATTCCGAAGCCAGGACCGGCCCTCACCCGTTGGTGCTCCTTTCGCACGGCTATGGCGGTAGTTGGCGCAACCTCGCCTGGCTCGCGAGCGAACTTGTTCGCAAAGGCTATGTCGTCGCAGCACCTGACCACCCCGGCACTACCACCTTCGATATGCGCCCACCTGGAGCCGTAATGCTCTGGAAGCGCCCGCGCGATCTCAGCCTCGTTATCGACGCGTTGCTTTCTCGTCGGGAACTGACTGGCGGCATTGCAATCGACCGCATCGCTGCCATCGGTCATTCGCTCGGCGGATGGACGGTCATTGAACTTGCGGGCGGTCGCTTCGATGCCAACGATATAATGAAGAATTGCATGGCGCAGTTCGGCTCCCTCTATTGCAAGATATTCAAAGCGTTGGGTGTAGGACGGGATGCAGCCTCCACCGCAGCGATGGGCGCCGATCTCAGCGACCGGCGGATCCGCGCGGTCGTCATGCTTGACCTCGGCCCAGGACGCGGCCTTACGCCGCAAAGCCTCGCGTCCGTCCGCGTGCCAGCGCTCGTCTTAGGTGCGGCCGAGGATGTCGACAAGGAGACTGCCTCCAAAGCGGACATCGCCGCCACCAACAAGGACTCTGCCTACTTGGCCCAGTATCTGCCTTCTGCCACGACCTCCTATGCCCTCGTCCCTGGCTCCCTGCATTTCAGTTTCATGCAGCCTTGCAAACCGGGAGCGGCAGCGCTGATTGAGGAGGAAGTACGGGGCGAGAGCATCGTCTGCAAGGATGGTCAGGGCGCCGATCGAAGCACCATTCATCGGCAAATTGCAGACATGATCGTCGCGTTCCTGCAAAGAGCCCTTCCAACAAGATAGATCGCGAAAACCTCCAAGAAAATCGCGATCGACGCCTGTTCCCTACCGGATTTGCCAAGGACGGGCCTCGTTTTGTTATCTCCTTGCGGAATCGCGGCAAAATTCATAGAAAATTACTCTGTGCCTTCCGAAGCCAAAAGTGGCCGGAAGGCGCGTTGACCGCACCGTAGCCGCCGTCCTTTGGCGCATCCCTTTGGGGTGTTGAACGAGCGGGTTTCGCTGTCGCGGCAGTCGTCGCGGGCCGGAAGGCCCCACCCAAGGAGAACGAAAATGAGTCTTAAGACTTTGACTGGCGCGACCCTTGTCGCATCGCTGGCCTTTGCGCCGTTTGCCTATGCCGACATCACCATCGGCCTCATCGCACCGCTGACCGGCCCGGTTGCCGCCTATGGCGACCAGGTGAAGAACGGCGCGCAGACCGCTGTCGAGGAGATCAACAAGAAAGGCGGCATCCTCGGCGAGAAGGTTGTCCTGAAGACTGCCGACGACGCGGGCGAGCCGAAGCAGGGCGTTTCCGCCGCAAACCAGCTCGTCGGCGAAGGCATCCGCTTCGTCGTCGGTCCGGTCACGTCCGGCGTCGCCATCCCCGCTTCCGACGTGCTTGCCGAAAACGGCATTCTGATGGTGACCCCGACAGCGACAGCACCTGATCTCACCAAGCGCGGCCTCACCAATGTACTGCGCACTTGCGGCCGCGACGACCAGCAGGCCGAAGTCGCCGCCAAATACGTGCTCAAGACCTTCAAGGACAAGCGCGTCGCCATCGTCAACGACAAGGGCGCCTATGGCAAGGGGCTTGCCGATGCATTCAAGGCGACGCTCAACGCTGGCGGCCTCACCGAGGTCATCAATGATGCAATCACCCCCGGCGATAAGGATTTCAGCGCGCTCACAACCCGCCTCAAGGCCGAAAATGTCGACGTGATCTATTTCGGCGGCTACCATCCGGAGGGTGGACTGCTCGCCCGCCAGCTCGCCGACCTTTCCGTCAAGGCAACGATCATCGGCGGTGACGGCCTGTCGAACAGCGAATTCTGGAACATCGGAACGGAAGCCGCAGCAGGTACGGTCTTCACCAATGCGTCCGATGCGACCAAGAGCGGCGACTCGAAGGCAGCGTCCGATGCGCTCGCCGCCAAGAACATCCCGGCCGAAGCCTTCACGCTGAATGCCTACGCCGCCGTCGAGGTCCTGAAGGCAGGCATCGAGAAGGCGGGCAGCGCCGAAGATTCCGAAGCGGTTGCAGCCGCCCTCAAGACCGGCGAACCGATCCCGACCGCGATAGGCAAGCTCACCTATGGCGAAACCGGCGATCTCACCTCGCAGAGCTTTGCGCTCTACAAGTGGGAAGGCGGCAAGATCGTCGCCGCCGAATAAGGCCTGATAACCGGCACTCCATTGACCGGGCGTGTTATCGGCGCCCGGTTTTCATTTGCGGAGCAGTCTCGCTTGTAGCGCTTTGTCCGGCACTTCAGTTATAACGGACGGATAGCCAGAACGAGGATGCCCATGACCACCAAGCTTGAACGCCTCATCGACCAGGGCATAGGCCGCCTGCCGGCCGATATCGTCTTGAAAGGCGGACGTTTCTTCGATCTCGTGACCGGCGAACTCGTCGAATCCGACATCGCCATCGGCAGCGACCGCATCGTCGGCACCTGCGGCACCTATGAGGGCGAAACCGAGATCGACATCTCCGGCAGGATCGTCGTTCCGGGCTTCATCGACACCCATCTCCACATCGAATCCTCGCTTGTTACGCCGCATGAATTCGACCGCTGCGTCCTGCCCTACGGCGTCACCACCGCCATCTGCGATCCGCACGAGATCGCCAACGTGCTCGGCACCGAAGGCATCCAGTTCTTTCTCGATTCGGCCCTCGAAACGATCATGGACATCCGCGTCCAGCTCTCCTCCTGCGTGCCCGCCACGCATCTTGAGACATCGGGCGCGGATCTGCCCGTCGAAAGGCTCCTTCCCTTCCGCGATCACCCGAAGGTCATCGGCCTTGCGGAGTTCATGAATTTCCCCGGCGTGATCTACAAGGATCCGGTCTGCATGGAAAAGCTCGCAGCTTTCCAGGGCGGTCATATCGATGGCCACGCACCGTTGCTGCGCGGCATGAACCTCAACGGCTACCTCGCCACCGGAATCCGCACCGAGCATGAATGCACGACCGCAGCAGAGGCCCTCGAAAAGATCAGCAAGGGCATGCACATCCTTGTGCGCGAAGGCTCGGTCTCGAAGGATCTGAAGGCCTTGATGCCGATCATCACCGAACGTCTGTCGCCCTATCTCGCGCTTTGCACCGACGACCGCAATCCGCTCGATATCGCCGAACAGGGTCACCTCGACTACATGATCCGTACCGCAATCGCGAGCGGGGTCGAGCCGCTCGCGATCTACCGCGCCGCCTCGATCTCCGCCGCCCGCGCCTTCGGGCTGATGGACCGCGGCCTAATCGCGCCCGGCTGGCGCGCCGATCTCGCCGTCATCGACAGCCTGGAGCGCTGCAAAGCCGAGATCGTCTTTTCCGCCGGCCGCCCCGTCACGGATGCACTCTTCGCCACCCGCAAACTGGTCGCGCCGGTGGGTCTCGACAGCGTCAAGGCCCGCCCCGTCAGTGCCGCCCATTTCAGCGTGCCGGCCAACGAGGACGAAACGGCGGTCATCGGCGTCACCCCCGGCAAGATCATCACCGAATTTCGCCGGCAGCGCCTGCCAACAAAGGGCAACGAGATCGGCATCGACCTCGAAAACGACATCATCAAGGTCGCCGTCATCGAGCGCCACGGCAAGAACGGCAACCACGCCAACGGCTTCGTCCAGGGCTTCGGCCTGAAGAAAGGAGCGATCGCCTCCACCGTCGGCCATGACAGCCACAATATCTGTGTCGTCGGCGTCAACGAGGACGATATGGCACGTGCCGCCAACCGTCTCGGAGACATCAAAGGCGGGTTCGTGGTCGTCGAGGACGGCAGGGTCACCGGCGAAATCGCCCTCCCCGTCGCCGGGCTGATGAGCCTCGAACCTTACGAAAAGGTCCGCGACACCCTCCATCATCTCCGAAAGGCAGCCTACGCGCTCGGCGCCACGCTAGAAGAGCCTTTCCTCCAGCTCGCCTTCCTGCCGCTGCCCGTGATCCCGCATCTAAAGATTTCGGACCGGGGAATGGTCGATGTGGACCGTTTCGTGCTGATCGGGTGAGATTCGTTATCCGGCATTCGGCTTGGCGGTAAGCTCAAGACCGATGGCTTTTAGAACCGCCAATGTGGTCTCCAATGTCGGGTTCCCGTTCTCGCTCAGCGCCTTATATGGATGTGCGCGCGCAAGGCCGGTATTTGTAATTTACAATTGTCAAATCCGGCCACAAAACGCACTTAGCGCTTCAAGTTGGATCGACTCTCTGCCGATCGAACCGCCAGTTCCCGGCATATCGACTGGCTTGCCAAGTATCATTCCCGCGGGCAATCTGAACTCCGCCGCCTCTCGCGTCAGGTTGAACACGAAAAGCAGCTTCTCTTCGTCCTTCCCGCGCGTGAACGCCAGAAGGTCCTGATTTGTGTCTATGAATTCCATGTCGCCGTCGACGAGCGCCAGATACCGCTTCCGGAGGTCCAGCGTTCGCCGGTAGTGGGTGAGTACGGAATTGGTGTCCGCTATCTGCGTGTCGGCGGATAGGGCGGCCTGCTCATAGGGTACCGGCAGCCAGCTTTTCTCCGCCGAGGTGAAGCCCGCATGCGCTTTGCCGGCCTCCCAGGGCATCGGCGTGCGGCATCCGTCGCGGCCCTTGAACGCTGGCCAGAAGCGAATGCCATAGGGATCGCGCAGGTCCTCGAAAGCCAGTTCCGCTTCGGCAAGCCCCAGCTCCTCACCCTGATAAAGGCAGATCGAACCGCGCAGCGCCGCGAGCACGGAAATCGCGAGCTTGGCAATCACCGGACACTCCTCCTCGGTCCTTGCGAACCGGCTCACATGGCGCTTGACGTCATGGTTGGAGAAGGCCCAGCACACCCAGCCGTCGACAACCGTTTTCTGAAAGCTCTCGACGCAGTTGCGAATATGCGCGGCGGTGAAATCCGGTCCGAGCAGATCGAAGGTGTAGCACATGTGCAGCTTGTCGCCCCCGGTCGTATAGGCCGCAACAGTCTTCAGCGACCGCGCCCCGTCTCCGACCTCGCCAACCGTCGCCCGCCCTTCATATCGATCGAGAAGCGCCCGCAAACGTCTCAGGAAATCGAGATTTTCCGGACGCGTCTTGTCGTAGAGATGGTTCTGCATCCCGTAGGGATTGGTATCGGGCGCATCCAGGCCGCCGTCGCTCACGCCGGGCTCATGAGGTGGATTGTCGCGAAGCTGCTTGTCGCAGAAGTAATAGTTGACCGTATCGAGGCGGAAGCCGTCGACGCCACGGTCGAGCCAGAACTTTACCGTCTTCAATACGGCATCCTGGACATCCTCGTTGTGAAAGTTGAGATCCGGTTGCGAGGTCAGGAAATTGTGCTGGTAGTATTGGCGCCGCACGCCATCCCATTCCCAGCCCGGGCCGCCGAAAATCGAAAGCCAGTTGTTGGGTGCCGTGCCGTCGGGTTTCGGGTCGGCCCAGACATACCAGTCCGCCTTGGGATCCGTGCGGCTCAAGCGGCTCTCGATAAACCACGGGTGCTGGTCGGACGTATGCGAAATCACCTGGTCGATGATGACCTTTATCCCCAGCGAATGGGCGGTAGCCATCATCTCGTCGAAATCGTCAAGCGTGCCGAAAATCGGATCGACGTCGCAATAATCCGAGACATCGTAACCCATGTCCGCCATCGGCGATTTGAAGAACGGCGAGAGCCAGATCGCGTCGACGCCGAGGTCGGCGATATGCGAAAGGCGGCGGGTGATGCCCTTGAGGTCCCCAAGACCGTCGCTGTTCGTATCCTGAAATGACCGTGGATAAACCTGATAGATGACCGCACCCCGCCACCAGTCCGCTGCCTTTGTCGCCATTTGCCGGATTCTCCGCGCCACTCGAAATGCGCACAGACTAAAGCCCGGAAAACAAAAAACAACTGCGCCGATAACCTCTTTTGGGCGGGACGCTCATGGCAAAGAAAACGCCGCTTACGGGCTTGTCCACACCTTGAGCAACCCTCCTTCATTGGGGGTTGCAACGCCAAACCTTTGCGATAAGGTGCGCGTTGACTTGCACGTAACAGGTCAAAAACCGGGAACAAACGACTAAGAATAGGCAAAAAAGCCTGGAAAGGTGGCCCAATATGAACCATACAACGAAAAAATTTCTAGCCTCAGCAATGCTTGGCACATTACTGGCTTTCTCGGCCCACGCGGCCACCCTCAATATCCATAATGGCGGCGATCCGGCATCGCTCGATCCGCAAAAGCTCTCCGGCGATTGGGAGAATCGCATTGCCGGCGACATCTTCGAAGGACTCGTGGCTGAAGATGCCAAGCTCAATCCGATTCCGGGCCAGGCCCAAAGCTGGACCGTTTCGGATGACGGCAAAGTCTACACCTTCAAGCTGCGAGACGGCATCAAGTGGTCCGACGGCCAGCCGGTAACGGCCGGAGACTTCGTCTTCGCCTTACAGCGCCTCATGGACCCGAAGAATGCCGCCGACTACGCCTATCTGCAGTTCACCATCAAGAATGCCGAAAAGATCAACAAGGGCGAGATCACCGATTTCAACCAGCTCGGCGTCAAGGCAATCGACGATAAAACGCTCGAGATCACGCTCGAGGCCCCGACGCCGTATTTCATCGGCGCGTTGACCCACTACACCGCATATCCGCTGCCGAAGCATGTCGTCGAAGCCAAGGGCGCGGACTGGGTCAAGATCGGCACCATCGTCACCAACGGCCCCTACAAGCCGACGGAATGGGTGCCCGGCTCGCACGTTACGACCGTCAAGAATGACCAGTACTATGGTGTCAAAGATCTGAAGATCGACGGCGCGAAGTTCTTCGTGCTTGAAGACCAGGAAGCCGCGCTGAAACGTTACCGCGCCGGTGAGTTCGACATCCTCACGGACTTCCCGACCGATCAGTACGAATGGATGAAGAAGAACCTGCCCGGCCAGGCGCACGTGGCTCCGTTCTCCGGCCTCTATTACTACGTGATCAACTCGAGCAAGCCGCCGTTTAGCGACAAGCGCGTCCGCCAGGCTCTTTCCATGGCGATCAATCGCGAGGTTATCGGCCCGCAGATCCTCGGAACGGGTGAACTGCCCGCTTATTCGTGGGTACCACCGGGTACGGCCAACTACGGCGAGCCGGCCTATGTCTCCTGGAAGGATTTACCCTACAACGAGAAGGTCGTCGAAGCGAAAAAACTGCTCACGGAAGCAGGTTTCGGCCCGGATCATCCGCTGACGGCACAGCTCAAGTACAACACCAATGACAACCACAAGCGCATCGCCGTGGCGATTGCCGCCATGTGGAAGCCGCTCGGCGTGAATATCGAACTCGTCAATGCCGAGACCAAGGTGCACTACGATCAGCTGAAAAGTGGCGAAGTGGAAATCGGCCGCGCCGGCTGGCTTGCGGATTACAACGATCCGGACAACTTCCTGAACCTGCTCGTCACCGGCGTTCAGATGAACTATGGCCGCTGGTCCAGCCCCGAATACGACAAGCTGATCAAGGAAGGCAACGCGCAGACGGATCTGACCAAGCGCGCCGAGATCTTCAAGAAGGCCGAGCAACTGGCGCTGGATGAGTCCGCCGCCTTGCCGATCTACTACTACGTCTCGAAGAACGTCGTCTCGCCGAAGATCGAGGGCTTCGTCGACAACGTGCAGGACATCCACCGCACGCGCTGGCTGTCGATGAAAGAGTAAGGGAAAACGGCCCTTCCCGCGGCTCGCGGGAAGGGCCGGTCCACGATCATGATCAAATATGCACTCCGTCGATTGCTGTCGACGATCCCCGTTCTCTGGATCGCCGTCACAGCCTGCTTTTTCGTTTTGCGCCTTGCCCCCGGCGGCCCCTTCGATGGCGAAAGGCCATTGCCGCCGGTGATCCTGAAAAACCTTGCGGCCCACTACAATCTGGATAAGCCGCTGATCCAGCAGTATCTGATCTATGTCGGCGACCTGCTGAAAGGCGATCTTGGCCCTTCCTTCGCCAGCGAGGATTTCACCGTCGCGCAGCAGATCATGATCGGCCTGCCCTACACCTTCACGATCGGCACCGCCGCCTTCCTGCTCGCCATCATCGTCGGTATCGCTGTCGGCTGTCTTGGGGCGCTCTACCAGAACAAGACGCCCGACTACGTTCTGGGGGCGCTCATCCTGGTCGGCGTCGTGCTTCCCAACTTCCTGATAGCCCCCATCCTGCAGCTCGTCTTCGGCATCCGCCTCGCCTGGCTTCCGGTCGGCGGCTGGGGCGACGGCTCCCTCAAATTCCTCGTCATGCCGGTCGTCGTCCTGGCGCTACCGCATGCCGGCCGCATCTCGCGCATCACCCGCGGCTCGATGATCGAAGTCATGAACCAGAACTTCATCCGGACCGCCAAGGCAAAAGGCATCGGCCCGCGCCTGACGGTCATGCGTCACGCGCTGAAACCCTCTATGATGCCCGTCGTCTCTTATCTCGGACCGGCGGCAAGCTATCTTCTCACCGGCTCGCTGGTTGTCGAGAGCGTCTTCGGACTGCCTGGCATCGGCCGCTACTTCATCACCGCAGCGCTGAACCGCGACTACGGCATGGTTCTCGGAACGGTCATCTTCTACATGGTGCTGATCGTCTTCCTCAACCTTCTCGTCGATATCGCCTATGCGTGGCTCGATCCGAAAGTGAGAAACAGATGATCCTCAACCCCGCAAAACGCGAGCTGCTCGCCGCCGAACTGCTGCAGGCCGAAGGCCTGGCCCCCGAAGGCCGCTCGCTCACCAAGGATGCACTCCGCCGCCTCTCGCACAACAAGGCGGCCGTGCTTTCAATCGCGGTGCTGGCGCTGCTCGTCCTCGCAGCCTTCCTCGGCCCTTATTTCATTCCTTTCAACTATGAAGATCCGGACTGGGCCGCCTTCCGCACACCGCCGGACTTTGCAAGCGGCCACTATTTCGGCACCGATCCGAACGGCCGCGATCTTCTGGCCCGCGTGCTTTACGGCACCCGCGTCTCGCTCGCCGTCGCGCTGACGGCAACCGTCGTCTCCGTCGTCATCGGCGTTCTTTACGGCGCCGTCTCCGGCTATATCGGCGGCAGGCTGGATTCGGTCATGATGCGTTTCGTCGACATTATGTATGCGCTTCCCTACATCCTCTTCGTCATCCTGCTGATGGTGATCTTCGGCCGCAACGTCTACCTGCTCTTCGCCGCGATCGGCGCGCTCGAGTGGCTGACCATGGCTCGCATCGTCCGGGGCCAGACGCTGTCGATCAAGCAGCGAGAATTCATCGAGGCCGCGCGCGCCTCGGGGCAGAGGCCCTTCAAGATCATCCTCAAGCACGTCATTCCGAATCTCATCGGTCCGGTGGTCATCTTTGCGGCGCTCACCGTTCCCGAAATCATCGCCACGGAAAGCTTCCTTTCCTATCTCGGCTTCGGCGTCCAGGAACCGCTGACCTCGCTCGGCACTCTCATCGCCGAAGGCACCGACGCCATGGAGAACATGCCCTGGCTGCTGGTCTTCCCTGCAAGTTTTCTGGTCGCCCTGCTGCTCAGCCTGCTCTTCATCGGCGACGGCCTGCGCGATGCGTTCGACCCGAAGGACCGCTAAGGATGACCGACACCCTTCTCGAACTCAAAGACTACTCGATCACCTTCGAGACGCCGGACGGTCAGGTAAAGGCCGTCTCCAACATGAACCTCTCGATCAAGCGCGGCGAGCGCATCGCGATCGTCGGCGAGTCCGGCTCCGGTAAAAGCCAGACCTTCCTGGGCATCATGGGGCTGCTCGCCAAGAACGGCAAAACCAGCGGCCAGGCGCTGCTCGAAGGCAGGGATGTGCTGTCGTTGAAGCCGCGCGAACTCGATCGGGTGCGCGGCAAGGACATGGCCATGGTCTTCCAGGACCCCATGACCGCCTTGAATCCGTCTCTCAGGATTTCCCGGCAACTGACCGAACAGCTTGAGGTTCATCGCGGCTTCACCGCACGCGCGGCCTCTGCCGAAGCGCTCGACATGCTGAAGCGCGTCGGCATCCCCGACCCCACGCGCCGCTTCAACCTCTATCCGCACGAGCTGTCCGGCGGCATGCGCCAGCGCATCGTGATTGCCATGGCGTTGCTCACCAAGCCGAAGCTCCTGATTGCCGACGAGCCCACCACCGCGCTCGACGTCACCATCCAGGCGCAAATCCTCGATCTCTTCAACGATCTGACTGCTGAGATGAATACGGCGCTCGCAATGATCACCCACGATCTCGGCGTCGTTGCCGGCCTCGCCGACCGCGTCGCGGTCATGTATGCCGGCCGCATCGTCGAGGAGGCGCCGGTCGACGAGCTCTTCGAGAATCCGGCACATCCGTATACGGCGGCGCTGCACGCGGCGATCCCGCGCCCGGATCAGGATGTCGATCAGCTCGTCGTCATTCCCGGACGGCCGCCGAACCTGCAGCACCTGCCGAAGGGCTGCAACTTCTCGCCGCGCTGTCCCAAGGTAGAAGACGACTGCATCGATCGTCCGCCGCCGCTCGAAACGCTGGCACCGCGCCATTGCGCAGCCTGCTTCCATCCCTTCCCGCGAATCGAGGAGCTCTTGAACCATGGCTGAACGATCGCTGCTGAGGGTCGAGAACCTGACGACCCAGTTCGAACTGCCCGCGAAAGGCTTCTTCAAGCCGCCGGTGATGCTGACGGCGGTCAATAATGTCAGCTTCGACCTGAAGGAGGGCCGCACACTCGGAATCGTCGGCGAATCCGGTTGCGGAAAATCCACGCTCGGCCGCTCCATCCTGCGGCTCCTGCGCTCGCAGAAAGGCCGAATCCTCTGGCAAGGCCGCAACCTGCTGGACCTGTCGGACGAAGAGATGCGTGCCGCACGCCGTGACATGCAGATCATCTTCCAAGATCCGATCGCATCGCTCGACCCGCGTATGACGGTCGGCGACATCATCGCCGAACCGCTGACGGTCTTCGAGCCGAAACTTTCCAAAGCGCAGCGCCTCGAACGTGTACGCGAGATCATGAGCGCCGTCGGCCTCGTGCCGGAAATGATCAACCGCTACCCGCATGAGTTCTCTGGCGGCCAGGCACAGCGCATCGGCATTGCCCGCGCGGTTGTGACAAGGCCGAAGCTCATCATCTGCGACGAGCCGGTGTCGGCGCTGGACGTGTCGATCCAGGGGCAGGTCATCACGCTCCTGCGCAAGCTCCGCAAGGAGTTCGGCCTGACGCTGATCTTCATCAGCCACGACCTTTCCGTCGTGCGACTGATCTCGGACGACGTGCTCGTGCTCTATCTCGGCAAGGTGGTGGAAGCTGGCGATTGCCAAACGGTCTTCGAACATCCCGCGCATCCTTATACGCAGGCACTGTTTTCGGCCGCCCCCATCCCCGATCCGAAGCTTGCCCGCCAGCGCACACGCATCCGCCTACAGGGCGATCCGCCCTCGCCGCTGAACCCGCCGAAGGGCTGCGTCTTCTCGCCCCGCTGCTGGAAGGCGACGGACATCTGCCGGACGGAAATGCCGCCGACCGAGCATGTGCGCGCGGGCCAAACGGCAGCCTGCTACCACATGGATCGGTAATTCGCGTCTGTCCTGGGTCAGATCGCGGGCAACACGCGGGCTGCCGGGACCTGCCTCGGAGCGGAACAATTCGCGCTCCGAGGCAGTTCACCCCTACACAAGCATGAGGGTCACTGCAGGGGCTCCGAAAGGAGGAGAAAATGCTCAAGCTGTTATCCAATGCCGGCCTTGTGCTGGCGCTTACGCTCGGAGGCGCTGTCGCGCCCGCGTCCTTTGCCCAGGCTCAGGATCTTGAGTTCCGCATCGGTCCGGACGGCGCACGCATCTACGAACGCGATCGCTATGATCGTTATCGCGACGACTACCGCCGGGGCTGCAGCCCGCGCGAGGCACAGATAGCCGCTCGCGAATCCGGCTTACGCCGCGCTGAGGTCGTCCGCGTGACGAACCGTAGCGTCACGGTGCAAGGCTGGACCCGTTACGGCCCGGACCGCATCGTCTTCGCGAACCGCCGGGGCTGCCCGGAGATCGGATAGGCGATCTGCGACATGAGCCCGCCGTCGCCGGCGGGCTTTTTGCGTCAGCCATTTTTGGGTCGATTGCCCGGTTTGGCAAAACTGCAACTTCCTGATGATTGTCCTTTCACAAGCTTCAGCTAGGAGGAATCGGCCCAATCATGGGCGGGGGATTCTTTTCATGAAACACACAGGCTTAAACGTTGCCGCAGCTGCTGCAGCGGTGCTTTTTGCCGTTGCCTTTCCGGCGCAGGCTGAAGATCTGACATTCAAGCTCATCAACGGCACCCAATCCGAGCTGACGCGCTTCTACACCTCCCCGACAGGCGTCGATGAATGGGAAGACGACGTCTTCGGCGAGCAGGTCCTGAATCCGGGCGAAACGATAAGCATCACCATCGCCGACGGCCGCGATGTCTGCAAATACGACATGCGCTTCGAATTCGACGAGGCATCCGACCTCGACACGACCGAGGACACGCAGGACCTCTGCCAGCTCGGCAGCTACACGATCCACGAATAGCAATGCGCCGTTGATCAAACCTGCTTCGCAGACAGAGCGAAGCAGACTTTCTTGCGGCCGCCGCCCGGCAAACGTGCCGGAACCAGCCATACCGACGCTTGCCTCCCAGCGCCTCTCCGCGTTATCAGCAAACGAAGGAAATTTTCGGGAGGCAGTTTTGAGCGGACGGTTCTTATCGATCGGTGAGTGCATGGTGGAGCTTTCGCAGGCAGGCGGCGGCCTGCTGAGAAAAGGCTTCGCCGGCGATACGCTGAACACCGCCTGGTATGCCCGCGCCTGCATGCAGCCGGCCTGGAGCGTCGACTATTTCACCGCGCTCGGCGATGACCCCATGTCGGACGAGATGATCGCCTTCTTCGAGGAAGCTGGCATCGGCACAAAGCTCATTCGCCGCATCAAGGGCAAGGCGCCTGGCCTTTACTTGATCAACCTCAGGAATGGCGAGCGCTTCTTCAGCTACTGGCGCGAGAACTCCGCCGCCCGGCAGCTCGCCGCCGATCCCGATCGGTTGCGCGAGGCGATCGAAGGCTCGGACGTCGTCTATTTCTCGGGCATCACGCTCGCCATCCTGCCGCGCGAAGATGCCGACACGCTGCTGGCCGAAACCCGCCGCGCCAAGGCCGCGGGAAAGTTCGTCGTCTTCGATCCGAACATCCGCCCGCGCCTCTGGGCGAGCTATGACGTCATGCACACGACGATCAGCGAAGGCGCCCGCTCCTCCTCTCTCGTCATGCCGAGTTTCGAAGACGAGGCCTTGCATTTCGGCGACGACTCCATCGAAGCCACGGTCCACCGCTACCGCGCGCTCGGCGCGCCGAACGTCGCGATCAAGAACGGCGCAGAAGGCGTTACGCTGAACTTCGCCGGCCAGCAGAACTTCGTGCCGGCCGAAAAGGTCAAGGAGGTTGTCGACACCACCAGCGCCGGCGACAGCTTCAACGGCTCATTCCTGGCCAAATATCTCGAGACGAAGGATCCGGTCGCCAGCGCCCATTTCGCAGCGAAGGTTGCCGCGCGCGTCGTCAGCGAACATGGTGCGCTGGTCGCGAAGGACAAGCTCGGACTGTAGCCCCGGGTGTGGCAATCGTGCATCGATCGCCAGCCGAAATCCGCCTGTAATAAATCCATCATGGAGAGGCCTCAAAATAGGGCATGCGGGAATCACGTTCCTCACGCCCGCCTGGGGTTGTCCGCTGCCGTCCGGTACGGCGCGGCGTGGATGGAAAACGGGAAATGCTGCAACATTCGTCGAACAGCCATAGCGGCGAGAGCTGCGCCAATGCCGCGCTTGGAAGCGTGCCGGAGAGGCTGGTGATCGTCACCGACGCCTGGCATCCGCAGGTAAACGGCGTTGTCCGCTCGATCGAGAACACCAACCGCGAGCTTGCGAACCTTGGGGTCGCCGTGTCCATGGTGACGCCCGAGCGTTTCAGCAGTTTCCCCTGCCCGACCTATCCGGAAATTCGCCTCTCGATCGCCAATTACCGCCGGGTCGCCCGCGAGATCGAAAAACACAAGCCATCCTATGTGCATATCGCCACCGAAGGCCCGCTCGGGCTGACGGCGCGGCGCTGGTGCCTCAGGAACCGCATGTCGTTCTCCACCAGCTACCACACGCGCTTCCCGGAATATGTCTCGGCCCGCCTGCCGGTGCCGAAGAGCTGGCTCTACGCATTCGTGAGGTGGTTCCACAATTCCGGCGCCGGCTGCATGGTGGCAACGCCGAGCCTTGCACGCGAACTGTCGGAAAAGGGCATCCGCAACCTGATGCCCTGGAGCCGCGGCATCGACGCCGCGCAATTCCGCCCTATGAAGCTGGAGGAAAAGCCCTTCGGCCTGCCGCGCCCCATCTTCATGTCGGTCGGACGTGTGGCGCTGGAAAAGAACCTGCCCGCCTTCCTCGATCTCGACCTGCCCGGCTCCAAGGTTGTGGTCGGTGACGGCCCTGCCCGCGCGGAGCTGGAAAAACGCTATCCGGACGTGCTGTTCACCGGCCTGAAATTCGGCGAAGAGCTTGCCAGGATCTACGGGCAAGCCGATGTATTCGTCTTCCCATCACTGACCGACACGTTCGGCAACACGATCCTGGAAGCGCTCGCCTGCGGCGTTCCCGTTGCCGCCTACCCCGTCACCGGCCCGCTCGATATCATCGGCGAGGATGGCGAGGTCGGAGCCTTGGACGAAGACTTGCAGACGGCCTGCCTCGGCGCATTGTCCGCCTCACGCGAGAAGGCACGGGACCTTGCACTGCAATACTCCTGGGAAGCAGCGACGCAGCAGTTCATCAACAACATCCGCGCCGCCAACGGCGTCATTACGCCGAAATGGAAGAAGGCCTGGCAATATGCCAAGACCTTGCCCAAAAGCAGAAAGGCCAGCGATGCCGTCGGCCCGATGAAGTCGAGCGCTTGACCTGATTATGCGGTTGGCAAGCGTGATGGCGCTGTGGACGGTCGCGGTTTTGCTGATGGCCTTCAAGAGACAGCCAGGCCGTCGGCAGTCTTGGCGAAAAGCTCTTCCTGGAACCGAGCACGCCTACCCCTGCTGAGGTCCTCGAGGCCACCGGCTATCTTCGCCGAGAGCGCTACAAGGAAGACGAACGCGTCGTTATCGTCCGCCTGAGCGGCGAAGGATCAGGCTGAAGGAAAAAGCCGCCGCGATCCCCAATTGCGTCGCCGGCGCCACCGGCCGGGGCGCCGCCGGTTTCGCGCTTGCAGGCCGAGACCGTGGCTCTTGGCGAGGCGTTGAGCAGGAGTGTGACAGCATAGAAGAGCGAATGTGCTGTTAGCCCAGCGGACACACTGCATCGACTGCGGCCGATCAATGGCGGGCAGTGACTGCTTCTCGCGCTTATCGGTCGCCTACAATTCACCGGCAACCCTCGTACCCGGCTCTCCAGCACCAAAGCGCCCGAAAACGCTGCCAATGACGCAAAAAGCCGCCTCGATGAGCATCGTGATTGGACTTCCGCGCCCGCAAGAGTCAATCTTATCTTAGGGCAAATGAGCAAGGGGGCGGAGCAGCCATCGTCTGAATCGGAGGCTAAAATGAAATATCAAGCACTTGACCAACTGCGGACCGTCGCAAACGTCAACCCGGATCAGCCACGCCGGCCGATGTCGCGCAGCGAGCGCCTGCAGCGCTGGGCAGAAGTTCTCGAGCAGTTCCCAAACCGGCACCTCTCGACGCTGCACCAGACAGAATATCAGCCGGAAGCAGGGCGCGACATCATGCGCGCCGACAATTCGCCGATCTCCGTCGCGTTCAAGGATCCTGTGCTGCGTGCAGCCGGGATGGAAAACGACACCTATGGCGAGGCAAAGCGTTTCTTCGAGTTGACCGACAGGGAGTTGCATAAGGTCATCTGCTACTGCCACTTCGGCGCTACGGTGAACGCTGCAACCGCTGCCCGGCAAATCCGCTCCTTCTTTGCTGAAGGAAAGCGCGGCGTGCTCCATCGGCTGCGCGCGGCGTTCCTCGACTAGGAGCGCCAAGGTTTCGTAGGGTCATTGCTGGAGCGGCCATGTGGCAGCTCCAGCTTTTCAGCGCGCCGTGCGGCGGCGCATATCCCGAACAGGAGTGAAAGGCGGCTACCGCTTCTTCTTCGACTCGTACGGATTGTCCGGCGAGCGGTAATGGATGCGGATCGGCACGCTCGGCATGTCGAAATCTTCGCGCAGACCATTGATCAAATAGCGCGTATAGGATTCCGGCAGAGCGTCTGAACGCGTGCAGGAAATCATGAAGGCCGGCGGGCGGGCCTTAACCTGCGTCATGTATTTCAGCTTGATGCGGCGGCCGGAAACGGCCGGCGGCGGATGCTGCACCTGCGCCTGCTCCAGCCAGCGGTTGAGCCTCGCCGTCGAAATGCGCTTGTTCCATATCTTGTCGGTATCTATGATCGCCTGCATCAGCTTGTCGAGCCCTCGGCCCGTCTGGCCGGAAATGGGCACGGCGCGGATGCCGCGCGCCTGCGGCAGCAGCCGCTCGGTCTTTTCGCGCAGATCGGAGAGAACGGCCTGCGTGTCCTCGATCATGTCCCATTTGTTGAAGGCGAGCACGGCAGCGCGGCCTTCGCGCAGCACCAGATCGACAAGGTGCAGATCCTGCTTCTCGAAGGGGATCGTCGCATCAAAGACGATGACGACGAGCTCGGCGAAACGGATGGCGCGCAGCGCATCAGCTACGGAGAGCTTTTCCAGCTTCTCGATCACCCTCGCCTTGCGGCGCATGCCAGCGGTATCGAACATCTTGATGGTGCGGCCGCGCCAGTCCCACTCGACGGAGATGGAATCGCGCGTGATGCCCGCTTCCGGCCCGGTCAGCAGCCGGTCCTCGCCGAGGAAGCGGTTGATGAGCGTCGACTTGCCGGCATTCGGCCGGCCGACGATCGCGACGCGCAGCGGCTTTGTATCGTCGTAGGCGGGCTCTTCGTCTTCCTCGCCCTCGACCTCCGACGGCCGCACGTCGACGTCGGTAACGGCGACGTCCTCCTTCGGCGGATAAGCGCGCTCCTTGCCGAGTGCCGCGACGATCGCGTCGCGCAAATCGAGCATGCCCTGTCCGTGCTCGGCCGAGATCGGCGTCGGCTCCCCAAGACCGAGCGTATAGGCGTCGTAGAAGCCACTGTCGGAGCCCTTCGCTTCGGCCTTGTTGGCAACGAGGACGACGGGCTTGCCGCGGCGGCGCAGCATCTCGGCCAAGGCGGTATCGACCGGCGTCAGACCGGTCTTGGCGTCGACGACGAAGAGAGACAGATCGGCCTCGTCGATTGCCGCTTCCGTCTGGGCGCGCATGCGCCCCAGCAGGCTTTCGGCATCGGCCTCTTCGAGGCCGGCGGTGTCGACGATCGTGAACTTGAGGTCCATCAGCCGCGCATCGCCCGGCCGGCGGTCGCGGGTGACGCCGGGCGTATCGTCGACAAGCGCCAGTTTCTTCCCAACCAGACGGTTGAAAAGCGTCGACTTGCCGACATTCGGGCGACCGACGATCGCGACCGTAAAGCTCATTAGAAATCCTTAGATTCAGCCCTGTGCGGCGGGCGCCTTGCCGGATGCGGTGATGTTATCAAGCATGATCTGGGCGCGGTTTGCAATGTTGCGCGGGCTTGCGGCATCGTCGGCGATCGCCTGATACCACTGGCGGGCTTGCGCCATGTTGCCGGCCTTGTAGGCGGCAAGACCGAGCGCTTCGCGGGCCGAGTGACGGAAGGCATTCGCCGGAATGGCCATTTCCTCGACGGCGGCGGAAACCTGCTCGTAAGTACCGTTTTCGATCAGCAGCCAGCCGGCACGCATCTTGGCAGCATCGCGGACAGCTTCCGGCACGGACTGGTCCTTGCCGATCGCTTCGAAGGCGGCGATAGCCGCGGTATTGTCGCCATTCTGCGCCTGGACCGAGGCTGCGCGCATGCGGGCGAGAACCGGATACGCGCCATGTCCTTCCTTTTCGAGCGTGGCGAGCGCGGCAAGCGCCTCGTCGCTCTTGTTCTCGTCGGCAAGCTTCATCGCCGCCAGAAACTGATCGCCGGTGCCGGACGAGCGGTTGTCGTCCCAGTAGTCAAAGGCAACTTTGCCTGTTGTGCCGACCACGATCAGAACGGCGACGGCGATGACATAGCGGCCGAAACGGCGCCAGGCGCCCTTCATCTGGTCGGAACGGAGTTCCTCGTTGACTTCACGGATGAAGCTGTCGTCGTTGAATGCCATTCTCGTCTCCGGCACGGATAAGCCCATTGCATGCGTTGCCGCATATTGTGGGGCCTTCTACTCCATTTTGCGGCACTTGTAAGGGGGATCGCAAAGATTCGTCACACGGCGAGCGGCGAAACGCCGATCAGCCATTCGTGCAGCCTGAAGGTGACCAGCGCCCAAGCGACCACGCCGATTACGGCGGCGTAGAGATCGTACTTCGCCGAGACGAAGGGCCGCAGCTTCAACTCGCCCGCCCGCTCGCGCCGCTTCAGGGCGATGCGGAGGACGACGCCCCAGGCGAGAAAGGCCGCAAACAGCAGCACCGACGAGGTCTCGCCGTTGGCCAGCAGATGCGAGAAAGCCCAGATCTTCACCGAGAGCACCATCGGATGCTTGGTCCGAACCGCAATGTGCCCCGCCGGCAGCAGCGAGGCGGCAAGACAGATGAGCGCAATCAGCATCAGCGTCACGGCGATATGCGCCATCCAGACCGGCGGCGCATAAAGCAAGCCGGTGACCTGCCGCGCCTGGCCGAAACCGTAGATCAGCAGGATCAGCGAAAGAAGGCTCGCGATCGCATAACCGGCCTTCCAGCGGCGCTCGCCCAAGCTTGCGATCATCGACTGACGAAAGCCGGGCGCGACGACGCGCACCAGATGGAGACCGAGAAAAAGTATGATGCCGACGATGAGCAATGCCATAGCGCGTCTCCTGTCCGTTTCCCGAGGATTAGCGGCAGCCACCGGAAAATGCCAGTGCCACCGCAGCTTCGCCGCAATTCTGTAACAGGAAAGCCGCAAACAAATTGTCGCGGTGTCCATGTTTCATTCCATTTTTCCTGCCTCGCTGGCCCTTTGCCTTGTCGCTTCCCTCCCCGCCCAGGCAGCCGATCAGCCGCCGAAGCAGCTCGTGATCGTTTCCTTCGACGGCGCCCATGACAACGCGCTGTGGCAGAAGAGCCGCGAGATGGCGGCAAGGAACGGCGCGCACTTCACCTATTTTCTCTCCTGTACCTTTCTGATGAATCAAGCCACGAAGAACGCCTACCAAGCCCCTCACCAAAAACGCGGAAAGTCCAATGTCGGCTTTGCGCAGAGCGACGAGGAAATCCGCGAGCGGCTCGGCAATATCTGGCATGCGCACCTCGAAGGCCACGATATTTCGAGCCACGCCTGCGGCCATTTCGACGGCCGCCAATGGAGCGAGGCCGATTGGTCCGCCGAATACGCGACCTTCAACGCGACGCTGAAAAACGCCTGGAAAAGCGTCGGTCTTGAAGAGCCGCAGGGCTGGCAGGGCTTGGTCGAGCACGGCATCAAGGGGTTTCGCGCACCGTATCTTTCCGCAACACCGGGCGCCGACATGATCGCCGCGGAGAAGAAGGCGGGCTTTTCCTATGACGCCAGCTTGGTGACCAAAGGTCCGGCGATGCCCGTCGTCGAACACGGCGTGATCCGCTTCGGCCTGCCGCTGATCCCAGAAGGCCCGAATGAAAAACCGGTGATCGGCATGGACTACAATCTCTTCGTCCGCCATTCCAAGGGCGAAGAAGACAAGACCGGCAGCAAGGTTTTCGAGGAGCGCGCCTACGCGGCCTTCAGGCACGCTTTCGATAGGCAATATGCGGGCGACCGCATTCCCCTCCAGCTCGGCTTCCACTTCGTGGAAATGAACGGTGGCGCCTATTGGCGCGCGCTCGACCGCCTGGTGAGCGACGTCTGCCGCCGCGCCGATGTGGCTTGCGTCAGCTACGCGGAAGCGATCCCGATGATCGAAGCACGCGGGACGCTGAGGGAACAGGAGACTTCGGGGCTATGAGGTCGCTTCTACGCGTCCATTGAAACTCATACCAGGCGGCCCCCTCATCCGCCCTTCGGGCACCTTCTCCTCGCTGGGGAGAAGGTGAAAGTGGCACGCCCGCCAACTTTATCACTGCCCTCACCATTGATCAGCGCCACCACAATCATTCCACCTTTCGAGTGGCGCAAACGCCGCCGCCACGAGGCCCTTCTCCCCTCGGGAGAAGGTGCCGGATGACGGGGGCGCCGCAAACCGGAACGTTCGAGTTAGCGGAAATAAAATCCGCATACCATGCCTCAACCGTCGGCGTGAACGACGCCTGCTTCACGCTCCAGATAGCGTTGGTCGATTTCCGGCAGCGGTTCGCCCTCAATCGCCGATTCAAACGTCCGCAGGCGCTTATAGATCGACAGCAACTCAACGATCGTCGTCCACGAATTGACGAGATACTGGAACGAGCCGCGCACCTGATCGAATACATTGTTGATCTGTGTCATCAGGCCGAGCGTCAGCTTGCCGGCGACAATCGAGGGAATGAGCACGATCAGGCTGAAGAGGTTGTCTGCCTGCAGGTAGAAGATGCGGGCGACGTTGAAATACATGTAGTGGAAATAGAGGCGGAAGTAGTTCCGGCGGACGTTGGCGAAGAGCTCGGCGACAGTCGGAGGCGCGGCACGATCGGCATGGTCCTCGCCGTAGACGAGTTCTTTTCGATAAGACGCCTCAACGCGCTGGTTGCGAAATTCCAGTCCCGGCAGCTTGATACCGACTAGGCCGAGGAACACTGTGCCGAAGATCGACCAGAAGATAGCCGCCCACACGAGCGCATGCGGCACCTCGCCGATCAGCGGCAGTTCGGTGATGCTTGCACCGATCTTGAAGAGCACCGGCAAGAAGGCGATCAGCGTCATGACAGAGCTGACGAGGTTGACGCCGAGGCTTTCCATCGTAGTGGAGAAGCGCATCGTGTCTTCCTGAACGCGCTGGGAGGCACCTTCGATATGGCGGAGCTTCGGCCAGTGTGCCATGTAGTATCCATTCATCGCTGTGCGCCAGCGGAATATCCAGTGGCTTACGAAGAACAGGTTCAGCACGCCGACAGTAATCGCTACAAAGGCGATGCCGGCAAAGCCCAGCATGCCAAAATAGAACTCTGAGGCCGGAACGGATCCGACTGTGGTCAGTGCCTTCTGTATCAAGTTGTAAAAAGGGCCATACCAGGCATTAACTGCCACACTGACTTGAACCGAAAAGTAGGTATTGAAGATGATCAGCGCCGAGCCGAGCACGGACCACATCTGCCAACGATGGGGGCTGTAGGCGAACCAGAAGCCCGCAAAGAGCGCGACCGCGACGATGTAGTAGATATAGAACCACAGGAACGGCGTCGACCAGAACACTGAAACCCCGATCGGGGCCTCCTGCCCGGGCGGCAGCGGTGCCAAGCCAATGACAGCGCCTAGGCGGGAGCCGCCAAAATACCAGAGCAGAACGGCGAGAAGCGCCCAAACCACAGCTGAGGTGAAGAAGAGTTTCGGCTTGGGGAAATACGATACAAACACGGGTGACGTTGCTTTCCTGAACTGGAATCTTGGGAGTATCAGCTGACTGATTGTGCCGGAAACTATGGCAGTTCGAAGAAGGCAGCAATGGGTTTGGCCCATTGTTACGCATTTGTAACGGCTTATCCCAGTTTCTTGATCACCGGCAGCACGAGCGCGGCGCATAGGATGAGGGCTGCAGCGGCGATATAGGTCGGCAGGATGAAGCTGCCCGTTTGCTCGGCGATCCAGCCGGCGACGACGGGGCCGACGATCTGGCCGAGACCGAAAGCGGCGGTCATCGTTGCGAAGATGCGGCGCGCGCTTTCCGGCGCCAGCTTGCGGCCGATCTGAAGCCCGTAGGCGGTGATGGCGAGGAAGGTCGCGCCGAAGAGAGCCCCGCCGATCAGCGGCGCCAGCGAATGCGGCAGCATCACGGTCGCGAGAACGCCGAGCGCCTCTATGAGAAGAGCGGTGACATAGACCCAGCCGAGGCCAAGCGGATAGACCAGCGGCCGCCACGCAAAAAGCGCAACAGCTGCCGTCAGTCCGGCGATGAACCAGCAGAGGAATTCAACCATCTGCCCCGCCGCATCCATGCGCGCGATGGCAACGAGGAAAGTCGCGGTGATCACGTAGCCGAAACCGAAGATGCCGTAGGACAGCGTCAGCAGAGCCACCGGCGGCCTCCAGGCGATCGGCGGCTCCTTGCCGGAATTGCCCGCACGCACCGGAGCCGATGGCAGCAGAAGCCAGACGGCGGCGAGGCTGATTGCCGAAAAGACCGCACCGCCGATCCAGTCGGCTTGCCAGCCCGAGGCACCGGTAAAGATGAGGCCAATCAGCATCACCATGACCGAAGAAAGCGCAATGCCAGCACCCGGGCCGCCGAAATGCGCCGCCTGAACGTGGTCGTTGCCTGCCGCAGCACCATGACTCAAGACGATCGACGAGGTGAAGATCATCGCAAAGGCGCTCGCCAGTCCGGCCAGAAAGCGGATGACCGCAAAGGCGGCAACAGAATCGGTCGCGGCCATGGCCGCGAGCAGCACAGCATTCGCCAGAAGTGCCAACAGTGCGACCTTGCGTTCGCGACCCGTCGCCCAGCTGTAAGCAGCAAGCACGGCGCCCGCGAGGTATCCTGCGAAATTGGCCGAGGCGATAAACCCGGCATCGGCCGCCGAAAGCGGCACGCCGCTCATCATTCCGGGCAGGATGGGCGTATAGGAAAACCGCCCGAACCCCATCGCCGCCGACATCGCGATCATGCCGGCAAGGGCCGTCCGCAAGAGGTTCGCTGGTTCAGTATCGCCGCGTGCCAACATGCTCGCTTTATCGCGCTGCACAATGGCAGGGACAAACGAGAAAATCTGATCGATCGATCAATTCCACAAATCCTTGATGCCTCTCTTGAACGATATATCTTACGACATATATTTTACGATATATTTCTGGATATGACCAACGATAAAGGAGCAGACCATGAGAGGTTTCAGAGGTAGCGGCATGTTCGGCGAAGCGATGCGGATGGGAATGGGCCGCAAGTTTGCGGCCGCTGATCTTCAACTGGTGCTGCTGGCGCTGCTCGACGAGCGTCCGCGTCACGGCTACGAGCTCATCAAGACCCTGGAGGAGCGCTCGGGCGGTTTCTACGTTCCGAGCCCCGGCGTCATCTATCCGGCACTGACTTATCTGGAAGAGACCGAGTTGGCCGAAGTCGAGAACGAAGGCACCAAGAAGCTCTACAAGATCACCGAACGCGGCAGACAGAAGGTCGAGGAGAACCGCGCGATGATCCAGCACACGCTGAACAAGCTCGAACGCATCGGCGAGAAGATGGCTTTCGTCAACCGCATGTTCGATCCGGACCACCACGGCCGCCATCGCGACGCCGAGGACGAGGAAGAGTTGATGCGCGACAATGGCGACATCCGCGCCGCCCGTACGCTGCTGCGCGCCGCACTCAGGATGCGCTATCCATGGTCAAAGGCCGAAGCCGCCCGCATCGCCGGCATCCTGGAACGCGCCGCAACGGAAATTCTGCAAGGTGGCAAGCCGCAGACGTGAGGGTGAGGCAGGCTCCCTCCGATCCCCTCACCTGCAATTTCTAGCACTTAGCCTGCGGCTAAATGCTAAATGCCGAAATTGCTTCCTCTCCCACAGTGGGGAGAGGAACTCGCCGCACGCTCGGCGCCCCTACCTCTCCCTTTGTGGGAGAGGGTACGAACTCTTGTCCTTGGCCGCCGGCCAAGGCTTAGATTTCGCTGGTGAGGGGGTAACACTATGTCGCGAGACTTGCCGCTAGACCCCGCCATCCGGCAGCGTCAAAATCAGTGGCCCGTTCCGCGTCGCCACGACCGTATGCTCGAACTGCACGGTAGGCGCCTGCGGATCGGCGTAGAGCGTCCAGGCGTCGTCGCCGCCTTCGGCCCATGTCGCGCCGAGCGACAGGAAAGGCTCGACGGTAAAGACGAGGCCCTCGGTCATCATCCGCTTCTCGGAAGGATCGGGCCAAGTGGAAAGCTCGGCGGGCTCTTCGTGCAACGAGCGGCCGACGCCGTGGCTTGCGAGATTGGCGACCAGCGTATAGCGGTTCTTCACTGCGAATGCACCGACGGCCTTGCCGATCTTCGCCAGCGGCTCGCCGGCCCTCACTTGGTTGAGACCTACCCAGAGCGCCCGCTTGCCGTCGCGGCAGAGCCTCTCGATCTTTGGCTTGACCGGCGGCACGGTGAAGGAGGCGCCGGTATCGGCGAAGAAACCGTCCTTTTCGGCCGAGACATCGATGTTGATGAGATCGCCCGGGCGGATCACACGCGCTCCCGGAATGCCGTGGGCGATTTCCTCGTTGACGCTGATGCAGGTCGCACCCGGAAACTGGTAGCAGAATTCCGGCGCTGAACGCGCGCCCGCATCTTCCAGCGCCCTGCGGCCGATCTGATCGAGCTCCAGCGTTGTCATGCCGGGCTCGACTGCTGCCGCCATCACCTGAATGGCGTTGGCGCAGATGCGGCCGATCTCCTTGAGCTTTACCAGTTCGTCGTCGTTTTCGATTACCATAATTTTTTCCGGCCTGCCGCAAGGCGCAGGCCATCGCGGGTTCAGGCCGTGGCTTTCGCCCCTTCGCCAGCGTCAGTCAATGCCTTTCTGACAAGCGGGGCCACTTTCGTACCGTAGAGCTCGATGCCCCGCATGACCTGCTCATGCGGCATGAGGCCGATCGCCATCTGCAGCAGGAAACGGTCGTTCCTGAATATCCTGTGATGTGCGACGATCTTTTCGGCCACCACCTCCGGGTCTCCGACGAAGAGGGCCCCGGAAGGCCCGCGCGACATGTCGAAATGCGCCCGGCTCGTCGGTCCCCAGCCGCGCTCGCGGCCGATGCGGTTCATGACCTCCGCCTGCGGACCGTAGAATTGGTCGGCTGCCGCATCCGTCGTATCGGCGATGAAGCCATGGACGTTGATACTGGTCTTCAGCTTCGCCTGATCCTGTCCGGCCCGGCCCGCTGCCTCGCGGTAGAGATCGAAGAGCGGCGCAAAACGGCGCGGCTCACCGCCGATGATCGCAAGCGCCACCGGAAGGCCGAGCGCACCGGCGCGCGCCACGGATTGCGGCGTCCCGCCGACAGCGATCCAGAGCGGCAGCGGATGCTGCAGCGGGCGCGGATAGACACCGCGGCCGTTGACCGGCGCCCGCAGCTCGCCCTGCCATGTGATGGTCTCGCCTTCGCGGAGCGTCATTAGCAGATCGAGCTTCTCTTCGAAAAGCTGGTCGTAGTCTTCGAGGTTGTAGCCGAAGAGCGGAAAGGATTCGATGAACGAGCCACGCCCCGCCATGATCTCGGCCCGGCCGTTGGAAATCAGATCGAGCGTTGCAAACTGCTGGAACACACGAACTGGATCATCTGAGGAAAGCACCGTCACCGCGCTGGTCAGCCGGATATTCTTGGTCTTCACCGCCGCCGCAGCCAGCGCCACCGCAGGCGCGGAAACGGCATAATCGGGCCGGTGATGTTCGCCGAGCCCGAACACATCGAGCCCCACCTGGTCGGCAAGCTCGATCTCCTCGATGAGATGCTTGAGCCGCTCGGCTCCTTCGGCACCCTTGCTGCGCTCAGGGTTCGGATTGACGTCGGCGAAGGTATAAAGACCCAGTTCCATGCTCGGCATCCTGTTGAGTGTGCCCATGGAGATAAGAAGACGGGCAGCGGAGGGCAACCGGAAATTCTGGAACGGACCGTTCGATGAAATTGATGGGTGACTTAGGGTCGCCGCTCCCAGGGATTGATGATCTCGACGCCCATCCCCTGGAAGTCGCGGGTATTGCGGGTCAAGAGCGTCAGATTGCGCACGATCGCCGTCGCACCGATAAACGCATCCCGCGTCGAGCGGGCACGTGCAATGCGGCACAGCGCAGCGCAATCCCCTGGTCGATGTCGATAATACGGCCTTGCATCTGCGTCCTTGCTTTGACGAACCAATTCCGCAAGATCGAACTTTGATGCGCATCGCGCCGCTCCAGCCTCAATATCCCGTTCCCGATCTCGAAAAGCGTCACGACCGAAACATAGAGACGCTCGGAAGATACCGTCGAAAACCATTCGGCAAAGACAGAATCTGCCTTGCCGGTGAGCAGCTTGCGGAATTCCGACAGGACGTTCGTGTCGATGAGATACATCAGGAGAAATCGACGGACTTCAGCCCAAAATCGTCAATTCTCGGCGGCTCGAACTCGAACTCATCCGCGCCAGGAGAATAAAAAAGCTCGGCAATGCTCGCACCTTTTCCGGCAAGTTTGGTATATTCCTCGATCGTCAACAGAACATGCGAAGGCTTGCGCGATCGGTGATGAAGACCGGCCCTTTTGCAGCCTTCTTCGCGCCGCTGCTACATATATAAGGAACTGCCAATCCGAATCCAAAATCAAAGGATTGCGGGCGCCGGCGGAATCAAGATGAAACCGCTTCAGCACCCGCATGAACTGCCAAAACTATCAGATGCGGGTCAAAAGCTCGGCAAGCTGATCGGCAGCTTTGCCCCAGCCTTCGTGGAAGCCCATCTTTTCATGCTCTTCCTTGTCTTCGGCCCGCCAGTGCAGCGCTTTGGCCGTGTATTTGGTCCGGCCGTTGCCGAGGTCTTCGAGAAGCACCACCGCGGTCATAAAAGGTTTTTCGGATGGAACCCAGGCGCTGATATAGGCGTCCGTCAGGACGATCTTCGCGTTTTCGACGACTTCCAGATAGACGCCGTGGTTTGGAAATTCCTGACCTTCCGGACTGCGCATCACGACAAGACTCGAACCGCCCGGGCGGACGTCGCTCTCGACCTTGGACACCGTCCAGGGGCGCGGGACGAACCATTCCTTCATGAGTTCCGGATCGGTCCACGCCCTGAAGATCTTTTCGCGCGGGGCATCGAATTCACGCACGAGAACGAGTTCGTGTTTTGCATCAGCAATCATTTCAGCATTCCTCCTGTTGAGCAAAACCTGTTTTCCATCAGGTTGTTACAAGGACGTGTCGCCATTTGTCGTTCCGACATCGTCAGCGATTTTTTCTTCAAATTTATTTCGCAGCCGGGTGTGCATGCTCACTCTGCAGCTTGTCGATCTGCAGGCGGATATGAGCCGCTTCGGCAGCGGAATTCGCAAGCGCGATCGCACGGTCGAAGGCTTCGCGCGCCTCCCTCGCTCGGCCCATCTGCTTCAGCAGTCCGCCGCGCAGGCCATGATAGTAGAAATAGCCGTCGAGCTTTTCACCGAGCGTATCGACGAGCTTCAACGCTTCTTCCGGTCCTTTGAGTTTCGATACCGCAACCGCCCGGTTGAGCGTGACGACCGGCGACGGCTGCAGGCGCTCGAGCACGCCGTAAAGCAGATCGATCTCTTCCCAGTCCGTGTCCTTGGCGCGCTTCGCCCGCGAATGGAGGGCCGCGATCGCCGCCTGCAGCTGATAGGGTCCGGGCCGGCGGTGACGGATCGCCTTGTCGAGCAGGTTCAGCGCCTCGTTGATCAGCGCATGGTTCCAACGCGAGCGGTCTTGATCCTCCAGCAGCACCAACTCGCCATTGGCATCGAAGCGCGCATCACGCCGGGATATCTGCAGCAGCATCAGCGCCAGCAGTCCCATGATCTCCGGCTCGCTGGGAAAGATGCGAAGCAGGAGACGGCCGAGCCGGATCGCCTCGTCGCTGAAGGCGGCGGCCTCGCGTTTCGGATCGCCCTGCGAATAACCCTCGTTGAAGATCAGGTAGATCATCGTTGAGACGATCGCGAGACGTTCCGCCCGCTCCTCCGGCCCCGGCGTCTCGAACGGCACGCCGGCTTTCGCGACCCGTCCCTTGGCGCGGGTAATCCGCTGCTCCATGGCGCTTTCGCCGACGAGAAAGGCGCGCGCGATCTGCTGCACGGAGAGCCCGGAAACGATCCGCAATGCGAGCGCGATCTGCTGTGTCGCCGGAAGGTCCGGATGGCAGCAGATGAAGAGCAGCCGCAGGATGTCGTCGCGATAGTTGGAATCGTCCAGCCGGTCGGCGATATCGCTTTCGGCATCCTCTTTGTCGGAAATCAGATCTTCGTCCGGCAGTGCCTGGGTCTTCGCCTGCTTGCGCACCGCATCGATGCCGCTGTTGCGGCCGACGAAGATCAGCCAAGCGGTCGGATCGCGCGGCGGCCCCTTGTCCGGCCAGGTGCGGATCGCGCGCAGGCATGCTTCCTGAAACGCTTCCTCCGCAATATCGAGATCGCGGAAGTAGCGCAGCAGCGCGCCCAGCGCCTTTGGCCGGGCAGCAGTCAGCGCAACATCGATCCAGGCAATATCCGTCATGTCGAGGCTTCTCCGGGCCGGAAGACGTAGAACGGCCGAATTTCATAGGATGTCGAGCCTGGATTGACCGCCGACAGCTCCTTCGAAAAGGCGACCGCTTCGTCCAGGGTTTCAAAATCGACGACGTAGAAGCCGAGCAGCGCTTCCTTGGTTTCGGCAAACGGGCCGTCGAGCACAAGCGGCTCTTCCTTGCCCTTGCGAACGGTGGTTGCCGCAGTCGTCGGCATCAGCCGCCCGACCGGACCAAGTTTTCCGGCCTGGGCGACGGGAGCCTGTACGGCATGAAGCTTCGCCATGACGGCGTCTTCCTCCTCCTTGGACCAGGAGAAAACCGTCTCTTCATTGGCATAGCAAAGGATTGCGTAAAGCATCTCTCACTCCTCTTCCTCAATGACGAAGAAGTAACCCGGCAACCGACAGGACGCAGCAAAAAATTATCGTTCGGAGGATCGGCAAGCCACGGCAATGGGAGGACGCCAAGGAGCTGCAGCACCGGCTATGCTCAAGTGGCGCTCAACCGCTTCGCCATCTGATCCAGCGCGCGCTTGAACAAGGCCTTGTCATCCAGCGCGCGCGACAGCACAAGAGCCCCCTGGATGCCGAGCACCGCGTCCTCGGCCACCGCCCTCGCCTCGCCGGCCGGGCGGCCGCTGCGGACGAGTGCATCGGCGAGCGCATCGATCCACCGCTGGAAATAGCTGTTGATGACAGCCGCAAATCGCTCGCGGGTCTCGTCCAGCGCAAAGGCGCCGACTAGGCAGATCCGGCCGCCGGAGCGGAAATAGACATCGACATTCTTCCACATCGCGGCGATCGCTTCCGCAGGATCGTCGCGACGAAGCGGCTCGTAGACGAATTGCTCGAACCAGGTGTCGACATCGGCGAGTACGACTGCCGCCATCTCTTCCTTTCCGCCGGGAAAGAAGTGATAGAGGCTTCCCTTGCCGATGCCGGTCCGCTCGGTGATCCGGCTGAGCGTCGCGCCCTCGAAGCCCAGCTCGCGGAAGATTTCGGCAAGCAGCGGTACGACATCGGTGCGTTCGTAGAGCGTTTTCAGATCTGACGCCCTCCTTTCAAAGGCCGAGGTCGGATAGGCCGGGATGATCGTCCGGCCGCCGGCGGAGTGGCCAGTGGAATTTACGGTCCGATTCTTTGATCGGCAGATCGTTGATGCAGGCCAAACGCCGCTGCATCAAGCCCGCCGCATCGAATTCCCAGTTCTCGTTGCCATAGGAGCGGAACCAGTTGCCGCTGTCGTCATGCCATTCATAGGCAAAGCGCACGGCGATTCGGTTCCCGCCGAAGGTCCAGAGTTCCTTGATCAGCCGATAATCCAGCTCCTTTGCCCATTTGCGCGTCAGGAACGCGACGATCTCTGCGCGGCCGTTGATGAATTCCGCCCGGTTCCGCCAGCTGCTGTCCGGCGTATAGACGAGCGATACTCTTTGCGGATCACGGCTATTCCAGCCGTCCTCTGCCATGCGGACTTTCTGCGTTGCGGTTTCTAGTGTGAAAGGCGGGACAAGTGCACTCATGATCATCTCCTGTACCAACATGATTACATTGTACCTATCAGTACAGAATTGACAAGCGGCCTTGCTGCGGCATTCCGCCCCGATGAAGAGATTGGCTGAGCGCCCTCGTTTTTGACGAAATTCGCCTATTTATTGCTGTTGCGTTGCACAATTCGGGGAGCGGCTATGCAGCAAAAAACCCGCATCGCTTGGCTCGACATCGCCAAGGGTATGTCGATCATCCTCGTGGTCATCTACCACACGCTCCTCTACCACGACTTCCACGAGATCGCCCCGGACCTCTATGCCCGCCTCAGTAGCATCATGACGCCGATCCGGATGCCGCTGTTTTTCACCGTCTCCGGCTTTCTTGCGGCATCGGCCGTACAGGCGTCCTGGCGCGACTTTTTGCGCCGGAAAATCTGGCTGCTCGTCTATCTCTTCGCGATCTGGAGCACCGCGCGCTGGCTGTTCTTCCGCTATGTCCAGACCAACGCCCTGGTACCGGCCGAAGGCAGCGATCCCTACCAGCTGATCGAGATGTGGTGGGCGCCCAACACCGGCATCTGGTTCATCTGGGCACTGGCGATCTTCATGGTTGCCACAAAGCTCCTCTCCTCCGCCCATCATGCGGCGACGATCGCGATCGCCGCAGTGGTCTCGATCCTCGCCTTCGGCGAGCATCTGCCGGTCGACCTCTTCACCCATCGCAATGTGCTGCAGTATTTTGTCTTCTTCCTCTTCGGCTGCTGGTACGGAAAATCCGTGGTCGGCACGATCACGGAGCGCCCAGTTCTCACGGCATTCGGCGGCTTCCTGCTCTTTGCGGCACTCTATCTGTTGCGCTGGCGGCTGCAGGCCGTCGAGAAAGGCAGCTGGGCGCTGCTCTCTTCCATCGCTGGCCTGGCATGGTTCTGCGGAACCGCCGTGCTAATGTCTCGGCTGCAGCCAGTCCTGCATGCTTTCGCCTATTTTGGTCGCAATACGCTTCCGGTCTATGTGACCCACGTCATGATCGTTTCGCTGCTGGTGGCAGCGATGGCGGCGCTGGTGAAGGCGCATGCGGCAAGCGGCTATGTGACCGCACCGCTTGTCGTGGTCGTGGCGATCGGCCTGTCGCTCGCCATCAAGGCGGTCGCCCATCGCAGCGGCGCCGGCTGGCTCTACGCTCCGCCGGCAGGGCGGAAGCGGCAAGCAATTGCAGCTTGAAGCGGCCAAGCGGCATAGCTGCGCGAAAGCAATGCTAAAAGCCGCTCAGCGTCCGCTTCACCGCATTGCGCCACCCCTTGATCTTCGCGGCCCGCGTCTTCTCATCCATGTCCGGCTCGAAGCGCCGGTCGCGTTTCCATTTAGCCGAGAAGGTCTTGCGGTCGGGCCACACGCCTGCCCTGCTCCCGGCAAGCCAGGCAGCACCAAGAGCGGTGGTTTCGAGAATGGCTGGACGGTCGACAGGAGCTTCGAGCAGGTCGGCCAGCCGCTGCATCGTCCAGTCGGAGGCGACCATGCCGCCGTCGACGCGAAGCACCGTGTCGTCCTTGCCGTTCCTCCAGTCCTTTTGCATGGCATCGAGCAGGTCGCGGGTCTGGTAGCAGACGGCTTCGAGCGCCGCGCGGGCGAATTCGGCTGGACCGCTGTTGCGGGTGAGGCCGAAGATCGCGCCGCGCGCCTTCGGATCCCAGTGCGGCGCGCCAAGGCCGGTGAAGGCGGGGACGAGATAGACCTCTTGTGTCGGGTCGGCCCGTTCCGCAAGCTCGCCGGTCTTCGAAGCGCGGTCGACGATCCCGAGGCCGTCGCGCAGCCACTGCACGGCAGCCCCCGCAATGAAGATCGAGCCTTCAAGCGCATAGGTCGTCTCGCCGTTCAGGCGGTAGGCGATTGTGGTGAGCAGCCGGTTGTTAGAGCGCACCATGTCCGCGCCGGTATTCAAGAGCGCGAAGCAGCCTGTGCCGTAGGTCGATTTCATCATGCCGGGCTCGAAGCAAGCCTGGCCGATGGTCGCGGCCTGCTGGTCGCCGGCAACGCCGAAGATCGGGATCGCGGCGCCGAAGATCGAGGCATCGGCAACGCCGAAATCGTCAGCGCAGTCCTTCACCTCCGGCAGCATGGCGGCCGGCACGCGCAGGATATCGAGCAGGTCTTCGTCCCAGTTGTTCTCGGCAATATTGTACATCAGCGTGCGCGATGCATTCGTGGCGTCGGTGACGAAGCTATTGCCGCCGGTCAGCCGCCAGATCAGGAAGGTGTCGATCGTGCCGAAGCAGAGATCGCCCTTGACAGCGCGCGCCCGTGCCCCTTTCACGTTGGCCAGCAACCAGGAAAGCTTGGTGCCTGAGAAATAGGGATCGAGGATCAGCCCTGTCTTCTTGGTGAACGTCTTTTCGAGGCCCTGGCGCTTGAGATTGTCGCAGTAGTTCGCCGTGCGGCGGTCCTGCCAGACGATGGCGTTGTGGATCGGCTTGCCGGTCTCGCGCTCCCAGACGACGACCGTCTCGCGCTGGTTGGTGATGCCGAGTGCTGCGATATCCTTGGCTTCGATCTTCGCCTCGCGCAGCGCCATGTGGATGGTGGAAACCACCGAATCCCAGATTTCCTCCGGATCGTGCTCGACCCAGCCTGAACGCGGATAGAATTGCGTGAACTCCTTCTGGCCCGCGCCGGCGATCCTCATCTCGCCATCGAAAATGATCGCCCGCGTCGATGTCGTGCCCTGATCGATCGCCAAAACATATCCGCTCACGCCTGTCCCTCCCATGCGAGTGCTTTGTTGCAGAAATCAATAGGGCACCAAAGCGAACCTGAAAAGAAAATAAAACGAAAAAGAAGCAGCTCTCATCCGGCCTTCGGTCGTTGTCTCCGGCCTACAAATCGTCTCTCCCGCGCGATTGCCAGAAGCGCCGCTTTGGGCATAACCTTCGCGAGATTGCGTCGCGAAAACAAGCCATAGGGAGACGAGCATGAAGAGAACCGTTGTTGTCACTGGATCCACCAGCGGCATTGGGCTTGCGATCGCCACCGCCTTTGCCGGCAAGGGCGACAATGTCGTCATCAACGGCTTCGGAAATTCGGATGAGATCAAGGCGATAGTGGAGCGGCTTGAATCACTTTCCAAAGGAAGCGCGCTCTACCATCCGGCAGATATGACGAAGCCAGCGGAGATAGCCGACCTGATCGGCACGGTGGCAAAGACCTTCGGTACCGTCGACGTGCTAATCAACAATGCCGGCATTCAGCATGTCGAGAAGATCGAGGATTTCCCGATCGAGAAGTGGGACCAGATCATCGCCATCAACCTGTCGAGCTCGTTTCATACGATGCGTGCCGCCATCCCGCTGATGAAGGCGAAGAAACATGGCCGCATCATCAATATCGCCTCGGCGCACGGCCTCGTCGCCTCGCCGTTCAAGTCCGCCTATGTGGCCGCAAAACATGGTATATTAGGTCTGACGAAGACAGCCGCACTCGAACTTGCCGAATTCGGTGTGACCGTGAACGCCATTTGCCCCGGCTATGTGCTGACGCCGCTCGTCGAAAAGCAGATACCGGATACGGCCAAGGCCCGCGGCATGACCGAAGAGCAGGTAAAGACCGAGGTCATCCTTAAGGCCCAGCCGACGCACGAATTCGTCAAGGCCGAGGAGATCGGCGCCATGGCGCTCTACCTCGCCAGCGACGACGCCCGGCAGGTGACCGGCACCCACATCTCGATTGACGGAGGCTGGACCGCGGCATAACCATTTCAAAAACAAGAATAAGGAACATCATGAAAGACAGCATCCACTTCATCCTCAACGGCGAGGACATCGCGCTTACCGATGTCCACCCGACCGAGACGCTTCTTGATTTTCTGCGATTGAGGCGCCGGCTGACCGGCACGAAGGAAGGATGTGCCGAGGGCGATTGCGGCGCTTGCACGGTGCTCGTCGGCCGCCTGCTCGACGGCAAGCTCTTCTACGAGACGGTCAATGCCTGCATCCGCTTCTTGGGATCGCTGAACGGCACGCATGTCGTCACCGTCGAGCACCTGGCCGCCAGGAACGGTACGCTGCATCCGGTGCAGCAGGCGATGGTGGACTATCACGGCTCGCAATGCGGCTTCTGCACCACGGGCTTCGTGATGTCCCTCTACGGCCTGTGGCTCACAAACGAGAAGCCCGGACGGCCCGAGATCGAAAAGGCGTTGCAGGGCAATCTCTGTCGTTGCACAGGTTACGAGCCGATCGTCAAGGCGGCCGAAGCCGTCAGCCGCGCGCGCCCGAGCACGCTCTTCGACCCGCTCGAAAAGACTCGCTCCGAGATCGTCTCACGGCTCTGGGCGATGCAGACGCGCGAGACGATCACGATCGCATCCGGCGAGGAGCGGTTAATCGTTCCTGGTTCGGTCGAGGCGCTGGCGCGCATTCTGGCCGAGGAGCCGGATGCGACCGTCGTCGCCGGCTCGACCGATGTCGGGCTCTGGGTGACGAAGCAGATGCGCGCCCTGAACCCTGCCGTCTTCATCAACCACCTGAACGAGTTGCAGACGATCAAGGTGACCGATGGCGGCGTCACGATCGGTGCGGGCGTCACCTATACCAAGGCTTTCGAAGCCCTCGCCCCGAAAGTGCCGACGCTCGGCAATCTCATCAACCGCATCGGCGGCGAGCAGGTGCGCAACATGGGCACGATCGGCGGCAACATCGCCAATGGCTCGCCGATCGGCGACAGCCCACCGCCTTTGATCGCGCTTGGCGCGACGCTGAAGATGCGCTCGGCAGCGGGCACGCGCATGCTGCGGCTGGAGGACTATTTCGTCGAATACGGCAAGCAGGACCGCAAGCCCGGCGAATTCGTCGAAAGCGTCTTCATGCCCTACCCGGCCGAAGGCAGCCATTTCGCGGTCTACAAGATCACCAAGCGCCGCGACGAGGACATCACTGCCGTGCTCGGTGCCTTCTATCTGACGCTCGACGAGGCCGGCGACGTCAACGACGTGCGCATCGCCTTCGGCGGCATGGCCGCAACGCCAAAGCGCGCCCGCACCGTCGAATCCGATCTCATCGGCAGGCCGTGGAACGAGGAAACCGTCGACAGGGCACGTGGCGCCTTCGATGCCGATTTCCAGCCCCTCACCGACTGGCGCGCCACCGCCGAATACCGGCAGTTGACGGCAAAGAACCTGCTCAAGCGCTTCTACCTGGAAACGGTTGGCACGCCGGTGGAATTGAAGCGGTTCGAGGGAGTGGCGTGATGGTGATCAGCATTGGTGCAAGCCCACCCCCTCATCCGGCTGCCGCCACTTTTCCCCGGCTGGGGAGAAGGGGATGCCGCGCCGTCTCGGTTTCACCTTCTCCCCTTGGGGAGAAGGTGCCCATAGAGCGGATGGCAGTGCAGGCAGAAAAAACTCGCAAGCCTACCCTCTCCTCCTCATTCCTGTGCTTGTCACAGGAATCCAGTGCGCCCAAGCCCTTGGGCGCGAGAGACTCCCTTCGGGCGAATGATTCATTCACGGCGCAGACGCGCCGTGGCCGGATTCCTGTGACAAGCATAGGAATGAGGGAGGAGGCAAAGGTAGCGGCTCCCATATTCACCCGGGAGGTGCGCCATGGATAAATCCACCTTCGACACCACCAAAGTCATCATCAGCGGCCCCATGCACGCTTCGCTGAAACATGATTCAGCGCATAAGCATGTGACCGGAACTGCCGATTATATCGATGACATTCCCGAACCCGCCGGCCTGCTGCACGGCGCGCTCGGCACCTCCGACCGCGCCCATGCCGAGATTCTCAGCATGGATCTTTCGGAAGTCCGCAGACACCCTGGCGTCGTTTGGGTCTTCACCGGCAAGGACGTGCCGGGCGCCAATGACGTCAGTTCCAACGGCAGCCATGACGAGCCGCTGCTTGCCGACGCCAAGGTCGAATTCCACGGCCAGCCGATCTTTGCCGTGATCGCCGAAACCCGCGACGCCGCGCGCCATGCCGCGCAGAAGGCGAAGATCGAGTATCGCGACCTGCCGCATTGGAGCGATATCGACGGTGCGCTCGAAAACGGCAGCCCGCTCGTCACCACCCCGATGACATTGCAGCGCGGCGACGCCAAGGCCGAGATGGACAACGCCCAGCATCGCCTCAAGGGCCAGATGCGCATCGGTGGTCAGGAGCATTTCTACCTCGAGGGCCACATCGCCATGGCGATCCCCGGCGAGGATGACGATGTGACCGTCTGGGCCTCGACTCAACACCCGAGCGAGATCCAGCATATCGTCGGCCACGTGCTGAACATTCCGTCGAATGCCGTGACGGTGAACGTGCGCCGCATGGGTGGCGGTTTCGGCGGCAAGGAAACGCAAGGCAACCAGTTTGCAGCGCTTGCCGCCATCGCCGCCAAGAAGCTGAAGCGCGCCGTCAAGTTCCGTCCTGACCGCGACGAGGACATGAGCTCCACCGGCAAGCGCCACGACTTCCTGGTGGATTACGAGCTGGGCTTTGACGACGAAGGCCGCATCCACGCCGTCGACGCGACCTATGCGGCGCGCTGCGGCTTTTCTTCCGACCTCTCCGGCCCGGTGACGGACCGTGCCCTCTTCCACGCCGATTCCAGCTATTTCTACCCGCATGTGCATCTGACCTCGATGCCGCTGAAGACGCATACCGTCTCCAATACCGCCTTCCGCGGCTTCGGCGGGCCGCAAGGCATGCTGGGGGCCGAGCGCTTCATCGAAGAGATCGCTTACGCAGTTGCCAAGGATCCGCTCGAAATCCGCAAGCTGAACTTCTACGGACAGCCCGGTTCCGGCCGCACGACGACGCCCTACCATCAGGAAGTTGAAGACAACATCATCCTGCGCATCGTCGAGGAACTGGAGGAAAGCGCCGATTACCGGGCACGCCGCAATGCCATCATCGGCTTCAACCGCGACAGCCGCTACATCCGCAAGGGCATCGCGCTGACGCCGGTGAAATTCGGCATCTCCTTCACCATGACCGCCTTCAACCAGGCGGGGGCGCTGGTGCATATCTATCAGGACGGTTCGATCCACCTGAACCACGGCGGCACCGAGATGGGCCAAGGCCTCTACACCAAGGTCGCGCAGGTGCTGGCCGACAGCTTCCAGGTCGATATCGACCGCGTGAAGATCACCGCGACGACCACCGGCAAGGTGCCGAACACGTCCGCGACCGCCGCCTCGTCCGGCTCCGACCTGAACGGCATGGCCGCCCATGACGCCGCCCGGCAGATCAAGGAGCGGCTCGTTGCCTTCGCCGCAGACAAATGGAACGTCGATGCGTCGGACATCGTCTTCCTGCCGAACCGGGTGCGCGTTGGCGAGGCGGAAATCCCCTTCCCCAATTTCATAAAGGAGGCCTATTTCGCCCGCGTGCAGCTTTCGGCAGCAGGCTTTTACAAGACGCCGAAGATCCATTGGGATCGGGCCGCTGGCCGCGGCACGCCTTTCTATTACTTCGCCTATGGTGCCGCCTGCAGCGAAGTCTCGATCGATACGCTGACCGGCGAATATCTGATCGACCGCACCGACATCCTTCACGATGTCGGCTGCTCGCTGAACCCGGCGATCGATATCGGCCAGGTGGAAGGCGGCTTCGTGCAGGGCATGGGGTGGCTGACGACGGAAGAACTCTGGTGGGACGACAAGGGCCGGCTGCGCACACATGCGCCCTCGACCTACAAGATCCCACTCGCCTCCGACCGTCCGAAGATATTCAACGTCCGCCTCGCCGAGTGGTCAGAAAACACCGAGCCCACCATCGGCCGCTCCAAGGCCGTCGGCGAGCCACCCCTCATGCTGGCAATCTCCGTGCTCGAAGCGCTCTCCATGGCCGTCGCCAGCGTCGCCGACTACAAGGTCTGCCCACGGCTCGACGCCCCGGCAACGCCGGAGCGGGTACTGATGGCGGTGGAGCGGATGAAGCGGGTGTAAGAGTGGCTTGCTCACTAACGCCTCAAGTCAAGGGGAATGAGCGGGGAAGCTGGTGCAAGTTGTACCCGCCTCTGTCCTGCTGGACATCTCCCGAACAGGGGGGGAGATTGTCTAGAGGCGACGGCTCCCTGCGGCCAGCAGGCTGCGATAATTCGCATATTGTTTGGCGGCAAGCGCGCGTCATATCAATCTCCCCTCTTGTGGGGGAGATGTCCCGCAGGACAGAGGGGGGTGCTTTCGCGCCATGACTTCCTCTTTCCTTTCCTTCGCGTCCGCCCACCCAGCCATCATCCTCATCGACGTCGTCGGAACCCAGGGTTCGACCCCACGCGAAGCCGGCGCCTTCATGCTCGTCTCCGAAAACGCCGCCTGGGGCACGATCGGCGGTGGGCAGTTGGAGTTCATGGCGATCCGCAACGCGCGCGAACTGCTTGCGGGCGGCGGCAGCAAGGTCATGGATATTCCGCTCGGACCGGAGATCGGGCAGTGCTGCGGCGGGCGTACGCAATTGCGGTTCCGGCGGGTGACGGATGAACTGATGGCGGAACTGGGAGCACGGCAGGCCGAAGAAACAGAGCGCCGGCCGGAGGTCTATCTTTTCGGTGCAGGCCATGTCGGGCACGCGCTCGCTGCGGCACTTGCGCCGCTGCCGCTTTCCGTGATGGTGGTCGAGACGCGAACGGAAGAGCTTGCGAACCTGCCGGCGGAAACGAAGACGCGGCTTATGGCGATGCCGGAAGCGCTGGTGAAGGAGATGCCCGGCGGTTCCGCCGTCGTCATCCTCACGCACGACCATTCGCTGGACTTCCTGATCGCGCGTGAAGCGCTGGAGAGAACCGATCTTGCCTATACCGGCATGATCGGCTCGGCCACGAAACGCGCGACCTTCGCAAACTGGCTTATGCGCGAAGGAGGCGAGCGAAGCTTGCTCGACCGCCTCACGCTGCCGATTGGCGGTTCGGCGGTCAGGGACAAGCGGCCGGAAGTGATCGCCGCCATGACCGCCGCCGAAATCTTGACGGCGCTTTCCGCCTATCGCCAGAGATCGGCCTCGTAGCGCGGATCGCGTCCATCCAGGAAGCCGAGATCGCGCTTCACGCGGTCCGGTGTGCCCTCGAGATCGAGCCGCGACGGGTGGAATATCTTGCCATAAGCCCACGCCGCGATGCCTGAAACAAGCGCTGAAAGCGAGAGATTGACGGGTTTCGAGCTTTCCTCGATAGCGTGGCAGTCCATGACATCACCTTTGTTCAACTGATGCTATGGCTTGCAGAGTGCCGCTAAAAATGCTGCAATTCCAATCGAACAATCGTCTGAATGCATAAAGAGAAGTTATCCATGAAGCTGTCGAAACAGTTCCCGCTGAATGCGCTGCGCGTCTTTGAGGCTGTGGCGCCGCTCGGCAGCTTCACCAAGGCGGGCGAAGAGCTCGGCATGACGCAAACTGCCGTCAGCTATCAAGTGAAGCTGCTGGAGGAGAATATCGGCGAACCGCTGTTCCTGCGCCGCCCGCGCATGATTAGCCTTACCGATGCCGGTGAACGGCTGGCGCCAAGGGTCACCGAAGGTTTCGCGATGCTGGCCGAGGCGATGGAATCGCTTCGACAAGCATCCGAGGAGACTCTGACGATCCATTCGACGGCGACTTTTGCCCAACAGTGGCTGTCGCGCCATCTTGGCTCGTTTCAGCTAAAACATCCTAACGTTGCCGTCAGGCTGAAGACATCTGCAACACTCATAGATTTCAACAGGGAGGCGGCCGATCTGGCTGTCCGCTGGGGCGACGGCAATTGGCCGGGTCTCTGTTGCCATCGCATCATGCGCCTCGATTTTTCGCCGATGTTAAGTCCGGTGCTTGCTGCCAAGGTCGGCGGCGTTCATACGCCCGCCGATCTCCTCAAACTATCGATCATCAGCGCCGGGGACCATTGGTGGCGGATTTGGTTTGCCGCAGCAGGGATCGATAATCCGGGACTGGAGAAATTCCCCAGAAACGAACTCGGCACGCAAATCATGGACGCGAGTGTAGCCGCGGCGGGGCAAGGCGTCGCCATTCTGAATCCGGGGCATTTCGAAGAGGATATCGCCGCAGGCAGGCTCTATCAACCTTTCGAACTATCCTGCAACGACGGCCGCGATTACTGGCTGGCCTATCCCGGGAACCGCCGGAATGTGCCGAAGATCAGGGCCTTCCGGAACTGGATCATCGACGAGATGGGCGCGCACGATCTCTAAGTGGCGCTCAATAACCCATTTCCGGCGCGTAGAAGCAGCGCGGCGTATCCTCATTCGGGAACAGGCAGAGATGGTACTCACCATCGCCGGATTGCATCGCCTTCGTCATCGGCAGCATGAAGACATGAGCCCGCGTCACCAGCCGGTGGTCTCCAGGCAGCAGCGTCACGCGATATCCCCTGGGGGTCACTTTGACGCTCTTCGAAGGGATCATCTGGCAATCGCCTGTATGGTTGTCGCCATTGCAACAGAAAGGTTCGTAAGACCAACCCGCTGGCGCGTCGTGAGCACTCACACTCGACGCGAACGCAATCATCACACTTGCCAGAATGCTGCGCATGGGCATCTTCTCCGTCGATGAATGCGCCGCCCCAATGCGGTTTCCACCTCACCCCGGCGGCTACAATTGTAATTGTAACCGACTCGTGACATTTCAAGGATCACTAAATTTTGCGGCGCAACATATTCAAATGAGACGTGCCATCCTGATACTTTCTGCAACTTTTAGTAACATAAAGGATCGGGAAAAGTGCGGCGACGCAGACTGAATCGGAGACCTTTCGGGCGGAAATACGTCGCGGCAATTGCTATGCTCCCGGCATCAGCCTTGATCGCGGTCGCGACATATTACTATTCAGATCCTGTCGATTTTCAGAGACTTAAACCCGGTGAGCCACAGCCTGCACATCTGCTCATCGCAGAGCAGTTTGACCGCGTTTGTGTTCTTGGACCTTATGAAGACAGACTTCACGAAATGGTGACTGGTGGCGATCGCGCTAACGAGCATCTCGCCAATATCGGATATCGCGGCGACGAAGGCAGTTGGGCAATCATCCTTATTCAAGAGTCGAAGATCGGCGTTCTCCGCTTTAGCCGCTCTGCTAAGCTCGACTTTTTCGCGGCCCATGCCGCGATCGAGCTACCTCTTCCAAGCAAATTGCCAGGAAATTTCACAGCAATGAATTGCGCGGACAGCAAATCCGCGGCGTTCACGATAGTCGAGGGAAACGATCGCCGATACGTGGTCCTCGGCAAGATAGCCGACTGAGGCTCTACCCCTTCCCTCCCGCGGCAACTTTCTGCAATGTGGCGAGTCGGAGGAAGATAGGGGAACTCAATGTATGAATATGCCATAGCGTGGGAATGGCTGGCTTTCGCGGCGCGCTGGTTTCACGTCATCACCGCGATCGCCTGGATCGGCTCGTCGTTTTATTTCATCGCCCTCGACCTCGGTCTGGTGAAGCGGCCGCATCTTCCGCCGGGCGCCTATGGCGAGGAATGGCAGGTGCATGGCGGCGGTTTCTATCACATCCAGAAATACCTGGTGGCCCCGGCGCAGATGCCCGAGCACCTGACCTGGTTCAAGTACGAAAGCTACTTCACCTGGCTCTCCGGCTTCCTGATGCTCTGCATCGTCTATTACGGCGGTGCCGACCTCTTCCTCATCGACCGGCATGTGCTCGATATCAGCGCGCCGGTGGCGATCCTGATGTCACTTGCTTCGCTCGCCGTCGGCTGGGTCGTCTACGACCTGCTCTGCAAGTCGCCGCTCGGCAAGAACACCTGGGGACTGATGGCCGTGCTCTATGCGGTGATGGTCTTCATGGCCTGGGGCTACACACAGCTTTTCACCGGCCGAGCCGCTTTCCTGCATCTCGGCGCCTTCACCGCGACGATCATGTCGGCCAACGTCTTCATGGTCATCATCCCCAACCAGAAGATCGTCGTCGCCGACCTCATCGCGGGGCGCACGCCCGATCCGAAATACGGGCAGATCGCCAAGCAGCGCTCGCTGCACAACAACTACCTCACGCTGCCCGTCATCTTCTTCATGCTGTCGAACCACTATCCACTGGCCTTCGGCACCGCCTACAACTGGGTGATCGCCGCCCTCGTCTTCCTGATGGGCGTCACCATCCGCCACTGGTTCAACACGACGCATGCGCGCAAGGGACGGCCGACCTGGACATGGATCGCGACGGTCATCCTCTTCATCCTTATCATGTGGCTTTCGACCGTGCCGAAGGCGCTGACGGGCGAACGCGATACGACTGCCGCTGTTGCGCCCGCGTTCCAGCAATTCGCCGGCGATCCGCACTTCCCTGCCGTCAAGGAGTTGATCTCGACGCGCTGTTCGATGTGCCATGCTGCCGAACCCGTCTACGAGGGCCTTGCCCGCCCGCCGAACGGCGTCATCTTCGAAAATGACGCGGAAATCGCCGCCCATGCGCGCGAAATCTATATACAGGCAGGCCGCAGCCATGCAATGCCGCCCGGCAATGTGACGGATATCACGCCGGACGAGCGCAAGCTGCTCGTCACCTGGTTCGAAAGCGCAGTCGAAGGCAAACAGCAATGACGACAAAACTCCTGCGCGGGCGCCTGCTCTCGTTCAAGCGCGCTCCGCTCAGTCTCACCGATACGGAGAGCTATAGCTACGAGACCGACGGCGGCCTGGTGATCGAGGCCGGCAAGATCACCGCGATCGGCGCCTACTCCGGCATCAGGAAGAAGGCTCCGGCGGATGCGGTCGAAATCGACCACCGCCCGCACCTGATCATGCCGGGCTTTATCGACACGCACCTGCATTTTCCGCAGATGCAGGTGATCGCCTCCTACGCGGCCGACCTGCTCGAATGGCTGAACACCTATACCTTCCCGGAGGAATGCCGCTTCGTCGAAAGCGCGCATGCGCAGAAGATCGCGACGCATTTCTACGACGAGCTGCTCCGTCACGGCACGACGACGGCCGCCGCCTATTGCTCCGTCCACAAGACCTCCACCGATGCCTATTTCGCGGAGGCCATACGCCGGAACATGTGCATGGTCGGTGGCAAGGTGATGATGGACCGCAATGCGCCTCAGGGCCTGCTCGACACGCCTCAGATGGGCTATGACGAAACGCGGCAGGTGATTGCCGACTGGCACGGCAAAGGCCGAAACCACGTCGCCATCACGCCGCGCTTCGCGATCACCTCAACGCCGCAGCAGATGGAGGCGGCCCAGGCGCTCACCCAGGAATTTCCGGGCCTGCACATCCAGACGCACCTCTCGGAAAATCACGAGGAGATTAGGTTCACTTGCGAGCTCTATCCGGACGCGATCGACTACACCGATATCTACGCCCGCTACGGTCTGCTTGGGCCGAAGAGCCTCTTCGGCCACTGCATCCACCTCTCCGATCGCGAGGCCGGCGCCATGAATGAGGCGGGCGCCGTCGCCGTTCACTGCCCGACGTCCAACCTCTTCCTCGGCTCCGGACTCTTCCCGCTGAAGGCACTCGCGCGTCGCGAAAAACCCGTCAGGATCGGCGTCGCCACCGATATCGGCGGCGGCTCCAGCTATTCGATGCTGCGCACGATGGACGAAGCCTACAAGATCCAACAGCTCCTCGGCGAGCGTCTCAACCCGCTCGAAAGCTATTACTACATGACGCTCGGCAATGCCGAAGCACTCTCGCTTGCAGACAGCATCGGAACGCTGGATGAAGGCACGGACGCCGATCTCGTCGTCCTGAACGCAGCGGCAACGCCTGCCATGGCGCTGAAGATGGACGTCGTGAAGACTCTTCCGGAAGAACTCTTCCTGCTCCAGACCATGGGCGATGACCGGGCGATTGTGGAGACCTATGTGGCGGGCGAGGCAGCGAAGAGCAACCTCACCATTGAACCCAAAATGGGAGCATCATAGAACTTCCATGAGAGTGATCGCCCGGCGAACATTGCGCAATTTGTCGAAAGTCCGCAGGGTCAGAAAGGTCAAGCGGCCTTGATTACAACAAGATCGATGCTGCAGTGGTGGATTATGAGTGAATTAAGACCCATCCGGAGTAATGAAGACTACGAGAATGCGCTCACTCTTTTAAAGCAACTCTGGGGTGCGCCGGATGGTTCTCCCGAAGCAGACAAGCTGGACATTCTCGCGACGCTGATCGATGCCTATGAGGCGTCACACTATCCAATCGATCTGCCCGACCCAATCGACGCCATTCTGTTTCGCATGGAGCAACAGGGCTTGAGCCGCAAGGACCTTGAGCCAATCCTCGGCAGTCGGGGACGCATAGCGGAAATTTCTCAATCGCAGGCGATCCCTCTCGAAATGATACGCCGGCTGCATGAGCATCTCGGGATTCCGACCGACATTTTGATCCAGCCGATCCGTACCAACGCGGCATAGGATATTAGTAAGACCAGTTCCTCTTCAAAGTCTCCATCACCGCGCGGATGATCGGAACATTTCTGATATCCGAGTGAACGACCAGCCAGACTTCACGCGTCAGCGGCTTCGTCTCCCGAATGACCTCCACAAGGTCGTTCGCGCCGGCAAGGAGAAAATTCGGAAGGAGAGCGACGCCGCCGCCGGCTTTCGCGGCGGAAAGCTGGAATTCGAGCGTCGTGGCCCTGATGGACAGTTTTCGCCCATTCGCCACATCGAGCAGGCGCATCGACTGCGGCGAGCTCGACATCGTTTCGTCATAGGCGATGAAGCTCCAGGCCTCCTCAGGCACGGAAGCCAGATAGGCCGGGGAGGCATAGAAGCCAAAAGCCACGTCGCCAAGCTTGGTAACGGTAAAGTCGCCCTGCTCCGGCTTCGTCATTCGGACCGCAATATCCGCCTCCCGCCGGTCGAGCGAGGCGTAGCGCGTCTCGCCGACAATGGTGATGCCGATGTCCGGATAGTTGCGCCGCAGTTCGACAAGCGGCCCGGCAAGCAAGGCGGCCGCAAGGGTCGGCGGCGCGCTTACCGTGACGTCGCCCGCAAGGCCGCCGCCGGCAGCAAGACTCACGCGTTCGATTGCCCGCGCCTCCTCGCCCATGCGCTCGGCCATCACTGCGACCCGCTCCCCATCTGCCGTCAGCGACACGCGCCGTCCGCGCCGATCTATGAGTTTCACACCCATCTGCGCTTCCAGACGGGCGACGCGGCGGGCGACCGTCGCGTGCTCCACGCCGAGTAAGCGGGCCGCGCCGAGCAACGTTCCGGTCTGCGCCAGGGCTGCGAAGTAGCGGAGATTTTCCCAATCGAACATTGATCATTTTTTCCCATCGATTGGCAAACAATAGGGAATTTTCGATCAACAAGCCATCGGCCATGATTGCCGCAACAGCAAATCGGAGCACAGTCATGGACAAGATCGTTACACTTCAGACGCCGGGCGGCATCGAACAACTGCAGGTCTTGGAGCGCACGCCAAAGCAGCCTGGCCCCGATGAGATCCGCATACGGCACGAAGCGATCGGCATGAATTTCCTCGACATCTACCACCGCAAGGGCATCTATCCCCTGCCGGCCTATCCGGCCGTCCTAGGCGTCGAGGGCGCGGGCATCGTAGAGGCCGTTGGCACCGGCGTCATCGAACTGAAACCGGGCGACCGCGTTGCCTATGCCGGCGCGATCGGCGCCTATGCCGCAACACGCCTGCTTCCCGCCGCGCGCGCCATCCGCCTTCCGGATGAGATCCCGTCGCGCGTCGCCGCCGCCTCGATGCTAAAGGGCATGACCGCCTACATGCTGCTGACGCAAACCTACAAGGTCGGCCCCGGCACGATCGTCCTCGTCCATGCGGCCGCGGGCGGCCTCGGCAGCATTCTGGTGCGGTGGGCAAAACATCTCGGGGCGACGATCATCGGGACCGTCAGTTCGCAGGAAAAGGCCGGGCTTGCCGTCAAACACGGCGCCGATCACGTGATCGTCGGGCGCGACGCGGATGTGGTCGGCGAAGTGAAACGGCTGACGGGCGGCCGTGGCGTCGATGCCGCCTATGACGGCATCGGCGGCAGCATGCTTTCTAAGACCATCCAATGCGTGCGCCCGTTCGGCGTCGCCGCAACGATCGGACAGGCCGGCGGCCCGATACCTCCGGTCTCCGTCGAGGAGTTGCGTCCCGGAAAATCGCTCACGCATCCGAGCATCATGGCCCACATCGCAGACGGCGAAAATTATGCCGCCGCCGCCAAGGCAACAATCGAAATGACGCAGTCGGGCATCGCCGCAACGATCGCCGGCGAGTATGCCTTGGCATACGCGGCAAAGGCGCAGCAATTCCTCGAAAACGGAGGTGCCGCAGGGAGCCTGATTCTTGTTCCCTAGGCGACGAAAGATGTACCCTCTTGCCTGAAAATCATGTTAAGGGCCATGGCGTTATCCAGATGTGAAAGTCTTGTCCATGGCCACTCCTCTCACCATCGCCGACCTTAAGAAACTCGCCCAGCGCCGAGTGCCGAAAATGTTCTTCGACTATGCGGATTCGGGCGCCTGGACAGAGTCGACCTATCAGGCGAACGAGAGCGATTTTGCCAAGATCAAGCTGCGCCAGCGGGTTCTCGTCGACATGACGAACCGCACGCTGGAGACAACGATGGTCGGCCAGAAGGTCTCGATGCCGGTGGCGCTCGCGCCGACGGGTCTTACCGGCATGCAGCATGCCGACGGCGAGATGCTGGCGGCCCGTGCAGCGGAAGAAGCCGGCGTTCCCTTCACGCTCTCGACGATGAGCATCTGCTCAATCGAGGATGTCGCCTCGGTGACGACGCGACCCTTCTGGTTCCAGCTCTATGTGATGAAGGACAAGGACTTCGTCATGAACCTGATCAACCGCGCCAAGGCGGCAAAGTGCTCGGCACTGGTTCTGACGGCCGACCTGCAGATCCTCGGCCAGCGGCATAAAGACCTGCGCAACGGCCTCTCCGCTCCGCCGAAATTCACGCCGAAGCATATCTGGCAGATGGCGACGCGCCCCTTCTGGTGCCTCGACATGCTCAAGACCAAGCACCGTACCTTCGGCAACATCGTCGGCCACGCCAAGAATGTCTCCGACCTCTCCTCGCTGTCCTCTTGGACAGCTGAGCAGTTTGATCCGCAGCTTTCCTGGGCCGATGTCGCCTGGATCAAGGAAAAATGGGGCGGCCCGCTGATCATCAAGGGCATTCTCGATGTCGAGGACGCGAAGGCGGCAGCCGAGACGGGCGCCGACGCGATCGTCGTCTCTAACCATGGCGGCCGCCAGCTGGACGGCGCTCCCTCTTCGATTAGCATGCTCCCGCAGATCGTCGATGCCGTCGGCCACAAGATCGAGATCCATCTCGACGGCGGCATCCGCTCCGGCCAGGACGTGCTGAAGGCCGTGGCGCTTGGCGCCAAAGGCACCTATATCGGCCGCCCTTTCCTCTACGGCCTCGGCGCCATGGGCAAGGAAGGCGTGACACTGGCGCTCGGCATCCTCCGCAAGGAGATGGACATCACCATGGCACTCTGCGGCAAGCGCGACATCAACGACGTCAATTCGTCGATCATCGCCGGACGGCAGTAGCAGCACCGTTTACGAGATACACATAAGTGTGTATAATCGCATTTCATGAAGAGCGCAGACGTCATCGCGTTGCTGAAAAAGGATGGCTGGTTCGAGGTTTGCCCGTAAGGGCAGCCATAGGCAGCTGAAACACCCTACAAAATCCAGCCGCGTGACCGTTCCCCATCCAAGGCGCGACGTTCCGATTGGCACTCTTAAGAGCATCGAAAAGCAATCCGGTCTCAGCCTGAGGTGATTATGCGCAACTATATCGGACTGATCCATAAGGAAAGCGACAGTGACTATGGCGTGTCTTTCCCTGATTTTCCAGGCGTCGTGACCGCTGGGAAAAGCCTGGACGAGGCGCGGAAAATGGCAGAGGAAGCCTTGGCATTCCATGTCGAAGGCATTGCTGACAATGGCGAAGCCATTCCCGAACCATCCAGCCTTGAAAGCATCATGGCGGATCCGGAAAACGGCGGCGGTGTTGCAATTCTCGTGAGCCTCAAAACGCCAGCCCGCAAGGCGATTCGTATCAACATCACCCTTCCGGAAGACGTACTTGAACGCGTGGATGCATTTGCCGCGGCGCAGGGATTGTCCCGTTCCGGCTTTCTCGCGCGAGCGGCGAAACATGAAATCGATCGCGGCGAAGCAGCTTAAAACTGCGGCATTCTTCCCGTTGCCAGCGCGGCCGCCCAATCCGGGCGGCCGTTTGCTTTTGCAAGCGTCGACATCGCCATGTGATCGTAGGGGACGTTGCGGAAATAGGGCGTCCAGCCGGACGCGGATTTCTCCAGAATGGCGTAGCTTGCCATCGGATGGCCGGTCTCAACCTTGTGCGGATAGGGCTTTTCATCGTTGTAAGCCGGGCAGCCGACGCTGCCGGGATTGACGATGAGACGACCGTGCGAAAGGCGGACGGCGCGGGGGATGTGCGTATGGCCGCAAAGGATCAGCGGAAAGTCGATGCCTTCCGCGAGCGCCTCGATCTCCTCCTGCGGCTTCAGAAACACATGGCCCTCGGGTGCCACGGATTCCAGCCAGTACAGGTTGTCATCGCCAGGCGTGGCGTGGCAAAGATAGGCTTCTTCTTGATAGATCAGCTTGGTCGGCAGCGATCGCAGCCAGTCGAGATGATGCGGCAAAAGCTGCTCGTGGGCTACCTTATCTGACGCATGCATGGCTTCGGGTTTCTGCTCGATCAGGTAGCGGTCGTGATTGCCGCGGACCGTCGGCAGAGCGAACGGGATGAGCAGGTCGGCGGTCTTGCCAGCTTCCAGCGGACCGCTGAAGCAATCGCCGAGATCGACGATGTCCGAAATGCCCTGCGCGCGGATATCCGCAAGGACCGCCGCCAGCGCCGGATGATTGCCGTGGATATCCGCGATAGCCGCAAACTGCATCGCCTAGCTCCCGCGATAGGTGGAATAGCCGTAGGGCGAGATCAGCAGCGGCACGTGGTAATGCGCAGCAGTATCCGCAATGCCGAAGCGGATCGGCACGAGATCGAGAAAGGCCGGATGCGGCAACGGCGTGCCCGAAGCACGCAGATAGTCGCCCGCATGAAACAGCAGTTCGTAGGTTCCGGCCTGAAAACTTTCGCCGGAGAGAATCGGCCCGCCGTCCACGCGTCCGTCCGAATTGGTTTCGACCGTTTTGATGTGATGGCGAATATCCCCATCCAGGCGAAACAGGTCGATCCTCAGCCCTTGGGCGGGCTTGCCGGAGGCCGTGTCGAGAACATGGGTCGTCAGTCCGGTCATAGGGCTGGCTCGCTGATGATGTATGGCGTTTCGAAGAAGTGTTCTTCCAGATTATCGCCGGGTCCATCCCTGTCGACAACCAGAAAATCGCTCGGTTGCCCGAGCACCAACAACGGGTGATGCCAGACGTTGCGCCGGTAGTTCACGCCCTGGCCGCCCCGCGCGAGAAACACCTGCGGCCTGCCGGGTTTTCCGTCCTGATCTTCCGAAACCGCCACCAGAAACGGCCGGCCGGAAAGCGGCGAGAAGCTCTGGCTGCCGAACGGATGCCGCTCCATCATGCCGATCTCGTAAGGAAAGCTGCGCGGCTGGCCGCGAAAGAGATTGATGACGACGCGCGCGCCCTCGCCAGCCGCTTCTGCCGTCGCCAGCGCATGGAAACGTTCGGTCGTGCCGCTGTTGATATAGCGCATGGTCGACGGATCGGCCTCGATGACGTCACCGAACGGCACGAAGGTAGTTTTGGTGAGGGGCTGGATGTCGAGAAGGTCCGTCAAAAGTCATTCACCTTGGGCGTGCCAGTGACGCAATCCATGCAATTGATCGAGAAGATCGGGAATGGCTGTTTGCGCAGTATCCCAAACGGCGTCTAGGTTCATGCTCATGTAGCCATGAGCGATACGGTTTCTCATTCCGCGCATTTTTTGCCAAGGCACGTTGGAAAATTCCGCTGCAAACTCGGGATATTCCTCCATGATGCGCGAGGTTGCATCACCAATCATCAGGAGGTTCATTCCAACTGCGCGCTGTCTGACAAGGTCCTTCAGAAATTCATCCTTGCTCATGTCCTTGACGAAATCGACGGTTTCGAATGCGACCTGCTGCATCTCGTCGAGATAGGTTCGAAGCCGATCGATACTCATACAGGCTTGGCTTCCTGCAGGACCCGGCTGCGGACACGTTCGGGAAAATCACCTGGCGTCAGAACGTGGATTTCCGTCCCGGACATCAGCGTCTGCAATTCCTCCAGCAACCCGCCGAGATCGAATAGCGTCGTCCCCGGCAGCGCATCGACAAGAATATCGAGATCGCTGTCCGGCCTGTCCTCGCCGCGAGCGACGGACCCGAAGACACGCGGGTTCGCCGCGTTGAAGCGCTTCGTCGCGTCGCGGATCGCCTGCCTGTTCTTTTCCAACACTTCCGACGGCTTCATCGAGGCATCACTCCTGATGCCTTGAATATAGGCGAGCCGCAATAAAGAAGAAAGAACTCACCCCTTCACCCCGAAAAGCCTCAGACGCATGATGCCGCCGTCCGGATGCATCGCGATGCGCACATGCGTCACCGGCCCGACGTCGGCGATGGAGTCGGGGCCATATTCGTGGATGTGGTCCATCTGCAGTTTGGTGCGCGGCAGGATCGGCCTCCAGTTTTCCGAAGCCGCAATGTCCGCCTCGCTGAGCATATCGCCAAGATCGGGCAGATAGGCGCCGAGAAGCTCACACGTGTCGGGAAAATTGCCCTTGAAGAAGGCAGTGTCTACGATCACGCGCTTGATCCTGCCCGGATGGCCAAGCCGGATCACCGCCCAGTCGTGGCCAGGCCCGCGCCGCCGTTTGGTTTCCCAACCGTCGCCCATGTTGATGCCGCGACCGGGGCCAAGCATCTTGTCCGGGTGGCCGTAATGCGCGTCCGACCAGCCAAGCGACTTCGCGCCGTTGAAGATATAGGCAAGGTCGACTTCTTCATTCGCCTCGACTTTCGACCAGTCGAAATAAGCCGAACCATAAACGCGCAACCGGGCAACGCCGCCATCGGGATAGATATGCAGGCGCAGATGCGTCCAGATCTTTTCCTTGTCGGCGTTTTCGAAGACGTGATGAGCGCTCGGCCCCAGCGGCGACTTCGTGAGGATTTCGGTCCAGATGGTCGCCTCGGTCGGATCGCCGCCCTCGACGAAGGCAGCCTCGATCGAACAATGCGGCGGATAGTTGCCGGTGAAGTAGCTGGTATCGACATCGAAGCCGAAAATGCGGCCGGGCATCGCGAGCTTGACGATCGCCCAGTCGTGGCCGGGCACGCGCTTGCGGCGGCTTTCCCAGCCGTCCATGTATTTGCCGTTGTCGTCGTAAAGATCCGGATCGAAGCTCGCCGGCACATCCTGCAGCATGCGCTCCAGCGGCGCGAAGAACTCGTCCGTCGCATAAAGGCCCTTGGCGCCGAGGCGTGCGGAAGCAAGGTTGATCGCGCCGTTCGCGAAGGACGGCAGGCTCGCATTGGTATTCTCAGTCATTCACTTCTCCGGAAGCATGGATGTCAGGCGCAAAAGCGCAATCTTTTCGACCTCAGCGGCGGCGGTCGCAAACTCCTCGTCGCGGCTGTTACCGATGCGTTTCTCGAAAGCCGCGAGGATACCGTCCTTGTTCAGCCCTTTCACCGCGATGATGAAGGGAAAGCCGAACTTTTCGGTATATGTCTTGTTGAGTTCGGTAAAGCGGGCGTGCTCTTCGGCGCTCAGCCGGTCGAGACCGGCGCTTGCCTGCTCCTTCTTGCTGTCTTCCGTCAGTTCGCCGGCGATGGCCAGGCGTCCGGCAAGATCGGGATGGGCGCGAAGCACGCCAAGACGCTCTTCTTCGCTTGCGGCGCGGAAGACAGCGACCAATGGAATGTGCACTTTGTCCACAGTCAACTCATCGCCGATGAAACCATCGTCATAGGCGCGCTCGGCAATGAAGGGCGAATGCTCGAAGACGCCCCCGAAGCGCGACACGAATTCATCCCGCCGGATCATCAGATCACGTCCTGCTTGTGGTTCTTGTGCCAATGCTCGGCGATCTCGATGCGGCGGGGAATCCACACCTTGTCGTGCTGCAGCACATATTCGATGAAACGCTTAAGCGCCGCCGCACGGCCGGGACGCCCGACAAGGCGGCAATGCAGGCCGACGGACATCATCTTCGGGCTGCCGGCCCGGCCCTCTTCGTAGAGCGAATCGAAGGCATCCTTGAGATATGTGAAGAACTGATCGCCGGAATTGAAGCCCTGCGGCGTCGCAAAGCGCATGTCGTTCGTTTCAAGCGTATACGGAATGATGAGGAACGGCTTGCCGTCGACACCCTTCACCCAATAGGGAAGATCATCGGCGTAGGAGTCTGACGAATAAAGGAACCCGCCCTCCTCCTGCACCAAGCGCAGCGTATTGTCCGAGGGTTTGCCCTGATACATGCCGTAGGGACGCTCGCCGGTAAGCTCGGTATGAAGGCGCACGGCCTCGAGAATGTGCTTACGCTCGAGGTCTTCCGGAAAATCCTTGTACTCCAGCCAGCGGTAGCCATGGCTGGCGATTTCCCAGCCGGCTTCCTTCATCGCTGCGACAGCCTCCGGATTGCGGGCCATCGCAAGCGTCACGCCGTAGACGGTCGCCTGAACCTTGAGCTCGGTGAACATACGCCAGAGCCGCCAGAACCCGGCGCGCGAGCCGTATTCGTAGATCGATTCCATGTTCAGATTGCGCTGGCCTGGCCAAGGTGCTGCTCCGACAATTTCCGACAGCAGGTTCTCGGACGCCGGATCGCCATCGAGGATCGAGCTCTCACCGCCTTCTTCGTAGTTGATGACGAACTGCACGGCGAGCCGGGCCTCGTCCGGCCATTTCGGATCAGGCGTATTCCGGCCGTAGCCGATGAGATCGCGCGGATAGGTATCGGATGCCATCAAATCACCTTCTGAAGGATAGGAGAAACGGTAGCACCCGGAGACGGAATGTCGAGACGGAAATGCGAAACTGACTTTCGCCGCTACGGCACAAGTCACCACCTCTGCTGCCGAATCAGATGCCTACAGCCCGTAACAGCGCGACGCAGAAGACACCAAGCACGACGGAAACGAGCATCGGCAGACGGAGTGCGGCAACGGCTGTGACCGCGCAGGCGATCGTTTCCGCGATACCGGTGGCAAAGGCGGTCGGCGCAACGACCGCCATCAAAACCGCAGGTGGTATGGATTCGATCGCGTTGCGGCGGCTTCCCTCCAGGGATACATGCCGCGCGAGCAGAAGGCCGCTCAGGCGCGTGAGAACGGTCGCGACCGCCATGGCGACGATTGCGAGAAGAGTGGAGAAATCGACCGTCATTGCGTTACCTCCACACGCCGGCTGCCGCTGGCGACTGCCGCAAGCAGGCCGGCAACGGCACCGGCTGCGATATACCAGACGCCGGGCACGAAATGCTGGGTCGCCACCGCGGCCGCACCGCTTGCGAGCAGCACAGCACCGGTTTCCGGTCCCTTCCAGAAGCCCATGACCAGCACGATGAAGACGGCCGGAAAGGCGAAATCCAGTCCGAGCGCCGCGGGATCACCCAGGAAAGCGCCGAGCGTCGCACCCGCAAGGCTCGAAAGCACCCAGGCAAGATAGAAAGGTGCCGCAAGCCCCGCGAACCAGGCTGGTGTAAGCCGCGCAAGGCCGGCACGGAATTCCGCCATCGCCCAGATCTCGTCGGCAAGAAACAGGCATGCGAAATAGCGCTTGCGTCCGCCAAAGGCCTGCATCTTGGTGCCGAGCGAGGCACTCATCAGCACGTGCCGGATATTGACGAGCAGCGCTGCAAAACCGGCGCTCGTCCACGAGGCCGGATGCATCCAGATATCCATCGCCACGAACTGCGATCCGCCGGCAAAGACCAGCGCGCTCATCAGCGCCGTCTCCACCGGAGAAAGCCCTTTGGTGGCTGCAACCGCGCCAAAGACGACGCCGATCGGTATGACGGCAGCGATCAGCGGCGAAATGGCCCGCATGCCCCCCAGAAACTCCGCCCATTTTCCATTCCCGTTCACAATAGGATCTCCGATTTGCTGGGAGGTCTTAGAATGGAGATGAATGGCCGTCTTGAACGAAAGTGATTACCGCGCGCGGTATTGGCCGGGCGTCACTCCCGTGCGCGCCTTGAAATGCCGGCTGAAATGCGCCTGGTCGGCGAAGCCGCATTCGAGCGCAATCTCGGCCGGCTGTCCGCCCGCCTGCAGCTTGCGCCGGGCAACGCGAATGCGGATATCGGTGAGGAAGGCGTGCGGCGTGATGTGGAATTCCTTGCGGAACGCGCGGATCAGGTGCGCGCGGCTGAGGTCCGCCACCGCGGCGAGCTCTTCAAGCCCGACATCGGAAACGTAGTTTTCCATCAGGTAGTCGCGGGCGCGCTGCACGGCGGATCGCTCCCGCGTATCGACCGGCACGATGATCGAACTGCCGTGATGCCGGAACATGGCCTCGAGCACGAGGAACATGCCCTGGCTGGTTTCCAGCGCGCCGACGCCCGATTCCAGCGCGCGATGAGCATCGTGAAAAGCATCGGCGAGCAGCGGATCGTGAAGGATCTGCTTGCCGAAGGCAGGCGTACCGCCGAAGGCGCGGCCGGTGACGTCCTCCAGGATTTCACGGAAGAGCGACATGTCCGGATAAATCATCCGGTAGCGATAGCCGCCCTCCACAGGCGCGCCGTCATGGATTTCGCCGGGATTGATCAGGTAGAGATCGCCAGGCCCTGAGCTTTCGCGTGTGCCCCTGATGGTCGCGATCTGGCTGCCGCTTTCGATGGCGCCGATGCTGAAGGTCTCATGGGCGTGCGGTGCAAACTCATGCGTGAGGAACGTCGCGCTCAGGCACTCCATGCCGCCGAAACGGCTGTCACGCCAGAATCGCGTCGTCTCCGCTCGCGACAGCGGCATGGCCCCGGTCGCCTGTTCCTGGGAGATGTTGTCCATCACCCGGATATAGCATCTTCGGGCCACCCGTTCTTGAACAAAAGTGATCAGGCGATCTTGCGCGCGCTAACCTTGCCCATCGGATGCAGCGAATGGACCCGGAACGGCCCGCCGGTGCCTTCCTCGATCATCAGTGCGATGTTGGCGACAGCGACCGGTTCCGCAAGGACAGCGTCGAAGACGCTGCTGAGCGCCTGCTCGATGCGCGGCATGTCGACAAGATTGACTGGCCCCGTCAAGGGCATATGGAAGCGGAATTCGTCCATTACATAGGGATAGCCCCAGCGATACAGGTTGGCGAACTGCGCGGCCGAAAGCCCGTCCGGATCGCTGCGCTCGATCTCCGCCTCGGAGAGCGGCGCACGGAAGCGATCGAAATGCTGCACGACTGCGGAAGCGAGATAATGTATGTGATCGCAGGGAACCGACGGCACGAGGCTGAAATAATTGCGCAGGCGCGCCACTTCAACGCTTGGAATTAGGAATGGCTGCAGACTGCCGGAGAAGCGCATCATTTCACGCAAGAGTTGTGATTCCGAAACATCCGGTGCAAGATAGAACGGAGCCTTCAACACGCCATGGAAGCCGTAGCGGCGCGGCACGGCGGTATGGAATGCGATTTCGTGGATGCCGATGCCGCGAATGGCTGGAGGTTCAACCATTTCGCCGGAAAAGACGTTGCGGCCAAGCCAATTGGCCGCCACCTGGGTGAGCGGATCGCTCGGCGCAGGCGTGAAGCAAATGGCATAGCGCATGCAATCTCCTCCATCGAAGGAAGGCGCGCGGGCGATTCCGGCGCCGTCGATGCGCAAGCAGATAGGTGATTTGCATGACAGAATAACGAAAAGAACCGGCTTCTAATTCACGTTTAACGTGAAGCAACCACGATGTGGCTCGAAAGCGCGAAATTTTCCGGCAGAACGAAGGGTGCGGATCGGCCGGTCGCCATATGCACGGCAGCTTCCGCAAGGCGGTGAGCAAGGCCGAAACTGACCTTGAAGCCGCCGGTCAAGGCGATGAGCTTCGGATACGCCGGATGCGGGCCGATCATCGGATCACGGTCGATCGCCTTCGGACGCAGGCCGGCCCAACGCGCGATGATCGGGGCGTCCCGAAGCACCGGAACCATCTCGCGCGCGGCCTCGACCAGCCCGTCGAGCTGGGCATCCGTCGACGCCGGATCGTCAAAACGGTTCTCGCTGGTGCTGCCGATCGCGGCATAGCCGCCCTCATGCGCGACAATATAGAGGCCATCGCGGAAGATGGTGGGAAAGGCGGGATCGATCTCAGCCTTCAGTAGCGCCGCCTGCCCCTTGACCGGCTGGCCGAGCGGCTTTTCCAATCCGGGCGTGAACTGCTGCAGAAGCGGAAATGACTGATGGCCCGCCGCGACAATGCAGCGGCCGAAGCATACGATCTTTCCGCCCACATCGGCGACCCCGCGTTCTGGTTCGAGACCGCCGACTGCTGCATTCTCGATGATGCTCACATGCTTTGCCTGCCTCAGAAATGCGCCAAGGGCGGCAACCAGCGTGCGGGGCGCGACGCGGCCGGCGAGCGTATCGTGCACGAAGCCGCTTTCGCCAGCGGCAGGATCGATCCAGTCCGCGACCGGCGGAGCATCCGCGACATGCCAGTAGAAGTCGCGGCCGCCCTGATGCCAATGCGTTTCGGCATCGGCGGAATGGGTAAGCGCGATCTTGCGCAGGTGCGGCTTCGGCAGCGGGATGATACGGCCCGAGCGGCGGTAGCCGGCGGATAGGCCGGTCGCGGCTTCGATCGCGGCGATCTCGCTTTCGAGGGAAACCAGCGCATCGAACTGGAACTGCTTCTTGGCATTCCATTTGTCCGGCATATGCGGCATCAGCGCCCCGAGCAGGCCGCCGCTGGCGCCCTGCCCCAACGCGCCTGCGTCGGCGAGCAGCGTATCAATGCCAAGGCGTTCGGCATGCACCGCCGCCCACAGCCCCATAATGCCGCCGCCCGCGATCAGCAAGCTGAAGGACGATTGACCGGAGGAGACGGCCGCATTATCGGCTTTAGGCATGACAGACAATGATCCCGACCAGATGGGCAGCACGAGCCAGCCGCTTGAATGGCGCGACGGCGATATGCCCTATTCGCCGGCCTTTGGCGACCATTTTTATTGCCAGACGGATGGCCGGCTCGAATGCGGCCACGTCTTTCTGGCGGGCAACGGCCTGCCGGAGCGCTGGACCGGCAAGGATGACTTCCGCATTGGAGAATTGGGCTTCGGCACCGGGCTGAACTTCGCCGAAACATGGCGACAATGGAAGAGCCACCACAAGACCGGCCAGCACCTGCACTTCATCTCCTTCGAACTCCATCCGATGCGCACCGAGGAGATCGGCCGCGCCCTCTCGCACTGGCCGGAAATCGATGCCGAGCGGCAGGCGCTGACAGCGCTGTGGCCGGGCGAACCACAAGGCACCGTCACCCTTGCGCTGGACGGCCAGACAACGCTGAGCGTCGTCTGCGGCCCGGCAATCGATGGCGTTGCGGCCGCCGAACCAGGCTTCGACGCTTGGTACCTCGATGGCTTCGCACCGTCGCGCAACGCCGACATGTGGTCGGAAGAACTGATGCGGCTCGTCTGCGAGAAGACCATCTCCGGCGGCAGCTTCGCGACCTATGCCGCGGCAGGCTTCGTCAGGCGCAATTTGATTGCCGCAGGCTTTACCGTCGAACGGCGCAAGGGTTTCGCCGGCAAGCGCGAGATGCTTTGCGGCGTAAAACCCTAAAACCCCGAGCGGCCAGGCAACTGCTCGCTCCTGCCGAGCCAAAACTGGATTTTCTCTTCCAGCAGTTCGGGGCTGATCGGCTTTGACATATAGTCGTCCATGCCGGCGTCGAGGCAGAGTTCGCGGTCGCTTTCGAGCGCATGCGCCGTAACTCCGACGATCGGCACGCGGTGCCCCTGCCCGCGCTCGCGGGCGCGGATCGCGCGGGTCGCGTCGTGCCCGTTCATCACCGGCATCGAGACATCCATCATGATGATGCGCGGTGTATGCGCCTGCCATGCATTGACCGCCTCCTGGCCGTTGTTGACAACGAGGAAGCTCAAGCCCGTGCCCTGCAGGATCTGCGTGAAGACGATTTGGTTCACCTCGTTGTCCTCTGCGACGAGCACATCGATGAATGCCCTAGGCGACTCGACGGGCGGCGCGGCAGCCTCCGGCTCCTTGACCTCCCGCCCGGCCTGCAGGCGAACGATTTCCGCCGCCGATGCCTGCTTCACGCGGCTTGCGCGCACGACCTCGACGATCGTGTTGCGAAGAAGATCGGCGCGCGCCGGCTTCATCAGATGCGCATGGCCGTTGAGGGCCGCAAACTCCTTCTCCGTGCCGGAGATATCCATCGAGGTCAGGAAGATGATCGGCAGGTTCTCGAAACGGGCGTCGGCCCGTATCATGTGCGCGACTTCCGCGCCGTTCATTTCCGGCATGTGATAGTCGAGCACCACGGCATCGACCTGGACGCCGATCTGGTGCGCGGCCTCGAGGATGGCCATTCCTATCCTGCCGCCCTCCGCAGCCACGCCGTCAAAGCCCCAGAGTGCCAACTGCTCAGTGAGGATGCGGCGGTTCACCTCGTTGTCGTCGATGACGAGCACCCGCGCGCCGCGCACATTGACCGGCAACGGCTTGGGCTCGAGGCGGGCGGCGGCGATGGCTAAGGGCAGATTGACGGTAAAGACCGAGCCCTTGCCGGACTCGCTTTCAGCGTTGATGTAGCCGCCGAAGAGATCGACCAGGCCGGCGGTGATGGCAAGACCGAGGCCGGTGCCCTCGTGACGCCGCGTCGAAGAGGAATCGACCTGCGAGAATTTGTCGAAGACAGACTGCAGCCTGTCGTCCGGAATGCCGATGCCGGTATCCTCGATCCTGATCTCGACCATGATCTCGCCGTCTGATCCCGGCCGGAAGCCGATATCGACGAAGACATGGCCTTTCTCGGTAAATTTGACGGCGTTGCCGACGAGGTTCGTAACGATTTGGCGAAACCGCCCGGCATCGCCGATGACGGCGGCAGGCAGGTTCGGATCGGCGCGCACGAGAAGCTCGAGGTCCTTCTCGGCGGCCGGCGAAGAGAGCAGCGTCGCGACGTCCTCGACCGCTTCCACTGGATCGAAGGCCGCCTTGCGGAGCGTCATCTGTCCGGCGTCGATCTTCGAGAAGTCCAGAATATCGTTGATGATCGTCAGAAGCGCGTTGCCGGACTTGACGATGATGTCGATGAATGTCTTCTGCCGCGCATCGAGATCGGTCTTCGCCATGAGCTCGGCCATGCCGAGCACGCCGTTCATCGGCGTGCGGATTTCATGGCTCATATTGGCGAGGAATTCCGACTTGGCGCGGTCGGCTGCCTCCGCGCGCGCAAGCAGCCGCTGAAGCTCTTCCTCACGCTCCTTCATTTCGGTGACGTCGGTGAAGAGCGCGACCCAATGCCCGCGCTCGCTGATCGTCGCCTCCATGTTCACCCAGCGCTCGCCGGCGACGTGGAACACGGTAGCGATCGGCTGCTTCTCGGTAATGTTGGTGCGCCAATAGTGCAGCACATCGGCGGCTGCACCCTTGAAGTCGCCGCGATCGGCGCAGAAATTGAAGAGGTCGATCCAGCCTCTGCCCGCCACCAGATATTCAGGCGGAATGCTGAGGACGCGGGAAAGGGCATCGTTGGAGAGCTTTATGAGACCGTCCTGGACGATGGCGAGCCCTTGCGGCATAGCCCGCGTCGCGTCCCGCATCAGTTCGCCAAGATGCTCCAGGGCAGCGCGCGCCTCGTGGATCTCCTTCTCCCTCGCGCGAATGGCGCTCATGTCGGAATAGGAGAGCAGGATGCGGTCGTTCGAAATGCGGCGGCTGTCGAAGATAATCGACTTGCGGCCCGACCAGCTAAGCTCGATCGGTTCCGATTCTGCATCCGCGCCGAAATGGCGCTGGCGCTCTGCCAGGATATCTTCCGGGCTACGCCCGTAGCCGTAACGCCCGAGTTCGTAATTGCGGCGGATGACGTCGATGAACGGCCGTCCGTCGAAACGATCCTCAGGCGGGAGATCGCATATCGCGTAGAATTCGTCGTTGATGTAGAGGATATCGAGACTGTTATCGAGGATCAGCATGCCAACCGGCAGCGAACGCAGGATGTTTTCAATGTCGCGATGCAGGACTTCGGCATGCGTCTGCGATGCGATCAGTTCGGCTTCGCGCTCCTTGAGTGGGGAAATGTCTGAGAAGGAGCCGACGACATAGACCTTGCCGTCCGGCGTCCGGACGCGATTGACGCGCGACAGGATCGGGTAGACCGTGCCGTCAGTGCTCGGAAGCCTTCCTTCCACTTCCGTAAGCGAGCCCTCCTTGAGCGCCAGCACGTTTTCTTCGTAGATGCTGGCGCCACCCTCCTCGCCGAACATCTCAAACTCCGTCAGTCCAAGCACTTTCGACCGGATATGGCCGGTGAACGTCTCGTAATACTGGTTGGCATAGACGAGCCGGTGGTTTTCGTCGCGCACGAAGGCGGCAACCGGCAGATCTTCCATGATGGTGCGGAGGAGATCGAGCTCATTCACGCTCTCGTGCCATCCGTTTTCAGCGGGCGATGCATTGCCGCCGCCGTTTCGATAGGCCGAATTGACGATCAGCGGCCGGCCGTCGTCAGCAAAAATGCCGATCGGATGATCGAGCTTTTCCACCGTCGCGCGGACGCGCTCGAAATCGGCGAGCAGCGCCTGATCCGGCCCCGAAAGGACCGGGCGGCGCACCTGCACGCGCGCCTCGAAGATGCCGAGAACATAGGCCCGGTCCTCCGATGGCATGAAGCTTTCGATTCGCACCCGCTCATGGGTGGCTCCGGCGGGATCGAAGCAGATAACGGTTTCCTCGGTGCCGAAGACCAGAGCACGGCGCTCCTTGTCCTCGCGTTCCTCTTCCTCGGGACGGTCGAGGATTTCGCGGCTCCGGCCGCCGATGAAATCGGAAATTTCCCTGCCGAAGAAGCGGGCATAGGCTTCGTTGACGGCGACATAGCGAAGCTCGCTGTTCTTGACATAGGCCGGGGTCTCCAGATCAGCGATCCGGCTGCAGGCCAGTTCGAGAAGGTTCCCCGCAGATGTCAAAAAGCGCCCGCTCCTGCAATGAATGAATGAATGAGAAGGCCGACCATACAACCGCGCGGCTTAACAGAGCTTTAACCATAAGGATTAGGCAAGCGCTTTTGCGGCGCGGCGCCGGATCGAGGCAACGGCGTTAGCGCAAGCGGGCTGGAACCATGCTATACTCTCCTTCGTTGTAAGGTTGAACTCGATCAGCTGGCCGCGTTTTGCCACGGATTCTCCTGACGGCTTCAAAGAACGAGCTTCGTCTACGAAAGGAGACGATCATGTCCGTACTTCATAAAGGCATGGCGGCGGCCCTGATGGCATTGACTTTGGCGAGCACTTCGCTCGTTACGGCAACACCTGCGCATGCCAATCATCAGTTTTGGGGCGGTGTCGCCGCCGGTGCCATCGGCGGCATCCTGCTCTCGCATGCCGTGCGGCCTTATCCGGCATACGGGTATTATCCCGAACCCTACTACTATAGGCCGTACTACAGACCCTATCCGGTCTATCGCCCATACGACCGCCCCTTTTACCGGCCTTACTACCGCTCCTACTACCGGCCCTACCCGGTCCATTACCGCAGCTATCGATATTGCGATGTGGAACGCCGCTACGATCATCGAGCGGACGTGTGGGTCACCGTCCGGGTTTGCCCCGGCTATTGAGGAGCCCGTCTGCGCCACGGCGCCGTCTGCTCGGGCGGCGCCTGCAACGCCTTTCTCGCGTTCGTCCCTTGACTTTCAACCCGAACTAGACCAAATGCAGGCCAGCTTTCACCTTCCGGCCGCCGCGTGAGCTGCCCCTGCGAAAAAAGACAAACGCAAGAAGAAGGACAAAAGCGCATTTCATAGGATGCCGCGATCCCAAGTGCGGCCAGAAGCGCTGGAAAGTTTTTCCAACACACAAGTTCCCACTTCACGCGGGGTTCTTGACGCCAAGAATGATACTGGACCGCATGGTGCGATCCGGCACGTCGTTTCGGCGCCCCGAAAGGTTATGCCTTGACTAATTTTGAATCGCTTGGTGTCTCCAAGCCGATCGTCGCCACGCTTTTTCAGCTCGGCATTGAAACGCCAACGCCTATTCAGGCGCAGGCAATCCCGCTTCTCCTCGAAGGCCGCGATCTGATCGGCCTCGCCCAGACCGGCACGGGCAAGACCGCCGCCTTCGGCCTGCCGCTCATCGAAAAGCTGCTTGCTGACGACAAGCGGCCGGACAACCGCACGACGCGCACGCTCATCCTCGCTCCGACCCGCGAACTGGTGAACCAGATCGCCGTCAACCTGAAGAACTTCCTGCGCAAGTCGCACCTGCGCATCAACGTCGTTGTCGGCGGCGTATCGATCAACAAGCAGCAGCTGCAGCTTGAAAAGGGCACCGACATTCTCGTCGCGACACCCGGCCGCCTCCTCGATCTCATCAACCGCCGCGCCATCGGCCTCACGGCCGTGCGTTACCTCGTGCTCGACGAAGCAGACCAAATGCTCGATCTCGGCTTCGTGCACGACCTGCGTAAGATCGCCAAGATGGTGCCGAAGAAGCGCCAGACGATGCTGTTTTCGGCGACCATGCCGAAGGCCATTGCCGACCTCGCCGCCGATTTCCTGACCGATCCGGTCAAGGTGGAAGTGACACCTTCAGGCAAGGCTGCCGACAAGGTCGAGCAGTACGTCCACTTCGTCAACGGGAAGAACGACAAGACCGATCTCCTCAAGAAGTCGCTGACCGAAAACCCGGATGGCCGCGCCATCGTCTTCCTGCGCACCAAACATGGCGCCGAGAAGCTGATGAAGCATCTCGAGCATGTCGGCTATTCCGTCGCTTCGATCCACGGCAACAAGAGCCAGGGTCAGCGCGAGCGCGCTCTCAAGGCGTTCCGCGACGGCGACATCAAGACGCTGATTGCTACCGACGTGGCCGCCCGCGGCATCGACATCCCGGCCGTCAGCCACGTCTTCAATTACGACCTGCCGGAAGTTGCGGAAGCTTATGTTCACCGCATCGGCCGTACGGCCCGCGCCGGACGCGACGGCATCGCAATCGCATTCTGCGCCCCTGATGAAGCACGCCTACTCCGCGACATCGAAAAATTGATGAACATCAACATCACCGTTGCCAGCGGCGAAGCACCGGCCGACATGCGTGCTGCGCCCCGCCGTGCAAATGGTAACAGCAATGGCAACGGCAGCAACCGCAATCGAGGTGGCCAGGGCCGTGGTGAGGGCCGCGGCGAAGGCCGTCCGGGCGAACAACGCTCCGGCATTCGCCAGGATCGCCGTCCGCGCCGCGAAGGCGAAGCCGCCGGCGTTCGCGCCAACAACGAGGAGCGCCGTCCGCGGCCCGAGCGCCAAACTGCCCGCAACGAGGACTTCCGCGGCCAGCGCCGTGGCGAAGTCACGCCGCAGGGGCCGGATAACGATCTCGTCTCGACCTCGGATTTCCGCCCGGGCAAGAAGCCGCAACAGCGCCCGCACGGCAACGCCGATGCGAACCGCCATCACCCTGGCGGTGCCCGCAATGCGCACGGCCGCCCTGGCCGCAAGCATGGCGAGGATCGCGGCCAGCAGGCACATGGCGAACAGCGCCAGGACGGCTCCGGCGGCATGCGCCGCAAGGGCCCCCGCAATGGCGGCGGCCAGCGCCGCGAACAGGCCTGAAAACAGAACTGAAAAAGGCCGGGTATCTTCCGGCCTTTTTTTATTTTAAGCTCGTGCAGGACGGTTGCCCAGCCAGGCAGAATTCCGTCACGATGATGTCAGTGCATTCCATACCGGTGTTCGTCACGAACGCCACGCATGTTGATCACACCCGTCCTGAACTGCCTACAACGAGCGAGATAGGTTTTGTCATCTCCCCTGACGTCGAGCAGCAGCCGCCGCTTTCAGCTCATTCTCCTCAAGCCGTCGCACTATGATGACGACGGCTATGTAATCCGCTGGTGGCGGGCGATGATCCCTTCGAATTCGCTGGCGGCTCTCTTTGGCATTGCAGCCGACTGTGCGGAGCGCGAAGTGCTCGGCCCCGGCGTCGGCATCGACATCAAGGTGATCGACGAAACCAATACCCGCGTGCATATTCCGGAACTGCTCGCACTACTGAAGCAGCATGACAATTTCGGCATTGTCGCACTGGTCGGCGTTCAGTCGAACCAGTATCCGCGGGCGCTCGACATTGCCCGGCCGTTCCGCGCCGCAGGCATTCCGGTTTCGATGGGCGGCTTTCATGTCTCCGGTTGTCTCTCGATGCTCGACGGCAAGGCGGTCGAACTCGACGCGTGCCGGGAGATGGGCATTTCGATGTTCGCCGGCGAGGCCGAAGGCAGGCTCGACAAGGTCTTGCAGGACGCGGCCTATGGCAAGCTTGCGCCGGTCTACAATTTCATGAACGACCTCCCAGGCATCGGCGGCACGCCGGTTCCCTTCCTGCCCAAAAAAAATGTCGAGCACACGCTCGGCCTCAGCAGCAGTTTCGATGCCGGTCGCGGCTGCCCCTACCAGTGTTCCTTCTGCACGATCATCAACGTGCAGGGCCGCAAATCCCGCTTCCGTTCGGCCGATGACGTCGAAAAGCTGGTGCGCATGAACTGGGCGCAGGGCATCCACAAGTTCTTCATTACTGACGACAACTTCGCCCGCAACAAGGATTGGGAAGCGATCTTCGACCGGCTGATCGAACTCAAGGAAAAGGATGGCATTCCGCTGGGATTGATGATCCAGGTCGATACGCTCTGCCACAAGATCCCGAACTTCATCGAAAAAGCGAAGCGCGCCGGCGTCACGCGGGTCTTCATCGGCCTGGAGAACGTCAATCCGGACAACCTGACAGCTGCCAAGAAGAACCAGAACAAGATCACCGAATACCGGAAGATGCTGCTTGCCTGGAAAGCGCAGGGCATCATGACGCTCGCCGGTTATATCCTGGGCTTTCCTTCCGACACGCCGGAAACCATCCGCCGCGATATCAAGATCATTCAGCACGAACTGCCGCTCGATGTTATCGAGTTCTTCGTCCTGACACCGCTGCCGGGTTCGGAGGATCACCAGACGCTTTGGCGCAAGGGTGTCCCGATGGACGCCGACCTAAATACCTATGACGTCGAACATGTCTGCACTGCGCACGAGAAGATGAGCAGGCAGGAATGGGAGAGCATCTATCACGAGGCCTGGTCGCTCTATTATTCGCCGGAGCATGTAAAGACGCTGCTGCGCCGCGCCGTTGCGAGCGGCTTGCCGCTTGCAAGCCTCGTCAAGGTGCTGGTGTCCTTCGCAACGACGGTGCCGCTGGAAAATGTGCATCCGCTGCAAAGCGGGCTGTTGCGGCTGAAGCATCCTTCCGAACGCCGGCCCGGAATGCCGAAACCGCACCCCCTCGTCTTCTGGCCGCAATTCGTGTGGGAAACCGTTACCAAGCACGTTTCGCTGGCAGGCGTCATCCTGCGCATGAGCGCGACTGCGTTCCTCATCAAGAGAAGCCCGGCATCCAAATACTATATGGACCAGGCGCTGACGCCGGTCGATGACAGCGAAGAAGAGAAGCTGGATCTGTTCACCAAGACAGCCGGCGGTACCGCGGCCGTCACACATGTCAGGAAAATCCATCAGCTGACCCATGCCGGCCAGTAGCTTGATCAAGCCTCGGCCATGCGGGCGCTTTTCCGGTTCGACAGATAAACGCCGGTGACAACGACGATCGTTCCGATGACCAGTGGCACTGTCAGCGGTTCGCCGAAGGCGATGGAGGCCTCGATCGCGACCGTCGGCGGCATCAGATAGATCAACGACGCGGCCCGCGAGACCTGGCCGCGGCGGATTAGATAAAGAAGCAGCCCGATCCCGCCCATCGACAGGCCGAAGACCGACCAGATCAGCGCGCCGATAGCCTCCGGCGTTCCGTCGAAATGGAGGCGCTCGAAGGTGAGCGCGAGCGGCACGGTCACGACAAGCGCACCCACATATTGCAGCGTCGCAATCGTCTTGAGATCACCGGTCTGCAGGTGTTTTTTCTGGTAGATCGTGCCGTAGGTGACGGAGGCCATGGCGGCGAGGTTGATCGCAAGTGGCACCGCCGCATGGACGAGGCTCGCAGACGCAGGATCGAAAAGTTTTGGGGAAACGGCGATCGCTATGCCGAAGAAGCCGAGCAGGAGTCCGAACTTCTGGGTGGGCTGCAGGCGCTCGCCGATCAGGAAGGGTGCTGCCATCGCCGTCAGCAGCGGCTGCAGCGCTGCGATGATGCCGGAAATGCCAGCCGGAACGCCATTGGCGATCGCCCACCACAGACCGGCAAGATAGAATCCATGCAGAAAGAAACCGGAATAGATCGCCCGCATCACCGTCGCGCGATCCGGCCATCTCGCCTTCAGCACCCGGCAGAGGCCAAAAAACGCTAGCGCCGAAAGCCCAAAACGGATGCCGAGGAAGGTAAAGGGCTCCGAATGCAGGGCCGCATATTTCGCGACAACCCAGCCGGTAGACCAGAGCAGAACGAAGATGGCGGGAGCGAAACGATCGAGGGTCATTAGCGATCCTGGGACAACGGCAATGAGCGCGCTGTACCCGTCCCGCAGGCCCAGGTCAAAGGCGAAGCATTGATACTTATTTCAAGTTTCGCTGATGAGTGGCGCGAAACGGAAATGACCGGGCGTCTGCCCGGCCATCTCATGCGCGGCTTCCGGTCGGGAGTTGCCGTCAGCCGAGCTTGATGAGCTTGCTTTCCTTGACGGACTGGACTGCCGCATCGGCGAGTGCCAGCGCGGCAAGGCCGTCGGCGCCGGAGGGCGAAATCTTGGCACCCTTTTCGATCGCGGCGATGAAGCTTGCGATCTCGTTGGCATAGGCTTCGGTGTAGCGGGTCATGAAGAAATCGTGCAGCGGCGGGCGGGTATAACCATCGCTGTTTGCGACCTCGATCGAGACCGGGCGCTGGTTTTCGGCCGCGACCATGCCTTTCGAGCCGTGCACCTCGATGCGCTGGTCGTAGCCATAGGTGGCACGTCGGGAGTTGGAGATGATCGCTTGCTTGCCGGACTTCGTCTGCAGGATGACCGAAACGCTGTCGTAATCGCCGGCTTCGCCGATCGCCTTGTCGACGAGGACGGCAGCCGTTGCCGCAATCGAGACCGGCTCTTCGCCGAGCAGGAAGCGGGCCATGTCGAAATCATGGATCGTCATGTCGCGGAAGATGCCGCCAGAGCGCTTGATGTAGTCGACCGGGGGGGCACCGGGATCGCGGGAGGTGATCGTCACCATTTCGACTTCGCCGATGCGGCCGTCGTCGATCGTCTTGCGCACCGCCATAAAATGCGGGTCAAAGCGGCGGTTGAAACCGACCATCAGCTTTGCCTTGGTCTCGTCAACGACCTTGATGCAGGCCCTGACACGATCGACGTCAAGATCGATCGGCTTTTCGCAGAAGATCGCCTTGCCGGCCCGCGCGAATCGCTCGATCAGGTCGGCATGCGTATCCGTAGGCGTGCAGATGACGACAGCGTCGATATCCTTGGCAGCCTCGATCGCCTCGATGGTGCGGACCTCGCAGCCATACGCGGAAGCGATCGCTTCGGCTGCCTGCGGAAACGCGTCGGCGACGGCAACAAGCTTCGCATTCACGTCGCCGCTCACGGCCCTCGCGTGAACCTTGCCGATGCGGCCGGCGCCGAGAAGACCAAATCTGACTGTCATGAGAACCTCCCTGGAATTCGGAACAAATAAACCGAATTTCGATAATTGTAGAATTTTCATTCCATTTTCTATGTGAGCCGTCAAGCCCGTTGCCCTTTCACATTCGCGAAATCCATCCTAAAGACAAGCGATCGAAATTTGACCGGGGGAAACATGCAACTGATCGATCCGAACCATCCGGCCTACCGCCGCGTCTGGGTGCGGGCGCTGATCGTGGGCGTATGTCTCGCCTGGGCGGCATTGGAGTTCGTCACCGGCGATCCCTTCTGGGGTGTGCTGTCGGCCGCCGCCGGCGCCTATGCCTTCTATATGCTTTTCTGGACCTTCAAGCCGCAACCGCCCGCAGAACCTAACGAAGCCTCCAAACCGGGAGAGACGGATCCCGAATAATCAGCGGCCGCCACGCCGCATGGCTTCATCGATCAGCAGGTTCGCGAGCATCATGCGCTTCGTAGCATTCTCCCGGAATGCCGGCGCGACGCGATCAGGATGGTTCGACTTGGCGAAGGCCCGGCGCTTTTCGTTCAGCGTCTGCAGCGTGTCGACGGCTGTAATCGCGAGCTCCGCCGCGATCTCGGCAGACGCAGTGCGCGCAAGATGTTCCGGCATGACGGGTTCCGGCTCAGGTTCCGCAACGGGCTGCGGCCGGATTTCCTCGTCTGCTGCGGCAGCGGGCGTCTCCGGTTCCATATTGTCGAGATAGCCTTGGCCCGCGCGTTGCGACGCCGCCGACACGCCCTCCATCACGTCGAAGGCAAGACCAGTGCGGAAGCCATGGACGCGATGCGCGACGGACGCCTCGTCTTCGCTCTCTTCCTCCGCTTTCAGCCGCTCCAGAACGGATTGAAAAACCGATTGCCCGAACAACATGCCCCTTCCCTTCGAAGGGGCGTATTGAACACCGCCAGCATGGCGCCGGGCTTGCGTTCATTCTCCCTGCTTCCGGCTTTCCTCGAGGATAAGGTCATAAAGAAGCCGCGCGCTCGGGGGCAGCGCGCGCTCGCGGGCGGTAATCAGGCTGTAGGGCTTTACGTCTATCTTGAAATCGGTCGGCAACACGCGCACGTCGGACGCCTTCGCATCCTGGCCGGAGAGAAACTGGGCAACGTCCAGCGCTACGGGCGCGATGGCATCCGTCTCGCAAATAATCGCGCAGGTCAGCAGCAAGGATGACGTGTTGACGATATTTTCCGGCAGCGGCACCCTCGCCGCTAGAAAGATATCCTCCAGCGTTCGCCGTAGCAGCGTGCCCGGCGGCTGGAAAACCCAGCCGTAGCCATGGAGATCGGCGAGGCTGCTCTCAGTCTTCTTCAGGAGCGGATGGCCCCTGCGCACGATCAGGCAGGCTTTTTCGATTCCTATTTCACGCACTTCGAAGAGCCGCGGATTGAGATCGTCAGGAATGCGGCCGATAATGAAGTCGTGTCGGGCGGCGAGCAGTTCCCGCGCCAAAACGTTGCTCGTCTCCACTTCTATGTTGATCTCGATACCCGGAAACGCCTTGCGGACCTTGTCGATGGCCGGAACGACGAGGCTCATGGCGGGCGCAGTGACGGCGCCTATGAAGACGGAGCCGCCCTTGCCGCTCTTCAACTCGGCAATCTCGCGGCCGGCCTCGCGTAGTTCCAGCAGAATTTTTCGTGCACGCCTGGCGAGTGCTTCTCCGAAGGTCGTCAGCACCACGCCACGGGCGACCCGCTCGTAAAGCGGCGTCTTCAGGATCGATTCCATTTCGGCGAGCATCCGCGAGGCGGCCGGTTGGGAAATGTTCAGGGTCTCCGCCGCTGCGGAAATCTGCCCGCTATCTTCGATTGCGACGATCATGCGCAGGTGATTCAGCTTCAAGCCCGCGCGCAGAAAGGCATCATCACCGAAATTGTCGCTATGGATATCGATGCGATCCGTGGAAATCGCGTCGGAAACAATCGCCATGGTTGCGGCCTCCCATCCGCGCTCCATTAAAAGTAATACTTTTTAACGATATACCAAATTTGTTATGCACTATACCACTTATTCTATTTGACAGTTATAAGATTCCATACGAGTTTGCGGCCGTGTGCTGGTTGGCACTCAACACGTGTGAGATCGTGGAGGAGACCTACTTCGTTTCTCACCATCTGAAGTAACTATCCAATCTACGGAACCTGCCACAGTTTCGTTGGCGGGCGATTTTTCGTCCGCCGTCTATTAACAAGGGAGAGAGAAATGAAATCCATTATCTCATTGATGGCTGCGGCTGCCTTCGGCATCGCTTCATTCGTTATGCCGGCAATGGCGCAGGACAAGGGGATGGTAGGCATCGCAATGCCCACGAAATCTTCCGCTCGCTGGATCGACGACGGCAACAACATCGTCAAGCAGCTTGAGGCGGCGGGCTATAGCACCGACCTGCAGTATGCTGACGACGATATTCCGAACCAGCTGTCTCAGATCGAGAACATGGTCACGAAGGGCGCTAAGGTTCTCGTCATCGCCGCTATCGACGGCACGACGCTTTCCGACGTTCTCCAGAAGGCTCATGACTCAGGTATCAAAGTCATCGCATACGATCGCCTGATCCGCGACTCGGCCAACGTCGACTATTATGCAACGTTCGACAACTTCCAGGTCGGCGTCCTGCAGGCAACCTCGATCGTTGACGCCCTCGGCCTCAAGGATGGCAAGGGTCCATTCAACATTGAGCTTTTCGGCGGTTCGCCGGACGACAACAACGCCTTCTTCTTCTACGACGGCGCGATGTCTGTCCTGCAGCCCTACATCGACAGCGGCAAGCTCGTCGTGAAGTCTGGCCAGACCGGCATGGACAAGGTCGGCACACTGCGTTGGGACGCTGCAACGGCCCAGGCCCGTATGGACAACCTGCTCTCGGCTAACTACACCGACGCCAAGGTCGATGCCGTCCTGTCTCCGTACGACGGTCTCTCCATCGGCATCATCTCGTCGCTGAAGGGCGTCGGCTACGGCACCCCGGACCAGCCGCTTCCGGTCGTTTCCGGCCAGGACGCTGAAGTTCCGTCCGTGAAGTCGATCATTGCTGGCGAACAGCACTCGACAGTCTTCAAGGACACGCGCGAACTCGCCAAGGTCACAGTTGCAATGGTTGACGCTGTCATGTCCGGCAAGGAGCCGGAAGTCAACGACACCAAGACCTACGACAACGGCGTCAAGGTTGTTCCGTCCTACCTCCTGAAGCCGGTAGCGGTCGACAAGACCAACTACGAGAAGGTTCTCGTCGAAGGCGGTTACTACACGGCTGACCAGCTGAAGTAATCGTACCAGGTTGGCCGGAACCTGCTGCTTGCGGGTTCCGGTCTTCACTTTTATGATCGTCGCGCCGTATTTCCGGCTGCTGGCGTTGGATTTTGACTATGGACAATACAATCCTCGAAATGCGGAACATCACCAAGACGTTCCCGGGCGTAAAAGCGCTTGAGAATGTGAACCTCAAGGTTCGTCAGGGTGAAATTCACGCATTGGTGGGCGAGAATGGGGCCGGAAAATCGACCCTCATGAAAGTCCTCTCCGGCGTTTACCCGGCCGGCACTTACGATGGCGAGATCGTCTACGACGGCGAAGTCCGCAACTTTAAGGTGCTTAAGGACTCGGAAGAAATCGGCATCGTCATCATCCATCAGGAGCTGGCGCTCGTGCCGCTTCTGTCGATCGGCGAGAATATCTTCCTCGGCAACGAGAATGCCAAGAGCGGCATCATCAGCTGGCAGGAGACGTTCAACCGCACGCGGCAGTTGCTCGCAAAAGTCGGCCTGCGCGAATCTCCGGACACGCTTGTCACCGACATCGGCGTCGGCAAGCAGCAGCTCGTCGAGATCGCCAAGGCGCTGTCGAAAAGCGTCAAGCTGCTCATTCTCGATGAGCCGACGGCTTCGCTGAACGAAAGCGACTCCGACGCGCTGCTCAACCTGCTCATCGAATTCCGCAAGCAGGGTATCACCTCGATCATCATTTCGCACAAGCTCAACGAAGTACGCAAAGTCGCAGACCAGATCACCGTTCTGCGTGATGGCATGGCCGTCAAGACGCTCGACTGTCACACCGACGAGGTCAGCGAAGATGTCATCATTCGCAACATGGTGGGCCGCGATCTCGAGGACCGGTATCCGCCACGTTCGGTTCCGATCGGCGAAACCATCCTCGAAGTGAAGAACTGGAACGCCTATCACCAGCATCACCGCGACCGCCAGGTGCTGCACGACGTCAACGTCACCGTCCGCAAGGGCGAGGTCGTCGGCATCGCCGGTCTCATGGGGGCTGGACGAACGGAGTTCGCCATGAGCGTCTTCGGCAAATCCTACGGCCATAAGGTCAGCGGCGAAGTGCTGATGCACGGCAAGCCGGTCGATGTCAGCACGGTCCGCAAGGCGATCGATGCCGGCCTCGCCTACGTCACCGAAGACCGCAAGCATCTCGGCCTCGTGCTCAATGACAACATCCTGCGCAACACCACGCTTGCCAATCTCAACGGCGTGTCGAACGGTACGATCATCGATGACGTTCAGGAGCTGAAGGTCGCGAACGACTACCGGTCGAAACTTCGCATCCGCTCTTCCGGCGTGTTCCAGGAAACGGTCAATCTGTCGGGCGGCAACCAGCAGAAAGTCGTGCTGTCCAAGTGGCTCTTCTCCGATCCTGATGTCTTGATCCTGGACGAGCCCACCCGCGGCATCGATGTTGGTGCCAAATACGAAATCTATACTATCATCAACCAGCTCGCAGCCGACGGCAAAGGCGTTCTGATGATCTCATCGGAAATGCCGGAACTGCTCGGCACGTGCGACCGCATCTACGTGATGAACGAAGGTCGCATCGTTGCGGAACTGCCGAAGGGAGAAGCGAGCCAGGAAACCATCATGCGCGCTATCATGCGCTCAGGGGAGAAGAGACAATGACTCCGGTCAACCCAGCCACCGAGGAAAGCAACGTCGTCTCGATTGCCGACTACATCCGGGGCAACATTCGCGAATACGGCATGCTCATCGCACTCGTCGCGATCATGGTGTTCTTCCAGCTTTACACGGGCGGCATTCTCTTCCGTCCGGTCAACCTGACGAACCTGGTTCTGCAGAATTCGTTCATCGTCATCATGGCGCTCGGCATGCTGCTCGTCATCGTGGCTGGCCATATCGACCTGTCGGTCGGCTCGATCGTCGCCTTCGTGGGCGCGCTCGCGGCCATCTTCACCGTGCAATGGGGCATGAATTTCTGGCTCGCGGGCCTGCTCTGCATGATGATCGGCGGCATTATCGGCGCCGCTCAGGGCTATTTCATCGCTTACCACCGCATCCCGTCTTTTATCGTAACGCTGGCCGGCATGCTGGTTTTCCGCGGTCTGACGCTCTTCGTGCTCGGCGGCAAGAACATCGGCCCCTTCCCCAAGGAATTCCAGATCATCAGCACCGGCTTCCTGCCGGGCGGCATGATCGACATCGCCGGAACGCCGGTACAGTCCACGTCGCTGATCCTGACGCTCATCATCCCGGTCGTTCTCTTCTATCTTGCCTGGCGCCGCCGCAAGGTGAATGAAAGCCACGGCATCGACGTCGAGCCGGCGGGCTTCTTCATTGCCCAGCACGCGCTCGTCACGCTCGCCATCCTGGCGCTCGGCTGGCAGTTGTCGAGCTACAGGGGCCTGCCGAACGTCCTCGTCGTCATGCTCGTGCTTATCGCAGCTTACGCCTTCATCACACGCCGGACGACGATCGGCCGCCGGATCTACGCGATGGGTGGCAACGAGAAAGCCACCAAGCTTTCCGGTATCAACACCGAACGCCTGAGCTTCTACACTTTCGTCAACATGGGCGTCCTTGCCGGCCTGGCAGGCATCATCGTTGCGCTGCGCCTGAACTCGGCGACGCCGAAAGCAGGCGTCGGCTTCGAGCTCGACGTCATCGCAGCCTGCTTCATCGGCGGCGCCTCCGCCTCCGGCGGCGTTGGCAAGATCACCGGCGCCGTCATCGGCGCGTTCATCATGGGCGTCATGAACAACGGCATGTCGATCGTCGGCCTTGGCATTGATTTCCAGCAGATGGTGAAGGGCCTTGTGCTTTTGGCCGCCGTCTTCTTCGACGTTTATAACAAGAACAAGGGCTAAGCGCTCCGGCGCCAGTCCAGGCATTTGCAGTCATGAGAAAGACCAGTTCCGGCTCCCTCGGGAGCCGGAGAGGCGGAGCTTTTCCGCGCCCAGCTAAAGAGGATGAAAGCCGTGCTTATTTCGCAGATCAAGGGTTCGAACGGAGAGATCATCGTCGCCGTGCGTGAGCCGGGCGGTGCAGCGAAAGCCGTGAAGAATGCAAACAGCGTTTACGCGCTGGCGATGGAAGCCGCAAACGCCGGCAAGCCGCTCGTTTCCATCATCGAGACCCATGGCTACGGCGATGATGTCGGTCTGGAAAAGGCCTATGCGGAGGGTAACTTCCTCCCGCCGATCACCCATCCGGATGCTGCTCACCTTCATCTGACCGGCACCGGCCTCACGCATCTGGGCTCGGCGGCGACCCGCGACTCCATGCACAAGAAGACCACCGAGGCCGCGGAAGAAACGCTCACGGACTCGATGAAGATGTTCAAGATGGGCCTTGAGAACGGCAAGCCGAAGGCCGGAGAAAAGGGCGTGCAGCCCGAATGGTTCTACAAGGGCAACGGCTACGGCGCTGCCGCACCCGGTGCTCCCCTCGTCTCCCCCTCCTTCGCGCTTGACGGCGGCGAAGAGCCGGAGATGGCCGGCATATATGTGATCGCCAAGGACGGCACGCCGTTTCGCATCGGCTTTGCGCTCTCCAACGAGTTCTCCGACCACGTCACCGAGCGAATCAACTATCTCTATCTCGCCCATTCCAAGCTCCGCCCCGCAAGCTTCGGCCCGGAAATCCGCATCGGCGTTGCGCCTGAGGATATCCGCGGAACCTCGCGCATCAAGCGCGGCGACAAAGTGATCTTCGAGAAGCCGTTTCTCTCCGGCGAGGCGAACATGTCGCATACCTTTGCGAACCTCGAATATCACCACTTCAAATACGGCCTCTTCCGCGTGCCAGGGGATGTTCACGTCCACATGTTCGGCACTGCCACGCTCTCCTTCGCGGATGGCGTCAAGACGGAAGAGGGCGATGTCTTCGAGATCGAAGTTGCCGAGTTCGGCCTGCCGCTGCGCAATCCGCTGAAGGTCGCCGCCGAAGAAAATATCGCTGTCAAGCAGCTTTGAATTTTGCGCTGGACTGGCCGCGAGCTGCGGCCGGACCACTTTGTAAAGGGTAAAGGAGGCTCGTTCAGCCCATGACCATTTATCAAAACCTGATCGCCGGCGAATGGACCGGCGCCGACGCCGTCGAAAACATCAATCCGTCCGATACGAAGGAGGTCGTTGGCCTCTATGCCAGCGGCTCCGCCGCCGACACCAAGAACGCCATCGCCGCCGCCAAAGCCGCCTTCCCCGCATGGTCCCGTTCCGGCATCTGGGAACGTCACGTCATCCTGAAGAAGGCGGGTGACGAGATCATGGCGCGCAAGGATGAGCTCGGCGCGCTGCTCGCCCGTGAAGAAGGCAAGACGCTGCCCGAAGCGATCGGCGAGACGATCCGCGCCTCGCAGATCTTCGAATTCTTTGCAGGCGAAGCCTTGCGCCTTGCCGGCGAAGTCGTCCCCTCCGTGCGTCCGAATATCGGCGTCGAGATCACCCGCGAACCGCTCGGCGTCATCGGCATCATCACGCCCTGGAACTTCCCGATCGCGATCCCTGCCTGGAAGATCGCCCCGGCGCTCTGCTACGGCAACACCGTCGTTTTCAAGCCGGCCGAGCTCGTTCCCGGCTGCTCTTGGGCGATCGTCGATATCCTAAATCGTGCGGGCCTGCCGAAAGGCGTGCTCAACCTCGTCATGGGCAAAGGCTCGGTCGTCGGCCAGACGATGCTCGACAGCCCGGACCTTGCCGGCATCACCTTCACCGGCTCCGTCGGCACCGGAAAGCGCGTCGCCGTCTCCTCCATCGAGCATAATCGCAAGATCCAGCTCGAAATGGGCGGCAAGAACCCGATGGTCATCCTCGATGACGCCGATCTCAACGTCGCCGTCGAAGCAGCCGCCAACTCGGCCTTCTTCTCGACCGGCCAGCGCTGCACGGCATCGTCTCGCCTGATCGTGACGGAAGGCATCCATGACAGGTTCGTGGCCGCCATGACCGAGAAGCTGAAGTCGCTGAACGTCGATCACGCGCTGAAGACGGGCACGCATATCGGCCCGGTCGTCGACGAGAGACAATTGAAGACCGACATCGATTACATCGAGATTGGCAGACAAGAAGGCGCCAAGCTCGCCTTCGGCGGCGAGCTGATCTCGCGCGACACGCCCGGCTTCTACCTGCAGCCGACCCTCTTTACTGAAGCGACCAACCAGATGCGCATCTCCCGCGAGGAAATCTTCGGACCGGTCGCATCGGTCATTCGTGTCAAGGATTACGACGAGGCGCTGGCTGTCGCCAATGACACGCCGTTCGGCCTGTCGTCGGGCATCGCTACTACCAGCCTCAAGCACGCGACGCACTTCAAGCGCAATGCCGAAGCCGGCATGGTGATGGTCAACCTGCCGACCGCAGGCGTCGACTTCCATGTTCCCTTCGGCGGACGCAAGGGCTCGTCCTACGGCTCACGCGAGCAAGGCAAATACGCCGCCGAATTCTTCACTGTCGTGAAAACCGCCTACACGCTCGCATAAACGGATATCAAATCCCAAGCCGCCGAGTCCGACGGCTTGGGGCACTCAAAGGGCAAGGACAATGAAAAAGAAAGCGGAATGGCCGCGCAGGCTGAGGTCGCAGGAATGGTACGGCGGCACGAGCCGCGACGTGATCTATCACCGCGGCTGGATGAAGAACCAGGGATATCCGCACGACCTGTTCGACGGGCGCCCTGTCATCGGCATCCTCAACACCTGGTCAGATATGACGCCGTGCAACGGCCATCTGCGCGAGCTTGCCGAGAAGGTGAAGGCGGGCGTCTGGGAGGCCGGCGGCTTCCCAATGGAGGTGCCAGTATTCTCGGCATCCGAAAACACCTTCCGCCCGACGGCAATGATGTATCGCAACCTCGCCGCGCTCGCCGTCGAGGAAGCGATCCGCGGCCAGCCGATGGACGGCTGCGTGCTGTTGGTCGGTTGCGACAAGACCACGCCGTCGCTGATCATGGGTGCCGCTTCCGTCGATCTGCCCTCGATCGTCGTCACCGGCGGGCCGATGCTGAACGGCTATTTCCGCGGCGAACGTGTCGGCTCCGGCACGCATCTGTGGAAGTTCTCCGAAATGGTGAAGGCCGGCGAGATGACCCAGGCCGAATTTCTTGAGGCGGAAGCCTCGATGAGCCGTTCGTCGGGCACCTGCAACACCATGGGCACGGCATCGACCATGGCTTCCATGGCGGAAGCGCTCGGCATGGCACTGTCCGGCAACGCCGCCATCCCCGGTGTCGATTCCCGCCGCAGGGTCATGGCGCAACTCACCGGCCGCCGTATTGTACAGATGGTCAAGGACGACCTGAAGCCCTCTGACATCATGACGAAAGAGGCTTTCGAGAACGCGATACGCACGAATGCGGCGATTGGCGGCTCGACGAATGCGGTCATCCACCTGCTCGCCATGGCCGGCCGCGTCGGCATCAACCTGACACTGGACGATTGGGACCGCTGTGGCCGCGACGTGCCGACCATCGTCAACCTGATGCCGTCGGGCAAATACCTGATGGAGGAGTTCTTCTACGCCGGCGGCCTGCCGGTCGTGTTGAAGCGCCTCGGCGAGGCAGGCCTCCTGCACAAGAACGCATTGACTGTGTCCGGCGAAACCGTGTGGGACGAAGTCAAGGACGTCGTCAACTGGAACGAGGACGTCATCCTGCCCGCCGAAAAGGCGCTGACGTCTTCGGGCGGCATCGTAGTGGTGCGCGGCAACCTCGCGCCGAAGGGCGCGGTGCTGAAGCCGTCTGCCGCATCTCCGCATCTGTTGACGCATCGAGGCCGCGCGGTCGTCTTCGAGGACATCGACGATTATAAGGCCAAGATCAACGACGACAATCTCGACATCGACGAGACCTGTGTCATGGTCATGAAGAACTGTGGACCGAAGGGCTACCCCGGTATGGCCGAAGTGGGCAACATGGGTCTGCCTCCCAAGGTGCTTAAGAAGGGCATCACCGACATGGTGCGCATCTCCGATGCCCGCATGTCGGGCACGGCCTATGGCACAGTCGTGCTGCACACCTCCCCGGAAGCTGCGGTCGGCGGGCCACTCGCGGTCGTGAAAAACGGCGACATGATCGAGCTCGACGTGCCGAACCGCCGTCTACACCTCGACATCTCCGACGAGGAACTGACGCGGCGCCTCGCCGAATGGCAGCCGAAGCATGAGCTGCCGACATCAGGTTATGCCTGGCTGCACCAGCAGCATGTCCAAGGCGCCGATACTGGCGCCGACCTCGACTTCCTCAAGGGATGTCGCGGAAGCGCGGTCGGCAAGGACAGCCACTGAGGCCAAACGGTTACCAGCATCAAAAGGCGGGACGAAAGTTCCGCCTTTTTCTTTGAGAGCCGGCATTTCTTCCGGAACGATCCCGCCTCCCCGCCGTTATCGCGCCAGGGAGGGCGCCATGCCTGGAGTGCGAAAAATGATTGTGCTCAGTGCCTTCAACAAGGATGAGCACGGTACCCTGATTCCGGCATTCGAGCCTCGGCACATGAAGAGGGAAGACACGGCCGTCTATATCGCCCAGACGCTCGTTAACGATTATGATGGCGTCGTCGTCTGGTGCCACGAGGGAAACCCTGCCATCGGCGAACAAGGCTCATCGGTCATCCTGTTCCAGTCAGGCTTGGTGCCGGAATTCGATTAGCCGCAGCCTTTTGTCGTATCGAAGCTCCGGGGCGGGCGAGACAGCATGACCGTTTTTTCCGTCAAGCACATCACGCATTATTCCTACAAACGGCCCGTCGCCTTCGGGCAGCACCGCTTGCTTTTCCGCCCGCGGGACAGCTTCGACCAGCGTCTTCTGGATGCGACCCTGACGGTCGACCCCGAGCCGGCCCAGATCCGCTGGATACACGACGTCTTCGGAAATTGCATTGCGCTCGTGGACATCGACCGGCCGGCGGATCAGTTGCGCTTCGAGACCAATATTCGCCTTGATCACACACCGCAGGTGCCGCTCGATCTTGAGATTGATCGCAAGGCACTGACCTATCCGTTTTCCTATGGCGACGAAGAGATGCCGGACCTTTCCTGCACGATCACACGCCACTACGAGGATCCGGACGGTGCGGTTGCTCACTGGGCGCACCAGTTCGTCGGAACAAGCTCCTCGGGCCAGACCGGCCACGTCCTGATGACGCTCTGCTATGCGATCCACGAAAGTTTCGTCTATGCCCGCCGCTCCGAACACGGAACGCAGGCGCCGATCCAGACGCTCATGCAGCGGCAGGGAACTTGCCGCGACTTTGCCCTGCTGATGATGGAGGCCGCCCGGTCGCTTGGCCTCGCTGCCCGTTTCGTCACCGGTTACATCTACGTGCCGGATCGCGACGGTTCGATGACGCTCGGCGGCGGCTCGACGCATGCCTGGTGCCAGGTTTATCTCCCGGGCGCCGGCTGGGTGGAATTCGATCCCACGAACGGCATCGTCGGCAACCACGATCTGATCCGCGTCGGCGTTGCGCGTGATCCCCGCCAAGCGGTTCCACTCTGGGGCAGCTACGACGGAGCGGCGGACGATTTTGACGATCTGATTGTGCAGGTCAACGTCACCACCGAACGGTAAAGTGTGGTGAAGAGCCTGTGGAACTGATAGCTTTTCCTGACGTTCCATGATGGCCTGCGGGCTTGCTGGATGAAGGAGCTTCCATGAAGATTCGCGCTGGTTTCACGATAGGCTATGAATGCGTGCAGCCAACGCCAATGCTTCTCGTCCTCAATATCCACCCCTCGCGGCGTCCCGACCTCTTGACGGCTCAGGTGCTGTCGTTCAACCGGCCGATCGAGGCGTGGAACTATACCGACGGTTTTGGCAATTCCTGTACGCGCATCGTCGCCCCGCCCGGAGTGACCACGATTTCGACCGCGTTCGAGATCTATGACAGGGGCCAGCCGGATGTCGTGCCGGTGGACGCTCCGCAGCACGAGATCAAGGACCTGCCGGACGACGTGCTCGTTTTCCTTCTCGGTAGCCGTTACTGCGATACGGATCGGCTAGGTGATTTCGCCTGGGCGACATTCTCGAATACAATATCCGGCTGGCCGCGCGTGCAAGCTATTGCCGATTTCGTACACGGCCATATCGAGTTCGACTACCTGAAAGCCGATGCGCGCAGAACCGCGCATGGCGGCTATTCAGACAGGACCGGCGTCTGCCGCGACTTCGCGCATCTTGCCATAACGCTCTGCCGCTGCATGAACATACCGGCGCGCTATTGCACCGGATATCTCGGCGATATCGGCGTGCCGCCCGATCCCGCGCCAATGGATTTCAGCGCCTGGTTCGAAGTCTATCTGGGCGGTCACTGGCATACCGTGGATGCCCGGCACAACATTCCGCGCATCGGCCGCATACTGATGGCAACCGGCCGCGATGCGACGGATGTAGCCATCTCGACCGCTTTCGGCCCGGCCGTATTGAAGCAGTTCGATGTGGTGACGGAAGAGGTGCCCGGCGATGACACCGCCATCGCCTAGCCAGGCATTCGGGTATTCCGCCTGCCGTGCACCCCTCGCTACGGAAACAGAAAGCTAATCCCAGGCTACGTGCTCGCAGGGCCTACCATAGTACGCCTCTGAATGTAATATAGATGATGAAAGCCAGGCTGATCGCCGGCGTCGATTTAATCAAGAATTCGACATATCGAAACTGAGTGAGGGACAGAGCGATGTTCCTCCAGGAGTAAAAAGTTATCGTGGAAGACATGAAATCCTCCTCCTTTGGTTAAGGCTAGGTACTGCGACCATCTGACGTCGGCAGCACAAGGTCGTTCGGTGGGGAATCCCTCGCGGCGCAGTTATTCGGGCGCCGCGAAAACGACCTCCATCTAAGCCTGTCAGGCGCGATCGATATCTGTACGATCAGCGAAAATCCCGTGCAGTGAGCGTCAGATTATTTCCGCGCCGATGTGCATAGGCTCTGGAGGCTGCTTCCTGGATCGTAGAGCGTGCGGCGTCAAAGGCACCGAGACAGGCCAGTTCCGAAGCGCTCGCCGCGGCGGATTGTCCAAGTGCTGTTGCTTCGACGAGAAACCTGACTTCGAACATGCCGTCGTAGCCGGTAAAGCGGACAGCCTTCCTCGTTTCGTCGAAAGTGCGGCTTCTGTTGGGAAAGATGAGCGTCATTCGGCTAGTCCTCAAAGTGAGCGTGGGTCAGGCGGTATGCTGCGACCATCGCGGATTTCATACTCAATGGATGGTCTGTGCTATGACCTCGTCATCAAGCAGAGCATGGGATGTTCTGATGAGACGAACCGTGCCCGCGATAATCTCGTCGGAGTATGCCGCGTCCGCGTGTGAAATTTCATCGGTCAAATCGCGGAGAACTTCGTTTATTTCCAGCATCAGCGGCACAAGTTCCAGTTGCCCGTCGGCCGCAAGTCCATGCGCAAGGTTTGCAATCACCGCCCTAAGATGATCAATAAGTGCACGCCGCTCAGCAATTGCTGGTTCTGAAGGCTCCATGGGTGCCGCTTCAACGCTAAACTGCATGATGCCACCTCCATACCTTAAAATGGGTTCTGCCGCGGCGTTATCAATGCCTAGTGCGGAATGAGGTTGCTCTTAGCCTGACAAAGGAGGACATGATATCTTTCGTCAACGATCAATTCTTCGATGCCACGAATTTAATAATTCCGGACGGCACAAGATTTATGAGCGTTTTCAATATAAATATTAGCCAAAATATATTTGCGATTCCAAATTTAGCTTTCAGAATATATTTTAATTTAATTAGAACGCAGCGGATATCATGCTATTGTAACTTTCTCTCCAGCAATATTGCTGGACCGATCGCCAAAGATTGGACAAAATCATGGAAAAGTTATCTTGGTTGCGACCGGCCGTTTACGGCGCGGTTTGCGGAGCAGCAGCCCTTGCTATCATTGGCTTTTCGTGGGGCGGCTGGGTAACCGGCGCCGGCGCACAAAAGTCAGCTGGCATTGAAAGGACGGCAGCCATAGCCGCAGCCTTGACGCCCTATTGCCTCGAACGTGCAAAGTCGGATCCGGCTGCCACTGAAATCATGGCAGAGCTGAAGGCCGCCAGCAGCTACAGCCGTTCCGATGTCGTCAAGAAAGCTGGTTGGGCGACGCCTCTCGGCAGCACCGAGCCGAATTCGGATCTAGCGCAGGCGTGCCAAATCGCACTTGGCAAGGTCGCCCCCTGACGAGCCGGGGCTGATTTATATGACTTAACGATTATTCAACGCAGAAGAGGCACTCATGCCGCGTAAAAGCTTGCATTCCGCCATGAGTGCCAGGATATCGGGGCGCGATCAGGCACAGGCGACAGCGATCGCCTTCAACAAGATCATGGCGAACGAGGTTGCAGAACGGAGCGAAAAATCCGCCCGGCTGAAAGCGTCGCGCCTTGCACTTGAAATCGCGATCGCACCGGCTTTGCGGACGAGAGCTGAACGGTACGACAGGTAACCACGCTTAAAGGAGACGTGACGCTTTTACGGCTGTCTCTTTGCCTTTCATTGAAACACCAGCATCCTTGGTGCAGATCAATGCCGGTCAGCGCGGAGGGCTGCAGCGATCAGATCGCATTCAAAAGTATGAGCACGCAGTTGCTGATTGAAATCAACGAGCTGTTCTGCGGCCAGCGAGCTCGGTTCTCCCCGCAGTAAAATACCCGCAATATGGGATTCCTGCGCCGCGATGTGCTTTCGGTCTTCCACCACGCGCCGACGGGAAAGCTCCAAATCTTTCGAAGAATAAGCCATCGCGTACTATAGCACGGCTTTAAGCCGAAATCTTAATAACGCCAAAATGAAAATCTTCCGATCTTCTTTCTGCGAACGGTTTTAAACAACGCTGGCCATCAGCTCTGGCTTTGGATCTGGCCCTGATTTTCGACCTTGACCATGACCGACAGCTTCTCGCCCGGCGTGCCGATACGCATGCCAGAAACCGGGGCTGCGTCGCGGTAGCAGAGGCCGGAAGCGACGCGGACGTAGCGGGCATCGGGGCAGATGTCGTTTGCCGGATCGAAGCCGACCCAGCCGAGGTTGGGTATGTGCGCTTCACCCCAAGCGTGCGTCGCGGCCTGCTCGGCTTTCCCCTCCATCATCAGGTAGCCGGAGACATAGCGGGCAGGTACGTGCAGTGCGCGAGCCGCCGAAACGAAGATGTGGGCATGGTCCTGGCAGACGCCGCTCTTCTTCTCCATCGCCTGTTCGGCGGTCGTGTCCGTGTTGCTGGTCCCCGGCTTGTAGTCGACGGCTTCGTGGATGGCAGCCATCAGCGCATGCATCCGGGCGAGCTCGTTGTCGCCGTTTATCGTCCGTATCAGTTCCCTGATGAGCTTGCCGGGCTTGGTGCGCGGCGTGTCGCGCAGGAACAGCCAGAGCGGGCAGAAGCCGGTATGCGGGCCGGTCATTCCGTTGCGGTCTTCGGTTTCCACCTCGCCCTCGGCGACGATGCGCGTCACCTTCTGTTCGCCTTGCAGCGAGACGAGGTTAACATGGTTGCCGAACTGGTCGTCGTATTCCACCTCGGGCTTGGCGCCTTCGACATGCAGCGACCAGTTCAGAACCTTCTGCCCGAAGGCTGAGGGCGGCGTCAGGCGCAGCCGCTGCAGCGAGAACTGCGACGGCTCGTCGTAATGGTATTCGGTGACATGGCTAATCTTCAGTCTCATCTCATGCCCCGCTTAAACGTAAAATCGATAGCCGTCGGAAATTTCCATGCCCAGCTGATTGTTGCGGTTGACGAAATCCTCAAGGAACTCGTGCAGCCCCTGGTCCATGACGTCCTTGATCTGCCTCGTTTGCAATGACGTCCGGATGGCGTCGGCGGTATCGTGAGCCGACAGCCGTTCGCCGCCGTAACTGCTTGATATGTAGCCAAGGTTGCTGACGATCTTTTCGTAGCAATAGGCCAGCGACCGCGGCATCTGGCCATTCAAGATCAGGAAGTCGGCGATATTGGCCGCCTTGTATTCCTCGTCATAGGCCCAGCTGTAGGAACGGTGCGCTGAAACCGACCGCAGGATCGATTCCCACTGGACGTTGTCGATCGAGGACCCCACCTGCGAGATGGATGGCAGCAGCACGTAATATTTGACGTCCAGAATGCGGCTCGTATTGTCCGCCCGCTCGATGAAGGTGCCGATGCGCGCGAAGTTATAGAGCTCGTTTCTCAGCATCGAGCCATGAAAGGCCCCGCGGATAAGGCCCGCGCGCCGCTTGATGACATCGATGACCTCGGGCATCTCGGCCGCCTTGAGGCGCTTGGAAAGTAGGGCCTTGAGCTCGATCCAGCATTCGTTGGTTGCCTCCCAGGTCTCGCGGGTCAGCGCCGTGCGCACCATGCGGGCGTTATTGCGGCCGGAATCGATGCAGGACATCACGCTCGACGGATTGGAAAGGTCACGCAGCAGATAGTCGATCGCATCGGCCCTGGTGAGCTTGGCGTGCCCTTCGTCGTAGGCTTCGCGGACGCCAGCGCTCTGCAGCACACCATCCCAGTCATCATCGCCTGTGCCGCTTCGGGTCAGCGACATGCGCAGGCCGGCATCGATAAGACGCGCGATATTCTCGCCGCGCTCGATGTAACGGAACATCCAGTAGAGTCCGTTTGCAGTTCTTCCGAGCATCAATCCTCCAATACCCAAGTGTCTTTGGTACCGCCGCCCTGGCTCGAATTGACGACCAGCGAGCCCTGCTTCAGCGCCACGCGGGTCAAGCCGCCCGGAATGATCTGAACTTTGTCGGAAACCAGCACATAGGGCCGCAGGTCCACATGACGCGGCGCAATCCCCTTGTTGACGAGGATCGGCACCGTGGAGAGCGAAAGCGTCGGCTGGGCGATGTAGTTGTTCGGCCGGGCCTTCAGCTTTTCTGCAAAGTCGACCCGCTCCTTCTTCGAGGCCGTCGGGCCGACCAGCATGCCGTAGCCGCCGGAGCCGTGCACCTCCTTCACGACGAGTTCTTCGAGGTGCTCCAGCACATATTTCAGGCTGTCTGCCTCTGAGCAGCGCCAGGTCGGCACGTTTTCGAGAAGCGCCTTCCGGCCGGTATAGAATTCGACGATCTCCGGCATATAGGAATAGATCGCCTTGTCGTCGCAGATACCGGTGCCCGGCGCGTTGGCGATGGTGATGTTGCCGGAGCGGTAGACATCCATTATGCCCGGAATGCCGAGCGCGGAATCGGCACGGAACGTCAGCGGGTCGAGGAAGTCGTCATCGACGCGGCGGTAAAGCACGTCGATCGCCTCATAGCCGCGGGTGGTGCGCATCTTCACCTTGCCGTCGATGACACGCAGGTCCGCCCCTTCGACCAATTCCACGCCCATCATGTCGGCGAGAAATGAATGTTCGTAATAGGCGGAATTGTAGATGCCGGGCGTCAGCACGGCGACGCGCGGCTTGCCCTTGCAGCCGGGAGGCGCGAGCGAGGCGAGCGATTGGCGCAGCAGATACGGATAATCCTCGACACGCTGGACCTTGTTCTCGTGGAAGAGTTCCGGGAACATCTGCATCATGGTTTCCCGGTTTTCCAGCATATAGCTGACGCCGGACGGCGTGCGGGCATTGTCTTCCAGGACGTAGAACTGATCCTCTCCGGTGCGCACGATGTCGGTGCCGACGATATGCGTATAGACGCCACCGGGCGGACGGAAACCGATCATCTCGGAAAGGAACGTGTCGTTCTTCTCGATCAGCTCACGCGGAATGCGGCCAGCGCGAATAATCTCCTGCTTGTGGTAGATGTCATCGAGGAAGGCGTTGAGAGCAATCACCCGCTGCTCGATACCCTGAGCGAGCTTGCGCCATTCACGGCCGGAGATAATGCGCGGGATGATGTCGAACGGAATGAGCTTTTCGGAAGAGTCCTCGTGCCCATAAACGGCGAAGGTGATGCCGGTTTTCCGGAAGATGTTTTCCGCGTCGCGGGATTTGGCAATCAGATGCGCCCTGTCTTGGGCATTGTACCATTCGAAATATTTCTCATATGGCTGACGGGGATTTTCATCCCCGGTGATCATTTCATCAAATGCCAAAGGTGTGGCTCCCCTTCTTTTTGTTCATTTGAATACAATGCAAAAGGCAATGCAAGAACCATGCACAGTTCGAAGAGAAGATTCCTAAAATCGTCAACCGCGCCAAAAACAGCCAAAAAACCGGGCATTTAGGCAGCCATGCCGCGAGCACGTAAACGGATGGTCTAGCGGGCACGGCCAAAAAGTGGGCATGTGATTATTTTCCGCTCGCCCCGCCGACTCAAATCACGCCAGTGGGGTTTTGCTTGCGCCGGCGTGCCGCCAGTAGTCCGCTCAGTCCTGCCCCGGGCCGCCGGCGTTGACGATGTCCTCGTCGATTACCGCAAGCGCCCGGTTCAGATGTCCTTCGAAGACGAGGTTCTGCTCGTCCGCGACCACTCTCAGTTCCGGCATGCCTTCCATGCGCACGACATGCGATTGCCCAAGGCCCTCCTCGATCCCCTGCCGCAGCAGATCGTAGTAGCGCGTGCCCGGCCCGGTGATTGCGACCGGCATGCGCTCCGTCAGGCTCAGCACGCGCGACAGCCCGTTGCCGAGCGCAAGGCCCGCCTGGCGGAAGGCGAAGGCCGGCATGCGATGCCCCTGGCGGGCCTGCGCCGCGATCTTGTCAAGTTCGGCGACCGGCACGAACTTCGCCGGGATCGTATCGAGCGGCACCTCGAAGGCCGTTCGAAGGATCGCATAGAACCCCGCATGCGCCTCGATGCATCCCTTGGCGCCGCAACGACAAAGACCGCCGTTGGCCATGTGCAGCATATGGCCGAAATTCGGCGCCGAGATCTCGTGGCCGCCATGCGGCGTTCGCCTGATGATGCCAAGACCAATGCTGTGGCCGAGCGAGAGCGCGGCAAGCGAGCGGAAATCCGCGCCCTTTACATTCTCCTCACGCGCGCCGAGTGCGGCAGCGACGAGCAGCGTTTCGTTGTCCAGGATAATCTTCGCCTGCCATTCCGGGCGCAGCGCCGATTCGAAATCGATTTGTTCGCTGCCGAAGATCGGCGACCAGACGAGTACAGGCTCGAGCGAATTCACCAGCCCTTTGCTGCTGATCGAGATCAGCAAGACTTTGTTGCGGCTGATCCGGGAACGTTCCAGAATACGCGACAGGCCCGCCTTGACCGCAGCAGCGAAGCGCGCCGCCCCGGCAGGGTCATGCGAACGCTCCTCGCTGAAGCGATCGATCAGCTTGCCCGCATAATCCACCAGCGAATACTGTACGGCATCCGACGAGATGATGACCACTATCAGATAGCCGCATTCCCGCCGCTGCCGGAAAAGCACGCGCGGCCGCCCTCGCCCGCTTGCCGCCTGGTGCTCCGATTTCTCGATGATCTGCGCCTTTTCGAGATCGGCGGTGATTGCCGAAATCGTCGCGGAGGACAGGCGCGTATAGTCGGAAATCTCGGTATGCGCGAGCGCGCCGTGGCGGCGGAGAGCGGCGAGCACCAGCACGCTATTCCTTTGCCGGACCAGCTCCGTGCTCGATTTGGTCAGCATGAATGCCGCCCTCTCCCCGTATCCCGCCCCGCTTTCACACCGAATCTCCAGCCGCTTTTCCGCATTGGAATTTAGCCGGTAGTGCGGTGTTGACAGTTGAAAAAATCTCTGACACTAAATTTCTCGACTGTCGAGAAAATAATTCATCGTTTTCTGGACAGCGATCCGCGGCGGCCGGAGGAAGCATTCGGGCTGGGTCGGCCGCAACTCATTCGGGAGGACAACATGAAGTCTATTTTGAAGCTGATGGCCGGCGCGGCCATCCTCGTTTCCGTACACACGGCGGCCATGGCTGCCGATCTCGTCGTCGGCGTTTCTTGGTCGAACTTCCAGGAAGAACGCTGGAAGACCGACGAAGCCGCCATCAAGAAGGCTCTCGAAGCCAAGGGTGCAAAATATATCTCCGCTGACGCACAGTCGTCTGCCGCAAAGCAGCTGACGGACGTCGAATCGCTGATTTCGCAGGGCGCGAACGCCCTCATCGTGCTTGCACAGGACTCCGATGCCATCGCCCCGGCCATCGAAAAGGCCGCTGCCGAAGGGATCCCCGTGGTCGGCTACGACCGCCTGATCGAAAACCCGGCCGCCTTCTACATCACCTTCGACAACAAGGAAGTCGGCCGCATGCAGGCAAAGGGCGTCTTCGACGCAAAACCTGAAGGCAACTACGTCTTTATCAAGGGCTCCTCGTCCGACCCGAACGCAGACTTCCTGTTCTCAGGCCAGATGGAAGTGCTGAAGGCCGCGATCGATGCAGGCAAGATCAAGAGTGTTGGCGAAGCCTATACCGACGGCTGGAAGCCGGAAAACGCGCAGCGCAACATGGAGCAGTTCCTGACCGCCAACGACAACAAGGTTGATGCCGTTGTTGCCTCGAACGACGGCACGGCCGGTGGCGCGATCGCCGCTCTCGACGCACAGGGCCTCGCCGGCTCCGTCCCGGTCTCCGGCCAGGACGCCGACAAGGCAGCACTCAACCGCGTCGCCATCGGCACGCAGACCGTCTCAGTCTGGAAGGACTCTCGCGAGCTCGGCAAGCGCGCTGCCGAAATCGCTCTCGATCTCGCCGCTGGCAAGACCATGGACAAGATCGAAGGCGTTGAGACCTTCAACGGCGGCCCGAAGGGCGTCGCCATGCAGTCCGTATTCCTGAAGCCGCTGCCGATCACTAAGGACAACCTCAACGTCGTCATCGACGCGGGCTGGATCAGCAAGGCGGAAGCCTGCCAGGGCGTCAAGGCCGGTTCGATTGCTGCCTGCAACTAAATCGCGCCGATAGGTTGAAAATGATGCCGGCGCCGCAACGGCAAACCGTTGCGGCGCCGGATGCGGATCAACGCCTGGCGGCAGCCCGGTAGCGCGCTGATCGACCGCACCATTACCCATCCCGACCCGATGCCATCATGGCCGCTGAGACCAGATCTGCAAAGATCGGTGATGGTGATAGTTTAAGAACAGGACGTAGGCGCTGGACGGTGGCTAACAAAAGCTCCGCGGCTTGCCCAAAAGATGGGGGAACGGCAAACCCATGGCCGAAACGGTACATTCCACGACTTCCAACGGGCCGCGCAATGCGGAGGCCAATCCGGTGGCGCGTTTCTTCCGCGCGACGGAGATCGACACCCGCCTTCTCGGCATGGTCGGCGCGCTGCTGATCATCTGGATCGGCTTCCAGATCATGACCGGCGGCCTCTTCCTGACGCCGCGGAACCTCTGGAACCTCTCGGTCCAGACCTCTTCTGTCGCCGTCATGGCGACCGGCATGGTGCTGGTGATCGTCACCCGCAACATCGACCTTTCCGTCGGCTCCATGCTCGGCTTCTGCGGCATGGTGATGGGCGTCTTGCAGGCGCAGGTGCTGCCGCAATATCTTGGCTTCAACAGCCCCGCCACCTGGATCATCACGCTTGCTGCCGGCCTTATCGTCGGCGGATCGATCGGCATGCTCCAGGGCATGATCATCGCCTTCCTGAACGTGCCGTCCTTCATCGTCACCCTCGGCGGGCTTCTAGTCTGGCGCGGCGCCACCTGGTTCGTCACCAGCGGCCAGACGGTCGCGCCGATGGATATCAACTTCCGCATCATGGGCGGCGGCACGGATGGCTCGATCGGCGCCACCTGGAGCTGGATCGTCGGCGTCATCGCCTGCCTCGCCATCGTTGCCAGCATCGTCAATTCCCGCCGCCAGCGCCGACGTTTCGGCTTCCCGCGGCGCCCGCTCTGGGCCGAATACTTCCTGTCTGCCCTCGGCTGCGTGCTCGTGCTCGGCGCGATCGCCGTCGCCAACAACTATTACTGGCCGACAAACATCGCCAAGAGATATGCGGAGGCAAACAGCATCCCCTGGCCGGAGACCGGCCTCGATATTCCCTACGGCATTGCAGTGCCGGTCCTGATCGCCGTCATCGTCGGCGCGATCATGACGTTCATCGCCACGCGCCTGCGCTTCGGCCGCTATGTCTTCGCCATCGGCGGCAACCCGGAGGCAGCCGAGCTCGCCGGCATCAAGACCCGCTGGGTCACGATACGCATCTTCGCGCTCATGGGTCTGCTCTGCGCCATCGCCGGTGCAATCTCGACTGCCCGCCTCAATGCCGCAACGAACGCGCAGGGCGAATTGGACGAGCTTTATACCATCGCCGCTGCCGTCATCGGCGGCACGTCGCTTGCGGGCGGCACCGGCACCATCGCCGGAGCCATGCTCGGCGCACTCGTCATGCAGTCGCTGCAGTCCGGCATGGTGCTTCTTGGCATCGACAGCCCGTTCCAGAGAATCGTTGTCGGTGCCGTCCTTGTCGTTGCCGTCTGGCTCGACACCGTCTACCGCGCCCGCGCCAAGTAAGAGGAGTCCGAACCATGACACATCAAAGCACTCCCCTTGTGGAACTGAAAAACATCTCGATCTCCTTTGGCGGCATCCATGCCGTCGACAACGCCTCGGTGGACCTCTACCCCGGCGAAGTCGTAGCATTGCTCGGCCATAACGGCGCCGGCAAATCGACACTGATCAAGATCCTCTCCGGCGCCTACAAGCGCGACAGCGGCGACATCCTGATCAACGGGGAAGCGGCCGACATCCGCAACCCGCGTGACGCCAAGAAATACGGCATCGAGACGATCTACCAGACGCTCGCCGTCGCCGATAACGTCGATGCGGCAGCCAACCTCTATCTCGGCCGCGAGATCCGAACGAAGTGGGGCACGCTCGATGACGTCGCCATGGAGGCCTCGGCCCGCGAGGTGATGGGGCGCCTCAACCCGAACTTCAAGCGCTTCAAGGAGCCGGTCAAGGCGCTTTCCGGCGGCCAGCGGCAGTCGGTGGCGATCGCGCGCGCGATCCTCTTCAACGCCCGCATCCTGATCATGGACGAGCCAACGGCGGCCCTTGGTCCCCAGGAAACGGCGCAGGTCGGCGAACTGATCAAGCAGTTGAAGAAGGAAGGCATCGGCATCTTCCTCATCAGCCACGACATCCACGACGTCTTCGACCTCGCCGACCGCGTCTCTGTGATGAAAAACGGCCAGGTCGTCGGCCATGCCCGCACCGAGGACGTCACCAAGGACGAGGTACTCGGCATGATCATCCTCGGCAAGGTGCCGCCAAAGGCGATCCCGGGCCCCGGCGCCATGGAGGTCTGAACGGATAGCCCCGTGAACACCAAAGTCCGCCGCTCGCAAGAATGGCGGACTTTTCAATTTAAGAGATTGAAGCGAAGGGCAAGCTAGGCTAAGAACCAGCCATCGGACAGGCGATTCAAAACCGCCTTAGGCATGCACCCGTAGCTCAGCTGGATAGAGTGTTGGATTCCGATTCCAAAGGTCACAGGTTCGAATCCTGTCGGGTGCGCCATTTAACTGGTATCCGACCCGGAGACATCGGTAACAGATCGTACCTAAGACATGGGTGACAACCTCGTGCCGAACGGGTTGTCGATGGTTTGCAAGGTCCTCTGCTCCAGGTCGATATATCCCAGATCATAATGCATGAAGCTGACGAGCCAAATACCGTCGTCGACTTCCTTGAGTCCCAGTTTCTGTCCTGCCAGCACGGTCGAGATGTTGACCTTCTTGCGGTAGATGCAGATGCGGCCGCAATTGGTCACCAGCGCATCGCGATCGTGGAAGGGGTAGTCGATCTCCGGCAGGCCCTGATAGGGGCGTGACGAAGCGACGTAGAGATCTGCCGGCACCTTCATG
>NZ_FWER01000136.1 GCF_900169785.1 Rhizobium sullae
CCGTGATGCAGGACGTTAGACATTGGGGAACCGTCACGATCGGAACGGGTTTCGGGAACGTTCGCTTTACCAACCGGACGTCAGCAGCATCCGGAAAAACCAAGGCCTGAGGCGATTTAGTCCTGTTGCGATGCGCGCTTGTGCTGCGCGGCCGTTAAATGACCAGGTGGCTCAAGCTGTCCTCATCCGTCGTGCCGTCCTGGTATAAATGGATTATTTGGATCGCCAAATGATCGCGGTCGTAGTCGCTCGTGATACGCTTTGCCGCACACACACGATCGAATACCCGCTGGCAGATGGCAACGTCTGCTTCTTGCATTGGCTTCTCGCTCGCACTGATACGCACTTGAAACATCACATGGACCTGTTCTGAGATCGAAAGGAGACCGGCAAGGCCGCAAAGAACCGCCGGCGCGGGCCAGGTGTCATTTGCGAGAGGAAACCGGCTCAAGGGGAGGAGCCGGAGCCGGTTGCCGATAGGATGCGACAAGGCCCGTCTCTTGAGGGAGGAGGCGAGCCCGGCCGCACTTAGCACAACGGAGTGATTCTCAGCCCCCGTTGCACTGGGCGGATCGTACAGTGTTCAAGACAGGGCCGTCGAGTCCATCATGACGAGATCACCACGCGATCCGTCCGTTAAACATGCAGCACGATCGAAAGTTCCCTGTGCGAAAGCGTGCAAAGAATTCTGCGCTTGGAAGGTATGAGCGATACTGATGCCGCAAAATTGGCGCTTCGGCGGCACTTGCCACTGGCATAACGATCGTCTTGCTGCGCGTGATCGCCCTGACTTTTCGCACTTTACCTTCGGCGTTCGTCCTGGCGCAGATGCCGTTGGTCTCGCCATAGACGCCAACTCCAACCATTAATACGCCCTCGGGGATGGAGAGGCGAAATGACTATCGCGTCGCCTTGCATTGGATGTTCTTGTCGGCGCCTTCAGCAGTTGCAACGATCGCTTCTTCGATTTCGAGACAAAGGCCTACAGGGAAATTCCGATAGGCGTCGAGTATGGCAATCGCTGTTCCCGCGGGCGTTTGGATTTTCGCAAACCAACTCCGAGGTCGGCCCATGCTCATTATCTTCGGTGGTCTGCCCGGCAGTGGAAAGCAAGTCCGGTCCTCTGCTTGTTTGCCCTTCGGCGGAACTGCCACCTGCTGGGAATTGCTTGCCGCAAGACATTCCCGCGTACACGACATCAAGCGGCCAGATTTCAATGGAACCATCGCAACGGTTGGAGTGTTAGGTATTGGATCCGCGTAGCGGGGGCTGCCAACTCCAGTTCACACCGCCACCTGCTAGAGCGATCGTCCGAGTGCCGCAGGACTACGGTCCCCTCCACGCTGCGGCACGTGATGCGACAGGCCTCGCCTTTCTTCTCAGTCTGGCGGCGCTTGCCGCATCTGTATACGCCCAGCTGATGCTTCCGACATGAATCTCCATCCAATCGGACGGCCATGCGATCAATCAGTGACGTTGTAAATTGTTTCCCTCTCTGAGACAGGGGCATCAGCATGAGAGCGAAGGAGAAAGGATAATGCACCGAGCCGCAAGAATTCCTGATGTCATTTCACACGACGAACATATCGTCACCGCCAAGGAGGCGTTGGAGGGTCTCTATCTGAAGCTCGAGCAGGAGTTGGAAGTGCGTTTAGTCGCGGCCGCGTTGCGCGCCGGTTGGCAGGCTGACGAAGCCATGGAGGCGATCGCTCAGCTTCGCAACGAGGACTTGGCGAACTTTGAAGCACGCAGCCGGCTGCGAGCGGAGGAAAACAACCGCCATCGGATTTGATGCCGTTGGCTCAGGTTCACAGTTTGAGGCCGCGGCCCGTTGTCAAGAAAATGCCCCACCGGCTGGGCATCTCCGCCGGACGGGTAACGGCCGAGTTTTCGCCACCCAAGCATGCTTATTCCGAAACCTCGCTTTGCTTACCGATCAAGCGCGCATAGTCTGCAAATTCCGGGTTTTCACCTCTTTCCGCGGCCTCGTTGGCCAGAAGCAGAAGCCGGATCGGGAAAACCACACTTTTTCGGTTGGAATCGGACAGCTGAGGCAAGTTACCCGCGCTGACACCTGCTTCCGCCTCAGTCAGCGCGGCGCAAACATCTGAGTGGCTGATGATGCCCTTTTCGACCATCATTTTATTCATTGCTACCAGGGCCATGTAGAGTCCCTCTAACTGCAGATTGGCGGTATTCAAATCGGTCCCTTTCAGTCAGAGTTGAACTTATACCATAGGATTTCCTGGTCCGACGTACCCGGCGAGATTTGCAGGGATTTTCACCCTGGCTTCGCATCAGAAGAACCGACCAAGCCGATGTCTGTTCCGCCAGAACGGCCGCAGACTTTGGTCTGCAACGCCGCTTGTCCCAGATTTCACTTATTGAAGGACAGCCATCTTCACAGCAAAGGAGGAGCGATGGAGCAGAGTGATTTTAATCCAGCGCCAAAATGGAGATGGTATTGCGCCGCGTTTAAGACGGGCGACGAATGCATAATAATCAGAATTTCAGGGCAGTGTGCGCTTTCGCACAAACTCCGTGTCGATCGGAACACATTTTTTCATGGATCATTTTCCAGTTACCAAATGGAGAATGAAACCGTGAATTCACAACCCATTCGGCCCACGCCACAAGAGCAAATTGTTTCCCTTGTTCCTGCACTTCGAGCCTTCGCTCGCCAATTTGTTCGCAATGGGAGTGACATTGATGATCTCGTGCAGGAGGCTGTCGCCAAAGCACTGGCGCACGTAGACCGATTCGAGCCTCGCGGCCCCGACGCGATGAAATCGTGGCTGTTTACCATCATGCGCAACACTTTCCTCACGCAGTACAAATCTCAGAAGCGTTCGCCTATCGGCTCGGTCGATGATCTGGCCAGCTTAGAGGTGCCCATTCACTCGAATCAGGAAATGGCGCTGTTTGCGAACGACGTCCGGGCGGCCCTGAAGAACCTCCCTGTGAAACACCGAAAGGCTCTTATCTACGTTGCTTGG
>NZ_FWER01000114.1 GCF_900169785.1 Rhizobium sullae
GCTCGACGCCCAGCGCCAGGTGTCGCTCGCCCAGGCAAGTCTTGCCGCTTCGGTGCAGCAGATGGCCAAGGACTACGTCTCGCTCAACGTCGCCATCGGCGGCGGCTATGCCCCGGGCGGCAAGGTCAACGCCGTCTCCGCCGCTGTGGCAAAGGGACCCACAAAGAGCTGAGCAAGCCATTTCTACGAGTGACAAAAAGCCCCGCAATGCGGGGCTTTTTTATTGCTTCTCGAAAATTCCCGTGTGCAACCGCGCCATCCCATAAAATGGATTCGACAAGTCACCACGCCTCAGGTAGGTATGATTAAACGATTAATCAAAGCACTATGAAAACCATGGCTCAGTTGCGCCCGGCACCAAACCTCAGCAGGATTGCCACGTCGCTTGGCGTGTCGGTCGCAACGGTGTCGAACGCGCTTTCCGGCAAGGGGCGCGTCTCGGAACAGCTAGCCGGAAAGATCAGGGAACATGCCGCGGAACTTGGATATGTTCCAAGCCAGGCAGGGCGGGCGCTTCGCACCGGCCGAAGCGGCGTGCTCGGTCTCGTTCTTCCGGATATCGCAAACCCCCTCTTTCCCAAGATTGCGCAGGCAATCGAATTTGCAGCCGCTTCTGCCGGTTACGGCGTGCTGATCGCCGATTCGCGCGGCAATGTCTCGGCGCAGACGGAGGCGATCAACCGGCTGGTCGAGCGCGGCGTCGACGGCATGGTCATCGTGCCCCGCCGCGCAACGCGCATATCCGCGGCAAGCTGTCCTGTGGCCGTCATCGACACGCCATCAACCCCCGGCAATACGGTTGCCGCCGATCACTGGCAGGGCGGCCAGCTGATCGCCGCCCACCTTGCCGATCTCGGCCATAAGCGGATCCTCATCATCGGCAACAATCCGGAATCAAACGTGCAGAACGACCGGTCGGGCGGCATCCGTTCGGGCCTTCGCCCGGGCATGAGCGCCGAAACGCTCTGGATCGAAAAGCTCGAGCACCGTGCCGGCAGTGGCTGTCCTCTCGGCCTGGCAAAAAAAGTCGAGGAGGGGTTCACCGCCTTTGCCGCCTTGTCCGATCTTCAGGCGCTGCGAGCACTCACGGAGCTGCAGCGCGACGGCATCGATGTGCCTGCCGAGGCCAGCGTCACCGGTTTCGACGACCTCATCTGGTCTCCGGTGATAACACCCGCGCTCACCACGGTAAAAATGGACATGGACCTAATCGCCGCGATCGCCGTTTCGGCTTTGCTCGACAGCATAAAAACAAACAGCACCCGGGAGGGCGCACTCGTAACCGCGGAGAATGACCGCGTGCCCATGCAACTGATTGCCCGCCAATCATCCGGGCCGGTGAGCCCCGGCTCAAGAAAACCTGCAGATGGAGAACTCCCGACATGAAGACATCCCTCATCGCATCGGCAGCGCTGCTCGCGCTTGTCCCGTTCGGCGTCATGGCGCAGGAGCGGACGCTTACCGTTTCCGTCTATGCCTTTGCGCAGGACGACTTCAAGACGCTGGTCTACGACCCCTTCGAGCAGCAATGCGGCTGCAAGCTCGTCGTCGAGACGGGCAACAGCGTCGAGCGCCTGGCCAAGCTGGAGGCGAACAAGACAAACCCGGTCGTCGATATGGCGGTCGTCTCCATGGCAGACGCGCTTTCGGCCTCCCGCAAGGGATTGATCGACAAGATCGACACTGCCAAGCTCACCAATTTCGACAAGCTCTATGATCTCGCCAAGGACCCGAACAGCGACGGCATGAGCGTCGGCTATACATTTTACGCCACGTCGATCGCGTACCGCTCGGACAAGATGAAGATCGAGTCCTGGGCCGATCTTCTGAAGCCTGAATATGTCGGCCACGTCGCCTTCCCGAACGTGACCACCAATCAGGGACCGCCGGCGCTCTACATGCTCGGCCTCGCGCTCGGCAAGGACACGGCCGACCTCAAGGGTCCGATCGAAGCTGTCGGCGAGAAGAAGGACGATATCGTCACCTTCTACGAAAAATCCTCGCAGCTTGTACAGCTGATGCAGCAAGAGGAAATCTGGGCAGCCCCGATCGGCCGTTTCTCCTGGGCGGGATTCACCAAGCTCGACGTTCCGGTCGCCTGGGCAACGCCGAAGGAAGGCCAGACGGGTGGCATGAACGTCATGGTCGTCACCAAGGGCTCGAAGAACCAGGATCTGGCGTTACAGTTCATGGATTTCTGGCTCTCGACCGACATCCAGACGAAACTTGCCGAAAAGCTGATCGATAGCCCGGCCAACAAGGACGTGAAGGTTTCCGAAGCCGCCGCAAACAACCTCACTTATGGCGAGGACACCGCCAAGAGCCTCAAGCTCATTCCGTCCGCCGCAGCGCTCGACAATCGAGACGCGTGGCTCAAAGAGTGGAACGCCAAGGTCGGCCAGTAACGCGCTCGTGACATCTGGTCCCGGTCTACCGGGACCATTCTCCCGCTGTCTCCCGCCAATTCCGAAAGACGCATCATGTTTCAGAACCGAGCAGAAGCTCTGGCGCTCGCCCTGCCCGCAGCAGTCTTTGCCGCCATGGTCTTTCTACTGCCCGTTGCCATCCTGCTTTCGGAAGGTTTTCGGCTGGAAGGCGCCTGGACGCTTTCCGCCTATGGCGACTTCTTTTCCGGCACGCTGAACCGCACCGTCTTCATCCGCACCTTCAAGCTTGGTCTAGAGGTGACGGCAGTCTCCGCGGTCATCGGCTATGCCGCGGCTTTCGTCATCGTCAACCTGCCGCCCAAAGGCAAGGGACGGATGATCGGCCTCATCACCCTGCCGCTGATGATTTCCCCCGTTGCCCGTACCTATGCCTGGATCGTCATCCTCGGCCGCACCGGTATCGTCAACAAGGTCGTGACCGGCATGGGTTTCAGCGGCGAACCATTACGCCTACTCTTCACCGAGACCGCCGTCTTCATTGGCCTGCTGCAACTCTTCCTGCCGTTGATGATCCTGTCGCTGGTCAGCGCGCTTGAAAACATGCCGAAGGATGCGATCCCGGCGGCCCGCGTGCTCGGTGCCAACTGGTTCCAGGTCTTCTGGAAGGTCATCCTGCCGCTAACCCGTGAAGGCCTCGTCGTTGGCGGAACCCTCGTCTTCACCGGCTCGCTCACCGCCTACATCACGCCCGCCGTGCTCGGCGGTTCCAAGGTGCTGATGCTCGAGACGCTGCTCTACCAGCAGGTCTCGGTCGCCAACAACTTCGTTTCGGCAAGCGTCATCGCCTTCATGCTGATCGTTATGAGCTTTGCCGCCAACATCCTGCTGAAGCGCCTGGCAACCGCGAGGAACAAGCGATGACCGCTCGCCTTTTCCCGCCGATCGTGCTTTTCCTCGTGCTCACATTCCTGATTGGGCCGTTCCTGATCATCATCGCCGCGTCGCTTTCGGCCGGGGATACACTCTCCTTTCCACCGCAGGGCCTTTCGCTTCGCTGGGTGTTCAAGGTCTTCACCATTGAGAGCTTCCGCGACAGCTTTTCGATGTCGATGTTGCTCGCCGTCTTCGGAACGCTCGCCGCCCTCGTGCTCGGCATTCCCGCGGCCTACGCTCTGTCGCGCTATTCGCTGCCCTTCGGTGAAACGGTCCGAACCGTCGTCTCCCTACCGATTATCGTACCGGGCATCATCGTCGGCCTTGCCATGCTGCGTTATCTCGTCGTGCCTTTCGGCTTCAACATCACGCTGGCGCTCTTCTTCGCTCACACGGCGCTCGTCCTGCCCTATGCCGTGCGCGTCGTCTCCGCGAGCCTTGATAATCTGCGCTCCGACATCGAGGAGGCCGCCGTATTGCTCGGCTCCTCGCGTCTTGGCGCTTTCTTCCGCGTCGTGATGCCGAATATCCGCGGCGGCATCCTAGCTGCCTTCATCCTCGGCTTCGTCACCAGCTTTAACCAGGTGCCAGTCTCGCTTTTTTTGTCCGGCCCCGGCGTCCGCACCCTGCCGATCGACATGCTGGGTTACATGGAAACCACCTACGATCCGTCAATTGCAGCACTCTCCTCGCTGCTCGCCTTCCTTTCCATCGGCATCGTCTTCCTCGCCGAACGCTTCCTGGGATTCTCTCGTTATGTATGATGCCTATCTTCGACTAGAAAAGCTGACGCTGGCCTACGGCAATACCATCGCGGTGAAGGACCTTGACCTCTCGGTCGGCAAAGGCGAACTCGTCGCCTTGCTCGGCCCGTCGGGCTGCGGCAAGACAACGACGATGCGCTCCATTGCAGGTCTGCTCACGCCTGCCTCCGGTCGCATCAATCTCGATGGCGTCGACATCACCCACGTTTCGGCCAACAAGCGCGCCGTCGGCCTCGTCTTCCAGTCCTATGCCCTCTTCCCGCATCTGACGGTGTATGAGAACGTCGCGTTTGGCCTGCGCTTGAAGGGCATCGGCGGCAAGGATCTCGATGCGAAGGTCAGCGCCGGCATCAAGTCTGTCGGCCTTGCCAAGTTCGCCGATCGCAAGCCTGCAGAACTCTCCGGCGGCCAGCAGCAGCGTGTGGCGCTTGCCCGTTCCATGGTCATGGAGCCGAAGGTGCTGCTGCTCGACGAGCCGCTCTCCAACCTCGACGCCCGCCTGCGTCTGGAAATGCGCGCCGAACTGCAGCGCGTGCAGAGGGAAACCGGCGTCACCATGATCTTCGTCACCCACGACCAGGTGGAGACCTTGGCACTTGCGGACCGCATCGTGGTCATGCTGAACGGCGGCGTCGAGCAAATCGGCACGCCGGAGGAAATCTACAACAAGCCGGTCTCCGCCTTCGTCGCCGATTTCGTCGGCTTCGAGAATGTCTTCAAGCTGGAAAACGGCAGGCTTGTCACACCGAACGACGCCATTGAACTCCCCGCTTCTGCCCCGCGGGCAGCAGGGCTGGCCTGGCGGCCGAGCGCGGTCGCCCTTGGTTCCGGTCCTTTCCAGGGCACCGTGCGCGGCACCTCCTTTGCCGGCGGCACGCGTGAATATCTGCTGGATACGCCGCTCGGGCCAATCAAGGCCGAAGTGGATGCCAGCCGGCCACCTCACGAAATGGGCGCAGCACTTTCCTTCGACCTGCCGCTTGCAGCGGCGGCAACCCTCTCGCGTTTCGGGTGACGATCATGGGTGTTTGGATCGATACTGACATAGGTTTTGACGACATCGCCGCCATTCTGGTGGTCGGTCAGTCCGAACTCAAGATCGACGGCGTCTCGCTCGTCTTCGGCAATACGCCGCTGCCGCAGGTGCAGGCGAATGCCGCAGGCGCCGCGCAAGCCTTCGGCTGGACGTTCCCCATCCATACCGGCCGCGCTCAGCCCGTTCTTGGAAAGCTCGAAACTGCACAGGCAATCCTCGGCGATATCGGTATACCCACCATTGGCAAAGGCCTGCCGAACGCCCCGGCACTTCCGCAAAGCGACGCCTTCACCGCGCTCTGCCGCTGGCTTGAGGCTGACGGTCCGCGGCGCATACTGGCCCTTGGCCCGCTGACGAATATCGCGGCCGTAGCACTCGCACGTCCGGATCTTGCCGCCCGCATCACCGAACTCACCTGGATGGGCGGCGGCGTCACCGCTGGCAATCATACGGCCTCGGCGGAATTCAACGCCTTTGCCGATCCCGAAGCACTCGCGATCGTCATTGCCCACAGCCTGCCGCTGCGGATGGTCGATCTCGACCTCTGCCGCAATGTGCTCGCCGAGCCGGAAGACGTCCAGCCTGTACGTGCCGCCGGTGGCGCCAACGCCGACTTGCTCGCCGACATGCTTGCCGGTTATATCCGCATTGGCACCAGCCGCGGCCGCCCGGCCATGGCGATTTATGATCCGTGTGCCGCCGTCGCCTTCGTGGCACCGGATGCGGTGAGCTTCCGCGCTGCCCGCATCGATGTCGAGCTGGCAGGGTCTTTGACCCGCGGCCGCACGGTCGTCGAAACGCGCGCCACGCATGCCACGTTCAACACCCAGTTCGCTGCTAATATCGATGCCGATAGGGCGCGCACCATCATCCTCGCAGCCCTGGTCAATGAGGCCCGCAAATGAACGCTGAACTTGGCCGGGAACCCGCAGATATCAATGATCCTTCGCTGCGCGCCCGCGCCGTTGCGGCCGCGAGGGGTGCGGCTCCATTCGACGTGCTGATCGCCGGCGGCAAACTGCTCGACGTGGTCACCAGCCGCTTCCGCGATGCGGACATCGGCCTCGTCGGTGCGCTGATCGCCAGCGTGCATGCGCCGGGCAGCCGCACCGACGCGACCGAAATCATCGATGCCAGTGGCACGTTCGTTACACCCGGCCTGATCGATACGCATATGCATATCGAAAGCTCGATGGTAACGCCCGCCGAATATACCGCGGCGGTCCTGCCGCGCGGTGTGGCGACGATCCTTTGGGATCCGCACGAATTCGCCAACGTGCAAGGCCTTGACGGCGTACGTTGGGCGATCGAGGCGTCCCGCGCTCTGCCGCTGCGCATGATCCTGCTCGCACCATCTTGCGTGCCTTCGGTGCCCGATCTGGAAATGGCAGGCGCCGACTTTGATGCTCCGGTGATCGCCGGGATGCTGCGCTCGCCGGCGCTCGGCGGCGTCGCCGAAGTCATGAACATGCGCGGCGTCATCGATGGCGATCCGCGCATGAGCGCAATTGTCAATGCCGGCCTCGCCTCCGGAAAGCTCGTCTGCGGCCATGCCCGGGGCCTGGAAGGCGCCGACCTCAACGCCTTCATGGCGGCCGGCATCACCTCCGATCACGAGCTGACCTCCGGCGCCGACCTTCTTTCCAAGCTCGCCGCCGGGATGACGATCGAGCTTCGCGGTTCGCATGATCATCTCCTGGAGGAATTCGTCGAAGCGCTGAACGGCATCGGCCACATGCCACCGACGGTGACGCTCTGCACCGACGATGTCTTCCCGGATGAGCTCGAAAGGGATGGCGGCCTGGATGACGTCATCCGCCGTCTGGTGCGCTACGGTCTGAAGCCGGAATGGGCGCTTTGTGCCGCGACCTTCAATGCCGCCCAGCGGCTGAAGCGCACGGACCTCGGGCTGATCGCGGCCGGGCGCCGCGCGGATATCGTCCTCTTCGAAGACCTGCAGGATTTCAAGGCTCGCACGGTCATTGCCAACGGCCGCGTGATGGCACAGAACGGCAGGCTCACCACGCCGGTCCATTCGCTCGACGCGACGCCGCTCGTCAATTCTGTGAAACTCTCACCGCTGAGCGAAGACGATTTCAAAATGCCGTCGAAAGGCCACCGCGTCCGCGTCGCCACCATCGACCAACCGCGCTTCACGCAATGGGGCGAGGCCGAAGCCGAGGTGAAAGACGGCTTCGTCGTGCCGCCGACGGGCAGCACCATGATCGCGGTCGCCCATCGCCATGGCAAGGCGGATGGCCGCCCGCGTATTGGGTTCCTGACGGGCTGGGGTGAATGGCGGGGCGCTTTCTGCACGACGGTCTCGCACGACAGCCACAACCTCACCGTTTTTGGCGGCAATACGCAGGATATGG
>NZ_FWER01000137.1 GCF_900169785.1 Rhizobium sullae
GGGCCATGACCACTGGTTCGGACCGTTGTCCGTCGTATAGACGACGATCGTGTTGTCGGCGATCCCCAGCTCGTCGAGCTTCTTCAACAGCTTTCCGACCATCTGGTCGTGTTCGACCATTCCGTCGCCATATTCGTTTCCAGGCATGCCGCTCTGGCCGCGCATGGATTCGCGCACATGCGTGAAGACGTGCATGCGTGTCGCGTTCATCCAGGTAAAGAACGGCTTCTTAGCCTTCACTTGGCGGTCCATGAAGTCCATCGCAGCGGTGCTGGTCTCGTCGTCGATGGTCTCCATCCGCTTCTTCGTCAGAGGTCCGCTATCCTCGATCTTGCCATCGGCCGACGCCTTGATGACTCCGCGTGGCGAGTACGCCTTCAGGAACTCCGCGTCGTCCTTCGGCCAGTAGGGCGCTTCCGGTTCCTCCTCGGCATTCAGGTGGTAGAGGTTGCCGAAGAACTCGTCGAAGCCGTGCTTGGTCGGCAGGTACTCGTCGCGGTCCCCTAGATGGTTCTTGCCGAACTGTCCGGTGGCGTAGCCGAGCGGCTTGAGCGCCTGCGCGATCGTAATGTCGCCGGCCTGCAGTCCAACCGGAGCGCCGGGTGCGCCTACTTTGCAAAGACCCGTACGCAGGCAGCTTTGCCCGGTTATGAATGTCGAGCGGCCGGCCGTACAGGAGTTCTCGGCATAGTAGTCGGTGAACATCATGCCCGCCTTGGCGATGCTGTCGATGTTCGGCGTCTTGTATCCCACGACGCCCATGGAGTACGCGCTGATGTTGGTCTGGCCGACGTCGTCGCCGAAGATCACCAGGATGTTCGGTTTCGAGCCGTCCGCCGCGGTCGGTGGCGTCACCGTGGCGGGCGCTGCCTGCTGCGCGAAGGCCGGCGAGACGATGGCGGCCGAGGTCATGGTCATCACGACCGCGGCCGTTGCTGCAAGAAGTCTTCGATGGATGGATGAACTCATCTCAAATTTCCTTTCTGCTTTGAATGGATTGCTTCAGGCTGCTCGGTCGGATATCGCCGGGGCGATACTGCGTCAGGCGCGGCGAAGGGGTAAGCTTGTAACAGTTACATTGCGGACGGCAGGGGGTAACAATCGCCCCAACTGCCCGCTACTGGGTCAACGGCGTCGGCTTGCGGTCGCTTTCAAGGTCGTTTTCCACCTCGGTTCCGGTCGGCTGCCGTTTCCTCATAGGCTGCTCGACGATCGTCAGTGGGGCGGCGACGGCCGCGCCCGCCACCGTGCCTACGGTGCGCGCGGTTCCCCCGACGACTGCGGCGACGCCTTGACCGAGAGAGACGTTGCTGTCCGTCAGCGTCTGCCCGGTCATCAGCCGCTGGCCGATGAGCTGGACGATTTCCGGGCTTTCGGCGAACTTGCCGTGGTGCAGGCTATCCTCGGTCTTGACCTTCGTCAGATCGATGGCCGTGATGCCGGCCTTTTCCAGCCGCGAGCGATATGGCTCCTTCGAGGGATCGATCGCGCCCAGCCGCGACACGTTGCCAGTGATGAAGCTCGACGCCGCGAGCGCTCGGTCGTCCTGCGAGACGAAGATCGTGAACTTCGGCTTGGGCTCGCCCATCTCGACGTATTGTTTCGCAAAAACCTGAATGTCTATATCAGGCGAGGCCAGGATGACATTATGGATCTTGGGGTCCACGTGTCCGTCACGGATACCCATCTGGCGCAGCGCTTCCATCGCCAGCCAGGTACCCATCGAATGGGCGAGGATGGTGATGTCCTTCACCGCTGGATCCTGTGCCATAACCCGCAGTGACTGCTCGAGCGCCGTGCGCGAATAGTTGGTACTCTCCTTGTCGTACTCGTATCCGGTGAGCTGCGCGCGTGACGGCCAGGTGAAGAGGATCGGCGTCGCCTGCATGCCGCTGTCGTGGACGATCTGCGCCAGGCGGAAGACGCTGTCTTCGTACTTGTTGTTGAACCCGTGGATAAAGACCAGTGCATGCCCGCCCTCGATATGCTGGCGGAACCATGCCCGGCCTTCCGGAATGGTGTCGATCTGCTTGACGCGCGTGACCGCGAAGTCCGTCGAAGGGTTCGGAGGAAGACGACGCGGCCACTGGACGGTGCCCGGCTCGCGCTTAGCAGGAATAGAGACTGCGACGTCCGTCATCGAGGGCTTCGGGCTGCGCTCACCATTGAAGAGGGTTGCCGGATCGCCAGACGGCTGCCTTGTCGTCGCGACAAGCATGTCGACCTGTGCGTTTTTCGGTGTCCCCGCGGCCAGCGCCACCGGCTGCATGACGCCGCTCGGGTGTCCGCAGCCGGCCAGCGCCGGGAGGAAGCCTATCAGGAGGAAAAGTCGTTGTAGTGGCGCGAGGATTGTCATCGATCTACCGCGCCGCAATGTTCGTGGGCTTTGTGATCGACAGCGGCATGGAGACGGTCAAATAGACGGCATCCCCCTCCGCTCGGTTCTCGACCGCGAACTCATGGAAGTACTTGATCCGCGTGGAGATCGGCAGCTCGCCGGCCTTGAAGGTCCATCCGATCGTCGCCCCGATCGCCGCGACGCGCCCCTTGAAGTCGCTCGAGGCGCCGTCGCCGCTGTCTCCCGTGACCTGGTCGTAGTAATAGCCGACGAGGCCGGCGTCGAACTGCTCGTTGAAGTGCTGCACGGCGGCCCACTCGACATGGAACTCGTTGCCCGTGCGGTAGTCGGTCGCCGGGTTCTCGGCATTGAAGGTCATGCCGACCACGGCGGAGAGATCGAGTCCCACCGTCGGGTCCAGCCAAGTACCGCCGACGGAGACGTCCGCGCCCCAGTGGTGGAAGGCGATGTTCGATATCTCGCNCACCGTCGGGTCCAGCCAAGTACCGCCGACGGAGACGTCCGCGCCCCAGTGGTGGAAGGCGATGTTCGATATCTCGCCATCCTGGTAGTCGCCGATCGGGACGTTGACGAGCAGACTGGTCTGCCAATGGAAGTTTCCGGCCTCCCAGCCCAGCAAGCCGCCGATGACCGGGTCGCCGAACGTGAAGACCGGATCGGAGATCGATCCGGAAGCTGTGCCACCTCGGGGTCCCGCCAATGTCACGTCGGCGTCCGTATTCTTCCAGCCGATAGGCAGGGTCGCCGACAGACCGAGATGGCCGCCTGCGATCTCTTCGGGAAGGATCCAGAGCACCGTCGGGACTTCGATGACGGCCGATCCTTCGACGCCGACGGCAAGCCGTCCTCCCGAGGGAAGCGCCTTTCCGCCGCCGAGATCGCCCGTGTACATGTAGATGTCGTTCGAGAAGAACACGCCGGGAGGCGGCGTGATCGCGCTTGCGGGAAGCTTCGCGCCGAGCAGATAGAAGCCCGCGCCGCCCTCGGCCGCCATCGCCAGGGAGGGAAGCAACGTCAACGCTGCGATGAAGGTCAGCCGTCTGCCAAATTCAGAGGTCATCGAAATTCTTAATCTCCAAAATTCCTACGAGGCTCAACGTCTACGGAAGTGTCCGCCGCCACCGCCGTGGAAGCCGCCACCGCCGCCGCGGTGGGAGCCACTAAATTCCCGGCCGCCACCGCCGCCGATCTGCCGTCCGCCGGCGAACTGGCCGATGTCGCGGCGTCCGTAGCTTCGCGACAGATCGCGCTGGTTGCCGACATTCCGAGCGACGCGGTCGACGCCGAGATTGTCAGGGGCGCGTTCGCGGACCTGCCGCCGTGGCGTCATGTTCTGACGGTTTTGCGTTCTATTCGCGACGCGCTCTTTCACTGCGGGACTGTTCTGTACCCGGTTCTGGACCTGCTCCTGTCTGTCTTCCGCGCGCTCGGGAGCGTTCTGGCGGATGCGGTCGGCGGCTTCCGGATGCTTGGACGCGAACTGCTCCCCGGCATTCTTCAGCCCTTCGGTCGCTGGACGGTTCACCGGATCCCATCCATCCGGCGTGTGCTTCTGCCATTCGCCGTTCTCGCGGCGATAGACGTTGCCGTCGCGCCCCGCATATATGTCGCCACCCTTTCCGCCGGCGATGAAGCCGCGATCGCCCGAGGAGTTGTGCCAGTGGAGTCCCGCGGCGTTG
>NZ_FWER01000236.1 GCF_900169785.1 Rhizobium sullae
TCATCTCGGCGGCGTTTCTGTGGAGGGAGAACTCGGCGTCCTAGGTTCGCTGGAGACCGGCATGGGCGAAGCCGAGGATGGCCACGGAGCCGAAGGCAAGCTCTCGCAAGATCAGCTTCTGACTAATCCGGACGAAGCCGTCAAATTTGTCCGCGAAACTAGGGTCGATGCGCTGGCGATTGCGATGGGCGCATCGCACGGCGCCTACAAGTTCAGCCGCAAGCCGGACGGCTCGGTGCTGGCGATGAACGTCATCGAGCAGATTCACGAGAAGCTGCCGAATATT
>NZ_FWER01000140.1 GCF_900169785.1 Rhizobium sullae
GCTCTGCCAACAAGGCGCGAGCGATACAAACGCGCTGCTTCTGGCCACCGGAGAGCTGATGCGGATGGCGCGCGAGCAGGCTTCTGGGAAGACCAAGCCGATCCATCATCGCCGCCGCGACCGCCGGCTTGTCTCCGGAACCGATTCTTGCGCCGAAGCGGATGCTTTCGTCGAGCGTCTCTCCGATCGTCATCCTGGGGTTCAGGGAGACGGAGGGATCCTGGAAGATCATCTGGACGCGGCCAAGAAGGCCGCTGCGACGGCCGCTTCGCGAAACGTCGAAAGCCCGTTCGCCGATCGTGATCCTTCCCGTGGGCGCCGTGTCGAGGCCAGCGAGGATACGCCCGAAGGTCGTCTTGCCGCTGCCGCTCTCGCCGACGATCCCGGTGATCGCTCCGCGCGGCAGCCGGATGCCGACATCACGCAAGCCGAACCTGGGCTTACCCCGGCCAAGGCCCCAGGCAAATCCCTGCGGCGCGAACTGTTTCGAAACGCCTTCAGCGACAAGAAGCGGGCTCTGGTCGCCGCCTGTCGCGGGAGAGTGCTTATGGTGGCCATCGCCTCCCGACTTGGCAGTGCCTGTCGGAATGCGAAGCCTTGGAACGGCGGCGAGCAGCTTTCTCGTGTAGTCGTGGCAGGGCTGATCGAGAATGGCGGCTGTGCGATCTGCTTCGACCACCTGGCCTTTTCGCATGACGAGAACCCGGTCGGTAATCTCGGAGATCACGCCCATGTCGTGGGTGACGAGGATGATCGAGACACCGGTTTCGTCGACAAGGGTCTTTAGAAGTTCGAGCACCTGCTTCTGAACCGTCGCATCGAGCGCCGACGTCGGCTCGTCGGCGATGATGATGTCGGGAGAGCCGGCAAGGGCAATGGCGATGACGACGCGCTGCCTTTGTCCGCCGGAGAACTGGTGCGGGTAGTTGCGGTATCGCCGCTCCGGCTCCGGAATTCCGACACGCGCAAGGAGATCGACCGCGCGGGCGCGCGCCTTACGGCTGGAAAGTGAACTATCGAGCGCAAGACAGGTTTCCTCGACTTGGGCGCCGACGCTCATCAGCGGGTCGAGCGAGGCGGTGTGATCCTGAAAGATCGCCGATATCCGCCGTCCTCGAAGCGCCTCGCGCTCACCGGCCGTCATCGCATCAATCGCTTTGCCATCGAAGGCGATCGTTCCGGACGTTTGCTGGAATTCGGGTGAAAGCAGGCCGAGGATGGCATTGCCGACGGTCGATTTCCCAGCGCCGGACTCACCGATAATGCCGAGGATCTCGCCGCGTTCGAGTTCGAAACTCACGTCCGACAGGATCGTCGTCGGGCCCGACCGCGAAACATGGCGAAGGCCAAGGTTCTCGACCCGCAGCAGGGGTGTGTTCGCGTTTTCGACCGTCATAGCGAATGGTTCCTCGGATCGAGACTGCGTCGAACGTCTTCGCCGACGAGATTGANGTTCGCGTTTTCGACCGTCATAGCGAATGGTTCCTCGGATCGAGACTGCGTCGAACGTCTTCGCCGACGAGATTGATGCTGGCGATCAGGCCAAAGAGGGCGAGGCCCGGGAACAGGCTGATCCAGTATTGGCCGGTCAGAAGGTACTGGAACCCGTTTGCGACCGCGGAGCCGAGCGAGGGCTTGTCAATCGGAACGCCGAGCCCAAGGAAGGAGAGGGTAGCCTCGAGCGCGACGGCATGACCGACCTCGATCGGGATCAAGGTGACGGCGGGCGCGATGCTGTTTGGAAGCAGGTGGCGGAAGATGATCCGCGACGTCGGCAACCGCATCAATCGGGCCGCATCCATATAGGGCTTGTTCGCTTCGCTGAGCGCGACGCCCCGCACAATCCGCGCATAGGTCGCCCACTGAGCGATGATCAACGCCAGGATGATCCGGTCTATACCCGGTCCGAGCGTGACGATGGCGATGAGCGCAATCAGGATCGTCGGCAGGCTGAGCTGCAGGTCGACGAGCCGCATGATTGCGATATCGACCCACTTGCCGAAATACGCAGCACTGACACCGGCCGTCAGGCCGATCAATGCGGCGATCGCGCTACTCGTGATCGACACCACCAGGCTGATGCGCAGACCATAGAGAATGGTGCTGACGATGTCCCGCCCGAGCCCGTCGGTCCCGAGCAGGTACAGATAATTTCCGCTGCCGGGCGTGCCGGGTGGCGACGACGCTTCCCATCCGTAGATCTCTAGCGGATCGTAGGGGTTTTGCGGCGCGATCAGCGGTGCGGCGATGGCAACCAGGATGTAGCTAGCAAGCAATACCTTGGACGCGGTCAGGACTGGTCCATGCGGACGCTTTTTCAGCGCCCTCAAGATTTGGGCTTTCATGATGGGTCACCTTTGTGAAGGCAGGCGCACGCGCGGGTCGAGCACGGCATAGAAGAGGTCGACGACGGCATTCAGCGCGACGAAGGCGACCGAGATGAAGGTCAGTGTCACCATCACCACCGGGCGGTCGAGAAGCTGGATGGAGTCTATCAAGAGTTTGCCGACGCCCGGCCACGAGAAGATCGATTCCACGACCACGGCAAAGGCGAGCATGCCGCCGAACTGCAGGCCGATGATCGTCACGATCGGCACGCTGATGTTCGGAAGGGTGTGTCGGAACAGGATCCTTTGCGACGAAAGCCCCTTGGCGCGGCAAAACCGCGTATAGTCCAGGCTCTCGACTTCGATCGTGCCCGATCGCGAAAGACGGGCGATGAGCGCGATGTTCGGTATCGCCAGCGCCAATGCCGGAAGTATGAGGTGCCACAGCCCGTTTGCGGTGAGAAGACTCCAGTCCTCGCCCAGGAACCGCGCGGTTGCCCCTCTGCCACCGGATGGGAACCAGCCTGTCAGAATGGCGCCGACGAGGATCAGCATCATCGCCAGCCAAAAGGATGGAATGCTCAGTGCCGACACGCTCGCCTTCAGAACGGTTCGATCGAACAGGGTTCCGCTCCGTCGGCCGGCCAGGAGGCCGAGCCCGGTTCCGAGCGGCGCCGCGATGAGCATCGCGACCGAGGCGAGTTCCAGCGTTGCCGGCAACTTGCTCACCACCAGTTCGAAGGCCGGCAGATGATAGATGTAGGAGGTACCGAAGTTTCCGCTGATGACATTGCCGATGAAGACGAGGTATTGGCGCCAGATCGGTTGATCCAGTCCGAGCGCGATCGTCGCCCGCCGGATATCCTCGGCGCTGGCGGTTTCGATGTTGACGACGTTGAAGACCGGATTGCCGACGCTGTGGATGCCGATAAAACCAATCAACGACATGGCGATGAGGAGCAGGAAGGCTTGCGACAGCCTTCCGAATGCAACCGAGATCATGCCCATGGCCGCTTACTCCATCGCCGGAAGCGTCTGCATCGCAGTCGTCCAGCCGCGGGGGTGCATGACATAGGAGCCGATCCGGGGGCCGTAACCGATTATGTGATGGAAATGGTAGAGCGGAATGATCGGCTGGTCTGCCATCACGAGTTCCGTCGCCAACGCCAGCGCCTCGTTGCGCTCCGGCCCCTCCTGAATGCTCTCCGCCTTTGCGAGCATCGCGTCGAAGGTTTCGTTGCGATACTTCCCGAAGTTCAACGCACCGGTTCCGCGCTCGGGGTTCGGGGAAGCCAGGAGGGTATGGAGAATGATGTCGGCCGCCTCGCCGGACGTGCCGCCGTACCAGATGGCATAATCCCCTGCCGCCCGCTTGGTATTGAAGACCGAGAACGGCGAGGCCGCTGGTTGAGCGTTTACGCCGATGCGCGCCCAGCTTTGGGCGACCGCCTGAAGGCTTTCAGCATCACCCGGGTAACGGCCCGCCGGCCCGGCGAGGACAAGGTTGAATCCGTCAGGAAAGCCGGCCTTCGAAAGAAGGGCTTTTGCCTCTTCGTAGTTTGGAGCCTCAGGCAGCAGTTTCGCCGAGGTACCGGGCAGGCCGTTCGGCAAGACC
>NZ_FWER01000141.1 GCF_900169785.1 Rhizobium sullae
GATGATCTATGGCTTTGCCAAACAATCAGGTGGCCATGCCAGCATCTATAGCGAGGAAGGCAAGGGAACGACCGTCAATATCTATCTGCTGAGGCACGTGACGGCAGACGCCGCAATTGAAGCAAATTCTCCCGATGCGGCCGCGGCATCTGGTGACGGCGAGTGCATTCTTGCCGTGGAGGACGACGACCGTGTTCGGCGCCTAACCGTTGCCCGTCTGAAGCAGCTCGGTTACCGCGTCCTTGAAGCGGAGAACGGAGCGGAGGCGCTTGGTATATTGGCGTTTAATCCCGACATCGACCTGTTGTTTACGGACCTGGTGATGCCCGGCTCGATAAGCGGCTACCAGCTCTGTCCCGGACTGAAGGCGTTGCTCACTTCAGGTTACGCAGAGGAACTGGTCCAGTCCGACCGGCTCGGCGGAGAGAATTTGAAAGTATTGCGCAAGCCCTACCGCCAGACCGACCTCGCCAAGGCAATTGGCGAAGCACTGAAAGACGACTAATACGAGCTTAAGTGCGAGCGGCTCATCTTAAGTTCGTTGATGCCCATCTGCGCTGCGCCGTTATGCACCGCCGCTATTTCCAATTCGTCGCGACTGTTTGCACCGCGCGGTAGAAAATGCGAACGCTTGTTCCGTGCCCAGCTTTCATTCCGGTCGCGCGTGCGCTGTTGCCATGCGCTTGCTTGCCGCCGCTGAAGGGTGGTGGGGCACCAAACGGTGTCTAATCAATGTGACATGAGGACAGGCAAAAGAGGCTCTTCCAAGACGCCGTCTGTGGCTCCGCCGAGGACAAAGTCGCGCAGCCTCGAGTGTCCGAATCCTCCCATCACCAGCATATCAGCCCCCAGCTCGAGCGCGGCCCGTTGAATGCTTGCGCCAATCGATGACGAGGCAAACCGGGCAACGGATGCGCCCGCATTGACCCCGCTCGAGACCAAGATTTCAGCGAAGTGCGCTCCGCTTGTTTCCGGCAGCGGCTTTTCGCCGGTCAACGACAGTACCGACACCCGTCGGGCTTTGCGAATGAAGGGGCCGGCATCGCTGACTGCCCGGGCAGCGGCCCGGCTTCCGTCCCAGGCTATGACCAGATGGTCAATCGGGCCTGCGAAGGTCTTGTTGGGAAAGATGACGGCTGGTCGGCCAGAGCCGAATATCACCGCTTCGGCAATGCTGCGCGTATCTGGAACCTCGGAGTTACATTCAAGAATAGTCAGATCGAAAAAACGCGCTTCTGTTGCTGCCGTTTCGTGCAGCAAGGGCAAGTTGGCTTTTACTTCTCTCGTAGAGAGATCAACATTTTCGTTTGCTCCGAGGTTCGTAGCGGCTGCCATCAGCGTAGCTGCGCGGTCGCGGCTTGACATCTCTGCCTGCTCGATCATCTTTGGAGTATCCAACAGCAAGGAAGACCATGCGTTGGGGATGCGCGGAATCTCGATCCTTATCGCACATACGTGGAGATTTGCGTCGCACGACTTAGCAAAGGTTACAGCGTTCGAAACGATCAGTCCGGAACTTGAATCGGGATACGTCGCCAGCGGAAGAAAATACTGCGCAGTCATCTCTTGCTCCTAACTTGCCGCGCTTCTAATTCACTTTCTCTTTTCGGAGCTGCTCCGGCATTGATGTGGCGCAAATGCGTACCCCAAAAAAGCGCTCACTCATTCGAAATTCAAAGCTTCTTCATCTGACAGACGATCAGCATGGTAATTAAGTGCCCGATGCGGCGATGCGCTGTTGAGACAGATCAATGCGGCGCCTGATGAAGCAGGTTTGATCAAGCGTCGATCAAGGCCTAATAGGCGACGCCGCGCTTTCGCGCACAAGCCACGGCGGCGGAAGCGGATCATGATCCTGAACGCAGCAACCGGACCGATAGCCTTTCTCTCCAAAGCCCGCGGCATGTGGCTGCCGATAATTGCGGCCCTCGGGCTTTCGGTAGGGCTGATCTTTGCGCTATTGAAGGATCCGGCCAATGCCCGGCTTGTATGGACGATCACCACCATGCCGGTCCTCGGCGCGCTGTTGTGGCAGACGATCCGGTCTCTCCATCGCGGCGATTTCGGGCTGGACATCCTAGCAGCACTGTCGATGGCATTCGCCCTCTCATTCGGCGAACCCCTTGCCGCCAATGTCGTTGCTCTGATGTATGCCGGCGGCCAGATGCTGGAAGCATACGCGTCCCAGCGCGCCGCCCGCGAGATGACGGCATTGCTGGGCCGCGTTGCCCAGACGGCCCTTCAATACGAGGACGGCCGTCTGCACGAGGTCCCGATTGCCGAAATCAAGGCCGGCGACCTCGTTATGGTGCGTCAAGGCGAGGTTCTGCCGGTCGATGGAATCGTCGTCAGAGATCACGCTCTACTCGATGAGTCTGCATTGACCGGCGAGGCCCTCCCACGAAAACACGGTATCGATGACGAAGTTCTAAGTGGCAGCACCTCGGTCGGGGGCGTCTTTGATATCAGGG
>NZ_FWER01000144.1 GCF_900169785.1 Rhizobium sullae
GGGGGATCGGCGGCTTCTGTCCGGGTCCGGCGGTTGCGTCCCTGTCGAGTGGCATCCCGCAGACAGCGCTGTTCGTCCTCGCGATGTTGGTCGGCATGACCTTGTACGACAGAGTATGGAGCAGACGGACGTGAGCACCTCTATTTTGGCGGCAGTCGGCTCCGGCGGGATCGTCGGCTTCATGCTCGGCCTCCTAGGCGGCGGCGGGTCCATCCTGGCGACGCCGCTGATCCTCTACGTCGTCGGGGTGACGCAGCCGCATATCGCGATCGGAACGGGTGCGCTTGCCGTCTCGCTGAATGCCTTTACGAACTTCGCGAGCCACGCGATCAGGGGTCACGTCTGGTGGCGCTGCGCAGCCGTCTTCTCTGCGCTCGGCGTCCTCGGCGCCCTCGGCGGCTCCAGCCTGGGCAAGGCGATGGAAGGGGACCGCCTGATCTTTCTGTTCGGCGTCCTCATGATCGTCGTCGGTGTCCTGATGCTGAAGCCCAAGAAGGCAATGGCGGTCGAGTGCCGTCCCGTCGACCTCAGGATGTGCCTCGCAACAGCGGCCGTGGCACTCGTCGCCGGCGCTGCCTCCGGCTTCTTCGGCATCGGCGGGGGCTTCCTGATCGTTCCCGGCTTGATGCTGGCGACGGGCATGCCGATGATCAACGCCATCGGCACATCTCTCCTCTCCGTCGGTGCGTTCGGGCTGGCGACGGCCCTGAACTATGCCAGCTCAGGCTTGGTGGACTGGTGGCTCGCCGCGGAGTTCATCGGGGGTGGCATCGTCGGCGGCGTACTCGGCATGCTCCTCGCTACACGGCTCAGCGCCTACAAGAACATCCTCAACCGCATGTTCGCAGCGCTCGTACTCGTAGTGGCTTGTTACATTCTATCCACCAATCGAGCATACTGGGCGGGTGCTCAGATGATCGGCATGGTCGACTCGGCTGGGAAAGGCGTAGTCGTCGACTGTTCCACCACGACGCTCAAGCCATGCAAGTAAACTTGCCCTCACATCTGCAGTAATTTCGAACTGAACCGGACGACCGGTCTTTTGCTGAACGACCATGGCCCGGGTTCGGATTTCCGTTCCCGTGACAAGACTTCCGATTTTAGAAGCTTGCTGTCGATTGCGAGATCAATAACGCGCGGTCTCTCGTGCGCCCTTCCCTATCGAGGAAGAAGCGGATCGCCCAAATCTGGCGCTGTTTCAGCGGCTTCTCTATACCGACCTTTCGGCTGGCTTTCCAAGCCGGACGTCCCAGTGCGTTAGGATCATATTGTGAAGTACCCATTTTCGTTCTCATTTGACCAACATTGGCCAACGGAAGAACGCATGAGAGCAGTGAGGGAGCCGACAGCGGACGATTGCTGTTGCAGTCGCGAAGGCGTCCGCCAGATCGAGCCCTTTCGTTGACAAAATCGCGGCGGCAGCATCCAAAGTCGTCCGCTCAAGAATTTCGTGACTGTACCTCTTCGGCGGCACGAAGTCGAAAATTAAATTGAGCGCGACGAATGCGATCGCGGCGGTTAAGGTCAACCGGACCACCACGAAAAACTTCCAAAAGAGGCGTCGCATCACGCCTCCTGCACGAGTTGATATCCCTGCCCGCGTAGCAGGGAAGCGAATCGGCACAATTGTCGCAGCCAACGTCTGCCGCCTTGTTATCGAAAATTCCAGAAGTGCGGCATTGAACGCGTGCGCCGACTCGATGTTGACGATATGCCGGCCCGGCAACGACAGATGCCGGCCCTGCTGCACGCGGGTGGTAATGTTTTCCAGGTCGGCTGGCGGGCACACCGGGTCGTCATCACCGGAAACGGCGATCATATCCTGAATGATATAGATACTTTGGGATATATAGTCCACGTTCTCATGCCAAGCAATAGGTGGCACTTCCTACAGAAACGCCCACAAACGATCGTTTATCCGCATCTTCTGCGTTTGGAAATCCGGTGTGAGCCGACCACCGTTAGTGCGCAAGGCCTTCTTATCGGCACCGAGTTTTAAAGCCGCTAGGATTAGGGGGTGGGCCGAGCGACCTCCTGCGCCCGACCTTGCGCCGCGATGAACGAGCAGTCGGACTTGAATCGGCGCAACACGGCATATACATTGTGGCATATACAACGGAGGCTGCCATATGCCTATTTCATTGCCGTCATCAAGACCGAAAGAAGTGAAGCTGTTCCGCAA
>NZ_FWER01000146.1 GCF_900169785.1 Rhizobium sullae
TGTCCGGGATTTACCGGAATCGCTGTCCGCGAATTAGCGGAAATGCTGTCCCGGATTTAGTGAAATCGCTGTCCGAGATTCAATGGAACCCCTGTCCGCGAATTACCGAAACCCGCACGCCAGCCTCTGAAGAAGCTCCAAGCCGATGCGGCCGCGCTGCTGAAGCTGTTGCAGCGGTGGCGCGCCGAAGCCAGCCAGGCCGGGCACTCGATCAAGCGGATCACCGTTGCCTATGAGGCAGGCCGCGACGGCTTCTGGCTGGCGCGCTGGCTGCGGGCCTGCGATATTGAGGCTTACGTCATCCATCCCGCAAGCGTTCCGGTGTCGCGCGAACACCGGCGCGCCAAGACCGATCGCCTCGACACGGAGCTGTTGATGCGCGCCTTTCTCGGCTGGTTGCGCGGCGAGAAACGCCATGTGGGCATGGCTGCAATCCCGGCGATTGCCGAGGAGGACGCGCGGCGGCCGAGCCGCGAGCGGGAGAATCTGGTCACTGAGAAAACACGGATCATCAACCGCATGAGGGCGATCCTTGCCCGCTTCGGCATTCGCACCTTCAAGCCGACCCTGCGCAGGCCGAGGGCAAGCTCGACAAAATCCGCACGGCGGAGGAGACGCCGTTGCCGGAAAACACGCGCGCCGAGTTGCGCCGTTACCTCGAGCGGCTGCACCTCGTGCGCGAGCAGATTCGCGCGATCGAGCAGGACCGCCTGCGCCGACTCGCCGCGGCTCCGGCTGCGAAGAAAGGTCCGCACGCGATGGTCCGCTTGCTCGCTCGGGTCCTCGGCGTCGGCGCCGAGACGGCGGACATGCTGGTCAATGAGATCCTGTCGCGCGACCTGCGCGATCGGCGGGCGGTGGCGCGCTACGCCGGTCTCACGGGGTCCCCGGACGAGAGCGGCAAACGCCGCCGCGAGAAGGGGCTGGCGCGCGCCGGCAGTGCCCGAGTCCGGCGCGGCATGATCCAATTGGCTTGGCGCTTTCTCCGATTCCAAAAGCAGAGCGGTCTCGCCCAATGGTTCCAGGCGCGAACGACGGACGGACGCGGCACCGCCGTCGGCGGGTTCCAAACCTACATCGCCTTCCAACAGTGCCAGCCTGATAAATTTCGGCAAGGCCTACGGTCCGGAGATCGCATCAGCGCCTCTGTCGTCAGAAGAGCTGTTATGCTTGGCCCCAGACAGGGAGCTCAACGCCCCGCGTCGGAGCGGTCTCTGCTTCTGAAGGAGGCCATCAGGTCCGCTCGGGCTTGATCGGAGGCTTGGCTGACGGACGTCGTGGTTGCTTCGCTCAGCTGCCGCCCCATGGCGAGGCTTTGCGGATTATCAGCCCTCTGCCTCTTCGCCGGTCTCAACAGCGCTGTGTCATGTTCATTGTTGATGACGCCGCCGCTGTTCACGAGGTTGTTCCTGTCAAGTGTACTCGTCAGCTCGTCCTGGGCCTCGCGCGACTTGCCCAAGTGCCGGTCAAACGGCGCTGGCGCGACTTGTCGGGCTTGCTGCTCTTGCAATACGGCGTGTTGCACCTGCGACCCGGCTGCTGCAATCGCGTCCGCGGGGATTGCGGCAAGCTCGTGCGGCAAGCGCTGCTCCCTCAGTCGGTTTTGCAGCGCCTGCCGGTCGGCGACGAGGTAGTCGAGGTCCAGCTGCAGGTATGGCCGCTCTTCGTTCGCCAATCGATGAACCAGCTCGCGCGTGCCGTCCAGCACGAAGACGCCGCAATCAACACCGTTGTTCTGCCGGGCCATGTCGGGTGTCTGCAGCAGGAGCGCGTCCAGTCTTATTGCGAGCAATCGTGCAGGCGCGTCGTTGTAAGGCTGTCCATTTGGCTGGAAGGAGTCGTAGTGATAGGCGACCGCTCGTTCCGGGTCGCGGCGATCTACGAGCAGCAGCGACCAATGGGTGCCACCAAGAGTGCCATCATTCACTGGCAGGAACACGAAGTCGGCTGGGGCGTCGTTTTGATGATAGATGGACAGCAACGTACTTTGCACGTCCACGTCATGAGTGCGCAGTAGATGGGAGAGTGACGCAT
>NZ_FWER01000148.1 GCF_900169785.1 Rhizobium sullae
ATACAAGCCGGGCATTGGCCGGATCCTTCAATAGCGCAAAGATCAGCCCTACCGAAAGCCCGAGGGCCGCAATTAGCGGCAGCCACATGCCGCGGGCTTTGGGGAGAAAGGCTATCGGTCCGGTCGCTGCGTTCAGGATCATGATCCGTTTCCGCCGCCGTGGCTTGTGCGCGAAAGCGCGGCGTCGCCTATTAGGCCTTGATCGACGCTTGATCAAACCTGCTTCATCAGGCGCCGCATTGATCTGTCTCAACGCCGCTGCACGAAACTATGCGGATTGCGGAATAGGTGAGCTCTTTGGCGCACGCATTTGCGTTACATCAATGCCGGATCTGCCTCGAAAAGAGATAACAAATCAGAAAGGCGGCAAGTCCGCGAGAGGAGCAAGAGATGACTGCACAGTATTTTCTTCCGCTGGCGACGTATCCCGATTCAAGTTCCGGACTGATCGTTTCGAACGCTGTAACCTTTGCTGAGTCCTGCGGCGCAAATCTCCATGTGTGTACGATAAGGATCGAGATTCCGCACATCCCCAACGCATGGTCTTCCTTGCTGCTGGATACTCCAAAGATGATCGAGCAGGCAGAGATGTTGAGCCGCGATCGCGCGGCAACGCTGATCGCAGCCGCAACGAACCTCGGAGCAAACGCAAAAATTGGGCTCTCTACACGAGAGGTCAAAACGATCTTGCCCTTGATGCACGAAATGGCAGCAACGGAAGCGCGTTTTTTCGATCTGACTATTCTCGAATGTGTTGCGGAGGTTCCGGATACGCGCAGTGTCGCTGAAGCAGTGATATTCGGCTCTGGCCGGCCAGCCGTGATCTTTCCCAATAAAACCTTTGCAGGACCGATTGACCATCTGGTCATAGCTTGGGACGGAAGCCGGGCCGCCGCTCGGGCAGTCAGCGATGCGGGCCTCTTCATTCGAAAGGCCCGACGGGTTTCGGTACTGACTTTGACCGGCGAAAAGCCGCTGCAGGAAACAAGCGGAGCGCGCCTCGCTGAAATCTTGGTCTCGAGCGGGGTCAATGCAGGCGCAACTGTTGCCCGATTTACCTCGTCATCGATTGGCGCAAGCATTCAACAGGCCGCGCTCAATCTGGGTGCTGATATGCTGGTGATGGGAGGATTCGGACACTCGAGATTACGCGACTTTGTCCTCGGCGGAGCCACCGACGGCGTGTTGGAGGAGCCTCTTTTGCCTGTCCTGATGTCACATTGATGGACACTGTTCCGACGTCCCAACACCCTTCAGCGCGGCAAGCAAGCACACCAGGATGCGCGGAAGAGGGAATTCGCCCATCAGCGAATTTAAGATGAGCCGGGCTCGCACTTAACGTCGCATCACTCGCCTCTCAACGCCTCGCCAATTGCCTTGGCGAGGTCGGTCTGGCGGTAGGGCTTGCGCAATACTTTCAAATTCTCTCCGCCGAGCCGGTCGGACTGGACCAGTTCCTCTGCGTAACCTGAAGTGAGCAACGCCTTCAGTCCGGGATAAAGTTTCCGGGCTTCCTGACAGAGCTGGTAGCCGCTTATCGAGCCGGGCATCACCAGGTCCGTAAACAACAGGTCGATGTTGGGATTAGACGCCAACATGGTCAGCGCCTCCGCTCCGTTCTCCGCTTCAAGCACGCGGTAACCAAGCTGCTTTAGACGGGCAACAGTTAGACGCCGAACGCGGTCGTCGTCCTCCACGGCAAGAATGCATTCGCCGTCGCCAGACATGGCGGTGACATCGGGAGAATTTGCCTCAATTGCCGCATCTGTCGTCACGTGCCTCAGCAGATAGATGTTGACGGTCGTTCCCTTGCCTTCCTCGCTATAGATGCTGGCATGGCCACCTGATTGTTTGGCAAAGCCATAGATCATC
>NZ_FWER01000096.1 GCF_900169785.1 Rhizobium sullae
CCTGCCGATCAGGTCGGCTCCATCCTGAGCGGAAAACCGCCTACCGTATATCTGCGTCCCAATAATGTACTGGAGCCATAAAGGCATTGGACGGCCTCGCTTTCGCCGACATGAAAGCGGGGTCCGACCGGGTCGCCTCATGGCTCGATCAGATGGACGCTCTCATCACGACGCATAAGCTTGGAGCCGAAGAACGGCTTCGCGTCGGCATGAAGCGCATGAATCTTCTGGCTAGCAAAGGCGATGGCCAAGGTACTGCACGCCTGATCGCGGATCTGGCGCCGTTCGTGAATGAACTGTCACCCGGTCATCGGCGCGTCTTTTCTTACAATCTCGCTTGCGCCGAACTTGCACTCGGGGAACCGAAGGCAGCAATCAAACGAATTCAGCCTCTGATCAAGGAATACTACGACCTCATAGGGCTGTCCCCCGAATTGGTGATGGGGAATAACGCCCCCAAGCTCGAGCCAATGTTGAAGGAGGGGGCGGAGGTCGATGACGTCAAGCATCTTGCGGACTCCCTTGATGTCTTGGCCAAGGCGCTGGATGCTGAAGGTAGCTTCTCTCCTCTGGCGCGCGTTCACGCCCTGAAATTCTACGATCTGGCACGCGCCCCGGACTCCCTATTCCGTGTCGGGCAGGATCTCGTCGACCAGTTCATCCGCCAGCGTGATTTCGATGGCGCGCTTAATATGATGGAATCGATCGTTCTGCCGCAGCTGCGGCAGTGGAAGTTGGCCGACTATCTTATATCCGTTCGTTCCCAGTTCGCGGTCGTCTTGGCATATTGCGAGCGATATTCTGAAGCCGAGGCCGAGATGTCCCGACTGGAGCCCTACAGATCTGGGCTCGGTCCGTTGGCGCAAAAGGAACTGGATGACCAGCGAAACTTGATTGCAAACCTTAAAAGGTTCGGGCCGCCTCCCAAGTGGGTTCCACCGCCGGGTTTGCTCGACCGGCTTGCCGCGCAGTTCGGCCGCAAGGGGAGAGTTCCATCTATGCCATCACGCGCTGTTGTGCCGAAGGTTGGGCGGAATGAACGATGTCCATGCGGATCGGGTAGAAAGTATAAATACTGCCACGGATGAAGCGACCAGCATTGGGATCGTGAGGACGGACGGTCGCCTGAAGCGTGATTAGGCGGTTAGAGGTGCAATCTGGCATGGGAGGTCAACTGAACTGACCGACAGCACGCTTCATTGGCGAATCCAGACAAACAATCTGGACATTCCGGACAATCCGAACTATATTCGTTTCAAAGAACATGGAGGCGATTATGGCATTGACTGCTCCAAAATCAGGTAGTGACAGCGGGTTCGCGGTAAAGCCAGCTGCGATGCACGATATTCTAGAGGTACTCGCCCGCCACAATCCCGGATTATCCAAGACGGCGCTCAAGGCGACGGGAAAGGTTATGGCCGCCATTTCGGCGGCGACGGCGCAGCTCACGACTGAGCAGCAACGGAAGATCGTATCCCATGAGGACAAGCTAGCGGAAGCGCTAGGGGCCGTGGTCGCTGACATCGCGTCCAGAGAGGGACGCCCCTTGACCGTGCTAAAGGTCGAGCGGCCGGTGGAAGTCAGTAGTGGAGCCGGGCTCAATAACCTGTTGGACATGGACGAAGGGCGACGACGACTGACGGCCTATGCGACGCCGGTGCGGATCGAGGATTGGGCGGGTCCCGTTGCTGGTCCCGCCGAGATCGAGAAGACGTTCGGTACGAAAAGATCGACGCTGCACGACTGGCAGAAGCGCGGGGCGGTTATCGGTCTGTTGAAGGGGGAGCGTAAGCATGTCTTCCCGTTGGCTCAGTTCGTGGACGGTCGTCCCGTCAGGGGCATGTCGGATGTGACCCGGATCATCGGCAATCCGCGTGCGGCATGGCAGTGGTTGATCCAACCGAAGCCGAGCATCGGCGGGGCGCCCCTTGATCAGCTCAAGGCAGGGAAGATTGACGAGGTTATCACGGCGGCCGGACGGGACTTCGGCTGAATCGTGAAGCTTGATTCAAAAACAGTCTCGGAACTCGCGCTTGATTTCCAGCCCCGGTCCTATCTCCGTGTGATGCCCGTTTCCCACATGGCGACTCCCCTCGGTATGGGCTTTGGGCAGACGCGATTTTCGAGCCCGAGCATGGCATTCCGGCTGGTTTATATCGCACGCGACGTGGCGACGGCGATTGCCGAAACGATTGTCAGGGACCGTTTCGAGGGCGCGACCGAACGGATTCTTGACCAGACCGAGATTGAGGAATGGGCCGTTGCCGAGGTGACGGCTCCGACGCCACTGGTAGTAATGGACTTACGCTCCACAGGGTTGCTGAGGCTCGGCGTCAGCACGGATGCAGCGCGCGCCAAGGAACATCGGGAAGGCCAGAAGTTCAGTGAAACTCTCTACAGCTCGTTCGCCGTCGATGGTTTGCTCTACTCGTCGCGGCTCACATCGGCAGAATGTTTGGCGGTTTATGACCGCGCCGTCGGCACCAAGCTTGAGGCATCGCCTGCGGTAAACCTCATCCGGCATCCCGACCTCATTCCGGCGCTGGAATCCATCGGAGTCACTATCCGGGGAGCGTAAAGCTGGAGGTCGACGGACAACTGGATCCCGGCGATCTGTCGCAGCTGATTTGCCTGTCATAGTTCGGGGAAATGGGTGAAGACGACGGAAGCGATCAGGGTTCGCGGATAGCGTATTGATTTCGGCCACGTCCTGGCGTGCCACGTCGACGGCCATCAAACGCCCGTCGCTGCTTGCGTGGATTTCCAGATTGCGTAGTTTTGCCGCAGCCGAGACTCGATTGATAGCAGCTGTGCGGCATAATCGATCCCAGCAGAAGACTTCGCCTCGACTTCCGTTGCCAGGGTGATAAGGCGCCAGGCTGCGTAGTCGTGGAACGGGTTGAGCCCGATGACATTGCCGTGCGAGAAATCAGCGGGCTCTGGCGCATTCAGGAGCTTGGCGAACTTTCCGATCGCAACGTTCAAATCCCAATCCGACACGAACAGCATGAGGGCGCAAAGCGCGAGAAGCGGGGCCGGGGCCTGGTTGAACCGGAAATATTCCGGCCTCGTCTTGCTGAACGAGATCTTGCTGTTTTTGCCAACAAAAGCACAAAGCGCCAAGCTCTTGTCGTAGAATGGCTGGAGGACGGTGGTGTCGAAAACCTCGTGGGCAAAATGCCGTTCTGAAAGATCACGGGCACGTTTCCAGTGCGCATCATCATGCACAACGCGCTTGGCACACTCGATCAGCGTGAGATTTTCCTCTGTGAACTGAAATTTTGCCGCTGCCTTCCAGTCAAAGGCGGGCATATCAGCCTGCGCAGGATGAAACTCCCAACGATGATAGCTGGGATGCCGCTGCAGCTGTTGCGCCCAGTCGACGATCTGAGGAGACGCGGTCACCGTAAACCTGGTCGAGGACTTGAGATCAAAAAACCACTGGCGCATCGCACGTACGGCGGCCTGGTCGAAAATCTTTTGCTCTATCCCCTTGCAGATCAGCGTGCGCACGGCTCTGGTCTCGACACTTTTTTCAGCCCCGAAATTAATGAGGCTGTCGGGCTGCCGCATCGTTTCATCGGCGGTGTAAAATTCACAAAATGGATGGTGCGCATCGCCACCGGACTGATCGGTAAACCGGAAATGCGCTTGCCGAACGACTGTCTTCGTCCCGCGCGCCTTGCTAGGCCGAACGATTTGCGCCCCACGCTTTCCGCATGAGGAGCATTGTATATCGGCGCGGATCCAGTCCGCCCAGGCCGAAAGATCGGGAATGCTTTGTTGTCCGCCAACTGGTTGGGTGTGGGTCAGCAACCACGCAAGCTGTTCGACATCCAACTCACGGGCATAATATTGAGAGAAAGCTGTCGCGGGCATCCATCACCACCGTTCACGTTCCGAATCTGCGCAGGGGCACTGTGCCTGAATTGCGTATTTGCAGCCAAACCGCCTGTCATTGCCGAACCTGTGGGCACGCATGCAGGCCGCAGTCTATCGACATCATTTCGCAGGTCAGGCCGCAATAGCCAGGTCTGGTCGCCAAACATGTGGCTGATAGTTCATCAGAGTCTGGCCATCAGCACTTCGGCTGAGTTCTATCGTAATCAACCTGTCATTCTGGAAAGCTGGACTCAATTCCAGCGCAAGATAGTCGAACAAGGGTTTCTCATGCACGGCCACGATAATCTGGCGTTGTGTTTTGGATTTAGCCAACGTGCGCAGCAAAGCCGCGAACTGCGCAATGTGCACCTCGTCCATGCTCTGCACGGGATCATCGATCACCAGCCATGGTAGATCCGGCGACACCGACAGATGCAGAGCGAGGAAAAGCGTGAGAGCTGCCGTGTTCAGATTGCCGGCACTTAACATCGCGCGCGGGTTTCCGCCTTTTCCACCAGCCCGGTACCACGTCTCGAGGATTGCCTCGACCGGACCACCATTTGTCTCCGGTACGGCGAACGCCGGAACGAAGGGCTCCTCAGGTGCCAAGCGGACAAACAGATCGCGCCAGACGCGGTTAAGTGAGCCATTGAAGACCTTTCGAACAATTGCTGTCCGCGCCTCTCCGGCGCGTTTGGCAAGTTCGCGCGCATCTTGAATAATGGCATCGGCACGCCCCTTGGCCGCATTCAGCGCAGCGATGCGGCTTTGCGCGGTGGTGATCGCGGACAATACCGGTTCACGCGATGCTCTCAACCTGTTCGACTCGAGAGTGTTGCCGGTCATTTCTCTTCGGAGGCTCTGGTTCGACGTGTATGCTGATACGAGGCGGGACGCTTCAGCTGTGAAACGAGCCAGTGCGGCATCGACAGCTTCGGCTGCGCCGACCGGATCGAGGTGAAGTTCGGTCGCAAAACGGCTCAGCGAGTCTCGGAGAACCGTCCCGCTCTGATCTGCAGCGGCAAGATCGGAAAGCGCACGCGATGCGGCGGTTGACACGGCCAGAAGGCGCTCACCTTCCCCGACGCTTTCGGCCATCTGTTCAAGAGCGAGGTTCGCCTCCTGTAGAAGAGCCTGTCTCGACCTGAGATCATCGCGGCTCTGTGGCTCGAGCCGTTGGCCGCGAACCTCACCGAGGCGCCGCTCTGCACTTGCAGCGGCCGCCAGTGTTGTTGCACGATCTTGGCTCAGTGCCTGCAATTGGCCCGCTGCTGCGGTGAGCTCTGCTATCCTCGCTGAGACATGCGCATGCAGAGGAGTTTCGGATGTTTCGCTAAAATCCCGCCCGCACACCGGGCAATCTTCAGAGTGTATGTGGGGTAGTACGCCACTCAACGCTTGGGCCAACACACCAGCTTCGGTTGCAAAGCTGGAAATCTGTTGTTCGAGCGCCAGGATTCTAGCTCTTGCGCGGGTGATCTCGCCGTCAAGATCAGCTTCACGGACCGAGGCTTGTGCGTCGCTGTTGAGAACCGTCGTACAGCGAGTGAGTTCCTCCTCCACCGCTTCAACGGCCGTGGAATGAGCATATTGCGGTCCACTGGAACTGATCGGCGGCAAATCGGGGAAGAGGGGAGCAAGACGTTCAAGCAGGCGGCTTAGCTCGCTGCCCTGGATAGCTTGCCATTCCTGTATTGCTCTGTCAGCGGCCACGCTTCGTGGCTCAGCTGCCACGCGCTCTTTGGACGCATCGGTGTTGGAAATCTGCTGCCATTGTCTTACCGCGACTTCGATTTCCCGCTTGATGCCCGTCAACCTGACAAGTTCTCGCTCCTCAAATTCGGGTGTGATCGGCAACGCGTCAGAGTTTTCTGGCTCAATAGATGTCAGTTGCGAGGTGCGCTCTTCGTTTGCCTTAGTGAGCTCCTGTATGCGCGTGTCGGTCGTTGCGAGCCCTGCGCGGAGCCGTATTACCTCCTGTTCGAGCTGCGGCACGGCATCCTTTGTCTCGGCGTAACCTGGAACTCCAGACCGAAGGCGACGGACATCGCCGGCATCATGTAGGCCGTCAATAATGGCGTCGAGATGATCGAGTCGGAGAAGATCTTTGACGAACCTCGTCAATGCTGAATCGGTTCGTTTGGGGGAATCCTGGTAGAGCTCCAGCAGTCGGCCCAGCGAGGATTGAGCGAGGAAGCAGCGCTCGCCGTAGAAGCGCGACAGATCGATGTCGAGCAGAGCGGCTCCCGAAATTCCACTGGCGCCCACCGTAAAGTTCGATTCATTCACATCCAGTCCAGCCGTATGGATCTGCACGTTGGCAGACTTAGCGTCCTTGTGTACCAAATGGCTGGCATAGTCGGGATCAACACGTTCAAGCGACGCAACGGACCCCGTTAAGGCCAGCTCGATGCCAGACAGCAGACTGGTTTTCCCAGCTCCATTTTGTCCATGCACCAAGACAATTGGTGCGTCGAGAGGAACCGTAATACTCCCCCTGATGCTGCGGAAATTGGTGAGCGTGATGGACTTCAACTGGGCCGGGCTCATTCGAAAATTCCTCCGGTGAGGTTAGGGCCTTTGTCAGCATCTGGACTGTCGACGTCGGGAACGACTAACGAGGCGTTGAGAAGTTCGTGCAACCGCGCCTGCACCGCATCAGAACCGTGCGCCCCCAGCGCCACCATGTCGACAACGGTCTTTTCCAGGTCGCTCGAACTTTTCACAATCGACTCCAGTGGTTCGGCAATGTCGTTGCTCGGCTCTGGCAGCGCCAAGGGGAGGAGTACCGCCAACCAGTTCTGCAGCAGAGAATTATCTTCTTCGGTTCCGATAACGCCGGTCGCCAAAACGCGGCACACTTTGGTCATCGCATCAAGGACAGCGGCCTTCGGCTTGGGTCCGACAAGAATGGTCGTCAAAGGGCGTTTCGAGCGCGCGACATCAAGCGCGCGGGCAACTCCCTCGACTTTACGCAGAATGCGTATGTCTGTCTCGAACGCTGTGTCCGCGACAAGTATGAGATCGGGTGACGGGTTCTCGCCTACCAATGCGGCGGGAACCTCAAATGAAAGGCCGGCAATCGACAGTGGGGATGGAAGTCGTCGATAGCCCGAACCCGTCAGTAGCTTTATGACGCCTTCTATGGGCGTGGAAGTGGTCATATTGCGGCTTCCTCACGAAAGAGTTGCATGAGTTCAGCACTGCTGGTCGTGGCCTGCAACAAGTCGTACATGCTAACTTCGCGCAAGCCCAAATGACCCGTGCGGCCCGGAGAACTTCGAGGCGACCGCGTCATGGTCGGCGGTTTCTCCGCGCTGTAAACGAGCACGGCGTCCTCATCATCGACAATGTGGCCGTTCTGCTGTAGCCGAATTGCCGCCCGCCCATGTGCGGCGAGCACCATCTTTGTGCTGCCGGTGGCTGTTTGGACACGCACGATTCCGGCTGATGGATCTGACGGATCAACGCCTTCCAGGGCCCACACGCCGGTTTCGATGCCGATGCCAAGAACGCCAGCCATGACGGCGACTTCGGCCAGTCCTGTGGACGGGATGTTCTGGTCCCCGGCGATCTGATGCAGCGGCGTGGAAGTCAGTGGATTGTATCGCCGCGGCGCAGTTCCTGCCGAGCCGTCCCGAAACATGGTCATTATCCGAGAGGTTTGGTCCGCGAATGATTTGACAAACTCCAACCGGTCGCCGTTGTCCAGACTGGAGAGATGGTTTCGAAGCGAGACGATGCCTTGCTTTATGGCATTCTTCCCATCCGGATCCAGGGTCCCCTCGACCAATTCGACCATGCCGCTCAGCTTGTCGCAGATCACTGATAACAGGAGCGCCATCAGCAGCGGATTGGCATAGGATTTGACAAGAGATTGTTCGTTGATCTGATCTCGCGTGGCTGCAGTATAGACCTGAGGATAGACGTTCCTCAGCAGTGCCTCTTGGTCAGCTCCAACCTGATCGCCAGAGAAAACGAAACTAGGCCTGTCACCAGGCCAGGGCCATCGCATCGTCGCTTCTGCACTGGCGAAAAACGCCTGGATATTCGAATCCTGCGCTGACAAGCCCATCATCAATGTCGGCTTGGAAACGGCGATGTCGGTGAGGCGGCCAATAACCGCTCTGTTTTCGAGAGCGGCGGCCCAACGATTGATCTGAGAGAAACGGGCGACAAGAAACGGGCGGTAGTGCGCTTCGTCGGAGACGGCGAGTACCGCGCAGCCGTGGAATTTGATCAGCTGGGCAGTCAGTTTTGGCTGCCGAAGGTCCTCGGACCTCACACAGACTACGAGTTTCGGTACGCCGCCCGTGAGCTCATCGATTGCTTTTTCCACGAGGCCGTCCCAGTTGGCTGTCGCGATATCCGAAGCCGCACCTTCTAGCACAAGCATTGCCATGCAAAGATGCTCAACGTCAGGTTCGATCGCTGGATTGGCGAACGTGGCTGCGATCCCTACACCTTCCCACAAAAGATAATCTTCGGGCTGGCCAGCAACGGTAATTTCCAACAACCGCGCATAATTGTTAGTCAGTCGTGTGACGATGGCAGCCCGATCAGGCCAGGTCGAAAACTCAACGCCGGTATTTACTCGCGCCCATTCTTCATCTGAGAGGCCAGCAAGCGCCAGGGCGCGATTCAAGGCTGATGCAACCGCACAGTTTGCATCAGCTCGATCAATCCTCTGTCGCAGGAACTCGATGACGCGAGGGATGATCTTCTTCAGGCCATCCACTTTTCCGAACGAGATGCCCGAACCAAGCCAGAATGCGTAGCGATCCTCGGCGACTCCGGCCGCGACAGACCGAAAGGAGCCATCGAGGATATCGAGTGTTTGGCGAATAGAAATGTTGGATGCGCTGGGCGCTAGTGCCATGTTTTTATGCCCATCGCGAAAGAAATCGAAGCAGCTAACTGATACTATCGACTATATTTTTACAGATCACTATCTCAATCTCGGCGTGCAATAAGAAATCGAACCAATTGTTCCTCATCAATCCGGCTGTGTGATGTCAAGCCAGGAGCCATCGGTGATCGCACGTGTAGCAGCACAAAACCCGACAAAGGAGATCGAGCCGAAGTTTACGATCGTCGAATTCGAAGTTGGCGTCGGGATGCGGAAAAATGATGAGGCTCTCGCCGAATATGTAAATGGCTGAACGTTTCGCGCTACCGCAAGGAATAAATGGATCGCCGAGGAAAATGCCTTAGCACTTCGAACGCATGCCGGCCAAATCCAGTCGGACCGAGGCGATAACCAGTGTCGGCGCTATCGGACAAGCGGGCGAATGAACGTCATCGAGTGCTTCCTTGGCGGAGCAGGGGCAGAGCAGCAGCGCGGCGTGGCCCGGAGGCCACGCTAAGCGCGGCGCTCGATGAGCTCCGGCTTCTTTTCGGTCCAGAGGCATGTAAGAATCTACAGCCTCTCGTCTATTCCGATTGGGTGAACCTACCGTTAATCGGAGGGGCCTATAGCCATGCAATCTCTAGACTCGCCGATGTCATGGGAGTACTCGGGACGCCTTATTACGACCGTGTTTTCTTCCCTGGCGAAGCGACGCATTCTTACGACTTCTCGACTGCTCACGGAGCTTTTGAAACCGGACTGCGTGCCGCGCGCGAACTCCTCGCAAGGTGATGAAATGGCCCCTTCTCTCTGCGGAAGAACCTCCGAGTTCCACAAATGCCATTCACGCGCGAAAAGCGAGTCTTTTCAGACGCTTACGAAATTTTGCCCGCCCGTCAGCGGTTCGATTCCTTTCAAGGCGATGGTTCCAAATCAGGAGAGCGACCGTTCGCATGCCGTTTAAAATCGGCCTCCCAACATCGAGTGAAAAGCCGCACTGTGAAACGTTGCCGCCGGCAGGCTCTCTCCAAATAATTCACCGAGACGCCCCTGCCAGCATTCTCCTAGCTCGACGGGTTGCTGCTGGGCTCTATCTTGCTCGAAAGCGACAAGCGCCGCTTTGATGACTCGTGTGATCGGGATCACAACAAGGGCATCCAGGGCCTGCTTTTGCAGCCCGATGACCTGTTTCACTTGATAGAGCATTTCCGGAAAAGTTTGATCGTTGCGGTCTGCGGCGGGAACACACGTCATTGCACGCTCGGCGATGGTGTAGAAGAGCGCGGTTTTCCGAAAATGCATATCGGCTATGTGGCCCGGCTTTTCCGACTCTATACCTGTCGTGGCGGACAGGAGCGCCCTTTTGATCATTGCCTGATGGAGATCGGACAGACATGCGACCAGGAAAAACGTTTGGGCGAAACGACTAAAGCCGCTGAGCTTTTCGTTTGAACCGCCTTCCAGAGGCCGCCACGCGCGTGCGTGGCTGGACATCAACAGGGTGAGCGCGTAGGCATCGCATGTGATTTCCTCAATGAGGTGCTCGCGGTTTTCCTCATAATGCATTCGCCGATTAGCTAGATCGACCCAGATGCGTTGGAGTTCCGCTGGCTCGATGTGTATTGCACCATAATGCTGGGCGATCGTTTCAAAATCTGGCCGCCTCTCGTAACACACTTCATTGAGCGCAAATTCAAACGCCGATCTTGCGCCAGCCTGCACGCGCAACATCAACTTGTCTGGCTCATGAAACATGAAATGAGAGATTTCGTGGGCGAAGATGAATCCGTCGATGATTGAAGACTGCCAGTCCGTCAGCAGTGTTTCGAGCACTAGCTTTAGTACTTCGTAATGCTGACGAAGAGCGGCTTCATCATGGACGTACTCGGACTGCTCCGGGACGCGAAGCGACAGCAGCGCTGAGCACAGGGCGGGATGCTGATCAGCCACGGCTAGGCCAGCAGCTGCGCCCAATACCTTCGCCGCCGCATCATAGGGTTGATCGCTCGCCACAAGTTGAAAAAGGCGTTTGAGTACCATCGACTGCGTGACATCGAAAAGGATGACGCCTTCGTCGCGTTTCGTGACGACCGACGCGCTCTGCTGCTTCGTAGCGATCAACTCTGCACGAAGCCGATCAGGCTTTGGGCCGGCGAGAGTACGAGAAAGGAGGGACAGGAGGGCGTTGCGCGGCTCCGGTCTAATTTGCTCCGGAGCGCACAGGTCCGAGTACCGTGCAGCTGTTCGCTGAGACCACCCTGTGCTCCAGCCTAAGAAATCGACCATGATTCACTTTGCCTCGCCGGCTCCACCTATATCGACTTCAACGCCATTCTTTGTCGCCTTGAATTTTATGCCGCGCCCTTTGATCGTTCCGATCAATACAGCGACAGAGGCAGAAATGGCTGTAGCGTTCTCAATTATGAGAGTGACAAGCGCGTTCGCGTCAAAGTTCTTTTTTACAGATAGTTCTGTTTGATCTGGATGCTCGTTGGCGAATTGGTCGAAAAGCTCCTTCGCTTCAGGCCCAGCTTCAATAACAATTTCGCTCATGTCCTATCCTCCATCAACATCAGTTGAAAATACATCAGGACTGTCGAAGACACCATGGAAGGCGGCAGCTGCAGCGGTGTATAATTTTAGCCGTGAATCACTGGAGCGGGCATTGACGTGCCCCCAATAAATTAGGCCATTTGGAACTGGAATTTTCCACTTATGATCCCTGGTGGGAAGAAGAGGAGAATTCGATGAAGGCCTCGAAGTTTTCGGAAGCGCAGATCGCATTCGTGCTGAAGCAAGCGGAAGATGGAACGCCGATCGGCGAAGTCTGCCGCAAGGCGGGAATTTCGGACGCGACGTTTTACAACTGGCGCAAAAAATACGCTGGGCTGATGCCGTCGGAGATGAAGCGTCTTCGCCAGCTCGAAGAGGAGAATGCCAAGCTGAAGCGGATCGTCGCGGACCTGTCACTGGACAAGGCCATGCTCCAGGACGTGCTGTCAAAAAAGCTCTGAGGCCTGCCCGCAAGCGCAAGCTTGTCGACACGGTCACGGCGGACTGGAAGGTCTCGATCCGGCGCGCATGTTCGGTGTTGAAGATCGATCGGTCGCTGTATGTCTACAAGTCCAGGCGCGGCGAGCAGGCCGAGTTGAAGCTGAAGATCAGGGACATCTGCCAGACACGGGTGCGCTACGGCTATCGCCGTGTTCATGTCCTGCTCAGACGTGACGGATGGCCTGTCAATCCGAAACGAATCTATCGCCTTTACAAGGAGATGGACCTCCAGCTCCGCAACAAGGTTCCGAAGCGACGGGTCAAAGCGAAGCTGCGGGCTGAGCGCACGGAACCGACCCATTCCAACCAATCTCCTTCACGTATTCCAGCAGGCTGACGTCTTTCCCCAGATCGCCAACAAAAGGCTTAAGTTCAGTTTTGGACATCTTTAATCTCCAGATCGCCTCGAGCTCAGAAAGCCTTGGCCGTGCGTGAAGCATGATACGTCTTCGGCGTCTCTCCAACATCGACATCCTCATCACGGATGCCGGCGAGCACGTCCGACGTTTATCAGATTGCGGCATAACAAACCACCTGACGTTTTAATTACGATATGACGGTAATAAGCCGTCATTTGGCCGAATTATGATCTTTTCGGCAGGAACGTCAACGGCCATTAAGCTGCCGCGCCGACAAAATTACCGGCTCCATCGGAGCAAGGCCTTTCGCGACGGCTTCGGCGGCGGAGACAATTTTGGTAGTGGACTTGCCAATTCCGCCCTTTCCATAGAATGCGATCTGACGCAGAGCTGCCATGCTTGGGGTTCCTTCATGTGTTCGAAGCAATGCGGTTATCCCGCACCGCGGATGCGGCGGCCCTTCCGCTGCCTCGCAATAGCTCTCAAGATTCGTGCCAAGTCGGCCGATCGAGCTGACCAACAATTATTCGCTGCTATTTCAGCGATGTGGGCGGAAAATATGGGATTGGGCGAAGACGATTGCGTGTCGCGCAAGCTGACAAAGGCGACGACGATGTCG
>NZ_FWER01000150.1 GCF_900169785.1 Rhizobium sullae
CCTCCATGATCGCGAGGGCCTGTTCCATATTGTTGATATTGAATGCGGGCACTCCGTAGCATTTTTCTGCGGCGTGATCGAGCAACTGTCTTAATGTGATGCGTGCCATCAAGCTCTCTCCTTCTGAGCAGCCCTAAATGGGGCAGAAGATAAGTGCATGGATCCTCATTATAGCGAGGATTGGTTGAAACCCGAAGCGTTACTGCGACCTCAGCAAATATAAAAGACCGGCTCCGCATCGCACGGGGAGCACTTCGCGCAAAAGCGGCCGGCATTTGGCACAAATCCAATCCTCGAGAACTATCTGGACGGACTGGGTTTGACACCGGCCGGACATTGCTCAGCGTCAACGTAACGGCTGGCACGACTGCCGCGGCCGCCGGAATCTTCCCCGCCACGTTGCGGGCCTCGCGGGCTCTATGTGGACACCCTTCGACTCTCTCAAAAGCCGTTCGATTCTGACTCGAATAGCCAACGACCTCGGCACCGCGCTCGGCACCGCGCCTCATGAGTTTGGTGGCGTGCCCCGACCGCAATTTGTAGCTCGTGCCGATTATAGCAGCATCAGAGAAGATCGTTCGTAGCTTCCAACTCCGCTGGTCAACGATTTCTTGCCTAGCTCGACCTGCATCTCGATGGACTCTGGGCGCACTCGACTTGTTATGGTAATGGTATTGCTGTAAATTCTAAATTAGTTACTTGAGCTAACGATCCGGAGACCACTTAGATGCGCGGGGACAAAAAGCAGCCAGTAAGATGAGAAGCCTGATCAACGATCAATGGCCCTGTTCACGCTCTTCATCACCGACCCGGTCGTTCAACATCTTCCCGGCCTGATGTCAAACGCGATATGGCGCAGAATGCTCCCCGTGGCAGGCCGGGCACAAATGCTGGTGGGCCGAATCTTGAGGCATGCCGACGACGCGGGAATCGTGCTAACCTTACATTGGGGATTCCGTGCGCAGCCGACTGGCATCGTGCTCGCTCACGACGCTCTACGCCGCCGCCCGTCGGCGTAAAATAGAAGTGGCGGCCTGAGCTATGGACGCAATTCTTGTCATCAATGCAGGCTCGTCGAGCCTGAAATTTCAGATCTTCGAGATCCCCGACACCGGCCCCAAACGCTGCATCCGGGGCCAGATCGATGGCATCGGCGTGCGACCTCGTCTCGTGGCGAGCGCCGCCGACGGAGCGGTCCTGGTTGATCGCCGATATACGCCAGACGTGGTCGACCACCTGCCGGCGGCAATTGCTGAAACCCGCGCCTGGCTGCAGACTCTCGAGGGTTTCACGCTCCGCGCCATCGGCCATCGCGTTGTCCATGGCGGTCCGGACTACGCAAAACCGATCCTGATCAACCACGACATCCTGGACACGCTCGCCACTTTCCAGGAGCTTGCGCCGCTGCACCAGCCAAACAACCTGGCGCCCATCCGGCTCGCCATGGAGATCAATCCGGATGTGCCGCAGGTCGCTTGTTTCGACACGGCTTTCCATCGCGGTCACGCCCCGCATACGGATTGTTACGCCTTGCCATCGACCTATTTCGAGCATGGAGTGCGCCGATACGGCTTCCACGGCCTGTCCTACGAATATATCGCCGAGCGGTTGACCGAAGTCGCCCCCGGCATCGCAGGTGGACGCGTTATTGTTGCCCACCTCGGCAGCGGCGCCTCCATGTNTTGACCGAAGTCGCCCCCGGCATCGCAGGTGGACGCGTTATTGTTGCCCACCTCGGCAGCGGCGCCTCCATGTGCGCGCTGAAGGAGGCGCGAAGCGTGGAGACGACGATGGGTTTCACTGCGCTCGACGGCTTGCCGATGAGCACCCGGCCGGGACAGATGGATCCCGGTGTCGTGCTGTACTTGATCGATCAAAAGGGCATGACCGCAGCGGAGGTGACCGATCTCCTCTACAGGTCGTCCGGCCTGAAGGGCCTTTCCGGCATCTCCGGTGATATGCGCGATCTTCTTGTCAGCGCCGACGCGCGTGCTGCCTTCGCGATCGATCACTTCGCCCATCGCTGTGGCCTGAGTGTCGGCATGCTTGCCGCCGCGCTCGGAGGTCTCGACGCGTTCGTGTTTACAGCCGGCATCGGGGAGAACTCACCCCAGATCCGCGCCCGCATCAGCGAACGGCTTGCCTGGCTCGGCGCCGAACTCGATCCCGCGGCCAATGAAGCGGGCNAGATCCGCGCCCGCATCAGCGAACGGCTTGCCTGGCTCGGCGCCGAACTCGATCCCGCGGCCAATGAAGCGGGCGCGACTCTCATTTCCGCTCCGGCAAGCCGCGTTGCACTCTATGTTCTGCCGACGGATGAGGAACTGATGATCGCGCGCCATACGCTTGCGCTCATCACAACGTCCTGAAAGCAAACTCAGGGATTGCGCTTGGCGGCTTCTTCAGCCGCTCTCGACCCGATCCTGACCTTCGTGGTGCTGCCCGGGAAGGTCCGCAAAACTCAGAGGAGCAGTTCTTCGCTCGAGCGCGGAGTCGTTGGGACAGCAGAGCCGGCAAATGGCAGCAGACGGGATTTCCGTAAGTCGAATGCTGGCTAATCGCGATAGAGACCTATGGGGTCAAGCAGCGGCAAGACGATTTCAAGTTAAGACATCGTTCGTGGCACCGCCGGTTGCAGCTGGGTCGTAAGTCATTGAGCTTGCCAAAGGGAGGATGACATGAATAGCCAGCAAATTCCGCTCAAGGTAACCGCAGTTCGCTTTGTGCGCGCGGTCCGGTATTTTTCGAGCTCCGATGTCGGCAAGAAGGCCAATTTGATGTTTGCGGGGCTCGCTGCGCTGTTATTCGGCGTAAGCGGCCTCAACGTTGTCAACAGCTACGTCGGCCGAAACTTCATGACCGCGATTGCAGACCGCCAGACCCCCGAGTTCATCCGGCAAGCGATCTTTTACGTCGGTGTGTTCGCTGCTTTGACAGTTTTTTCGGTCATCGCACGATTTGTCGAAGAACGGTTGGCACTACTTTGGCGCGAATTCATAGCCCGGCGCGCTGTGACACTTTATCTCGCCAATGGCACCTATTACCGCCTGGATGTCTCGGGGCAACTTACCAACCCGGACCAGCGGATCGCGGATGACGTTCGCGCGTTCACCAACACGACGCTCTCCTTTGTCCTACTACTGTTCAACGGCACTCTGACGATAGTGGCCTTTTCCAGCGTGCTGTGGTCAATCAGCCCATTGCTGTTTGTCGTGGCTGTCCTCTATGCGGCTAGCGGCTCATACCTGACGGTTCTGCTCGGACGGCCGCTCATCAATCTGAACTACGATCAACTCGACAAGGAGGCCAACTTCCGCTCCAGCCTCATTCATGTTCGGGAAAACGCCGAGTCGATCATCCTGGAACGCGGCGAGGGGCGACAGCAAATTCTCCTGTCGCATCGGCTTGACGATTTGGTCGCAAACTTTCGCCGCATTACGGCCGTCAATCGCAACGTGGGGTTCTTCACCACCGGCTATAACTGGCTAATCCAGATCATTCCGGCCCTGATCGTTGCTCCGGCATTCATAAGAGGAGACATCGAGTTTGGCGTGATCACACAGTCGGCCGCAGCCTTCGCGATGCTCGTAGGCGCGTTCTCGCTTATTGTCACCCAGTTCCACTCTATCTCGAACTTTGCCGTAGTGGTCGCTCGGCTCAACTCCTTACTGGAGGCAATCGAAAAATCACGAACAACCGCAGAGTCGGCCATCGAGATTGTCGAGCGAGGAGGGTGTTTGGCCTACGAGCGGCTATCC
>NZ_FWER01000151.1 GCF_900169785.1 Rhizobium sullae
GCTTTTGCCTCTTCGTAGTTTGGAGCCTCAGGCAGCAGTTTCGCCGAGGTACCGGGCAGGCCGTTCGGCAAGACCTGTGCGGCAGCCGTGCCATAGCCCGCGAGGATCTTGTCGACGAGAATGCCCCGGTCCGTCGCCATCGCGAGCGCACGTCNCAGCCGTGCCATAGCCCGCGAGGATCTTGTCGACGAGAATGCCCCGGTCCGTCGCCATCGCGAGCGCACGTCGAACCAGAGGGCTTTTGAAAGGATTGGCGATCGGTTCGCCCGACTGGCCCGTCACGCCCGGAAGTGTCTCTCGCGACACGTCGAACTGCACGAAGTTGATGCGTGCCGCACTGACGTTCGCGATTCTGGCGCCACGCTGCTGCAGCGAGGCGACGTCGCGCGCCGGAATGGCATCCGCCACATCGACCTCACCGGTGCTGAGCGCCGCAACCCGGGCGGCCGGGTTCTCAATGACGCGGAAGGTTACCTTCAACCAGGCGGGCTTGCCGCCCCAATAATCGTCATTCCGGGCAAGTCTGAGGTTCTCCCCGGAACTCCAGCTTTCGAATCGGTAGGGCCCGGTGCCGATGGGCGGACTGCCGGCGTTGAGGTCATCCGTCGTCTCGAACCCCTCAGACGGCCGGTTCATCACAAAAATCGAGGAGAAGGAGAGGGGCAGATTGGGGACCGTGCCGTTGGTCTCGATGAGGACGGTCAGGGGGTCAGTTGCCGAGACCGACTTGATGCCGCTCACATAGGAGCGAAAGCCGCCGCTTGGCGGTTTGAGAAAATCCCGGATGCGCTCGATCGTGTAGGCGACGTCGTCCGCAGTGAAGTCTGAACCGTCATGGAAGCGGACATTGTCGCGGAGCTTGAACTCCCATTGCGTGGCGGACAGTGGTCGCCAGGAAGTGGCAAGGCCAGGCTTCAACTCGAGGTTCTCGTCCTGATAGACGAGCCGCTCGTAGATGTGGGAGAGCAGCGAGGTGTTCTCGTTGAGATTGGCATATTGCGGATCGAGCGTCATCAGCTTGTAGGACGTTGCGATCCGAAGCTCTCCGCGTTCCTGCGCCTGCGCCGGCGTCCACGGAACGCTCCCGAGGAGGATGGAGATCAGAAGCGCGGAAAGCAGGCGTGGGCGAAATGGGTTTCCCAGTTTCATTTGAAGTTCCTTGTTTTGCTTTTTTGGTAGAGTCGGAACGCCGCGTTGGAGCAGTTCCCAACGCGTGATTTCCAAGGCGAAATGCATGCAAAGGCGCGGTTGCGCATGTCTTGTTAAGTTCCGGGATCACTCGTGTGCTCTTGAGCCACCCGTTCAGCCGTCTTGAAACTCCGGTCGGAGTTCGGGCATCGACAGGCGATTGCCTCCGCTCGCAACAGAGCCGATATCGATCTTCAGGAGGTCGGCGATGACGGAGCGAATTTGCGGCCAGGGGTCTTCTTGGCTCGTGGGGCAGGGTTCCCACCTGGTGACAGCGGCGTGGAGCTTGGCCGTTGCGCCCGCAACCGATTGCGCCGGCGTCCTCCACAGGGATTCCGCGGCCCTGTCCTCCGCGACGGATGCACGATCTTCAGCGTCGAGGGCCTCGTCGTAGGCTCGCGAACCAGCTGCTTGCTCAAACGGTGGCGGCAAAACAACCGAAAAGAGCGATCTTTCCATCCGCTGCTGTCGCGAGCTTGATTCGCTCAAATGTTGCCAAGCGATGCACCATTGTTGCCAGACCGCCAGCGCGGGATCGTCGTTGCACGCGTCGGAAGGTACGGTCTTCGGCGTGGCAAG
>NZ_FWER01000153.1 GCF_900169785.1 Rhizobium sullae
GAAATAGAGGGGAAATAATGATGGCTGATGAGAACAACATAGGACCGGTTGCTGCAGTTGAGACGACGGAGGTGGAGGCAAAAACACCTGCTGCCAAGAAGCAGAGGTCGCCACAGCGCCCGACGACGGCCGTCGAACCGGCGCGATCTGCATCAAAGGCAGATGCTGCAAAGTCGCAGGTCACCAAGCCACGGGCATATAGCGAGCAGGAAAAAACCGGCAAGCTCAAGCTGATCGAGACGGCAGTCACCGAAGGAAAGAGCAGCCTCAAGGACGCGATCAAGACTGCCGGCATATCGGAGCAGACCTACTATAACTGGAAGCGGAGCGCGACGCCAGCTGTTCAGAAGAACGAGAAGCCGGCTCCGGCCAGCGATGAGCTGGCAGATCTTGTTCAGCTCGAAGAGGAGAACCAGAAGCTTCGCAAGCGTCTGGCGGAAAAGTTGCGCGCGGAAAATACGGAACTGCGCAAGAGGCTCGGGCTGGATTGATTCACGAGCGGGGCCGTGCAGGCGGTCATTTTCTCGACTGGCCGCCTGATTGCGTAACGCCGGAGACTGGGCTCGCCTCCAAATCCCGCCGATAGGGCGAGCGATTGCTGGGCGAATATTTCCTGCGGATAGCTCCTCAAAGCCCGTTGACTACGAGGTTGCCGACGCGAAGTATTCGTCGTTGTCTCGCGCGCTGGCCAGTTGCAGCGCCCGGTGAGGCGATATATAGGCCCCGCCGGGCAGGAACGCAGTGGCGCCAGTCGGCGCTGGCTGTGCTACGAGTTGCTTAAGGTTGAAATCATATGAAAACGCCACAACGGAAATTCGTTGTTGAATTCAAGTCGGGTCGGCGAGCGATGAAGGCCCGGACCAAATCAATTTGGGGTGACACTGATCTCAAAGCCCTCGCCCGTGAAGCGGAAGATAGCGCACCGCATCCGTTCAATTCAGATGGAGCACCCGGTACGCCTGACCAAGGTCGAGAAATGCCGTGTGATCCGATGAACCCGGGTAACGCTAGCGAACACGCAAGTGAGGCCATCGTTGCAGGCACGGCGACACCATCGGGCAACGGCGCAGTCGGTGAAGTGCCAAATCAACATGAGGCCAGCGTACTTGCCGCCGAAGTTGTTGCGCAAGTGCCGGAGAGTAAACCAGGGCCGCAGCCTCGGACAACGTCAACGGGTACTCCTCGAAAACATGTTAAGCGCGGTCCCATTGCGATGGTCAGGAACAAGCCCCGAAGTGCGGAATCCGTGACTGCTCGGGATGTGATTTCCCTTGAGGAAGTAGCTACCCTTGATGCAGAGAATAAGCGGCTCAAGAAACTACTGACTGAACAGCTCCATCGACAGAACTTGCAGCTCAAGAAGATGCTTGAGCGGTATGATGTCACGTAAGCTGCTCCGAGAAATGTCCCGCGCCGGGGCGAGGCCGTGGTTCTCGATACTGCCGGTTTCGGCGATGAGACGCCTGCAAACAAGTAGTGGAAGCGACCCAGGCTAAGGCAGATGCGCGATGACAGCCGAGGGATCCTCATGTATGGTTGCCGCCCGGCGGGGTGCCGGCATCAA
>NZ_FWER01000067.1 GCF_900169785.1 Rhizobium sullae
AGGCGTGCGTTCGCCATCTCGAGGATTCCACCGATGTATTGGGGGCTCCGCTTGTCCAGGAACAGTGCGGTTGAAGGCGTATTGCCGTATTTGCCGGTTTCACCGGCGCCGTCCCTCTGCAGCAATCCGAGCGCGACAAGGGTGTCGAGAAAATCATACGTTCCGCGCGCATGCAGCCCCATGGCGCTTTGCAGTTCGAGTCCCGTTTTGGGGCCGTCCGCAAGCAGCGAGAAGAGCCCCAGTTCCACGGCGCTCAACAGTGTCTTGGCTGGCCAGAACCCAAAGCCAATTTGCAGGATGTGGTCTGGAGAAATTCCGTTTTGCATATGAGCCTCCCCGATGGGCGAATGCACCCGTGGGAGCCACCCCGATGCGTCCCGTTATCATTCAATGTTAAACCAATCCGCGGAAATTCACCAGCCGGGGCGCATCGAACGGGCTATCGGCAAAATCAAGCGTCACACGGCCCGGAGTATTATTTACACGCTCCAGAAGGGGATCCGCCTTCCGGTTCCGCATGTGCCGCCCGCCTTGATTTGACCGTTCAGCCACCCTCACCTGACAGCTCCCAGCGGGTCACTCTGCCCTTTCGCCCGCCTCGCCGCCTGAACTCCGCCGGATCGACCGCCACTTCCCTCAGCACCATCACGCCGTAGCGCGTCGCTGCCATCAAATCGTCGCGCAGTTTCACCATCTGGCCCTCCTTGCGGTGTAGAGCCGGAACTCCTCGAACCAGGGCACAAGCGTCGAGAACACCTTGAAGCGGCTGGATCGCACGCGATCCAGCATCTCCGTCAGCCCGGCCTCGACCGACACCGAGCCCTCGGCGAACTGCGCATGGCGGGCCAGCATGTTCACCCCGTGCGCGGCATACCGGAATGTGGTGACCAGACGTCTCAAAGAACGCTATCTGCGCGCGGATCCGGATTTCTACCCCCCGGATGAATGGAGCCACGCAGGCTATAATTACGCTCGGATCTTTAGGGTGTCCGACGTCGCGGATGGCACGGCCGAGGACATTACAGCGCTGCTCGATCCGAATCGCTGCGCCGCCAGCACAATAACGGCGGCGCGTCCTTCTTCTCCAGCATAAGTTGGATCATCCCGCGTCGTGTAACTTTACAGCACGATGACTTTCGCGCCGATTTTTACCCGCTCATAGAGATGGATTACATCTTCATTCGTCATGCGAAAACACCCCGAGGAAGACGACTGCCCGACGCTCTGCGGTTCGTTCGAGCCGTGGATGCGGTAAAGCGTATCTCCCAGATAGATGGCGCGCGCGCCTAACGGATTGTCGGCGCCTCCTGCCATATAGGCAGGAAGGTCCCGTCGCCTTGCGCGCATGTCCGCAGGCGGACGCCAATCCGGCCACGGGCGCTTGGCGCTCACCACCTCGGTTGCGCGCCAGCCGTAGCCTTCACGTCCAACACCGACACTGTAGCGCAGCGCCCTTCCACCGGCTTCTATGTAGTAAAGGGCGTAATTGCGGGTTTCGATGATGATCGTACCGGGCGCTTCCCGGGTCTGATAGTCCACCGCGTGCCGTCGCACGAACGTCCCGGCATGTGGATAAGGCCCCTCTTCCCGGGTTCGCCGTGGCGGGTAAGCCGGCGGTGACATGAGAAAGCCGATATAGCCGCTGTCGATCCAGACCCTGTTGTTTTTCTTGTCCAACAATGGCGGCGAGACCGGGTCTGCTGCCGCGTGGCTGATCGCCGTCGACAAAAGAACAGTGAAAAGCAGCCCGCCCATGCCGCGCCTAGTCAGTGCTTTCAGTTCCGACATATGAGGTCTCCATCGACGTTGCGACGTTCAAATCAAACCATTTGCCACCAAAGTATTCGCCACCTGCTGGAAGACACGGTCCGGAACAGGCGCTCCCACCGGCGTCTTGCCAAGCTCGGCGGCGAGTTCCGCATCAGTCACTAATGGGATCCCTTGACCTCTGGCCTGCTCTCTCATCGAGGCCACCGCTTTACCGGCGGCACGACAAACGATGATCGGCACAGGCGTTTCGCCCCGAACGTAGCGGATCCCGACTATTGCCGATTGCTCTCCAATCAGCAGCACTGCATTGGCAAGACCGGTCCTGCTCGTGCCAAGCAAGTGCGCGAGCTTGCGGCGCTCCCGCCGTATCAGCGGATCGCCTTCCGTGTCCTTGTGTTCGCGTTTCGCCTCCGACTTGGTCATCCGCATTTCGCGCATGAACAGCCAGCGTTGCAGAAAGACATCGAAGGTGCCCATGACGATAAAGGCCGCGATTGCGATGAAGGCGGTGGTTTTCAGCATCGACAGGGAGGTCGCGTGCAGGCAGGCAAAACCACATGCGGGCGCCTGAAACAGCGCCTTCAGGCCCGCATAGAAAACAACTGAAAACGCCACGGAAAGCGCCAGAATCTTGAACAGTGCCTTGCCGAACTCGACAACGCTCTTGAGTGAGGTCAGGCGCTTTACGCCCGCCGCCGGATTGATGCGGCTGAAATCCGGCTCGACGGGCTTTGCCGAGAAGACGAAGCCCTTGGTGATCGCGACGTTCGTCGCAAGGATCGCTGCGACCGTTATCCCGAGGATCGGCAGCACCGTTGCCCAAAGCGCACCGGCGGCAATCGTGCTCAGCCGATACCAGACGTCCGCGAAGGGGCGGTCGTAGATATGCGACGCCTCGTCCAGAAGCATGTTGATCTTCACTTGCAGATGCGGCGCGGCATAGAAGAGAAAGAGCGTCGAGAACAGGATCATGATGCCCGAGACCATGTCGGGGCTGTGGAGCACCTGGCCTTTCTTGCGCGCGTCCAGGATCTTCTTTTCGGAAGCCGGAAGCGATTTTTCTTCGCTTGGCTCGCTCATGTGATGCCGCCATCCTTGGATGACGCAAGCAGGCCGATTTCCTGGGCGCGCTTGGCCGTATCGGAAATCGACCGCAACTTTGCCGCTTTCGCCAGGATCGCGCTCTTCTGCTTCTCCGTCATGTCGGGCACGCCGACGGATCGTGCTTTTTCCGTCTCCCCGGCCATGGTCAGGACGATCAGATAGTTGACGAAATGCCGCCTTTCGGCGAGCGGCGACGCAACCACGCTGCTCATATGCGTTACCGCCTGCGGCAGGTCGTTCGCAAGCGCCTCGGCAAGGGCGAGGTTCGTCGTTGTGTCGAGATTCGCTGGCTGCAGCGAAAGCGCTTTCGAAAAGGCTTCCTCCGCCGCGGCCCCGCTACCGCTGAAGACGAGCGCCGTTCCGAGCCGGTTATAGGCGATGACGGAGTTCAGTGCCTCGGCGGCCGGCGCCAGAGTTCGCGCAGCCGATGCCGCCTCGCCTTTGCGCAATTGGGCGGTGCCGAGCCCGAGCAGTGCCCCAGGATCCTGGGGGCTCACCTGCAGAGCGGCGCGAAAGTCTTTTTCCGCCCCTTCGGCATCGCCTGCCCTCAGGCGTGCATTCGCAAGCCGAACGCGCAGCGATACGTCGTCAGGAGCGTTCGCGGCGGCGCGCTCGTAAAGCGCAAGCGCCGTTGCGCTTTCCCCCTTAGCCTCGATGCTGTGGGCGATGTTCAACAGTTTCGCCTGCTCGCTCGAAGGCTTGTCCCTCTCCTTCTCGGCTGACGTCGTCGTGCATGAGGAAAGTGCCTGAAGCGCAAGGAGTACGGCAACACCCTTCCTTAGCGCGCCGAATTTCAGAAAGGAACGCGCTCTCATTCTTCACCTGTATTGTTGTTCGCCGTGTTGCGGCGTCTGCGGCCCTCTTCGCTGTAACCGTCGAGGTAGTTCTTCGCGGCGCGCGCCACCGGAGCAGCCATGGCAGGACCCATTTCACGGCCCCGGATGAGATGTCCCTGATCCTCTGCCATGAACTGCAGATTGAGATTGTTGGCGCATCCCGGCGGCAGGTAGAGCGGCTGATCGGCGGTATCGGGGGTGATACAGGCGTCGGGAACCAGCGTCCGGCTTTCCGCCTCCTCGTAACCCTTGCGAACAAGCCCGCCTTTTTCCGGCGCGCGGTGCGTCGAAACATAGCTGTAGTTGGGAGAGTAGGGTTGCGGATGGGAACCGTTGCAGCCCGCAAGGGCAAACAGCATGCCCGCGGCCAGCATCACGCGGGCCTTTGCCGCACCATCGCCCGACAAACGATCACTCCACATAAAAACCGTATCCGTTGTTGTTGACCGCGGGCTTCGCCTTCTTGCGCGGCGCCGTAATGGCGCCTGCAGGACTATCGAGCGGCGTTTTCATCTTTCGTTCGGAGGTCGGCGACACGAGGAAAGGGGTAATCAGGATGACGAGTTCCGTTTCATTGCGCTGAAACCGCTTCGACTTGAACAGTTCGCCAAGGATCGGGACGTCGCCGACGACCGGTGTTTTGTTGAGCGTCTGCGATTCCTGCCGTTGAAACAGGCCGGCGATCGCAAACGTCTGGCCGCTGCCGACCTCGACGGTCGTGTCTGCACGGCGAATGCGCAGCGACGGCACGACCAGGCCGCCGATCGAAACGACGCTGTCCTGCGAAACGCTGCTGACTTCTGGACGCACCTGCAGCGCGATGCGGTTGTTCGGCAGAAGCGTCGGCGTAAACTGGAGTGAGACACCGAACTGCTTGTATTCAATACCGATCTGGTCGTTGCCGACCGGCACTGGCACCGGTATCTCGCCGCCTGCGAGAAAGCTGGCGCTCTGGCCGGTGACGGCGGTGATGTTCGGTTCGGCAAGGATCGTCAATATGCCATTCGCCTGTAGCGCATCGAGCAGCACGTTGACGTTGACGTGCTCGCCCCTTGCGCCGATCGCAATCCCCGTGTCGTCCTCGTTGCTGGCGCCGCCGGTCCGGATGATGCCGAAGGAGAACGATCCACTGTTGACGAAGGCGCTCCAATCGATGCCGTAGCGCGTCAATTCGTTGCGGGCGACTTCAGCGAAGCGGACGCGAATATTGACCTGGTTCGTGCCGGCGATCGTCGTATTGTTGAGCGCCGGATTGTCCGGGGTCGAATAGCTCTGCAGGACATTTTCCATGTCCATCGCTTCACCGACATTGCGGGTCTGGCCAGTGCCGACATACTGGCCGCCGAACAGGCTTATATCGACTCTGGTGGTGGGTTGCAGCGCCCGCGCCGACTTGTTGGCGGCTCGCGGGTTGCCGCTGACGCGAACCTGCACTGTACCGCGCGTGCTCTGGTCGGCGCTGAGCGCAGTGAGATCGGTGTCGCCGATCTTCGTCGCATAGATATAGACCACGCCCGGCGAGACGACGCGCACATCTGCGATCGCCGTATCGGCGAGGAAGACCGACTCGACCGGTTCGTCGAAGCGCAGGATCTGGCCCTCCCCGACGGCGAGCTCAAGAACCTGGCCGTTTTTCGCATCGACCTTCACCTGCGCCTTCGCCGATGGCGCAAAAAAGCCGAACGCAAGCGTGACCACCAGGATGAATGAAAGTAAATCTCCTGCCGCAATCGTGCGGAGGCTTCGCAGGCTCAGCATTCCATTTCCTATTCGTTCCCCTCACTGGCGCGCCCGCGCGCGTATGTTGTCTTCTATGATGTGCCCCCGGAGAATTCATGCGCGGCCGCTTTCGAGCTCCGCCACTCCGGCGACCGGGAGCGCGATATAGCCAATGCACTGGACGCTGAACTCAGGGGAGATTTCCTGGTAGGAAAGAACCGCCACATTGACGTCGTAGCGCGTCAGAAGGTTCCGGATGTGCCGCCGGACGTCCATCGACGTCAGGATGGCGATGCGACACCGGAGATCCGCTTTCTCCTGCCGCTTCTTCAATTCTTCCAGGATCGGCGCCGCCAGCCGGTCCGGAATGGCGCCCGCCGGCCCCATATTCTTTTCGATGGCCGCTCTCACCTCGTCTTCGAACGGCCGCGTCAGCAGGTAGGCCGAAACGATCCTGTTGTCGTCGGCAAGGCGGAAGCAGATCTGCCGGCCGAGGCTTGCCCGCACGCTGTCGGTCAAGGCCTGCACACCCTGGATTTGCGCGCCGCGCTCGGCAATCGCCTGAAGAATGATGCGCATGTTGGTGATCGGAACGTCTTCTTCGATCAGCCTGCGCAAGACGTCGGCAAGCTTCTGCACCGAAACTGCCTCTAGAACCTCTCGGATCAGGTCGCCGTAGGGCTCCTCCAGGCGGCCAAGGAGCGCGCGCACTTCCTGTGCGTCGACGAACTCCGGCGCATAGCGGCGCAGGACACGCTCCAGAAGCGTCATCACGACATCGGCCGGCTCGCAATAGCCGACGCCGGCAGCGTCAAGTGCTGCCGCATGGGATTGTTCGACCCAGACGAGCTTCAGCCCCAGGAGGTCCGATTGCCTCACATAAGGGACCAACATGATGTCGAGATCGACGGTTTCGTCCCACACCATGACATGGCCAGGCAAGAGCGCGGCTTCGACGACCGGAACGCCCTCGAAATCGATGCGAAACTCAGCCGGCGCCTGCCGTGGATCCGCCACCAGGCCGATCGCCGGGACGCGAATACCGAGGTCGTCGAGGATCGCTGCCGCGGGCGCCTCTGTCCGCTCGGCGAAGACCGGCGGCGGAAGAGCCCCGGCAAGATCTTCTCCAAGCGATACAGTGATCCTGTGCGCGACCCCGACGAAGTTGCCGGGACCGCCGGGCAAACTGCCGGCTATATGCTCGACGACGGGGCTGCCGGAAGCGAGCGGTTGGGACGCTTCGCGTCGGATCGATGCCATTCCTGCCGCATCGGCGGCGGCAGGCCGCCGGCGCGCGGTGTGGGCAAGAAGGCCGGCCACGGCAGCGAGGGTCCAGAAGACAATCAGCGGAAAGCCTGGAACCAGGCCGAAGGCGAAGAGGATGGCTGCTGCCAGCGCCAGCGCGCGGTCGCTCGCACCGAGTTGCCCGAGGATTTCGGAACTCAAGTCCTGCGGGCGCCCACCGGACGGCACGCGCGTTACCACCGCTCCGGCCGCCACCGCCATCATTAGCGCAGGTATCTGTGAGATCAGGCCGTCGCCGACGGTCAACAGCGAATAGGTATGGGCAGCGTCGCCGACGGTCATGCCGCGTCGCAGAGATCCAATCGTAAGCCCGCCGATGAGATTGATCGAGATGATGATCAGGCCCGCGACGGCGTCTCCTTTGACAAACTTCATGGCACCGTCCATGGCGCCGTAGAACTGGCTCTCGCGCTCGAGCTCTTCGCGCCTTCGACGCGCTTCCTGCTGGTCGATTTCGCCGCTGCGGGCCTCATTGTCGATGCTCATCTGCTTGCCCGGCATGGCGTCGAGGGCAAAGCGCGCGCCCACCTCGGCGACACGCTCGGCGCCCTTGGTGATCACGACGAACTGAGCGACGGTGATGATCAGGAAGACGATGAGACCGACGAGCACATCGCCGCCGACAACGAAGTCCCCGAAGGCCGAAACGATCTGCCCGGCGTCCGCCTGTGTCAGGATCAGTCGGGTCGTCGTGATCGAAAGCGCGAGGCGAAAAAGGGTTCCGAGCAGAATGATCGATGGCAGGGACGAGAACTGGACGGGGCTCGACACATAGAGCGCGCCGACAAGGATAAGGAGGCTGTAGAAGAAGTTAAATCCGATCAACGCGTCGACCAGAAAGGTCGGCATCGGAATGATCATCATCGTGATCGCAAGCATCACCAGTGCCGCAACGACGATATCCGACCGGCGGGAGGCGGCCCTGGCGAACTGGTTGACCGCGGCGATTGCGCTCATTTCGCCACCTTCGCCTGAAGATAGGCCTTGAAGGCGTCGCGAGCCTGGTCTTCCTGCCCACGCAGCCAATGCGCCCTACTCCTCAGGCGGGCAAGATCCGGATCGGCTTCCTTTGAGATTTCTCCGATGCGATCGATAGAGGCGATCGCACGCGTTCCAGCGTCCGTCTCGACGAATGCATCGGCCAGCGAATGCAATATCGAGACGTTTTCCGGTGCCATTCGTGCTGCGAGAAGCAGGAAGACGAGGCCGCGCTCATGGTGTCCGGCGCGACAGTAGAGCAGGCCGAGCGCATGAAGAAATTCGAGGCTGTCCGCGCGTTGCTGCGTCAACTGCTTTGCGCCTGCATGAGACGGTGCTGAAGATCGCGTCGGCTTTCGATTTCGTCCTTCAGCATGGACGCCGTAAGCTTGGCGACATCCTCGTCGAGGTCGAGGCCGGGCAACACTTCCTGGACGATATAGGCAAGGATCTCCTGGGACCGCGACAGGTCGAACAGGGAAGCGTTCGAGAGCCTCGCCCGCTCTGCTGCCGCACTGGCGCGCGCGCCGCGCGCCTCAGCCTTCTGCCTGGCCTGGCGGACCGATTGCAGAATCCTGGCGTCGAAGGCCTGATGCTGCGCTTCCACGGCCGCATCCGGGCGCACAGAAACCGCGCTTGACTGGGCGCGGCGATTGTCGTGTCGGCGGACCTCCAAACTCATTCTTCTGTTCCTCTCATCGCGCAGTCAGAAGCGAAGGACGAATTCTTCGCCTTGCCGCGCCACCTTCAGGCTGCCGTCGCGAATGTCCTTTATGTACCAGCCGTCATCGAGCGCGGCACCCTTGTAGAGGCGGGTCCCGTCGGAGCCGATCGCATAAGGCGTTTCGCCAAACCAAATGGCCTGGAGATTAAATTTTGGCGACGTTTTGGCCACGGCCTCGCCGACCATGCTCGTCAAGACGTAGTTGGTGCCATAGGACCGGTCGAACCAAGTCTGGACATCGCTCCACGACTTGCGCCCCTCCTCGTCGAGCGCACCGGAAACGGCAAACCGCGTCCCGTCCGCTTTTACCTGAAGATCGCTCAAGCCCGCCGCGGCGAGCTTTGCCGCAAGCGCCGAAGACACCTGATCGGCCGAGGGCATGGAGGCGCTCACGGTTCCGGCCGTTACCGTCGTTTCGTCAAAGCTTGCCATCGGCAGCCCGTCGCCGACGTCTGCAATCCCTGCCTGGACAGCAGCAATCGTGAGAAGCGAGAAAGCCGCCACGCCCCCGATCATCCAGGTTGTGCGCTTCGACTTGTCCGTTTTTCTCGGCGCTGCCTGCGCCGGCCGGCAAAGGCGAAGGCGCGCGCTGCCAAGCGAAATCGTCACGGGGGTTTTGACGTGAAGGCCGTGGCCAACGGGCACGCTTGTATCCTGCACCATCACGTCGGCGCCGGTTGCCTCGATCATCACCTCGGAACCCGCAAACTGCAGACGCATATGATGCGCGCTCACGTCGCGGTCACTGAGCATGAGATCGCAGTCCGGGGCTGAACCGATCAAGTAGGAGCCGTTTTCCAAAGGCACGGAGACGCCACTGTGTACGCCGTTGAGGACATCGAGTGTCAAATCGGCAGCAGCATTCATCAAGACCAGATTGGATGCCATGAACTCTCACCTCGCTCGCCGTATACCAAAGATACCGACGCCACGCTGAAAGCACGGCGCCGTCCAAGCCAAGTCTTTGCAATGGAGATGAGAGGGGCGACGCAAGTCGCCCCTCGGCTTGTGCTTAGCCGTTCGGACGCTGCTTCGCGGCGTCGAGGGCGACCTTCTTTTCGGTCGTGACTTTGGTAATCTCGGCAGACTTCTCGATCGCCTTGTCGAAGGCTTCCGTCATCGTCTTGATTGAATTGTCCGAGGTTTGCGTACCGCTTACACCGGAAACTGCCATTGTCTTCTCCTTGATAATTCAGTCCGGCCGGGAGCAAGGCTCCAGCGCCGGTGTACAGTTCTCATCGAGTCGACCGCCCTGCATAGGGCACAGCAATGGTTAAAGTTGAAGCTCGGAATTGACAATTTCCAAGCGCATCACATAATCTTTCAATGCGTAATATGTCGTGATTTCAAACGATTGAAGCGGACGTTTCAATGTCATGGAACTGTTACGCATTGAAGAAACACAGTTATTTTTCAGGGTGTTTCAGTTTTCGCTTGTTTAGCAAGTAACATTGCTTTGAATTTTGTCCAACTGCGAGTTGCGCATTCCCGGCTGCTGTAATAGCTTTTGGGCCGCTCGACGCGAACAATCGGAACGTTTGACATGAAGAACGTCATGGTTGCGGGGAAGCTCTTTATGTTAGCTACGGCTATATTGGCATCCACATATCCGGCCCTTGCAGCTATGCCGCGCTGGTACAGCAGCAAATACAGCTACGTTTTAATCAGCCAGGATGTTCGTGACGCACTGAAGGAGTTCGGGCGCAACCTTTCGATTCCGGTGATCCTGTCGGATCGCATCCGTGGCCAGGTACGTGGCGAGGTTCGCGCCGAAACGGCGGGCGGGTTCCTCGACAAGGTGACGCAGGCCAACGGGTTGATCTGGTATTTCGACGGCTCGGTTCTGCACGTCAATGCCAGTGACGAGTTCGCGACACAGATCATCAATATCGGCAGGGCAAACGGCCAGTCGGTCATAAACGAGATCAAGCGGTTAGACCTCATGGACGAGCGCTTCTCGGTTCTCGCGACCGCCAACGCCCCGGCTATTCGTGTCTCAGGTCCGCCTGCCTTCATCGCCATGGTGAAGCAGGTCGTTTCATCCGTCCAGCCGCCCCCCATGACCCAGGTGGACGATCCCCGCGTGCGGATCTTCCGCGGCGGCCAGCACAACGAGGTTGCGGACGATCTGGCCGGCAAAGGCCGCAAGACGGCTGCCAATTCCAGCACAAGCGACACCTCAGCAGGAGAGCAAAAATGACCGGATCGGTAGCCGCGACAGCGCAGACGCCCACCCAGACGCAAAATGTGGACCCCTCGCAGGCACAATTCGAGGAAGCCTTGCAGCAAGCCGTTGCAAGCGGCGGTAGCCAGTTGATCGGGCAGGAAATGATGAAGATCGCCCAGGAAGTGCTGAACGAAGCCATGTCCGACGAGGAATAATCCCCCTTTTTGCCAGCAGGAGACGCAACCATGACGGTTGTCCCGCCAGTTGAGAATGCAACGCTTGCAATGTCCCCTGCGCCGCAGGATCCGGCCTCGACCGCGTCGCAAGGCCTGTTCGAGCATTCGGCGCTGAACGCTCAAACCCTGCCGCACGGCGCAAGCCCGGCCGATCTTGGCCGGACGATCGTCGACAACCTGAAAGGTTTCGTCGAGCGCGCCGGAAAATTCGCAAGCAACACCGAGCTTTTCGCCCCGTTGGACCAATCTCCGGCATCGCAGTCGTTTGCGCCGGATGCGGCCGGCGCTCAAACAAGCGTGACGCGGACACCGGACAGCGAAGCGGGACGGCTGGTCGAGGCGCTGGGGAGGATCTTCGATCATGCGATCGAAACGCAGATGGTCGTTCGCGGCCCGACGCAATTCACAAGCGCAACGATGACCCTCGTCAAAGGTCAATGAATATCTCCTGGCGCTCCTCATCGATTGCGCGCGGACTGCTGCTCGCGCTTATCGTCCTGACGCTGCAGGCTTGCAGCGTCGATCTCTACACCAACCTTGACGAACGCGAGGCGAACGAGATGGTCGCAACCTTGCTCTCGAAAGGCATAGCGGCGAGCCGGGTAGTGCAGAAGGACGGCAAGCTGACAGTGACGGTCGACGAGGATCAGTTCTCGCAAGCCGTCACCGCGCTCAACATGGCCGGGCTGCCCAAGGCGAAATTCGCGACGCTCGGCACCGTGTTCAAGCAGGAAGGCCTCGTCGCCTCCCCCGTGCAGGAACGCGCACAGATGATCTACGCGTTGAGTGAGGAGCTTTCCCGGACTGTTTCCGAGATCGACGGGGTGCTCTCGGCGCGCGTCCACGTCGTGCTCCCGGACAACGACCCGCTGCAGCGCAATGCCATACCGGCCTCCGCCTCTGTCTTCATCCGCCACGAAAAAGATCTCGACGTCAATCCGCTGATCCCGCGGATCAAGACGCTGGTCGCCAACAGCATATCCGGCCTCACCTACGAAAAAGTCTCGGTCGTGCCCGTCGCGAGCGAGCGGGCGAGCGAGCCCGTCACCGGTGCGGAACTCACATCGTTCCTGGGGATCTGGATGCTGCCGGCGAGTGTGGCCAGGGCCAAGCTTATCTTCGGCTGTCTTGCCGGTGCCCTGTTTGCCGCGATCGCCGGCCTCGGATATCTGGCATGGCGCAAGCAAAGCAGCCGGCGGAAAGTCTATCCGCTGCAGCCCTACGGTCCGGCAAAGTGACGGATCGCTCATCGGCAAACGGTGCGGCAGCCGCCGAATTGGAGAATGTCTGGGCGGCCTTCCGCACCGCCCCGGCGCGCCTTGTCCATCACCGCCATATCGTTCAAGCCTATGACGAGGCGATATCGATCGAGGCCGCCGTCAGGCTGCAGCAATCCGATCGGGTCCAGCGCCCGCTTATGCGGCTGCTGATGGACAAATTCGACCTTCCGGATGCCGGCTTTTGCCCTTGCCCCGAACCGGACGATCTAAAACTCCTGGCGTTGCCGCCGGAAGCTGTCGCGCAACATAGCTACCTGGCCGGGGCCGTGTTCTGGGCCCATGCGCTTGCCGGCGAAATCCGCAGCCGCGAAGTCGCCTTGATCAAAGAGCGCGTCGGAGACCGCGCTTTCCGGGTGGCCGTCGATAACCGCGACCTTGCCGCCGGTCATGAGATTGCCGGCGGCCTCGACGCCTTGATGCAGGCGATTGAAGTCGACGGCCGCAGGTGCTGGGCGAGCTGGCAGGCCTCGCTGCCCGCTGCCCTGGGGGCATGGCTTCGACTGAGAGGTGAGACTGGCGGCGACGATGCTCCGTTCACCGAGCCGGGAGACGCCACCACGGGCGCTGCGATCGTCAGGCGTCTGTTGCGGCACGAAACTGCACGGGACGATCACACCGGCGCCACCGTCAAGGAGGGGCGATGAACGAGATCCCCACAAGCCCGGCCAAGAAGATCCTCAAGCAGGCCGAAGGCGATCATTGGCTTGAAGGCTACGCATTCCTGGAGGCGGCGAAGGTCAAGGCAGATCAACAGCTTGCGCACGTTCGCGACGTCGTCGAGACGAGCAGAAGAAAGGGCTACGAGGCCGGCAGGCTGGAGGGAGAACGGCAGGCAGCGGCCCTGCTCATGAAGACCACCGCCGACGTCAATGCCTATCTGGCCGGCCTCGACCGGCAGATTGCCGAACTCGGCCTGGCGATCGCCGAAAAATTGCTCGGCCGTTTCGACCAAGCGGAGCTGGTCGCCAATCTGGCGCAGCAGGCGCTGCAATCGTTTCAGCATGAGCGCGAGGTAACGATCACCGTCTCCCCCGCATTGGCCGACCGGGTCGCCGAACTCGTTGAGCGCCACAATGGCAATGGCGCGCTCAAGATCGCCGTGCTTGCCGATCCGCGGCTCGACGGCAACAAATGCGTTCTCGCCAGCGCAGTAGCCGTCGTTGATGCCGGCCTCGATACACAATTGTCGGTAATCCGCGAAGCCTTGCTCGGCGTCCAGCCCGGCCGATCGGAACCTGCCGCATGAACGAGCATGTGCTGTCAGATCCGGGTGCGCTCATCGAGCGCCTGCGCCAGCGGGCGCTCACGAGCGAGACGCGACCCGTTCGCGGCCGGATCCGCAGGATTACCGGCATCATCGTCCATGCGACCGCGCCGATGGTCAGGATCGGCGAACTTTGCCACCTCAGGGATCCTGTTTCCGGTGTGACCGTGCCGGCGGAGGTGGTGGGCTTCGAAGACGAGGAGGCCATCCTGACGCCGATCGGCGATCTTCAGGGCATGTCCACGCGCGCGGAGGTGATCGCAACTGGCAAGACCCTGCAGATCCCGGTTTGCGACGACCTCCTCGGCCGCGTGCTCAATCCCTTGGGAGAGCTCCTCGACTTTGCCGATGATCGTGCCATTCCGGTCGTCACCGACACCTACTATCCGACCCACCGGCCACCGCCCAATGCGCTCCAGCGCGACCTGATCACCGAGCCGCTGCAACTTGGGATCCGTGCGATCGACGGGCTGCTGACGGTTGCCCGCGGGCAACGCGTCGGCGTTTTCGGCGAGCCTGGCGTCGGCAAGTCCTCGCTCCTTTCCACCATCGTCCGCGGTACGAAGGCGGATGTCGTCGTCATCGGGCTGATCGGCGAGCGCGGGCGCGAAGTGCGGGAGTTCATCGAGAGACAGCTCGGCGAAGAGGGCCGCAAGCGCTCGGTGGTCGTGGTCGCAACATCCGATCGTCCGGCAATCGAGCGGGTGAAAGCGGCCTACGGTGCGACGGCCATCGCCGAATATTTTCGCGACCAGGGTCAAGACGTCCTTCTGCTGATGGACAGCGTCACCCGTTTCGCCCGGGCGCAACGGGAAATTGGCCTGGCGGCGGGCGAACCGCCGACGCGGCGAGGTTATCCGCCCTCGCTCTTTGCCGCGCTGCCGCGCCTGTTGGAGCGCGCCGGCCCCGGACAGGGCGGCTCGATCACAGCCCTCTATACCGTGCTGACCGAGGGTGACGGCACGCTCGATCCGGTTGCCGAAGAGACAAAAGCCATTCTCGATGGTCACATCATGCTGGGCTCCAGCCTGGCCGAGCGCAACTTCTTCCCAGCCATCGACATCCTGAAGAGCCGCAGCCGCCTGATGGAAAGCGTCGCAGGCAAGGCGCACCGCGATCACGCCGCCCATATCCGCACGCTGCTTGCCCGTTACGAGCAGATCGAACTCCTGCTCCGGGTCGGCGAATACGAGCACGGCGTCGATCCGTTGTCGGATGAAGCAATCGAAAAGCACGGCGCCATCGAAGCCTTTCTGCAGCAGGAGAGCGGCGATTTTTCTTCCCTGGAAGAAACCCAGGAGCAGTTGAAAAGGATCGCATCGTGACCCGGAAGGTCGATTTGCGACAACTCGTCGAGTTGCGGGCGCTTAGAATGCGGCGGGCGCAAGAAAAGGCGCAGCGTCAGCTAGGCCGCCACCAGCAGGCCGCCCGGGGCGCTGAGGCGGCAAGGGACGAAAGCCTTTCCCATGAGGATGAGCGCAGACGGGAAGAAGACGTTCTCTACGCCCATCTCGCTCAAGGCACCGCCGGTCACCGCGACCTCCAAAGTTACCGCGGCGCGCTCTCCGCCATGGACCACCGCGCCCGCCAGCTCGAGGAGCAGGTTCACGCCGCCGAGATGCGCGAAAGGCAGGAGGCAAAGCAAAAGCAGGAGCTTGCGGCCGAGTACCGGCGCAAACAGAAACTGCATGATCGCCTCCTATTCCTTGCCGAGGAAAGCCGGCGCGAGGAAGCAAGGCGTGCCGACGTCGTCAGCGAGATGGAGGACGAGGACATCACCCACCCGAAGAGCAAGAAGCGGGGAAGGTGACAGGATGAGCATCTCAACGCAGACGCGCGCCGGCGCCCAGGAAGTTCGTACCCTTGCCGAGGACCCGTCCTGCCTGCCAGAGGTCGCGGCCGCCCATGTCGACGCACTCAACATGCTGGCAAGGATCCGCATGGCTTTTCGGCTCTCGCTGGCGACGGCAACCATCGTCATTCGGCCCGAGGACAGCACGCGATCGCTGACGGAACCGGTCGAGCTTGCGTTCTTCATCGGCGCGTCGGCCGGCCGCTTCATGATTCCTGCAGCCGCGCTCGACGAGCTTGCGCCGGGCCTTGGGGTTCGCGGAAGAATAGCGGCCCTTTCCCCTCTGCAGCGCAACATCCTCATCGAAGAGGCTCTCGCCTCCCATCTTGCAGAACTGGAAGACCGTATCGGGGAACCGGTCCGGACCGGCCCGCCGGATGCTGCGGGCGAATGTCCCATCAAGCTTTGCTGGACGATCGATTGCGGCAGCTTGCCCCACCATGCGGAACTGCACTTGAGTGCTGCGGCGGCGCTCAAGATCGGCAAGGCCCTTGGTGGGCGTGCGAGCGGCCTGGGCGCATTGACGGCAAACCTGGTCCAGCCCATCCAGCTATGCGCCGGCATCCAGCACCTGACCACCGGCGAATACGAAAGTCTTGGCGTCGGCGATATCGTCATGTGCGAGCAGTCCAATGGCGAAGAACCCTTCGCCCTTATCGGCAACCACCTGATCGCCTCGCTGCGCCGGGGCGATTCCGGCCTCGTATTTACGTCTACGTGGCGAGATCTAAGAGCAAGTTGGGAACATTCCGCCATGTCAAAAAAGGATACGCCTCCGTCCGACCAGCTCGAAACGCTGGCAGACCTTCCAGTCCAGCTGGTATTCGAGATCGGCCGCGCCGAGTTCCCGCTGAAGGAAATCGCCAGGATGGGCGAAGGGACGGTTCTTCACACAAGCCCGAGCCTTTCTACCCCCGTCAACATCATGGCGAACGGGCGGCTCGTCGGAAAGGGCGAACTGATCAGGATCGGCGAAGGCCTTGGCGTGCGCGTGGTGCGGCTTTCGACAGATGAGTGAGACGACGACCAATCTCATCCCGATCATTATCATCGTCTCGACGATCGGGCTCATTCCGCTCGCGGTGGTGACGATGACCGGGTTCCTGAAAATCTCGATCGTTCTTTTCCTCATTCGCAATGCGCTCGGTATCCAACAATCGCCGCCCAATCTCGTGCTCTACGGCGTTGCGCTGATCCTCACGGTCTATGTCACGACGCCGCTGGTCGGAGAGATGTACCGCACATTGTCAAGCGAGCGGGTCGACGTGCAATCGACGGACAGCATAATGCGGGCGGCGGAGTCCCTGCGCGCACCGCTGCAATCGCATCTTGAACGCTACACGGATGAGAACGAACGTCAGTTCTTCATGCAGGCGACCGAGCGCATCTGGTCGGAGGAAGCCAGAGCCTCGGTGAAGACCGACAGCCTTCTGATCCTCGTCCCGGCCTTCGTCAGTTCGGAGCTGACGCGCGCCTTCGAGATCGGCTTTCTGCTCTATCTGCCGTTTCTCGTCATCGACCTCATCGTTTCAACCGTGCTGATGGCGATGGGGATGATGATGGTCTCCCCTACCCTTATTTCCATTCCGTTGAAGATATTCCTCTTCGTCGCGGTCAACGGCTGGTCGCGGCTGATGCACGGCCTGATCCTGAGTTACGGATAGCGCCGATGGATCAAACCGCCTTCCTCGCCCAAATGCAAAAAGCCATGTTGACCGTGCTGATCGCCTCGGCCCCGGCGCTCGCAATCGCGATCGTCATCGGCGTCAGTGTCGGCCTCATCCAGGCGCTGACCCAGATCCAGGACCAGACGCTGCCGCAAGCCGTCAAGCTCGTCGCCGTCATGCTGCTACTCGTGATTCTCGGTCCGGTGCTTGCCGTCCAGGTCGCCAATTTCGCCAGCAACACGCTCGACATCTTTCCGGCCTTGACGCGGTAGGTGGGCGCGTGGATTTTCTCACCGCCACATCAGCGCTGTTCGATACCATCTATCCGATACTTGCGGGCACAGCCATTGCGATGGCGCGCGCGCTCGGCATGATCGTCGTCACCCCTGCCTTCGTGCGGCTCGGCCTTACAGGGCTGATCCGGTCGGGCGTGGCGATCGCCATAGCCCTGCCGCTGATACCAAGCTTCACGGCAACGCTCGCGGAAGGGCAGGGCCTCTCGACCTTGATGGTGACCGGTCTTATCCTGAAGGAAATCATCATCGGTGTCATCCTGGGCGTCGTGCTCGGCATCCCCTTCTGGGCCGCCGAGGTCGCTGGCGATCTCGTCGACCTGCAGCGAGGCTCGACATCGGCGCAGCTCGTCGATCCGCTGCAGGCGACGGAAACCAGCATCGCCGGAACCTTTTTCGTCCTGGCTCTAGTCGCCCTGTTCTTCAAGTCCGGCGGCTTTTCCCTGCTCGCCGACACCTTCTACAGAAGCTACGAAATATGGCCCGTGACCAACTTCTCGCCGACGCTGGGCTCCGGAGCGGCCATGGCCGTGCTCGCAATCCTCGACCGGATCATGCAGACCGGCGTTCTTTTGATCGCACCGATCGTGCTCGCCCTACTGATCGCGGACCTCATGCTCGCCTACTTGTCGCGCATGTCGCCGCAATTGCACGTGTTTGATCTTTCCCTGGCGGTCAAGAACCTGATCTTCGCTGTGCTGATCGTCCTCTACCTCAACTATCTCCTGCAATACATGGTTGCAGAGCTCGCCATCCTGAAAGAGGCTCCAGCGATGCTGCGCAGCCTCCTTGGAACGGCGCCTCAATAAAGGTCTCCGCCCGCGGCGCAAGAAATCCGGCCCTTGTCATCAAACCATTAAGCAGGCCCGCCATAGTGGCCTCGCGCGCTCGCGCGCTCGCGCGCAACGACCAGTGTCTTGATTTCAGAGACGAAGTTCGCTTCCGGCGCTTTCCGCTGGATGTGCATCCCTCGCGTGCCGCATAAAGCCAAGGAGATCACGCCCCATGTCCTTTCGCATCGATATCGACGGCAAGAGCCGCTACGACGCAAGCAGCGGTCGCGCCGCCGCCGTTTCCGAGGAGCAGCGCCGGTTCTTCATCGAGCAGATCAACCAGGCCGTGCGCGAGCGCACCGAGCAAGGTGGGCCGAAGACGATCGATCCTGGAACCGAGAAAGTGATTGTCGTCGAGAAGGGCGACAGTCTGTCGGAGATCGCCAAGGAGAACCATGTCAGCCTCGACGACCTCATGGCCGCCAACCGCATCAAGCTGACGGCGGACACGGCGGCGATCGACCCCAATGACGTGGTGATCGTGCCGCTCGCCTCGCCCGAGCTCGTCGCGCAAGGTCCCGTGGACGGCAAAGGCGTGCCCAAGGGCGAGGCCGCCTTCATCGATGATCTCTATGGCCGCGGCAACAAGCTCGCCTATGCCGACGACCCTTCGAAAATCGACTATGCCGCCGAAGGCAGGGACATGCAGCGCGACGCCGGAGCCTATCTCGACAACCTGCCGAAGGCGGAACGACAGGCCGCAGCCCTCAGGCTGATCAACAGCGACTGGCTGGATGCAGGCCCCGCCGGCAACGCCGTCAAGGCGGCGATCGAGGAACGCGGCCTGAAGACGGACGAGGAATCGGTAATGGCGGACGGGATCTATGATCGCGGCAACCGGATCCAGTATTCCGACGACCCGAAAATCGACTATCAGGCGGAGACCGGCGAGATCGCCAAGGACCTCAAGACTTATGTCGAAAAGCTGCCGGAGAAAGAGCGCTCCGAGACGCTGCAGCGCCTTTACGACCGCGACTGGACCGATGCGGCACCCGCCCGGATGGCGATCGAAGACACCGCGAAAGCGCTGAATGTCAACCTGCGCCCCTCGACGCATGCCGGCGTCGACGCCGAAGCCAGGGCACGCACAATCATCGACACTGCAAACGCCGCCGGCGGGCCGGACGAAGCGTTCCGCAAACTCTCTTCAGCCTACGGCTCGGCCGCGCCGGAGGTCCAGCAGGTTCTCGCGCGCTCCGACGACGCGAAGGCCCTGATCGACAAAGCCGCGGACTGGGCATCGAAGCCCCTCGCAGACTACCAGCCTGGGAAGGGAATGAGCGATCAGGGCGATGCCGCAACGACGATGGCTAATCTCGAGCAGCTGACCGTCGGCGCCGATCCGCGGCTGGCCGTCGAGCTGGTCTCTTCCGCCATGCCAACCATCGAGGCGGCGAACACCAGGAAGCAGGAAAAGATCGGCGGCGACTTGATCGGAATGAACGGCCAGGCGGACATGATGACGATCATCGACCGCATCAGCGGCAGTCCGGGCGCCGATGCAATCGTCGAGCGCTTTGCCGAGATCGGCGGCTATCACCCGAACTCCATACCGATGGCGATCGGCAACGGCTCCCGCCTCGACTACCCGATTGCCATCGCGGCCAAGAGTGCGGCGGCCTCGCCCGATTTCGTCGTCCGGAACATCATTCCAAACGTGAAGCAATATGCCGCCAGTAGGGTCAACCAGGATGTCCTTGCCTATTCGGCGCATATGCAGGAGCTGCAGTGGTTGGTTTCCAACCACGGAAGGACCATGACACCCGAGCAACTCGCCAAGGCGATCGAGGACTACAAGACGGAAAAAGGCCCGGGTTGGGCCAAAACAGAAAAGCGCCTGGAGGACAACATCGCAGCAAGCGGCGAAAAACTGCTGCAGCAATTGACGGCACTCGGCAATCTGCCGCCGGAACTCGCCTCGCAGCAGCAAGCCGTCAACGATGAGATCGGCAAGATCTTGTCGGACGAAAAGACCGCGATGGCGGTCGAAATCGCAATGAAGAAGAACCCGGCGCTGCTCGACAGTCCGGCCGCGCTGAACCTGCTGGGCGCTCAAGCTCGCCTGACCGACCGGGGCAGGAAGCTCGCCGAGGAGGCAACGACCCAGATCATCCGTCACAAGGTCCTGCCGGCCTTCACCGACCTGCAATCCGGCGATCCGGCGGCGCTTGGCAAAGCCAGGAACAGTCTTGAGGCGCTGAAGCAGGGTAAGCTCTCGCAGATGCTCGGCATTCCCAAGGCCGACATGGACGGGGCGATCGATGCGGTCGCCAAGTCCCTGCCCGAGCCGGGCGAGACGGTCGAGCAATCCCGCGCAAAGATGGCCACCCTCAACGACGACCTGAACGACCTCAAGAGTTCGAGCGGCGTCAGGTCTTTTGCGAACACGACCGGCCCTGGCCAGATGCTGCGGCTGATCGGCATTGCGGCCACGGGAGCGAGCGTCGCAAACTCGGCGACTGTGGCGCAGAACAACCCCACTTTCAGAAACGATCTGAAAGTGGTGATCGATGCGGTCGGGCTCGGCCAGCGAACGGTGGAGATTTTAGGCGGAATGGACCGTCTCAACGCCGACTCCGCCGCCGTCAAGCATTTCGGCAGCAGCAGCAGGCCGGCCGTCAAGTTTCTCGGGGCGCTGAGCGGCGGGTTCGATGCGTGGGTGGCCTTCGACTACTTCAAGGCCGGCGACCCGCTCATGGGCAGCCTTTCGGCCGCAGCAGCCGGCGGAACCATCATGGCGGCTCTCGGCACCGGCACGATGTTCGGTCCGGCCGGTCTCGTCATCGTCGGCGCCGCGGTGATTTCCCAGATGATCGTTGCCGATACGCGCGATTCGAACAAATACATGACGGATACCTCAAAGCGCTTCCTCGCCCATTCCGAGCTCGACGAAACCACCGCCGGCGCGCTCGTCGACCAGAGCGGCGACGGCCACAGCCCGGTGCCGATCCTCGCCAGATACGCGGAACTGAAGGGCTATCGTCTCGATCAGCCGGCCGATCGCCAACGTTTTATCGACTGGCTGAACAGCATTCCGAAGGAAGGGCTGGAGAAGTTGCGCGACAATCTGCACCATACGCTCGACGAGTTCGGCGGCGATCCGGCGAAATTGCCGGCGACCACCGGCTCAGACGGAAGCTACACGGACGCGCAGCGATTGAATGAGCGCTATATCAGCGGGCAGGTCTATATACCGAGCCTGGCCGACAAGATCAGAAACGGCGATGCCGCTCCTTCCTCGGCAAAGCAGATCGACGTGGTCCTCGTCGAATTGGGAATTGGAATTCCCGTGGCCTGATGCGCCGTTCCTTTAAGATCAAGGGGCGCCGCCAGGTTGACGGCGCCACTTGAGGAATATGGTGGTCACTGACGCATTTGCTGCGCCAGCATTACGTCGGACAGCGTCGCCGGCGTCTCCGTCCGCCGATGCTTGCTGACCCAGTTCCATCCGCCCCAAAGCGCCAGCGCGACGAAGGGGATCGAGGCGACGGTATAGGTCCCGTTCGGATAGTCGAGCGCCATCAGCACCACGACCCCGCAAAGGAAGGCGAGCGTCAGCCACGAGGTGACCGGGGCGCCGGGCATCTTGAACGTCACGTCCTCGACCTCGCCGCGGGCAACGGCCCGGCGGAAGGCCATCTGGCAAACGATAATGAAACCCCAGGTGCTCAGGATCCCGAGCGAGGCGACATTGAGGACGATCTCGAATACATGAGAGGGCACGAGATAGTTGAGCAGGACGCCGAAGACATAGATGGCCAAGGTCACCAGTATGCCCACATGCGGCACCGCCTGCGCATTCATCCTTGCAAGGGACGCCGGCGCGGAACCGCCTTGCGCCAGCGAGCGCAGCACGCGGCCGGTGGAATAGAGGCCGGAGTTCAGGCTCGACAGGGCTGCAGTCAGCACGACGATGTTCATCACCGTGCCGATGCCGGGTATGCCGAGTGCGCCGAAGAATGTCACGAACGGGCTCTCTCCTGCCTTGTAGGCCGTCCAGGGCAGCAGGCAGACGAGAAGCACGACCGAGCCGACATAGAACAGAGCGATGCGCCAGATCACACTGTTGATGGCACGCGGCAAGATGGTCTTCGCGTCTGAACACTCACCGGCTGCCGTACCAACCAGTTCGACGCCGGCAAAAGCGAAGACGACACCCTGCACGAGCACGAGCGCAGGAAGCAGGCCGTTCGGGAAGAGGCCGCCGTTCTCGCTGATCAGATGCAGACCGGTGGCACTGCCGGCGACCTCCATGCCGGTTCCAAGGAAAAACGTGCCAACGGCAAGGAAGAGCAAGATCGCCGACACCTTGATGAGGGCGAACCAGAACTCCATCTCGGCAAACCACTTGACCCCGACAAGGTTCATCGAGCCGACGATCAGCAGCGCGCCGAGCGCCGAGACCCATTGCGGCAGGCCGGCGAAGACATCCCAATAGTGCATATAGAGAGCAACGGCAGTGATATCGACGATGCCGGTCATTGCCCAATTGAGAAAATACATCCAACCGGCCACGAAGGAGGCCTTCTCGCCGAGGAACTCACGGGCATAGGAGACGAAACTGCCGCTGCTCGGCCGGTGCAGTACCAGTTCGCCAAGCGCGCGCAGGATGAGAAAGGAAAAGGCGCCGCAAACGAGATAGACGATCGCCAGAGATGGACCTGCGGCCTGCAGACGGGCGCCGGCGCCTAGAAACAGCCCCGTACCGATCGCCCCGCCAATCGCGATCATCTGCACCTGGCGATTGCCGAGTGCCTTGTGATAATCGGCCTCATGAGACTCCAGCCACCTTCTTTTGTCGAAGATGGCGGTTGCATCGTCCGGTCGCGACTTTTCCATGACAGTCATCAGAACTCTTTCCTCCTTCTTGGCAATTTGCCGGTCGCGTGCTGGGCGCCGCTTCCTCCGCGACAGGCACGCCGATCCCAAGGCGCACTGCTCTATCCTCAGCCGTGCGTGGGTTGTCCCTGGTTTTGTCTCTGATTTTCCGGTTCGGGCGGCAGCGAGGTTCGGTCAATCGACGCTGAACCCCGCCTTTGTGCTTCCGCAGGTAGCGCCCATCCGCGCGAGTACGGTGGGCGCAGCAGGGCCGGCTCCTTTATGGGCGCCTAAAGATAACCCTTTCGTCTGAGCCACGCCTTCAGTCCCTCGGTGCTGCGCGGCTCTACGTACGAGGCAAAGGCATTTTCATGCATCAGCGTCCCGTCCGAGGGTTGGTACCATAATGGATCGTCGCTCGGCAGCATCGCATCCTCCGCGGAAATCTTCTTCTGCGGCATCCACCACTGGTTGCCGTCCCAATACATTGTCGTCACGGAATCCTCGTAGCGCTTGCGCTCAGCGTTGTATGTCACCGTCGGGTAGTCCGACAGATCCGCCTTTGCTGGATCGACCGGAAGCTTCAGGTATTTCAGATCGTCCTGCGTACCCGGCAGCTTACCCTTGCTATCAGCCGTCATGTCGCGAATAGTTTCGGACAACTCAATCGCCTGCTCCGGCGTCAGGCGATTGAAGAGCTGGCCAAGACGGGCCCGCGTATATCCCTCGGCGCCGTAGGTCCCGCTCAGAACAGCGTCGGCGCTGCGGGTCCCCTTGTCTCCGCCCATCAAATGTTCATCACCGGGGAAGACCGTCTGCAGGATGCCCATGACCCCTTCGTCGAGAAGATCATTGTGTTCCGCCAGGGCCTCGGCGACCTTGCGATCCTTCACGCCGAACATCACCTGGATCGCGTCTGCATCCGCCTTGTCATAGGTATGGGAGGCATTATAGGCGCTCCGGCCCTGGACAATGCCGGCGCCGGCGAGCTGCAGCACCGCCGCGACGCCGGAAAACTTTAGCGGACCGAGCCGCTTCATGAGCCGCACGAGTCCGTTGTTCGCCGCCTTCGCTTCAAGTGCACCCGCTCCACCAGCGGCCGCAAACATGGCATCACTCACGGTTGCAATGCCGTAGCCTGTCGCCTTGACGCCGTCGGCCTTGTCTCCGACGATCCAGCCTGTGCCCTGCATGATGGCGTTGCTGAGATCCGCTCCGACATAGAGCGCGTCGATGCCTGTGCCGCGAAGGAAATGCCCCGAATTCAACGCGCCGCTCCAGACCTTCTTCTGGCCTGAGGAGAGACCGCTGCTATTGACGCGCTCCTTGATCGCGTCGATCCTTGCTTCTGCCGTCGTCGGGACGTCGGGGCCTTTGCCAAGGATTATCTCGCGGGCGTTCGGCATCAGTGCCGTCTTTGCCGCCGTCATCATCATCATGGTGTGCGGCACGTAATAGACCATGTCGTCGCCGGTCGTGCCCAGCGCGTCGAGGTTACGCCCGAACAGGATCGCGCTGCCTCCTCCGGAAACCCTGGTGATCGCATTGGTACCGACATTGAGCCTCTCCATTTGCTGGATTTGGGCCCGTTCGCTGCCGGTCGCCTGGACCCGACCCGCCACGATATCCTTGAGGCGGCCCTCGCCGATCTTGTCCACCACGTCCTTCACGTACTTCTTGAGGTCGGGATTCTTGTCGTCCCCCTTCCCCTCGATATACTTCGTGACGGCGTCCTGCTCCGCCCTGCTCAAGCCGGCTCCACCGTTCGTGAAAGCGGCTTGGATGCGGTTTTCCGCAAGCGCCGTATGGATATCGCCGACACGGCCCTTGAGGCTTTCGGTTACGGCGAAGGTCGCAAGCGCGCGCGCTGAGCGCTCCACCCAGATCGTGCCGGTAGCGGCAGGATCGGCGCCCTTTTCCACGTTCGCGTAGGGATCCGGCGCCTCGTTCTTGGGCATGTCGGGCAGGCCCTTCATCGCCTCGCTGATCGATTTCGACTTCGTCATCATGATGCCGGTGCCGAACAGTGACGGTATCGGCGCATCCGTATTGAGGCCGTCGACCTTGTTGAGCGGCGTCTCGTAGATCTTGAGGGCGAGATCGATGCTTTCCTGCTGCTCCCAGAGCTGCTGCCGGACCTCGCCTTCCTTCACCAGATCCTTGGATTTCTGCTTGTTCTCCGGGCTGAGGTTGTCGATCGCCTCCATGTCGCGGGCGAGCTGCGTGGCGCCCGAAACTGGGTCATCGGGCTTTGCGCCATTCCAGCCGGACAGGCCGTGATAAAGCTCGTTGTAGAGCGTCGTTATCTTCTCGTCTTGCGCCTTCGAGACATTGCCGAAATTCTCGATGCTGTGGCGGACCGCCCACTGCGCGTCGGAGTTCTGCTCCAGATAGTCGTTGTAGCCGAGCTGCCCCTTGGCCTCCAACTCGTCGCTCTTCGCAACTCCGAGCTCTGCCGTGCGGGCCGCGATCGCAGTCAGCAGCGCCGTGCCGCCGCCTTTGGCGTCCTCGCTGCTCAAAATGCTGAATATCCGCTGATGCGAAAGCACGTTGATGTAGCTGCCGGGCAGATCGGTGTTCATCTTGTCGACGAGGCGATTGGCAATATGGTCGACGATCTCCTTGCCAGCGCCGGCTTTCTTGCCGTCGCCATAAAGAATATTCTGCGAGGCAACAGCGAGATCCTGCAAAGCCTTGATCTTCGCCGGGGTGTCGCCGTCGGTCCCGGAAGCGGCGAGGCCGTCGATCGACTGGTCGATCATCTTGCGGACGCGAGGGTCCGATGCGATCAGCGAGCCGCTCGATTGATCGAGCAGCTTCTTTATATCTCCTGCCGCCTTGCCGGAGGTATCGAAACTCGGAAGCGCATGGGCGAGGTCGGTCTTCTCGCTGAGCGTGGCGAGGAATTTCTCGGCACCCTCGACGCCCCCCTTTCCATAGGCGCTTTCGAGATCACGGACGTGGCGATCGACACGCACCTCCTGAAGCGCGTCCTTGATCCCCGCCTTCAGAGCGGCACCGTATTTCTCCGGATCTCCGGCGGTGTAGCCCGCATAGATCGAGGCGCGGTTCGTGAGCGCAGTGATCTGTGCGCCCTCCTCGCTACCGGCGGCGAGGGCAACATCAACGAGTTGATGCTTTGTCTCCTTGGCGACCGCGTCATAGTCCTTCTTGTCGCCGAGGCTGGCGATGCGTCCGAGCTGATCGTCGGTCTTGCCGTCGGCCTTCCACTCCTTCTCCTTCATGTCGCGCACCTGATTGAGCGCCTCCATAAAGATCGGGTCGTCCGGTGCCCGCTCGGCGATGGGGCGGATGAGATCGCTCACCTCGCTCACGTCGAGCTTCTTGTCTTTCTTGTCCGTGCCGAACTTCGGCGTTCCGAGGCTTTTTGAGGCCAGATCGACCTCCTCGGCGATCGCGACCACGAGATCGTCCTTCGCCTTGTCTCGATCGGTCTCGCTCTTGGCCTTGTCGTTGGCCGTGCCGAGTGCCGTTCGCTGCTTTTCGAGCAGATCCAGCCGTTCCGGGCTCAGGACGAAAACATCGTCTCCCTGCTCCAGCGCCTTGTCTGCCTCTTTGCTCGCCGACGGCCGGTTACCGAAAGCCTTTGGGTCGAGCTCGGGCGTCGCCGCCGTTTGCTCGTTCAGCGCCTTGTTATCCTTCGGGTCGATGCCCGCCTCCTCGTAGATGCGGAATGGCCAAAGCCCCGGCTCCACCTGGCGCTCGACGATGCCGGACGGACCGCCATTCCACGGCAGTGCGGGTGGAAGCTCGTTCTTTTTGCCGTTCTTTGGCGTCTGATCGATCATCGAGTCGAACGGCTTCGACGAGTCAGGACGTACGAAACGGTTGCGTGCGAAGAAATTGATCAAAGACATCAGCTGTTCCCTGCTCCGTTTTTTGAAACTCGGATCGGCAAGAGTGCCGCAGAATGCAGATCAAAGGGCGGCGGTGCCGCCCTTTGAGAACGTCAGGATCTTGGGGGTGGGCACCCTAGTGGATGCCGTATGCAATGCGCGCATGGTCGCCGATAGATGTGTTCATGCCCTTGTCATCGATGGCTCTGTCGTTTGACGCTTCCGATGACCATGAATGCTGCGGCAGCGCGGCGAATATCTCCCGCCAAGCCTTTACCTGTTGCGGCGAGACGTCGATTTCGCGGATGTTGTCGGCGTTCTTCAGCCGAAACCCTTTGCCGACGACCTCCAAAGTGAACGCCATGATTACCTCCCCTGCGTGCGTCGATCGTGGTGGAGTTATGCCTACTGAAAGGCGTTTCGTTGACTCGGCTCACTACTTAAGACGTTCTCCATACGATACGTTTGCAAAGATGAAAAGAGACTACAATATCTATTAGTGATTGCAAATATATAGAAAAATGAGCAAATATTACCCCATATAGTGGCATAATAGGCGCCATGGTTCCCTCACTTTCCACCTTCAGCCGAGTTTTGCGACACTCCCGCGCGCGATGCATTCCAAGGGGTTCCGTTTCGCCCGTTAGCGGTTTCTGGCTGCAATCTTTAGGAGAGTAATAAGGTCGGGGGGCGCACATTTTTGGAGCTCTGTTCAAAGGAATGACGAGGGCCGCGGAATCGGCTCGTGACTGCTGCTTCAAACTGCGTAGATCCAATTGCCTGTTGAGGGGGCTCACTTCTCCCATGTAGTTGGAACGGCTTTGCTATAGCAATGTCGGCTGGAGCAGTTCTGCCATGGGGTCGCGCCAATCGGAGAGCGTGAATTTTCAGCGAAGGCCGCTGATCATGCCGCACGAGATCACCCAGTCGATGCGAAAGGACGAACAGATTGTTATCGTCCAAGGCCACAGCCCGATCCGCTGCGGGCGAGCGATCTATTTTCGGCGCAAGGACATGAACGAAGCGGCCAAGGCCAACCGCTTCGTCAAAACAAGTCTCTGACCGGTGGCGCTATCGACGAACGATCAAGGTCTATATTTCCATGCCTTTCAATTCTGACTGCCAGGTTCCGAGTAGCCGCGAACTGCGCGCGGGTGCCAAGCCTCTACTTGTAAGCCACCGCTGCACTTGCAGGTCCCGCCAACGGAATAATCT
>NZ_FWER01000155.1 GCF_900169785.1 Rhizobium sullae
GTGCTCCTGTCGATCCTTGGCGCGGAAGGAAAGGCGACCGACGCCAAGCAGGAACAGGATTGGCTCAACGCCAACGCACCCGAGTTGATGAACAACATCCGCCGGGAAGTCTCCCTTCGGCTGCAACGGCCGGAAGATCAGAACAAATTCTTCAGCGGACTGCGAGCCTTGGGCATCGCCATTGAGTCCAGGCAACAGACGCCTTTTGAAAATTCATCTGAATAGCACAGGGATTTGGATCGATGACATACGCATCTCGCCGATGGTCAAATGGATTGCTCAAATTGGTCGTCGCAACGGCAGCCGCCGGCGCACCTCTTCCACTTTCTCAGGCCACTGATGTTCGCGCCGAAGACGATCCTTTTGGTCAGTTTCCGCTGGTCATCCATTGCAAGTACAAAGACACGTATCACGCTTTCTATGTGTCGAGGATTTCGCAAGACGGTTTGGCGACATATGTGGCGTCAGATCGAATTGCCGGCACGATCACGTTGGACGGACAGGCAAAGGCGATTGGTGATGAGGATGGAGGCAGTTGCATAGGCAAGACACTTGAGGAACTTCGCGCATCTGGTCAAGCGTGGGACCTGAAGCAGTAACCGAAGCGCGGCCTCATCCCCGGCGGCTTCGGCAGGGGAGCGATGTGGATAGCGCATGTGCGCCACAATCGTACCTCTCGAACGTTCTGTCGCTATGTTGCCTCAGGATGGATGGGGTTGTTCCAGATTTATGGAAGAAGCATCGTGATGGCTGATCGCAAAGCCTTCCATCTAAACGAAATTAGGGCCAAAGCAGCAGCAGGACCGCTTAGCGTTCCTCGCCCTTGGCTGGGATCGCGTCTGCCGCCTGTTGCTGGGTTACCATACGCTTGACCAACGCAAGAAGATCGCGCGTCGTATCGTGCGGCAGGGCCAACACGAGTTTTGCCAGTGCGAGATGATCGGAGGCCTCCTCCGGGGTTCTGCCCAAAAGATGCGGTGCTGCCTCATAGATCATGTCCAGCGGCATGAAGCCCAAGATCTCACAGAGATGGATCATACGAGTAACATGCATTTTGGAGAAAGCACGCTCCTATCGTCCGTCGACTGGGATCGAAATGCCGAGCAGCGGCGCAAGGTCACCGCGAGTCAAGCTTCGTCCTCTCGCGCCTTGCGCAGGTGGGCAGCGATTTTCTCGTCCATTTCCCCCAGGGAGGTGATGCCATCAAATCCGGGTCGCCGGTACACCGGCTTATCAATCTCCGGATCAGTCGTTCAACCAATCCTTTTGCACTTCCGACGCCCTGCGCGATTGCCGCAACGCGGTCTTTGAATGCAGTGAGGATGGCGTGGACGTGTACGGTGAACCGGACCTGAGGCACAGCCGCAACAAAAGCCGGTAAATTGGTTGTCGAACTCCCGCACCAGGTTTATGTTGTTTGATCCTCGGTGTCCTCAGGGGGAGGTCGTGCGGAGATGCTAGTAAAAGACGTGATGATCACGAAGGTTGTCGGGGTATCACCGGATAACAGTGTCAGGCGAGCCGCCGAGGTCATGCTTACCAAT
>NZ_FWER01000156.1 GCF_900169785.1 Rhizobium sullae
TCGCTGACGGTTTCATTGTCGCGCACCAGCGATTCCAACGCCTGATGAAACTTGGGATCTCCGGCAATGATTGTGAGCCGCGACACAAAAAGCCGACGATGGGCGTTCAACCGCGCTTCCGTTTCGTCTGCCATATCGCTCATTTTATCGATCCCGCATCTAGCAGCGGAACGCTTTGTTCCGCGATAAGCGCAAGCTTCACCCACTCTCCCGCCTCGCACGCGAATAAGCCTCTTCCGCAGCCTTCCTGACGGCGAGCTCATCGTCTGCGTGCCCAGCCAAGGGCGGACTGCGCTCAACACTGTCGGGAGTGGCTAGGCGCCAACTCCATTGATGCTTTGCTGAGGGGTTGCCGGTGGTTTTGGCAATCGAACCGACATAATCTCCGCCAGCAGAAAGACGGCGGATATCTTCCACCCCTCCGGCACGATCCATACGAACACGGGAGCGTTCTCGTCATCAAGGCTCGTTACACGCACTCTGGCATAAATCTGCTTACTGCTGCTTTTGTGGAACCGCGTCCGGCGGGATTACCGGTGTGTCGCCGACCGGCGGCGCCGGCTTGACCAAATCGCTATCGCCGGTCAAAGGCGGCTTTAACACGCCGTTGCAATCAGACAATTTTCCCGCATCCGACCTGTTCGCTGTTCGCGAATTACCGTCGGTTGGCGCGGGGTCCTGGTTCTGCTGCTGATCCGGCGCTTGACACCGATCCGACTGATCAGGGGACGTTTGGGCAAAAGCCGGTCCACACAGAAGCCCAGCGGCACAAGCTATTGCGCCGATGCGTTTCGCACAATCGGCGACATTTGCTTGAATGGAGAGCATGTACCCTCCCTCAGTTGCTTCTCATGAAAACACGTTGGAGCGGGGAATGTTCCGAATGCTTCGGGTACCTGTCGGGCGTGATAGAAGCCCGGAATCGGTCCGAGCACGCCGTGTCAGACAGCGCGGCAGTAGCTAGACTTCTTCCTTGGCGCCGTCAGGCAAAGAAGCGGTCCTCGGATGAGACCGTATTTTCAACGAGGAGCTGACCAATAGAGCCTTTCTGGTCACGCTGGCCGACGACCTCGTCACTTGGCCGTGTAGCGGCTCATTGACGGGGATGATATCGATGCCGCTGACTTGGACACAGGTAAAATCAGCCCTTGGCCCCAAGCGGTTCACGGTTTGCGCACGGCTCCTTGCGAAATACCCGGCGTGGCAGGATTTCTGCGATGGCCACCGCCCGCTTGAACAGGCGATCAAAGCATCTCTGAGAACCAAGGCAGGGAGCGTGAATTCTCGGGGACGTGCGGCGAACGAACATGAGCTTGTATTCTTGCGTTATGAGACCATGGAAAAGGAACCGAACGACACCGTTCCCTCAAAACCGCGTGTCGGCGCCACGGCCGACCTGCCTCACGATCGCATCACCGTGCAGCGTTTTCGCGAGTCTTTCCCACGAGCGCGCTGGAGCGACAGTCTGAAGGCTTGGTTCGTGCCCGGCCGCACCGCCGAAAGGCGCATCGGTCGTTGGCTG
>NZ_FWER01000118.1 GCF_900169785.1 Rhizobium sullae
CGAGACGTGACCCGGACGCGACTTGGTCGATAGTTGACATAAGGACCGGAATGATCGTTGTCATCGCGGAAACCGTGCTTCTCCAGCACCTCGATGAAGCCACCATCATGGACATTATAGATGTTCTGCGCGAGAGAGATTCGACCTCTGGCTGGACAACGAGCCCATTGCGAAACAGGGAACTGAGATGATTCCAGCCATCATGAACGTCGTTAATCGCTTTTGTTTTGCTGATCATCAATCAATTTGGCCGCAATATACCTGAGCAATAAGGGCAGCTGCCTACCCCTCCCGCACAGAACCAGTCGCAGTGAGGAAAAGGTAGAGTGTCTGGATGAACAAGCAGCAGCACCAAGAAAGAAATCGCCCTGACTTTCTCTGCGGAAGACGTCCGCCAGGGTGAATCATCCTGACGAAGCGTTGGCAGCGGTTGGTATTCGTTGCTGGTCTGGTCGGCATCATACTGCTCGCGCTTCTCTTGCGAGTCACCGGCACAGGCAAAGATGGCGATGGAGTGGACGGCTACGATCGAAGGCTGGACTGAATTCGTCGAGTCTCCCGAAGTCCGGCTCCGGCGACCGGGAACCAAATCGCGCCTGCAAGGTTAGAAAAAATCTCATTTCCCGCGACGCACCACGGACGGGGAAATTTGTGCCCATCCAGCATCTGAGGGCCAAGGGAAGCCAGTCATGCAACATCGCGATCATAGTGAACATGAGGGCATGGGCAGGAATCCATACACGATGTTCGCCGTCAACATGTTCCTCAGCCTCGTCGTCATGTACTTCGTCATGTTCTCCATGATCGACGGATGGAGCGACTTCCGGAACAACCTCAACATGTTCTACATGGCGCTGACGATGGTTGCGCCCATGGGCATCATCATGCTTGCAACCATGGGTGGCATGTACCGGAACAAGAGGTTAAACGCACTCATCCATGTCAGCCTGGTGATCCTGCTCGCGGCCGCCTTCGCAGGAACGCGCACGCAGGCCTTCATAGGAGACAGGCAGTTCATCGCCTCAATGATCCCTCATCATTCAGGCGCGATCCTCATGTGCGCAGATGCGGATCTCAAGGATCAGGAACTCGTTGCACTATGCGCGCAAATTTCGCGTGGCCAGCGCGAGGAGATCGAACAGATGAATGCGATCCGAGTTCGCCTCGACGATCTCGACTGATCGCCTTCCACAGCGCCCGCGGAGGTTTGTGATGCTTCTAATACGCCTACGGCGTCGTTCCCGGCTGGCATTTGATGGCGACCTGCAACGCCGCCATCGGCTCGTCGCTATGTGACCTGTTCAATGTTCGCTGAGGAGAATGCCATGTTTCGTATACTGATTATCATCGCGTTATTTGCTGCTACGCCGGCCGTAGCGCGAAACAAAATCGAGGCGTGGGACACACAGTCAACCTCAGCGCAACAAAGCGGCCTCCGCAAATTAGGTTCGGAATCAGACATAGCCTAATATGAATTCCGTCCGTTATTTAAGTAAGCGCCCCTTTATTTAAATAAGCATCAAGCTTAGGTAAGCGCGCTTAATTAACGTAGACCGTTGTCACTGCGTCAAGCGCAGGCGCCGGATTCCAGGCCAGTTCCCTGAAACCATGGTGCAGATGGATTTAGCCGCCAACCGACCGGCCGTCCTCTAATACATCATTTCTTAAAACTGCGCTCCTATTCCCGCTCGCCCTCGGCATTGGTGCCGAGAGAAATGGAATGAGCATGACCAAGCAAGATCTTTCATCACGTCATTCTCAGCGAAAAATCTCGGAATTCTTCGAGGTGCGCATCGCGCCGATAGCTCCGATGCGGGTGCTGGAGAATATCCGCCCTTACCTCATCAGCCTAATTATCTACCGAAAGCCGCCGCCAATCCTAAATGGCCGCATCGACTGGATGACGATCGGACCCTTTTAAGACCTTCCCGCGTAAAAGTTGACTGCTAAGTTCCGACCCCGATGCGGCCGTCAGCCGGTCGTCGCATTACGATGCGCATTTTCTCAAAGGCTCGGCACTCGCGCTCAATCTAAATCCGATCGCCGACATGTGGTATGGTAGTGTGATATTTGGCTGAAACTCTGGGGACGCGCTCTATGGAACGCCGCTTGACCGCGATTCTGGCCGTCGACATGGCAGGCTATAGCCGCCTCATGGAGCAAAATGAGGAAGATATCGTTACGCGTCAGAAAGTGCACCGCACGGTGTTGTTCGATCCCCAGATCGCAAGTCGTGGAGGCCGCATCGTCAAGACCACGGGCGACGGGATGTTGGTCGAATTCGCTTCAGCACAGGATGCCGTCCGCTGCGCCATCAACATCCAGGTGGCTATGGCAGACCGCGAGGGAGCGTCACCGGAAGAACGCCGCATTCTCTACCGCCTCGGGATCAATCTCGGGGATGTCCTCTTCGAGGATGGAGATATCTTCGGCGATGGCGTCAACGTGGCTTCCCGCCTTGAGGGGCTGGCGAAGCCAGGCGGCATCTGCATCTCCGACATTGTACATCAAGCGGTCGTGGATAAGATCAAAGTGCCTTTTCGCGACATGGGCAACCAGCGGGTGAAGAATATCTCCCGGCCCATCCGCGTCTGGCAGTGGACACCCGACGCTTCGCTGCCTAACCCGGAGCTTCCCAAAGCTGCGCAGCAACAACAGGTACAGTTCGCCACTGCCCCAGACGGAGTGCAGATCGCGTGGGCCAGTATTGGCCAAGGGATGCCGGTGCTGAAGGCACCGAATTGGCTGAACCATCTGGAGTATGAATGGCGCAGTCCGATCTGGCACCCATGGCTGGTCAGGTTGGCGAGGCTCTGCCGGCTGGTACGATTCGACCAGCGGGGAAATGGCCTATCGGACTGGGGCGTCGAAGCTGTATCCGAGGGGGCAATGACTGGCGACATGTCGACCGTCGCAGCCGCTGCTGGACTGAGCCGGTTCGCGCTTCTCGGCATTTCGCAAGGATGCTCATTTAGTGTCCGCTACGCCGTGGAGAACCCCGAACAGGTGACCTGCCTCGTCCTCTTGGGCGGATTTCTTCGGGGTCGGCTCAAGCGGACGCAACCGGACCAAAAGCACCTTTATAAAGTCGGGACGATGATGATCCGCGACGGCTGGGGCTCGACCAATCCAGTCTTCAGGCACTTTTTTACAACAACCTTCATGCCCGACGCTCAGCCCGAGATGGCTGCGAATTTTGACGAACTTCAGCGCATTGCTACGAGTCCGGAAGCGGCGATGCCGATCTGGAAAATGAACAGCACGGTCGATGTGACGGAGTTGGCGAAGCAGGTCAATGTTCCGACGTTGGTCCTGCATTGCATCGGCGATCGCGTCGCGCCGATAGAAGAAGGGCGTCTCATGGCTACGCTTATTCCTAACGCGACCTTCGTCGAGCTTCCTGGAAACAATCATGTGCTCATGGAGGACACGGCTGCCTTCGAACAGTTCTTTGACGAGTGCTCCAGGTTCCTGACAGCGTACAATCAGTGAAATATGACCGCTATGGGCGCGCAAAGCGGCTTTTAAGCGGTTTCGCTTTGAACTTCTGCTGTCCACCCTGAGCGGACTTACGACTCCGGTACCAAGCGTCAATCATTCACTCGACAATCAGCGTCGCCAGATAGCCTTTAAGACCTCGACCACGGTCGCTGGATCGCCGATGTAATCCACGTCGACCACGACGAAGGCCGGCCATGCGGGACCGGCATACCTCACCCGCCCGGCCCCCTGTGGTCCTCGTCTCGCCCCTGCGTGAGAGTACGAACATAATTTAATCCTTGCGTTCAAGCGCTATTGTCGTACGATCGTAATCTCAAAATTCAGGAGCTCATGATGACAGCAACTCCGCAGGTTGCGTTCGGGCTTTAACAGGCACCTCCCCTTCTGCCCGAAGTGAAGCGGTTAGGTCAAAATTGAGGGTCGAGTTTTCAGCTTAGCGCTTCAATTGAAATCGGGAAGTAAAAGCCACAGCCGTTGCCGCGGCGACGGGCGAAAACAGTGTCTGAATGGACAACTGGTAAGGTCGTAAGGCATTGATAATGCCGCGATCTCCGATAACTGTCCTGCCCTTGCGACCGAAAGAGATCATCAATATTTCCATTTCAAAATGAGATTTGCGCAACGATCGACGCGCGGACTTCGATTACGTACGCGCGGCCACTTTGCCCGTATTCCCGTCATAGTTCCAATTGGCTCGCCGAGAGAGGAAGCTCCGTCATCGTTCGTCGCACACCGAACCGGCATCAATCGCGAGCGCCTCTAAGTTGCGGTGCTTTGAAGCACCCATAACGACAGAAAATTGTCCAGCACGTGCAAATGAATTACAATGGATTATGATGTCAGCGCCGCTGGAGTCGGACTCATGGTAAGTCCAAGTTTGCCCTTTTGAGTTTTTTGTGTTGGACGCCGTTCAATGTGACGGAGCAGTCGTCGGCTATGTCGCGGGGCGCGCAATTCGAGACTTTGTGATCGACGCCGACGGTTGCCGATATCGATTTGTCGGCACTGCGGTAAGAGACTCGTCTGGCCGACTTGATGTAGAAGTTCTTCGCCCAGGTGAGTGGATCGTACCACCCGGCCTTATTTACGTGAAGTGCGCTGCCAATGAGTGGTGTCCCGGACCACAAAGACGGTGCAAGTAGATTTACGACTCCCAGTGAACAAGCATACCAGACCGTCATCATCCTTAACCCCTATCGCCCCCGCATCTCGTTGGCGGACGAGGAGGGCGCGGTGAATTGCCGACTCTTGAGGTTCTTCATCCAGTTTGGCAAGACCATCCCTGGTCTGGAGCACACCAATCATCCTATCTGCGCTCCCGCCGACGTGAATGATATGCCCTGGGTATAGATGCGCCGTGTCGTTGGTTATGAGATGAAATCTGTACAACCCTTGGCCCTCTGTTTTGTTTCGTTGAGAAGTACGCTCCTCGGAGCCAAAAATGACGAAATCGAACGCCTGCTCGGACCTAACCGGCCGGCTGCGCTGACTGTGAGTTGATCATTGGCTCTTCACGGCTCGCCGTGCCCTGATGGCTGCCGCAAGGAAGACCCGCGAAAGGCAATGATACAGCGGTTCTCGTGACAGGATCCGTGATGTCACGTAGCCGATCATCGAGACGGCCATGATCGGAGTGGCCGCCTGATGGTCGCCGGTCATTTCCAGAATGATCACGAAGGCAGTCATCGGCGCCTGCACGACGCCGGAGAAATATCCCGTCATTCCAAGGATAGCAGCGAGGGCGATGCTTGTTCCAAGCAGCGAACCGACGGTGCCGCCGAAACCGGCGCCGACCGCAAGCGATGGCGCGAAGATGCCGCCTGGAATGCCCGACATCATCGACAGTAAACTGGCGACGAGCTTTTCGATAAAAAAGAGCAAGGGAAGCGCTTGCCCTTCCACCGCGCCCTTGGCCTGCTCATAGCCGGTGCCGAAGGTTGCGCCGCCGGATGTGAAGGGATTGATATTTACACTGTTTTCAAGATCGCGAAGGCCCGCGCAAAGTTGTTTGACAAAGTCTGCATTTAGGCATGAAGTCATTGTCCGAGACGGGGCGTCGTAGGCAACTTTGTCTATCGCGCTGCACCGGGTGATGAGACGATGGAAGCTGCGCGGCACAACGAGCCCGATCAGTCGAATTGCGCCCCGATATTGAACGGCGCGGACGGGTTCGGCTCGTTATTCCACGTCAAACTTTCGCGTGCACCAGACAGGAGCCTTCCGGTTGGCCGCCTATCCGGCCGCTGGTGGCGCCCCCGATGCAACGCGCCGTGCGCCTCCAAGGTCTGGCTCAACGAGCACGCAGCAATCTTCGTTTGAGCGCCGCGCTCGAGCGGCGTTGCGTGGACGATGGAAGAATGCCGTGAAATAGGATCGAGAGGCGACTGCCATGGCCAATGACAGCAAGCATGAAGGCGGAGTGATCTACCATATACCGGGGCAGGAATATTTCGAACTGCGCGGATTGCGGCGCCACGCTGGCGTCTTTTCGCTTTGGGCCCTTGGCGTCGGCGCCGTCATTTCCGGTGATTTTTCCGGCTGGAATCTTGGCTTTGCTGTCGGTGGTTGGGGTGGCATGTTCATCGGCACCATCCTGATTACCGTCATGTATCTCGGCCTTACCTACTCGATTGCCGAAATGAGTCCGGCCCTGCCGCACACCGGCGGCGCTTATTCCTTCGCGCGCACGGCCTTCGGTCCGTGGGGCGGTTTCATCACCGGCGTCGCGGAAAACATCGAATATGTGCTGACACCTGCCGTCGTGGTGTTCTTCATCGGCTCCTACTTGACCGGAATTTTCGAAACCCCTCAAAGCTTCCAACCTATCTGGTGGCTTCTCGGCTACATCGTTTTCGTGGGCCTGAACGTGCGGGGGGTGGAGCTCTCATTTAACGTGACAGTGATCGTC
>NZ_FWER01000158.1 GCF_900169785.1 Rhizobium sullae
CGCAGACGAAATCCTCGCCTCCGTCAGACGCTTCTGCCAAAAAACAATGAACCGAACTTCGGATTCAGGTGACTAGGCTATCATGTCTGTAGACCGGAACGGGCCGACACAGCAGAAGATCGGCCGCTTCCGGAAAGCGCCAAAAGCAGCCATCCCACTAGCTCGATGGTGCATCGACTGGTAAGCGTGAACGCCCGCGATAGAAGGTGGACGGACGCATGCACAACCTGACGTTCCGATCGGACTATGCTCACTCCAGAGATGGCCTAAGAGCGTTAGGCGGCTTGATCCTCGATATCTTCGGGGTTGATATCAAACCGTTGGATCGGCTTGGCCATGATCCAAGTGTGATTGCCTTCGGTTGGTGGGAAGGTGAGAACCTGGTGGCGAATGTAAGCCTGTATGAGCGGCGGCTTTGGCTGGCAGGGCAGAAGGTGAAAGCATTCGGCGTCCAGTCGGTTGCCACTCGCCCTGAATGGCGGAATGTGGGCCTCTTCAGCGACTTGATGAGGCGGGCCTTGCACTATGCCGATCAGAGGTCAGAGCTAGTCATTCTGGCTACAGGCACGCCCGCTTTGTACAAGCCTTTCGGCTTTCGGCAGATTGAAGAAATGCGGTTCGTGTCACGGCATACCTCGCGCCGCTCGCCCGGCGAGTGCCGTGCACTATCCTTGGAAAACGATGATGATCTCACGCTGCTGAATCATGCTTTTGCTAATCGAGCGCCGACATCGCTTCTAGCCTCGGCTTGCGACCATCCTGCACTGTTCATGCTGAAAGCTGAACTGACACCGGAGATCAAGTTACTACACCTCCCGGACCTGAATGCCATAGTTGCCATCAAAGAGGAGGCCTCCTCTCTGTTCATCCTCGACATTGTGGCTTCCAGCATCCCCACAATCGGGGACATCGTCAGTGCTATTGATTTCGGTGGTGAACGGGTGGAGGTATGGCTAACGCCGGATTGCCTTTCTTGGCAGCCAGATGAGGGACATGCTTTCGACAATGGATACATGGTGCGCGGCCCCTTCGCCCCAGAAGGACAAGCTTTCATGTTGTCCGACATGAGAATATAGGTACGGCTGCCTTCAGCCGACTTCGTTGTGGCGAGATCGCGCCAATTGCGGTCATTGCGGGGATGGCGACATGCCCTAATTCATTTATCTCTGATTCCGAGAGGTGCCGATGAGGAAGCCCAACGATGTCCGCTCTGGGCGGTGGGCTCACGGGATGAATGCAACACACTATTCTTTTGTCAAAGAGGAGTGTGGACATGAAGCGTCGGCGTCGCAT
>NZ_FWER01000080.1 GCF_900169785.1 Rhizobium sullae
GAGGTTTCATTGGTCCTCCTTTCGCGGATCTCATACCCTTGCATGATAGCACGGCCGTTAGTCTTCGGCACGGTCGTGAGCACGCGGGAATCGGGCCGCGGCGAATTTCTAAGACAGGCGATCCGATCCCCGCCTGGCCCTCGCGCTGAGTGAGCTCGCTGCGTCAATGTTCCGGTCATACCTTCCGGCAATTTCAACATTTTTGAATTATGCACTGGATCGGACTTCTGCTTCGGGTCGGCAGCCGCTGTTGGCAGATGTGCTGCTGAACGGCGGCCATCTCAGATCAGGGCTTCGAGGCAGATGGACCGCTTCCGGCCCCATCCCGGACAAGGGTAGCGCAATAGGGTATATATGCGGGTTTCGGTAAATCGCGGACAGGAATTCCATTAATTCGCGGACAGCGATTTCGCTAAATCGGGACAGTGATTTCGCTAATTCGCGGACACTGATTCCGGTAAATCCCGGACAGTTTTTTCAGGGTCAAAAGATCGACTTTCGCCCGCGCCATCTCTGCCATTCTGGCCCGATTTGAACGAGGTGCGGTGAATGGCAAGACGGAAGTAGGCTAGACTTATCGACGTGAAGGACATTCGATCGATTTTGAAACTGACGCACGAACAGGGCTTTCCGTGCGTGCGATGTCGGAGCGGCTGAAGATCAGCAAAACAACCGTTTCGCAAGCCTGGCGGTTGGCAGCGAAACCGATGCTGCAGGTAATCCATGGGCCGACATTCTCGGCGATGGCCGCGATCGTTCCTGGCTTGCGCATGTTTTCTCCTGTCGCGAAAACAAGAATTTTTTCTTACCTCTCTTGCAACTTGCCCGAGGATACACAAACTCGTAATGTAGGCTACACGAATGGAGCTACACAAAATGACTCTTAACATAAGGAACCAGGAAGCGGACAATCTAGCGAGGGAACTTGCCCGGATCGATCGCACAAGCATCACTGATGCGGTGATCTCTGCTCTTCGCGAGACCATCCGAAATCGGATGCACAAGGAGAGTCCACGCGACACAGCGCAGAAGATTCTTGCAAGACGCGGCTTGGCCTTCCAGCCGGATCGCAAACCAGTGCCGCTGGAAGCCTATCACGATCTCGATCACAATCTGCAAGGTGAAAAGTAGATGTTTGTAGATGCCTGTGCAATCGTGTCGATGATGGCTGGCGAGGATACCGCTGAGGCTTACGAGACCGCATTGCTTGATGCACCTTCGCCCTTCACGTCAACTCTAGCGGCCTGGGAAGCTGTAATCGTCCTTTCCCGGCCAGACCAACTGAACTGCGCTTTCAGCGCTGCAGAAGGTGCTGTTGTCGAATGGTTGGAAGCAAGAGGTATTCGTCTTCGCGAACCAGGCTCACCGCGCCGAGTGTTGTCCTTCGCTGTCGCGGTGGCCGAGAAACACGGCATCGGCAAACGTTATCTCAGCAATTTCGACTGCTTCCATTACGCCTATGCCAAGGCAATGCGTGCACCACTTCTGACCTCGGATGAGCTCCTACGCAAGACCGACGTAGAGACTCGCCCTTAGCGTAGACGGAATTGTGCGTCGGCACCTGACGACGAAAAGGCCCGCAACGCGGGCCTCTCAGGCGCCTAATTTTAATGCCTTCTCCTTCCGAATATTACGAGGACCTGATTTAGTGTGATGCCGCTGCTGTGAGAACCTGCTACCCTGACTCGGTGTAAAGACAGGCTAGAGCAGAAGGTTGAAACCGGGCATTCCCCTGGTGTGCGGTTACGCCAAGCCGGCCTTGCGAAGCCCGTCCACCACCAACTCGAAATCCGCGGGGTTCTTGTAGGGCAGCACTTTGCGACGGTATTCCAGGGAGTAGTCGGGATTAACGCGGAGCACCTCCTGCCAAGCCGCGCGGGCCTCGTCGAAACGGCCCAGATGGCCATAACTGGAAGCCAGAAGCGCGCGAGAAACATCGGTAACGGGATTGCGGGTCAGCCGCTCTTTCAGCAAGCCAACTGCCTGTTCGTACCTTCCCAGTTGAAACAACGCCAATGCCTGGAAGTGCAGGAGCACATCCGGAAAGTAAGGGTTCAAGACCTTCGCCCCATCGAAATACTTGAGCGCCTCGTCGGCCCTGCCCGAGTAGTACAGCGCCTCGCCGAGGCTGACGTGCCCTTCAGCGAAGTTCGGATTGAGGATTATCGCACGCTGGGCCTCGCTGATGGCCATGTCGTGCCGTCGCGAATACAATTCGACGATGCTCAGCGCCCAGTGCGCCCTAGGATCGCGATCATCCAGCGCTACCGCCCGCCTCGCAAGCTCTTCTCCTTGCTCGCGCGAATTCGGCGGCGACGGGCTCCATCCGTTCAAGTAGTCGAGTCCGTGGGTAAGGGCCAGGAACGCGTGGGCCGAGGCGAAATTCGGGTCCAGCTCGATTGCACGTTGCAAAAGACCCCGGGCGGCGATGTTCGTCTCCTTCGTCAGCCGGTGCCATAGCTCTCGGCCACGCAGGAAATAGTCATAAGCCTCCACGTTGCCAGTGTGCTCTGGCGCCATCCGCTGCCGGTCGCCTTCCGTCAGGTTGATGGCCATCGCATCCACGATCTGCTGAGTGACATCGTCCTGGACCGCGAATATGTCGGTCAGGTCACGATCGAAGCGCTCCGCCCACAGATGGCCACCCGAGGCTGCGTCGATAAGCTGGGCGGTGATCCGTACCCTGTTGCCGGATCTACGGACGCTGCCTTCCAGCACGTAGCGTACGCCGAGGTTTCTGCCGACCTCCTGCACGTGGACGTTCTTGCCCTTGAAGGTAAACGACGAATTGCGGGCGATGACGAAGAGCTGCGGCAGCTTTGAGAGAGCCGTGATGATGTCTTCCGAGATTCCATCGGCGAAATACTCCTGCTCGACATCACCGCTCATGTTGGCGAAGGGCAGCACGGCGATCGACAGCTTCGGCGGCGGTACCGTCGCCAGCCGGCTTGTCGCGGATTCGGAGTTCGCGGTTGCCTTTGCCTCGGCGGTGCCGACACGCAGCGAATACACCCGGATCGGCTCGGCGATGTTCTTGAGCTGCGTGTTGCCGAGATCGCTGACTGAGAGGTCAAGCCGCGCCTTGACCTGACGATAGGCATCCTCTGATAGGCAGATGGCGCCAGGCGCCGCGACGCCCTCCAAACGCGAGGCGATGTTGACGCCGTCGCCCATTAGATCACCGTCGCTTTCCTCGACTACGTCGCCGAGATGAATTCCGATCCGGAACTCGATGCGGCGCTCCTGCGGCACGCCGGCATTGCGCTCGACCATGCCATTCTGCACTTCCATGGCGCAGCGTACGGCGTCTACCACACTGCGGAACTCGACCAGCGCCCCGTCCCCTGTGCGTTTGATCACGCGTCCGTTGTGCACGGCGATGGTCGGATCGATCAGGTCGCTGCGCAGTGCCCGCAACCTCGCCAAGGTACGTTCTTCGTCTGCGCCGGCCAGCCGGCTATACCCGACCACGTCGGCAGCCAGGATCGCTGCTAGCTTCCGGTTCTCGCTCATCGAGCCATCTCCCTAGTCGCCATAATAACACGAAGACACAGGGAAGGAGGAAAGTTCGGTGTTCCAGCGTGCCGGTGGGCAAGATCCAGGCTCGCCATCTGTTCACCCTCATGCCTGAAAGCTTACGATGCTGAGCACCGATCGCGAGGCGCGCTGTCGGTCGTCAAAGCTACATCGTCCGACTTCTAAAAGCGCCCGCATGCCACAAATTATCTGATCGAACTGAAGCTCAATGCGGCCGCCGCAGCATCGGGACGAGCATCGGCGACGAACCGACCTGGATCGCGCCGAGCGGCTCGAAGCCGTAGCGTCGGTAGAACGGAATGTTGCGCGGGTTCGAGGATTCCAAATAGGCTGGCGCGTGATCGCGATCGCACCGTACGAGTGCGTAGGCCATCAAGGCGTCGCCGTGACCTTCGCCTTGATGCGCCGGGTCGACGCCGATCAGGGGCAGGTACCAATGTGGTTCGGTCGGGTGGTACGCGCCCATCTGCTCGAATATGGCCGTGGTTTCGGGGGCAAGAGAGGGCGCAACCGTGCTCTCGAGCACCGCACCGAGCCCTTCCTCGTCGGAATGCACCCCGGGCGATAGCCACAGCGCCGTCCCAGCGTAGCCGTCGGTGCAAAAGGCGGTTCCGTTAGAGAATGAGCTGCTCCCGAACGCCCGGATCATTCGCGGCATGGCCGCAAGGTACTGGTGTGCATGCGGCCAGGTCCATCGCGCCATAGGATCCGCTGCAAACGCCAGCATGACCGTTTCGACCGCCAGATCTTCCTCGGCCGCGGCCATGACTCTCACTGTTGGCGATTTCACACTGCCCTCCTGACGTAGGTGGTCCGACGAGGCGCCCGCGCCCGTTCTCAGCTACGCATCGTAACCCGGATGGCGTGGGAGCGATATCGGTTGCTGCTGCCTCAGCGGTTCCAGATTCGCTTCGGTCCATTCTGGCCTTCTGAAATGGACATTCAAGATGCAACTGGCGTCGATCCGCTTTGAACGTAACCATTACAGATCAGAACAAATGGCCGTAGCCGACAAGTGGTGTGTTTGAATGTCTGCTTTCAGGAGCCGAGAGAAGTCGTTGGAATGCCTGTTCAAGGTCGATACGGAACGGCCGCTTCTCATCGATGTCATCCCGTAAGCTGCCCGTCCGCTCTCGGCCTAATATCAGTCAATTCAGCCTGCCTTGCTGACGACGGACCCCAGAACCAATCGATCGCCGCTTTCGCTAAGCAGGCCCGAGGTGTAAACTATTTAGCCTTTCGAGGGCGCAGCCATGTTTCGAATCCTGTGTGTGGTGGCTGTCTTACTCGCGTCGGTGAGTGTCGTCGCGGGTGAGTCCTTGTTTGACGCCGTGAAGGCCGGCGACACGGCCAGAGTCGAGCGCCTGCTGGCGAGCGGAGCCGAGGTCGACAGCCGTGATCGCGACCAAGCCACGCCGCTGATCGCTGCGTCGCTGAACGATCACCCGGCGGTCGCGGAGCTGCTGCTCAGCAAACGCGCCGACGTGATGGCGCGCAACGCCGGGGGCTTCACGCCACTCCATGCGGCGGCGTATTCGGGCAGTGTGCGGATCGCAGAACTGCTGTTGGGCAAGGGCGCTGTTCTCGAAGATGCTGCCAACAAGGCGGGCGTGACACCGCTGATGGTCGCCGTAGAAGAGAACCGCGTCGCCATGCTTGAGCTGCTGATCGCCCGCGGCGCCGATGTCAGCCGGCCGGAGAGTCTTCACGGGTACACGCCGGTGACGCGTGCCGGCTTCAAGGGTCATAGAGACATTATACGGGTGCTCAAGCGCCACGGCGCGGCCTGCCCGCCCGCCGAGGTGATCGGCGCCTTGTTGTGCATCGAGATGAGTGACTGAACGGAGGACGGAATATGTGCGAAGCAATCCAAAAGTACGGCGTGACCCCGACTCGAGGATCAGCATTTGGAGCGACATTCTCGATCGCCTTGATGGTCAGTTGCGTTCCTGCCCTCGCCGCCGACGAGGTCAATACCGGCTATTTCGGCGGTGTCGCGATCATGGGCTACGACCCGGTTGCCTATTTCACCGAAGGCCGGGCGATGAAGGGCTCCGAGGAGTTCTCCCACGACTGGCTGGGGACGCCGTGGCAGTTCGCCAGCAGCAAGCACCGTGAGCTCTTCATCGGTGAACCTACCAAGTATGCCCCACAATACGGGGGCTACTGCACCGGGGAAGTGGCCTCCAATGGTGCCACGATCAATATCGATCCGGAAGCATGGGCGATCATCGGCGGTAAGCTGTACCTGGCTTACAGCAAGGAATTCATGGCCGAGTTCAAGGCCCGCCCGAGCGGCCTCTTGGCAAAGGCCGAGGCGAATTGGCCTGCCGTCGAGACCCAGCTGGAGGAGGACGGGTTCCAGTGATGCGCAGATCGAGGTGCCACGTCGAGACGGGCGGCGGACCTACTCGACGGGCGAAAAATGGAAGAGCGTGAACGCGTTGACATAGGTGTATTCGGGTTTGCCCGGGTCATGGGTTCGCCGATAAACCGGGCCGCAGCGGGGCCGCCCGAGTAACACGTTCTCGCTCTGCTCGCACAGCATGTCCCGATCGACGAAGGCGGTCCCGGTTGCGATCTGTGTCGGGGTCCGGAAAGCCGTCTTGCCATCGCGGCCAAGTTGCAGGAGAGCCGGATCGCCCGCGCCTGTCTGTCCCTGCCATGTCCGCCCGAAGGCCAGGCGGGAGATATCCGCCCCACTCAGCCTGTCGCGATCCTCGCCGCGGAAGTCGAAGGGCCATTCGGGAAGGCCGGCGTCGCGCATGGCTTCGAGGACGCGCTCGAGGTCCTGACCATTGCGAAAATGGGCATAGAGAACGCGCCAGGTCTCGACGGAAGTGACGGGGACGGTACGGCGGGCTTCCCCGGCCGCGTCGCGGGCTTCGCTCAAACGACCGGCGCGAGCGTAGGCTGCGGCGAGTAAGGCATGAACATCGATGAGGCGCGGCGCCTCGGCGCGGGCGCGCTTCAGCGTTTCAGTCGCCCGGGCGTAATCCCCATGCAATAGGAACGCCAGTCCCGCGACCAGCCGTTCGCTCGTCGAGAGGCTGGGGTTGAGCCGCTGCGCGGTCTCGATTGCAGCGACAGCCTCGGCGTGGCGGCCGGCGAAAGTGAGGACGAGGCTCAGCGCCGCATGGGCCTCGGCGTCGCTGGGTCCCAGCGCCACGGCCCGCCCGGCGGACGCGAGTGCCTCCTCGTATCGGCGATCCACGACCTGAAGAATGGCGAGAATGGCATAGGGCCGCGAGGATTCCGGGTTCAGCTCCAGCGCGCTTCCGGCCTTCTCATACGCCCGTCTCCTAGCCACGGGGCCTGGCAGAACGTTGTCATAGTCGAGGCGCCAGACATAGACCGCGGTGCGCGCATCCGCCGCATGCGCCTCGGCGAAGGAGGGATCGAGCGTGGTCGCTTTCGCGTAGAGCTGCAACGCTTCCCGCAGCAGGCCGGTTCTCTCCGCCTGCTCGCCGCGGAGATAGTAGTCATAGGCTTCGAGGTTCGCGGTCGGCGGCCGCGCCAACTGACCTTGCTCCGACGCCGTCGACTGCACCCCGAGAGCCTCGACGATATGGCGGACTACTTCGTCCTCCACGGCGAAGACATCCGACGCGCTGCGGTCGAACTCCTCGGCCACCAGATGGTCGCCGGTCGCCGTATCGATGAGCTTAGCATTGACATGGATCCGGTCGCCGCTTCGCCGGACGCTGCCTTCCACCACATAGCGGACACCGAGGTCGCGCGCTATGTCCTGCACGACGACCGGCCGGCCCTTATAGGTGAAGACAGAATTGCGAGCGATGACGACCAGTCCCGACAGCTTGGCGAGGTCGGTGATGAGATCGTCAGTGATCCCGTCGGCGAAGTATTCCTGTTCGGAGTCGCCGCTCAGGTTTGCAAACGGCAGGACGGCGACGGACGGCCGCTCAGGCGGCATAGACATCTGCCAGACCACGAGCATCGCGACGGCGGCGGTCAACACCGCTCCAGCCACGGCCAAGATCAGGAGCCGAGCGCCCGCCTTGCGCGTTGTGCCGACAACTCTTCCCGCTGCCCCAGCATCGAGTAGGACGCGATAGACGCGCACCGGATCGGCGATGTTCTTGACGTGTTGCTCACCGAGATAGGCAAAGCCCACATCGACCTTGTGAATGGCCTGATCGAAGGCGGTGCCAGAGAGCATCACGCCGCTAGGATCGGCGATCGTCTGCAATCGGTCGGCAATGATCACGCCCTCGCCGTGGATGTCGTCGCCCTCTACGATCACGTCGCCAAGATTGATGCCAATGCGAAACGCAAGCCGACGGTCGGCCGCAACGCCGACCTCCCGCTCGGACTTGGCGCGCTGGACCTCAACCGCGCAGCGCACCGCATCGACCACGCTGTGGAACTCCACCAGCAGCCCGTCGCCCATGGTCTTGACCAGCCGGCCATGGTGCGCGGCGATTCTCGGCTCGAAGACCTCGCGCAGATCGGCTTGGAAGCGGGCACGCGTGCCTTCCTCGTCGGCTTGGCTCAGGCGGCCATAGCCCACGACGTCCGCGATTAGGACGGCGGCGAGCCGACGCTCCATACCTAGTCCTTCGTGAGAGCGACCACACGGCTAACCACGCAAGGTTACGCCGAACCATTGGCAAACGCGAGTGCGCCGAAGATTGAGCTGAAAGATTGACGCGGTTTGTAGGTTGATACTAGCGGACGTAGCGGTCAGCGCTACCGTTTCGATCTCTGTGTGAGAAGGTCGGCTTAGGGCCCGGTCAGTCAGGGAACTCGGACCTACCGGATCGAATGTCCGCTATCGCTTTTTTGGACGCCAGAAACTGCCGGTCGGCTGTCGGCACCAAATTGGAAATTATTTCCGCTTCGCGCCTTCGCTCCGGCCGGAAAGGCCGGTGGAGTCACTTCCCAAGAACAGACGTTCCCCCGAGGCGAGCTTCCCGACCCGCGCTACTCGCTTATGCTGGAAAGCAATTCGTCGAGCTGTTCCAGCTGCTCCGGCAATGCGGCCGCCCCGCCCTGTAGTGCTTCCTCAAGCGCCTCCTTGGACGGATAGACTTCGTGGAGATTCAGCAGCGTCTTCCCGCCCTGGTCCTCGAAGGTCACGGTCGTGATCGCGCCTTCCTCGCCCTCGTCGTTGGTCCAGACGATGCGCTCGTTCGGCACCACCTCGAGATACTTGCCGTAGAAGGCCATGGTGTCCGAACCGCCGGCGCCGAATTCCAGCCGATATTTGCCGCCGGTACGGACGTCCATATCGCACGATACGAGCGAAACGCCGGATGCCGATTTTGGCACCCACCAGCGCTGGAACAGCTCGGGCTGGCTCCACGCCCTATAAACCGCGCTCGGCGGCCCATTGAATGTCCGCGTTACAACGAGTTCGCGATCCCCTTTGCGCTCGACTGACGTGCGGTTCTGCGCACCATCTGCACTGTTAACTTGCTGATTCATCGCTTCCCTCCTGTGTCATTTCGCTGATGATTTCGTCCAATGCTTCGAAGCGGGTCTCGAAGAGCTTGCGATGCGCCTCGATCCACTCGGCCTCCGCCTTGAGGCCGCGTTTCCCAAGCTTGCAGGTTCTCACCCGCCCGACCTTCTGCGTGACGACGAGCCCCGCCCGCTCGAGAACCTGGACGTGCTTCTTCATGCCGGTCAGCGTCATCTGGAACTTATCCGCGAGACTGGTGATCGACGCGTCCCCTCGCCCAAGCTGATCGATGATCCCGCGGCGGGTCGCATCGGACAGCGCCGCAAACGAGAGATCGAGGGGAGGACTTAAATACTGAACCATCTAGTTCAGTGTATAACCTGCTCGCGCATGAAGCGCAAGCATCCCGAACTTTCCATGCCGTAAACCGGTCGTCCGAGATCATGCACCGCGGCGCCGGCAGCAAAAATCGTCTGTTGCGGGTCAAGCTCACCTCTAAAGGGCGGCTCTGCGACACCAACTAGCAGCAAGTCGAAGTGGGGAATCAGACGGATACGCGTCCTGCGATTCACGCACCGACGGCATTTTGATCAGGCAATGAGCTGATGCGACCGGCAGTGTCCGGCACACGCTTTTCAAGCACGGTGCTATTGTACAATCTCTACCAGAACGCGCTTACGTTGATTGCCCGATGAGTTTAAAATTGGTCTTTTGGGCGGCTCCTCCGAGGCCGCCGGCGAAGAGCCTGTCAAGGGAGGAAACCATGACACCGATCGATCCCAACAAATCGCGTACGTGGAATAGGTCAGTGCTCGGCGCGGCCGTGCTCGGCATGGGCGTGCTGCTCACGGGAACGAACGCCAGCGCCGGCTCTGTGGACAAGACCCCATTCGGAAACACGCAGGACGGCAAGGCCGTCGATCTCTACACGCTCACCAACGACAGGGGCGCGTCCGTCAAGTTCATCGCCTATGGTGGCATCATCACGGCGATCAATGTGCCTGACCGCTGGGGCAAGCTCGACAACGTCGTGCTCGGCTTCAAGGAACTCGCCGACTACGAATCCATGAACCCCTATTTCGGCGCCTTGATCGGACGCTACGGCAATCGCATCGGCGGCGCGAAGTTCACGCTTGACGGCACGCAATACAAGCTCGCCGCCAATAACGGGCCGAACAGCCTGCATGGAGGCACGAAAGGCTTCGACAAGGTCGTCTGGGCGGTCGAGCCGCTGAGCAGCGTCAGCGGCGCCGCAGCGCGGCTGGGCTACACGAGCAAGGACGGCGAGGAAGGCTATCCCGGCACACTCACGGTCCGGGTCGTCTATAGCCTCACCAACGACAACGAGCTGCGTATCGACTACGAGGCGACGACCGACAAACCAACCGTGGTTAATCTCACGAGTCATTCCTACTTCAATCTCGCCGGCGACGGCACGGGTGGGATCGACGATCACATCCTCACGATCAATGCCGATCGCTACACGCCGGTTGATGCGACGTTGATTCCTACCGGGCAGCTCGCCTCCGTGACCGGCACGCCGTTCGACTTCCGCCAAGGGATGCCGATCGGCGCACGCATCCGCTCGAACGACCCACAGATGGCCTATGGCCGCGGATACGATCACAACTTCGCGCTGAACCGGTCAGGTAGTGGGCTTTCGCTCGCAGCGCGAGTCTACGAGCCGCGCTCGGGCCGGATCATGGAGATCTCGACCACCGAGCCCGGCGTCCAATTCTACAGTGGCAACTTCCTCGATTCGACGCTCGTCGGCGCGGCCGGTCAGCAATACCGCCAGACCGACGGCTTCTGCCTTGAGACGCAGCACTTCCCGGATTCGCCGAACAAGCCGCCCTTTCCGACGACGGTGCTGAAACCGGGCGAAACGCTGAAGTCGACTACGACACACAAATTCTCCACCGACGCGTCCTAGCGCTGCAGCTGCGTTCTTTTCTGGTTGCTGAATCGATGGGTCGCCACGACTCGGAGATCATGGATGACGGGCATTTCGATCGAGACGCTGGAGCCCTGGGCGTCGTCGCTGTGGGAGGCAAGGCAGCGGATCCGGAGACTTAGCTTGCTTGCTGGCGCTATGTCCCCGGCGAAGCCAGCGAACGTCTGCAGCTTTCCATCGCCCACAAAGTCCGCTGGCCCTAGCCAATCAGACCAAGTCGCTGTCTACCTCCGAAAGGGGGCGCATCAGGTCGCGGGTCGCAGCGCGAACGGCAGGTTTGGAGAAGCGACATGAAAGTCCCGCGCATCAGGCGGTCATCATGTCGATTGACAGCATCAAAGGACCGGACCGGCGCATTATGAGCGTCTTTCACGTTTCTAACGCTAACCCGTTGCAAAATGCCGCAAAAAGCGGCGCAGGTCAGGAGAAGCCTTGCACGCATTGCATTGCTGCAATGCAATATAAAGCATTCCACTTTCTCGAAGTTATGATAAAACATACTTATCGAAACGGCGATCTCCTCCTCCCAAAGCCGCTAGATGTGGGTCGGCAACACTCCTCCTCCCAGTTGTCGATCGAGTTTATAAAGCCCGACGGATCCTCCCCCGTCGGGCTTTTCATTTGTCAGCCCTACAAAATTGATGCTTACTCAGCAGCCTTCCGAATAGCGGTCGAACTCAATGCCGAGCGCGGGCCGTGGATGAAGGTCCAGGCAGGCGCGGTTTTTTTCCAGAGCACGCGGGCATCGTCCTCATCGATACGGGCGAAATTGAAGGTCTTCGCCATTTTCGACGAGAGATAGGAAAGCGTTGCGCCGGGACGATCGATGACGGCGATCGGGAAGGTGCGGGCGATTTCTTTCCACTTCTGCCATTTGTGGAAGGTCTGCAGGCTATCGGCACCCATAATCCAGATGAAATGGATGTTCGGATTGCGTGCCTTTACCCTGGCGAGTGTGTTTGCCGTGTAACTGACGCCGAATGCCTGTTCGAATGCAGTCACCTTGATATGCGGATCGGTTGTGATCGCTTCGCTGAGTGCGATGCGCTCGGCAAGCGGCGCAAGATGGTTGCGGTCCTTCAGTGGATTGCCGGGCGTCACCATCCACCAAAGTTGGTCGAGGCCGAGGCGCCGTATGGCAATCTCCGCAACCAGCGCATGCCCCTGATGCGGCGGATTGAAGGAACCACCAAACAGACCGACGACCATGCCGCGCTCGGTGTGCGGCATGCGAAGGTAGCGACGGTCTATGTCGTCTGTCGTCACGTCAGGGCCGCGTTTGTCCGGTGCCACGCACGCGGTATTTGAAGGACGTAAGCTGCTCAACACCAACAGGACCGCGGGCATGCATCTTGCCCGTCGCAATGCCGATTTCCGCACCCATGCCAAACTCGCCGCCGTCCGCGAATTGTGTGGAAGCGTTGTGAAGCAAGATGGCTGAATCGATTTCGGTAAAGAATCGCTCGACGACAACCGGATCTTCTGCGATCACGGCTTCCGTATGGTTCGACGAATACGTCTGGATATGTGCGATCGCACCCGAAATGCCGTCCACAACGGCAACGGAGATGACCGCATCGAGATACTCGGTCGACCAATCTTCCTCGGTCGCCGGCTTCATTCCTGGAGCGACCTTCAACACCGTGGCGGATGCGCGGATCTCGCAGCCGGCCCCAGTCAGCGCTTCCAGTAGCGGCGTCAGGTGCGTGCCGATCGCAGCGCCATCGACAAGCAGGGTTTCCACGGCACCGCAGATGCCCGTGCGGCGCATCTTGGCATTGACGATGATCTGCTTTGCCATTTCGATATCGGCCGACTTGTCGACGTAGATGTGGCAGAGGCCTTCGAGATGGGCAAAGACCGGTATGCGGGCTTCGTTCTGCACGCGGGCGACGAGGCTCTTGCCGCCGCGCGGCACGATGACGTCGATTGCACCTTCCAAGCCCCGCAGCATGGCGCCGACGGCGGCACGGTCCGAAACCGGAACGAGCTGTATGGCATGCTCCGGAAGACCTGCCGCCTTTAGCCCTTTAACGAGGCAGGCATGGATAGCCTGCGATGAACGGCGCGAATCCGAGCCGCACCGCAGGATCACAGCATTACCTGCCTTCAGGCAAAGCGCACCGGCATCTGCCGTCACATTCGGCCGGCTTTCGAAGATGACGCCGATGACGCCGAGGGGCGTGCGGACCCGCTCGATCTTCAGTCCGTTCGGCCGATCCCAGGCGGCGATCACTTCGCCGACCGGATCTTTCAGCGCAGCAATGGCGCGGATGCCTTCTGCCATTTCGCTGATGCGCTGGTCGTTCAGCGTCAAGCGGTCGATGAAGGAGGCAAGCATATCGGTGCCGGCGACATCGTGCAGATCCTTGGCGTTTTCGGCAAGGATGTGCTCCTTGCTTGCGAGGATCGCGTCGGCCATCGCATTCAGCGCCTTGTCCTTGGCTTCGGTGGACGCAAAACCCAGCGGTCGTGCCGCAGCCTTGGCCTTGCGGCCGATGTCGTTCATCAGCGCGTCAATGTCAGGGCTTTGTGCAACAGTCTCAAGCATGGGCCGCGTCCTTCTTCTGCCTTTCCGATTTCGAATTTACCTGTGACGTCATCACCATATCGTCGCGATGGATCATGGCGGTACGGCCCGGATAACCGAGGATCGCTTCGATCTCTGCCGATTTGCGGCCAACGATCTGGCGGGCGTCTTCTGCGTCGTAGCTGACGAGGCCGCGGGCGATCTCGCGCCCGGAAGGGCCGATGATTGCCACAGTGTCCCCTCGGCTAAAAAGCCCGATCACCTTGCGAACGCCGGCCGGAAGCAGGCTCTTGCCGGCACCGAGCGCCGTCACGGCGCCGTCATCGACATGCAGTTCTCCAGCTGGCTGCAACTGACCTGCGATCCAGGTCTTGCGCGCGGTCACGGGGGTACCGGACGGCGCGAACCAGGAGGAACGTGCGCCGTTCGCAATGGCGGATAGCGGGCTATCCGTTTTGCCGGAAGCGATGATCATTGCGCAGCCCGACGTCGTTGCGATCTTGCCAGCGTCGATCTTCGTGCGCATGCCGCCGCGCGACAGCTCGGAAGCGGCGCCGCCTGCCATGGCCTCGATCTCGGGGGTGATCTCGGCGATCGTCTCGAGGAATTCTGCATCCGGATCAAGGTGCGGCGGCGCAGTATAAAGTCCGTCGATATCGGATAGAAGGATCAGCAGATCGGCGCCCGTCATCGTTGCGACACGGGCGGCGAGGCGGTCATTGTCGCCGTACCGGATTTCGCTGGTTGCAACCGTGTCATTCTCGTTGATGATCGGAATGGCGCCGATCTTCAAGAGCTGGTTGATGGTGGCGCGGGCATTGAGATAACGGCGACGCTCCTCCGTATCCCCGAGGGTGAGCAGGATCTGGCCCGCCACGATCTCATCCCGCGACAGGCTTTCCGACCAGGCGCGTGCGAGCGAAATCTGGCCGACGGCTGCCGCCGCCTGGCTTTCTTCCAGTTTCAGCGCGCCAGAAGGCAGATCCAGCACAGAGCGGCCGAGCGCGATAGCGCCCGAGGAGACGACAAGCACGTCCGCGCCTCTTGCCTTAAGTGCGGCGATATCGGCGCACATTGCATTCAGCCACGCGTTTTTGAGCCCGGTCTTACGGTCAACAAGAAGTGCTGAGCCGATCTTGATGACGATGCGGCGGTAGCGATCGAGCGGCTTACGCGTCGTCATCCGTTCTGTCCTCGTCGGTCGCGATCATGTCGCGATGCCGCAGCTTCGGCGCTTTGGCCGGCTTCTTACCGCCCGCATTCGCTTCGACAATGACGTCGCGCAGAGCTCGCAGAACCTCGGTCATGCCCTTGCCGGTTGCGGCCGAAATCTGGAACGGCGTCTTGCCGCAAGCCCTGGCGAGCTCCTTCGTCTTCTTCTTCAGCGTCGCGTCGTCGAGTACGTCGATTTGTGCGAGCGCAACGATTTCCGCTTTGTCGGTCAGTTCGTTACCATAGGCTTCAAGCTCGTTCTTCACAGTCGTATAAGCTTTGCCGACCTTTTCCTCCTGCGCCGAGACCAGATGCAGCAGCACGCGAGTACGCTCGACATGGCCGAGGAACCGGTCGCCGATGCCAATGCCCTCATGCGCGCCTTCGATCAGTCCCGGAATGTCCGCCAGAATGAACTCCTGCCCGTCGATCGTTGCCACGCCGAGGTTCGGATGCAGGGTCGTGAAGGGATAGTTGGCGATCTTCGGCCGTGCGCGGGTGACTGCCGCCAGGAAAGTGGACTTTCCGGCATTGGGAAGGCCGACGAGCCCGGCGTCGGCGATCAGCTTCAGATGCAGCCAGATCGTCTTTTCCTCGCCAGGCAGACCGGGATTTGCCCAATCCGGTGCCTGATTGACCGAGGTCTTGAAATGCGCATTCCCCCAGCCGCCGTTGCCGCCGGCGGCAAGCCGGAAACGCTGTCCTTCTTCCGTCAGGTCGCAGATCAGCGTTTCCTGGTCTTCTTCCAGGACCTGTGTTCCCACCGGGACCTTGAGCGTCACGTCTGCGCCATTGGCGCCGGTGCGGTTTTTGCCCATGCCGTGCGTGCCGATCTGGGCCTTGAAATGCTGCTGGTAGCGGAAATCGATCAGCGTGTTGAGGCCGTTGACGGCTTCAATCCAGACATCGCCGCCGCGACCGCCATCGCCGCCGTCCGGTCCGCCGAACTCGATGAATTTCTCGCGCCGGAACGAGACGCTGCCTGCGCCGCCGTCACCAGACCGAATATAGACCTTTGCTTCATCGAGAAATTTCATTTTACTTCCATCATCGGTGGCTTTTACGCGCCCCATCCTGCCGCTTTCGATATAGGCGGTTCAAGCCGAGGTCAAAGATTATCGTGAAGTTTGCGAGCTATAACATACAGTACGGCTTCGGTCTTGATGGGATTTATGATCTCGGCCGTATCGCGGAGAGCCTCGATGGCGCGGACATCATCGCGGCGCAGGAGGTGACCAGAGGCTTCGAACGAAACGATTTTGCCGACATGGCGGCCGATCTTGCGGCCTTCTTTCCCGACCATTTCTGGGTCTATGGCCCGGCCTGCGATCTGCACGTCGAGGCGGGCGAAGATGATTTTCCGCCGCGCGGCACGCGCTTCCAGTTCGGAAACATGATCCTTTCGCGGTGGCCGATCCTTTCGGCACGCACTCTGCTTCTGCCTCGAAGCCGCACTCTTTCGAAACTCAACCTGCAGCGCGGTGCAACCGAGGCCGTCATCGATACGCCGGAAGGCGCGCTTCGCGTCTATTCCGTTCATCTCGATCACGTTTCGCCCGACGAGCGTATATGCCAACTCGCCTATTTGAACGAGCGTATCAATGCGTTTCCCTTCGAAGGTGGATCGCTCACGGGTGTTGCTGAATTCGAGATTGCGGATCTGCCGCTTCCGGAAGACTACGTCATCCTGGGCGACTTCAACATGGTGCCGGAATCTGCGGAATACTGCTCGTTTGTTGGAATGGACGACAGATACTACGGACGCGTGCCGCGCATCGGAACACCTGTCGATGCGCTGGCCGCGCTCGAAGGCTACATGCCCGGAAGCTATAGTTGGATCGATCCGGAGAACCACGGAAAGCGTATGCATCTTGACTACTGTTTCGTCAGTTGCGGCCTGCAGGGCCGCTTGAAATCCGCCCATGTGGATACGGATTCGGTGGGTTCCGATCATTTCCCCCTCTGGGTCGAGATCGGCGGATAGGAAAACGCCGCAGCGCGGAGGCTGCGGCGTTTTTGTCTCGTCAGGCAACCTTCGTGATCTGCAGGGCGCCGGGTTGAAGCACGGTTTCGACATGCGACACCATCGTGTTGCGGGCGAAACTGTAGATCTCCGCGCATCCCGTCATCCGGAAGCCGAGCTTCTCCTGCAATCTCAGCGAGGCTGGATTATCCGCGAACACGCCCGAGTGAACCGCCGTATCCGGCATCCGCCGGGAGAAGCGCTCCAGCACCGCTGCGACAGCTTCGCTCATATAGCCGCGTCGCCAAAAGTAGCGGTTCAGCCAGTAGCCAAGGTGCCAGCGGCCGTGGCGAAGTTCGACGGAGACGACGCCGATATGCGCGTCGTCTCCGTCGGTGACCGCCAAGTGCCAATCCGGCAGACTGCCGGACGTCACGGGAACCAGCCAATCAAGTGCGTCCTGCCTGTCATAGGGCGCGGGCACGCGGGCAAGCATCCGAGTGATTGCGAAGTCTGACAGCGATTCCGCAATCGCATTCGCATCGGCCAACCTGTGCGGGCGGAGCGTCAGCCGGGGCGTGGTGACGACCGGCACGCGGCCGGGCGTCACTTGCTCGCTCTTGGGTCGCTGCAAGATGGCGGCGCTCATCACAGGCTCCCCCAACTTCTCAGCGACATCCAGGTCTTCCGGTCGAGCCGGTACCATTCCACGGGCACGTTGCTGCCGAGGGCCAGAGACGCGGCAAGTCCTGAGCCCTGGAACTGGAAGCCGCACTTCTGGATAACCCGCCGCGACGCGATGTTCATCACCCGGCAACGGGCATCAATCTGATCGACATTGTCGCGTGTGCGAAAGACCATGTCGACCAGCGCGTGGCAGGCTTCGGTCGTATAGCCCTGGCCCCAATAAGGTTCGCCGAGCCAGTAGCCGATTTCGACGGTGCGTTCGTCGACTTGCGGCTCTACGCCGCAGCACCCCATGAAGGCGCCGTTTTCAGCTTTGGTGATGGCATAGACGCACTTGCCAATCTCGCCATTCTTCGTCCGACGCACGAAGTCGGCGGCATCATTGGCGGTATAGGGGTGCGGCATGCGCGATACCATTGTGGCGACTTTGGCGTTGTTGGCGAGATGGGAAAGGGCGTCAATGTCTTCCTCGTGGGGCGCGCGCATGACGAGCCTTTCCGATAACAAGACAGGGCAATCGGTCCTTAACCGCTCCGGCCTCAGCCGTTCTTGGGGTGACCGTGGTTGGTCAACCCTTATCAGTTCGCCTTGCATGTTCAGTCCTCCTTATGGACAAAGAAAAAGGGGAGATGGCGCCCCATCTCCCCTGTTTTCTGGACTGAACCTGGTACGGCCAGCCGGGTCGATGAGACGCCGGCTGTTTTTGAGCGCTACCGGCTTATTCCGCTGCTTCCGCTTTCGGCATTACAGACACGTACACGCGACCATTGGCCTTCTTTCGGTAGTCCACATTGCCTGCCGTAAGCGCAAAAATGGTGTGGTCCTTCCCGAGGCCGACATTGGCGCCCGGATGCCACTGCGTACCGCGCTGACGCACGATAATGTTGCCTGCGATGACGGTTTCGCCGCCGAACTTCTTCACGCCAAGGCGCTTGGATTCGGAATCACGACCGTTGCGTGACGAACCGCCAGCTTTTTTGTGTGCCATTGGAGTTCTCCTTTAAACCTTTAGTCCCGTGATCTTAATTGGCAGCCACGATGTCCGTGATGCGGACGACCGTGTGATGCTGGCGGTGGCCGCGCGAACGCTTCGAGTTCTGACGGCGGCGCTTCTTGAAGGCGATAACCTTCTTGCCGCGGTTGTGCTCGACCACTTCGGCCTTGACGGAAGCGCCCTTGACGAAGGGAGCACCTATCGCAGCGTCGGCGCCTTCGCCGATTACGAGGACTTCGGTGAATTCGATGGAGTCGCCAGCGGTGGCTTCAAGCTTCTCGATGGTCAGCACGTCGTTGGCTGCCACACGGTACTGCTTACCGCCGGTCTTGATGACTGCGAACATTTTTGATCCTTTCATGTTCGATCCAGCTCTCCCCGCAAACTGCAGGTGGCCGTCTTTTTATCAGTCGAAATTAAGCAGGATTTCAGGGCGTTCGCCCGGAACTCTGTCTGCCGGTGAAACCCCGCGCGAGCGCGAGGCTGGCAAGGCACGGACTACTCCACACCTATTCCGTGAGCGAGATACGCGAGTGTCAAAAAGCTGTCAAGGCAAAAGGAGGAAAAGCTTTACAATTTCGTCTTGCCAGTCCGCCTTTTGATCGCTATGAGACAGCCCGCGCGAAATATGCGCCAACCAGCACCGCGGAGAGGTGGCAGAGTGGTTGAATGCACCGCACTCGAAATGCGGCATGCCTGCAAGGGCATCGGGGGTTCGAATCCCCCCCTCTCCGCCATAAAGTTTCGGCGCAAAGAAAATAACTTCCGGTACATGTTCGGTGTCCGGCCGTAGATTTGATGGGTGCCAAACTACAGTTTCCAGTAGTAGACGGCGAATCGTCTTTGGCCTATCGATGGGGCATGCGATCGTCCCTGGAACATCTGCCGGAAGAAAAGCAGCGCGAGCTTGCCCGCGTTGTTTCGATCATCCATGA
>NZ_FWER01000082.1 GCF_900169785.1 Rhizobium sullae
TCTTGCCGTGGTCAACGTGGCCGATCGTGCCGATGTTAACGTGCGGCTTGTTGCGCTCAAACTTACTCTTTGCCATTTGAATGCTTCCTGTGAACGAAATGGGTGACCCCGGCGAACCGGTTTAGTGCCGCCGTTTAAGGCTTTCGGCGGGATTGCGCAAGACCTAATTGTGAACGCCATTCCAGGCCTGGAACCGCATATGGGAACGGATCGTCAATCGGCAATATCAGCCGGCAAAACCAGCATATTTCCGAACAGGGACACAGCCGCCCGTGCATATGATATTATGCGGTCTTGGCGTTGCTGAAGCGCGATTCCTAGGGGGAAAGAATGGAACCGGCAGAAATTGCAAAACGATCGGCTGGCAACTTTCTGATCTTTGTTGCCTGCGCATTCGTACTCTGGATAATGGCGGGCGCAATCGACTGGGTGGCCCAGATCGTGCATCTGTCGACGCCCGAGCGCCTTACGGCTGTCGCCACGTCCATCACCAGTTCGTCGACGCTGCAGGCGCTCGTCAGCATATGGCTTCTGACGGCTGCCCTTGCGATCGCATTTCCCAGGATACTGACGCCCCTGTCCACGACCACAACGCTTATGTTCGATGTCGGATACGGCATTCTCGGAGCGCTGACGGGCTTCGGCCTGGCGATCGGCCTTTTCGGCGGAGGCTGGACGATCTTCGTTCGCGCGCTCATCTACAGCGCCGTCATCGCGATCGGCTTCTTCGTCTTCCGCAAATGGCTTTCCGTGGCGGAACTCCGCTCCTACGGGCAGGCAAGGTGGATCATCGCAGCGATCGTCGCTCTCGCCTCGCCCTTCGTCCTTTTATGGGGCTGACTGGACCAGAGATGAAAACCGCGTCAGGTGGCGAAGTTGCATGGCTTACCTTGGCTTAGCTCCAAGTCCTAATTCGGAATCTTGTTATAAAAAGAGTCCGGATCATAGACGCAGGCGTAATCGAGGATGCAGAGCCTTCCTCCGGCATCCCGCAAACTGGTCGTCGAGCGCTTGTCACCCAGCCTGCAGCTGGCCGGCGGGTAACGGAAGCTGCGGCCTCCGATGCCGATTCGCACGAATACCGCTTTGTTTTGCCGGATGATCTGCGCAAGCGCGCTACAGCTGTGATCGCGGGCTTTGACTTCAACTGTCTGGGCAGCAAAGGCTGCCGAGGGAAGCAAGAATACGGCGGCTAATATCAGGTTTCGCATAGGACCTCTCATGAGGCCATGTTAAGCAGCAGTGCCCACGGCATTCAAACGGAAATTTCACGCCTTTGAAGGCGTGCGGCCAACGCGCTGGTCGGACGCAATGTTTAAATCTCTGAGAGCTGGAGCGGGTAGCGGGAATCGAACCCGCGTATTCAGCTTGGAAGGCTGCTGCTCTACCATTGAGCTATACCCGCGGGGTGGTCCGATCCAAGTGACGAATGGTGGAGAGAGTTGGATTTGAACCAACGTAGGCTGAGCCAACGGATTTACAGTCCGTCCCCTTTAACCACTCGGGCATCTCTCCAGTTTTTCGTCTGGATCGTAAGAACCAAGCTCGAAGACCCAGGAGCGTTGCCGCCCCTCGATCTGCGCCGCGTATATGACCGGAGCATTTGCCCATGTCAACATGAAGACAATAGAAAAAACACGAAAAACTTCATCGCCTGTTGAAAGCCGCCGCCGGCAAAGAAACCCTATGCGCGGTGAAGTGCTCCCGTTATAAAGCCGCATGAGCAAAGACAATAAATCCGGCGGCAAGCCCGCAACCGACAAGTCCCCCAAGGACACGCATTACGCCACTCTGCGGCGCGCCCATCGCGATGCCAAGCGCGAGCGCGGCGAAATCCCGACGCCGCATCCGCAGAAGCGCAAACGCGGCGGCGACGACTGGAAGCCGCCGGCACTCGCGGCCGACCAGGTCCATCTCTACGGCCTACACACCGTGCGCGCAGCACTTGAAAACCCCGAGCGGAAAAACGTCAGGCTGAGCGTGACGCAGAATGCGCTTGCACGCCTCGAAATCGACGCCGAACGGCTCGGCATTCCCGTCGAGATCGTCTCACCGCAGGATATCGACAAGGTGCTCGGCCCCGAGGCGATCCACCAGGGCGTGATGCTGGAAACCCGCCCCCTGCCCGTCCGGCGCCTAGAGGCGCTGAAGAACAGCCCGTTGCTCCTCGTGCTCGACCAGGTCACCGATCCGCACAATGTCGGCGCCATCATGCGCTCAGCCGTCGCCTTCAATGCCGGCGCCGTCATCACCACGCAGAGACATAGTCCGACTGAATCGGGCGTGCTCGCAAAATCGGCTTCCGGCGCGCTCGAGCTCATTCCTTATATACAGATCACCAATCTTGCCGACGCGCTCGGTGAATTGCACCGGCTCGGCTTCTTCTCGATCGGCCTCGATTCGGAAGGGCCAGCGCCGATCGAGGGCACGTTCTCAGGCGAAAAGGTTGCGCTCGTTCTCGGCTCCGAAGGCAAGGGCCTCAGGCAGAAGACGCGGGAGACCGTCAGCGCGCTAGCGCGGCTCGACATGCCAGGCGCGATCAAATCGCTCAACGTCTCGAATGCGGCTGCGATCGCGATGTATGCCGCCCGGCTTCACCTGAAGAAATAAGCAGGCGTCTCAAAATGAACGAATGGCGGCCCTAAGAGCCGCTTGAGCGCAGCAGCAAAGAGAGCAACAGCAAGAGAGAAGGAAAATATCCGGCATGGCAATCCGGCCCCTCCTGTTCGGCATCCTGTTCATCGCGGTCTTCGTCGCCATCGTTCTCAGTATAATATGGGTCGATCCCACCCAGCCGACGCGCCAGCCGGATCCCCTGGCGCCGACAACGCCGGCACCCACACCGACACCGCCTGCGCAATAGCCGCCGGGAATCGCACGCGGCGGCATCGCGTTTGCTGATCGACGTCCGCACCGGCGGCCCACTCCCGGTATCCCGATGATGCCGCCTTTTTGAGTGCCGGTCAGACGAAGCCCAGCGGACGATCACAGGTCGATGCGGAATTGCAGGTAATGGTGCGGTCGGTGGTGATGACGCCAATAATGGCGTTCCCTCCACCGCCGTTCGGCGCGCCAGGGCCGGTAGTAATAGCTGCGCTCATAGGCATACGGATCGTGGCGCCAGTAACGACGTTCATGCCGCCACGAATGACGCCAATGGCGGTGATGATCCCGGTAATGCACCTTCACGACGTCGCTCTTTTCGACGGAAGCAACCGGTGCATAGACGGGAGCGGCAACCACGGGCTCACCGGCAACGGCGGCCGAGCCGACCGAGAGAAGCGCTGCAACAGCAAAATGGACAATTCTCATGGCTCACCTCCTTGATGACTGTGAGCGAAATCTGCTCCTCCTGCCCTGAACTTCTCCTGAATCGGTACTTCAGCTTTTGTTCATGAAATGGAGAGCGATTGGGTTATGATCGATCACGAAATCGCGCCCGGGCTGGATTTTCCCTTTACACCCGGGAAGAATCTGCTAGTTGGCACGCATTGCCCTTGTAGCTCAGTTGGTAGAGCACCTGATTTGTAATCAGGGGGTCGCGGGTTCGAACCCTGCCGGGGGCACCATAATCCTCAATAAAATCAATATACTAAAGAAAACGTCATGTTAGCCGGCTACATCGATTTGCAAATTTTGGCGCATTTTTGGCGCGGCCCGAATCGCAAACGCAGCCACTGCCGGTCGTCAAATCCGCTTTTCGCTTCGTTTGATGATCGCGGTCAGACCGATCAGGCCTTCTCTCGGTCGCCGCCCCACTTCACCATCGGATCGATGCCCTGCTTCTTCCAGTCATCGACCACGTGCCGGAGAAGGTCACAGGAGCCGTCAATGGAGAAGTCGAACGACGGATCGAACTCCGGCTCCCTGACGGCTTCCCACAGATAGCCGCCGAGAGCGTCCGCTGCGGTGGCCCGCGCTTTTGCGCGGGAGGCGTCGCCGTTCGTGAAGTCGAAGTCCCTTACCAGCAACACGATTTGGTAGATTAGGGAGCCAGCGTCGATATATGGGATGAACCGGAGATAGTCCAGATCGAGCTTTACCCTCGCCGACCTGTTCTCGGAGAAATTGTTCCGCTTCAGCATCCCGTCGAAGCTCATCATCACTTGCATGGTGCCGACCTTGCAGGCGTTGTACCAGACTTGATATCGCCGACCGAACTCCGGCCCTTCGAAACCTCGAATGTTCGTGTCGTTCAGCTCTTCAATGGCCCAAGGGTCCGTGAGTTGCATATTCAGGAGGGCGGCGAACCAGCGGAAATCGTCGAACAGGATTTCGTGCGCTGGAGTGATCCATGATGCAATCGCGCGGCCCGCCGCGAGAGATGCCGGCTGTTTATGCTCCGGCTTGTGACGTTCGCCCCCTAAGGCCGCGATGATGCCGCTGTATTCCTTGCGGACCACTCGCTCCTCAAGCGCCTGTAGCCTGCTTTCCTATCCAGAGAAGCACGACAGTCAGGACACCCAGCCCGATGACGTAATCGGGAATGTTGAATTGCTTCTGGACGGCGACGACGACTGCTGCAATGGCGAAAGCAGCCCACATTCCAATGCGCTTGATCATCCGCCTCCCCTCTCGACTAGCGAAAAATAGCGGTGGCCAGTGCGCGCTGAATGCCGCGAACATCCGTGCCCTTCTTAAGGGTTTTTTGGATGGGATCGGATGTTCCGGAGACCCAAATCTTGAGTTCCGATTCCAGGTCGAACGTGCCCGCAGTTTCTACCGAAAAACGGGTTATCGCCTTATAGGGCACTGACATGTAGTCGACTTTGCTACCGGTGATCCCCTGAATGTCCACCAGAATGAGGCGCCACTGCGTGAAGACAAAGAAATCGCGGATAATCTTGAACGCCAGTTGGGGCTCCTCGCCTTCGATCAAGACGCCATTCAAACGCTTGTTGAGCTCGGTCGGATCGACCTTTGAACCATGACCAAGAAACCCGTCAAACAATCCCATGTCGTACACCCCCATCGCTTCTGAAAATATCTCCTATCGATACCGTTTCTCTGTCTCTATCACCAACCATTCCTCTCGGTTTCCGTTGACTCCTGTATTCGGGGCGCAGCAACTGGGGATTACATTGATGTGGGAAAAATATACGGACAAGTACAAAGCTTATAAGCTGGTGGCGCTTCCTATTGCGGCGTTTGGGACTACCGCGTCGATTATGTCAGTTGCATTTTATGGCGACGTCTCTATCAGCGCAAAACACCTCGCCTTTGGGTGCGCAATGGCCGGCGATCGTCTCATTCTTGGAGTTGGTCGCCGATGCAAGGCAAAAAGAGCGACGTGCAGCGGAACAACTCGCCAGTGATCAGCGGATCGAGCAATTGGAAGTGCGCATCCGCATGCTGGAACAAGGGACAGCCGCCGCAGCCTAATTCCTTGTTTTCCGAAGTCTCCAAACGAGAAACCCGTTTATCGCTACGAATGACGCTAGTAGCTTCTTCATTTTCTGTTCTCTTTTTGGCGAGGCTAGATTGCCGCACACTCCAGTTTCGCCTCATCGTTAAATACGCAAGCGGCGCGGATGAAACTCCCTCGATTCCGTCGCTCCGGCGGGTAAAATGCGGCGCAGAAAAGTCATCGGAGCCGACGAACGGTCCGAGAAAACTCTCGCGGGGGTCGGCGAGCGACCGCTGTCAGCACAATTCCGATTCCGAGATCGGCGGACGTGCTTTGGCTTCAGCTTGCCCCCAAAAAAATACAAGAAACCATCCCACTCCCCGTGCCCGCGGGAGATTGCGTCGGCTTGCAAGCGGCCGCACCGCCTACAGTTTCCAGTAGTAGACGGCGAATCGTCTTTGGCCTATCGATGGGGCATGCGATCGTCCCTGGAACATCTGCCGGAAGAAAAGCAGCGCGAGCTTGCCCGCGTCGTTGCGATCATCCATGAGGAGTTCGCCGATGCGCTGTCAGGCACGTCGGCCGCCTTCAAGAAGCGCGGCCGGATCTTAAAGATTCTGCTTTTTGGTTCGTATTGCCGCGGCACTTGGGTCGACGAGCCGCACACGATGAAGGGTTACCGCTCCGACTACGACATCCTCGTCATCGTCAATTCCAAACAGCTGGCGGAACCGCTGTATTGGGACAAAACCACCGACCGGCTGCTGTGGGATAAAGGCGTGAAGACGCCGGTCGGGCTGATCGTCCATGGTGCCAGGGAGGTGAACAACTTTCTGGCCGACGGCCAGTATTTCTTCGTCGACATCCTGCGTGAGGGCATCGTGCTTTACGAGCTCGACGACCGGCCGCTGGCCGAACCGAGAAAACTCTCCGCTCTCGATTCCTATAGGGTGGCGAAGGAGCATTTCGCGAACAAGTTTCCCTCAGCATTGAGCTTTCTGGATACCACTCAGTATCTGCTTGGGAAAGACCAACTCAGCCACGCGGCATTCGAACTACACCAGTCCGTCGAGTCGGCGTACTCCGCTTTGCTTCTCACCCTGACCAATTACAGCCCGCCATCACACAACCTGAAATTCCTGCGCGGGCTGGCTGAAGATCAGGACCGCCGGCTGATCGACGCATGGCCGCGCGACCAGCACCGCTATACCGCCTGGTACAACATTCTCAACGAAGCCTATGTCAAGGCGCGATACTCGAAGCACTTCGAGATCACCGAAGAGGCGCTTGGCTGGCTGCTTGAGCGGACAGAACACTTGCATCAGATTGTCGCGGCGATTTGTAAGGAGCGTCTTTCCGAACTGGAGCGGGCAAGCGCCGCCAACTGACGGCCAAAATCTGCGCACCACACTCGAAATGCGGCATGGCTGTTAGGAGCGAATTCCACCCTCTCCGCCTTCTGGTACACGTCGGGGTGCCGCCGAGCTCCCGCGTGATCGTCTCGGCTCAATGTCTTCGATGAATCGGCCGGCCGGATCGTTAAACTTTGCCTTCGACGGTTCACCGATGACACGACCGGGACCGCACTTCAATCTTGATGTATTCGCCTGTCGATTTGTTTAGCCGTTGTACGAATTCGATCCGGCACACTTCCGTCACGGTTACAGCGTTGGCGAATTGCATTACATTCTCCGATCGAGTGAGTGTCAGCGAGGCTTGTCATGCCCGACCAGACAAAATGCCCAAAATGCGGGAGCGCCGACTGTTTGCAATATGTCGATCGGCTGATGCTCGATTCGGTTGTCAAACATGCGGGCAGTCACTTTTTCGTCCCTCCCGATCCTGTCGGCGCCTATGTTCGTTGGCAATGCTCAGCGTGCGGCGGGAACGGAAGTGGGAAAGTGACATGGGTAGGCCCAGGAAGCGTTGAGATTTTCCATTGGAAGATGAAGGAGTCGTAACGGCTCCCGGATCATCGAAAGCCAGCGAGCGCATCGGACCGCCGCTTCGTCGGGCGTGCTGCCTTGAATTCAGCAGCATCATCACGCCATAGCGCAAGGCCGACATCAGATCGTCTCTCAGCTTCACGACCACACCTTCTTTCCGATGGTACAGAGAACACATTGAAGGTAAGCGATGAAACAACCCCATCTAGCGACGGCTAAGCCGAGGGTCTATTCGTGCCAGACGGGGTCAATGCACCGCTTACGATTGGCAAGAGAGCCTATGAATTGGCAAACGTGCTGCGCGGGATCGCAGGCCTACAGCCACCAGATTTCGGAACCGTTCTGCAGCCGCTATTTAAAGTAATCTCGAACAGGCCATTCGCGTCATTCGAAGATCGCCCGTTTCGTCAACAGCTCTTTCTCTTTGAAGCGGCCAGTAGATTTGTCGATCCTCACGTAGAGCTTGCGCCCGGACCCCCGGACGCTCCCGATCGCATCGTCCGCCGAGAACAGGCTTCCAGCCCACTTCTCAATTGCTGCCGTCGTTCGACCGCGACTTCCGGGCCTCGTTGTTGGTTGATGACGCCGTCTTCCCGTCGGGCTGCTGGCCGAAATAGGTGCCGCCTAGATGGCCGCCGGCGCTGGTATTTTCGACCTGGCGTTCGGCCCGCTTCACTAGTTTTTTGACGTCTGTCTTGCTCATTTTGTCGCTCCATTGGATGGTGGTGACAGGGGAACAACGACACGCGGCCAAGAGAGTTCCGCCTTTGCGGGGAGCCCGGCGCAACCGCGCGCGGTATTGCTTTTGCATGGCTGTTTCCTTGACAAATCCACCAGGCGCACTTGAAAGTATCCCGCTCGTGCGCGCTTTGACAATTATGGATTGCGATATCGAATGCCCAAGAAGCCGAAACTCGAACATTCGGAACTCGCCGGCGAATTCACAGAGGACGACGTTACCGTACTCGTCGACATCTTCCGGACGGCCGGTTCCAATGAGGACTGGTCGATGGAGGTCGTGACGCAGGATGAGGACCTGATCCGCTGGGACGAGCCTTTTGCGACCGATCGCGAGGCGTTCGACGAATTCCTGGCGACAGTTGCGCGCGACGGCATTCGGTCGTTCCTGGACGACAGTGAGCCATCCGTGCACTGACCCCGGCGCACGTGTTATTCCGCCGCTTGACCAACGCGTTCGCGCTCATGCTAAAATATGGTATGGTCGCCGCGGGAGAGAGGTGATGCGACGGTATAATCTCCGGCATGAAGCCGATGATCGCTGGCTTGTTGTTGATGGAATGACAATGCAGCCGGCCGCTTTGGACGGTATCCCGATCTGCGGCATGCAGTGGGCGGAAGCCTGCGATATGGTCGATCTCATGAATACACTCGACAGCATCGAACGGGCGTCGGATCGCTACGCGACGTCCTCGCGCCGGAGCGCCTGACGGCCTTTTTTGCGTTTCCTGAAAATCTGCAGTCGAAGATTGATCCTGCCTGTCGGCAACCGGTCGGCCCTGCTTCTTCGAAATTGGGTAGATCCTATGAGGGAGGGTGGATAGCAATCAGCGCTGTGGCAAAATGAGGGTCGCTTAACCACAAACATCCTACCTTGGAGGCAAGCATGCCCGTTGCAGCTCACCGATCCGAAGCGCCGACCACTATCCACCCTCCACCCTCCCTCAGATCTACATTATTACGTGCTTTTGCCGGGGCGGAACAAATTCGCCCTCCACCGGTTCGAATCATCAAAGGAGGATCAAAGCATGATTGCAGATTATCTTTGGCTCTTCGCTATCGCCGGCGGCGCGTTCCTTCTCGGCTGCGCGATCGCCTATGGCATGCTCACAAACCGCAAACTCTCGCACAGTGAGCAGGACGCGCAGGACCGCAAGGTGCGGAAACTCTACGAGAAACCGCCGCACGAGGCATCGCGATGAACCGCCGGTTCGCTTGGGCCGTCGCCGTTGCTCTGGCGCTTGCCGCAGTCCTCGCCGCCGAGAGCGCCGGCTATTTCCAGCCGACCGAAACGCCCGGCCGGCCCTCGCCTCACGCGATCGATCAGTCACAGTAGGAGGTCGAGATGGCTGCTCAGGACAAGAGATTTGATTCGGGCACCGATGATGCGCGCTGCTCGGACTCTGCGGCCGCTGCGCAGCGCCGCGAGGAGGCCAAATCGCGGGCCGCGCGCGGGCTGGCATCCGGCATGGGCCATCTGCACGAAGGCTCGCTGGACATCAAGCCCGAGGACGTCAATCGAGCGCGGGACCACCGCGCAGGGGAAATCGAGCCCGATGAACGCGCGAAACAGTCCGCCCTGAAGGAACAGGCGCGCCTGCACGGCGACGCCTACATCGTCGAATCCGACCTGGAAGACCAGGATCAGCGCGAAGCAGCGCCGGGCACCAGAGAACAGAAATAGCGGTCTCCATCGTCTCTCCGGCGGCGCGCGCAGCGCAGGCGGAGCTATTTGCTTGCGCGCAAAAAACCTTGTCGCAGAAGCCCTTTATCCTTTAGCTAGGCGAAGATCATAAAGGGCATCGCATGGGCCGTTCATTTCAGACACTTTGTTTCCTCGCTTCATCGGCAACGGAGGCGCTTGCTGCGCGAGAAGAGTTGATTCGCCTTTATGGGGATGTCCCCGCCGAGGAAGCCGATGTCATCGTGGCGCTCGGAGGCGACGGCTTCATGCTGCAGACGCTGCACGGCACGATGAATTCCGGCAAGCTCGTCTATGGCATGAACCGCGGCTCCGTCGGTTTCTTGATGAATGACTACCGCACCAAGAAACTGCACGACCGCATCTGCTCGGCCGTCGAAAATGCCTTCCATCCGCTGCAGATGACGACGGCCAATGCGGACGGCACCAATTCCACCGCGCTCGCCATCAACGAGGTTTCGCTCTTCCGCCAGTCCTATCAGGCCGCCAAGCTGCGCGTCGAGGTCGACGGGCATGTGCGCCTCGCGGAACTGATTTGCGACGGCCTGATGGTGGCAACGCCCGCAGGCTCCACCGCCTACAATCTTTCGGCCCACGGCCCAATTCTGCCGCTCGAAGCGCCGCTGCTTGCCATGACGCCAGTCAGCGCCTTCCGTCCGCGGCGCTGGCGCGGCGCGCTGCTGCCGAACAAGGTGACGGTCGACATCCATATTCTCGAGGCCGAAAAACGCCCGGTGAATGCGGTTGCCGACAACGCCGAGGTGAAGTCCGTGCTGCATATCCGCATCGGCCAGTCGGAGCACATGACGGCGCGGATCCTTTCCGATCCGGACCGCTCCTGGTCGGATCGCATCCTTGCCGAACAATTCGAGGATTGAGGCCATGCAGCTTCGAACCGCTCTCCTCGCCGCAATGCTCGTCACCGGCCCGGCAGACCTTGCGAAGGCCGCTTCGCCGGCCAACACCATCCTTCCGCCCGCTGTGATCTTCGCAACCAGCACCGGCTATTGGGAAGAAAGCCGCGCGGATATTGCCATCGAACGTGCACCCGGCGGCGGCGATCCAGGGAAGGCGGAACCTCAGCCGCGCCGCGGCTATTACAAGCTCTTTGCCGTCCGCCAGCCGGACAGGACCTCGAAAATCTATCTGCAGCAGATCGCGCAGGCCGAGAGCGGCCCGGAGATCGTCTCCAGCGTCGAGCTGCACGAGTTCACGCGGCTGAAGCCCTATGTCACCGACATCCGTCCGGAAGGTTCCACGGGCATGGCTCAGCAGCCTGGCCTCTTCGCCACCGTCTACCTGAAGACTGATCCGAACGCCGAAGCCGAGGGCTGGACCGTGCTGATCGACGAACTCGGCGAGATCAAGATCGAGAAGTCGACGAACTAGATTAGACACCTGAATCTAAAGTTCGCGGCATAAGACTTGCTGCGTTCGCCGGCAGAACCGTTTTACGGAAGCGAGGATTTCGTCTGCGGATTTGACTCATTTGTAGGGTTTCGGGTTTTCGTTGTAGGCCTCGATGAAGGCGGCAATGTCGGCCTCCAGTTCGGTGGCATGATGCACGTCCGGCCCTCCGGAAACAGCTGCGTGGATGCGCTTGGGAAAGTCGAAGAACTCGGTCGCACGACAGCGTTTGTAGCATTTTCCGATGACTGCGCCCGTCGCGATGTCCAGCGCGGCCACAACCGCTCGTTTCAATGATACGAATTACGACTCCAGAAGACTAGTTCTTTGAGCTAATTGCTTGAGCCGGCGGGCCTGCCCGCACAAACCTCCCGGACGCATTCGCGCAGCCAGCGATGTGCCGGGTCGGCGTCCATCCGCGGGTGCCACAACAGCGAGATCGTCGTATCTGGCGGCGAAACCGGCATGGGGAAAGAGAACATCCCGTCGCGCAGGTTCCCGGTATAGCGTTCGGGGACGCTGGCGATCAGATCCGAGGCACGCGCCAGAGCCAGAGCTTCCGAAAAGCCGCCAACGACCGTCACGATCTTCCGTCTCAAGCCGAACGGCTCAAGCGCGTCATCGATGGGTCCCCTGTCGAGCCCGCGCCGCGAGATGAGGATATGCCGGCCGGCAGCGTAGCGGGCGGCCGTGATCGCAGCCTCGCACAACGGATGCCCTATCCGGACGACGCCGACGAAACGGTCGCGGAACAGCGCTTGTGCCTGCACCTCCGGCCCCATGGCCTTTCCGACGACGCCGGTTTCCAGGTCGACACTGCCGTCGCGCAGCGGCGCGCTGTCCCTGTCCGGCTTCGGGACGAAGCGCAACTGCACGCCGGGCGCCTGTTCGCCGGCGAGCGCAATGAGCTCCGGCCCGAAATTCTCGACGAAGCCATCCTGGTTTCTGAGCGTGAATGTTCGCACAAGCCGTGACAGGTCGAGCGTTTCGGCAGGCCGCAGAACGGCTCCGGCGTCCCGCACGAGCTGGCCGACGCGCTCGCGAAGCTCGAGCGCCCGCGGCGTCGGAACAAGGCCGCGCCCGGCCCGCACGAGCAGCGGGTCGCCGGTCGCCTCCCGCAACCGCGCCAATGCGCGGCTCATCGCCGACGGGCTCAGCCACAGCCTTCTGGCGGCGCGGGCGACACTGCCCTCCGTCAGAAGCACATCAAGGGCGACCAGCAGATTGAGATCGGGATGCGACATGGGAGCGACCATAGCACGGCCGGCGCAATATGACATGGCGCCAGGCGCACGAATGCAATGCATATGATGCGCCTTCCGCCCTGTCTACCCGCGAGCTATCTCTGCCCAAACGCAATCTTGGAGTAGCTCTTCATGACATCGGTCCGCTCTGCCCGCGCCGCCTTCCCTGACGCCACTGACAAAGGCATACCCTCCGCAGCCTCGGTTCGATGGGCGCTTGCCGGCCTTTGCCTGTCGATGCTGCTGTCTTCGCTCGGCACCAGCATCGCTAATGTCGCCTTGCCGGCATTGGCTCAGATGTTCGCCGCACCATTCCAGCAAGTCCAATGGGTCGTCATTGCCTATCTCCTGACGATCACGATCCTGATCGTCGGCGTCGGGCGGCTTGGCGACATCGCTGGACGCCGGCGGGTGCTCCTGGCGGGGCTGATGGTGTTTACCGCCGCCTCGGCGCTCTGCGGCCTTGCTCCCACGCTCTGGTGGCTGATTGCCGCGCGGGCCGCGCAGGGCCTCGGCGCCGCCGTCCTGATGGCGCTTACCATGGCCTTCGTCGGCGAGACGGTCCCCCGGGAGAGAACCGGCAGCGCCATCGGGCTGCTCGGCACGATGTCGGCAATCGGCACCGCGCTCGGTCCGTCGCTTGGCGGCGTTTTGATCGCCTGGCTTGGCTGGCGTGCGGTCTTTCTCGTCAACATCCCGCTCGGTCTGCTGGCCTTCTTTCTTGCCCACCGTTTCCTGCCCGTCGACCGCGAAACACCAAGAACGGGCCGCCCCGGCTTCGACGCTCTCGGCACGCTACTGCTTGCAGGCACGCTCGCCGCCTATGCGCTCGCCATGACGATGGGGCGCGGCCATTTCGGCGCTTTGAATGCGGCGCTCCTGATCGCCGCCCTCGCCGGCGCCGTGCTCTTTGTTTTCACCGAGGCGAAGGTGGCATCGCCTTTGATTCGGTTGGCGGCATTCTGCAATGCGGCGTTCAGCGCCGGCCTGGCTGCGAACGCGCTCGTTTCGACGGTGATGATGGCGACGTTGGTGGTGAGCCCGTTTTACCTTTCCCGTGCGCTGGGGCTTGACGCGGCTCTTGTCGGACTCGTCATGTCGATTGGCCCGATCGTCTCCGCGCTGAGCGGCGCTCCGGCTGGCCGTCTTGTCGACCGTCTGGGTGCGCCGTTCGTGGTCATCGCCGGACTGATCGGAATGGCTCTCGGTGCAGTTGCCCTATCCGTGCTTCCGGCGATATTCGGCGTTTCCGGCTATATTGGCGCCATCGTCGTCCTGACTCCGGGCTATCAGCTGTTTCAGACCGCTAACAACACCGCCGCCATGATGGATGTGCCCGCCGATCGGCGCGGCGTCGTCTCCGGTCTGCTCAGCCTGTCGCGCAATCTCGGGCTCATCACCGGCGCTTCCGTCATGGGCGCCGTGTTCGCCTTTGCCGCGATGACGGCCGACATCACAACTGCGCGTCCCGAAGCCGTCGCCAGCGGCATGCAGGTCACCTTCGCCGTCGCGGCAGCTCTGACCGCCGTCGCGATCATCATCGTCGCCGGCGGCCGCGCCCTTGCAATGCGTCCTTCGCCCCGCGGAGACGGGCCGGTCTAACACAGCCTGAACTCCGCTTGCTTCTGTTTCGGCCAGGCCGCTAGATGCTTGCCTGTACGCTGTGGAGGTTGGCATAGACGCCTTCCTGCGCCATGAGGTCGCTATGGGTCCCCTGCTCGATGATGCCATCGCCTGTGAGCACCAGGATGCGGTCGGCATGGCGGACGGTGGAGAGGCGGTGGGCGATCACCAGAGTGGTGCGGCCGCTCGCCAGACTGAGCAGCGCCTTTTGAACCGCCCGTTCGCTCTCGTTGTCGAGCGCGCTGGTCGCCTCGTCGAATATCAGGATCGCCGGATCCTTGAGGAAGGCGCGGGCGATCGTGAGGCGCTGCCGCTGGCCGCCCGAGAGCTTGACGCCGCGCTGCCCGATATCGGTGTCGTAGCCCCCCGGCAGAGCCATGATGAAGTCGTGCGCGTTGGCGGCACGGGCGGCTGCCTCCACCTCGGCATCTGTGGCGCCCGGCCGGCCGTAACGGAGATTTTCCGCCACGGTGCCGGCGAAGAGATAGACATCCTGCTGCACCACCCCGACATGGCGCCGGAGCGACGCCAGCGTCACGTCGCGAATGTCGATGCCGTCGATGCGGATCGCCCCGGCCTGCACATCGTAGAAGCGCGGGATGAGTGCGCACAACGTGCTCTTGCCGACCCCTGAAGGGCCAACCAGGGCCACGAACTCGCCCGGTGCGATGGTGAGCGACAACCGCTCGAGCACCTTTGGGCCATCAGCCTCATAGCCGAAGGCGACATCGGAGAAACTGATCTCGCCCCTCGGGACCGGCATGGGACGCGCGGACGGACGGTCGGTGACGTCCGGTGCGATCTCCAGGACCTCCATGGCCCGGACGAAGCCAGTATAGCCCTCCTGCCAGAGGCGCACGAAATTCGCGAGCCGCTGCACGGGATCGACCAGCACCGCCACGCAGAGCAGGAAGGTAAGCATTTCTGCGACGCTCAGCTCCGCCGTCAGGATGCGCAGCCCGCCGATGACAATGACGAGTATGGTGATGAGCTGCGCGAAGGTTTCTGTGCCCACCGAAAACCAGGCTTCGCTGCGGTAGCCGTCGGCGCGGCCCTCCAGGAAGCGCCGGTTCAGCTTGGCGAAGCGTTGCTGCTCCAGCGCCTCGTTGGCGAAGGACTGGACAACGCGAATACCCGCCAGGGCGTCCTCCACGCGCTCGTTGACGGCGGCGATCTGCCGCTTGCTGGCCTCGAGTGCGCGGTTCATGCGCCGGTTGAAATGCAGCGCATAAGCCACCGCCACCGGCGTGAGCAGCAGGATGAGGCTCGCCAGAGGAGGATCGATGAAAAACAGCACCACCATCGCACCACCATACTTGAGCACGGCGATGGAGATGTCTTCCGGGCCGTGGTGGAAGAGCTCGCCCAACCACAGGGAATCATTCGTGATGCGGCTCATCAGCTGGCCTGTGCGTTGACGGTCGTAGAAGCTGAACGAGAGCTTTTGGCAGTGTTCGAAGAGCTCCTGCCGGACGGCCGCCTCGATCCGAGCGCCCATCACGTGCCCCTGATAGTCGACGAAGAAGATGGCGGCGATTTGGACCGCCAGGATGGCAAGCATGAAGCCGCCGAAGGCAAGAATCTGCCCGTAGGCCTCCGGCGCGTTGGGCAGAGCCAGAAGGTGGCTTGTCACGAAGTTGGCGCAAAGCGGCAACGCCACCGCCGTGCCGGCGACGAGAATCGCGCAAAGCAGGTCCGCCAGCAGCAAAGGCAGGTGCGGACGATAGTAGGAGAGGAATTTGCGTATGCGCGAACGGCGCCGGGTGCCGTCGGCGGTGCCTGGATAATCGCGGAAGAATTTCAGGAAGCGGTTATGGCGCGGCGGGCTTTTCCTCGCGCGGGGGAACAGAGTGTGCATGAAGCGGAATGTCCTTGTGGGCGATGTTTCCTTTCTGGTTGGACAGGTTCGCTTTCATGTCAGTCTCCCCGGGATCGGACAAATTGAAGGCTCAAGCATCGCGGACAACCGCGACCGATTCAAGACCACCGCGGAAAGAGATCGCCCAGTGTTGTCGACATGCAACAGCAGGATGCGCTGCGGTGGCCAGCATGTGATTTGTCGGATGCCACTACCAATTGGTCACAACTGACTTTCAATTGGTCACCACGGAGCGACGAACCGATGAAATTTCATTCAGCAACTAAATGATATTCGGTGGCGCATATTGTCCGAGGTAGAGGCGCGAGGAGAACTGAAAGCAGTTGTCAAGTATTGTCCGCGGAGTGGGATGAGGACGAGCGTGTCTGGGTCGCAACGAGCAACGACGTGGAAGGACTGGCAGCACAATCCGAAGCGTTGGAATTGCTCGAGAAAAGCGCTCTCGCTGCAATTTCCGATCTGACCGAACTGAACGGAATTGCGTCCGATCTGCCTGAAATCCCGGTCCGCGACACCTAGAAGAACTCGTCCAGCACCAAGTAATAGGCGACCTTCGCGTCATCGATGCCGGAAAGCCCATAGCAATCGAGGAAATGTCGAACCCCCGCCTCCCCGAGGTTGTACCGTATGCTTCGCATTGCCAGCGCGATATCCTGATATCGATCCGCAACGCCCAGGCGGCCGCAATCGATATACCCGCTGAACCGCCCTTCATGCGTCATGAAATTCGGCAAGCAGGCATCGCCATGCGCAACGACGGCATCGGTGACGTCAGGCTGGCTGGCTTCCAGGTAGGCAAAAAGGCTCGCAACCGTTTCGCTTTGCCGCTCTTCGTCAAAATCATCCGCGTCTACGGCGCCCGCATCCATCCGCGCCCTGGCAAGCCTCAAGCGAGCCGTCAGCCCGTGGTCGAAAGGGCAGGTTTCCGGATTAAGTTCGTGCAACCGGCGCAAGGCGGCCACCAGGATCTCAATGCACCGCGCATCTGCCGTCGATTTGGACGAAGCCAGGTCGCTTCCCGGAAGCGCGTTCAGCAGCAGCCAGTTTCTGTCCTCATGGCTTTCCATAGCAACGACGCTGGGGCACGGCATTCCTTGTTTGGCCAGCCACAGCAGACGCTCCGCCTCCAACGGCAATTCCGCAAAAGGACCAGCCATTTCGCCTTTCAGGAAAAATCGCTTCTGGCCACCTTCGGCAAGCACGAACACGTCTGCGGATGAACATCCGAGATCGTCCTGTTTCCACTCGTACTGAGATAGCAGCGCCCGTAGATTGGGAGGTAAAGCAATGTTTTCCATCGGAAAATCATCTCGATAATCGTTTGCCGGGCCGGCTGCAAAATATTCTGGGCGCGGCAAGCCGCCTGCAACCACCTGCTGCAAGCGGCTATAAGCCAAATCGCCGGTCACACCGTCAATCGACGTCCTCCAGGACAGCGTCCGGTTTGCCGCTGATGCGGTGCGCAAGCGCTGCTTCCATGAACGCGTTGAGATCGCCGTCGAGCACGTCACCCGGTGCAGTGCTTGTGACGCCGGTGCGCAGGTCCTTTACCAGCTGGTAGGGCTGCAGCACGTAGGAGCGGATCTGGTGGCCCCAGCCGATCTCGGTCTTGGAGGCGGCTTCGGCGCTTGCCGCCTCTTCGCGCTTCTTCAGTTCCGCTTCATACATGCGGGCGCGCAGCATGTCCCAGGCCTTGGCGCGGTTCTTGTGCTGCGAGCGTTCCTGCTGGCACTGCACGACGATGCCCGTCGGGATATGCGTGATGCGCACGGCCGAGTCGGTCGTGTTGACGTGCTGACCGCCGGCCCCCGACGAGCGGTAGGTGTCAATGCGGCAGTCGCTTTCATTGATGTCGATCTGGATGGAGTCGTCGACGACCGGATAGATCCAGATCGACGAGAAGGACGTGTGTCGGCGCGCATTGCTGTCATAGGGCGAGATGCGTACGAGCCGGTGCACGCCCGATTCCGTCTTCAGCCAGCCATAGGCGTTGTGGCCCTTGATGAGCAGTGTGGCGGACTTGATACCCGCCTCTTCGCCGTCATGGACTTCGAGAAGCTCGACCTTGAAGCGTTGGCGTTCGGCCCAGCGGGTGTACATGCGAAGCAGCATGTTCGCCCAGTCCTGGCTCTCGGTGCCGCCGGCGCCGGAATGCACTTCGAGATAGGCGTCGTTGGCGTCGGCCTCGCCGGACAGCATGGCCTCCACCTGCCGGCGCGCCGCCTCGGCCTTCAGGCTCTTCAGCGCGTCCTCGGCCTCGTTGACGATGCTTTCATCGCCCTCTTCCTCACCCATCTCGATGAGTTCGACATTGTCGTTCAGCTGTTGTTCGAGCTGCTTCACGCCGTTGATGCCGTCATCAAGCTGCTGGCGCTCGCGCATCAGCTTCTGTGCTTCCTGGGCATCGTTCCAGAGGCTCGGGTCCTCTGCCTTGTTGTTCAGCCAGTCCAGCCGTCTTACCGCCTGGTCCCAGTCAAAGATGCCTCCTCAGCAGGGTGATAGCCTGCTTGGTTTCATCGACTACGTTTTCGATTTCCGCTCGCATTTTCCTGCTTCTTTGCGTTGTCTTGAGTTGGTCCGTCAAATAGTTGCGG
>NZ_FWER01000162.1 GCF_900169785.1 Rhizobium sullae
CGGCGCCGAAGGATATACCGACTATCCCTCCATCGCCGCCTCGAGCCGCGCCTGACAAACCGGCGCCGCGCTGCTGCGCGGCGTCTTCCGTCGTCCGGCGCCGCAGCCGGCCCCGCTCGACTGGCAGACCTTCCTGCCCTCGCTCCAGACATTAGGAGCTACAAGATCCATGCCGGTGGCATAACCGCCCTCGGCGAGCAGGGCTATCGCCATTACCTGCCTCTGGCGCTCCTACACCTGTGTGGCTCTAGGGCGACGATATCCTGTCATGGCTACCGCGCCTGAAGCTCAACGCGCCTCTCATCACCCGCGGCACGTCCTTGTTCAGCGACCCGAGCTGGGCCTCACCGAGAACAAGTCCGGCAACGCTCTTACGACGCAATGGGGCTGGGTGATCCGCATGTCGTCACCGGAGCGCGCCATTCTGGAACCCATCGACGAACTGCCCGCCCATGAGAGCTTCCACAATCTCGACACGGTGTTTGAGGGGCTCGCCACGCTCAATCCGCGCCGTCTGATGGCGCTGCTGCAGAGCTGCCGGAAGATCAAGGTCAGGCGCCTGTTCTTCGTGTTCGCCGATCGCCACAAACATTGCTGGCGTGAACGCCTTAATCCCGACGACTTCAAGCTCGGCACGGGCGACTGCACCCTGGTGAAGGGCGGCAAAATCCATCCCCCGCTACCGCATCATGGTCCCTTCGAAACCTCAACAGGAGCTGCCGATGGCCCGTGAAGCCTATGCCGCCTAGGTCGCGCTGCAGGTGCGGCTTCTACCCTTTATCGCAGCGGAAAAGGTCGTTGCGCTAAAGGGCGGGACCGCGATCAATCGCTTCTATCGCGACATGCCCCGGCTTTCGGTCGATATCGACCTGACCTTCTTGCCGGTCCGTGACCGCGCGGGGTGCCTAGCCGAGATCGATGAAACGCTGGATCGTATCACCGGCGCCGCCAACGGCGGCGCGCCCGGAGGCGTCGCGGCTAGC
>NZ_FWER01000108.1 GCF_900169785.1 Rhizobium sullae
CCTTCCGCTTCCCAGACCCGAAGCAGATCTCCTTCGGTGAGAAGGGAATCCTGCTGCCGAAGGCGGGCTGGGTGAAGCTCGTTCTCCATCGGCCCTTCCTTGGCGAGGTGAAGAACGTCACGGTCTGCGCCGACGGCGACCACTGGTACGTCGCGGTGCAGACCGAGCGTGAGGTCGACGAGCCTGCGAGCGTGCTCGACCTGCCGGATCTCGTCGAGCTCGGGGGCGACCTCGGCGTGGTCAACGCGCTCGCGCTCTCCGACGGCACGGTCTACGACCTGCCAAGAATGACCGAGAAGGAGAAGCGCANCGGCGTGGTCAACGCGCTCGCGCTCTCCGACGGCACGGTCTACGACCTGCCAAGAATGACCGAGAAGGAGAAGCGCAGAGAGGCGAACCTCGCCAGGCGCGTCTCGCGCCGCAGCAGGGGTTCGAAGAACCGTCTGCGGGCGCAGCGCGATCTCAGGCGGTTCAGGGCCAGGATCGTCCGGCGCAGACGGGACNCGGTCTACGACCTGCCAAGAATGACCGAGAAGGAGAAGCGCAGAGAGGCGAACCTCGCCAGGCGCGTCTCGCGCCGCAGGAGGGGTTCGAAGAACCGTCTGCGGGCGCAGCGCGATCTCAGGCGGTTCAGGGCCAGGATCGTCCGGCGCAGACGGGANAGGGGTTCGAAGAACCGTCTGCGGGCGCAGCGCGATCTCAGGCGGTTCAGGGCCAGGATCGTCCGGCGCAGACGGGACGCGAAGCATAAGATGACGACCGACGTCGTCAGTCGCTGCGACGTCCTCTATCTCGAGGACCTGAAGCTGAAGAACATGACCGCCTCGGTCAAGGGGACCGTCGAGGAGCCGGGCACCAACGTCGCGCAGAAGTCCGGACTGAACCGGGCGATCCTCGACGTGTCNGGACCGTCGAGGAGCCGGGCACCAACGTCGCGCAGAAGTCCGGACTGAACCGGGCGATCCTCGACGTGTCGCCCGCAGCGACGCGTCTGCGGTTCGAATACAAGATGCGCCGCCGCGGCGGCGCCGTCTTTTACGTCAACCCCGCACGGACGTCGCAGCGATGCGCCGAGTGCGGGCATGTCGATCCGAAGAACCGGATCGACCGCGACCGGTTCGAATGCGTCAGATGCGGCCACGCCACCTGCGCCGACCACAACGCCGGCCGCAACATTCTGCATCTGGGCCGCAAGGCCCGAACCGGAGGACATCCGGGGATGGCCTGTGGATCGAACCTTGCTGGAGGTCGGAAGCAGGAAGAAGACGGTAGCAGTCAGGTCGCGCAAGCGGCCTGATCAAGACCAGAAGCTCCGCCCTTCAGGCCGGGGAGTAGTCACAGAGCGTTCCCGCGCCCGTGTGTGCCGAGGATCTCGCGAGAATTCGCTCGGGAACGACGGATGTCAGCAGCCTCAATCTGGCTGCGATTTGGTCGACATATCGGGCTTTGGGGCACACCCGCCTGGTCATGTCAGACGTTATGATGCATCTTGAATTCGACCGACGATGGATTCTTGCGGCCATCCCGGACGCGACGATCACGGTGATCCGCTTGATAGCGTCTGAACCGACGCTGATGGCGCGGCTAGTACAGCGTGAGATCGGTTCTGGCGCGGATGAGCAGGCACAGCGTTCACTTCGACAAGCGAGGCGCATGGCAAGCCAAGACGCCAATGGCGTGTTCGTTGTGCCTACATACGGCAAGACACCGACGGAACTCGCGGAGGTCATCCTGCGAAAAATCGGATGGCTGAATGTTCGCCCGGAGTGATCGCGGGAGGGCGGCGTGAGCCACGCCACCCTAGCCGAGCAACGCGGTCAACCAGCCCTTGTCGAGATGGGTTTCGAGTTCGGAGGCGACCTCATCCAATGCCTCGTCGACGCTTTGTCTGTAGTTCCGCCTTTCACCGGAAAGGCCGAAACTTTCGAGAAGCTTGCCGCGATAGGCGTCGCTGCCGAAAAGGCCGTGGAGATAGGTGCCCATGATCCGCCGGTCGGCGGAAACCGCGCCATCCGCCACGCCGTCGATCACCGCTGATGGGTTGGCGCAGTCCGGCCCGGCCGTCACACCCAGATGTATCTGGTAGCCGGCAAGCGGAACGTCATATTCGGCCGAAACCGCCAGGCTGTTGCGCACGGTCTTTTCCGGCGCCATTTCGGTCTCGACATCGAGCAGTCCGAGACCCGGCGTCTCCGCGCTCGCCCCCTCGATGCCGAGCGGATCGCGAACCATGCGCCCTAGCATCTGATAGCCGCCGCAGATGCCGATGACGCGGCCGCCGCGCCGGACGTGGGCTTCCAGATCGCGGTCCCAGCCGGCAGCGCGCAGGTCGGCAAGGTCGGCAATCGTAGATTTCGATCCGGGCAGGATCACGAGTGCGGCATCTCCCGGCAGCCGGTCGCCCGGTTTCACGAAGACGAGTTCGATATCCGGCTCGGCACGAAGAGGATCGAGATCGTCGAAATTGGCGATGCGCGGCAAAACCGGCACGGCGATCTTCAATGCGCCGGATGCTCCCTTGGCAAGGCGCTCCAGCACGACGGAATCCTCTGCCGGCAAACGGCAAGCCGCCTTCAGCCAGGGCACGACCCCGAAACACGGCCAACCGGTGAAGCGACTGATCGCGGCAATGCCGTCATCGAAGAGCGAAACATCGCCGCGGAACTTGTTGATGACATAGCCGGAAATCATCGCCCGGTCGCCATCCGAAAGGATCGCATGCGTGCCGGCGAGGGAGGCGATCACGCCGCCGCGGTCGATGTCGCCGACGAGCACGACGGGCACCTTGGCACGGGTGGCAAAGCCCATATTGGCAATGTCGGCGGGACGGAGGTTGATTTCGGCCGGCGATCCCGCACCCTCGACGATCACAAGGTCCGCGCCCTCGGACACGATCGCGAAGCTCTGCAGCACATGCTCCAGCAACTGCGGCTTGAGCCTCTGGTAGTCGCGGGCCTTCGCCTGCCCGAAGACCCTGCCCTGTACTATGATCTGGCTGCCGTTTTCGGATTGCGGTTTCAGGAGAACCGGATTCATGTGAACCGAAGATGGGGTTCGTGCCGCGAGCGACTGCAGCCACTGCGCCCGGCCGATCTCCCCGCCGCCGTCGTCCGCGACGGCCGCATTGTTCGACATGTTCTGCGGCTTGAACGGCTTTGCGTTGAGGCCGCGGTTGGCCGCAAGCCGGCAGAGCCCGGCGACGAGCACCGTCTTGCCGACATCCGAGCCGGTTCCCTGCAACATGATCGCCTTGGTCATGTATGAGGCCTACAACGCGGCGTGATCCGCGGTCAATCGCCTGCCTGAAATGCGAAAACCGCGCGGGCTGGCGCGCGCGCGGTTTGCCGAAAACTCTGGCGTATTCGCCAATACGCGGCGAAACTCGTATTCTCCGGGACGCAATACCTGATCCGGAGAAACGGCGGTTGTCCCTCGCCGTGGTTCAACTGATAGCGTGACATTCTTACCGGAGTGTTATTGCAGAAAATTATGCGAGGCGAATTTCGGCTTTTTTTGAGTTTTCGCCGATTTTCGATCCGCACGCAGTTCACTGGGGACATCCCGCCTGTGGCTCGACGCAGGCTTTGGTTGGTGGGTCGGTGAGAATATTAGTGCATTCAAAACAGCTATTTAGCTCGAAAATATTCGACCACCGGCGGATTTCAATTACCGCGTCAAAGGCGTAGGCTGGAAAATAATAGCAATGTTCCAGACCGGCAGTCGCGATGCGAAAAAACGCATGGCACGTGAGATTACGGCGGCCGACTGCTGCATTTGCATTCATTGAACGGACGGATTGGGCGGCTAGTATTACATCCAAAGGCTGCACATCAGACATAAAAACTGGGGAACGAGCGAATGAAGATCATCCTGGCTTCGCTTACTTTTGCCGTATGTCTCTTCGCCGGCGGCCGCGCCGCGCAGGCGGACTGCGGTAACGTCTCGATCGCGGAGATGAATTGGGCATCCGCCGCGATTGCCGCCAATTTCGACAAGTTCATTCTCGAAAACGGCTACGGCTGCAATGTCACGACCGTTGCCGGCGATACCGTGCCGACCTTTGCTTCGATGGATCAGAAGGGCGAACCCGACATCGCGCCCGAACTCTGGACCGCGTCCGTCCGGACTCAACTCGAGGCGGCGGCAACAAGCGGTCGGCTGGTTCAAGCCTCCGAGATTTTGGCAGACGGCGCAATCGAAGGCTGGTGGATCCCGAAATTCATCGCCGATGCAAATCCCGATATCCGTTCCGTGCAGGATGCTCTGAAGCGGCCGGACCTCTTCCCCTCGCCGAAAAGCACCTCCAAGGGCGCCATCCACAATTGCCCGTCCGGCTGGAGCTGCAGGATTTCGACCGCCAATATCTTCAAGGCCTTGAAGGGCGATAGTGCAGGCTTCGAGCTGATTGACAGCGGAAGTCCGAAGGATCTGGACGATTCAATCGCCAACGCCTTCGACGCCAAGATCGGCTGGCTCGGCTATTACTGGGCGCCAACGGCGATCCTCGGCAAATATGACATGACGCTGCTCAGTATGGGCGTCAGCCACGACAAGGCGGAATGGCTTGCCTGCACTTCGGTCGAAGGCTGTGCCCGTCCGCAGCTCAACGCCTATCCTGTCTCCCAGGCCTTCACCGTCGTCACCAAGGCGTTTGCCGACCGTGCCGGTCCAGAGCTCGGCTATCTGCGCGCCCGCTCTTGGGACAACAACACCATAAACGACGTTCTGGCATGGCAGGACGAAAACCGGGCAAACAATGAGGACGCCGCGCTCTATTTTCTGCGCAATTACGCCGACTTCTGGACACGATGGGTGCCCGCCGACGTTGCAGAAAAGGTGAAAGCGGCTCTGTGAGACTGCAATTCCAGCCTCGCGAAGGCTATGCCGCCTAGTCTGACGGTCACTTTCTAATCGAAGGCTGCCGTGAGCATGGCAGCATGTAATGGATGACCGATGACGCCAGCCGCTTCCTTTCCCGATCGCGAGACCGTTGCCAGCAAGTTTGCGGGCGCTTCCGAAGCGGACAAATCCTATCTTTCGCTGCTCATGGAAAATACGGCGCAGGACGACAGCCTGATCGACGGTTTGCATCGGTATCTGGATCTGGCGGCGGCAGCTCCTTTTCTCAATTCGCTAAAACTTGAAAGTACCGGACTGTGGATCGGCGAAGCCGCGCCGGCGCGGCTTCAGATTCAGTTGATGGAGGCGGCGAAGTCGAGCCAGCATCCGGCCTATCTTGCCTTCCGCACTGGCCTTAACCGATCGGGCGGCCTCGAACGCGCCTACCCTGCCGCAGCGATCTGAAAGTTTTAGCGGGTTGCGGCGCGGTTGACCGAACGGCCGGCGTCCTGCGTCGCGTTGACGGCATTTGCCGTATCGCGGCCGAAACCGCGGATGGTATTGCCGCACGAAGAAAGCGCCAGAAGCAGCATCAGCGCTGCGCCGATTTTGACCGTCATCGTCATTTTGGAAATCCTCTTTTGGAAACTAAACGTCGCCTGGCCGAAGCAACCTCCGCCGCTCCGGCCATTTAACGCGCCGAATCCAATAAGGTTCATCGCCGTCCGGATCAAGCAGCGACAGCTTTTGCCTTTTCCGCGAAAGCGAAGCGGATGCTGTCTGCCACGGCCTCCATAGGCCCTGAGAGCTGCGAGGCCGTCAGCAGCCGGATATCGAACGAGCCGAGTTCGGGCAGGCCTTCCTGCGCGTCGAGAATGACCATGTCTTCGCCGATATAGGAGCGCGGCAACGGCGCGATCGCAAGATCGGAAAGCACAGCGGCACGCTGCGCCATCGTATGGCCGCTCAGATAGGCGACGCGGTACGGCCGCTTGTTGCGCTCCAGCTGCGCCAGCGCCTCCTGGCGCCAGATGCAGCCGTCTTCCCAGATCGAGATCGGCAGAGGATCGCGCCTGTGAGCTGTTCCGCATTTCGCACCCGCCCAGACGAGGCGTTCACGGAAAACGATCTCTCCGCCTGTCGGAAACGGCCGCGTTGCGCAATTGATCAGCGCCAGATCCAGCCTTTGCTCTTCCATGCGCTTCTTGAGGCCTTGGCTCATGTCGATCGTCACATCGACCATGATGCCGGGATAGCTCTCCGCGAAGCTCTTCAGGATCCTTGGCAGCAGGCGCTCGCCGATATCTTCCGGCGCGCCCAGCCGCACGACGCCGCTGAGTTCCGGCATGATGAAGCGGGAAACCGCCTCGTTGGAGAGCGCGAGAATGTTGCGGGCATAGGTCAGCAACAGCTCGCCGTGCTGCGTCAGCGTGACCGAACGCGCATCGCGCATGAAGAGCGTCGCGCCCAGCTGCTCCTCGAGCTTCTTGATCTGCATGGAAACCGCCGACGGCGTGCGGAACACGGCCTCGGCAGCAGTCGAAAAATTGCCTGTTTCCGCAATGGCGACAAAGGTTCTCAGAACATCATTGTCGAGCAGCGGGATCGGGCGCCGAAAGGGTATCGTCATCGTCGCATCTTTCAATTTTTCTGATACTAAGCACCATATCATTTCGTTTGTTTGAAAGTCAACGCGCGGCTATCTTAGCACCATGGCTCGATAAACCAAGGAGGCCATGATGACCGGGACAGCATACAGCATTCTGGACACCTTCTTCGCATTCAGGGCAAGGCAACTGCAGCGCACCGCCTGGGAGAACACCAGGCGACAGATGAGCACCCTGCCCAGCCACTTGATCGCTGATGTCGCCCCCTATCCGGGTAACAATATTCGAGAATCATCCACACGACACTTCGTTTCTCAGCAGAGTTCTGCGTTGGCGATGCAACATGAAATGCGATTCACGCCCGGCTGGCCCTCCAGTGATCGCCGCTAGTGCTTCATCATCAAGGGAAGCGGCGCATGCGACAGCAGGTAATAAGTGACACGGCCGAGCAGCAGTTCCAGGAAATAGCCATGCTTGAAAGCGCCGATCAAAAGGGACGTCGCATTCGCCGACTTGGCGAAATCGAGAATCGCCTCCCCGACGGACCGGCCTCCCGAGCTGATTGCGGCGACGTCGCCATCAAGCCCCAGGTGATCAAGCAGTTCCCTTGCCGTTAACTGGTAGCTTCCGTCCGGTTTGTCGTTGACGCATAGAACCGTCACGCGATCGGACGCGGCCAGCCAGCGTCTGGCGGCGGTGGCGGCATCCTGCACATGATCATGCGGTTTCCAGCCGATCACCACGTGGCCCAACAGATTGCCGGCATAGGAACCGCAAGGCTGTGTCAGCACCAGCTTGCGCTCATGGAAAAGAAGATCGTGAAACGCATCGCGGGCATCCATGTTGCCATGGCACGGGGCGACGACGAGCGCCGCCTCATGGGTTTCGGCGGTCACGCAGCGATTGAGATCGCCGCGACAGTCATCGAGAAGGAGCCGTTCTCGGCCGGGCTTATCCTGCTTCCAATCCTCGAAGGCGCGGGCGACCTGCTCGAACCGCTCACGCGGCGACCCTTCCGTCCGGTCTCGCAGCATCTGCAGATCGATCTCCTCCGGTGCGGCAATCATCCCTTTCGGATCCGCACCGACATGAGCCACGGCCATGGTGCCGTGGATGGCGCGGGCGGCGTCTTCGGCGATGTCCAGACAAGGCCGCGCAGTTGCCGGATCGGGCAGCAGAGCGAGAACGTCGGCATGGACAGTCACTTCATGCACATGGCCGGCGAAGATGACGCCGGCCTCTGCCGAGGGCGGTATCCGGGCGTTGTCGTTTACGGGCGCGTTGTTCATACCGGACCTCCTTCCGCGATGCTCCCACATCGCTCCCGGTCCAACACATTTGAAGTTTACTCCTGCGCCCCATACCTAGCAACGCCGCGCACTTGTCGGCCACTTCCATGGCAAATGGGCGACGCGCCGCGGCAGAATATCCTGCGGGGGCAGCCAAGCGGGGCAGCCGAGCTTGCGACATCGTTCGAACAATCAGGCAGTCCCCGCGTTCATTTTGAAGGGCGAAGGAGTTCCTGATGACATATGGATCACTAAGTCCCTTCAATGAAACCTGGTTCCGATACAACCCGGATACAGAGACCCTCAAAGCCGCCCGTGATCTGGTGGACCAGTACCTCGTGTTCGCTGAGGAAGCGCAAGTGGGAAACGACATCGTCGACGAGATCGAGCTGCCAGTCCCGAGGCCTGTCCTGATCAAGTCTTTTGGCCTCGTCATCGCCGCGGAGCACCGTCCGCAGATAAGAACCCTGCTGGTCAAGGCCGGGATGGCGCTTGCCCAATATTGCGACGACCTCGGACCACGGATCAGGTTAAAGCCCGCAACCCCACACGGCAGGCCGCCAGCAGCCCGATCGCGAGAGTTCGAGCGTCGTCTTGAAAAGAAGCTTGCGGCAGTCGCTGCAGAACGGATCAACCTCGGCGTGTTTTATCGCCGCGCCTTTATCGAGGCCATGCATTAAGGCTAGCGCCCCTGCCCCGGCCGCGACGTCGGAGCGCGGCCTGCAATCAGGTAGAGGGATCGTTCCAGAGGACGCTGCGCGACTATTTTCATCATGGTCTTGGGATCGATATGGGGGGGAAGCCGTCGGGTCGGTGATCGTCAAGACCTGCGCCTCTGTTCGTCATACGCAAGTTCAGCGATCGTTTTCGCTGCACCAGGAACCGCATCGATGCAACCCGCGGTTCAATGGAACATTACCAAGGTGATCGCGCCGACCATGACCCACCCGGAGATGATAATCAGAGACATTCTCAACAACGCTGTCTTGATCGTCATGAAATACCCCACATCGCGTCAATTCGAACGAACCGGCCGCCGGGAGAACGCGCCCATCGGACGACGCCTCATCCCGGCCGGATTATGTCTGACGCCCTCAGGACGAGCGGAGCCAGAAATGGACTGAAATTGCCCGTTGCGACTAAGCACGCCCCCCATCGTCAGTCGCGTGAAATCGATGTGACACACGTTCTGCGTGAGAAGCATTGCACCCCATCTATCTTCGTTGGGAAACAAGCAGAGGTGATAGGCGCCATCCGGCGACTCCCTTGTCTATGGCTGTCGGACAAGGAAAACGTGTCTGCGCGTCGCCAGCCGATGGTCGCCAGGCAGCAGCGTCACTTCATATCCTTCCTGACCGGGGCGAACGGCGTTGGACGAAATCGTCTGCAATCGCCGCTGTCACCGTCTCCGTTGCAACAGAACGGCACGTAGGTGAAGCCCGACGGCGCTTCATGGGCGTGGACGGCCGTGGCAAACGCCATCCCGATCGCCGCAAGGGTCATTTGCATGGCGTCCTCGCTTTCACGTGCGTCGTGGAACGCGGCAGCCTCCGCGATCCCGACAGGATTCGTCACTTGCTTCCGCCGAACGGATCGGCCAGCGCCGCCACCGGGCGACCTGTCGGATATTTGATGACGGAGACCCACAACGTGATGTTCGCGCCACATAAAGGACTCGAATGTCGATGACACGTAGGCCCTAATTGAAATCGGGCTGCTTTGCATGTAGCTCGTTGGGAATGGGCAAGATGTACCGAATCACAGTGAGCAAGGTGCTCGTGATAATACGGCTGGTGATCATTGTATCGCTGGCGGGGTACTCGCTGTCCAACGCCAATGCTGTGATGCATGGCTCCTCTTTCCCCGAGCTGGAAGCCGTTGCCTCGGAAACGATGCCGTCCCACGGGGGGCACGACGTGGCGGAGGCGGCCCATCTCGATCATTCGCACGGCGACATCTCCGATAACGCCGATGGTGTCTCGAAGCTCGTCAAGCAGGAATGCTGCAGCGATTTCTGCGGCGGGCTTGGCATGATTTGTGAAGGCCCCGACGTCGGCGGACCCGTCGAGACATCCATCCGGCAGTTCATCGACGATCAGCAAACCTTTGGCGAGCTGCCGCCCCTGCACCGTCCCCCGAATATCTGAATA
>NZ_FWER01000152.1 GCF_900169785.1 Rhizobium sullae
GCCGTGACCGGCGCAACCGCCTGACGTCTCACACAAGCGCCTTGTTCCGACCTTGATCAAACAACGTGACATCGCCAGGCGCAGACATAGAAGCTCACAGTTTGTGAATCGTCTGTCCGCAATACAGGGGCCAACGCTACCGACGCCAGATGGGGTCAGCTTGTCCCTTACGTTTGTTGGAAGGGCAGCCGACACACACCAGTTTATCGTCAAACAGTTTCGCTTTGGGATGTGCGTGACATAAACAAATCCGGAAAAATAAGGAAATCGACAAGTCCACGACGGAGAAGCTCATCAGGTTTGTCGTCGAGAGCCAGCAATTCGAAGCTGATGCCGGGAGCTTCGCGAGCCACGCGTTTCGCGACCCTGTCAAAGAACACGATTGTCATGAAGTCAGAAATTATAATCCTGAAACAGCGGTCGGATTCGCCTGGAATTATTGGATTCCAAGCAATGACGGAGACCTGAATATGCGGTAGGGCCTCCCGCACGGCGGGGCAAGCGCTTCCGCACGTGGCGTTGGAATAGGTTCGCGTCCCTGCATTATTAAAGCTCGTCACCGAAATAGGCGCGCAGCCTGGCGATGGCCGCGCTCATGGCGGCTTGACTGAGGTTGATGCTGCGCCGCTGCGGTGAGCTGCGTTCGGTCATCAAAGCATTAAGCGCTACGAGGAGATTTAGATCCAGGCCCCTGAAACGCATTTGGGTTATCCATCTCTTAGATGATTGCTATTCAAACAATCAATTTTACCCCTCTCCCGGGGTGCTATTAGAAACCCACTACATTCCGTGATCAAGGCGTCGACGCAAGCTTAAGAAGCGTAGGACGGTTCCGCTTTCTACTTAAGAGTTCGTCAAACTAGCGTCACACCAGATTACCAGATCTTACCACTACTTCGATCGTGCCCGATAATAAAACAACAAACAGGAGTTTTTGCATGTCCTCGAAGGTGCAATGGAAGCTATGCTGGGAAAATGAGTTGCGACGATCAGACCACTCAGAGCTCTTTCTATCGACCTTTGGGCCGACAGGGGCATATCACGCTGAACGGTTCGAGGGCGGCGCATGATGAGCGAGTGGCCGTCCGGCACGATAATAGAACGAAATGGGCCTGAACTATGATTCAGCGCGACTGTTTACGCGAAGTGCCCGTTGCTGGCGCCGATGATCGCAGCGTTTATTTGACGTTTGACGACGGTCCTAACCCATTTTCTACGCCACAGATATTGGATGTCCTGGCTGAACACCGCGTGCCGGCCACATTTTTTGTGGTCGGTGTGTTTGCGAAAGAGCAGCCTGACCTCATCCGGCGGATCGTGGCGGAAGGTCACGACGTCGCCAACCATACGATGACCCATCCCGATCTTACGGCCTGCGAACCCCAAGATATAGAACGTGAGATAAACGAGGCGAGTAGAGCCATTCTCTCGGCGTGTCCCGAGGCTGCGGTCCGCCATATACGAGCGCCTTACGGGGCTTGGACCGAGGACGTGCTTTCCAAATCAGCGAGCGCCGGACTTGAGGCCGTCCACTGGTCGTCAGACCCGAGAGATTGGTCTCGGCCGGGCGTCGACGCGATTGTTGATGCAGTACTTTCTACTGCTCGACCT
>NZ_FWER01000166.1 GCF_900169785.1 Rhizobium sullae
ATTTCGGTTCTCACTCACGCTTGTCCCGCACGTTCCGTGCAGCGCTGCGTGAGCGCGCCGGACGACCGGCGACGCGCTACCGCGCTGTATAGGAAGTTCCCATACAGGCCGATAGGCCGTCGGCGATCGTTCGCCGTCAAACGTCGGATCAAAGATCCGACAACCAAAATGATTTCCCAAGTATCTTAAGGTGGGTTTCCCCATTCGGAGATCCATGGATCAAAGCTCNAGATCCGACAACCAAAATGATTTCCCAAGTATCTTAAGGTGGGTTTCCCCATTCGGAGATCCATGGATCAAAGCTCATTCGCAGCTCCCCACGGCTTATCGCAGCGTATCACGTCCTTCATCGCCTGTGCATGCCAAGGCATCCACCAAATGCCCTTACGACACTTAATCGTTCTCATTGCCAATGCTCATCATCTCGTTGCCCGTTCCCAAGGAACGGCAACAGACCGGGTTACCTTTTACAACCCAGTCAATCCAACAATGCCATCGACGTGTTCGACAAGATCGCTTTATTGGAGCTACGCCGAGCAGCTCACTTGCAATCTCATCTTAAGACCAGCTTCTCGAGATCAAATCCGGTGGCGCGCGGTCAGGCAACGCCAATCCAGCACCGTCTGTCAGATGAACGCCAAAGCCTTCAAACAACAACAATGCCTCGGGACAAGCTTCCTTCCTACGTCCGGCTCCTCTTTCGTTTCCGGTCGGCTAGACCTTCAACGACATCATTGGAACCGGCTTCGGACGCCCTGGGCCAAAACCCAAAACACCTGGAAGCCTCCAGATCAATCTTCTCTTCACGATATATGCAGAACAGGCATCGTCACGCAGACGATGCAAACTTTTTATTTCTTCCAGAAGACAAACGCCGATGTTCAAATCATCCACCCATACCGCGCATAAAGCGCCTCGCCGATCGTTCGGCGGCCTCCAGAGCGCAACGCTCGAAGAGCGCCACAGCGTCCGGACAAAATATGGTGGAGCTGAGCGGGATCGAACCGCTGACCCCCTGCTTGCAAAGCAGGTGCTCTCCCAGCTGAGCTACAGCCCCATCAGCTCGATCGCCCGGGGCAAACCNGCTGACCCCCTGCTTGCAAAGCAGGTGCTCTCCCAGCTGAGCTACAGCCCCATCAGCTCGATCGCCCGGGGCAAACCCCAGGTTCGGCAACATGCCGCGTCTCGGCTCGTCAATCCCTCAGCCATCACTCGCAAAATGCAAATGGTGGGC
>NZ_FWER01000169.1 GCF_900169785.1 Rhizobium sullae
CGACCGTTCTGGCTGCGTCGATCATCCGCGAAGGCAACAAGGCGGTTGCCGCCGGCATGAACCCGATGGACCTTAAGCGCGGCATCGATCTTGCCGTTGCTGAAGTCGTCAAGGATCTCCAGGCCAAGGCCAAGAAGATCTCGACCTCGGAAGAAGTTGCGCAGGTCGGCACGATCTCTGCAAACGGCGACCGGCAGGTCGGTCTCGACATTGCCGAAGCCATGCAGAAGGTTGGCAACGAAGGCGTCATCACCGTCGAAGAAGCCAAGACCGCCGAAACCGAACTCGAAGTCGTCGAAGGCATGCAGTTCGACCGTGGCTACCTCAGCCCGTACTTCGTGACTAACCCGGAAAAGATGGTTGCTGACCTCGACGACGCCTACATCCTTCTGCACGAGAAGAAGCTCTCGAACCTGCAGTCGATGCTCCCGGTTCTCGAAGCTGTCGTCCAGACCGGCAAGCCGCTGCTCATCATCGCTGAAGACGTCGAAGGCGAAGCGCTTGCAACACTCGTCGTCAACAAGCTGCGCGGCGGCCTGAAGATCGCTGCCGTCAAGGCTCCGGGCTTCGGCGACCGCCGCAAGGCCATGCTCGAGGACATCGCCATCCTGACGGGCGGCACGGTGATCTCCGAAGACCTCGGCATCAAGCTCGAGTCCGTTACCCTCGACATGCTTGGTCGCACCAAGAAGGTTTCGATCTCCAAGGAAAACACCACGATCGTCGACGGCGCCGGCGCCAAGTCGGACATCGAAGGCCGCGTTGCCCAGATCAAGGCGCAGATCGAAGAAACCACCTCC
>NZ_FWER01000271.1 GCF_900169785.1 Rhizobium sullae
GTTGAACAGACGTATTCTGTGCGTCCGGTTCGATATCACTCGCCCATTTCCGGCTATGTTTCCCGTCAACCGGTCGACCCCAAACCCTGGCGTCGGCAGAATGAGCAGCAGGCTCCGAAGACCGGAGATGCGTCATGATCACGATCAGGAAACTTGCTGCCGTCGCGACCCTT
>NZ_FWER01000157.1 GCF_900169785.1 Rhizobium sullae
CCCGGGCGGCCGGGTTCTCAATGACGCGGAAGGTTACCTTCAACCAGGCGGGCTTGCCGCCCCAATAATCGTCATTCCTGGCAAGTATCAGGTTCTCGCCGGAACTCCAGCTCTCAAACCTGTAAGGCCCGGTGCCGATGGGCGGACTGCCGGCGTTGAGGTCATCCGTCGTCTCGAACCCCTCAGGGGGCCGGTTCATCACAAAAATCGAGGAGAACGAGAGGGGCAGATTGGGGACCGTGCCGTTGGTCCCGATGAGGACGGTGAGGGGATCAGTTGCCGAGACCGACTTGATGCCGCTCACATAGGAGCGAAAGCCGCCGCTTGGCGGTTTGAGGAAATCCCGGATGCGCTCGATCGTGTAGACGACGTCGTCCGCAGTGAAGTCTGAACCATCATGAAAGCGGACGTTGTCGCGGAGCTTGAACTCCCATTGCGTGTCGGACAGTGGCCGCCAGGAGGTGGCAAGGCCAGGCTTCAACTCGAGATTCTCGTCCTGATAGACGAGCCGCTCGTAGATGTGGGAGAGCAGCGAGGTGTTCTCGTTGAGATTGGCATACTGCGGATCGAGCGTCATCAGCTTGTAGGACGTGGCGATCCGAAGCTCTCCGCGTTCCTGCGCCTGCGCCGGCGTCCACGGAACGCTCCCGAGGAGGATGGAGATCAGAAGCGCGGAAAGCAGGCGTGGGCGAAATGGGTTTCCCAGTCTCATTTGAAGTTCCTTGTTTTGCTTTTTGGTAGAGTCGAAACGCCGCGTTGGAGCAGTCCCCAACGCGTGAATTCCAGGGCGAAATGAATGCAAAGGCGCGGTTGCGCATGTCTTGTTAAGTTCCGGGATCACGCGTCTTGAGCCATTCCCGTTCAGCCGTCTTGAAACTCCGGTCGGAGTTTGGGCATCGACAGGCGATTGCCTCCGCTCGCAACAGAGCCGATATCGATCTTCAGGAGGTCGGCGATGACGGAGCGAATTTGCGGCCAGGGGTCTTCTTGGCTTGTGGGGCAGGGCTGCCACCTGGTGACGGCGGCGTGGAGCTTGGCCGTTGCGCCCGCTACCGATTGCGCCGGCGTCCTCCACAGGGCGTCCGCGGCCTGGTCCTCCGCGACGGATGCACGACCTTCAGCTTCGAGGGCCTCGTCGTAGGCTCGAGAACCTGCTGCTTGCTCAAGCGGTGGCGGCAAAACAACCGAAAAGAGCGATCTTTCCATCCGCCGCTGTCGCAAGCTTGATTCGCTCAAATGCTGCCAAGCGGTGCACCATTGTTGCCAGACCGCCAGCGCGGGATCGTCGTTGCACGCGTCGGAAGGTACGGTCTTCGGCGTGGCAAG
>NZ_FWER01000170.1 GCF_900169785.1 Rhizobium sullae
ATCCGTATGCGGGGCGTGACCGCGATGGAAAGCCGTGTCGAAACAAGCGACCTGCGGCACATCCGGATTGATCTCCATCGCGAGCCGTATCGGCGCCAGGTTGTTTGGCTGATGCAGCGGCGCAAGCTCCTGGAAAGTGGCGAGCGTGTCCAGGATGTCGTGGTCGATCAGGATCGGTTTTGCGTAGTCCGGACCGCCATGGACAACGCGATGGCCGATGGCGCGGAGCGTGAAACCCTCGAGAGTCCGCAGCCAGGCGCGGGTTTCAGCAATTGCCGCCGGCAGGTGGTCGACCACGTCTGGCGTATATCGGCGATCAACCAGGACCGTTCCGTCGGCGGCGCTCGCCACGAGACGAGGTCGTACGCCGATGCCATCGATCTGGCCCCGGATGCAGCGTTTGGGGCCGGTGTCTGCGATCTCGAAGATCTGAAATTTCAGGCTCGACGAGCCTGCATTGATGACAAGAATTGCGTCCATAGCTCAGGCCCCCACTTCTATTTTACGCCGACGGGCGGCGGCGTGGAGCGTCGTGAGTGAGCCCGATGCCAGTCGACTCCGCACGGAATCCCGAATGCAAGGTTCGCACGATTCCCGCGGCGTCGGCATGCCTCAAGATTCGGCCCACCAGCATTTGTGCCCGGCCTGCCACGGGGTAGCATTCTGCGCCATATCGCGTTTGACATCAGGCCGGGAAGAGGTTGAACGACCGGGTCGGTGATGAAGAGCGTGAACAGGGCCATTGATCGTTGATCAGGCTTCTCATCTTACTGGCTGNCGGGTCGGTGATGAAGAGCGTGAACAGGGCCATTGATCGTTGATCAGGCTTCTCATCTTACTGGCTGCTTTTTGTCACCGCGCATGTAAGTGGCCTCCCGGATGATTAGCTAAAGTAACTAATTTAGAATTTACAGCAACACCATTACTATAACAAGTCGAGTGCGCCCAGAGTCCATCAAGATGCAGGTCGAGCTAGGCAAGAAATCGTTGAGCAGAGGAGTTGGAAGCTACGAACTGCTACACGAACTACAAATTGCGGTCGGGGCACTCCAAACTCATGAGGCGCGTTGCCGAGGTCGTTGGCTATTCGAGTCAGAATCGAACGGCTTTTGAAAGAGTCGAAGGGTGTCCACATAGAGCTTGTGCCAAAGGCCGGCCGCTTTTGCGCGAAGTGCTCCCGTACGATGCGGAGCCGGTCTTTTATATTTGCTGAGGTCGCAGTAACGCTTCGGGTTTCAATCAATCCTCGCTATAATGAGGGTACATGCACTTATCTTCTGCCCCATTTAGGGCTGCTCAGAAGGAGAGAGCTTGATGGCACGCATCACATTAAGACAGTTG
>NZ_FWER01000173.1 GCF_900169785.1 Rhizobium sullae
ATCAATGATGCCCCCGCGCTTGCCGCCGCCGACGTCGGTGTTGCACTGGGTGCGCGGGGAGCGGCCGCCTCCTCAGAGGCCGCTGGTGTTGTTTTGCTCGTGGACCGTCTCGAACCTCTGGCTGACGCGTTGATCGTCGCCCGGAGGACGGTCGTTATTGCGCGCCAGAGCGTTATCGTGGGGCTTGGGCTTTCGATCGCTGGGATGATTGCTGCCGCCTGGGGATTTCTTCTGCCTCTGCAGGGTGCGTTGCTGCAGGAAGCAATCGATGTCGCTGTGATCCTCAACGCCTTGCGAGCGCTACGACCTACAGGATCGAAAGCTGGATACGGCCGTGACCTGCCCGCCTGAAAAAGAGGCCTGCAATGATCATCACTGAAATGAAATGGCGGGAATGCGTAGATTTCCAGTCCGGCCACAGGCTTGGCAGGGTGGTATGCGCGAAGGACGACTGGGCATATGTCGTCCCGATATATCATGCCTTCACCAAAAAACTGGTTTTGCGGGTTCTCACTCTCCGCCAGAAGGTTGAGTGGATGCGCGTGATCGCGCAGGAACTTACGGCAAGATAAGCCATTAGTGACGAATGGAAGCCGGACGACGTGGCATGACTACCGGAGCGTCTTTGCCCCGCATGACTCATGTCTGGTTGATCCGGATCAATGTCGGCCGAGTAGAATTCTGCAGAGTAGACGAGTGACTTCATAAAGGATTAGACCATGCTCAGAGCCAGACGCGACGGCCTGGG
>NZ_FWER01000168.1 GCF_900169785.1 Rhizobium sullae
GACGAGCTGGGGATCGCCGACAACACGATCGTCGTCTATACGACGGACAACGGTCCGAACCAGTGGTCATGGCCCGACGCCGCGACGACGCCATTCCGGAGCGAGAAGGACACCAACTGGGAGGGCGCGTTCCGCGTTCCCGCCATGATCAAATGGCCGGGCCGCATCCAGCCTGGGCAGGTCTCGAACGGCATCATGTCCGGCCTAGACTGGTTGCCGACGCTGCTTGCGGCGGCGGGCGATCCCGATGTCAAGAGCCGCCTGCTGAGCGGCTGGAAGCCGGAGGGAAGCGCCGTCAGCTTCCGCAACCATCTCGACGGCTACAACCAGCTCGACTATCTGACAGGCAAGACCGACAAAAGCGCGCGTCACGACTTCTACTACTTTGACGACGACGGCGAGCTGGTTGCGACCCGCTTCGACGACTGGAAAGTCGTCTTCAAGGAACAGCAGCTTCCCGGCGGCTTTGCCGTCTGGCAGAACCCGCTCGTCACTTGGCGCATTCCGAAGCTCTTCAACCTGCGGATGGATCCCTACGAGCGGGCCGACGTCGTCTCCGACCAGTACAACGATTGGCTGGTCCGCAACGACTATCTGTTGGTCAAGGGTCAGTTGCAGGGAGCGGCTTTCCTGGAAACATTCGTCAAATATCCACCGAGCCAGCGAGTCGCAAGCTTCAACATCGAAGGAGTGCGCGACCAGGTCGACAAGGCGATCGACCAGTCCTTCAAGGATCGTGGCATCGAGAAGTAGCACGATATGGGCGCGCCATGTCTCGGCGCGCCCATCCCTGTCAATCGTAGAGAG
>NZ_FWER01000174.1 GCF_900169785.1 Rhizobium sullae
TTCGTGGGGCTCGGCGGCAAAGATCTCCTTTAGGAAATCTCAGCGGCTGTCAGCGGATCGAGCAGCCGACAATGAACGCGCCCCTCTCCTATCGGCCATGTTGGTTCTGTTTTGACTGCCAAGTCATAGCGCCGGTCTGAGCTCTAATGGCATAGGAGAACCGGTAGCTCGAGGCCGTTAAGCAACGATCGCGTAACGCCTCCCAGAATAAGTTCGCGCAATCTAGAGTGTCCGAAACCTCCAGCAATCAGCAAGTCTGCCCGCGCTTCAGCTGCAGCGGACTGAATTGTGCCGGCTACCGGAGCTCCCTGTGATTGCGCATTGACAATCTCGACGGCAAGACCGGCGTCGCGAACAAGCGCCGCAAAGCGATCGCGAAGGTCGCCGCGCAATCCCGGCTGGAGCGCTCCGCCTCTGCGCTCATTTTGTCGACATCGACGATCGGCGGAAATGGCGGGGACACCTTCGGTATCTTGACCTTGAACACGCTGACATGAAGCCGCGCTTCCTGGTGCCGTGCAAAATCGATGGCGTTCTGGATCAGAGCAAAAGAGCTGGGGTCGGGATAGGTGAGCAAAGGCAGGTGGAACTGAGCTCTCATGACGTATTTCCTCATCTCGGCTGTATGTTGGGATGATCGCCCGAACGGCTCATGCTCGCGTTGATCTTGCGCAAATGGCGTTGCCGAAGATCAAGATTGCCCCGTCCATCAAGCGCATCCTGTTGCCAGGCACGAAATTTGGAANAATGGCGTTGCCGAAGATCAAGATTGCCCCGTCCATCAAGCGCATCCTGTTGCCAGGCACGAAATTTGGAAAGGCACCCTTGCGGACCGCCTTGAGAGCGGCCGGGACGAGCCCGCCGACCGGCGCAAAGATGATCGCCGCATCCAGCAGCACCGGCGGGCTGTCGTCCGAGCTTCCCGCCCATGCGGCTCGGAGACTTATGGCGAAACGCGTTGCGCTTCATCGTCCCCGCGGCGCGTAAAGGCATAGACTTCACGGCCTTGCCACACGCATACTTGGGCAATGATA
>NZ_FWER01000287.1 GCF_900169785.1 Rhizobium sullae
CCGACCTCGTCTCCGTGATGGAGCCGCTGACCAAGCTCGCAGTGCAGATCGGGTCGGTGCAAATGATCCGGCCAGTCCTCAGTGAGGCGTTCCGCATCGCTCAAGAGGAAAAGCAAGGCCCAGTGTCTGTTGTAATACCGGAAGACATTGCGGC
>NZ_FWER01000179.1 GCF_900169785.1 Rhizobium sullae
GACGAGCTGGGGATCGCCGACAACACGATCGTCGTCTATACGACGGACAACGGTCCGAACCAGTGGTCATGGCCCGATGCCGCGACGACCCCCTTCCGGAGCGAGAAGGACACCAACTGGGAGGGCGCGTTCCGCGTTCCCGCCATGATCAAATGGCCGGGCCACATCCAGCCTGGGCAGGTCTCGAACGGCATGATGTCCGGCCTAGACTGGTTGCCGACGCTGCTTGCGGCGGCGGGCGATCCCGATATCAAAAGCCGGCTGCTGAGCGGCTGGAAGCCTGAGGGAAGCGCCGTCAGCTTCCGCAACCATCTCGACGGCTACAACCAGCTCGACTACCTGACAGGCAAGACCGACAAGAGCGCGCGTCACGACTTCTACTACTTCGACGACGACGGCGAGCTGGTCGCGACCCGCTTCGACGACTGGAAGGTCGTCTTCAAGGAACAGCAGCTTCCCGGCGGCTTCGCCGTCTGGCAGAACCCGCTCGTCACTTGGCGTATTCCGAAGCTCTTCAACCTGCGGATGGATCCCTACGAGCGGGCCGACGTCGTCTCCGACCAGTACAACGACTGGCTGGTCCGCAACGACTATCTGTTGGTCAAGGGTCAGTTGCAGGGAGCGGCTTTCCTGGAAACATTCGTCAAATAT
>NZ_FWER01000198.1 GCF_900169785.1 Rhizobium sullae
CAAGGCCGAGGTGGCCTACATGCGGGCGGCAAACCAGCTCGCCGAGAAGGCCGTCAATGTCCGCTCGCAAGCACGATCCGCCTATGAGGCCTACCGCGCGAACTACGACATCGCGCGGCACTACCGCAACGCCGTCGTGCCGCTGCGCACCAAGGTCGAAGAAGAATCCCTGCTGACCTACAACGGCATGATCACCAACACCTTCGAGCTGCTGACCGACACCCGCGACAAAATCAACGCCATGCTGCTTTCCGTCAATGCGAAGCGCGACTTCTGGCTCGCCGAAGCCAACCTCGCGCCGGCGATCTACGGCGGCGGCGCGACGAACGCATCGGCAGAGACCGAGGTCGCCGCTGCTGCCGAAAGCAGCGGCGGCGGCGGCCATTGAGAAAGGAACTCACCATGTTCAACAGACGACAACTGTTCGGTGCGAGNAAGCAGCGGCGGCGGCGGCCATTGAGAAAGGAACTCACCATGTTCAACAGACGACAACTGTTCGGTGCGAGCGCGGCGCTGCTGGCGGCCGGCGCCTGGACAAAGACATCGGCGATGGGTCTGCCCGACGCCCCGACAATGGCATCGGCCGACATGCAGCCG
>NZ_FWER01000012.1 GCF_900169785.1 Rhizobium sullae
GCCAACTGTGAGGGTGAAGACGGTATTGTGGCTGTTTACGCCGGTTGCGGTCAGAATGGTTTCGCCGTTCTCGTTTGTCGTCGTGGCATAGCTCAACGCTTCCTGCACGCCGCGGCCATTGACGTTGTAAATGGCTTTCAAACTTTCCGGCGCATCAAAGGAAACGGATGCAACGCCGTCGGCGCCTGCGGTGAACAGCGCGCCGGCGGCGCCGGTCACTGACTTAGCATCGGCCACGTCACCGGTTCCGCCGTTGTTGCCCAAGAACGCCGTCTGCGCTTCGTCGTCCAGCACCGTTTCGGCCGTGACTATGTTGGCGACAGGGACGTCGTCGTTGACGCCGATCGTCAGCGAACCGGTTGCCGTGTCACCGTCGCCGTCCGTCGTCGTGAAGCCGATCGTGAGCGGCAGGTTTTCTTCCGAAGCACCGGCGGTCGTGTGTACCAGCGGAGCGGAGAGATCGAACTTGTAGCTGCCGTCNGCAGGTTTTCTTCCGAAGCACCGGCGGTCGTGTGTACCAGCGGAGCGGAGAGATCGAACTTGTAGCTGCCGTCGGCGCCAACTGTGAGGGTGAAGACGGTATTGTGGCTGTTTACGCCGGTTGCGGTCAGAATGGTTTCGCCGTTCTCGTTTGTGGTCGTCGTATAGCTCAAAGCTTCCTGAACGCCGTGGCCACCGACATTGTAGATGGCCTTGGTTCCCTCGGGCGTGGTGAACGAAACGGATGCGACGCCGTCGGCACCGGCCGTGAACAGCGCGCCGGCAGCGCCGGTCACTGACTTAGCATCGGCCACGTCACCGGTTCCGCCGTTGTTGCCAGGGAAGGCCGTCTGCGCTTCATCGTCCAACCCGGTTTGAGTGGTGAGGATGCTTGCCGTCGGCGTGTCGTCGTTGATGGTAACAGTGAGCGAACCGGTTGCAGTGTCACCGTCGCCGTCCGTCGTGGTGAAGCCGATCGTGAGCGGCAAGTTTTCTTCGGAGGTGCCAGCCGTCGGGTGAACCAGCGGAGCGGAGAGATCGAACTGATAGCTGCCGTCAGCGCCGACCGTCAGGGTGAAGACGACGGCGTGAGTGTCGACGCCGGTGGCCGTCAGGACGGTTTCGCCGTTCTCGCCGGTGGTCGTCGTATAGCTCAAAGCTTCCTGAAAGCCGTGGCCGTCGACATTGTAGATTGCCTTGGTTCCCTCGGGCGTGGTGAACGAAACGGATGCGACGCCGTCGGCACCGGCCGTGAACAGCGCGCCGGCAGCGCCGGTCACCGACTTCGCATCGGCCACGTCACCGGTTCCGCCGTTGTTGCCCAAGAACGCCGTCTGCGCTTCGTCGTCCGACACGGTTTGAGTGGTGACGATGCTTGCCGTCGGCGTGTCGTCGTTGATGGTGACAGTGAGCGAACCCTTCGCGGTGTCGTTGTCGCCGTCGGTGACTATGTAGTTGATCGCCAGGGAGAGATCATCCTCGGCCGTGTCGCTGTCGGAATGAACGAGCGGCGCGCTGACGGTGAATTCGTAGGAGCCATCGGCATGAACGACGAGGGTTGCGACAGTCTGGCCGCTGGTGCCGCCGGTCGCCGTGAACGTCGTATCCGTGCCACTGATCGAAGGCTTGCCCCACTGGACGGATTCCGTGTGCGCGAAACCATCCTGACCCTGGTAGATGGCGCTGAAGCTCGTCTGTTCGCCGAGCACGATGCTCTTGAAACCGTCGGCGCCGGGCGTGAAGAGCGAGCCTGCGCCGCCGCTGAAAGTGGTAACGGTTCCTGCGTCGCCTTCGCCGCCGGCATTGCCGGGGAAGATCTCCTGCAGGTCGTCGTTGATGACGGCTTCGTTTGCGGTCTCGTTGCCGTTCGGTACGTCGTCGTTGATGGTGACCGTGAAGCTCGTACCAACGGTATCCCCGTCGGCGTCGCTGGCAGTGACGCCGAACGAGAGGTCGATCTGCGTGTCCTGCGATTGCGTTTCACCTTGCGGATGGTCGATGCTGGTCAGCAGCTGGAAGCTGTAGGCGCCGTGCGCGGCCTTCGGATCGAGCGTGACGACGAAGACGTCGATGCGGCCTTCGCCGGATTCAGGGCCCGTATAGGCCGTCAGCGTGTGGCCGTTGCCGGAGATTTCGTAGTGGATTGCCGCACCGTGCGACGTCAGGCCTCCGGGGGCGTTCTGCGCGTCGAACGTCAGGTCGCGGTTGACGCCGTGGTCGGCGCCCCAGTCGACGCCGAGCGAAATGCTGCCAGTGATTGCAGGGCTCTCGCTGCCGAGGAGACCCGCTTCGCTAACCGTGCTGTTGTCCGTGGCGTCGCCGAGATCGATGCTTGGACCATCGTCATTGATATCGATCGAGGCGATGCCGGTCGCGGAATCGCCGTCCTTGTCGGTGACGGTGTAGCTGAACTGCAGGCGAAGCGTGTCGGCAGCACCGGTCTGGCCCAGATCTGGATGATCGAGCGGGCCGGACTGGGTGAAGGTGAAAGCGCCGGTTTCGATGTTGGTGACCTTGAGGACGAAGACGGGCGTGTCGCTGCCTTCGACCGTACCGGTGATCGTCAGGCCATCGGCCGAAACGGTGACGGTGACGGGCCTGCCGCCGGAGGTCAGGCCGTTCGGCACGCCGGTCGTGCTACCTTCTTCGTCGATATTCGTCGTGCCCACAAAGGCAATGCCGGTGATGACGCCGACATCCTCACCGCCGTCGAAGCCGAACTGGCCGTTGACAGTCTGCTCTTCGAAGCCGCCCTCGCCGTTTGCCGTTTCTGTGAGCGTCAGAGGCTGCGTCCCAGAGATCACCACCGGGACGTCGTCGAACAATTCCGGGCCATTGTCGGGGGTCGCATCCGGCTGCTGCGTATCCGCCAGAAGCTGCGCCAGTTCGGTCGGGGCGCCGCGATCCTGCTGGATCGTGTCCTGGAATTCGGCGCCGGAACTCGGCGCTGCCGGAGTTGCGGTATCCCCGCCATCCGGACCAGCCGCGACGTTGATGTTGCTGTCGTTCAGCGCCGCAATCACCGTGTCGCGCGGCAGCTCGACGTCGCCGAGCATGAAGGCCGGGACATGTAGGGCGCCGTTGACGATGACGATTTCCGTTCCGTCGGCCTGGACGAGCACCAGGTTGCTGCCCTCGATGCGGATGTCGTCGAGCGAGACACCGGCCGGAAGGTGAGCGATGTTGTTCTGATCCGGAACGACCTGGTTCGGGCTGCCACTGGGAGGTGCGGGCGGAACGTTCTCGACGCGGTCAGTCTTCGGGGTCTGTTCGCTGCTCTGCGCCTGGGCGAGCTCGACGCGCTCAATTTCGGCCGGCTTTGCTTCGTCGTATCCTGCGGCTTCGCGAATGTCCGAAAGAAATTCGTGCGGCGCGTTTTCGCCATCGACGTTCGAAATGCGCAGATCTTCTTCGATAGACATTGACGGTACCCCAAATGAACAACTGGGGTGCAATCAATTACGCGGACGTCCCGATTGCAATACTTCCTTAACCACGCAGATATAGCCGATTATGCATCCCCCCAAAAATGTTCAGGAAGGGTTAACCCTGCGGGGCAGTTTTCGGGCCGGAACGATAAAATTTGAATAAAATTAAGCGATTAGCAGCACAGGCTTTACCCTCAAAAGTAAGTGGCGGCCCGTTTCAACGAGCCGCCACCGGTCATTTTCAATATTTCGATTCGCCGTTTCAGTGACTGGATCAGCGGCCCGGCGCCACGAGGCAGAAGAAGGCGCCCTGCGGGTCCGTCGCATTGATGATCCAACTGCCGCCGGGCACTTCCATGGGACCGACGACTATCTTACCGCCGCCCGCATTGACGCGTTCGATGGCGCTGTCGATCGCAGGCACGTTGAAGTAATAGCCCCAATAGCACATCGGCACATTGGCAGGTTTGGTCATCATGCCGCCGATCTGCTTTCCGTGTTCGGCGAAGATGCGATAGGCGCCCATCTCGCCCATGTCGAAATCGTGGTCCTTGGTCCAGCCGAATATCTTCGAATAGAAGGCGAAGGCTTCCTCCATATCGCCGCCCATCAGTTCGTGCCAGCCGATATGGCCGGGCGCATTCATGGGCAGTTCCGGCTGCGGGTTTTCCATCGGCAGCGGCGTCATGATGCCGAGGACGGCGCCATGCGGGTCGGCAACGATGGCGAAGCGGCCGATCGTCGGGATATCTTCGGGTGGGCGGCGCACCTGGCCGCCGTTTGCCTCGTAATCCTTCGCCGTCTGGTCGACGTCGTCAACGCAGACATAGCCCGTCCAATTCGGCGGAATGCCCTGCCCTTCGAGTTCGGCCGGGAACGTCATCATGCCGGCAACGCCGCGGCCGTCCGCCTCGAAGATGGTGTAGGGAGGCATCTCCCCTATCGTCATCTCCTTGGTCGTCCAGCCGACGACCGAGCCGTAGAATTTTGCAGCTGCCGCGGTATCGGGCGTCATCAGTTCGCACCAGATGAATTTTCCATGTGTATCGGAAGCCATGATCTTTTTCCTTTTCGTGCGTGTGAGGTCGGGCTTGGTCCGGAATCACGGCTTGCGCGTGTAATGCGCCTCCATGAACTGCTTCCAACTGCCGTCCGGCTGCTTGGCCGCCGAGTTGAACGTGCGGTGATCGTCGTCGATGAAGATGATCTGCTCGCGGTAATCCTGTTCGGCGCCTTTGTTCTCGAAATCGGGGCCGCGGGTGTAGAGGCTGAGCACCTTGCCGTCCGGCGAGGCGTCGCCCTCATAGACCCACAGATGGTCCATCATCGAGCCGATCCACGTACCGACATATTTACCCTTGGTGGCATTGTAGCCGAGGGTGAGCATGGTGGTGGCGGCACCTCCGCCCGGCATTTCGCCGTTGCCTTCGGCCACGAACCAGATGCCGTGCAGCGACCGCACGATCTCCGTCCATTGCTGGTCACCGCTCATTTCGGGCGCGGTGACATCCCATACGCCCACCAGCTTTTCGAGGAAGCGATGCTCCTCCAGCACTTGTGCTTTTTCCATCATCCTTCTCCCTTGGGTGATGTTCGCAGGTTTCAGTGACGGGATTGCGTCTTCGGAGCATCCTCGTATTCGTCGTGGCGCTTGACGAAATCCATCGTGCCGTTTTCGTTTCGGCCTTTCGGCGCGCGGTCGAGGATCATCAACGTGCCGATCAACTCCTCCGGCCCACGAGCGTAGCTAGAGTAGGTGTGGAAGATTTCACCCTTCTCGTTCTTGTAAAAGGAGCTGATGCCCGGCAGTTCATCATGGGCCTCGGCGGGATCGATCGCCGTGAAATTATAGAAGACCTTGTCCTTGGCGAGATCTTCCTTGGTGAAGGAGACGTGGTAGTCGAAATTGAAATCGCTGCCGAAGGACGATACCCAGGGGAATTTCCAGCCCATGCGCTTCTTGTAGGCCTCGATCTTGGCAAGCGGCGCGCGCGAAACCGCGACCCAGGTGACGTCGTGATGGTTGAGATGCGGCAGCGCGCCATCCACGTGGTCTGAGAGGAACGAGCAACCGGGGCAGCCGGCCTCCCAATCGGGACCAAGCATGAAGTGGTAGATCATCAGTTGACTGCGGCCGTCGAAGAGATCGGAAAGGCTTTTCTTTCCCTGTGGCGTGTCGAAGACATAGTCCTTGTCGACCTTGACCCAGGGCATGGCCAGGCGCTCGGCATTGATCCTGTCTCTGAGATGCGTTTCTTCTTTCTCCTTCAGAAGAAGCGCACGGCGGGCTTCGAGCCATTGTTCACGGGAAACGACTTGATTCTGCATCGCTTGCGCCCTCCTCCGGCGCCGCCGGCTCGAACCGGCATTCGTTTTCATTCACTTGACTAAATACATTGATATCAATAGAGATAGAGCATGTCAAACGTGATAGAAATTCCCCTTTCGACGACACTGCTGGTGCGGGACACCTGCCTGTGCCTGCATGTTCAGCGCGCCGCTCGGGCGCTTGCGCGGCTCTTCGACGATGCACTTCGTCCGGTTGGGCTCACCAACGGGCAGTTCTCGCTGATGATGTCGCTCAACCGGCCGGAGCCGCCGCCGATGGGTCCGGTCGCCAATCTTCTCGCCATGGATCAGACGACGCTGACGGCGGCGCTGAAGCCGCTGCAGCGCCGTGGCTGGGTAAATGTAACGCAAAATCCGAAAGACAAGCGGGGGCGGCTGCTCAGCCTGACGCCGGAAGGCAAAGCGGTGCTCACCGCGGCACTGCCAATCTGGAAACGGACGCATGCGGCGCTGGACGAGATGCTGCCGGACGGCAGCGGCGACCGGCTGAGAAGCGATCTGCGGGCGCTGGCGTAATCAGCGGGTAATGCGCTGATCGTTGCCGAAATCGCCCCTGGCGAAGCCGATCCGCATCTTCGGAAACTCGCACAGCGCCTGAACGCCTGTTGCTGAAAGCCGGATGCGCCACGTCTGACGCTCGACCGGCTCGCGGGCGCTGAAGGCTCTCGCCGTCAGGAGCGCGATATTCTTGCCGTGGTGCGGATCCCGGACGGATTCGTAAAGGATCGCCTCAGTGCCGATCGCGCGGGCAGAATCGGCAAGCGCCTGGCAGGGTTCGTAGTTCAGCGGATCGGTCCATGCCGGGCGGTCGCGGTTCAGCGGCGGCTCGGTCAGATCGAGCGCGGCCTTCGTCGCGACGAGAGCGGCAAAGGCGGTGTATTCGGCCGCATTCGCAGGCAGCGGCGTTTCAGGCGAATCCGCGAAAAAGAGCAGGCGATAGAAGGCCATCTCGGCGAGCGCCGTCTCCACCTTTTCGGAAGCGTAGAAGACACCGAGCGTGCGCCCGGCCCTGCGGAAGCGCGAGCCGTGCGGATAGACGGCACCGTAGCGGAACGGCGTGGCGAGCAGATAATCGAGACCGGCGCATTCCGGCGGCAGCGCCGGCTTGCTTTCCTCAAGGAGTGTCTCGAGCAGTGCCTGCTCCTCCAGCGTATCGACGAGCTTCAGCGTGGAGATATGATGCTGCGCCTCCACCAATCGCCAGAAACCGCCGGAGGCCGCGCAGGTTTCAGACGAGAGCGCGGCGGGCGTCCAGATAGGCAAGGACATCGGTTAATCCGGAAATGCTGACGATCTTTTCGAGCGGTGCGGCGCCGAGCACCCCGTTGGCATTGCGCAGCCATTGCCTTGCAACCGCCTCGTCGCCACCAACGATCGCGTCCAGCGAGCGAAAGAGGCGGACAAGCAGGACCGCCAGCTCAAAGGACTTGCTGCCGCGCTCCAGCAAGTGATCCTGCCGCTTCATGCGCGAGACGGTGGCTTCCGACACGCCGAGAACGGCAGCGAGCACACGGGCACTGATGCCAAGCCGATCCGCGGCACTGACTGCCGCCTTGGTGATCACCGCGGCTTCGGAGGTCCTGCGGCTGTCCTGAAGGTGCAACGCGGTCATCGGCATATCCTTTCCGTGGAAACAATATAGCGAATTTATTTCAGATGAAAAGACGGCGGCTTGTTTCTTCGCCCGGCGGGGAGAAGTGCGGGGAGGCGATGAGGGGTTAGCGGCGCAGAGCGAACGTCTGAGCGAAACAAGGGCCGCGTTTGCCGCGCCGCCCCCTCATCTGTCCTGACGGACATCTTCTCCCCCGTGGGGAGAAGGGGAAGCTCGATTTAAGCCACCGTGACCGGAACTTCGGTCGAGGTGCGCATCGCGTGGCTGTAGGGGCAGACGATGTGGGCGGCGGCGGCGAGCTTTTCAGCCTCGGCCTTATCCAGGCCAGGAATATTGACGGTGAGCGCCACTTCGATGCCGAAGCCCGTACCGTCTTCGCGCGGGCCGATGCCGACCTTGGCGGAAACCGTGGTGTCTTCCGGAATCTTGACCTTCTGCTGGCCCGCGACAAATTTCAGGGCACCGAGGAAGCATGCGGAATAGCCGGCGGCAAAAAGCTGTTCGGGATTGGTGCCCGTTGCGCCGTCGCCGCCGAGTTCTTTCGGAACCGTCAAGGTCACGTCGAGAACGCCGTTTTCCGAAACGGCGCGGCCTGCGCGGCCACCGGTGGCGGAAGCTTTGGTCGTATAGAGAATGGGCATGTCTGTCTCCTTTGCGTTGGGGTTGGATTTCGTATATTGCACAATTAAATTGTACGCAAGTGAATTTTGCAAATTGCATTCGGAATCTGAAAAGAGGAGAATTGCACCTCAAAGGAACAGGATCATGAAAGCGCAGATGGCAAAGACGATGGAAATCCCGGAAGAGGAAAAGCGCCTGGAAAAGCAGCTCTGTTTCGCGGTCTATGCGACGGCGCATGCCTTCACGCGCGCCTACAAGCCGATCCTCGACAAGGTGGGCCTCACCTATCCGCAATATCTGGTGATGCTCGTGCTCTGGGAAAAAGCCGAACTGCCGGTAAAGACGATCGGCGAGCAGCTCGACCTCGATTCGGGCACGCTCTCACCGCTGCTCAAGCGGCTGGAGCAGACCGGGCTGATCAAACGCACCCGGGACGCACGCGACGAGCGGCAGGTGATCGTTTCGTTGACGCCGAAGGGCCGGTCGATGAAGAGCGAGGCGGGAACGATCATGGCCGCCATCGGCCAGGCGGCCGGTTGTACGCTCGACGAGATGGCGGAAATCCGCGGAGCCTTGCAGAAGCTGCGCGGGAACCTGAATGCAGCGGTGTGAGAAATCGCCCGCGCCTTTAAGCGCGGGCATTGGCAGAAAAGGCCTACTCGGCAGCCTGATAGGCAGGGGCGCGCAGCGGTGATGTCCGCGGGCCGAGGGCGGCGAGAATTACGACCGCTACCGCAAGCAGCGCCGTGAAGGCTACGCCTGCCACATACGGATCCCAGCCGAAGGACGGTGCCGCACCGAAGACCGCCGAAGCGGCTGCTAGCACGATGCCGCCGCCGATCTGGAAGGCGGCAAAGAGCATGCCAGAGGCCAGGCCCGATTTGTCTTCCTCGACATCAGCGAGTGCTGCGACCTGCACGGAGGGATAGGTCAGCGCGTAACCAAGGCCGAGCGGGATCTGCGATAGGACGACGAGCAGGATCGGATTGATGTGGCCGACGGCCGCGACCCACAGGACGTAGCTTGCTGCCTGCAGCGCAACGCCGAGCGCCATGAGACTCGTGGTGCCGCGGCTCTGCGCGATCGCGGCAAAACGCGGAGCCAGGAACATGACGAAGACGCCGCCTAAAGCGAAGCAGAAGCCGGTGGCGAAGGCCGACCAGCCGAGTTCGTTCTGATAATAGAGCGTCGCGATGAACTGAAAGCCGACATAGACGCCCTGAAAGAGTGCGGCGACGGCATTGGCATGGCTGAGTCTTGCCCGGCGGAACATGGCAAGCGGCACCATCGGATCGGCATGCCGCGCCTCGACGGCAAGGAAGAGCAGGATGAGGACGGCTGCTGCAGCCAGCGCGCCCCAGGTGGGAAAGGCACTCCAGCCCTCGGCTGCGGCGTTGGTGATCCCGAAGACGAAGAGCAGCAGGCCGGGGGTGATGGTCAAGGCGCCTGCCCAGTCGAAGCGCGGGCGGGCTTCACCACGGCGTTCGTCGGCAGGCAGGACGAAGGGCGCGATCGCAAGCGTGAGGATCGCCACCGGAGCGCCCATGACGAGCGTCGCCCGCCAAGTGAAGATGGTGGCCGCACCGCCGAGCACCATGCCGAGCACGAAGCCGGCGGCGCCGGTGGAGGAGAAGACGCCGAGCGCCTTGGCGCGGGCGCTGCCCTCCCCGAAGACGGACAGCAGAAGCGCCAAAGCGGCCGGTGCGGTGAAGGCGGCGGCGATGCCCTTGACCAGACGGGCGGCAATCAATGTCGGCCCGCTGTCGACGAAGCCGCCCGCGATACTCGCAGCCGCGAAGACGGCAAGCGACCAGAGAAAGACGCGGCGATGGCCGAAGACGTCTGCAACGCGGCCGCCAAGCAACAAGAAGCCGCCATAGCCGAGAACATAGGCGCTGACGGCCCATTGCAGCGAGGTCGCCGGCATGCCGAGTTCGGCCTGGATGGCGGGAAGTGCGACGCCGATGGTCGAAACGTCCATGGCGTCAAGGAAATTGGCGGCGCAAAGCAACAGCAATGCCAGCCCCGCCCCGTTTCGAGATTTTGTGAGAGTCATCGAGATCGTTCCTTTTGCTGCCGCGAGGTTGGGAGGAGGAGCGGCAGAGGAACGAGAAAATGTACAGCTCCAAACACTATTGCAAATTGATAGTAACCATGTCAGGTATTACTGATAATGATGAATGACGCGATCCTTCGGAAAATCGACCTGAACCTCCTGCTCGCCTTTTCGGTGCTGATGCAGGAGCGCAATGTCAGCCGCGCAGCCGAGCGGTTGCTGTTGGGCCAGCCGGGACTTTCGGCGGCGCTGCGGCGGCTGCGCGAAGCGCTCGACGACGAATTGTTCGTCCGCGTCGGGCGCGGCCTGCAGCCGACGCCGAGGGCGCTCGCCATCGCGCCGGCAATCGAGGATGCGCTTTCCGGCATCGAGCGGGCCATCCGTCCGCCCGCCGCCTTCGACCCCGCCAGCTGGAAGGGCGAGTTCCGCATCGGCCTGTGCGACAATCTCGAATCGGCCTTCTTCGGCCCGCTTGCCGCGCGCCTGCGCGAACTGGCGCCCGGCGCCCGGCTGGTGGGCGTTGCCTTCCACAAACGCGAAGCTGCACGCCTGCTCGACGAGGGGGCTTATGATTTCAGCGTCTCGATCCACGATGAGCCCGCCTCCTGGCATATCCGCGAGCCGCTCTTCGACCAGCGCTCGATCTCGATCTACGATCCGAACCAGCTCCGGCTGAAGACGCCGATGAGTATCGAGGACTTCACGCAGGTAGATCATGTCGGCGTGTCGTTCGAAGGCAGCAACAGCTCGACCAATGTCGACGTCGCCCTTGCCCGCCTCGGCCACAGCCGGCAGGTGGTGGCAACGGTGCCGCGTTTTTCCGCCCTGCCGACGGCGCTGCAAGCCATGCCGGCGATCGCCACGATCCCGGAATCGATTGCGCGCTGCATGGCCAAGTTGCACGGGCTAACGGTCTCGGTACCACCGATCCCGCTGCCGGCCGAACCGGTGACAATGCTCTACCGGCGCGTCGACCGGGCAGATGGACGTTCCGTCTGGTTCCGGCGCCTTTTCCTCGAGGTCGCCAGCGCCGCCCTCGAAGCATCGGGCTGCAGCGTGGATATTTCCAGGGCCGCCGCCTAGCTGCGCAGCCACCAGAAGCCTCTTCTTCTCCTTGAAATATAAAGCCTTTTCCGTAATTCACGAAATGTGTTTGGAATATTGAGGAACGTGAGTTAAAACGTTTGCGCGACGTGATTTGGGGCTGGACGATCACAAGAGGAGGCACCGGCCATTGAGGGCGCGATACGCATTGGGCAAATCCATCTCCGGGATTCTCTTCGCCGGATTGGCTGCGACAGGGTGCACGACGGCCGCCAAGGCGCCGACACCGTCAACACGCACTTCTTCAATCGTAAAACCTACCGCAGCCAAAGTGACCTACAATTACACTGCGCGTGACCGCGACTGCCTGAAGCGCGCGATGTATTTCGAATCCGAGCACGCGGATCGCGATGGCTATATGGCCGTCGGAACCGTCGTGATGAACCGGCTCACCTCACCCGCCTATCCCGACACGATTTGCGAGGTCGTAGCGCAGGAAAGGCAGTTCGCCCCCGGCGTCATGACCAGGACCGTTGACGCGACTGCCGGACCGGAACTCGATTCCGCCGTGGACGGCATTTTGCGCGGGCAACGGCATCCCGGCGTGCAGAACGCGATGTTCTTCCACACCGAGGGCCTGAAATTCCCCTATCGCAACATGCATTATGTCGTGGAAGCGGGCGGCAATGTCTTCTACGAAAAGCGCGGCAGGGATGGAGCGTTGCAAACGCCGGCACCGCTGCCTGCCTATGAAGTGGCGATGAACTACGTTTCCGACCCGCGGCTATCTGGCTCGGTCCAGTTCGCAGGCGTGCAGCCGTTTACGACGTCCGCACAAATCGACGTGCTGCTGCCGGAGAAGGGGCCAATCCCGAAAGCCATGCCCGATGTGGCGGCCACGCTCGCACCGGACTCCACCACGACCTCCGCAATTCCGGCCGCCGCTCCGGCGGCCCCAGATATCGTCATGCCGCCTGAAGGCGCGCCTATCGCGCTGCCGACGCCGCGCCCCGCCTACAACAGCGCAGGGCTGGCTTCCGGCCATCTGCCTACGGGCGGCTGAGGAAGGGCCTCCTCCCGAGACCGGAGGAGGCCGAGGTTATTCGTCACTGCCAGACGACGACCGGCGTCTTGGGGGGGACGCGATCATAAAGGTCGATGATGTCCTGGTTCAGCAGGCGGACGCAGCCAGACGAGACAGCCTTGCCGATCGAGCGCCATTCCGGATTGCCGTGCAAGCGATAGAGCGTATCCTCGCCATTCGAGAAGATATAGAGCGCGCGGGCGCCGAGCGGGTTCAGGAGACCGGGCTCCATGCCGCCGCGTTCGATCGAATATTTGGCGAGTTCCGGCTGGCGGGCGACCATCTCGTTCGGCGGCTTCCAGCGCGGCCACTTCTGCTTCCACTGGATGACGCCGCTGCCGGACCAGGCAAAGCCTTCGCGGCCGATGCCGACGCCGTAGCGCATCGCCGTGCCGCCCGGCTGGACGAGATAGAGGAAACGCGACGGCGTATCGACGACGATCGTGCCGGGGCGCTCGCCCGTCGGGTCGATGACCTGCTGGCGATAATAGCGCGGGTCGATCTCCTGATACGGAATGGCGGGAATCAGGAAGCCGCCGTCCTCGATGGGACCGTATATCACGTCAAGCTCGGCATCCGAGGGAGCGGGCGTCGTTTGGAAAGGGCGTGGAAAACGGAAACCGGCGGGCTGGACGCTCGGTGCCGACGTTGAGGCGCAGCCGGCGAGCGCGGAGGCCGCCGTCAAAGCCGAAAAAGAGAGAAAGCTGCGGCGGGAGAGAGATTTTTCGAGACTCATGCGCGGGACGGATTTCCTTCTGTCGCGGGGATGGCCGTCATACAGCACCCCGGTTGGTTCATTCAACGCCGGTGACGGGCAGAAATCTATCTGCCGCCGCCAAATAAACCATCCCTTCACGCAGTCGTGTCCCCGTGCGGGCGGACGATATCGCCTGCCCTGTTGCGCGGCTACATCACAACGATCTCGGCCTTTGCCGGAACGCGGTCGTAGAGATCGACGACGTCCTGATTCAGCATGCGCACGCAGCCCGACGAAGTCGCCTTGCCGATCGACTGCCAATCCGGTGTGCCGTGCACGCGATAGAGCGTATCCTGGCCATCCTTGAAGATGTACATGGCGCGAGCGCCGAGCGGATTTCCAAGGCCCGGGTTCATGCCGCCGTTCTCGGCCGCGAAGGGGCGGATATCCGGCTGGCGCGACACCATTTCGTCAGTCGGCGTCCAGCGCGGCCATTTCTGCTTCCATTGGATGATGCCGCGGCCCGACCAGGCGAAGCCCTCGCGGCCGATGCCGACGCCGTAGCGGATCGCCTTGCCGTTCGGCTCGACTAGGTAGAGATGGCGGGCTCGGGTATCGACGATGACCGTGCCCGGCCTTTCCTGCGTCGGGTAGTCGACTTCCTGACGGAGATATTCGGAGCTCACGCGGCTAACCGGAATGGCAGGCAAACGAAAATCGCCATCGCGAAGCTCACCGTACAGGGCGGCGTTTACCGGATTGGTGACCGGCAGGCCGTAGGTCCGACTATAATTCGCACCCGGCAGACCGTAGGTCTGATTATACAGCGTTGGCGGCTCGATATCGCGCCTCTGCGGCACCGGCGTATCCACCGCCTTGACGCGCATCGGGTCGACACCGGGTGGACTATAGAAGACCGGCGACGTCTCCTGCACGAAGCGGGCCGGATCGGTCGCGCCCGTATCTGGGATCAGGATGTTGCAGCCATTTAGGCCGAGGGCCGCCACGGCAAGGCCCGCAAAGGGGAACACCCGGCGCGAAAATTCCATAAACCCACCCTTTATCCATGGTCAGCGGAGCGATATCTGGCGGGAGGATGGCACTTGCGGCTGGCGTGAAGCTGGCGTCGGCGGCGGCCAGTTTCACGAAACGGAACATCACACGAGAACAACACCGTGGCCGTAGACGGCCGCCAGTTCTCGCACGAGCTGTGCTTCATGTTCGGTGAGCTTGCGGACATCGACAAAGCGCCAGTTGCGCTCATAGAGCGCAAAGGCTTCCTTTGCGGAAATGGCACATTGAGGATCGCGATCCATCAGGAGCGATTTCAGCTCCGGAAAGTCGTTCGGAATGATCTCGTCTGTCATCTGCTCAGTCATGCAGCCAATATAGTCCATCGCGTCCAAAATTGCAGTACCTTGTCAGAACATCCTGCGCTCAGGCAGACTCGCCTGAGCGCAGATAAGACACTCTAATTTCAACAGCCGCCGTGGGTTCCGGTTCCGATAGCGTCGTAGCTGCTTATACCGGCAACGGCTTGCCGGCCTGCTCGCTGACGATGTACTCGGCGTACCAGTTCGGCCAGCCCTCATCGTGCTCGCCCGTCAGCTTCTCGTGCTCGCCATGCGCGGCTGCCGCACGCTGGAGCGCGGCTGAAAGCTCCGTTGGCGAGGTGAAAGTCGTGGCGTCCGCATCCACGCGCCCGGGCAATCGGGCGGTGATCTCCTGGAGCAGCCAGCCGTTGCCGTCCGGATCGCTGAACGAGGCGAACGAGCGGTAGCTACGATGTTCGGGATCCCGGCCGCTGAGCCGGAGCCGCCCGAACAGGTAGGGTTCGTCCGTGCCGGCATACAGGCCGCCAGCATCGTGGAACACCTCGCTGATCTCGACGCCGCGATCAAGGAGCTGGTTGCGGGCTGCCTCGATGTCGGAGACGATCAGGTAGAGGCCCTGAGCGGAGCCTGGCGCTGCTGCGGTGACGTTTTTGCCGAAGATGACCGAGCCATTGGAGCCCGGCGGCGTGAACTGAATCACTCGGTAATCATCGCCGGAGGCGTAGTCGGCGTCGAGCCGCCACCCGAGGTTCGCGTAGAACTCCTTGGCACGATCCACGTCCAAAACGGGGATGACGACAATCTCGAGCTTCATGTCGATGGTCGGAACTCTCGGGGTCTCTATTACAGTTTCGCTATGCACCTGGGTATTGCTCATGTCGAGCTCCTTCGGTTTGGGTGCTTTTGAGAGTGGCGAAAAATGCAAAGCGAGTGGAACACAGCGCAGGCGCGCAGTCGAATCAATTATCCTCCGGCTTTGGCGGGCTCAGGCCGCCACACTGCGGAAAAAGCGGATGCTTTGCTCAATCTCGGCAGGAAGCGCCGAGGTGTGGTTGCCGGCGGCCGTATCCGCCTCGATGTGGATGCCGACGGCACGGGCGCGGCGGGCAAGCAGGCCGGCACGATCGTTGAAATGATCCTCTTCCGTGCCGTGAACGACGCGCACCGGGCATTTGAAGCTCTGTGCGTAGCAGAGCGCCGAGCGAACCTCGAATTCATGCCTGTTGCCCTCATCGAAGCGGATGTCCTGCGGATAGCGGTTGAAGAAGCGGAAGGCGTCCGGATTGCCGGAAATCGGCGCGGCGGCGCGGAAACGGTGCGTACTCATGGCGGCAAGCATGGTCAACGTGCCGCCGATGCTGTGGCCAGCGACAAACAGCCGGTTCGGATCGACGCCGGGCAGGTGCGCCAGCCGGTCGGCGGCGGCAAGAACGTCGTCCACCTCGTCATAGAAGCCGGAAAAATTGCCCATCTGGCCATTTTCGCCACGGACGGATGGCATCAGCACCACGAAACCTCCATCGGCATAGGGCTTCAAGAGTTGCCACTGGCCGACCCCCATGGCATTGCCGCCATGAAGGAAAAGCACGCCAGGCTTTGCGTGGCGCCCGCGTTTGTATTTGCTGATCCAAGCGGCCAGTTCGAGCTCGCCGCCGGCGTGGGAGCGGTAGAATATCTGCTCGCCGTCCGGTGGTGCGGCCAAGGCCTCGTATTTGTCCGGCGCAGGACCTTTTTGAAGCAGCCTGGTGCGGAAACGGTGGCGGACCTTGGCATAGTCGCGGGCGATCAGGCGCGGCTGATCAGGAACATTAAAGGCGGAGGCTGCGTGGGGCAGCACGAGAGCGCCTGCGATACCGGCGAGTACAGCGCGGCGTTGGTGAAAAAAGGCATTTCGATCGTCAAAGGACATGACACAGCACCCAACAACCCCCGGGGCATTCAAATATCTGCACCGGAACGCGGCTGCGGCCAATACACATTGCGTTGAACATCCGGCCCTGCGTCATTGTCGCGCAGGCAGCGCTATTCAATGGCTTTCGCGTCTATCATCGCGACCAGCGTTTCAAGGCGGTCGGCCTCGTAGGACGGTTTGTCGGGGCGCAGCCGGGAGATGCGCGGAAAGCGCATTGCGACGCCTGACTTGTGCCGCGTCGAGCGATTGATGCCTTCGAAGGCGACCTCGATGACAAAGCCGAAATCCCGGTCGGCCCGCACGGCACGCACCGGGCCGAAGCGCTCGGTCGTGTTGTTGCGGACGAACTTGTCGAGCAGTTCCAACTCCTGGTCGGTGAAGCCGAAATAGGCCTTGCCGACGGGCACCAGCTGTTCGCCGTCCGGCGTCTCTGTCCAGACGCCGAAGGTGAAATCGGAATAGTAGCTCGAGCGCTTCCCGTGGCCGCGCTGGGCATACATCAGGACCGCGTCGACGTTGTAAGGATTGCGCTTCCACTTGAACCACGGCCCCTTCATGCGGCCCGCTTGATAAATGCTGTCGCGGCGCTTGATCATCACGCCCTCGATGACCGGATCAGGCGGAGAAGCCCGCAGGTCGTCCAGTTCCTTCCATGTGGAAAAGGCGACGAGTGGCGAAAGGTCGAAACGATCGTGCGGCGCCTGCTCGATGATTTCCGAAAGCCGGTCGCGGCGGTCGATGAAGCTGTTGCCGCGAATATCCTCCTCGCCGTCGAACAATAGGTCGTAGGCTCGGATGAAGGCCGGATATTCCTCCAGCGTCTTCACTGTCACCGTCTTGCGGTTCAGGCGCTGCTGGAGGTCGGAAAAAGTTCTCGTCGGGCTGTTCGAGCGCGCCGTGCCGCCGACGAGCAGTTCGCCGTCGATTACGCCGTTGAAGCTGATCGATTCCAGAATGTCCGGGAAGGCATTGGAGATATCGTCGCCGGAGCGCGAATAGATCTTGCGCGTTTCGCCGGAGCGGGAAAGCTGCACGCGGATGCCGTCCCATTTCCATTCCGCCGCGTAATCCGCCGGATCGAGCTTGGCAAGATCGTTCTCCTCCACGGGATGGGCGAGCATGACGGAGTGGAAGATCGCCGGCGTCGCCAGCACGGGCTTGCCGCCCCTGCCCTCCAGCCATTCGAAGAGCGATTCATAGGGCGGCTCCAGACCGTGCCACAGGGTCTCGATCTCGGTCACGTCCTTGCCGCCGAGATCGGCCAGCGCCTGCTTGGCAAGCCGCGCCGAGACGCCGATGCGCATGGCGCCGGTGGCAAGCTTGATGAAAGCGAAGCGGCCGGAGGGATCCAGGCGGTCCAGCGTATCGCGGACGAAGCTGCGGACTTCGGTGCGCCCGAGCGAATTCATGCGCGTGACAACCTCGCCGAGGCGCGGCTGGACGAAAGCAGAGCGCTCGACGTCCCTTTCATTGTCCCACACGAGCGAGATTGTCTCGGCGAGGTCGCCGACATAGTCGTAGGAGTAACGGAACAGCACCTCGTCCATGCGCTCGAGCACGAGATCGCGAAGCATGGCAGGCTTGACGTTGCGCACTTCGAGCGTGCCTGCGATCGCGGCAAGGCCGTAGCCGCGGTCCGGGTCGGGTGTGCCGCGGAAGTAGTCGGTCAAGAGCTTCAGCTTGCCGTTGCGGCTGGGCGTCAGGACGAGACGGTCTAGGAGGTCGGCGAAGGGTTTCATGGAGCCGCTCCAGCGGGTTCTGAAAACCCCTCCACAACCCCTCCCCACAAAGGGATGCGGCTCAGCTGCCGCGCCCACCGCACACCATTCGCAGCGACGCAGCGCGAGGCAGCGCGGTATTGGAGCAGGAGGGAGCCGCGTCCTTGCCCCTCCCCCTTGTGGATTGGGGAGGGGCCTTCAGAAATAATCCAGCACATTCCTCAATCCCCCTCATCCTCATAGCCCACCAAATGCAACGGCCTCGCCTTGATGCCCCGCAGCTCGCACCAGCGGACCAGGGCCTCTTCGCGGCCGTGGGTGACCCAGACTTCGGCGGGGGAAAGTTCCGTGATCGTCTCAGTGAGTTCCGGCCAGTCGCAATGATCGGAAATCACCAGGGGAAGCTCGACGCCCTGCTGCTTGGCGCGCTGGCGCACCATCATCCAGCCGGAGGCGAAGGCCGGGAGCGGTTCGTTAAAACGGCGCGCCCAGCGGTCGGCAAAGGCTGACGATGGCCCGACGACGACTGCTCCCTTGAAGACGGATTTGTCGCGGCTTTCAATGGTTGCAGGCCGCAAGTCGCCGAGATCGATACCCTGCCCGGCGTAGTAGTCGCAGAGCTGCTCCATGGCGCCGTGGATATAGATCGGCTCGCCGTAACCGGCATCCCGCAGCAAGCGGATGACGCGTTGCGCCTTTCCGAGCGCATAGGCGCCGATCAGATGCGTGCGCTCCGGAAACTGCCGGAGCGAGGCAAGCACCTTGCCGATCTCCCCCATCGGATCAGGATGGTGAAACACCGGCAGCCCGAAGGTCGCTTCGGTGATGAAGACGTCGCAGGGCACCGGTTCATAGGCGGCGCAGGTCGGATCCGGGCGGCGCTTGTAATCGCCGGAAACGACGATGCGCGTGCCGTTCTTCTCGACGGCGATCTGGGCGGAGCCGAGGACATGGCCTGCCGGATGGAAGCTTACCTTGACGCCGTTCAAATCCAGCTCTTCGCCGAAACTGACGGCTTGCTCGCTGCCGGAGAACCCGTCGCCACAACGCAGACGCATGATGTCGAGCGTCTGGCGGGTGGCGAGAACATGCCGGTGGCCCGGGCGGGCATGATCGGAATGGCCGTGGGTGACGAGCGCCCGCTCCACCGGCCGCACCGGATCGACATAGAATCCCCCCTCGGGGCAATAAAGCCCTTCGGGAGCCGGAAAAAGCAGAGCATCGGGTCGCATCATGAGACGGAAGATAGCGGGAAACCGGCCAAGAGCCAGTAGCTTACTGCAATTCCATCGGCCTGCCGCCGTGCTGCTCCGTGCCGCAGATCGACCCGAATCTCGCTCTAGCGATTCGCCACATTCGTTTGAAGGAAACCGATTTGAAAAAGAAATTGCGTTTTGGCATAGCGGCAATCGCTGTCTTCGTCGCAGCCGTTTATCTGAACAATACCGATTTTTTGGCATCGCACCGGGATGGTAAGCCGGTGCTGCTGGCGCATCGCGGAATCGCGCAACGTTTCGACGAACGGGATTTGACGAACGACACCTGCACGGCGGCGCGTATGCTGCCGCCGAAGCACGACTATCTGGAAAATACCATCCGCTCGATGCAGGCGGGATTCGATGCGGGCGCGGACATCGTCGAGGTCGATGTTCATCCGACGACGGACGGGCAATTCGCGATCTTCCACGACTGGACGCTCGATTGCCGCACGAACGGGCACGGCGTCACCCGCGAGCACTCGATGGCGGAGATGAAGGCGCTCGATATCGGCTATGGCTATACGGCCGACGGCGGAAAGACCTTTCCTTTCCGCGGCACCGGCGTTGGCCAGATGCCGACGCTTGCCGAAATGCTTCAGACGTTTCCGGACAGGCGGCTGCTGATCAACGTCAAAAGCCGGGATCCAATCCGAGGGCGAGAAACTGGCCGCCGTCCTCAATGCCCTGCCAGCCGAGCGCCGGGAACTGATCATGGTTTATGGCGGCGACTTGCCGATCGATGCGGTGAGGCGGCTGGCGCCGGATATCCGGACGGCATCGCGAACGAGCCTCAAATCCTGCCTGCTCGGCTACATCGGCTACGGCTGGACGGGCATCCTGCCGGAAGCCTGCAGGAACACGATGATGCTCGTGCCGGTCAATATCGCGTCGTGGCTCTGGGGCTGGCCGGACCGTTTCCTCAACCGCATGGAGGGTGGAAACAGCTTGGTCTTCGCACTCGGCCGCTATCGCGGTGGCGATTTTTCGACGGGAATCGACACGCCGGAGCTGCTGGCAAAGCTGCCTGACGATTATTCCGGCGGCATCTGGACAAACGAGATCGAGGCGATCGGTAAGCTAAGGGGAAATTAGGCTGCGCAAGATACTTCGCGGCAAGGATTTTGTGCCAGAACAGGTATTTGGTTGGCAGGAATGATGCCTCCGGTTAGCGAAAGGGTCCTCGATGTATCTGCGGCGCACTTTGCTTAGCTTTCTCGGCATGGCGCTTGCCATGCCAATGGCTGGCCGTGCGTTTGCGGAATCAAAACCGGCGTTGCGCGGGGCGCTCGATGCCTCCGGCGCCGCAGGAAACAGGTTGCAGGCCCTGATCAACGAGGCGGCGCGGAGCGACACGCCGCTTTATCTTCCGGCCGGGACCTATGAGGCCGCAAACCTCGTGCTGCCGGATAATACCCGTATCATCGGCGTTCCGGGCGCTTCGCGGATTTTGCATCGAGGCAGCGTCAATTCGGCGGAAGGCGCGCGGCGGATCGAGTTGTCCGGCGTCGTCATCGAGGGCCATGGCGCGATGATAGAGGAGAACAATGCCGGCCTCGTGCAGTTGACTGGCGTTGCCAAAGTGCAGATCGACAACTGCGAAATCCGCGGCAGTGACAAGCACGGCCTGCGCTTGGAGCGCTGCGGCGGCCAGATCGAACGCAGCCGCCTTTCGGGGGCGGCGCAGGCAGGCATCTTCGCGGTCGATTCCACCGGGCTTGCGATCACCGGAAACGCGGTTGCCGATTGCGGCAATGGCGGCATTCTCGTTCACCGCTGGGATAAGGGCGAGGACGGCACCGTCGTTACCGGCAACCGCGTTATCCGCATCCGGGCGGATGACGGCGGCACGGGACAGAACGGCAACGGCATCAACATCTTCCGCGCCGGCGGCGTGATGGTCGCCAACAACCATATTGCCGATTGCGCCTTTACGGCCGTTCGCGCCAATTCCGGCGACAACGTGCAGATCACCGGCAACCAATGCCTGCGCTCCGGCGAGACGGCGATCTATGCCGAATTCGATTTTCAGGGCGCCGTCATCTCCGGCAATCTCGTCGACGGAGCGGCGAACGGCATCTCGATCGCCAATTTCAACGAAGGCGGAAGGCTTGCGGCGATCACCGGCAATATCGTGCGGAACCTGAGGCGCGACGGCCCTTATAAAGCCGAGGTCGGCTTCGGCATCGGAATTGGCGCTGAAGCCGACACGGTCATATCCGGCAATGTCATCGAAGGCGCGCCGCTCTGGGCGATGCAGCTCGGCTGGGGGCCGTATCTGCGCAATCTCGTTGTCACCGGAAATGTCGTGCGCAAGGCGCCTGTCGGCTGCGCGGTTTCCGTAGCGGAGGGAGCGGGCGCGGCGCTGATTGCCGACAACATCTTCCAGGACATGACCGAGGGCGCGGTCTTCGGCTTCGAATGGGAGAAGAAAGTCTCCGGGGACCTCACGAAGACCGGGAGCGCGCGATACCCGCATCTCACCATCGAGCGGAACCGCAACAGCTAAGACGCATCAAAAGCTTTCATTGGTCCATCAGGATCAACCGCTTTCGCTTCGCCCGGCAGCGCTCTAATTTTGCGCATAACGTTCAAGGAGCAACAGACATGCTGACAATCTACGGCGTTTACCGCTCGCGCGCCGCGCGCGTCTACTGGATGGCAGGGGAGCTCGGTATTCCGTTCAAATCCGTGCCGGTGATCCAGGCGAGACGGCTTGCCAATCCCCTGGCGCCCGACGCGCCGCTCAACACGCTCTCGCCGGAATTCGTGACCGTCAACCCGATGGGGATGATCCCTTCGATCAAGGACGGCGACCTCGTGATGCATGAGTCATTGGCGATCAATCTCTACCTCGCCCGCAAACATGGTGGGCTGCTTTCCGGCCAAACCGTCGAGGAGGACGGTTTTTTGACGATGTGGACCATCTGGGCGCTGGCGGAACTGGAGCCGCATACGGTGAAGATCGTCTATATCTACGACGACGGGCACGAGAACACCGACGCAGGAAAGGCCACGATCGACGTCGCCTGCCGCTCCATGAAGCGCCCGCTCGCCGTCCTGGAAAGGCACCTCACCGACAAGGACTGGATCGTCGGCGACCGCTTTACGGCAGCCGATCTCAATGTTGCGGAAGTGCTACGGTACGGCCAGACGGAACAGGCGCTGTTCGAGGCGCATCCAAAGGTTAATGCCTGGCTGAAGCGCTGTCAGTCCCGCCCAGCTTATCTCGCCATGCAGGCGACGCGCTCGAAAGAGCCGGTCTGAACCAGATCGAGCCGGCTTAATCGCTCTATCCCGAGTGGTTGGATTTCCAATCGAGCCCAATGTCTAGCGTCGGCGCGCTGTGCGTCAGCCAGCCGACCGAGATCAGATCGACGCCGGACGCGGCGATTGCACCGGCGGTTTCCGGCGTGACCCGTCCCGAGGCTTCGGTGATCGCCCGCCCGGCGACGATTTCGACCGCCTCGCACAGCTCACGCGGCGCCATGTTGTCGAGCAGTACGGCGTCGACGCCGGCCTCCATCGCTTCACGCAACTGATCGAGCGTGTCGACTTCGACTTCGACCTTCACCATGTGGCCGGCGCCGGCCTTGGCCCGGCGGATGGCCTCGGCGACGCCGCCTGCAATTGCGACATGATTATCCTTGATCAGTACGGCATCGGCGAGCGCAAAGCGGTGGTTCACGCCGCCACCGGCGCGCACGGCGTATTTCTCCAGCGCGCGCAGCCCCGGTGTTGTCTTGCGGGTGCAGGCGACAGAGGCTTTCGTGTCCTCGATCGCGGCGACGATCCCGGCCGTCACCGTGGCGATGCCCGAAAGATGGCCGAGAAAGTTCAGCGCCGTCCGCTCGCCCGTCAAAATGGCGCGCGAGGGACCTTCGATCGTAGCGATGACCTCGCCGGGTTTCACCGCCGCGCCGTCCTCGACATGACGAGCCATGACGACCGCGGAATCGACAAGCTGGAAGGCAAGATCGGCTGCATCAAGCCCGGCGATCACGCCCTGCTGGCGAGCCATCATGACGACGGTGGAGCGATGATCGGCCGGAATGACGGCCGCCGAGGTGATATCACCGGCAAGACCGAGATCTTCCAACAGCGCGTTACGGACAAGCGGCTCGATCAGCAGCCGCGGCAAGGGAGTAAGCGTCATGTCAAGCGCTCCTGGCAAGGTGATTGGATGCGACGGCCCGCGCAAAATTCAAAACATGAGAGAAATTCATCTTTCGGCGTTTGGCATGCGCATGCTTGAGCGGGAAGTCGGTTCGTGCATGGGCGCCGCGCGATTCCGTCCGCAGCGCCGCGAAGGCGGCAATCAGCAGCGCGACGGTGGCGGGATCCGTCGCCGGCCCCTCCTCCTCGATGAAGGGCAAAAGAGCGCCGATCGCGCTGTGGATCGTGCCGCCGTGCCGCAGCACGCCGAGATGGGCGGAGACAATCCGCCGGATCGGCGATGCGTCGGGCCGCGGCGGCAGCGGTTCGATCACCGTTGGCCGCAGGGATGTCGCCGTGCCGGCGATATCCCCGGCCGAGCGCATGCCCATGACCGCGGCTTCGAGCAACGAATTGCTGGCAAGCCGATTGGCGCCGTGGAGGCCGGTCGAGGCCGCCTCGCCCGCAACCCAGAGGCCGGGAACGGAGCTGCGGCCGTTCTCATCCGTGGCCACGCCGCCCATGTGGTAGTGCACAGCCGGGGCGACAGGGATCAGCTGACGCGCCGGATCGATCCCCGCTTCGCGGCAGAGAGTATCGATCACCGGAAAGCGGCTTGCGAAGCGAGCGCCGAGCGCCTCTCGGGCATCGAGATAGACCTTGCCGCCACGCGCAATCTCGGCGCTGATCGCGCGCGCCACCACGTCGCGCGGCGCAAGTTCGGCAGCAGGCTCACCCGCCATGAAGCGCTCGCCGAGCTCGTTGATGAGCACAGCTCCCTCGCCGCGCACCGCCTCGCTGACGAGCGCCAGCGGCCGGCGCTTCGAGCGGAGCGCCGTCGGGTGAAATTGCACGAATTCCATATCCGCAAGCTCGGCCCCTGCCCTTGCCGCAAGCGCTATGCCCTGCCCGAAATTGCCGACGGGATTGGTGGTCGCCTCGTAAAGTCCGCCTACGCCGCCGGTAGCGAGCAAGACATGAGGCGTCGACACGATGAAAGCCTGTCCGCCGGACGCGCATAGGACGCCGCCGATCGCACTGTCTGCGAGAAGCAGGCGCCGGACCTCGAAATTGGCCAGTACGGTGATTGACGGCGTGGCCGAGACGGCCTGTACCAGCGCGCGGATGATGGCAGCACCCGAGCCGTCGCCTTCGGCATGGACGATGCGCGGACGGGAATGGGCGGCCTCCAGCCCGAGCGCAAGCCGACCTGCGGCATTCTTGTCAAAGCGGACGCCGTATTTCTCCAGCGCGGCGATCATCGCTGGCGCTTCGCTTACGATGCCGGCGGCAACCTCCGGATCACACAGGCCGTCACCGGCGGAAAGCGTATCGGCAAGATGCAGGACTGCGCTGTCACCGGCACCGATGCTTGCCGCGATGCCTCCCTGCGCCCAGGCACTCGAAGTTTGAGCGCCGAGCGCGGCTTGCGTGATCAGCACGACCGGCTGCGGCGAAAGCGCGAGCGCCGCCATCAGCCCGGCAATGCCGCTGCCGACGATGACAGGGCGGCCGGCAAGCTGCGTCAGGATTTCGGTCATATCGCCAGCATCCTTTCCACGGCCCGCCGCGCAGCGACGGCGATGGCCGGGTCGACGGTGACTTCGTGGCGGTTTTCTTCCAGCGCCGTGCGGATATTCGAAAGCGTGATCCGCTTCATGTGCGGGCAGAGATTGCAGGGGCGGATGAACTCGACGTCGGGGTAGTGGACAGCGACATTGTCGCTCATCGAACATTCGGTGAGCAGCACGACGCGCGCCGGGCGCTTCTTCCCAACATAATCGGACATGACGGCCGTGGAGCCGGCGAAATCCGCTTCGGCGACGACATCCGGCGGGCATTCGGGATGGGCGAGCACGGTGACGCCGGGATAGTTTTCGCGAAGCTGGCGGACGTCGTCGGCATTGAAGAGCTCGTGCACTTCGCAGTGGCCGTGCCAGGCGATGATCTCGACATCGGTCTCCTTCGCAACGTTGCGGGCGAGATATTCGTCCGGGATCATCAGCACGCGCGGCACGCCGAGCGATTCGACCACCTGCTTGGCATTGCCCGAGGTGCAGCAGATATCCGAAGCGGCTTTCACCGCCGCCGAGGTGTTCACATAGGTGATGACCGGGACACCGGGATGGGCCTGCCGCAACAGCGCGACATCCTCCGGCGTGATCGAATCGGCCAGCGAGCAGCCGGCGCCCATATCGGGAATGAGCACCGTCTTTCCGGGATTGAGGAGTTTTGCCGTCTCGGCCATGAAGTGGACGCCGGCAAGGACGATGACCTTGGCATCCACCTCGATCGCCTTGCGGGCCAGCGCCAGACTGTCGCCGACGATGTCGGCCACGCCGTGGAATATCTCCGGCGTCTGGTAGTTATGGGCGAGGATGACCGCGTTGCGGCGGCGCTTCAGATCGAGGATCGCTTCGACATCATCCTGGAAGCTCAGCCATTCCGCCTTGGGAATGACGCGGCTGACGCGGTCATAGAGAGAGGACGCGGACACGGGAGAATTCATGGCGAGCTCCTTTATACTCCAAATGAGTATATATAGGGCAAAGCTAATTATTCTCGATTTGAGTTTATGTCAAGCGCGGGAGAGTGGGAGTTTCGAGCCGGACAGCGCGCGCTCTTCGAGAACGGCATGCCGATAACGGAAGAGCTTTGCTGGGCGGCCGCCAGTTTCGCTCGCCATCTCGCCGGTTTCCTCGATCAGTTGCTGCTGGTCGATCAGCCGGCGGAAATTCGGCTTGTGGAGCGTCAGTCCCGCCAGTGCCTCGACGCTGCGCTGAAGCTGTAGCAGCGTGAAGCTCTCCGGCATGAGCTCGAAGACGACCGGGCGATATTTGATCTTCGCCCGAAGCCGGGCGATGCCGGTCGCGAGAATCCGCCTGTGATCGGCAAACATCCGGCGGCCCGGGTTTTCCGCTCCAGTTGCGCCTGCCTCCGCGACCAGGCCCGCCTCATACAAGAGCTCGTAGCGCTGCAGGGCAAGATCTTCGTTCCAAACCGCGCCATCCAGGCCGAAGGTGAAGGCGACCCGGCGCTTGCGGTGCTCCTGCCAGGCGGCATCGGCCGTTTCCCAGCGCCGCAGCCGGTCGACAAGCGCATCGAAGACCGGCGGCTTGCCTTTGCGGTGGTCTTCCCACGGAAAATACTCGTACCAGCTATGCCAGCCCGCACGCCCCGCACCCGGCGCCGGGTGCTCCCGCACGAGCCCCAGATAGCTGATCGAGATCGTTCGTCCGCCGAGGATCTCGTTCTGCCGGTCGCGATCGGCGAATGTATAAAGCTGCTCGAGATAGCCGACCGGATGCGCCGTCTGCTCCTGGATCCATTCCCGCAGGCCGCTCTGCAGCGTGCGGTGCCCCATCTCGAAGGAGCCGGAAGGCAGCGCCTCGCCGGTGCTGACCGTCATGACGCGCGGGTCGTCGCCGGTGACGGCGGCAAGGACTGCGATCAGTTCTGCGTGGGCGACGCCAATGGGCACGGGCGAAGATCATCCTCTGTCAGTGCAGTTGTCTGGACAGCTTTGCCACACATGTCAGGCAAAGCCAATGCAGGCGCGAGTACGCAATCCGGCCAGTCCAGCTTCAAGAAAAGAGCTTCACCGTTCCGGCCATCTCCTCGCGAATCCAGGCCTTGAAGTCCCTCACCTTCTTCGGCTCCCGCGCACCTTCGGCGGTCACGAAATAATGCCCGAAGCCGGTCTTCGCGCGGATGCCGAAGGGGACGGCGAGCTGGCCGGCCTGCAGCGAATAATCCGCGAGCGTCTGCCAGGCGAGCATGACGCCCTGCCCGGCGATGGCCGCGTCAAGACAGAGCGAAGCATCGTTGAAAACATGGCGCGTTGCCGGCGCCGAGCCCGAGAGGGCTGCCTCGCGCATCCAGACCTCCCAGCCGAACATGGCACGGCCATCGATGACAGCCGGCAGCTTCAGGATATCGGCCGGCGCCGTCAGATCGCGCGCCATCTGGGGCGCGCAGACCGGAAACACTTCCTGCTCCAGAAGCAGTTCAGCCTTGACGCCCGGCCACTCTCCCGCACCGACACGGATGCCGATATCGACATCAGAGGCCGAAAGGTTGATGAGGTTCGTGGTCGCATCGAGACGCAGCTTGATATCCGGGAAACGCGCCGCGAAGCGATCGAGCCGCCAGACGAGCCAGCGGGCAGCAAAAACCGGAGCGACGGAGATCGTCAGCACCGTATCGTCGCGGCGCTGTGCGATCAAGACGGCCTGCGACATGCGGGCAAGGCCTTCCGTCAGGGCGGCAAGCACGGGCGCGCCCGCTTCCGTTATCACCATGCCCTTCGGCGTCCGCTCGAAGATCAGCTGGTCGAGCTGTCCCTCCGCTTTGATGACCTGCTGGCTGACGGCGCCGACCGAGACGCCGAGCTCCTCGGCGGCAAGCTGCAGCGAGCCGAGACGCCCGACGGCTTCCAGCGCGCGCAGCCCGTTTAAATGCACCGAGTTGAGATTCCGCATATAGCTTTTCTATAATGCATCACTGGTAATCTCAATTGAAAAGGTTCCTCATGGCTCCGATATTGGGATCATCAACGATGATCGGAGCGCTTGCATCGGTGAGGCAGTTTCGCCGCGGCTCTGCGCATTTCCGAACCAGAGAAAGCGAGGCATACCATGTCATTGCTGAAGTTTTTCTTGAGCAACTCATGCGACGCGAAGGCTTCCGAGGGCGAGGACCCGCTGTCGCATCCGGAGATCGCCACGATGTCGCTGCGGCAACTGGCCGACCTGCCTTTCAACTTTCCGGCGCCGAAGCCGACGCGCTACGAAGTGCGGCCGCTTTCGAAATGAGTGTGATTTTCGTGGGAGCCTTTCCACGACGACGGTAATGGCTTGGCTCTACCAGTCCTCTTCCCCCTCATTCCTGTCCTTGCGACAGGAATGAGGGGGAAGAGAGGGCAGCGCAAAAATGCTACGCCGTGCTTGCCGCTCCCTTGCCCTTGCCTGCTATTGACGTGCCGAGGGTGCCTCCGCCTCGCCTGACTTGATGAAGAGGCAGCAAAACCCTCCCTCACCCCTTTTCAATCGTCAGCGCCCGCTGCACCGCCGGGCGGTCCATCATGCGGGCGTAGTGGGCGGTGGCTTTGGCGAAGCGCATGGGGTCGACGCCGTCGCCGCGCAGCCAGCCGGTCATGGTGAAGAGATAGGGATCGGCGACGGAATACTGCTCGCCCATAACCCAGGGACCCTCGAGCATCGTCTCCTCGATCAGCTCAAAGCTTTCCGCCATGGTCTGCGGCACCTTGGCCTGCATGGCCTCGTGCGCGGCGGGATCGTCGGCCCAGCGGGAGCCGCGCCGTTTGTGTGCATGGTTCACATGCACGGTCGAGCAGAGATAGTTGTTGAAGGCCTGCAGGCGGGCGAACTCGAAGGGGTCGTCGAGCGGCGCAAGCCTAGCCGCCGGGGCAGTCTGCGCGATGTAGGAGAGGATCGCCGGCGTTTCGGTGACGATGCCGCGATCCGTGACGAGCGCGGGCACCCGGCCCTTCGGGTTGATCTTCAGGTATTCCGGAGATCGCTGCTCATTGTCCTGGAAGCTGATCTTCCTTGCTTCAAAGGTAAGGCCGGATTCCTCCAGCGCGATAAGGCTTGCCAGCGCACAGGTGCTTGGCGCGAAATACAATGTCAGCATGATCGAGACTCCATTTCGGGAGGTTTATATAGCGCAGCCGTCACGCCGTGCCCATGGCGGAAATCGGGGCCGCTGCCAGCCCCGGCCCGATCATGCGGCTCACCCGCAGCCCGGCACGTCTTCCAGCTTGTACCAGACCGGAATGCCGCGCTCGCGGGCGATACGGACGTCGTTGTCGGCACCCTTGGAGTCCCCCGGCAGCCGCAGCACGCCCTCGCAAAGCTGCAAAAGGCGGTGGGCGACCGGGTGGAAGATTCCCTCGTAGAGATCGTCACCGATCGACTTGCCGCCGGCTGCATTCCAGACCGGCAGGGCCACCCATTCGCCGATCATCGGCACATGACCCGCCTTGAAGAGCGCGTAGGACGGCTCCTCCAGCCGCTTCAGGTTGGCCGCCATTTTTACCTGATCATCGCCGGTTCCGGACCTGTATGGCCCTGCAATCAAAATCAACATCGTCAGACTCCATAATCCCCGGCTTCATGCACGGGATTTCGCGATAATGCGCGAAATCGCTTGCATGTCGAGTCATTTCAGGCATTATCGTGATAATTCGTTTATTTTCGTGCAGAGCAGATGCTGACAACGCAACGCAAATCCCTGATCCTCGACATCCTGCGCCGTGACGGCCAGGTGATCGCCAAGCGCCTCGCCGAAGATTTCGCGCTGTCCGAAGACACGATCCGGCGCGACCTTCGGGAGATGGCGGCGGAAGGGTTGCTGAAGCGGGTGCATGGTGGCGCGATGCCGATTGCGCCCGACCTGCCGGATTTCTCGGCGCGGCGGAGCGTTTCGTCCGATGCCAAGCAGCGGCTCGGCGCCAAGGCGGCGCAAATGGTGAAGGCGGGGCAGATGATCTTTCTCGACGGCGGGACGACGACGGCGGAGATCGCCCGGCATCTGCCGCGCGGCATCTCCTTTACCGTCGCAACACACAGCCCGACGATCGCGGTAGAGCTGGAGCACCACCCGACCGCCGACATCATTCTCGTAGGCGGGCGGCTCTACAAGCACTCGATGGTGACAACCGGCGCTGCGGCCATGGCGGCGATCTCGCAGCTCAGGCCTGATATCTTCTTCCTCGGCGTGACCGCTGCCCATCCCGTGCACGGGCTATCGACCGGCGATTTCGAGGAGGCGGCGATCAAGCGGCATATCGCGCATTGTGCAGCCGAAACCCATGTGCTGCTGACCGAGGAGAAATTCGATCTCGTTTCGCCCTGCCCCGTGCTCGGTATTGCGCATGTTGCGGGACTGATCGTTTCGGCGGGAATGCCGGAAGAGCGGCTTGCGCCCTACCGGGCGCTCAATGCCGCGTTCCTCGAAGCATGAAGGGTGCCGTTAGCCGCGCGACCTCCCGCGGCGGGAGGCTTGCCAAAAGCGCCGCCACCAAGACCGCGAGCACGGCATAGGCCGGCAGCATGCTGCCGGTGCCGAGATCGAGGATTGCCGCGAGACGAGGCTGGAGCTCGGCAATCGCGGAAGCGATCCACGGCATGCCGAGCATGCGCGCCGGGAGGGCGCCGAAGCCTGCCGTTTCAGCGATTGCTGCAAGTACGCCGTAGCCCGCGGCAATCCAGATGACGGCCCGCAGCCAGGCCCATTGGCCAAAGGGAACAGTCTTCCCCTCTTCGAATGCGATGACGAGATAGCTGCAGAACACCGTAACGAAGAGGAAGGCCACCGGCAGACTTTCAAGAACCATTTCCGGCCGCAGCTGGCCGGTCCAGCCGCCCGCGAGAATTCCCGGGAAGGCCGCCGACGCCGAAAACCAGACGAGCACGACGGCTGCCCAGAGCCAGTTAACCGACAGGTAGCGCAGACGGGCGAATGTGCAGAGGACCATGATGGCGCCCGCAAGCCCGATGCCCGCAGGTTTTATCGCGCCGGACATGGTGATCACGATCGGGCCGCAGGAACCGGCGATCTCGGCGCAGCCGGAGATCGCGACGATCGCCCAGGTCACGTAATCGAAGCACATAGAAAAGAACAGGAAGATCGCGACGGCGATCAGCATCCACCAGAGATAGCGGCCTGCAAACATATTCTGCCCTCATGGCGCGGGTCGAACGCCGCACCATGGTAGGACAAATGCGCAGGCGCGCATCCATTCTCGCGGGACTTGGTTTAATGCATATTAGGAATTACTGATATCAACAGCGCCCTGTATCGTAACGGCACGTCCTAAGCGAGAAGCGCAGCCGTGACGCGAATGTCGCCGACATGGATGCCGTTCCAATTGTGCATCGGCTTGACGGCCATCGCCATCAGCTTCGCGTGAACCTCGCTGTGCTTTTCGAAGAACCGGGCAAGCGCTGCCGCCACCATGGCCTCGGCGGCGCGGGTCGTCCCGTCCTCACACTTCACGGCAATCGAGATGCCCTCGTCGGGAATTGCTGCGCAGAAGACGCCCTCGGCGCCGGTTTTGGCGAAAATCCGGCCCGGCGCGATCTGCATCAGCTCCGTGCAGGCGCGGCCCGTGCCGGCGACATAGAAGGGCTCTGCCATGCAGGCGTCGAAAAGACGGCGCGAGGCCTTGGCACGCAATGGCTCGAGGCCGACGCCGGTCGCCATCTTGGCAAAGCCATGCGCAAGGCCGCGCAGCGGCACGGCATAGGTCGGGATCGAGCAGCCGTCTGTGCCACAATTGTCGCGGCCGAGCACGGCGCCGGTGAGGCTCTCCATCGTCCCGCGTATCTCCTGCTGCAGCGGATGCTCGTAACCGGCATAGCCCTTCGGATCGATATCGCGATGGCAGCAGGCACAGACGAAGCCGGCATGCTTGCCGGAGCAATTGTTGTGCAGCGCCGTCGGTGCTGTGATCGCGCGCGCTTGGTGGATCAGCGTCTTCTGACTCGACGACCAGTGGGCGCCGCATTCCAGCGTTTCGACGCCGCGGCCGGTGCGCGCCAGCATGGCGGCGGCAAGGGCCACATGCTCGTCCTCGCCGTTATGCGAAGAGCAAGCGAGCGCGAGCTCCTTGTTGCCGAAACCATAGGCATCCGCAGCGCCGCTTTCGACCAGCGGCAGCGCCTGCATGGCCTTGCAGGAGGAACGCGGGAAAAAACCGGCGTCGACATCGCCGAGCCCGAACACCACCTTGCCATCGCCGTCGACGGCGACCACCGTGCCGCGATGGCGGCTTTCGACGAGCGAGCCGCGAGTGACTTCGACAGTGACGGGATTGGACATGAGCAGGAATCCGGATGATGGAGCGGGTGAGCCTTGATACTGGCTGCCGAGGCTTTTGCCAACCGCAAGCATTACGCCGATCGACCCTGCGAACACCTATCAAATGAATTGACTGCTCTCATCGTAAACTATCGTTTTTCGGGCAGGAACGTTGGCCTTAAAGGTGTGGCGCAGGGAGCCATGCCATGCCATCCGCCTTTTCGTCCATTCTCCACGATCATCGGGCTCGGCAGCTCGCTTATTTCGGTCACCTCCTTCGTCAGCAGCGGCGTAAGCGCGCTCATCTTCGCGGTGGGAACGACAATCACAGACTACTCGGGAGCGGCGGTGCTTGGAGCCGTGACCGGACTGTGCGCGATCGGCATGCTGCTCTTCCTTGATAGTAGCAAGCGACAGGTTCGCCAACTGGCTTAAAGCGGGCTGATCCGGTAGGCGCAGCGGCGAGCGCCGAGGAGAATATGCTCGGACCGCTCGACATTGGCACCGAGCACATTGCGGAAGGTCTCGATCTCGGAACGGCAGAAGCCGGCGCAGGCGCTCGCCGCGGCGCAGATAGGGCAGTGATTTTCGACCAGCATGAAGGAGCCGTCCTCTTCCATCCAGCTGTCGGCCATGTAACCTTCGCGGGTGCGGACCGCCGCAAGCTGACTGACGCGCAGAGCGAGATCGGAAGCCGAGACCTCCTCCCGGTAGCGCTTCATGGTTTCGGCTTCGCGGGCCGCGATGATGGTATCGAGCGCATTGCTGCCCAGCGTCTTGACCACGGTGCTCAGAAGGGTCGCGGTCAATTCCGCGTGGCCATCCGGAAAGGTCTGGTTGCCGGCGGGGGTCAGATGCCAGAGCTGGCCGGGCCGCCCCCTGCCCGCACCCGGCTCGGCCAGCGGCGCGACAAGACCATCGCCGGCAAGCTTAGTCAGCTGCTGGCGCGCCGCTTCCGACGAAATACCGAGCGCATCTCCGACCGACGCGGCGCGTTGCGGCCCATCGGTCTTCAGCAGAAGCAGGATACGGTTGGCAGGCGATTGACGCATTTATTTTTCCAAGTCGTCGCTTGCTTTAATGAGGCAGGCATGTAATTTTCCAACTTATAACTTGGAAAATAATGATCCGCTAGGGAAAACATCAAGGTAATTGTCATGGCCAGTGTCGATCAGGCCGCCGCGCCGCAATCATCCGTCTTCCAGCTTTTCACGCCGTCCTTACTGCCCGCCACGCTGATGCTCGGCGGCGGCGTGACGCTCTATGCGGTCGAGAGCTATATCACGGCCACCGTTGCGCCCTCGATTGTCCGCGACATCGGCGGACTGGCGCTGCTTGCCTGGGTGACGACGCTCTTCGTTGCCGCCGCCGTTCTCGGTTCGATCTTCGTCGCCATGCGACCGCGCGGCATGGGCTTGCGTGGCGCCTATGTCTGTGGCGCCCTGATTTTCGCAACAGGCAGCCTGCTCTGCGCTGCAGCACCTGTCATGGAAGCGGTGCTCGCCGGGCGCGCCATTCAGGGTTCGGTGCTGGCGTCCTCGCAGCGCTTGCCTACGCCTTCGTCCGCTTCGCCTATCCGGAGCCGCTGTGGTCGAAAGCCTCGACGCTTTATGCCGCGATCTGGGGTGTTGCGACCCTGCTGGGCCCCAGCGCAGGCGGCCTGTTTTCGCAAGGAAGCGCGTGGCGATACGCCTTCATCATCATCGTGCCGCTCAGCCTGCTGATGGCCGCTCTTGCGCCATGGCTGCTGCCGAAGGCGACAGATGACCGTGTGCACGGCAGGACGCCAATCCTGCAGATCTGCCTGCTGCTTGCCGCCGTGCTCCTCGTCAGCATCGCGGGAACCGTCGACCATACGGGAACGAAGGCTGCTCTGATCGGCCTCTCCGTCATCTCGATTTCGCTGATGCTGGTGATGGAACGGCGGGGCGGCAACCGGCTTCTGCCGACAGGCTCGGTCACGCTCGCCAAGCCGGTCGCGCGCGTCTATCTCACTATGTTCGTGCTGCTGTTCATCCTCGTCAGCGACATCTATATTCCCTATTTCCTGCAGGTTCTGCATGGGGTGACGCCGCTGATCTCCGGCTATCTCACGGCGCTTGTCGCTCTCGGCTGGACGATTGCCGCCTTCTTTAGCGGCTCCTTGACCGGCCGGCGTACCAGCAATGCGATCGTCGCCGGCTGTATCGTCGAAGCGCTGGCGACCGCCTCTCTCGCCATCTTCCTGGCACAGAACAACCAGATGGCAAGCCTTGCCATTCTCGGACCGGCGGCTGTCGCAATGCTGATGATGGGCTTCGGCGTCGGCCTCGGATGGGCGCATCTTGTCACAAAAGTGCTGCGCCTCGTCAGCAGCGCCGAACAGGATAAGGCATCCGCGGCGATCTCGACCGTGCAGTCGCTGGGCGGCGCCTTCGGGGCGGCGGTCGCGGGCGTCATTGCGAACGGCACGGGACTCGTCACACCGGGCGGCATCGCCGGCAGCATCTCGGCAGCCCAGTGGCTCTACACCGCCATGGCGCTGCCGGGCATCGTGACGATCGCGGCGGCACTGACACTGAAAGAAGGCCGAAATTGAAGAGAGGCGCCTCGGGGCGCCTCTTCCACAACTGAGAGGTTGGCGCGATCTCAGGCGACGTTGCGCTCCGGCTCTTGCTGGACAGCCTGCTGCTTCACGCCGAGATAAAGAACGGAGCGGAGACCGATGCCGTAGGTATCGCAAACCTCGGGCGTCAGGAATTCGGTGACCGGAACTTCCTGCACGGCAAGGCCTGCCCGCCGGATCACGTCTATGAACCCCGGTTTCGAGAAGATGCGCACATGGTCGTCCTGGCCGAAATGCTGCCAGCGGCCTTCCGGCGTCGTCACTTCGGGGTTTTCATAATTGTCCTCGATCGACAGGCAGATCGGCGCCATCAGGATAGCGATGCTGTCCTGCTTCAGAACACGCCGGATTTCAGCGGTGGCGCGCACCGGATCGTCGACGTGTTCGAGCACGTGCGAGCAGAGAACGAAATCGAAGGTCTCGTCCGCATAAGGCAGATTGTGGATGTCCGCCTTGTCGTCCGCTTCCGGCATATACATGTCGCAACTGCGGTAGAAGATATGCGGGTGGGTTTTCAACCAAAAGCTTAAAGAGCGGCCGGGGGCGATATCCAGGAACCGGAACGGCTGCGCCTGATTGAGGCGCTGAAACACCGGCGTCAGGAACAGAGCGTAGAGCCTGTCACGGTCGCTCGAGTGACAATTGGGGCAGCTATAGGCTTGATGGTTGATGGTTTCGAATTCATCGATCCGATAGGGAAAGCCGTGTTCGGTCGCCTTATCGACATAATAACGCGGAAGCGGCACGAAATGCGGAATCCTGCTGCGGCAAATGGGGCAAGAGTGGAATAGAGCCATTGTATTCCTCGTAGGGACCGTACAACGCGCAATCAACGCCACATCAGGATGCGCAGTCTCGGGGCCGGGTTTCGGTCAGACGACAGTTCTGCGATCCCGGAGACTCATACTCGGCCAGGATCGGCTCTATCTTGTGCACCGATGCTGGTCCGAAGCTGACGTTAAACAATCAGCATGATCTTGCCGATATGGCTGCTCGTTTCCATCAGCCTGTGCGCTTCAACGACATCCTCGAAGGCGAAGGTCTTGTGGATGACGGGGGCGACCTTGCCGGTTTCGAGGAGCGGCCAGACCTGGGAGAGTAGATCGTCGCGGATGGCGCGTTTTTCCTCCGCCGTACGCGGACGCATTAACGAGCCTGTGACGGTCAGGTGCTTGACCATGACCGGCGCGAGGTTGACCCTTTCGGCCACGGCCCCGCCGAGCAAGGCGATGATCGACAGGCAGCCGTCCCTGGCAAGCGAAGCGAGGTTCTTTTCGAAATAGGCAGCACCGATCATGTCAAGCACGACATCGACGCCATGGCCGCCGGTTTCGGCCTTAATAACGTCGGCGAAATCCTCGCTCTTGTAATTGATCGCCCGCTTCGCGCCGAGCTTTTCGCAGGCATCGCATTTCTCCGCCGCGCCTGCGGTCGCATAGACCTCGGCGCCGAAGGCACGGGCGAGCTGGATCGCCGTGGTGCCGATGCCGCTGGAACCCCCGTGGATGAGGACGCTTTCGCCCTCCGTCAGCCCGGCCATCTGGAAAAGGTTCGCCCAGACGGTGAAGAAGGTTTCCGGCAGGGCTGCGGCTTTCACCGCATCATAGCCCTTCGGAAAGGGCAAAACCTGGCCTGCGGGCAGCAGGCAATATTCGGCATAGGCGCCGCCATTGGCGAGGCCGCAGACCTTGTCGCCGACCGCGTATCCGGCAACGCCCGGACCGATGGCCGCCACTTCGCCGGAAAGCTCCAGTCCGAGAATGGGGCTTGCCTCCTTCGGTGGCGGGTATGTTCCCTGGCGCTGCGCCACATCCGGACGGTTGATGCCGATCGCCTGCGCGCGGACCAGGATCTGCCCCGCGTCGGGCACCGGAACAGGTCCGGTCGCAATCCTCATGGCTTCCGGCGCGCCGAAGCTCGGCAGATCGACGAAACGCATGTTCGCTGGCAGGGGCATGACCGGTCTCCTCATTCCGAAAGCACAGGAGATAATTCAGCCTCCGGTGCTTGGGAAGGCGAGAAGTGCCAGAGGCGTCAATTCGCCTCGCCCAGCGGATGGAAGATCAGCCCGTCGGCGCTATCCTTCGCTTCGGCCTTGATATGGGCGATTTCGGCGCTGACCCGATTGATATCGTCGATCACCAGACCTTCCGGCAGTTCAAGCACGCCGATCGAGCAACGCATCAACGGGAAAAGCGCTTCCGTGCCGGCGCGGTCGTGACCACGGATGCGGCCGGCAGCACGGTCTTCGTCGGAGTAGAGATCGAGCACATCGTCGTGGAAATCGCTGATGAGCCGGTTGAGGATTTCGGTCAGCTCTTCCTTCGTCCAGCCGACGACGCCGATAAAGAAATCGTCGCCGCCGACATGGCCGAGGAAATGACGCTCAGCGAAGAAGTAACGGCGCATCAGCGCGGCAAAGAGCGAGATCGCATGATCGCCGAGATGGAAACCGTAGGCATCGTTGAAGGGCTTGAAGTTGTCGAAGTCGCAATAGCAGAAATGCCGCACCTCGTCGCCGTCGCGCCCGCACTGGCGCATAAAATCGCGGATGGCGCGGTTGCCCGGCAGGCTGGTCAGCGGGTTCTGGTCCTGCGCGGTTTTCAGCTGCTTCTCGTTGATGACCTTGATGAGCGAGGCGGCGGAGACGACGCCGGCATAGCGCATGTTGTCCGTTAGGATCAGGCAGTTGCTCCCTTCCATATTGGCGAAGATCGTCATCAGCCGTTCGGCGTCGGAATCGAGGCCGACGATTGGCGCCATTTCGACGAAGTGCGAGATCGTGCGCCCATAGACCTTGTTCTTCAGGAGATCGCGGCCGAAGGGCTGGTAGATATATTCCTTGAGATGATGCTCGTGGATGATGCCGCGCGGTTCGCCGTTGGCGTTCAGCACCGGGAAGTAGGCCTGGCGCGGATTGCGGTGGAAGAGTTCGAAGACCGTGTCGATGCTGTCGTTCTCATAGACGGTCGGCAGCACCTCGATCTGCTTGCGGATGAGGATTTCATCGAGCGATTGCGTGTTGTGCTTGCTCTTGCCGAGATCCTGCAGATGCGGGAACGAGGACACAAGTTCGGACGTATGCGGCGTCGGCCGGGCAATGAACCAGCCCTGGACGAGATCGACGCCATATTCGCGGCAGGCGAGGAATTCCGCTTCGGATTCGATGCCCTCCGCGATCACCCGGGTGCCGAGCACATGGGCGATGTTGACGATATTCTTCAACAGGTGGCGCTTGCGCGGCTTGCGGTCGATGTCGGCGACGAAGTGGCGGTCGATCTTGAGGTAATCGACGGCATAGTCGCAAAGCAGCTTCATTTCGCCGTGACCGACGCCGAAGTCGTCGATCGCAAGCTTGAAGCCGGTCTTGCGGAGCTTGGAGACCAGGGCCTCGAATTCCGGCACGCTGGTATTGTCGAAACGCTCGGAGAATTCGAAGCAGACCGACGACGGCGGGATGTTGGCGGCCTTCAGGTGGTGGAGCAGGGTTTCAATCAGGCGATCGCCGTGCGGGATCAGGCGAACGTCGAGATTAAGGAAAAGCGTCGAGCCCGAATAATTGCCGAGTGTCGCGAACTTGGCGAGCGCACGGCTGGCGACCATCTGTTCCAGCTGCAGCAATTGGCCTGCTCGATGCGCCTCATCAAGGATTTCAACAGGGGAATCGAAGCCGATGCGCTCCTGCCCGCGCATCAGGGACTCGTACCCGAAAACCGTGCCCGTACCCGCTTCGACGATCGGCTGGAAAGCATTTTCGATGACGAGCTTCGCAAGCGTCACGATCTGATCGCTGGCATAACGGCGCAATACGCCCGGTTCGACGGCGGCAGCCAAAGACATGCCAAATTCTCCACTGTGAAGTCTTCTTTTTCGCAGCGAAGATGATGACAAAGGGTCAATGAACCCTTTCGCGAATATGAAACTTTTGTGAAAGCTTCGGACCGGAGCGCGTCAGCGTCCCGATCCATTCCGATCAAAGGCTTAGTCAGGCTGAACGGCGACGTTCCGCTTCGTGATCGGCAAACATATCTGCAACGCAGCGGCTTCCACTCGCGCGGTCCTCGTCATTCAGAACGTCGTCGCGATATTCTGCGAGCTTGCGGGCAGCATCCCATAGGCGCAGCGCCTCACGGACGACTTCGCTGCTCGATGCATAGCCACCATGATCGACGGCTTCGCGGATGCCTGCTGCCTGAACCGGTGATATGGAAACTGTGACCATCGGCATGAACTTCCTCCCTTCGTTTTTCTTTTGGGGCAGAACCTGCCCTACGCGGGATGCATGACCACTCATGACATCTGTTCCGGCAATGTCATCTGCCGGCGCCTTGGTATCTTTTGAATTTTAGTCCCGCCTCACATGCTTGTCAAAAAAGAAACATTCCGTGAGCACAGCCTGTGGACAGCCTCATTGCACGCTTCGAAGGCCGATGCCGAAAGCAATCATCGTCCAGCCCTGGAGAATGAGATCGACCGCCAGGAAAAGACCCAGGACCCAGAGGCTGTTTACCGGCCAGCCGAGCGCGATCACGAAGCCTGCAAGCGCGGTAACAACGCCGCTTACGACGATCCAGCCCCATCCCTTGAGTGGCTTCATGCGGCGGCCGATAAAGACGCGGAAAACACCGGCGACCAGCAGAGCGACGGCGAGAAAGAGCGTCAGCGCGGCCGAGGTGAGGATCGGATTAATGAAGGCGAATATGCCTGCGAGCACGTAAAGCACGCCGCTCAGCGCCCAGAAGAGGATGTGCTCCCAGCCGCGCACCTGAAAGGCGTGGATGAGATAGATGATCCCGCCGAACAGCATCAGCATTCCCACGTAATAGACCGATACCACCGTGGCGAGAAGCAGATTCCCGATCGCAATCAGGCCGCAGATCAACAGCAGTACGCCGAGGCCTACGAACCAGATCCACTTCGACTGCAGTGACGAGGATGGTACTCCATCGAAGACGCCAGCCATGACACACCTCCTGATCGCCGTTGATATGCTGCAGAATCGCGCACAGGAAAGGTTGAGGCCTCTCAAACTCTCTAAAAGATTTTTATTGATTGATCAGTCAATCAAAAATAAGATGCATCGAACTACCGGGAGCTGGCCGTCATGCCGAAAGTCGGAATGGAACCTCTGCGCCGCAAGGCGCTCGTCGACGCTGCGCTGCGCGTGATCGGGGATCATGGCTCGCTGAGCGTCACCATGTCCGAGATCGCGCGCCAGGCCGGCGTTTCCCCTGCCCTTGCGCATCACTATTTCGGCAGCAAGGAACAGCTTCTGATCGAGACGATCCGTTCGCTGCTCAGGCAGTTGCACGACGACACGGTAACGGCGCTGAAAGCGGCAAGGACACCGCGCGAGAAGCTCTCGACCGTCATCCGCGTCAGCTTCCAAGCCGATCAGTTCGCGCCGGAAACGATCGCCGCATGGCTCGCCTTCTATGCCGAGGCGCAGCGCTCGGAAGAGACGCGCCGCTTCCTCGTCATCTATGCCCGCCGGCTGCGTTCGAACCTGCTTGCCAACCTCAAGGCGCTGTGCCCGCGAGATGCCGCGGAACGCATCGCCGAAGGCGCGGCTGCGATGATCGACGGGCTCTATATCCGTCAAAGTCTGAAATCGGCACCGATCAGCATCGAGGCTTCGATCGGACTGACGGAGGATTATGTGACGATGCAATTGGACAGGGTGAAGGAATGACGTTGCGTCCTTCAAAGCCCCTCATCCGGCCTGCCGGCCACTTTCTCCCCGTTTTGACGGGGAGAAGGAGAGTCGCCCGCAGCGTCCCAGTCCCCGCTCGCGGGGAGAGGGTTAGGGTGAGGGGCAGATGCATGTCGCAGCCTCGCCTTACAAAAACGCCAAACCGAGGACCGAACCCATGAAAGCCCAGCCGAAAGCGTCGCACTTTATCGACGGCGAATATGTCGAGGACGAAGCAGGCAGCGTCATCGAGAGCATCTATCCGGCCACCGGCGAAGTGATCGCGCGGCTGCATGCGGCAACACCTGCCATTGTCGAGAAGGCGATCGCGGCTGCCAAGCGCGCGCAGCCGGAATGGGCGGCGATGAGCCCGACGGCACGCGGCCGCATCCTGAAGCGCGCTGCCGAGATCATGCGCGAGAAGAATCGCGAGCTTTCCGAACTCGAAACACTCGACACCGGCAAGCCGATCCAGGAAACCATCGTCGCCGACCCAACCTCCGGCGCCGACAGCTTCGAGTTCTTCGGCGGCATTGCGGCGGCCGGCCTCAACGGCTCCTATATCCCGCTCGGCGGCGATTTTGCCTATACGAAGCGCGTGCCGCTCGGTGTCTGCGTCGGCATCGGCGCCTGGAACTATCCGCAGCAGATCGCCTGCTGGAAAGGGGCGCCTGCGCTGATCGCCGGCAATGCGATGGTCTTCAAGCCGTCGGAAAATACACCGCTCGGCGCGCTGAAGATCGCCGAAATCCTCCACGAGGCAGGCCTGCCGAGTGGCCTTTTCAACGTGATCCAGGGCGACCGCGACACCGGACCGCTCCTTGTCAATCATCCGGACGTGGCGAAGGTGTCGCTCACCGGCTCGGTGCCGACTGGCCGCAAGGTCGCCGCCTCTGCCGCCAGCCATCTCAAGCATGTAACGATGGAACTCGGCGGCAAGTCGCCGCTGATCGTCTTCGACGATGCCGATCTCGACAGCGCCGTCGGCGGCGCGATGCTCGGCAATTTTTACTCCACCGGCCAGGTCTGCTCGAACGGCACGCGCGTCTTCGTACAGAGGAAGATCAAGGGCGAATTCCTGAAGCGGCTGAAGGTCCGCACCGAGGCGATCCTGATCGGCGATCCGATGGACGAGGCAACGCAGCTTGGCCCGATGGTTTCCTTCGACCAGCGGCAGAAGGTGTTGAGCTACATCGACAAGGGCAAGTCCGAGGGGGCGACGCTCGTCACCGGCGGCGGCATTCCGAACAACGTTTCGGGCGAAGGCTATTACGTCCAGCCGACCGTCTTTGCCGACGTGACCGACGGGATGACGATCGCCCGCGAGGAGATCTTCGGGCCGGTGATGTGCGTGTTGGACTTCGACGACGAGGCAGAGGTGATCGGCCGTGCTAACGCCTCCGAATTCGGCCTTTCCGGCGGCGTCTTCACCGCCGACCTGACGCGCGCCCACCGCGTCGTCGACCAGCTCGAAGCCGGTACGCTGTGGATCAACACCTACAACCTCTGCCCGGTCGAGATCCCATTCGGCGGTTCGAAACAATCGGGCTTCGGACGGGAGAATTCGATTGCGGCGCTGGAGCATTATTCGGAGCTGAAGACGGTTTACGTGGGCATGGGGCCGGTGGTGGCGCCTTATTGATCGCGGGTTAAGAAGACCCCTCCAGCACCGCTTTCAACCCCAAGCGCCTTCAGAGTATTCGGCGCGCTGCTTTCAGGCAGGACGATTCAGCAGGTTGAGCCACTCCCCCGTGTTGGGGAGGGGAAGAGACAAATACCGAGGGTACATCATGCAAGCAGACTTCGTCATCATCGGCTCCGGCTCGGCAGGCTCAGCGCTTGCCTACCGTCTCTCGGAAGACGGCAAGCACACCGTGATCGTCATCGAGGCGGGCGGCAGCGATTTCGGGCCGTTCATCCAGATGCCGGCGGCACTCGCCTGGCCGATGAGCATGAAGCGCTACAACTGGGGCTACCTCTCCGAACCGGAGCCTGCCCTCAACGACCGGCGCATCACCGCGCCGCGCGGCAAGGTGATCGGCGGCTCCTCCTCGATCAACGGCATGGTCTATGTGCGCGGCCATGCCGAGGACTATAACCGCTGGGAGGAGCTCGGCGCCAACGGCTGGGCCTATGCCGACGTGCTGCCCTACTTCAAGCGCATGGAGCATTCGCACGGCGGCGAGGAAGGCTGGCGCGGCACCGACGGCCCGCTGCACGTGCAGCGCGGCGGCTTCCGCAATCCGCTGTTCCACGCGTTCATCGAGGCGGGCAAGCAGGCGGGCTTTGAGGCGACGGACGACTACAACGGCTCGAAGCAGGAAGGCTTCGGTCTAATGGAGCAAACCATCTTCCGCGGCCGCCGCTGGTCGGCGGCGAGCGCCTATCTGAAGCCCGCGCTGCGGCGGCCGAATGTCGACATCGCCTACGGCCTGGCGCGCAAGATCGTCATCGAAAACGGCCGCGCCACCGGCGTCGAGATCGCGCGCGGCGGCAAGACCGAGATCATCAAGGCGAACCGCGAGGTGATCGTCTCTGCCTCCTCCTTCAACTCGCCGAAGCTTCTGATGCTTTCCGGCATCGGCCCAGGCGCGCATTTGCAGGAGCACGGTATCGAGGTGAAGGCAGAGCGGCCGGGCGTCGGTGCCAACCTGCAGGACCATATGGAATTCTATTTCCAGCAAATCAGCACCAAGCCAGTCTCGCTCTATTCCTGGCTGCCCTGGTTCTGGCAGGGGGTCGCGGGCGCGCAATGGATGTTCGCGCGCTCGGGTCTCGGCACCTCCAACCAGTTCGAGGCCTGCGCCTTCCTGCGTTCGGCGCCCGGCATCAGGCAGCCGGACATCCAATATCACTTCCTGCCGGTGGCGATCAGCTATGACGGCAAGGCGGCGGCGAAGAGCCACGGCTTCCAGGTGCATGTCGGCTACAATCTGTCGAAGTCACGCGGCGCCGTCACCTTGCGCTCGCCCGATCCGAAGGCCGATCCCGTCATCCGCTTCAACTATATGAGCCATCCGGAAGACTGGGAGAAATTCCGCCACTGCGTGCGCCTCACGCGAGAGATCTTCGGCCAGCAGGCCTTCGATCCGTATCGCGGGGCGGAGATCCAGCCGGGCGAGAAAGTGCAGACGGACGACGAGATCGATGCGTTCCTGCGCGAGCATCTTGAAAGCGCATACCACCCCTGCGGCACTTGCAAGATGGGCGCCAAGGACGATCCGTTTGCTGTCGTCGATCCGGAAACCCGCGTCATCGGCGTCGATGGCCTGCGCGTTGCCGACTCGTCGATCTTCCCGCATATCACCTACGGCAACCTCAACGGCCCCTCGATCATGACCGGCGAAAAGGCGGCGGACCATATCCTCGGCAAGCAGCCGCTGCCGCGCTCGAACCAGGAGCCCTGGGCCAATCCGCTCTGGGCATTGAGCGACCGGTGAGGATCAACGCAGATATGGGACGCGGATGCCAGGATTATCCGCCGGAAAGTCCTTGGTGTTGCGCGTCACCAGGAGCAGGGAATGGGTATCGGCGGTGGACCAGATGATCGCGTCCGGCAATTTGATCCGATGACGCTGCCTTAAGCAAACAGCGCCCTCCGCTATCGCACTGTCAACCGCAATGACCTGGAAGCTATTCAAGAAGCTTCGTGTCGCCGCCTCGACCTCGTGAGCAGCGCCAATCAAAACGTCCATCCACGTGATGATGCTGATGGCGCGGCGTTCATAGCGATCAAGTTCGTCGCGGGCCTCCGGTATGGCGTTGAGATAGTCGATCAGGATGTTCGTATCGAAGAGCGCTTTCACCATTCGTTTCGAACTTTATCCTGGTATTCAAGTCCGTCAATTTTTCTGTCGCCCCAAAGCCCGAAAGCCTCGTCTTGCCTGATACGTTCATGACGCGCCAGAAAATCGTTCACAGCTTTGCGGACTAGCGAGGCGCGCGACACGTTCTCGCTCTTCGCCATCTCATCCAGCGCCTTTAATTCTGCTTCGCCGATATCGATCAGGGTCCGCACGATATACTCTCCTGCTGATATATGATATGTATATCGAATAATTTCAGCGAGCAAGATTCTTATGAACCTGGAAACCGTGGCTGCGAGCGCAAGTCCCGCGGCACGCTCGAACCAGCGTCAGCTTCGCGGTCAGCCACGGTTAGCCCGGTCTCCGCCGTCGCGACTTCAACAAGCCAGTCCCGGAAGGCAACCATTGCCGGCGACTCGGGGCGCGATTGCAGGCGCGTCAGCCAATAGCTTCCCATCGTCACAACGATGTCGAAAGGCCGCCGGATGACTTCTGCGTGCAGATGACGGGAAAACAACAATGGCGGCGCCAGGGCAACGCCTGCGCCCTGCAGCGCAGCTTCCATCATGGCAAGCGAGGAGTCGAAAACGATGCTGCTCGGTAGGGGCACGTCTGCCGGAACGCCTGCCGCAGAAAACCATTGCGGCCATTCGTCGGCCCTGTAGGAACGCAAGAGCGTATGCTTGAACACATCGGCCGGTACTTTCAGTTGCTCGGCGATTTCGGGAATGCAGAGAACCGAAAGCGGTGCATCCAAAAGCCGCAACGCGTCAACGCCATGCCATGCGCCCGTTCCGAAACGGATCGCATAATCGAGGCCTTCGGCGGCGATATCCACGCGGTTGTTGTTTGTTGAGAGGCGCAGGTCGACGAACGGCTTTTGCGCTTTGAAGGCAGGCAGGCGCGGCAGCAGCCAGCCGACGGCAAAGGTTCCGACAGCACCCACCCTGAGAACCTCGCGGTAGCGGCCGCCTTCGAAACGCTCCAACGCCCCGGCAATACGGTCGAAGGCCTCCCGCAATGTTGGCAGCAGCGTCTCGCCTTCGCTCGTCAGCATGAGACCGCGCGGAAGCCGCGTGAACAAGGTGACGTTCAACTGGCTTTCCAGTGCCTTGACCTGGTGACTGACGGCAGCCTGCGTAACGCACAATTCGATTGCCGCTCTGGTGAAACTCAAATGTCGCGCCGATGCCTCAAAGGCTCGAAGCGCATTCAACGGCAGATGAGGACGGACCATTCAAACCCAAATTTTTCTAATAGCGCGGGCAAAATATCGTCGTTTGTTGAGCGCGTATAGACTTCGTATATCCGCCTTACCTGTTCCGGTCCCCTCGATATGCGTCCAACGCAGCAAACCGGGTTTGCAGGCATCGAAAGACATACTGATTACCTGTTGTCGCTCGCAAAACGCGATTGCGCAAATACGAAGGCTTGTATCCGCCATGAAAAAGATTTGCATTCCAAAGTTTGGGATTATTCTTGCCGCCTCCTTTTTTGCCGGTGCCTGCGCCCATGCCGCTGACGAAGACCAAAGCCGGATCGAGCGCGTCGTGAACGCGGCGATCCGGCCCATCATGGAAGAGTATAATGTTCCGGGTATCGCTGTGGCGATCACGACCCCAGAAGAGCGATATTTCTTTGGTTACGGCGTCGCCTCCAGGAAGAGCGATGCAAAGGTCACCGGGGACACGATTTTCGAGATCGGCTCCATCAGCAAGACCTTCACCGCGACGCTTGCCTCCTACGCGCAGGCAAAGGGAGCTCTTTCCCTTTCCGACAACGCGAGCAAGTATCTGCCGGCGCTTTCCGGCAGCAGCTTCGACAAGATCAGCCTTCTTGATCTCGGCACTTACACGGCCGGTGGCCTGCCGCTGCAGTTTCCGGATGATGTGAATGATCAGGAGGGTATGGTCGCCTACTTTAGAGGCTGGCGCCCGGGCTACGCCACCGGTACGCGTCGGGTCTACTCTAATCCGAGCATCGGCCTCTTTGGCTATCTCGCGGCCAGAAGCATGGGCAAGCCATTTGACGACCTGATGGAAAAGAAGCTCTTTCCGTTGCTTGGCCTGACCCGGACCTACATCACGATTCCGCAGGACCGCATGAACGAATATGCTTACGGCTATTCGAAAGATGGCAAGCCTGTTCGCGTGACGCCGGGCGTTCTGGATTCGGAAGCCTATGGCGTGAAGACGACGGCGCCTGACCTGCTCAGGTTCGTCGAGGCGAATATGGATAACGCCAAGCTGGACGAAACGCTCCAGCGCGCGATCGCCGCAACGCATACCGGATACTACAAAGTCGGCGATATGGTGCAGGGCCTGGGATGGGAGATGTATGCCTATCCGGTGGAGCTCGACCGGCTGCTTGCGGGAAATTCCGCGGAGATGGCGCGCCAGCCAAATGAGGCGACTAGGCTAACCCCGCCGCTTGTGCCACGGGGCGACATACTCGTCAATAAAACCGGCTCCACGAACGGCTTCGGCGCTTATGTCGCCTTCGTTCCCGCCAAGGGTATCGGCATCGTGATGCTGGCGAACAGGAACTATCCCAATCCGGCGCGTGTGAAGGCCGCATACCGGATACTGACGGCGCTGGATGGCCGGCCCGGTTCGACGAGTTCTCGCTGAGAACCCTCTCCGATTTGAAAGATGGCCCACCGCGCGCATTCGGCATGGCGGGCCAATGCGCTTTCAGAGATCAAGCTATATGAAGCCGATCCATCGCCCCGCGACGACGGCAGCAAGCCATATCATTGCTGAAAACAGGGCTCCCACACGCAAGCGCGCTGCAGTGACCGCTCCGGCAATCGACTTTCGCCATGCATATCCGGCATGCGCAATGCCCGCGTTCAAGACACCGAGGGCGAGCAACCCGATCTTTGCCAGAAACGCCGGGTTTCCCGCATATTCCATCGGCCGGACGCTGAAGAGGCAGAAGCCGGTAACGATGGCCGCGGCCAGGCCGATTGCCGCCGCGCGCGACAGGAAGGGCCCAACCACCGAGAGCGGGACCGACGGAAAGAAGCCCATCAGCTTCAGATCGAGCGGTAGGATCGCGCCGATCAGCAGGCCGATAGACAGAATGTGCGAGGCGTTGACGAACATGTAGAGGAGTGCCGAGCGCCGCAACGCGACGGCGAGCGGCGTTGCTGCAAGCCATTCCAGAAGCGCGATCGTCATGCGGTCAATTCGTCCGGATTCGTTCGGGATAGAGATCGTAGCGCTTCTCGCCGACCGTTATCCGCACGGCTTTCATGCGCTTTTCATTCCGGTCCAGCGAGCGGTTTCCGATCGCGACGATCTGGTCGCCCTTCTTTGCCGAGCCCTCGACGAAGCCTGAGCGTTCCGTCTGGCGCGGATTGGCGAGTTCGACGCGCCAGACGCCGTCATCGGCGGTTGCGACGTCGAGCGCGGGATGCGGACCGCCCATGGAGATATTCTGGATCGTCCCTCTCAACTCCATCTGCTCGGCCTCTGCCCAGGACCAACCGTGATGGGCCGCGGCGCTGGCGGCAAAAGCGCCCGCCAGGAATGCCCCTAAGACGATCTGCTTCGTGGATAAGACACGCATTTCGGTTCTCCCTGCCCTTTTGCGAACAGGTCCGAATTGGCGCAGACCGGCGGGTTTGAAAGGTTTTTCACCAAATGTTGAAACGCGATTTTCGGGGCGCGCGGCCGGCACTGAGGAAGGACGAAGCGCAGGCTAGGGTCAGGCAAGGAGCCGGGTGATTTCTGCGCCACGTTTTGCCGGAGCAACCGCATCAGCGATCGTCGTCGAAAACAACACCTTGCGCGTTGCGTCCGCCACCTTGGCGAAGACGTGACGGATTTCGCAGGTCTGCTCGCCGTCGCAATCGTCGCATTTGCGGTAAGCGGTGATCGAAAGGCACGGAAGCGGCGCGATCGGGCCGTCGATAATGCGCAGGATTTCGCCGAAGGTAATCATGTCGGCCGGTTTCAGAAGCAGATAGCCGCCAGCCTTGCCACGGCGGCTTGCCACGATGCCCTGATGCTTGAGATCAAGCAGGATCTGCTCGAGGAATTTCTTCGGGATTTTCTGCTGCGCTGCGATATCCGAAATCATGACGGGCTCGCCGGCATCGGCTTCCGCCAGGACCGTCAGCGCGCGGAGCGCGTATTTTGCTTTCTGCGTAATCATTTTGGACCGTCACACACACGAGCGATGCGACTCGCCGCACCACCTCTGAAGCTTACCTGTCCCCTATCGCACAACCAGCATGAACGGAAGTTGAACGCGCAGGCGAAAGCCTTGGAAGACAAGCATTTTGGCCTTGTTTTTCTCGCTCGGCCAAGGGGCAGAATTCTACGCCGAAATTGCGCCTCCTGCATCATTTTTCGGCATCACTTCAGATTTCGAATTGACAGGCGGCGTGTAACTCTACTAATTTTATAGAGATTGAAACTGCCTGAGCCAGATTGTTGGTGTGGGCGGCTGCTTTTCTGCGTTGCAGCGGCTTCGGAGAGATATTTGCTCCCGCATGCGCTGCTTTCGAAATCCGTTTTTCTGTGCGATCCGTCCTCAAGCTGCGATACTCCGGCCAACATCGAGGACAGGATTCCCCATGACTGTTGTCAATATCATCGAAGAAGCGGAAACGCTGAACGCGAAACTTGCGACTCTGAGCCTGGCCGAACGATTGTCGTTTGTCGCCGGCCTTGGCGTAAGAGTCGTCTTCACGACGTCGCTTGGCATCGAAGACCAGGTGATCACCGCCGAGATCGGCAATCATCGCCTGCCGATCGACGTGGTGACGCTGCAGACCGGCCGCCTCTTCCCGGAGACGCTGGCGCTGATCGCCGAAACCGAAAGCCAGTACGACATTCACATTACCCGCTACGAGCCTGAGCAGGCCGATATCGATGCCTATGCGGCGAAATACGGCATGAACGGCTTTTATGAGAGCATCGAAGCCAGGCATGCCTGTTGTGGCGTGCGCAAGCTGAAGCCGCTTGCGCGGGCCTTAGCAGGCGCAACGATCTGGATCACCGGGCTGCGCCGCGGCCAGTCCGCCAACCGCGCTGAAACGCCTTTTGCGGAGTATGACGCCGAGCGGCATCTCCTGAAGATGAATCCGCTTGCCGACTGGGATATCGACACAATCAAGTCCTACGTCGCCGACAAGAGCGTGCCAGTCAATCCGCTGCATGCCCGCGGCTACCCTTCCATCGGCTGCGAGCCGTGCACGCGCGCCATCAAGCCCGGCGAGCCCGAACGTGCCGGGCGCTGGTGGTGGGAACAGGACGAAAAGCGCGAATGCGGCCTGCATGTTGCCGAAGAGGCGACGGCGGTTGCAGCGCAATAGTCTGGAAAGAGTGAGGGGCAAATGCCTCCCCACCAATGATCGAAAGTCTGGAGTAGGAAATGCCCAATAGCCGTCCGGATACGGAACTCAACAATCCGCAGAGCGCCAAGCCGCCGCTCGATCCGCACCTGAAGGCTCTGGAAAACGAGTCCATCCACATCTTCCGCGAGGTTGCGGCCGAGTTCGAGCGCCCGGTGATGCTCTATTCGATCGGCAAGGACTCGTCGGTTCTGCTGCATCTTGCCCGCAAGGCCTTCTATCCGGGCCGTGTCCCCTTCCCGCTGCTGCATGTGAACACCGGCTGGAAATTCCAGGAGATGATCGCGTTTCGCGACGAGACCGCGAAGAAGTACGATCTGGATCTGATCGAACACATCAACCCGCGCGGCGCCGCCGAAGGCATCACCCCCTTCAGCCATGGCTCTGCGACCTTTACCGACATCATGAAGACCGAAGGCCTGCGCCAGGCACTCGACGCCGGGCAGTTCGACGCCGCCTTCGGCGGTGCACGGCGCGACGAGGAGGCCAGCCGCGCCAAGGAGCGCATCTACTCCTTCCGCACGCCGGACCATCGCTGGGATCCGCGCAACCAGCGCCCCGAACTCTGGAACATCTACAACGGCCAGATCCGCAAGGGCGAAAGCGTGCGCGCCTTCCCGCTCTCCAACTGGACCGAAGTCGATATCTGGCGCTACATCCAGGCCGAAGACATTCCGCTGGTACCGCTCTACTACGCGAAGAGGCGCCCTTACGTCGAGCGCGACGGCATGATGATCCTCGCGGAAGACGCGCGGCTGGAACTGCTTCCCGGCGAAACCCGCCAGGAAGACATGATCCGCTTCCGCACCCTCGGCGATTTCCCGCTGACGGGTGCTATCCGCTCCACCGCCACCACCCTTGAAGATGTCATAGCGGAGTTGGAAATCGCAACCGTTTCCGAACGTCAGGGCCGCGCCATCGACCGCGATCAGTCCGGCTCCATGGAAAAGAAGAAGCGTGAAGGATATTTCTGAGATGACTGCAGCAGCACCTGCAACCGCCGTCGCCCTACCCGCCGCCGAGCCACTGAAGGCCACGCGCGACACGCGGCCGTTGCGCCTCATCACATGCGGCAGCGTCGACGACGGCAAATCCACGCTGATCGGCCGGCTGCTCTGGGACACCAAGGCCGTCAAGGAAGACCAGGCGGCGACGCTCCAACGCGATTCCACCGGCAAGCAGAATGATCTCGGCCTGCCCGACTTCGCACTGCTGCTGGATGGCCTCCAGGCCGAGCGCGAACAAGGCATCACCATCGACGTCGCCTATCGCTATTTCCAGACCGACAAGCGCGCCTTCATCGTCGCCGACACACCCGGCCATGAACAATACACCCGCAACATGGCAACCGGCGCCTCGACCGCCGATCTCGCCATCCTGCTCGTTGATGCCCGCATGGGAATTCTCGAGCAGACGCGTCGCCACGCCACCATCGCTTCCCTGCTCGGCATCAAGCAATTCGTGCTCGCCGTCAACAAGATCGACCTGACCGGCTACGACCGCGCAGGCTTCGAGAAGATCACGCATGACTTCAAGGAATTTGCGCTCTCGCTCGGCGTCAAGCAGATCGCAGCGATCCCGATGTCGGCGCTGAAGGGCGAAAACGTCGTCTATTCCGGCCAGGCCGCCATGCCCTGGTACACGGGGCCGACGCTGGTCGAGACGCTAGAGCTTGCCACGGTGCGTTCTTCGCAGACGGTCGGCTTCCGCCTCTCGGTGCAGCGTGTTTCGCGCCCCGGCGAAAGCTTCCGCGGCTATCAGGGCACGGTTGCCGGCGGCGCGGTGAAGCCGGGCGACAGCGTCATGATCCTGCCGTCCGGCATGGTCGCCAATGTCTCCAGGATCGTCACCTTCGACCTCGTGCGCAACGCGGCCGTCGCGGGCGACGCAATCACCCTCGTGCTCGACCGCCAGGTGGACGTCGCGCGCGGCGACATGATCGTCTCGATCGACAGCCAGCCGCAGGTCGGACTTGCCTTCGACGCGCAAATCGTGGCGCTGCAGCCCGAAGGCATCGAGGCCGGCAAGCGCTACTGGCTGAAGAGCGGCAGCCGCCGCCAGCGCGTCCAGGTTCAGCCGGTCAGCCAGTTGGAGCTGAAGACCGGCGCCTGGAACTCGGCCGAGCGGCTTTACATGAATGCGATCGGCAAGGTGCGCCTTGCCTTCGACGAAGCGGCGATCTTCGATCCCTACGAGCAGAATCGCTCCTCCGGCGCCTTCATTCTCATCGACCCCGATACCAACAACACGGTGGCCGGCGGCATGATAACCGGCAAGCGCTCGGAACTCGGCGGCCTCCACGCCGGCGACGCGCGCGTCATCCTCTCGCTGCCCGCCGACCTCGCCGAGCAGATCATGGCGAGTGAAGTCTTCGCCAACCGCCGCGACGAGGCGCACGTACACCGGATGACCGCTGCGGAAGCGGCGGAACTCTGGAAGAACGCCGCAAGCGATATCTGAGACTGAAGATGGGGCCGGAGGGCCCCTTTTTCTTGCCGTGTCGAGGCGCACTACGCATCCTGGCGCAAACAGATGGCTGCGCGCAGTGTGCGGCGCAAATACTCGTGCGGGATCAGGGAAAGTCGGGAAAAATCGGCTGGTCGGAGTGGAGTGATTCGAACACTCGACCCCCACGTCCCGAACGTGGTGCGCTACCAGACTGCGCTACACTCCGTGACCAGCGGCGCCTCTATAGACCGGCCCATCTTATTGCGCAAGCACCAAATTTCAAAACCGGCCGCATTTTCTGACAGAGGCGTGACAGGGCCGCGCGCGGCCCAAAACGTCAACAAAAAGCCACAGTCGCGGCAAATTTCGCAATCGCGAAGGCGGGGCAATTTTCTTTTGCAGGGTTCCGCGCTAAGGGGCTTTCGGGACAAGCGGAAACCGTTGGCTGACAGCGATTCCCGCCGTCGAATGCGCGACAAATTCAGGGACGATTAGATGAAACTCCGCACCATTGCCGCGGCCGGGCTTGCCATTGCGCTTGCCGGCTGCACGACCATTCCTTCTGCAGGCGATCCGATTTCCGCACGCTGGGTCGGCCAGTCGGCCGGCAAGTTCTTCGCCGCCTACGGTCCGCCGATCGCCGACACCGAAAACGGCTCGGCCACCGTCTACACTTGGAAGGGCGGCTACAAGAGGGTCCGCGTCCCGGCGAAATATGCCGAAGGCGAAAACGGCAAGCGCGGCAAGCAGATCGCGGCGACCCGCACGCTCTATCTACGCTGCCAGGCCGAAGTCATCACCGATTCCAGCTATACCATCCGCAGCATCCGCACCGTTGGCGACATCCCCGGCGAAAAAAGCAAGTCATATTGCGCGGAGTTTCTGGCACCGGCATAGTAAAGGACAGTGATGTGACAGGCATTGGTGTCTAGCGACAGGCGGCCTCTCGGCCGCCTGTCCTTTTAGGCCACCGGGATCAAAAGCAGCCTCCTATGTCTCGCGGCGGATATTTCGAAGCCGCCAGAGCAGATAAAAAGGGTCTTCTTTTACCGCGTCTCGTTTTCTCTAACGTCAGCTTGCTGCGTCGCTATCAAACCGAGGCTGCCTTGGGCCGGTTCCGTCAGCCGGAAAAGTGTTCCGGAAGCGATTTTTTCAATCCGCCTAAGTGAGTGATTACAAACGAAAATAAAGCAGTGGCTGGGGCGCCAGGATTCGAACCTGGGAATGCCGGTACCAAAAACCGGTGCCTTACCGCTTGGCGACGCCCCACCAGCTTGAGAGCGGAAACCCGCTTGCCGAAGCGAGGCCTGATTAGCAAAGGTCCGGCTGCCTCACAATCACTAACTTGCGCTTACGGCATATTTCTGTGCGCTTCTTCCGGCGCCGTGCTAGGTCTTGTCCCGCCCCGCCATAGTCTCAGGAGAGATGATGAGCCAGTACCGTGCCCGCCCGCCTGCAGTTGCCACGCTCCTTCTCGACGATGCCGTGGTGCGCATCACGCGCTGGGATTTCGAGCCGGGTGCGGATACTGGCGTGCATACCCACGGCTTCGGCTATGTCGTCGTGCCGATGACCGATTGCAAATTTCTGCTCGAGGATGCGGACGGCAGCCGGCGCGTCGACATCGCCAACGGTGCCGCCTACCGGCGCGAGGCGGGCGTAGAGCACAATGTCGTCAATGCCGGAAGCGAGCCGATGTCCTTCATCGAGATAGAATACAAGTAAGCCATGCCGAGCCCGACATTCGATCTTGCCTTCGAGCCTCACTATGGCCGCGCGGTGGATGTGGCGCCGGGGGTCCAGCGCGTCACGGCCAACAATCCGAGCCCCTTCACCTTCCACGGCACGAACAGCTATATCCTCGGAACCTCGTCCGTCGCGGTCATCGATCCGGGGCCGGAGAACGAGGCGCATTTTGAGGCGCTGATTAAGGCGCTCAAGGGCCGGGCGGTCACGCATATTGTCATCACCCATACACATCGCGACCACTCGCCGCTTGCCGCACGGCTAAAGCGGGAGACCGGCGCCGTTACCGTCGGCGAAGGACCGCACAGGGCAGCGCGGCCGCTCCATGACGGCGAGGTGAATCCCTTTGCCGAAAGCTCCGATACGCATTTCGTGCCGGATATCGCAATCGGCGACGGCGAGACCATCGAGGAGGACGGCTGGGCGCTGACGGCGGTGCTGACACCCGGGCACGCCGCAAACCACGCGGCCTTTTCGCTCGACGGCACCGGCATCCTCTTTTCCGGCGACCACGTCATGGCCTGGGCGACGTCCATCGTGGCGCCGCCGGACGGTTCGATGGCCGACTACATGGCCTCGCTCGACAAACTGATTTCGCGCCGCGACCACCTGCTTTTCCCGGGCCATGGCGGGCCGGTGAAACGCCCCGTCTCCTTCATGCGGGCGCTGAAGACGCACCGCCGCATGCGCGAGCGCGCGGTGATGGAGCGCATCAAAGCCGGCGACCGGCTGGTTCCCGACATGGTGAGGGTGATCTACCGCGACACCGACCCAAGGCTGCACGGCGCGGCAGCACTCTCCGTCTTCGCGCATCTCGAGGACCTGGTGGAACGCGGGATCGTGCAGACGGACGGACCGCCTTCGCTCTTCGGGGGGTATCAACTGGTGGCTGGGGCGGACGATGAACCGAAATGACTACAGCTATTGGCACGATGCGGCTGTTCCGGCCTTTCCGGACGACAAGCCGCTCATCATCTTCGACGGCGAATGCGTCTTCTGTTCCGGCGGGGTGAAAGTTGCGCTGAAGCATGACAGGCGCAACGCTACTGCTTCCTCGCTGCGCAATCAGCGCTCGGCGCAGCACTTTACCGCCACTACGACCTGGACGAGCGGGACTACGAGACGAACATCCTGATCGAAGACGGCCGCCCGCATTTCAAATCCGAGGGTTCGATCCGCTTAACATCTTCCCCGCCGTGAAGGACGAGGATTTTCAGGGGCGGCTTTAGGCCGCCCTTTCGAGTCCTCGGCTCCCGCGAGAAGTCTCCGACGCCGCCGATGGCCGTGTTCCAGCCAGGAGTATGTTGCCCGCCGCGTTGACGTCGGCGTGGTCTGCGCCAGGCTGCGGTTTGTCGTGCGCGGCTGGCGATTTTTCGGCATTCCCCTGCCTCTGGTGCTGGCGCCCGGCGGCGATACCTACGAGGAGGAGCGCGAAGGCCGGTCCATTTTCATGTGGAAGTCGGCGGACCCCTTACCGGGCTGATCGTGCGCTATGCCGGATGGCTGGAGAAAGAAGGCGGCTGAGGCCTGTTCTTACCCCGCGATGCCCAGCAGTTCCATATCGAGGGCTTCGAGATAGCGGTCGGCGATTTCGGCGCTGAGGCCGAGGTCGTGCTGGCCGTAGCGGGAGGCGACGCGGATGTCGACGAAGGTGGTTTCGGCTTCTTCGCGCAGCCGGATGACGACGTCGAAGTGCAGGCCGAGGATAAGCGTGCGGGCTTCACCCTGCAGCGTCACGCCGTTTGCGCTGCGGATGAGCTCTGCGACATCGTCCTCATAAGGCCGCGGCGTGGGAACGGGGACCTGATCGGGCGCTTCGGCGACAGCATTGCCATCAGGCGCTGGCCTTGCCGGCGCATCCTCGAGATCGCGGACCGGTTCGCCTTCGCCGGCACTTCTGGTGATCGTGATGCCATCCAGCTTCGCCACTTTCCTGACGGCTTCGAGCACCCGGTCGATCGCGCCTTCATAACGCCGGCCAGTTAGTTCCGGATAGGCGGCAAGCTGCTGTTCGCGCTCTTGCGGCGTGACGTCGGGATTGCGCTTCATCCAGATCTGATCGGCATGTGGCGGCGAAAGCCAGTCGGGCGCGGAAACGACGTCCGTCGACACGTCGTAGATCGCCGGCAGCGTGAAATAGCGCTCAGCGGCAAATCCGCCGAAGCCCAAGGGAAGGATCGCAAAGATCAGCGCTTTCAGCGCATCGAGGCCGGCTTCGGCTCCTCGCACCCAGAGGCTTCTGAGGCCGACGGCCGCAAGCAGGGCGGCCAGCATGGCAAAGCCGATGGAAACGAGAAGCAGTAGCACGAGATAGGGCGTGGCGAGCCCGCCGAAGCGATGGGCGACGAGCACCGCGACCCAAAGGACGAACGCAAACGCCCCGAAGCGCCGCGCGAAGCGGGCCGAATTGGAAACGGGGCGGTCAAAGCGGATGGCCATCAAACTTACCAGTTATGCGCAGGCGCATACCGCCTGCGAGGGCGCAATAAGCGCCCACACTTGTTTATGGCAAGATTCGCCTAAATTGAAACTGTTGTCTCCGCGCAAGGGCCGCAATCCACCAAAAGGCTGTTATGGCTTTCATAAGCGACATCTGATATGTCACTAAAAAGACAGCTCCAGCGGATTTGTGGACAACAGGACGGATCAGGAGTAACGCGATGCTTTCATCGGAAACACCCGAAAGACCGCAAGTATCATCGCTTGGCGCAAGCGATCCATCCGAGGCCTTCCTGCCGATGGAGCTTCTCGAGCTCGAGCTTTCGCTCGAAGGCTATGACGGCGGGGAAGAAGGCTTCTGCGAGGCGGTGCGCGCAGCTGCCGCCAATGCAAATGGCGAATTCCTGTTCGATCTTCCGGCAGCCGGGCTGATCGAGGATTGCCGGCGCCTCGCCGTTTTGCGCATCCCTTCGGTGAGTTCCGAAATGCGTGTCGTGCTTGCCGTTCTTGATCGCGATGGCTCCGAAATCCGCGTGCAGGCGCCGGATGAGGAGACAGAACATCTCGTGCAGTTCGCCGATGCCTTCATCGAAGTGCTGGAACGAATCTGATCTCAACCGCGTTCTTCGATGTTTGTTGACGTGAGCCGGCAAATCGCCTCTTGTCTGGCGACCGGCTCATGCATCGGAGAATGTGCTATGCGTCTTTCCGCTCTTTCCCTGCCCCTCGCCGCAATCGCCATCGGCCTTTCGGCCTGCCAGAGCCTCACGCCGGAAGAACGGCGGGCTGCCGACGAGCGGCAGTGCCTCGGCTACGGCTTCAAGCGCGGCACCAATGCCTTTGCCACCTGCCTGCAGCGCATCGATCTCGACAGGCGCGCCGACGCGCGAGCATTTCGCCTGCAGGCGGACGAGAACTTCGACGATTTCACCCGGCCGATCTACTATCCGCGCTATTACCGCCGCTGAGCAGCACCTATGACCGCCTGCGCCGCCGCCAGCCGCGCAATCGGTACGCGGAACGGAGAACAGGATACATAATCGAGGCCGATCTCCTCACAGAAATGGATCGAGGCCGGATCGCCGCCATGTTCGCCGCAGATGCCGAGCTTCATGTCGTTGCGCGTGCGCCTGCCGCGCTCGGCAGCGATGCTGATCAGCTCGCCGACGCCATCGAAATCCAGCGAGATGAAGGGATCGTGCTCGATGATGCCTTTGCGCTGGTAGGTCGGGATGAAGGCAGAGGCGTCGTCGCGCGAGATGCCAAAGGTCGTCTGCGTCAGGTCGTTGGTGCCGAAGGAGAAGAATTCGGCCGCCTCAGCGATCTTGTGCGCACGAAGGGCCGCACGCGGCAGCTCGATCATGGTACCGACAAGATAATCGATCGTCATGGCCGCTTCTGCCATCACATCCCTGGCGATCGCGTCGATCCGTTCCTTGACGTAATCCAATTCCGAACGCAGGCCGACGAGCGGCACCATGATTTCCGGCACGACAGGCGCACCCGTTTCCTGGGCGGCTGCAACGGCCGCCTCGAAGATGGCGCGCGCTTGCATCTCGACGATTTCGGGATGGGAAATGGCAAGCCGGCAGCCGCGGTGGCCGAGCATCGGGTTGAATTCGTGCAGCGCGTCGACGCGCTGGCGAAGTGAGGCAGCCTCCATGCCCATGGCGGCGGCGACATCCGCGATCTCTTCCTCGGTTTTCGGCAGGAATTCGTGGAGCGGCGGGTCGAGCAGGCGGATCGTGACCGGGAGACCGTGCATGACGCTGAAGAGGCCTGTGAAATCCAGCCGCTGCATCGGCAGCAGCTTGTCGAGCGCCGCACGTCTTCCCTCCTCGTTTTCGGCGAGGATCATCTCGCGCATGGCATGGATGCGCTCGCCTTCGAAGAACATGTGCTCGGTGCGGCAGAGGCCGATCCCTTCGGCGCCGAAGGCACGCGCAGCGCGTGCGTCGGCGGGGGTATCGGCATTGGTACGCACGGCCATGCGACGGGCCCTGTCGGCCCAGCTCATGATGCGGCCGAAATCGCCTGAAAGCTCCGGCTGGATCATCGGCACCTCGCCCTTCAGCACCTGCCCGGCCGAGCCGTCGATGGTGATGATGTCGCCCTTCTTCAGCGTCACGCCGACGCCGATGAGGCGCTCGTTGCGCAGATCGATGCGCATGGTTCCGGCACCGACCACGCAGGGGATGCCCATGCCGCGGGCGACCACTGCCGCGTGGCTGGTCATGCCGCCGCGCGTGGTGAGGATGCCTTCTGCGGCATGCATGCCGTGGATATCCTCCGGGCTGGTTTCGACGCGGAGCAGAATGACCTTGCGGCCCTCCTCCTCCGCCACGACGGCCTCTTCGGCGGTAAAGACGATCGCGCCGGTCGCCGCCCCCGGTGAAGCCGGCAATCCGGTGCCGATCACTTGGCGGTCGACGCGCGGGTCGATCGTCGGGTGCAGAAGCTGGTCGAGCGTCGACGGCTCGATGCGCATCACCGCCTGCTCTTCGGTGATCAGCTTTTCGTCCACCATATCGACGGCGATCTTCATCGCCGCCTTTGTCGAGCGTTTGCCGGAGCGCGTCTGCAGCATCCAGAGCGTGCCGCGCTCGATGGTGAATTCGATGTCCTGCATGTCGCGATAATGCGCTTCGAGCTTGGTGCAAATGCGGGTGAGTTCCTCGAAAGCCTCCGGCATTAGCTTTTCCAGCGACGGGCGCTCGGAGCCGGAGTTGATTCGGCCCTCCTCGGTGATGCTTTGGGGCGTGCGGATACCGGCAACCACATCTTCGCCCTGCGCATTCACAAGGAATTCGCCGTAGAGGGACTTCTCGCCGGTCGACGGGTTGCGCGTGAAAGCAACGCCGGTTGCCGAGGCATTGCCGAGATTGCCGAAGACCATGGCCTGGACGTTGACGGCCGTACCCCAGGCTCCCGGAATGTTGTGGAGCTGGCGATAGGTGACGGCGCGTGCGCTCATCCAGCTTGCGAAGACGCCGCCGATGGCACCCCAGAGCTGCTCCTCGGGATCCTGCGGGAACTCCTCACCGAGCTCCTCCTCGATCAATTCCTTATATAGCGAAACGACATGCTGCCAGTCAGTGGCAGCCAGCTCGGTCTCGAACTCATGGCCGAGACGGGCCTTTTCGTCCTCCAGAATTTCCTCGAAAATCTCGTGATCGAGGCCCATGACGACATCCGCATACATCTGGATGAAGCGGCGGTAGCTGTCCCAGGCGAACCGCGCGTCGCCCGCGTCATGTCCAAGCGCCTGCACGGTTTCGTCGTTGAGGCCGAGATTGAGAACCGTATCCATCATGCCCGGCATGGAAACGCGGGCACCGGAGCGGACGGACAAGAGCAGCGGCCGGTCTTTTGCGCCGAACTGCCGGCCGGTCGCTTTCTCGATCGTCTCCAGTCCGCGGCGGATCTCGTCCTTCAGGACGGCATTGATCCGCTTGCCAAGCTCGTAATAAGCGGCGCAGGCATCGGCGACGATGGTGAAGCCCGGCGGCACTGGCAGGCCCAGGCTGCACATCTCGGCCAGATTGGCGCCCTTGCCGCCCAAAACGTCATGGTCCCGTGCGCGACCTTCCGCCTGCCCGTTGCCGAACGTATAGACCAGTTTGGTCATCTTCCCCCCGATATCAAAATCAGGACCAGCTTATTCCCTTGGTCCTGAAATGAAAATCGACAAATACGGCGAAATGTTGCACCGCACAATGGATGCGCACAGTTTCGAACCGTTTGAATGGAGGAGGGAAGAAAAAAAGCTTTGCGGGACTGCAACAACCGTCCCGCAAAGCCTTATTTCCGTCCAGCCAGGAAACTGGACGGGGGGTACGCTAAACCGGGTCAATCGGACCACCCTCGTCCAACATTATACCCGGCAAATCCAACATGCGCATAGCCGACCCTCAGGCCCGCCGCATGGAAACAACTTCTAATTCAATTCCGCAAATTGTGCATCACCCAATTGGGTTAACGCGTCCTTTGCGACCTGACCTTTTTTGGGTATTTATGAAAGCGCTTATTTTTCAAGCTGTTTCGCGAAGGCGTTCGGCAGTTTGCAGGTCGACGGAAACAAGCTGCGATACGCCCTGCTCCGCCATCGTTACACCAAAAAGTCGATTCATGCGTGCCATGGTGATCGGATTGTGAGTGATGATCACGAATCGGGTCTCGGTCGATGCGGCCATTTCATCCATCAGGTTGCAATAGCGCTCGACATTGTGGTCGTCGAGCGGCGCGTCCACTTCGTCGAGCACGCAGATCGGCGCCGGATTGGTGAGGAAGACGGCGAAGATCAGAGCCATGGCGGTCAGCGCCTGCTCGCCGCCGGAAAGCAGCGTCATCGTCTGCGGTTTCTTGCCGGGGGGGCGCGCGAGGATTTCGAGGCCCGCTTCCAGTGGATCGTCGGATTCGATCAGTTGCAGCTCCGCCGTACCGCCGCCGAAGAGGTGGGTGAAAAGGCGCTGGAACTGGCCGTTGACGACATCGAAAGCGGCGATCAAGCGTTCGCGGCCTTCGCGGTTGAGGCTCTGGATCGCACCGCGGAGCTTGCGGATGGCATCAATGACGTCGTCGCGCTCCCTGATCAGCGCTTCCAACTTTTCGGTGAGCTCCTTCTGCTCTTCCTCGGCGCGGAGATTCACGGCCCCAAGGCGCTCGCGCTCCATCTTCAGCCGCTCCAGCTCGCGCTCGACCTCGCGCAGGTCTGGAACGGTCTGCATGGCCTGCAGGCCCGTCAGGCGGAACGCCTCGTGCGGCGGAACATCGAGCGCTTCCCGAATGCGGCTCTCGCTCTCCTGCCGCTTTTCGCGCGCCGAGACGAGGCGCTCTTCGGCGCGGCCGCGACGCTCTCGGCTTTCTGCGAGTTCGGAAAGGGCGGTGGCAGCCTTGTGATCGGCTTCGCGCTGCACGAGTTCGGCGGCAGCCAGAAGATCTGCAGCCCCCCGGCGTGCAGCTTCTGCTTTCTGCAGTTCGTTCAGCAGCGCATGGCGCTTGTCTTCGAACTCATCAGGCGCCATTTCGAGTTCGACGGCTTCTTCGCGGGCCTCCTCCTCGCGGTCGCGCAGGGTCGCTATGTGCTCTTCGGCGCTTGCGGCGCGCTGGCGCCAGGTCTCCCGCTCCTGGCCAATCGCCACGATGCGGCGCTGGCGGGCCTCGTTTTCGCGGTTCAGGCTTTCATGGCGAGCACGAGCTTCAGCCGCAAGGCCGCGATCGGTTGCGACCTCGGCCTGCTGAATGCGCAGCCGGTCGTCGAGCGCGACGATATCCGGCGCGTCCTCAAGCTCGATACGCGCATTCTCTTCTTGAACGGCGAAGTCTTCCTGCTGCGACTGGATCTGGCTGACGGCTTCCGCGATCACGTCGCGGCGGCGGATGAGATCACCAGCGGCGCGTTCAGCAGCGGCCAGCGCGTCGCGTGCCTCGGCAAGGTGCCTTGCCGAAAGGCGGCTCATGTCCCGCGCTTCGTTGAGCCTGCGTTCCTCGCCGCGAATGGCCTCGGTCGCCATTGCAAGCCGCTCTTCCGCTTCGGCTAGAACGTCGCGGGCAAGTGAAACTTCGCTTTCCAGCTCGTCGAGACGGTTCTTCTGGGCGAGGCGCAGGGCAGCCGCGCTCGGGGCGTCGGCGCCGGTAACATGGCCGTCCCAGCGGTAGACGGCGCCGTCCTTCGTCACCAGCCGTTGCCCGGGCTTCAGCTCCTTCATCAGCCGCGCGGCGTCGGCATCGGCGACGAGGCCGATCTGCTTCAAGCGGCGCGTTAGTGCAGCCGGCGCGCCGACATGGTTCCGCAAGGGCTCGGCACCCACCGGCAGCGCGGGGTCAGACGCGCCGTCGCCATTTCCCGACCAGTGGGCCGGCGCCCTCGGGTCGAGAGGCGATTCCAGATCGTCGCCGAGTGCAGCACCCAACGCCGTTTCGAAGCCTCGATCGACACGGAGCTCATCGGCAACGGATGGAAATTCCCCCGCCGCCGCACCTGCGGCAAGCATGCGCGAGATGGTGCGAGCTTCAGTTTCCAGGGCATTCAGCTTCGAGCGCGCCTCCTCGACCGGCCCGCGGGAAAGCGCTTCGGTCTCGCGGGCTGCTGCGAGCGCCTGTTCGACCGCCTGAATCACCGTTTCGGCTTCCGCGACGGCGATCTCCGCAGCTTGGACAACTGCTCGCTTTTCATCGGGATCGGGCAGCGCAGCGATCTTTTCGGTCACGCTGGAGAACTCGCGGCTTGCCTCGTCCAGCTGCCGTTCGAGGCGCATCTTGCGGTCGGCGAGATCGCGGATCGCGCGTTCCAGCTGATGGCGTCCGGCCGCGGCCTCGGCGCGCTCGGCGGTCAGTGCCGCGAAAACGTGCTCACTGTCGGCAAGCTTTGCCGCCGCACCTTCGAAAGCTTCGCGCAACTCGCCGGCATGGCGTCCGGAATCCGCCAGTATTTCCGTAATATCCGCGTCCTCTGCGTCGAGGCGCGCTAGGATTGCGGCATTGTCCGAGACCAGCCGCTCCTCGCGCTGAATGTCCTCGGCAAGCTGCGCCAAGCGGCGGGTCAGCTCGTCGCGGCGGCGCAGGATACGGTTCGCGTCATCCTCGAGCTGGGTCTTGGCGATCTGCAGCCGCTGGAGGGCGGCAGCGGCACGCGCCTCGCTCTCGCGCAGCTCCGGCAGCTTCAGGCTGGCGACGCCTTGGGCCTTTGCCGCCTCCATCTGGATCTGGGCCTTTTCCGCAACGACGATGGTCGCCTTGTTGAGGGCGCTATCGGCCTCGGCTTCCGCCTCCTTCGCCTGCACCCAGCGGATATGCAGGAGTGTCGCTTCACGCGCGCGGATTTCGGCGGACAGCGTCTTGAAGCGATTCGCCTGGCGTGCCTGGCGCTTCAGGCTCTCGATCTGGCCTTCGAGTTGCGAGGTCACGTCATCGAGGCGTTCGAGGTTGCCTTCGGCGGCGCGAAGCCGCAGCTCTGCCTCGTGACGGCGGGAATGCAGGCCGGAAATGCCGGCCGCCTCTTCCAGCAACTGACGGCGGGCCTGCGGTTTGGCCGAAATCAGCTCGCCGATCCGCCCCTGGCCAACCATCGACGGTGAACGCGCGCCGGTCGAGGCATCAGCGAACAGGAGCTGCACGTCCTTAGCACGGCTTTCCTTGCCATTAATTCGATAGATCGAACCCTGCTCGCGCTCGATGCGGCGGGTCACCTGAATTTCGTCGCTGTCGTTGAAGGAGGCAGGCGCCGTGCGCTCGCTGTTGTCGAGATAGAGCGCGACTTCGGCCGTGTTGCGCGCCGGGCGGTTTCCCGAACCGGAGAAGATCACGTCGTCCATGCCGGAGGCGCGCATGTTCTTGTACGAGTTCTCGCCCATCACCCAGCGCAATGCCTCGACAAGATTGGACTTGCCGCAGCCGTTAGGCCCGACAACGCCGGTGAGGCCCCGCTCGATGATGAATTCCGTCGGCTCGACGAAGGATTTGAAGCCGATGACGCGGAGCTTGTTGAACTTCATGCGAGGGCTCCGGAAGAAGCGGCGGAGGGTTTGATACCTCCCTCTGCCCTGCCGGGCATCTCTCCCATTGGCGGGAGGCGGCGGCTTCCCCAAACAACCGGGCCATCGGCTAAAACACTTGTGACGGGCGGAAAAGCTGCCCCATCCGATCTCCCCCCTTGTGGGGGAGATGTCCAGCAGGACAGAGGGGGGTGCTCGCGCCAAGCCTTGAAACGAAAAACAGGCGGACAGCCACGGCCAGCGCCCGTCATCGCCAAACGGTACGGATCAAAGCAGGCTTTCGATGAGGGCCGACATGGTGTCAACCGGCATGTCTCCAGAATAACGCTTCCCGTTGATGAGGAAAGTCGGCGTGGCATCGATGCCGAACTCCTTGGAGCCCCTTTCCCGCGTGGCGTTCACTTCATCCAGAAGCTTCTGGTTCGTCAAGCACTTCGTAAAACTATCCTCACTAAATCCAGCGAGTTTAGCCATCTGGAGAAGTGCAGCACGCCGATCTTCGGCGGCGGCCCAGGTTTCCTGCTGTTTGAAAAGCATGGAAACCATCGGGAAATACTGTTCCGGCGTGCTCAATTCTTCCGGCTTGGAGGCGTTGCAGCGGGCGAGCATGAAGGCTGCGGCAGCCGCCGGATCGAACGGGAATTCGCGGATGATGAAGCGCGCCTTGCCGGCATCCACGTACTTCTTCTTGATCTCGTCGAAGGTCGTGTTGTGGAAGTGGGCGCAATGCGGGCAGGTCATCGACATATATTCGACAATGGTGACCGGGGCATCTTCCTTGCCAAGCGCCATTTCCGGCAGCGGACCGGGCTTCAACACTTCCGTCATGTCGACATCGCCAGCCGGCTGCGGAAGTTCGGCTGCTGCGTTTGTCGCGCTTGCGACCGCAAGTGTCGCCGTCGCGGCGGCCATGCCGCTCAGAAGCTGGCGTTTCGTCAGTTGCATTTCAGAGATCAGCATGGGTTCCCCTAATCAAGAGTGGCGGCTGAATGTGCGATATAACGGCGCGCAGCCGCGAACAAGGCACGCTTCGCCAACTTTCTTCAAAGAATTGTGACCTTGGTGGGACGAAAGCTTGCGTTGCAGGCCACATCTGCAATTTTCAGTTTCGCCGCTTGCTATGTACTCGTAGATTTCGAGCAAATCCTTTTCTGACCTGGGGCGGAATACGACGCCGGCTGTCACTGTCCGCTCTTCATTCGCTCGGCATGGAGACGCTCGATACGAGCAAAAGCGACATCCGCATTGATATCGGGAGCCGGATCATCAATCGCTTCACGGATTTTCTCGCGCATGATTTCGTTGAGCGCTTCCTCTTCGCGATCGAGCGCCCTCAGCGCTGCGCGCAAGACCTCACTGGCGGAACTGTACGCGCCGGATTCAAGCCGCGCATCCAAACTTTTCTGCTGGGAGCCGAGTGTGACGGTGATCGGTTTGCTGGTTCGCGCCAACCCTGCCTTCTGTTGATAATTATACTGCAATATAGAAAGGCAAGTTCAAGCGGCGCTATCGCCGCTTCCCCAATATCGCGGTGCCCAGCCGCTTCACCGCCTCGCGCAGCTTGTCGCCTTCGATGCCTTCCATCATGCTTTCAAGCTTTCGGGCCGCCTCGCCCTTCAGCGGCTGCGGCGAACGCGATCGTTTGGCCGCCTGCGAGACCGGCTTCTGGACGATGCGGATCTGGTGGACGGCGGCGAAGCCGAAGAAGCTGTTGATGCGCTGGATGAGTTCGCCCTGCGCGTGGCTCAGGAACAAAGCGCGTGCGCCTTCGCAGGCGATCGTCAGGACGCCGGGCTTATAGGTGCCATTTTCATTGCCGCGCACCCAGGCGATCTTTTCCGGCCGCGTGCAATCGGCGAAATCCTCGCCGACGATTTCGTCCCAGCAGCCGAGCAGCGCGGTGTTGATACCGGCGCGTTTTGCAAGCACCGGATCGATGAGCCCGTTCGCCAGTTCGGATATCTGCTTTTCACCTTTACGTGGATAACTCATCGAAACCTTCAGGTGCCGCCGCCATTCGGCGCTGCCGCCTTGATCGCGCAGCATTGCTCCGCCAAGTATAGGGCACTTCCCCGTCCCGCGGCAAATGATGACATCAACGATACTCGACGCGCCGACCGCGCAGCCCCTTCTCGACTGGTACGACCGGCATCACCGGGACCTGCCCTGGCGCGTTTCGCCGCCTATGGCGCGACGCGGCGTGAGGGCCGATCCTTATCGCGTCTGGCTTTCGGAGGTGATGCTGCAGCAGACGACCGTGCAGGCCGTGAAGCCCTATTTTGCCAATTTCCTGACGCGCTGGCCAACGGTTCGCGACCTCGCCGACGCGCCGACCGAGGACGTCATGGCAGCCTGGGCGGGACTCGGCTACTACGCCCGCGCCCGCAATCTCAAGAAATGTGCCGAAGCGGTCGCCACGCAACATGGCGGCGTCTTTCCGGATACGGAGGACGGCCTGAAATCTCTGCCCGGTGTCGGCGACTATACGGCAGCGGCGGTCGCGGCGATCGCATTCAACCGGCAGGCCGCCGTCATGGACGGCAATGTCGAGCGGGTGATTTCCAGGCTCTACGCGATCGCCACGCCACTTCCGGCCGGCAAGCCGCTGATGAGGCAAAAGGTGGCGCTGCTGACGCCGGCCACCCGCCCCGGCGATTTTGCCCAGGCCATGATGGATCTCGGCGCGACGATCTGCACGTCGAAGCGGCCGGCCTGCTCGCTCTGTCCGTTCAGGGGATCGTGCGAGGCGCTTCGCCTGCATGACACCGAACAGTTTCCGGTGAAGGCGGCGAAGAAGGAAAAGCCGGTGCGCCTGGGCGCGGCCTTTGTCGCCGTGACGGCGGATGGCGAAATCCTCCTTCGGCGGCGGATCGCAAGCGGGCTGCTCGGCGGCATGACAGAGGTGCCGACGACGGCATGGACGTCGCGGATCGACGGCGAGACGTCCGCGGATGCGGCGCCCTTCCCCTCTCAGTGGGAGGCATGCGGCACCGTCACCCATGTGTTCACGCATTTCGAGCTCCGGCTTTCGATCTACCGCGCCGCGATCCCATCGCACATTCAAATCGATGACGGATGGTGGGAAGCGGTTACAAATCTTGAAGCGCAGGCGCTGCCGACCATCATGAAAAAAGCGATCGCGACCGCTATTCCTCGTGCGTTTGCAATGCCCAAGGGGTGACCATGACTGCATCAATCCATCATATCGTTTTTGATATCGGCAAAGTTCTTATCCATTACGATCCGAATATTCCCTACAGCCGCCTCATTCCCGACGAGGCAGAGCGCAAGTGGTTCTTCGACAATGTCTGCACCCACGACTGGAACGTCGAGCAGGACCGCGGCCGCACCTGGGCGGATGCCGAAGCGCTGCTGATTGAAATCCATCCTTCGCGTGAAGAGCATATCCGCGCCTTCCGCAAGCACTGGCACGAGATGGTGCCGCATGCCTATGAGGGCAGCGTCGCGATCATGGAGGGACTGATCGCGGAGGGCCGCGACGTGACGATGCTGACGAACTTCGCCTCCGATACGTTCCGCGAAGCGCAGAAGCGCTTTGCCTTCCTGACCAAGCCGCGCGGCGTCACCGTTTCCGGCGATGTCGGGCTGATCAAGCCGGATATCGCGATCTACGAAACGCATACGAGGAGCTTCGGACTCGAGCCGGCGGCGACGATCTTCATCGATGACGCGCCTGCGAATGTCGAAGGCGCCAAAGCGGCAGGATGGAACGCCGTGCTCTTCACCGGCGCCGACAAGTTGCGCAGCGATCTTGCCGACTATGGCGTGGGTGCAAGGTGACGGACTGCTTGGCCTTCTGAAAGAAAAGGCGCCCGGGGATTGATCCCGGGCGCCGTAAGCCTTCTTCCGCAACTGGAGGTACAAAAACCGGAAGAAGGTAGTCTCGATAAGGTCAGGCCGCTGCTCATCCCGCCTTTGCCAGATCACTGCGGATCACGGACCGCAAGTCGTCGATGGGGCGCAGGGATTGCCCATCGTCAAAGTGCCAGAATGTCCATCCGTTGCATGCATCAAGCCCCTGCACCTTCGCGCCGAGACGATGAATCGAACCGGCCTCGCCACCGGAGGCCACCGTGCCGTCGGCGCGGACGATCGCGCTGTAGCGGCGGCGGGCATCTGTCAGCACCTGGCCGGGCTTGATGAGGCCGCTTTCCACCAGGACGTTGAAGGCGACGCGAACCTCCTGCTTCTTGCCGGTCATCACGGTCAATTCCGCCTTGCCGAGCGGCTCGACGGCGGCGATGCGGGCGGACGCCGCATCGATATAGTCCTGCTCGCGCTCGATGCCAACGAAGTGGCGGCCCAGGCGCTTGGCGACAGCGCCCGTGGTGCCGGAGCCGAAGAACGGGTCGAGGATGATGTCGCCGGGCTTCGACGACGCCATGATGACGCGGGCGAGCAGTGCTTCCGGCTTCTGCGTCGGATGCGCCTTCTTGCCGTCCTCGCCCTTCAGCCGCTCGGAGCCGCTGCAGATAGGGAAGAGCCAGTCGGAGCGCATCTGCACGTCGTCGTTCGCAGCCTTCATTGCATCGTAGTTGAAGGTATAGCCTTTGGCCTTCGCGTCCGGACTTGCCCAGATCATCGTCTCATGGGCATTCTGGAACCGGCGGCCCTTGAAATTCGGCATCGGGTTGGTCTTGCGCCAGACGATGTCGTTGAGGATCCAGAAATTCAGGTCCTGCAGGGTGGCGCCGACACGGAAGATATTGTGATAGGAGCCGATCACCCAAATGGTGCCGGTCGGCTTCAGCACGCGGCGGCAGGCAAGCAGCCAGGCGCGGGTGAAGGCGTCGTATGCTTCGAAGGACGCGAATTGATCCCATTCGTCATCGACGGCGTCGACGAGTGACTGGTCCGGACGGTGGAGCGTGCCGCCGAGCTGGAGATTGTATGGCGGATCGGCAAAAATGACGTCGACGGAGTTGGTCGGCAAAGCTTCGAGGGCTGCAACACAATCACCCTTGATGATCGTGTTGATCCAAGAGCCCGGTGTTGCGGAGGTCTTGAGATCGGAAAGCGGAAAAACAGACGCCATATGGATACTCGCTCATACACATTACGCTTTTTACTCGCCGTTATGGTTACTCAAGTTGGTTACCAAAGCCTGAACCGGTGGATGATTTCGGGAAATTATTCGTAGTTGAGCGTGGCGCTTTAGCCGATTTGTCCCTTCTGGTCGCTGGCGATCCCCCTCGGACTCCGTCATCCTCGGGCTTGACCCTAGGATCCACCCATTGCCAAAATGCTTGAAGAATGGATCCTAGGGTCAAGCCCGAGGATGACGGAGAGTGGGCTTCCTCTCCAAGCGAAACCTAGCCTCTAGACTAAGCCGTGTGCACCTTCAGGCTATCCGCCGGCGCCTCATCCCGCTCGAACATGCCGTAGTCGCGGACGACGTGGCCGATGCGCAGGCGGTAGTCGGCGAAGATGCCGTTTCGGCCGGCCTTCTGCGCGGCGCGGTGAGCTTCGAGGTTGCGCCATTCTCTCACCGCCTCTTGGTCCCGCCAGAACGAGAGCGACAGCAGTTTGCCGCGCATCGTCAGGCTCTCGAAGCGTTCAATGGAGATGAAGCCGTCGATCTTTTCCAGTTCGGCGCGCAGGTCACCGGCAAGGTCGAGATATCTGTGGCGTTCGCCCAGATAGGGGACGACTTCGAAGATGACGGCGATCATGGCAGCACCAGCGGGGAATGAGGGACGGACACGTTCTTCAGGAAGATGCGGTCCTCCTTGAGAATGAAGCGTTCGCGTTTGGCGAACTCGTAGTTTTGCTTACCGAGCGGATCGGCTGCGAGGCGGGCGCGATAGGCCTCGTAAGCGGCAAGGCTTTCGATGTTATAGACGCCGTAGGCGGTTGTCGCAGACCCCTCATGCGGGCCGAAGTAGCCGATGAGATCGGCGCCGTTGCGTGGGATCGCCTGCCCCCAAACACGGGCATATTCGGTAAAGGCATCCTTAGTGAAGGGGTCGATCTCGTAGCGGATGAAGCAGGTCAGCATCTCTTTCTCCTTGCTTGTGAAAGGCGTTTTCGCACATTGCACGACGACAATGCTTCGGTTACGATCGAAGTATGAAAGAAGGACCGGACATTGCCCAGATTGGAGCGCTGATCGGCGATCCTGCGCGCGCCAACATGTTGGCTGCGCTTTCTGGCGGCCGGGCACTGACGGCGACCGAGCTTGCGGCAGTCGGCGGCATCACCCTTCAGACGGCGAGCACGCATCTCGCCAAGCTCCAAACCGGCGGCCTGCTTACCCAGCGCAAGCAGGGCCGACACCGCTATTTCGCACTCGCAGACGAGGCGACTGCCCGGCTGATCGAGAGCATGATGGGCTTCGCCGCCAGCCGCGGCCATCTCAGACACCGGATGGGTCCGAAGGAACCGGCGCTGCGCAAGGCGCGCATCTGCTACGATCATCTGGCCGGCGATTACGGCGTGCGCATGCTCGACAGTCTCGTGGCTTCGGGCGCGATCGACGCCCTCGGCGAAAGCCTGTCGGTCACGTCGAAAGGTGAAAGCCAACTGAAATGCATCGGCGTCGATATCTCCGATCTCAAGTCGTCACGCCGCCCGCTCTGCCGCTCGTGCCTCGACTGGAGCGAGCGGCGCGCGCATCTTGCCGGCAGCCTCGGCAAGGCGCTGCTTTCCAACTTCTTCGACAAGGGCTGGGCGCGGCGGACGGCGGGAAGCCGTTCGGTGATCTTCTCGCCAGAAGGCGAGCGGCAGTTCCTGTCGCTCTTTCCGCTGGAAGCCTGACGGCCGACAGCAGCAGCCAGCCGTCCGCGAGGCGCATCCCAGCCATGCCCGCCTGCCGGTTGAGCTTTCGGCGTCCATCGTGTAAGTCGCATCATCCCCCAACAAGGCTTGAGAGTACATGGACGGCTTCGACCTCATCATTTTCGACTGCGACGGCGTTCTGGTCGATTCCGAAATTATCGCGGCGGACGTGGAGTCCAAGCTTCTGACGGACGCGGGCTATCCGATCAGCACCGAAGAGATGGCCGAGCGGTTCGCAGGCATGACTTGGAAGAACATCCTTCTGCAGGTGGAGCGCGAGGCGAGCATCCCGCTTTCCGCGTCGCTGCTCGACAAATCCGAAAAGCTGCTCGACCTGCGCCTCGAGCGCGACGTGCAAGCCATTCCGGGCGTCGAGTTCGCCGTCTCGCGCCTTGATCTGAAGCGTTGCATCTGCTCGAATTCCAGTTCGCACAGGCTCGACATGATGCTCGGCAAGGTGGGATTGAAGAAGCTGTTTGCTCCGAATGTCTTTTCCGCAAAAGATCTCGGGCCGGATCGCGTCAAGCCGAAGCCGGACATCTTCCTGCATGGCGCCGCAAAGATGGGCGTTTCGCCGTCGAAGACGGTCGTCGTCGAGGATTCCGTCCATGGCATCCATGCGGCACGCGCCGCCGGCATGCGCGTCATCGGCTTCACCGGTGCATCGCATACCTATTCCTCGCACGCCGACCGCCTGACGGATGCCGGCGCAGAGACGGTCATCTCGCGGATGAACGACCTGCCGGGCGTGGTTGCCGCTCTTTCGGAATGGGCTGGCGTCCTCTGACGAGGAACGCCGAAGCGCCCTTAGCTGCTCTTCTTGGTTTTTGCGGCCTGCCCCTGATCGAAGCCGATATTGATGCGCACCAGTGCACCGGAGCCGACCGGCAGCTTGAAGCCGTCCTTGCGGAAGAGGACTTGAGCGGCCGTCTGCCCTGCCGGAATTTCGGCGGTAAACGGAACCACTTCCGAAGAGACGACATCCTGGCCGTCGTAGGCGGTGATCCGCAGCGGCAGCGTGACGCGGCCCGGGCCGCCGGCTGGACCGGCGATCAGGCGAATCTGCGCCACGATTGTCATCGACAGGTTCTGTTCGTTCAGCGTGCACTGGCGCGTGTAGTCGCCGATTGCCGCCTGATGGACGATCTGGCTGTTGTCACCCGTCTTGCCCTTGGCATAGGTGCGGAAGATCGCGTCCTGATCCTTCATGAAAATCTGCGGGCAGGTGCCCTGGACGACCGGCTGGGCGGCACCCTGAACGTTGGTCGCCGTACCGATCGGCGTGTTGCTGGAAGAGGGATTGGCGGGCGCAAGCGGCATGATCTGAGCATTGCCGTTCGTCTGCGCCGCTTCGGTGGACTTGCTTTCGCCGCCGACACCCAGGGAGTTGCAGCTGGCAAGAAGAGCGGCGACAGATACGGAAACGATGAGACGCGAGACTTTGCCGAACACGATTATTCCACCCTCTTACAAAGTTTCTGGCAGGCCTCGAAGTCTTGTTTGCGGGGCCTTTCGTGACAGTTTGCGATGGTCTATATCAGCGGCGCAAAGAAAAATCGATTGGGTAAGCACCGTTTTGACGCACATTTCGATCTGCTGCAATTCCGGCGCTTGGCTCCTCCATCCGGATCTCTTCCGGCCATAACGTCAAGGATGAAGAACGTGGACTATATCTCGACCCGCGGCGAGGCCCCATCCCTCGGCTTTTGCGATGCGTTGCTGACGGGTCTTGCGCGCGACGGCGGTCTCTATGTTCCTCGCCAATGGCCGCATTTCTCCAAGAAGGAAATCCGGGCCCTGCGCGGCAAGAGCTACCAGGAGATCGCGTTTGCGATCCTTTCGCCCTTTACGACCGGCGAAATTCCCGCCGCCACCTTCCGGGCGATGATCGACGAAGCCTATGGCACTTTCCGGCATCCGGCGATCGCCCCTCTCGTACAGACGGGAGCGAACAGCTTCGTCATGGAACTTTTCCACGGCACCACGCTCGCCTTCAAGGACGTGGCGATGCAGCTTCTGGCGCGTCTGATGGACTATGCACTGGAAAAGCGCGGCCAGCGCGCGACGATCGTCGGCGCGACGTCGGGCGATACGGGCGGGGCTGCGATCGACGCCTTCGCGGGCCGCGAACGCACCGATATCTTCATCCTCTTTCCGCACGGCAAGGTTTCGCCGGTGCAGCAACGGCAGATGACTACCTCGACGGCGGGCAATGTCCATGCGCTGGCGGTCAAGGGCAATTTCGACGACTGCCAGAACCTCGTCAAAGCGATGTTCAACGATGTGGCCTTCCGCGACAAGGTACGCCTTTCCGGCGTCAACTCGATCAACTGGGCGCGCATCATGGCCCAGATCGTCTACTATTTCACGACGGCGATCGCACTCGGCGGGCCGGACCGCAAGATTTCGTTCACCGTGCCGACCGGCAATTTCGGCGACATCTTTGCAGGCTACGCCGCGAAGCGCATGGGCCTGCCGATCGGCAAGTTGGTGATCGCGACCAACGAGAATGACATCCTCGCCCGCACGATGAGGACCGGCCGCTACGACATGAAGAAAGTGAAGGCGACAACCTCACCATCGATGGACATCCAGATTTCCTCGAACTTCGAGCGGCTGCTTTTCGAAGCCTACGACCGGGATGCTTCCAAGGTGCGCCATGCGATGGACAGCCTGAAGCAGTCGAACGGTTTCGAGATCACGCCGAAGGCGCTTGCCGCGATCAGGAAGGATTTCCGCGCCGGCCGCGCCAGCGAAAAGCAGGTGGCGCAGACGATCAAGACTACCTATGCCGAAACCGGCTATCTTCTCGACCCGCATTCGGCGATCGGTGTCTTCGTCGCTGCCAAGCACGAAAAACCGAACACGCCGATGGTGACGCTTGCGACCGCGCACCCGGCAAAATTTCCCGCAGCGGTAAAATCCGCCTCCGGTATTGACCCGGCGCTTCCGACGTGGCTTGCTGGTCTGATGCTTAAGGAGGAGCGCTTCCAAGTCGTCGATCCGGAACTTAAGGCCATTGAAGGCTTTATCGGCAAACACGCCCGGACGTGATGCGGCAAGCGCAGAAAGATAGCCAATGACAGTTGAGTGCACCCGGCTCAAATCCGGGCTGACGGTAGTAACCCAGACCATGCCGCATCTTGAAAGCGTCGCTCTGGGCGTCTGGATCAAATCGGGTTCGCGCAACGAGACGGAAGACGAGCATGGCATAGCGCACCTGCTCGAACACATGGCGTTCAAGGGCACGGCCCGGCGTTCGGCCCGCGACATCGCCGAGGAAATCGAGGATGTGGGCGGCGAGGTGAACGCTGCCACCTCGACCGAAACGACGTCCTATTATGCCCGCGTGCTGAAGGATTACCTGCCACTTGCCGTCGATATTCTCGCCGACATCCTGACCGAATCGGCCTTCGAGGAAGACGAACTCGAACGCGAGAAGCAGGTGATCCTGCAGGAGATCAACGCGGCGAACGACACGCCGGACGACGTGGTCTTCGACAAGTTCTCCGAGACCGCCTATCGCGACCAGACGCTCGGCCGCGCCATCCTCGGCACGCCGCAAACCGTCGTCTCCTTCTCGCCGCAGCAGATCCGCAGTTATCTCGGCCGAAACTACACCACCGACCGCATGTTCGTCGTCGCCGCCGGGGCGGTCGATCATGACGAATTCGTGCGCATGGTGGAACGGCGCTTCGCGAGCCTGCCGACCGCGCCGAGCGCGCCGCCGGTCATCGAGACAGCCCGCTACATCGGCGGCAGCGTGCGCGAGACGCGCGACCTGATGGATGCGCAGGTCCTGCTCGGATTCGAGGGCAAGGCCTACCATGCCCGCGACTTTTACTGTTCGCAGATCCTTGCCAATATCCTCGGCGGCGGCATGTCGTCCCGCCTCTTCCAGGAAGTGCGGGAAATTCGCGGCCTCTGCTATTCGATCTATGCCTTCCACTGGGGCTTTTCCGACACCGGCATCTTCGGCATCCATGCCGCGACCGGCGGCGAGAACCTTCCCGAACTCGTGCCGGTGATCGTCGACGAGCTGCACAAGTCGGCAGGCTTCATCGAGCAGAAGGAGATCGAGCGCGCCCGCGCGCAGATCCGCGCCCAGCTTCTGATGGGGCAGGAAAGCCCGGCCGCACGCGCTGGCCAGATCGCCCGCCAGATGATGCTCTATGGCGAGCCTATCTCCAATCAGGAAATGATGGAACGGCTCGAGGGCATCACCATCGAGCGTCTCACCGACCTCGCCGGCCGCCTGTTCTTTGACACCGTGCCGACCCTTTCGGCAATCGGCCCGCTAGAGCGGCTTGCACCTATGGAAGACATCGTCGCCTCGCTGTCCGCTCCCTTAGCGCAGTCGAAAACAGCAAGCCGCTGAGCCGCGTTCCATCCTGCCGGGAGTGATCGATGCCAAAATCGGTTTTTCGGTTCCTGTCGCGGCAGCCGGAAGCGGTGGAGATCGAGAACGACCGCTATGCGCTGAGGCTTCCGCGCTACCAGGATTTCAACCAGTGGCACAAGCTGCGCGCCGCCAGCCGCAAGTTCCTGGAACCCTGGGAACCCACGTGGCGGCGCGATGAGCTGACGGAGGGCGCCTATCGCGCCCGTGTCATCCGCGGCAAGCAGGAATACGCCTCCGGACAGGCGATCCCGCTTTTCCTGTTCCTGAAACCGGACATGGAACTGCTCGGCGGGATCACGATCGGCTATATCCGTCGCGGTGCGGCGCAGAGCTGCATGATCGGCTACTGGATGGGCGAGAAGCATGCCGGCCAAGGCCATATGTTCGCCGCACTTCAGTTGGTTATACCCTATATCTTCGCAGGGCTTGAGTTGCACCGTATCGAGGCAGCCTGTATTCCGGAGAACGCACGAAGCATTCGCCTGCTTGAAAAGGCTGGGTTTCAGCGGGAAGGCTATCTGCGCGGATACTTGAAAATAAACGGTCAGTGGCATGACCACGTGATGTATTCACTGCTTGCCACCGATGCGGATACAGGCAGGAAAACCGACAGCCGATGACCACGAACCGCATGCTGCCCAAATCACCGTCCGGCCGATTGATCGCGGTGATCGCAGCTCTTTTCCTGTCGATGCTTGCATTGGCTGCAGGCGTTGCGCAGGCGGCGGAACCGGTGAAGATTTCCCGCGACGACACGGCGCTCGATCTGACCGCGACGACGGAAATCTATGCCAACCAGGGCGAGGCCTTCCAGGTTTCGACGGCTGCAGGCGCAGACGGCATCCGCCGGCGCATCGAGGTGCGCGCCAGCTCCGAAAATCACCAGGGTGACTGGGCCGTCTTTGCGCTCGCCAATGTCTCGGAAGAGCAGCTCGAGCGCGTTATCGTCGCTCCGCATTTCCGCCTTGTGAATTCCAAGCTTTTCTGGCCGGACCTCGGCTCGCAGCGCATCATGGCGATTACGCCGAGCGAAGGCTTTGCGCTCGACCGCCAGCCAAGCGACGAGGCCGACGTCTTCCGCATCACTCTGAACCCCGGCGCGGTCATCACCTTCGTTGCCGAGCTTGCGACGCCCGAGCTGCCGCAGATCTATTTGTGGGAGCCGGACGCCTATAAGGACACGATTAACGCCTTCACGCTCTACCGCGGCATCGTGCTCGGGATTGCCGGCCTGCTTGCCGTGTTCCTGACGATCCTCTTCGTCGTCAAGGGAACTTCGATGCTGCCTGCGACGGCGGCACTCGCCTGGGCGGTGCTCGGCTATATCTGCGTCGATTTCGGTTTCCTTGGCAAACTCGTCAGCGTTGCCTCGGCAGACCAGCGAATATGGCGCGCCTGTGCGGAAGTGGCGCTGGCGTCGAGTTTCGTGATCTTCCTGTTCACCTATCTGAACCTCAACCGCTGGCACACGCATCTCGGCTACGCCACGCTCGCCTGGGTGCTCGGCCTTGCGCTGCTCTTCGGCGTCGCGATCTACGATCCCTCGATCGCCTCCGGCATTGCGCGGCTTTCCTTCGCGCTGACTGCGACGATGGGCATAGTGCTCATCATCTATCTCGGCTTCAACCGCTACGACCGCGCCATCCTGCTGGTACCCGCCTGGGCGCTGATCCTGGTCTGGTTGTTCGGAGCATGGCTGACCGTGACAGGCCGGCTTGACAACGACATCATCCAGCCGGCGCTCGGCGGCGGCCTCGTCCTCATCATTCTGCTGATCGGCTTTACAGTGATGCAGCACGCCTTTGCGGGCGGCGCCTTCCAGCAGGGCCTGTTCTCCGATCTCGAACGGCAGTCTCTGGCGCTGACGGGCTCCGGTGATATGGTCTGGGACTGGGACGTGGCGCGCGACCGCGTCGTCACCATTCCGGATGTTTCCGTGAAGCTCGGATTGTCGCCTGGCTCCATGCATGGTGCAGCCCGCAACTGGCTGCCGCGGCTTCACCCGGACGACCGCGACCGCTTCCGCGCGACGCTGGACGTGCTGCTCGAACATCGCCGCGGGCGGCTGAACCATGAGTTCCGCATCCGCGCCGAGGACGGACATTTCCATTGGCTGCTGATCCGCGCCCGGCCGGTGCTCGGCTCGAACGGCGAGATCATCCGCTGCGTCGGCACGATCGTCGATGTCACGGAGCAAAAGAATTCCATCGAGCGGCTGCTGCATGACGCATTGCACGACAATCTCACCGGCCTGCCGAACCGCCAGCTCTTCATCGACCGCCTACAATCGGTACTGGCGCTTGTGCCCGGCGGCGAAACGCTCAGGCCGACGGTGATGGTGATCGATATCGACCGCTACAAGCTGGTGAACGATTCGCTCGGCGTTGCAGCCGGCGACAACATTCTGATCGCGCTCACCCGCCGCCTCCGCCGTCTCCTGAAACCGCAGGATACCCTGGCGCGCCTTGCGGGCGACCAGTTCGGTCTCATCCTCGTTTCCGAGCGCGACCCGGCGAAGGTCGCCGATTTTGCCGATGCCGTCAGCAAGGCGATCATGGTGCCGATCAATTTCGGCAATCGCGAGATCATCCTGACGGCCTCGATCGGTCTTACCTCATGGGTCGATCAGCAGGAAAACGCCGCCGGCATGCTGAGCGATGCAGAGCTTGCCATGTACCGTGCCAAGCGCGCGGGCGGCAACCGCGTCGAACCCTTCCGCCCCGCCTTCCGCGATTTCGGCGCCGACCGCCTGCAGCTCGAATCCGACCTCCGCCGCGCCATCGAGCGAAAGGAACTGTCGATGGTCTACCAGCCGATCGCGCGGCTGGAGGATGTCGAGATTGCCGGCTTCGAGGCGCTGATGCGCTGGGAACATCCGAAGCGCGGCAACATTCCGCCATCGGAATTCATCCCGATTGCCGAAGCGTCGGATATCATCGGCTCGCTTGGCTTGTTCGCGCTCGAACAGGCGACCAGCGATCTGATGGCCTGGCAGAACCAGACCGGCGAACTGCCGATCTTCGTCTCGATCAACCTGTCGAGCGTGCAGCTCCTCAACAACGAACTCTATGACGACGTGCGCTCGGTTCTTTCGAAGACCCATTGCGAGCCGTCGCGCTTGAAGCTGGAGCTGACGGAATCCATGGTCATGGAAAATCCGGAGCAGGCGCGGCTTGTGCTGCAGAAGCTCAAGGAGGCCGGCCTCGGCTTGGCGCTCGACGACTTCGGCACGGGCTACTCGTCGCTCGCCTACCTCACCCGCTTCCCCTTCGACACGATCAAGCTCGACAAGGCGCTGGTTCGCGACGACAGCGACAAGAAGGCAACCATCCTCAGGTCGGTCATCTCCATGGCGCGCGAGCTGGACATGCAGGTCGTCGCCGAAGGCATCGAATCCAATGAGGATGCCATCGAGCTTGCCAAGATGGGCTGCAGCTACGGCCAGAGCTACCTTTTCGGCCCGCCGATGGGCTCCGATTCCGTGCTGCGCCTGCTGAAGGAACGCTTTCCGCTGACGAAGCGGGCTTAAGGCATTTCAAATCAATGCTGGTGTGAATGGCCCCTCACCTTCCCCTATCCCGAGGGGAGAAGCGAAGCCGAGATGCCGGTTACCTCGTCGATACATCCGAGAGCTTTGTGAGCCTCAGCCGCATATCCCTTCCCCCGGCGGGTAGAAGGTGCCGGCAGGCGGATGAGGGGGCTCACGCCGCAGTTCTCGGTGACAGCGCCGACGCATCCTGAATGAGCTTGTGCAGATATTCGAGCTTCGCAACGACGGCCCGGGACAGCACGAAAGGATAGGCGTCTGGCTGGCCCATGCTGCGCTGGATGGCGTTGATTGCGACGCTGAGCGGAACCCAGGCGCTGACGAGCTGTTCGGCGCTTTCCGCCCTGTATGGATTGAAATCCACTTCCGAAGCCATTTCCTCATGGCCGCTGGGATCGATGGCGATGCCGAAAGCTCGGGCCGTCTCCAGCGTATCGACGATGTGGAGGTAGTGGGCGAAGCACTCGGCGAAGTCTTCCCATGGGTGTGACGATGCATAGGCGCTGATGAACCTCTCCCGCCAGCCGACGGGCGGGCCGTTGGCATAGTGGTTCTGAAGGGCTGAGCGGTAATCCTGGCGTTCGTCGCCAAAGACGGCGCGGAAGGCATCGAGGCCGTTAACATCGCGCACCAGCTTGTTCCAGACGAAGTGGCCGGCCTCATGGCGGAAGTGGCCGAGCAGCGTGCGGTAAGGCTCGTTCATCATGGCGCGGGCCTGCTCGCGCGTGGCGTCGTCGGCTTCCGCCGCGCGGATGGCGATCAGGCCCTCCTCATGTCCGGTCCTCGCGGGAAGGATGTTGCCGTCATTCTGAACCGTGTCTTCGAGGAAATCGAAAACGAGACCGCCGGCGGGATCTTCCTGCCGGTCGGGATGCGGCAGGTTCCAGCGCAGCAGCGAATAGAAGAGATGGCGTTGCGCCTGGCTGATGCGGCGCCAGCGCGCAATGCCGTCCTGGGTTCCGGTATTCGGCACCAGCCTATTGTGGCGGCAGGCGATACAGAATTCATGGGTGTCATCCTCCGCAAGCAACCAGTTGCAGATATCAAGACCGGCATTGGCGCAGAAACGGATCCTGCGTTCCGGATCTGCGACGAGCCGCCAGTGCATTTCGTCGCGCGGCTCGAGCGCGTGCATGCAGAGATCGTCCGGCAGGAAGCCGAGGCGATGATTGCAGCGGACGCAATGGCGGTTGTCGAAGTGGACGACCTGGTCGCAATTGTCGCAGGCGAAGAGCCTCATGATTACCCTCAACGAATGCCGACGAACCAAAATGCCTGCTGCGCGGCGCGCAACAGGCATTTCGGCGGCGCGCCATCTGGCACGCTTGCCGGAAGAAAACGTCATGTCAACGAAATCGTTCCTGGATTAGAGATCACGCATGCCCGGCTTCGGCGGAAAGCATGGCGGCGGTAATGCCCATGCCCGCAAGCGCGCGTTCGTATTTGTCATCGAGATTGCGGTCGAAGATCAGCGCCTCATTGGCAGCGCAGGTCAGCCAGCCGTTGCTCGCGACTTCCATTTCCAACTGGCCGGCACCCCAGGAGGAATAACCGAGCATCATCGTTGCCCTCTTCGGCCCGCCGCCCTTGGAAATCGCGCGGACAATGTCGAGCGTTGCCGTCAGGCAGATATCGTCGCTGATCGGGATGCTGGAGTCGCTGATGTAATCATCGGAATGCAGCACGAAACCGCGGCCGCTTTCCACGGGACCGCCTGTCTGGATCGGGAAATCCCGGGCGTGCTCCGGCAGGACGATCGGCTCCTGGTCGTTGACCATTTCGAGATGCAGCAGTACGTCGGTGAAGGTGAGGTTCTGGGGGCGATTGATGATGAAGCCCATGGCACCGGCCTCGGAATGGGCGCAGATATAGATGACCGAACGGAAGAAGTTGCTATCTTCCATGCCCGGCATCGCAATCAGGAACTGCCCGTCGAAAAAGCCGCGTTCCCGTCTGTTTTTCAGCGTGGATAGGGACATATTTCCTCCTGCTGCCAGACGTACCAACAGCCCTATAAAAGAAACATGGGGCAATGCTGCAGATCAATCAACCGAAAATGAAGAATTTAGATGGCCGAACTTCTGGCGGCGAAAGGCGATTTTCGATAAACCGTTGTTCCATGACGACTATTTCTTTCGAATTTCGCCGGCTTCTGTACACCGCCGTCTGCGTGACCGCCCTGGCCACCTCCGTCGGGCCGGTGCGCGCCGAAATGAGCGGCTGGGCCGACAATCAAGGCGGACGGATGCGGCTGATCGCGCTGCCGCCGGACCTCGACGGCACGATGCGCGGCGCGCTGCAGATCGAGCCGCGGCCCGGCTGGATCACCTATTGGCGCGAGCCCGGCAACAGCGGGATACCGCCCCAGATCACGGTTGCGCCGGAAAGCGGCATCGAGCTGAAGGCAATCCGCTACCCGGTGCCGAAGCATCTCGTCGACGGCAAGATAGACGACATCGCCTATGACGCGCCCGTTTCGCTGCCGCTGACCTTCTCGGCGGAGGACGCCTCCCGGCCGCTCGAACTGAAGGCGAGCGCATTCATCGGCATCTGCAAGGATATCTGCATTCCGTTCCAGGCCGAATTCTCGCTTCCTGTTGGTTCCGCCAATCAATCCCGCCCGGAGGAAGAAGCAATTCTCAAGAATGCCGAGGCCTTCCTGCCGGAAGAGCCGTCGTCGCAGTTCAAGGTGACGTCCCACGCGTTTTCGGCAGACATGAAGCAACTCCGCCTGCAGGTTGCCCTGCCCGACGGCGGCGACACCGCGCCGGAGGTGATCCTCACGGGGCCGAACGGATACGTCTTCACCAGGAAGCTGATGAACAAGCGCGACGGAAAGAACTTTTCGACATCGATCGCCATCGACAAGCTTCCGAGGAACTATGAGGTCGCCGGGAAAAGCTGGAGCGTCCTGATCATCGACGGCGGCCGCGCCATGGAGACGCCGCTTGCCTTTGACTGACCGGCTTTTATAGTCGGCTCCAACCCGTCCCCGCCGCAATCATCAAGACCGAGGAGAAACCCATGACCATCGCGATCGGCGATAAGCTTCCTGCCGCCACATTCAAGGAAAAAACCGCGGATGGCCCCGTGCAGATTTCGACCGAGCAGCTCTTCAAAGGCAAGCGCATCGTGCTTTTCGCCGTACCCGGCGCCTTTACGCCGACCTGCTCGCTGAACCATCTGCCGGGCTATCTCGAAAACCGCGATTCCATCCTCGCCAAGGGCGTTGACGATATCGCGGTTCTCTCCGTCAACGACTGGCATGTCATGGGCGCCTGGGCCGAACAGTCCGGCGGCATGGGCAAGATCCACTTCCTCGCCGACTGGGACGCAGGCTTCACCAAAGCACTTGGCCTCGAAGCCGACCTTTCCGCCGGCGGCCTCGGCGTGCGGTCCAAGCGCTACTCGATGCTCGTCGAGGACGGCGTCGTGAAGTCGCTGAACGTCGAGGAAAGCCCCGGCCAGGCAACTGTCTCAGGCGCTGCGACGATGATGGAGCAGCTCTGAGACGAGCGGCAAAGACGGCGGCTGAACCCAGCCGCCTCAGGCCGGTAAATTGGTTTATTTCGGCAGGTTCTTGTCGACCAGGAATTCAGGCAGGAACCGGCGCATGAGGCTGACTTGGCCCGCGAGTTTTCCCGCAGTGTAGCGCCTGTTCGGCGCGCGCGTTTGTCGCCGTGGGCGCTCGGCCGGAAAACCCTGTTGACGGCATAATGATCAAGTCGCAACGCAGCCAATCCACATTGACTGCATTCGACAGCACACGGCCCTGGCCACTTTGGTTCAAGAAGACAATCGGGGTAATGCTCTCTAAAAGGCTGTGCCATCGGGTGGCAACTGCAGCATGCTCATTAGAATCGACAAGGGATCAGATCGACATCGCTGTATGCGTCAGCTGTCCCTCGACCATAGCTTCCTCCGAGAAAGAGCGCCTGAACCAATTTTTGGTCCGCTGTCCTGATCGTAATCTGGCTTATCAAAGCGCTCTGATCCATAAGCCCGCCTCCGTCGCAGCACTTCCGGCTAACGGCGATATTTTCTACGTCTGAATTTTGCAACGGGACAAGGCAAGCTTTTTGGCTTCCAGTCCTTATCGGTATCCGCCCTTTTTGATTTTCGGCCGGCTCGACAAGGCCGTCAATTTGCCATATTCGTTATAACATAACTTGTAATGTTATTACGTTAAGGGCATCACTTATGAACAGATTACCTTTCGCCTCCGGTGTGCTCCTGCCCTCCGCCGCATCCCGTGTTGCCTGCGTGCTCAGTGTCATCGCCCTCCTCTGGGCGGCGATCCACTGGGCAATCGTCCTGCCATGAGCGGCCAGCTGATCGGGCTCGACAACCTGACCGTCGCTTATGATCGGCACCCGGCGGTGCACCATGTTTCCGGTTCCATTCTCGCAGGCAGCCTGACTGCGATCGCGGGGCCGAACGGTGCGGGAAAATCGACGCTTCTGAAAGCCATCATGGGCGAGCTGCGGCCCGCCGAAGGGCGGATTTCCCATCGGCTGCAGCGCACGGATTTCGGCTACCTGCCGCAGGCGGCCGAGATCAACCGGCGTTTTCCGATCTCGGTGTTCGATGCCGTGCTGCTCGGTGCCTGGCGAAGCAGCGGCGCTTTTGGACGCGTCTCCGCGCACGAGACCGCCAAGGCCCGCGAAGCGCTTTCCGCGGTCGGGCTCGAAGGTTTCGAGAAACGCCATATCGGTTCGCTGTCGGCCGGGCAGTTTCAACGTGTGCTTTTTGCCCGGCTGCTGCTGCAGGACGCCAAGCTCATCCTGCTCGATGAGCCCTTTACCGCCATCGACGCTCGCACGACGAAGGATTTGCTCGATATCGTCGCGCGCTGGCACGGCGACGGGCGGACCGTCATTGCCGTGCTTCACGACTTCGACCAGGTGCGGGCGTATTTCCCGGAGACGCTGCTGATTGCCCGCACGCTGATCGGCTGGGGGCCGACCGGCGATGTGATGTCGGCCGCTAATCTTCTCAAGGCACGCGCCATGGCCGAGCGCTGGGACGAGGACCCGAGAGCCTGCGAGCCTGCGGCATGACGGCCTACGACATCTTCCTCGCGCCATTTGCCGATTACGGCTTCATGCGCCGCGCGCTCGTCGCCTGCCTTTGCCTCGGGCTCGGCGCCGGCCCGATCGGCGTCTTCCTGATGCTGCGGCGCATGAGCCTGATGGGTGACGCGATGAGCCATGCCGTGCTGCCGGGTGCGGCGATTGGCTACCTCGTTGCGGGATCGCTATCGCTCACCGCCATGGGCATCGGCGGCCTTTTCGCCGGGCTTTCCGTCGCGCTGCTCTCGGGCATCGTCAGCCGGACGACGGTGCTGCAGGAGGACGCGAGCTTCGCAAGCTTCTATCTCGCCTCACTGGCGCTCGGCGTGCTGATCGTTTCGCTGCGCGGATCGAACGTCGACCTGCTGCATGTGCTCTTCGGCACCATTCTGGCGATCGACGCCCCTTCCCTCGTTCAGATCGGGGCGATCACCTCGGTGACGCTCGTCGTGCTTGCCGTCATCTACCGGCCGCTGGTGGCTGAATGCTTCGACCCCGGGTTCCTCAGGGCCGTCGGCGGCCGGGGACCGGTCTATCACGTGCTTTTCCTGTTCCTCGTCGTGCTCAACCTCGTCGCCAGTTTTCAGGCGCTCGGCACGCTGATGGCCGTCGGCTTGATGATGCTTCCGGCGGCGATCGCGCAGCTCTGGTCGCGCAGCCTGCCATCGATGATGGTGATCGCGGCGATCAGCGCCACCTTCTCCGGTTACCTCGGGCTTATCGCCTCCTATCATCTCGAGCTCGCCTCCGGCCCGACCATCATCATGACGGCGGCGGTGATCTACGGGCTTTCCATCCTCTTCGCGCCGTCGGGCCTTGCCCGGCGCCTCTTTCCCCGCCCGCATCTGAAGGGCTGAACTCAAGGAGACTTCGATGATTTCCCGCAGACTGCTTCTTTCCACGGCCATTCCCGCGCTGATCGCCCTTTCGGCCTCATCCGCCTCTGCCGGGACGCTGAAGGTGGTCGCCTCCTTCACCGTGCTTGCCGATGTCGTCAGCCAGGTGGGCGGCGACCACGTGACTGTCACAAGCCTCGTCGGCCCGAATGGCGACCCCCACGAGTTCGAACCGTCGCCCGCCGATGCCAAGCATCTGAAGGCCGCGCAGGTGACCTTCGTCAGCGGCGAAGGCCTTGAAGGCTGGATGGACCGGCTGATTTCCGCCTCCGGCTACAAAGGAACGCCGGTCACCGTTTCCGACGGCATCAAGACGCGCACGATGGAAGAGGACGGCGAGACGGTCACTGATCCGCACGTCTGGAACAGCCCGGTCAACGTCAAGGTCTGGGTCTCCAATATCGAAAAGGCGCTGTCGGCCGCCGATCCGGCGGATGCCGGCGCCTTCAAGGCGAATGCCGAGCGCTACACGAAGACGCTCGACGCGCTTGACGCCTATGCGCGTTCGAAATTCGACGCGGTTCCGGATGACCGGCGCAAGGTGCTGACGAGCCACGACGCCTTCGGCTATTTCGGCCGCGAGTACAATGTCAGCTTCCTCGCGCCGCTGGGCATGTCGACCGAAACCGAAGCCTCGGCCGCCGACGTCGCCAAGCTGATCGAGCAGATCAAGACGGAACATGTGAAGAGCTATTTCTTCGAAAACTCTAACGATCCGCGCCTCGTCAGGCAGGTCGCCAAGGCAACGGGCGCCGAACCCGGCGGCGAGCTCTATGTCGAATCGCTCTCGGATGCAAAGGGACCGGCGCCTAGCTATGAGAAGATGTTTCGCTACAATGTCGACCAGATCGCCGCGGCGCTGGGGAAATCGAGCTGACTGCAGACCCGGCCGCGGAGAAATCCGCGGCCTCTCTCAGAGATTGAAATCGAAGACTAGGAGGCCGGCAAGGCCTCCATCCGTCGAGGAGATAATGCGCTCGCCGACGGCCACATGCTCGGGATGCACGAGATAGGCATCCCGTGCGCCTGCACTTTCGAAGGTCACAACGAAGCCATCGACGAAGCCGCCATGCAGCCCCTCCGGCGAGACATTGGGGCCATGTTTGATATCGAGAATGCCGGGAATCACCTGCTTCAATGCGACGACCGATTCGAACAGCGCCTGCTTCTCCTCGCCCGTCATCGCGGCCTTCAGCCTCAGAAATACGCAGTGCAGGATCATATGATGGCCTCCCTATGGTGTTGGCGGCAGAATAGAGGGAACGAGGCAGAGGGCAAGGGGATTGCTGTGGACTTTCCGGCTGCTCTCCTTGAAACCGTGTCCGGGTCCTCCACCTTTCCAGAGTGGTGCCAATTACGAATGCGGGAGCGCCAGGAGCGAGCCTGCTGGCCACAGATCATTCAGCAGAGCACACCGCCCTGCTGTCCATCCGCATTGACCGGCGGCTATGAAAGATTCGAGGCCCTCCCTCTTCGTTTCAAATGAAGGGAGATGGAAATGGCAAAGGTCGTTTGCGTCCTCTATGACGATCCGGTCGACGGATATCCGAGCGCCTATGCGCGCGATGGCCTGCCGAAGCTCGAACACTACCCCGACGGCCAGACGCTTCCCACCCCGAAGGCCATCGATTTTCAGCCGGGCGTGCTGCTGGGCAGCGTTTCCGGCGAACTGGGCTTGCGGACGTTTCTCGAAAGCCAAGGGCACAGCCTGATCGTGACCTCGGATAAGGATGGTCCCGGCAGCGTCTTCGAACGCGAGCTTGCCGAGGCCGAGATCGTGATCTCGCAGCCTTTCTGGCCAGCCTACCTGACCGCCGAACGGATCGCCAAGGCGGCCAAGCTGAAGCTGGCAATCACCGCCGGCATCGGCTCGGATCATGTCGATCTCCAGGCCGCGATGGACCGCGGCGTCACCGTCGCCGAAGTGACCTACTGCAACTCGATCAGCGTGTCCGAACATGTGGTCATGACGATCCTCGGCCTTGCCCGAAACTATATCCCCTCCTACCAGTGGGTCGTGAAGGGCGGCTGGAACATAGCCGACTGCGTCGCGCGTTCCTACGATATCGAGGGCATGGAGATCGGCACGGTGGGCGCAGGGCGGATCGGCAGCGCAGTGCTGCGCAGGCTGAAGCCGTTCGACGTCAAGTTGCACTATACCGACCGCCACCGGCTTCCCGATGCGGTCGAGAAGGAGCTTGGCGTTACCTTCCACAAGACCGCGGCGGACATGGTGCCGATCTGCGATGTCGTGACGATCAACGCGCCGCTCCATCCGGAGACGGAAAACCTCTTCGACGCGGCGATGATCGACAAGATGAAACGTGGCGCCTACCTGGTGAATACGGCGCGCGGCAAGATCTGTAATCGCGATGCCGTCGCGCGGGCACTGGAGAACGGCCAGCTTGCGGGTTATGCCGGCGATGTCTGGTTCCCGCAGCCTCCGCCGAAGGACCATCCGTGGCGATCGATGCCGTATCACGGCATGACGCCGCATATTTCAGGATCGTCGCTGTCCGCCCAGGCGCGTTACGCCGCCGGTACGCGGGAAATTCTCGAATGCTGGTTCGAAGGCAGGCCGATCCGCGAGGAATATCTGATCGTCGACGGCGGCAAACTCGCCGGCGCCGGCGCGCACTCCTACAGTGCCGGCGATGCGACGCGCGGCTCTGAAGAGGCGGCGCGTTTCAAGAGCTGAAGGCGCGTTATTCGGAAGGCTGGACCGGCTCTCGTTGCTCGCCGAGAGCCGACGCGGTTGCAGGCATGCATTACCGTCGGCAATGTTATGCCGACTTGTTCGCTTCAATGAAACGACGGAGCGCTGTGGCAGCGTTCAGCATATGTGCTCGCATGCGCCGAGATGCCATTTCGCCGTCACCCTCCGCGATCGCCTGCATGATTGCATCGTGCTCGTCCCGAGATTTACGCATCCGATCGCCTTGTCGAAGTTGCGTGCGCCGGAAGGCGTTCAGCCTCGTGCGCACCGCTATCGCTTGTTCGGCAAGAAAGCCGTTGTGGGTGGCGCGATAGATCGTCTCATGGAATTCGCGGTTGAAAGCATCGTACGCGTCAAAATCACCGTTCTCGACAATCTCGTGGGACATGTCGTGCAGTCCGATCAGGTGGCTTCGCTCCAGCGGAGTCATACGGTAAGTCGCAAGCCGCACGCACATGGCCTCGATTTCGGCCGACGTCTCAAACATGTCCATGATGCGCTCGGGGGTCATGCGTGCGACGACGACGCCTCGCCGTGCGCGAACCTCGACGAGGCCGCTGGCCGCCAATTGACGCAGCGCTTCCCGAACCGGAGTACGGGAGGCACCGAAACGGTCGGCGAGCTGCTGTTCGTCCAGCGAAGCACCCGCTGCCAGCGTGCCCGCCGCAATTTCATCCGTCAGCGCGTTGCGAATACGGTCAGACAGGAGTTCCCGATCATCGCCATCATCTCCAGCTTCTGATCCGTTTGCCATGCAAATCCTCCCTGAACCGGTCGTGCTTCCGGCCCGTATGCGAATATGCGTAAACACAGGTTAAGCGCATGCAAAACCATTATCACGAAGCTGTTATGCATTCAATTATTGAAAAAATCGCGTCATGAGAATACATTCTTCCGATCAATGTTACATCCTGCATACATAAAAGCTTGCAAAGCCTTCCAACTATTCGACGCAGAAGGAAGCCAAATCATGATGATGACAAGACGTACTTTCTCAGCCGCCATCGTTGCCAGCGCTGCTGCCTCTCTTCTCTCAACCAGCAGCATGGCCGCACCCTCTGGTACGGTGAAGGCCCGCAACGTCGTCCTGGCGCATGGGTTGTTCGCCGATGGGTCGTGCTGGTCCGAGGTGATTACCCGACTGCAGGCGGCGGGGTTCAATGCGACGGCCGTGCAAAATCCGCTAACGACGCTGCCTGAAGCGGTATCCTCCGTTGAGCGCGTGCTGGCACGGCAGGATGGCCCGACGGTTTTGGTCGGGCATTCCTTCGCCGGAATGATAATAACGGAAGCCGGGATGCATCCTAACGTATCGGCACTCGTTTATGTCGCGGCGCGGGCGCCGGATGCGGGCGAGGATTATACGGCATTGGCCAAGACATTTCCCCCGCCGCCGGCTTCCGCAGGCATTGTTTTCGATGGCGACGAAGGGCGCCTCAGCGAGGCGGCATTCCTGCATGATTTCGCGGGCGACCTACCGGAAGCAAAGGCGAAGGTGCTTTATGCAGTCCAGGCGCCATTCAACAAGGCTCTCCTTACAGGCAAGACCACACAGGCGACTTGGCGTTCGAAGCCAAGCTGGTATGCCGTATCGACAGAAGATCGCACGATCAATCCAGAACTCGAACGCTTCATGGCCAAGCGCATGGGAGCCAAGACCATCGAACTGAAGGCCAGCCATCTTTCACTGATTTCCCATCCCGATGAGATCACCCAGCTGATCATCGAGGCGGCGGGATAACATACATGACTTGCGGCGCGCCCCTCAATGCATGCCGAGAAACTGCTTGAGTTCGGCGGTCTTCGGATTTGCGAAGACGTTTTCCGGCCGGCCGATTTCGTGAACGCGGCCTTCGTGCATGAAGACGACCCGGCTGCAGACGTCGCGGGCGAACCGCATTTCGTGCGTCACCATCAGCAACGTCATCCCCTCGGCGGCAAGCTCGCGCACGACAGCCAGGACTTCGGCGACGAGTTCCGGATCGAGCGCGGAGGTGATCTCGTCGCAGAGCAGCGCGATCGGCTGCATCGCAAGCGCACGGGCGATCGCGACGCGCTGCTGCTGACCGCCGGAAAGCTCGTCGGGATAGGCGTCGAATTTGTGGCCTAGGCCGACCCGGTCGAGCATCTTGCGGGCGACCGCTGCGGCCTCCGCCTTCGGCGTCTTCTTGACGACGGACTGCGACAGCATGACGTTGCCGCCGGCCGTCAGGTGCGGGAAAAGATTGAACTGCTGGAAGATCATGCCGACCTTCAGGCGCAGCGCCTTCAGGTGCAGTTCGTCGTCCAGAAGCTGGGCTCCGGCCACCGAGATCGAGCCTTGGGTGATGCTCTCAAGGCCGTTGATGCAGCGCAGCAGGGTCGATTTGCCCGAGCCGCTCTTGCCGATGATGGCGATGACTTCGCCCGGATCCACATCCAGGTTGATGCCCTTCAGCACCTCGTTCGTGCCGTAGCTCTTGCGGACTTCAGTGATTTCGATGAGCGACATTGAGCTTCCTTTCGAGGATCTGGCTGCTCTTCGACAGAGGCCAGCAGAGCGCGAAATAGATGAGTGCGACGAGCCCGTAGACGGTGAAGGGCTGGAAGGTGGCGTTGGTGACGACGGTGCCTGCCTTCGACAGCTCGACGAAGCCGATGATCGAGGTGAGCGCCGTTCCCTTGACGACCTGGACGGAGAAGCCGACCGTCGGTGGCACGGCGACCCTCAGGGCCTGCGGCAGGATCACGTAGCGCATCTGCTGAAGCCGGCCCATGCCGAGGCTGGCGGAGGCCTCCCACTGGCCTTTTGCGACCGATTCGACGCAACCGCGCCAGATTTCGGCAAGGAAGGCGGCGGTCCAGAGGATCAGCGCCAGGCCGGCGGCAAGCCAGGCCGGGACATTGATACCGAACAGGCCGAGGCCGAAGAAGGCGATGAAGAGCTGCATCAGGAGCGGCGTGCCCTGGAAAAGCTCGATGTAGTATTTTGCAAGCGCCCGCAGCGATTTGCGCTTGCTGATGCGCAGGAGGAGCAGTCCGAGCCCGACCGCGCCGCCGCCGATGAAGGAAATGAGCGAGAGCAGAACTGTCCAGCGGGTGGCGAGCAGCAGGTTGCGCAGGATATCCCAGAGCGTGAACTCGATCATCGGGCAAGCCTCCTCGGGAAGATGAACCCACCGGCCACCGCCAGCACCTGCCTAAGCAGGATCGCCAGCGCCAGGTAGATGGCCGTCGAGACGATGTAGGCCTCGAAGGCGCGGAAGGTTCGCGACTGGATGAAGTTGGCGGCAAAGGTCAGGTCCTCGGCGGCGATCTGCGACACGACGGAGGAGCCGAGCATGACGATCACCACCTGCGAGGAGAGTGCCGGCCAGATGCGCTGCAGCGAGGGCACCAGAACGACGTGGCGGAAGGTTTCGAACGGCGTCATGGCGAGACTGGCGCCCGCCTCGAACTGCCCCTTTGGCGTCGCCTGGATGCCGGCGCGGATGATTTCGCAGCTATAGGCACCGAGATTGACGACCATGGCGAGATTGGCGGCCGTCAGCTCGGAAAGCTGCAGACCCAGCGACGGCAGGCCAAAGAAGATGAAAAAAAGCTGGATCAGGAATGGCGTATTGCGGATAAGCTCGACGTAACCCGCGACCACAGGCTTCAGCCACGCCGGACCGAGCGCGCGCACCCAGGCACAGAAGGTGCCGAGCGAGATGCCGAGCACACCGCCGATCGCGACAAGCTCCAGGGTGATCACTATGCCCTTGACGACCTGCGGATAATACTGAAGCAGCCAACCGAATTCGAAATGGTAGCTCAAAACACGTCCCCTCTTTGAATACCGACGGCGAGTAGTCACCCCGCGGCGGCGGGGTGACCATGCTGGACCGGCTTTTAGAGGTCTTTCGGGAGATCGGTGCCGAGCCACTTCTGGGCAATGGCGTTCAGCGAACCGTCGGTCTTGGCGGCGGCGATGATGCTGTTCACCTTTTCGAGAAGCGCAGGCTGTTCCTTGCTGAGGCCGATATAGCAGGGCGAGTTCTTAATGAGGAACTTCAGTTCGGGACGCTTCGGCGGGTTCTTGGCAAGGATGGCGGCGGCAACGACATTGCCGGTCGCAACAGCCTCGACCTGGCCGGAGAGGAAGGCGGAGATCGTGCCGTTGTTGTCCTCGTAGCGCTTGATCGTGACATCGGCAGACGCAATCTTCGTCAGCTCGAGGTCTTCGACGGCGCCGCGGGTGACACCGACCGTCTTGCCGGCCAGATCTTCCACCTTGGCGACGGAAAGATCGCCTGGCGCGAATACGCCGTTGAAGAAGGGCGCATAGGCGGTCGAGAAATCGATCACCTTTTCGCGGTCCGGATTCTTGCCGAGGCTGGAAATAACCAGATCGACCTTGTTCGTCTGCAGGTATGGAATGCGGTTGGCACTTGTGACTGGCACTAGTTCGGTTTTGACGCCGAGCTTTTCGGCAATCAGATTGGCCATGTCGATGTCATAGCCCATCGGCGCCATGTCAGTACCGACGCTGCCGAAAGGCGGGAAATCCTGCGGGACGGCGACACGCAGCGTACCGCGCGCGGTGATGTCGGCCAGCGCATCGGCGTGGGATGCGGAGCCGAAGCCGACGGCGGCGGCGAGCGTTGCTATTGCAAAGAATGTTCTTCTCGTCAGCATGTGTTCATTTCTCCTTTGAAGTTGCGGTTTTTCGTATGCCGGATGATTGGGAAGGCACGGTCCTGGGAGGGAGGGACAGGGAACTGCGCAGTTCCGAGAGAGGGTCCGGACGCGTCGTGAGGTCCAGGCCCGTTTCCACCTCGTCCAGATGTTCGACGGAGAGCTCGGCGGCCCTGACGAAATCGCTGGCTGCCATGGCCTCGAAGATGCGGCAGTGCCCCTCATGGGATTGCACTGCATGAAATTCCGACTGATAGAGCATCGAAATGAGGATCGTGCGGGCAGTGAGATCGCGCAGGATGTCGACAAGGATCGGGTTGCCGCCGAGTTCGGCAATGCGGATGTGGAAATCGCCCATGAGGCAGGTGAGACGCTGGCGATCCCCAACGGCCATCGCAGCCTTTTCCTCGTCGAGATGCGCGGTGAGAACCTTGCGGCCTTCGTCCGTCAGCGCCCGCATGCCGCGCAGCAGGCCGGATTCGATGGCGCGCCTCGCCTGGTAGACGGTCATCGCCTCCTCGGCGGACGGCTCGACGACGAACCAGCCCCGGCGCGGGCTTACAGTGACGATGCCGCGCGTTTCCAGCCGCATCATCGCCTCGCGCACGCGGGTTCGCGAAACGCCGAACACGGCTGCAAGCTGGTTCTCGCTCAGCCGCGTACCGGGTCTGATCCGGGCGGAAAGAATGCCCGAAATGATGGCCTCTTCGATGGTGTTCTGCGCGGTCTCAGCTGTATGGCTATCTTGCATACAAGACGGGTAAGCAAGCGATATGCCAATTTCAGAAATGCTTCATCTACAAGGGTTTGCCTGCCCGCCGCGGAAGAAAGTGGCAGCAGTGATGACTATTTAAGCAGTTTTGTGCCCTGAATAATTTGGGAGCGCCGCTATCAACGGCAAAGCGTGAAAAGATAGGCGGCTAGCCGATCTCCAGCAGGAGCGGCCGATGATCCGACACTTCCGGTTCCGCGACCACATCGAATCTCGCAACCGCAACGTCAGGCGTCACCAGCATGTAGTCCGCAAAGCGCCCGTCTTTCGCGTAGTGCGATGTCCTCGTATCCGTGAAGCCGCGGGAGGTGACGAGATCGGTGAGGCCGAGCCTGCCGAGCGCATCGAACATGACGCTTCCGGGTAGCACGTTGAAGTCGCCGCAGACGACGAGGCGCTCGCCCTTACGCCAGATCTGCCGGATCAAACTGACGAGTGCATCGGCCTGTCCCCGGCGCGCGGGCGTATCGCCCTTGCCGGCCATGTCACGCAGGCCATGCAGTTGGGCGATTGTCACCGGATGGCTGGCCTTATAGTCGAACAGGCGGATGGCATGGGCGTTGCGGGCGCGCGGATGCGGACCATAGCTGTCTGCAAAGAACTCGCCATGCACGAAATCCATGGCATGGCCGATGACCGCAACCGACCTGCGCACGAACGTCGCCAGCCCAAACTCCGAAGGCACGCTGCTCCCGCCATCGAAGAGCTCGCCTTTCGCCGTCGGCGCGAAGAAGGCGTCATGCTCCGGAAGAACCGCCTTGATCTCCTCGAAGAGGTTGGCGCGCTGGGGCAGGATGTGGCTGCCGTCGCGATATTCCAGCCAGTCGCTTTTGACAGTGACGGAGCGGGTGATCTCCTGCAGGCAGAGCACGTCCGCCTCGATGGTTCCGAGATAGTCGATCAGCGGCTGATGCAGCTTGCCGCCCCAAGTATTGAGCGAAATGATGCGCAATGTCGCCTCCCCGGATTTCGCCCTACCGTTTCTTGAAGGGCGCCATGGCCATGCGCGCCAGTTCGTCGGCACGCTCGTTTTCCAGATGGCCGGCATGGCCCTTGATCCAGTGGAGCGTCACCTTGTGCTTGTTGCGCGCTTCCTCCAGCGCCTGCCACAGGTCGGCATTCTTCACCGGCTTCTTGTCCGCGGTCTTCCAGCCATTTTTCTTCCAGCCGAAAATCCACTTGGAAATACCGTCCTTGACGTAGGCGCTGTCTGTATAGAGATCGACCTCGCAGGGCGTCTTCAGCGCCGAAAGCGCCGAGATCGCGGCCATCAGCTCCATGCGGTTGTTGGTCGTTTCCGCCTCGCCGCCGGAAAGTTCCTTTTCGATGTCGCCGTAACGCAGGATCGCGCCCCATCCGCCGGGACCGGGATTGCCCGAGCAAGCGCCGTCGGTAAAAATTTCGACGTGCTTCATGCCGAAAGCCCGTATTCGGCCGCCGATGCGACTTGCCGGTGGAAGCGCAGCTTGCGCAGATATTCGAGCGGATCCTTCTTGGTGACCATCGCGCCCTCCGGCGTGGTCAGCCAGTCATAGAGGCGGGTCAGGAAGAAGCGAAGCGCGGAGCCGCGGGCGAGCACGGGAAGTGCTGCGAGCTCTGCAGCGCTGAGAGGGCGGATGCTCTGATAACCTTCCAGCATGGCAGTGCCCTTGGTGATGTTATAGGCGCCGTCCTTTTCGAAGCACCAGGCGTTCAGGATGATCGAGACGTCGTAGGCGAGCAGATCGTTGCAGGCGAAATAGAAATCGATCAGGCCGGATAGTTCGTCGCCAAGGAAGAAGACGTTGTCAGGAAAGAGATCGGCATGAATGATGCCTGCCGGAAGATCCTTCGGCCAGTGGGCCGACAGGAAATCGATCTCCCCGCGAATTTCGGCGGACAAGCCTTTTTCGACCTCGTCGGCGCGCGCCTCAGATTTGTCCCAGAGCAGCTTCCAACCCTCCAGCGACAGCGCGTTCGGCCGCTTCAGCTCGAAACTTTCGCCGGCAAGATGCATCTGTGCCAGAGCCTTGCCGACCTCGCGGCAATGTTTCGCATCGGGCTTTCTCAGCCACATGCCTTCGAGGAAGGATATCAGCGCCGCGGGACGATCCGAAAGCGTGCCGAGGAGCGCGCCGTCCCTGCGCGGCAGCGGCAGCGGGCAGGATACGCCGCGGGCGGCAAGATGCTGCATCAGGCCGAGGAAGAACGGTAGGTCGGATTTTTCGACACGCTTTTCATAAAGCGTCAGGATCAGCGGCTTTTTGGTGGTGTGCAGCAGGAAGTTGGAGTTCTCGACGCCTTCCGCGATCCCCTTGTAGGAAAGCAGAGTGCCGGCGTCATACTCCGTCAAAAACCACTTCAAATCATCTTCTGAAATATCGGTATAGACGGCCAAGGCGGACTCTCACATTAAATTTTGTTCTACGGCGGTTTGGGCTCGGAGTATGCGGCACCCCCTCTAATCCCCGTTCACAAAGGCCATGTCGGCCGTCGTCAGCTCGATATTACGCAGTTCCCGGTTCACGAGGAAATGCTCGTTTTCCTGCACGGTCTCCGCAAGCTCGACCTTGGCACTAAAGCGCGACCGGAAGGCCTCGATGATCTCGTTGACGATCACTTCCGGTGCCGAAGCGCCAGCAGAAAGACCGAGCGTCGAAATCGGGCCGATCTCTTTCCAATTGAGTTCAGCAGCGCGCTGCACGAGGATCGATTTCTTTGCCCCTGACCTCAGCGCGACTTCGACGAGGCGCTTGGAGTTGGACGAATTTGGCGCGCCGACAATGATGAAGAGGTCGCAGCCGGGTGCGGCCTGCTTGACGACTTCCTGACGGTTGGTCGTGGCATAGCAGATCGAATCGGCCGCGGGTGCAGTCAGGTTCGGGAAACGCTGCTCCAGTCGCGCAATCACGCCGGCCGTGTCATCGACCGAGAGAGTCGTCTGGGTGACGTAGCCCAGATTGTCGGGATCGGCGGGCTGATACGCATCGGCATCTTCGACGGTTTCGATCAGCGAGACGGAACCTTCGGGAAGCTGGCCCATCGTGCCGATGACTTCCGGATGACCGGCATGGCCGATCAGCACGACATGGCGTCCGAGACGGTTATGCCGCATCGCCTGCTTGTGGACCTTGGAAACCAGCGGACAGGTGGCATCGAGATAGAAAAGATTCCGCGCGTTCGCATCTTCCGGAACCGACTTCGGAACGCCGTGCGCAGAAAAGACGACCGGCTGGGCGCGGTGCTCTTCCGGGATCTCGTCGAGTTCCTCGACGAAGACCGCACCCTTCGCTTCCAGTCCCTCGACGACGTAGCGGTTGTGCACGATCTCGTGGCGGACATAGACCGGCGCGCCGTAGGATTTCAGCGCCAGCACGACGATCTGGATGGCGCGGTCGACGCCGGCGCAGAAGCCGCGCGGACCGCAAAGCCTGATCGTCAAAGGAGGTTTCGCTGCTATGTTCATGTCGCTCCTTTAAGGCTGCCCTCATTCCTGTGCTTGTCACAGGAATCCGGTGCGCCCAAGGCCTTGGGCGCGAAACACTCATTCACGGGCCAGACGCGCCGTGGCTGGATTCCTGTGACAAGCACAGGAATGAGGGAAAATTGAGCTTCGTGCAGCACCACGGAAGAGACAGTCCTACGTTTACGACTTGAGCGACCTCTAGCCCAAGTTAGAAAAGAATTGAAGCGATACTATTGCGAAGTCCTGCCGCGGCCGCGGAACCACGAGATCACAACGATCACGACCAGCACCGCCGCCAGGCCATACCAAGTAAAGGCGTATTGCAGGTGGTTGTTCGGCAGGTCGACTTCGGTGACGCCGCCGATCGGCAGGCCGTTCGGGTTGGGCGTCGAATCGGCATCGACGAAGAACGGCACGACGCTCGCCTTGTCGAGGCCGGTGCTTGTCGCCATGACGTCGAGGTCCTTCCAGTAGAAGATGTTCTTGGCGACATCGTTTTCCGGCACCACCCAGGAAGGCTTTCCGGGCAGCTTGTTGCGCGCCAGGCCGGTGACGGTCTGCTCGCCGGTCAGTTGGCCCTGCATGCGTTTTTCTGGCTCCTTGTTTTCAAAAGGAACGAAGCCGCGGTTGACGAAGAGATAACGTGCGCCGGCAACCTCAAGCGGCGTGTAGACGTAATAGCCGGTCCGGCCGTGCCAGGTGGCGAAGAAATGGCGCTCCTTGTCGTTCACATAGCGGCCGGTTGCCGTGACGGGGCGATATTCGATATCCGCGCCCGAGGCGAGCATCCGCTCGATATCGGCGAGCGGTACCGGAGCCGATGCGCGGCGTTCCGCGATGTCGGCGATCAGGCTCTCCTTCCAATACAGGCGTTCCACCTGCCAGGTACCGAGCGAAATGAGGATGGCGAGCGCGATCAGCACGGCAATGCCGGTGAAGACCGGCAGGCTGCGGCGTGCGGCGGCGATCTCGATGTCAGTCACTGGAGATGCGTCCTTCGCGGGCATTATGGCGGAACTGCATGGCGATCAGGATTCCCTTGCACCAACGAAGCGCCACCAGCGAAAGCATGATCGTCAGCGGAGCGAACAGCAGAATGTGCAGCCAGATTGGCGGCGAATAGTTCACCTCCAGCCAGAGCACAGAGCCGATGACGATGACGCCGACGATGAGAATGACGAAGACGGCAGGGCCATCGCCCGAATCGGCAAAGGAATAATCGAGGCCGCAGGCAGCACAGCGCGGTTTCAGCGAGAGCAGGCCGTCAAACAATTTTCCCTGTCCGCAGCGCGGGCAGCAGCCCCGCACGCCGGTCTTTACGGGATCCACTGGGGGGAAATGTGCACTGTCTTCGCTCATCGTCTTCCTTTCGGCCGGGGTCATTTCCGGTCGTGCCTTAACTCTCCCATAAAGTATCCGCAGGACGAATGGAAATAGCTGCGCGATTTCGCCTAAGTGATTCGCGCCAACAGAAGAAGAAAACGGATGAGCAATGATAGCCCTGCCGGCCAGATCGTGATCCTGAACGGCGCGCCGCGCAGCGGCAAGACGACGATCGCGAGAACCATTCAGCAACAGTTCGAAGGACCGTGGATGAACCTCGGCGTCGATGCTTACAATGCCGCGACGCCGGCACGCTACCTGCCGGGCATCGGACTTCGCCCCGGCGGCGAGCGACCCGACCTTGAAGAATTGGTGCCGTTCTTATACGCGGCGCTCTACGAATCCATAGCCATCCATGCCGGGCTTGGGCTCAATGTCGTCGCCGATCTCGGCCATCACGACGCCTATTCGCGGCCGCTCGGAATTCTTACGGATTGCGCCCGGCGGCTTGAAGGCTTCCCGGTTCTCTTCATCGGCGTGCTCTGCCCGCTCGACGTCATCATGAAGCGCCGCGACATCGATGAGCCGGGACGCCAGCATCTTTATGCAAGAGGTAGCGACGAGGTTCCGGTTCCGGATGCCGTGCGGCGCTGGCAGGAAGAAGTGCACCGGCCGGGCATCTACGACCTCGAGGTCGATACGTCGGTGCTGACGCCATACGAATGTGCCGAGGCGATCCGGCAGCAACTCGATCTCGGCATTCCGGAGCCATCGGCCTTCGAGCGGATCGCTGCTGCAAGGTAGTCCATAGAAAAAGGCGGGCATCGGTTGGCGCCCGCCTTGTTTTGATTTTCTTTGCGTTTTGTCAGCCGGCGACAGGTGCGCCCCAACCGCCCCAGACATAGATGGAGAAGAACAGAAACAGCCAGACGACGTCAACGAAGTGCCAGTACCAGGCGGCCGCTTCGAAGCCGAAGTGCTGCTTCGGCGTAAAGTCGCCGCGGATTGCGCGGATGAGGCAGACTGCCAGGAAAATCGTACCGATCAGCACATGGAAACCGTGGAAGCCGGTCGCCATGAAGAAGGTCGCGCCGTAGATCGAGTTCTTGAAGTCGAACGGAGCGTGGGCATATTCGTAGCCCTGGACGCTGGAGAACAGGATGCCGAGAAGGACGGTGAGCGTCAGACCCTGCACCAACCCCTTGCGGTCGTTATGCAAGAGCGCATGGTGCGCCCAGGTGACCGTCGTGCCGGACAAAAGCAGGATTACGGTGTTGTAGATCGGCAGGTGCCAAGGATCGAGAACCTCGACGCCTTTCGGCGGCCACTGGCCACCTGTATATGCAAGGCGCGACGCCTGGATCGCTTCATTCGCAAAGAGGCTCGCGTCGAAATAGGCCCAGAACCAGGCAAGGAAGAACATCACTTCCGAAGCGATGAACATGATCATGCCGTAGCGCAGGTGCAGCGAGACGACGCGGGTATGGGCGCCCTCATGGGCCTCCTTCACCGTATCGGACCACCAGCCGTACATGACGTAGAGGATCAGCGCGAGGCCGATATAGAACAGCCAGGGCTGGGCCCATTCGATGCCGAAGAGATGCAGCGAACCGCCATTCAGGTAGCGCATATAGCCGACGCCGCCGAAAGTGACGATAAAGGCGCCAAGCGACGCCAGAATCGGCCACGGGCTTGGGTCGATGATGTGGTAGTCGTGATTTTTCTGATGCGCATCGGCCATGTCAGATCCCCGGATGTCTTCCTTCGCTTCGCCTCCGGCATAGCCGGAAACGATCCTCAATCAAAGTTTCTTTTCAACCTTCTGCGCCCCACCCTCGTTCGAAGCCACGGGCTTCGGTCCCTCTTTCGGGTAGAACGTATATGACAGCGTAATCGTGTGGATGTCTTTCGACTCGACGGCCTTTGTAATATCCGGATCGATATAGAACACCACTGGCATTTCAAGCTTCTCGCCCGGCTTCAGGTCCGTTTCGTTGAAGCAGAAGCACTGGATCTTGTTGAAATAGGCGCCCGCCTCGCCCGGCGTCACGTTGAAGACCGCCTGTCCGCGTTGCGTCTCGTTCGACTTGTTTTCCGCGACGAAATTGACCTGAATGGTCTCGCCGATGCGCGGATTGACCTCGCGCTGCACCGGCTTGAAGTCCCAGTACAGGCCCGACGCCACATTAGCGTCGAAGGTGACGCGCATTTTCCGGTCGAGGATGACGCTTGACGCCTGCTCGACGCGCTGCGTCGTGCCGTTATAGCCGGTCATCTGGCAGAAGATGCGGTAGAGCGGAACCGCGGCATAGCTCATCGCCGTCATGCCGACAACGAAGCTCAGGCACATGAAGACGACGGCGCCGTTGTTGCGGCCCTGCTTCTTCGGTGCGTTTGCGGTGTCGCTCATCGGTTCAACCTCCGTGCCCGGTGAACTTCACGATGGTGATGGCGTAAAAGAGCACGCAGAGGCCCGCAAGCGCGAGGCCGAGGGCGACGTTCCGGTTGCGGCGCGACTTGCGCTGCGCGTCCGTGAGCTTGACGGTTTCCATCAGAACAAACCTCCTGCACGGGAGACCAGCATGGAAGCGAGCCGGTCTATCAACAGGGCAGAAAAGATGGCGAAGAGATAAAAGATCGAGAAAGCAAAGAGCTTCTTCGCCGGGATCATCTTGAGATCGCCATCCGGCATACGCCAGACGGCGATGGAACAGTATATGAAGACCGCGCCGAGCGCCGCTGCGACGAGGCCGTATCCGACGCTCGCAAAGCCGAGGAAGGACGGAACCACGCCGCACATGGCCGTCAATACGGCATAGGCGACGATCTGGTGTTTGGTAACGCGCTCGCCGGAGACGTTCGGCAGCATCGGCACACCGACGGCCTCATAATCGCGCATCTTGAACAGGGCAAGCGCCCAGAAATGCGCCGGCGTCCAGAGGAAGATGATGAGAAACAGGACGGTGCTTTCGATCGTCACCGAATTCGTCACGCAGGCCCAGCCGATCATCGGCGGGAAGGCGCCGGCGGCACCGCCGATGACGATGTTCTGCGGCGTCGAGCGCTTCAGCCACATCGTGTAGATGACGACGTAGAAGAAGATCGTGAAGGCGAGGATCGAGGCGGAGAGCCAGTTGACGGCAAGGCCGAGGATGACCACCGAAAAACAGGAGAGGATCAGGCCGAAGGCCAGTGCTTCCTTCGGCGTGATGCGGCCTGCCGGAATTGGCCGGCGGGCGGTGCGGGTCATGATGGCGTCGATATCGGCATCGTACCACATGTTGAGCGCACCCGAGGCGCCTGCGCCGATCGCTATGCAGAGGATCGAAATCAGGCCGAGGACGGGATTGATGTGGCCGGGTGCCAGCACCAAGCCGGCAAAAGCCGTGAAGACCACGAGCGACATCACGCGCGGCTTCAGAAGCTCGAAATAATCGCGCGCACTGGCTTCCGACAGGAGATGTTCGCCGTCGTTCACAAGTACCTCGTGATTGTTTATGACCCTCATTCTTCCGTCCTGCATTCTTCAAGGCCGGACGCCGCATTTTGCAAGCGGCGCCCGGAATATCAGCATCTTACTTGATGCGCGGGAGCTGTTCCCACTGGTGATACGGCGGCGGCGAAGGCAGCTGCCATTCGAGCGTCGTGGCACCTTCGCCCCACGGATTGTCGCCGGCGAGGCGCTTCCTGGCGAAGGCTTCGAAGACGCCAAAGAGGAAGATCAGTACGCCGAAAGCAGAGATGTAGGAGCCGATCGAGGAAACATAGTTCCAGCCGGCAAATGCATCCGGATAGTCGATGTAGCGGCGCGGCATACCGGCAAGTCCGAGGAAGTGCTGCGGGAAAAACACCAGGTTGACGCCGATGAACATGATCCAGAAGTGTAGCTTGCCGACGAGCTCGTTGTACATGTAGCCGGTCATCTTCGGGAACCAGTAGTACCAGCCGGCGAAGATCGCGAAGACGGCGCCTAGCGACAGAACATAGTGGAAGTGAGCCACGACGTAATAGGTGTCATGCAGCGAGCGGTCGAGACCGGCATTTGCCAGCTGGACGCCGGTAACGCCACCGACCGTGAACAGAAAGATGAAGCCGATCGCCCAGATCATCGGCGTGCTGAAGGTGATCGAGCCGCCCCACATCGTCGCGATCCAGGAGAAGATCTTCACGCCCGTCGGAACGGCGATGACCATCGTTGCGAAGACGAAGTAGCGCTGCGCATCGAGCGACAGGCCGACCGTGTACATGTGGTGAGCCCAGACGACGAAGCCGACGGCACCGATCGCGACCATGGCGTAGGCCATGCCGAGGTAGCCGAAGACCGGCTTGCGCGAGAAAGTCGAGATGATGTGGCTGACCATACCGAAGCCCGGCAGGATCAGGATGTAGACTTCCGGGTGACCGAAGAACCAGAACAGATGCTGGTAGAGGATCGGATCGCCGCCGCCTTCCGGTGCAAAGAAGGCCGTGCCGAAGTTGCGGTCGGTAAGCAGCATCGTGATGCCGCCTGCCAGAACCGGCAGCGACAGCAAGAGCAGGAAGGCGGTGATCAGGACGGACCAGGCAAAGAGCGGCATCTTGTGCAGCGTCATGCCCGGCGCGCGCATGTTCAGGATCGTGGTGATGAAGTTGATTGCACCCAGGATCGACGAAGCGCCGGCCACATGCAACGCGAAGATCGCCAGATCAACCGCGGGGCCTGGTGTGCCGGAGGTGGCAAGCGGCGGATACATCGTCCAGCCGCCGCCCGCGCCGTATGCGCCTGCCGGTCCCTCGACGAACATTGACAGGACGAGCAGCAGGAAGGCCGGAACGATCAGCCAGAAGGAGATGTTATTCAGGCGCGGGAATGCCATATCCGGTGCGCCGATCATGATCGGCACCATCCAGTTGGCAAAACCGCCGATCATTGCGGGCATGACCATGAAGAAGATCATGATCAGCGCGTGCGCGGTCGTGAACATGTTGAACATCTGCTTGGCGCCGTCGATGGCAGCATCGCCTTCGTAGCCGTAAACCATGGAAGCCAGGCCGTGGAAGATCTGGATGCCCGGCTCCTGCAACTCCATGCGCATAGCAACGGAGAGCGCGCCGCCGATGATGCCGGCGACAATCGCGAAGATCAGGTAGAGCGTGCCGATGTCCTTGTGGTTCGTCGAGAAGAACCAGCGATTGACGAAGCTCGGCTTGTGCGAGTGGTCGTGATGATCGTCATGCGCGTGGGCGTCATGCGAGTGATCATGAGAATGATCGTGAGCGGAAGGTCCAGCCATTGTCCCGAGCCCCTTCTATTACTGAACGTTTTCGGCGACGTCGACGGTCTTTGCCTGACCGTCGGTGGCAGCCATGAGAGCCTTGTAGGCTCCGGGAAGATCAGAAGCAGCAGCCGTCAGCCACTGCTTGTACTTGTCTTCGGAGACGACGCGGATCGCGATCGGCATGTACGCATGGTCCTTGCCGCAAAGCTCGGAACACTGGCCATAGAACAGGCCTTCGCGCTCCGTCTTGAACCAGGTTTCGTTCAAACGCCCGGGAACGGCGTCGATCTTGATGCCGAAGGACGGCATGGCGAAGGCGTGAATGACGTCGGTCGGCGCGGCGGTCACGAGAACTCGGACCGTCTTGTTGACCGGCAGCACGACTTCGTTGTCGACGGCAAGCAGGCGCGGATAGGTGGCGAGGTCGACCTTGCCGGCAGCCGCGCGATCCGGATCCTTGAGCAGATAGGAATCGAACGTGAGAGGCGTCTCGCCCGTGCCCGCGTATTCATAATTCCACTGCCACTGGGTGGCCGTCGCCTTCAACGTGACATCCGGGTTTTCCGGCAGGGTGAGCTGCGCCGTCAAAAGGTTGAACGACGGAACAGCGAGGAGGAGGAGAATGAGAACTGGCCCGACGGTCCAGATGACTTCGATGATCGTGTTATGGCTCGTCTTCGATGGCACCGGATTTGCGCTGGCGCGGAACTTGAAACAGACGACGATCAGCAGCACGAGAACGAAAAGCGTGATCGGAACGATGAACCACAGCGTATATTGTTCGAACCAGCTGATTTCCCGCATGATCTGCGTCGCCGCCGGCTGCAGCGTTGCCTGCCACGGCAGCGGCTGATCGGCAAAACTGCCGGAAGCAAAAAGCAGACAGACCAGCGCGGTCAGTGCTGCATAAGCCTTCTTCATCACTTTAGTATCTCCCTCGAGCGCTTGATCTGCCACAAATCGAACGCAGAATCCTTGCCATCTTCAGCGCTTCAAACCACAGTTTGCCATCTACCGCAACAGGCCAGAGCGATTGTCTATGCGGCATTTTTGCCCAAAGTCAAATTCCGCAGCCAGGGCAAAACATTGCTGAAGATTTTCATGGTCATACGAAAAAGGCCGGCCGGGGCCAATACGCCATTTCGACATTCTCGGCGAAAGGTCCTATTTCTGCCGTAGTCCCCCGGTTTTGACGGGGCGGGGCTTTTCATTTCCGGTGGCGGCCTCCAACAATAGCGGCACTGATTCGAATTCCAGAGGTTTCCATGGGTTTCCGTTCCCTCGCGCGGTCGCTTATTCTGACCACCAGCATCGCAGCCGCGGCGACAATCCCCGTATTTGCCCAGCAGCAGCCTGCACCGAAGCCGCCCGCGCAACAACCGGCACCGGCCCAGCAACCGGCACCAGCCCAGCCGGCTCCGCCGCAGCAGGCAGCGCCCGGACAAAGCCAGCCGCAGGCTCCCGGAACCGTGAAGTCGAACCACGGCGCCTGGTCCGTCGTCTGCGACAAGCCAGCCGGAGCTTCCGCCGAGCAATGCGCGCTGATGCAGAACGTTATTGCTGAAGACCGGCCGGAAGTCGGCCTCTCGGTCGTCGTGCTGAAGACCGCCGACCGCAAGTCGAAGATCCTCCGCGTTCTGGCGCCGCTCGGCGTGCTGCTGCCGAACGGCCTCGGCCTCAATGTCGACGGCAAGGACATCGGCCGCGCCTATTTCGTGCGCTGCTTTGCCGACGGCTGCTACGCCGAAGTCGTGCTCGAGGACGAACTGCTGAAGACATTCCGCAGCGGCACCAGCGCCACTTTCATCGTCTTTCAGACACCGGAAGAAGGCATCGGCATTCCCGTCGACCTCAAGGGCTTTGCCGAAGGCTACGACGCCCTGCCCTGATAAGGGCTTGCTCGAACAGCCCTGCGGACCTACATCCGGCTTGGAAGCGTTTCTGCTTCGAAGCGGAGAATATGATCATGAATACCGACCTGCTGACGCTGTTCGATGCCGACGAAGCCACAATGCGCAAACATGTTGCCGAGGCGCTTTCCGGCTCCGATGACGGCGAGCTGTTCATCGAGCATGCGCAGGCAGAATCGCTGATGTTCGACAACGGCCGCCTCAAGGGCGGCAGCTTCAACACCGAGCAGGGTTTCGGCCTTCGCGCGGTTGCCGGCGAGGCCGTCGGCTACGCCCATGCGGGCGATCTTTCGGTCGCGGCGCTGAAGCGCGCGGCTGAGGCTGTCGGCGCGGTCACGAAAGGCTATTGCGGAAGCTATGCCGCCGCACCCCAACGCACGAACAAGAAATTCTACGGCGACGAGAACCCGATCGGCTCGCCGACCTTCGAAGAGAAGGTCAAGGTGCTGACCGATATCGACGCCTATCTGCGCGGCAAGGACGACAAGGTGCGCCAGGTGACGGCATCGGTCGCTGCGAGCTGGCAGGTTGTCGATATCCTTCGTGCCGACGGCCATCGCGTTCGCGATATCCGCCCGATGACGCGCATCAACATCTCCGTCATCGTCGGCGAAGGCGACCGGCAGGAGTCCGGCTCCTATGGCAGCGGCGGGCGCGTTGGCTTCGGCGATTTCATTGCCGAGGGAAGCTGGCGGTACGGCGCAGACGAGGCGCTGCGCCAGGCGCTCGTCAATCTCGAGGCGATCGAAGCCCCGGCGGGCACGATGGATGTCGTGCTCGGCTCCGGCTGGCCAGGCGTCATGCTGCACGAAGCAGTCGGCCACGGTCTCGAAGGGGATTTCAACCGCAAGAAAACGTCTGCCTTCGCCGGGCTGCTTGGCCAAATGGTCGCCGCACCAGGCGTGACCGTCGTCGACGACGGCACGATCGACAGCCGCCGCGGCTCGATCACAATCGATGACGAGGGTACGCCGTCCGGCTACAATGTACTCATCGAGAACGGCAAGCTCGTCGGCTACATGCAGGACCGGCAGAACGCCCGACTGATGGGCATGCAGCCGACCGGCAACGGGCGCCGCCAGGGCTATTCCCATGTGCCGATGCCGCGCATGACCAATACCTACATGCTCGGCGGCGACAGGACGCCGGAAGAGATCATCGCCTCGGTCAAAAAGGGCGTCTATGCCGTCTCCTTCGGCGGCGGCCAGGTGGACATCACGTCCGGCAAGTTCGTCTTCGGCTGCACCGAAGCGTACCTGATCGAAAACGGCAGGATCGGTGCACCGATCAAGGGCGCGATGCTGATCGGCAACGGCCCAGATGCCATGAAGCGCGTCTCGATGATCGGCAACGACATGAAGCTCGACACCGGCATCGGCAATTGCGGCAAGGCCGGACAATGGGTTCCGGTCGGCGTCGGACAGCCGCACCTGCGCATGGACCAGGTGACTGTCGGCGGCACGAAGGCCTAACGATCGGGAGGTGGCGATGAGCGAGATCGAGATCAGACCCTTCGCCGCCCCTGATATCGATGGCGTGTTTTCGGTCATTCTGCCGATCCAGCGTGACGAATTCGGCTTCGCGATCACCGCTGACGACCAGCCGGACCTGCAGGTCATCCCGGATTTCTACCAGTCCGGCAAAGGCCAGTTCTGGGTCGCGGAACGTAACGGCGTCATCGTTGGCACAGTCGGCCTCAAGGACATCGGCAACAACCGGGCAGCGCTCCGCAAGATGTTCGTCGCCGCACCGGTGCGCGGCCCCGGGCATGGCGTTGCCGCAAAGCTGCTCGACACGCTCCTTGCCCATGCCAAAGCGCACGGCATCCGAGACATCTTCCTCGGCACGACCGACAGGTTCCTGGCCGCGCATCGCTTCTACGAGAAGAACGGCTTCACCGAGATCAAGCGCGGCGACCTCCCCCGCTCCTTCCCGTTGATGGCCGTGGACAACAAGTTCTACCGGCGGGCTGTGGGTTAGGTTCGCTCCTTTTCAAGGCGGGCGACCGCGGAAAGCCGCGAGTTAGGGCCTGAACCGCCACTTCCGTTCGATCGCCGGATCGAGATCGATGTGGTTGTGGCGGGCAAAGAGCAGGATGTGGCCGAGCATGTCGGCCGTTTCGTCGGCGAGGTCTTGCTTCAGTTCGTCCGGCGTCTTGCCTTTCGGGCGCCCTCTGCCGCTCACGCGGTTCCAGGCCTGCGTGAGTTCGCCCATTTCTTCCTGCAGCTTCAGGAGATACCAGTCCGGATCCCGCTCAATGCCATTCACTTCGGCGTAACGGCGGGAAGAGGATTCGAATTTTTCGGCGAGATCGGAAAGCATCGACGTTCTCCTTTTGTATCCAAACAGGAGAATGCCGATTCGTCCGGATTGTCCAGCGAATGGCGTTCGGAACTTAGCCTTGATTGGCGAGCAGCACGCAGTCGTAGGAGCGCTTCTTGAGGGCTTCGCAGGCGGTGGTGGCGGCCTTTTCGGTGGCGAAACCGACGAAGCGGGCGCGGTAGATGGCGTTGGCGCCAGTGCCGAAGGCTTCGGTATAGGGAGTTGCGGACTTCAGTGCCGCGCCGCCTTCGGCCTTTGCCTGGGCAAGCAGGGCACGGGCGGCATCGGCGCTCGGAGCGGCGGAAATCTGGATCTGCCAGCCTTGGGCCGACTGCTGCGGCTTGCCGGCGTTGACCATTTCCTCGAGTGCTGCCGGACGCTCCAGGGGAACGGCTGCGGTGTCGGAATAACCGAGCGCGAAAGGAACATTGCCGGCTTCGACTTCGCTCTTCGTCGTGACGCCCGGAAGCGAGACGTCCGTACCGGCGGCGGCGGATGCAATCTCGACCGGTTGCTTCGCGCCGGCGCTTGCAAGCAGCCTGCCACCGCTGGAGGCGCGGCCGAGATACTTGTCGAGAAGGGCTTCCATCTGAGCGTCGCGGCTGCGGGCCGTGCGACCGCCGAGGACGACGCCAACGACGCGGCGGTTGCCGTCGCGCACGGCGCTCACGAGATTGAAGCCGGAGGCGTTGGTGTAGCCCGTCTTGATGCCGTCCATGCCCTGGTAGCGAACCATCAGGTTGTTATGGCCGCGGATGGTCTTGCCGCGGAAGGTGAAGGCCGTCATCGAGAAGAGACGGTATTCGCTCGGATAGTGCTTGAGCAGCGCAACGCCGAGCGTCGACATGTCGCGCGCCGTCGTCACCTGCCGTGCATCCGGCAGACCGGAGGCGTTGTAGAAGGCGGTGCGGTTCATGCCGAGCTGGCGGGCCTTCTGCGTCATGATGCGGGCGAAGTTGCTTTCGGAGCCCGCGAGCTTTTCGCCGACCGCGGCGGCGGCATCATTCGCGGACTTGACGATCATGCCATAGACGGCTTCGCGAATTGTAATCGTCCCGCCCGCCTTCACGCCGAGCTTGGTCGGCGGGCGGCTGGCCGCGTATTTCGACATGACGATCGGCGTGTCCCAGGTAATCTTGCCGCGCTTCAATGCCTCGAAGGTGATGTAGAGCGTCATCATCTTGGTGAGCGAGGCCGGATGGTTCAGCACATCGCCGTTCTCGGAAGCGAGAACCTTGCCCGTTCGGGCGTCAAGGATGAGGGAGGCGTTGCCGGCGATCGCCGCGAGGGGTGCCGAAACCGCAAACATCACGGCTAAAAATGCGGCCACCAACCTTTTCATGAAATCCCCTCAATCAAAATGCCGCACCGGCGAAGTCAGATGTGTGTCCCGTTCTGCGACAGAAGCCGCTAATCTGGCGCGACTTTGAGGCAACGGACACCAATTTTTTGAGTTTTCTTTGCTCCTGGTGAACGGAACGTAAAGATTTCACTCGGAAATGCAACGTTCAACAACGCTTAACACCATAATTGATAGGCTCGCCCGTCTTCAGGGAGGCGGTATGCACAGGCTGTGGAAAAATCGCGCGAAACGGATCGCCATCACCGGCGGGCTCGAGGCCGCTCATCTTGTCGCGGCTCTCCGGCTGATGCGCAACGCGCGCGGACGCGGCGCGATCTTTACCCTGCATCATGTCAGGCCGCACGAGCCGCATGCCTTCGAGCCGAACAGACACCTGGAAATCACCCCCGAGTTTCTCGATGTGGCGCTGACGCGGCTTGCCCATGACGGTTACAGGTTCGTCGCGTTGGACGAGATTCCGGCATTGCTTTCCGGACCGGCCGGCGACCAGCCCTTTGCAGCGTTTACGCTGGACGACGGCTACCGCAACAACCTCGTTCACGCCTATCCGATCTTCGAGAAGCACGAGGCGCCCTTTACGGTGTTCGTGACAAAGGGCCTCACGGAGCGCACCCACACGATCTGGTGGGAGACGCTTGCCGCCATCCTGCGGAAGGCGGAACAAGTCCGTTTCGATTTCGGCGCAGGCGAAGAGACGATCACGCTTGGCACACTGGCCGATCAGCATGCGGCATTCTCGCGATTTGCAGCGCATGTCCACCAAACCGACGAGGCCTCAACGGTTGCGAAGATCGATGCGCTCGCCCGTCACCGTGAGATCGATCCGGCCGAACTCGTCGACGATCTCGTGATGGGTGCGGCGGAACTCAATCTTCTCGACGCAAGCCCCCTCGCCTCCATCGGCGCCCATACGGTCAGCCATCGCGCGCTTGCGCGGCTTCCAGAATCCCAAGCGCGGGAGGATATGGCGCTTTCTGCCGATCACGTAGAGGCGATCACCGGCAAACGGCCAGAAGCCTTCGCCTTCCCTTATGGCACGCCCGAGGCCGCAACCTATCGCGAGGCGAAAATCGCGGCCGAACTCGGGTTCAAGGTCGCGGTGACGACACGGCCGGGCATCATGCGTCCGGACCTGCCCGGCGGCACGGCCTATCTGCCGCGGCTCTCGCTCAACGGGTTTTACCAGAGGCCGCGTTATGTCTCGGCGCTCGCCTCCGGCATCCCGCTGAAGCTGATGGGCCGATAAGCCCGTTACGGATACATCCTGACCTTTTCCCAATCGCCTTCCGCCGTTGTGCGGCGGAACTCGATGCGGTCGTGCAGGCGGAAGTTCTGGTCCTTCCAGAATTCGATCGAGACTGGCTTGATGCGGAAACCGGACCAGTAGGGCGGCCGCGGTATTTCGCCGATGGCATAACGCGCCGTATATTCGGCAACGGCTTTTTCCAGCGCGAAACGGCTTTCCAGCGGGCGGGATTGCTTGGACGCCCAGGCGCCGATGCGGCTACCGCGTGCGCGGGTCTTGAAATACGCGTCGGCTTCCTCGTCGGTCACGATTTCCACAGGACCGCGAACGCGCACTTGCCGGCGCAGCGTTTTCCAATGAAAACACAGGGCTGCTTTTTTCTGTCCCAAGATTTCGCGGCCTTTCTGACTTTCAAAATTGGTGTAGAAGACGAATCCGTCGCTATCGAATCCCTTCAGGAGAACCATGCGGACATTGGGAAGGCCATCTTCATCGACCGTTGCAAGTGCTACCGCATTCGGATCGTTTATCTCGGAACCCTCGGCATCTTTCAGCCATTCCGCGAATAGCTTGAACGGCTCGTCGCGCTCGGTGAAGTCACTGCTTGTTAACTCATTTGCCGACATATTATCTCAAATGCCCCGGGTTTATTGGTTTAATGCCCAGCTTTTCACGACTGGACAGGACGCAGGGTGAAAGTCATAGCAAAGTCAAATCGCCATACAAAGGGCCGGCTGTGCCGTTGTACCATGTTGTTCGTCATCGGAGCGGCGATGCTGCCGCTTTCCGGCTGCATGACGGGCGGATTTGACTTCTTGAGCGATTCCAAGGTGGACCGTTCAGTCGCCACCGGTACCGTGCCGCAGGCGCCGCCGAGCACCGATACTCTTTCCGACGAAATGACGGTCCGCAACGCGGTCACCTCCGCCGACATCCAGAGGATGGCCGGTCAGCCACTGCCTTGGGCGAACTCCTCCACCGGCAGCGCCGGCGTCATCGACACGATCGTCGAGAATAACGACCAGGGCCAGGTCTGCCGCCAATTCCGCACGACACGGCACTCCTATGCGGGCGTTGCCAAATTCTACGGCAAGACTTGCCTCGTGGGCGGCGGCAACTGGCAGCTGCTGAGCTTCCAGCCGGAAGGCTGATCCGCTTCAAAACTTAACATCTTCCCGCCCTGACGGGGATTTTCAGGGGCGGCTTTAGGCCGCCCTTTCGAGTCCTCGGCTCCCGCCGGAAGTCTCCGACGCCGCCGATGGCCGTGTTCCAGCCAGGAGGATGTTGACCGCCGCGTTGACGTCGGCGTGGTCTGCGTGTCCGCAGGAGAGGCAGAGGAACTTCGCTTGGTTTTCGCGGTTTGCCTTGTCCCTCGACCCACACTTTGAGCAGGTCACGGACGTGTATCGCGGATCGACCTTGACGACGGTTCCGCCGAGGAAGGCAAGCTTGTCAGTCAGCAACAGCTCGAAGCGGTACCACGCCGCCGCGAGGATCGAGCGATTGAGGCCAGCCTTCCGGGCGACGTTCTTGCCCGGCTCTTCGACGGTCCCTTTCGCCGAGGCGCTCATGTTCCTGATCTTCAGGTCCTCGAGGACGGCCGCCCCGAAGCGCTTCGCGATGCGCGTCGTCGTCACGTGTTGCCAGTGCAGCCGTTGGCGCGCCGCCTTCGCCGCGTCATGCGGCGGCGCGCCTTTGGACATTGTCCGGCAGTATGTCGAGACCCAAGGTCGCGCGCTTCCGATGATTAATCGCCGCCGCGATGCTTAGCAGAAAGCTAACCATTTGCGGAGAAAGCCGCATTCCCCTCCCCAAAAATAAGGACTGATTAGTAACTCTGACGCACGATCGGCTCACAGACGCGTGTTCCGGTTCCTCTCAAATGGGCCAGATGGCGCGCAGAGAGTTGTCATTGGGCATCGGGGTGCTGGGCAAGGACAGGCACACCGCATCGGAACACCGGCGGTTTATTATGCGCGATCCTTATAAGATTTTGGGCGTTCCTCAGGACGCAGGGGCAGACGAGATCAAGGCCGCTTGGCGCAACAAGGCCAAGGCCGTCCATCCGGACCATAACCAGGGCGACCCGACGGCAACGGCGCGTTTCGCCGAGGTCGGTCGCGCCTATGAGACATTGAAGGACCCCAAGAAGCGCAGCCTTTTCGATACGGCCGCACGGATGGCGGAGGCGCGCGTGAGCGGCGATACGATCATGCAACAGCGGCAGGCCGCCCGCGAGGCGGCGGTCCGGGCGAAGGCAGCACAGGCGAATGCCGAACGGGTGATGGAAGAACTCACCCGCGCCAACGCGCAAAAGGCGGCGAGGGCCGCCGCCGAAGCGGCAAAGCAGCAGCAGGCCAGCCCGGAATCCGCCGAAGACATGGTCGAGCGCATTTTTGGCGCGCAGGCTAAAGCTGCAAGCGCAGGCGCGACGGTTCATCCACAGGCAAATGCCAGCCGGCGACCGGAGGCGGAGGCAGGCAAACCGGAGGCGGAGGCAATCAAGCCCGAGGAGGAAGGTGCAGAAACTGCTGCCGTCGCGGCTGCTGGCGGCATTCTTCAGCCCTTGAGCATCCTGACGTCGCTCGTGCGCCGCTTCACCGGCAGCACGCCCGCACCGGAAAAGGCGCCGGATCAGTTTGCACAGACGACCGTAACAATAGAAGATATACTGAAAGGTAACTGGGCCACCGTGCAGCTCGGCGAGAGCCGCGAGGCAAGCTTCGCACTATCGGCCGGAACGCGGGAGGGCCATCAGGTCCGGCTGAAGGGTCAGGGCTACAAGCTGCCGAACATGCAGCGCGGCGATGCGGTCGTCAGCATCCACATCGCGCCCGACGCGCGTTTCACCGTCGATGGCTTCGACCTGCATACCGTGCTTCCTGTGACGATCGAAAATGCCGTTCTCGGCACCGAAGCACGCATCGACGGACCGAACGGGCCGGTCGACGTCACCGTTCCCGCCTGGTCAGGATCCGACAAGACGATCCGAATCTCCGGCCAGGGCCTGCCCGACGACACCGGCGGAAAGGGCGACCTGGTCGTCGAACTACGCATTATGTTGTGGGAAAAGCCGGACGATAAAGTCACGGATCTCATGCGAAGCATGCGCGAAGGGCTGTTTCTGTGAAATTTTCGTGACAAGCGCACCCTTTATTACGATCCCTTACAGTTGATGATTGCCCGCAATCTTGAACCGGTGGACGGCCTATGCCATAGGCAATTTCCAATTGGATCATTAGGGGGCAAAATATGGCTCAAGCAACAGGCCTCATGTCAGGCAAGCGCGGCGTCATCATGGGCGTCGCCAACAATCGTTCGATTGCGTGGGGCATTGCCAAAGCCATTCATGCACAGGGCGCCGAAATTGCATTTACATATCAGGGCGATGCCCTGAAGAAGCGAGTCGAGCCGCTGGCTGCCGAACTCGGTGGCGTACTCGCCGGCCACTGTGATGTCAGCGACGAAGCGAGCATTGATGCCGTTTTCGAGAACGTCGAAAAGATGTGGGGCAAGATCGATTTCGTCGTTCACGCGATCGGCTTCTCGGACAAGGACGAGCTGACCGGTCGCTATGTCGACACTTCGCCGGACAATTTCGCCAAGACGATGCAGATTTCCGTCTATTCGTTCACGTCTGTCGCACGCCGCGCCGAGAAGCTGATGACAGAGGGCGGATCGCTGCTGACGCTCACCTATTACGGCGCCGAGAAGGTCATGCCGAACTACAACGTCATGGGTGTTGCCAAGGCAGCGCTCGAGGCGAGCGTCAAGTATCTCGCCGTTGATCTCGGACCGAAGAACATCCGCGTCAACGCGATTTCGGCAGGCCCGATCAAGACGCTCGCAGCCTCCGGCATCGGCGATTTCCGCTATATCCTGAAGTGGAACGAGTACAACGCTCCGCTCCGCCGTACCGTCACCATCGAAGATGTCGGCGATGTCGGCCTTTACATGCTGTCGGACCTCTCGCGCTCGGTCACGGGTGAAGTACACCATGCCGACAGCGGCTATCATGTGATCGGGATGAAGGCGGTAGACGCGCCGGATATTTCGGTTATCAAAGACTGATCGAAGTCCAATCAAGCGGAACCTGCCTTGCTCATCTATGTGGTCCGACACGGTCAGACCGACTGGAATGCCGAACGCCGCCTGCAGGGCCAGAAGGATATTCCGCTGAACGCCATCGGCCGCGAACAGGCGCGGCTGAACGGCATCGATATGGCCGAGATTCTCAGGGTCGAAGCCATTTCCTTCGATTTCGTCGCAAGCCCGCTCCAGCGCACGCGCGAGACGATGGAGATCATGCGCGCGGCGATGGGCCTGCCGCCAAAGGACTACCGCCCGGACGATCGGCTGGTCGAGGTTTCCTTCGGCGACTGGGAAGGCTTTACGATCAAGGAACTGAAGGCGACGCAGCGCGAGCGCATCAACGAGCGCAATATCAATAAGTGGGATTTCATTCCGCCGGGCAACGATGCTGAAAGCTACGAGATCATGTCGTGGCGCATCCGCTCATGGCTGAATTCGATCGAGTGCCCGACCGTTTGTGTCACGCATGGCGGCGTCATCCGCAGCCTTTTCAAGATGATCGCGGACCTGCCGAAGCACGAGGCTGCCGAGGGGGAGATTCCGCAGGACCGCATCCTGAAGATCGACACCGCAAGAAGACTGATCGGCTGGATATAATCCCTCTCATTGCACGATATCGAGGTCGTTGATCACCCGCTTGCCATCGACTTCCGTGTAGAAGATCACCACCTTCACGCCGGCCTTCAGCCCCTCGAAGTTGAACTCCTCCGGCGCCTGATAGGTCTTTCCGTCATCAAGCGTCAGGCTGAGGCTGCTCATGTCGACCGTTTTGATGGTCGCTTCGACGTCGGCGCTTTCCGCAAAGCCGCTGATGGGCGACAGGAAACTTGCTGTAGCCAGCAGCGTGGCAACAAAAAAACGCATCGCGGCAACCCTCATGAAACTCGACGCAAAAATCCGGTGAAACACAGATAAGCTCCTGAATATGGCGAAAATTGCCCGGAAGAATGACTTTCCGCGCCTCATTGATGAATAGCATTTTAACAATAAGCAAGAGCAACCGCTAACCATTAGGGCGCACTTCATTACAAGCAGCGAAGACGAACCATCGGGAAATCGTAAATTAACCGGTTCCTCCTAGAGTTCCGCCGAACAAGGGGGACGTGTTTTTGCTTTTGCGGCTCAGCGCCAATATTCACTTACGGCGGCTACTCAAGAATACCTGGGTCTCACTGCTGGTTTCCACTCTCGTCGCATTTGTGGTCGTTGGGGTCGGCTTCACACTCGATCGCGCAAATACGGCCGCCCATCTGCGGGAACTGCAGATTCGCACGGAAAACGAAGCAAGCCTTATTCGCGCTCGCATGGCGGCACAAATCAACATGGACATCACCGTCGCCCGCGATCTGTCCAACATGATTTCCGTGAGCGCGAAAACCAACCAGGAGGAAATGGAGCGCCAGATCAATTGGGTGCTCATCCAGAACCCCCATTTCATCAGTATCGCCGTCGCACCGGATTTCGTCGTCAGCAGCGTCTTCCCACCGCAGCCCGGCAAGAGCCGCATTGGCAAGGATGTGCGTCAAACGCTGATGCTGCGCCAATCCGTCAGGCGCAATACGGGAGACCAGCAGGCACGCTTTTACGGCCCGGTCACGACCGGAAGCGGCAAGGATGCGTTCGCGATCTTCTTCCCGATCTTCGTCAAGGAGAACGGGCAGCGCAACGTCTGGGGTGCAGTCGAAGTCACCATCGACCGGGATATGTTCTACGAGAACACCGGCCTAAAACCCGCGCGCAACAGTGAAAACCAGGAGCGTTATCCGCATCTCGGCCACCTTTCGATCGCGGTGCGCGACCTGGGCACGGCGGCCGAGGGCTCCGCCCTTCCCTTCTTCGGCAGCGCCGATGTGTTCGACAAACAGCCGCTCCGGCGCAAGATCACTTTTGCTGGCGGGCGCTGGGAACTTTCGGCTGTGCCGATGACCGGATGGAACGACCCCCCGCCGAACCAGCTTCAGCTTCGCTTGATCATCATCGCCGCCGGCTGCGTCATCATCGTCCCGATCTTCTTCGCGACCCTGCTGCTTGGCGAGCGCAACCGCAATATCAGCGAGCTGGAGGCGCGCGAGGGGAAGCTGCTCGAGCTTTCGCAGCGGCTGAACCTGGCGCTGGATTCCTCCAATATCGGCATCTGGGAACTGCAGGATCATGGCCACAGCCTTTACTGGGATACGCGGGCCTCGGCTCTTCACGGCCAGCCTTCCGGCGAGGGCAGTCATCCGCTTGAAAGCTGGCTCGAGGCAATCGTGGCGGCAGACCGGCCGATCGCCGAAACACACTTCTTCAACTGCAGCCTGGCGGGCACCTCCTGCACGGCTCAGTACCGCGTCAGGCTTTCGAACGGCGGCGTCCGGCATCTGCGGTCGGTCGGCTCCTTCTATACGGATGCGGGGGGAACCGGCAGGACGATCGGCATCGTCGCGGACGTGACTGCAGACGCTGAGGCCGCCGATATGCTGCGCAAGGCGAAGGAAAACAGCGACATCAAGAATGCCGAGCTGGAATTGGCGCTGGACGAACTCTCCCGCCGCGAGACGCAGCTTGCCGAACTCTCAACCCGCCTCGACCTGGCGCTCGATTCCTACCAATGCGGTATTTGGGAGACGACGCTCGGCGCCGCCGGCTCCGTCTGGGACGAGCGCATGCATGAACTCTACGGGTTAGAACCAAGGCATGGGTTCATGACCCAGGATGTCTGGCTTTCCCGCATTCATCCGGACGATCGTGATCTTGCGCTCGAAAGCGCACGGCATTTCAAGAAGCTCGGCGACAAGCACACGCTCATCTGCCGCGTGCCGGCGGAGGACGGCAGCATTCGCTACGTCCGCTCGACCGGCAAGGTGCACCAGGCGGCAACAGGACAGCTGAAACTCATCGGCGTCGCGTTCGACGCCACCGAAGACGCGCTGCTGACAGCCGAGCTCAAGGCAGCCAAGGACGATGCGGTTGCCAAGAATATCGAGCTCGAACTTGCCAAGAATCGCATCGAGCACAATTCGCTGCATGATCCGCTGACGGCGCTTGCCAATCGCCGCAAGCTCGACATCGCGCTGGAAAATCTGACTGCCGGAAGCCAGTCGCAGCGGCAGAAATTCGCGATCCTCCATATCGACCTCGATCGCTTCAAGCAGATTAATGACACGCTCGGCCATGCAGCAGGCGATGCGATGCTGGTGCATGCTTCGAAAGTGCTTTCGGAGAATGTCCGCGGCAGCGATGTCGTCGCGCGTATCGGCGGCGACGAGTTCGTCATCCTCGCCCTCGATGTCGGCGACGAGGATATGGCCGCGCTGGCGGGCCGGATCATCGAAGAAATGCGCCAGCCCGTTAATTTCCAAGGCTTCCCCTGCCGCTGCGGCGTTTCGATCGGCATCGCGCTTGCAAACGGCATCCATGTCGACGCGCGCAAAGTGCTGATCAATGCCGATATCGCGCTCTATCGCGCCAAGAGCCTGGGTCGGAATCGCTACGAATTCTTCAACCAGAACCTCCAGGCCGACATCATCAACAGCAAGCGCACCGCCGACGAGATTCTCGCCGGCATCGAGAATGGCGAATTCACGGCCTGGTACCAGCCGAAATTTTGCGCACAGACTATGCAGCTCACCGGCGTCGAAGCTCTGGTGCGCTGGCACCATCCGGCCCGCGGCTTGCTGACGCCGGACAAATTCCTGCGCATCGCCGACGAGATCAACGTCGTGCAGGAGCTCGACCGCATCGTTCTCGAAACCGCGCTGAAGGACAAGATGCGCTGGTCAGCACTCGGCGTTGTCGTGCCGCAGGTCTCCGTCAACGTTTCGGCGCGGCGGCTGCACGACGGCAGCCTTTTCGAATCGCTGAGCGACCTGCAGATCCGGCCCGGCGAAATCTCCTTCGAGCTAGTGGAATCGATCTTCCTCGACGAGAGCGAGGACGTGGCGGCGCACAATCTCGACCGTATCAAGGCGCTCGGCATCGATATCGAAATCGACGATTTCGGCACGGGCCACACCTCGATCGTAAGCCTTCTGAAGCTGAAGCCAAAGAGGCTCAAGATCGACCGCCAACTGGTGCAGCCAATCCTCCATTCGCCGCAGGAACGCGCGCTGGTACGCTCAATCATCGATATCGCCCGCTCGCTCGGCGTCGAAACGGTGGCGGAAGGGGTCGAGACGATTTCGCATGCGGACATGCTGCGCGATCTCGGCTGCGACCTGCTGCAGGGCTACGCCTTCTCGCGGCCCCTCTCCTTCGACGACTTCACCGCCGCTGCAGCGGACGGCGCGCCATGGCGGCTCGCCTCCTGAGCGCATCGTTCGCAAATTGCGGGAACAGCATTTCTTCCTCACGCGGATTTCGCGCAAAGAAAGGCTTTTGCCTCCACCTCTTTTTGGCCTATGAGTGTCGCGCATTTTGGAGAATGGCGCGGGTTGACGCGCGTGGTCGGAACATATGTCGCACAATACATTCGGTCATCTCTTCCGCGTGACAACCTGGGGCGAGAGCCACGGGCCTTCGCTCGGCTGCGTCGTCGACGGCTGCCCTCCCGGGCTGCGCTTCAGGCTGGAGGACATTCAAACCTGGCTCGACAAGCGCAAGCCCGGTCAGTCGCGTTTCGTGACGCAGCGCCGCGAGGCGGACCTCGTGAAGGTGCTTTCCGGCGTGATGCTGGACGCCGACGGCGAGACGATGACCACGACCGGAACGCCGATCTCGATGATAATCGAGAACACGGACCAGCGCTCCAAGGATTACGGCGAGATTTCCCGGCAATACCGCCCCGGCCATGCCGACTACACCTACGACGTCAAATACGGCATCCGCGATTATCGCGGCGGCGGCCGCTCCTCCGCGCGCGAAACGGCGGCCCGTGTCGCGGCCGGCGGCATCGCCCGCCTCGTCGTGCCGGACATGAAGGTTCGAGGCGCCCTCGTGCAGATCGGCAAACACAAGATCGACCGCCAGAACTGGGATTGGAACCAGGTCGATCAAAATCCTTTCTTCTCACCGGACGCCACGATCGTTCCCGTATGGGAGGAATATCTCGACGGCATCCGCAAGAACGGCTCCTCGATCGGCGCCGTCGTCGAAGTGGTGGCGGAAGGCGTTCCGCCCGGGCTCGGCGCGCCGATTTACGCCAAGCTCGATCAGGACATCGCCTCGCTGCTGATGTCGATCAATGCCGTGAAAGGCGTCGAGATCGGCAACGGCTTCGGTGCGGCCGAAATCACCGGCGAGGAAAATGCCGACGAGATGCGCATGGGCAATGACGGCAAGCCGCTGTTTCTTTCCAACCACGCCGGCGGTATTCTAGGCGGCATATCGACCGGCCAGCCGGTCGTCGCGCGCTTTGTGGTCAAGCCGACGTCTTCCATTCTTACCGAGCGGCGCTCGATCGATGCCGATGGCAACAATGTCGATATCCGCACCAAGGGCCGGCACGACCCCTGCGTCGGCATCCGCGCTGTGCCGATCGGCGAAGCCATGGTCGCCTGTGCTATCGCCGACCATTACCTCCGCGACCGCGGCCAGACCGGCCGGCTGAAATAGGAACTGCTCCCATGCCTTATGACCAGAAGCGTGTCGTCGATGCCATCCGAGCCTTTGAAGCCGGCGAGATCGTCGTCGTCATGGATGACGACGACCGCGAGAACGAAGGCGACCTTATCGTCGCCGCCGTCCACTGTACGCCGGAGAAGATGGCCTTCATCGTGCGCCATACCTCCGGCATTGTCTGCACGCCCATGCCGAAGGAAGAGGCAAAGCGCCTGAACCTCAACGCTATGGTGGCAGAAAACGACTCCGCGCATACGACGGCCTTCACCGTGTCCGTCGATTTCAAGCATGGCACGACGACCGGCATTTCGGCTGACGACCGGACGCTCACGGTGCGCAATCTCGCCAATCCGAATGTCGGTGCGGCCGATTTCGTCCGTCCCGGCCACATCTTCCCGCTCGTTGCCCGCGAAGGCGGCGTCCTGATGCGCTCCGGCCATACGGAAGCGGCTGTCGATCTCTGCAGGCTTGCCGGACTGCCGCTGATCGGCGTCATCAGCGAGCTCGTCAACGATGACGGCACGGTCACGCGTGGGCAGCAGGTCATCGATTTCGCGGAAAAACACGGCCTGAAGGTCCTCTCGGTCGCCGACCTCATTGCCTATCGCCAGCGCAAGGAAACTCTGATCGAACTCGGCGACAGCTTCGATATCGAGACGCCGTTCGGCAAGGCCAAGGCACATACCTACTCACTCCCCTGGGACCCGATGCAGCACCTCGCCGTCGTCTTCGGCGATATCCGCGACGGCATCGACATCCCGGTTCGCCTGCATCCGGAAAACGTCGCCGAGGACCTTTTCGGCAAGAAGAGCCCGGTCGACCACTACATGCAGAAGATCGCCGAGGAAGGTCGCGGCATCATTGTCTACCTCCGCGAAGGCTCCGTCGGCGTCGGCCATTACGACAATGGCCGCAAGAGCCGCAGCCAGGACCGCGAATCCCACGCCGAAGCCAAGACCCGCGAAAGCGAATGGCTGGAAATCGGATTGGGCGCACAGATCCTGAAAGACCTCGGCGTCAGCTCGATCAGGCTGCTGACGAGCCGGGAGCGCCACTATGTCGGCCTCGAGGGCTTTGGGATTAAGATATCGAAGACGGAGATTTGGTGAGATTCAGCTAAATAGTGTTGGCTGAGATTTGGATATCGACAAGGCGATTGCTGCGATAGGTTATCGAGAAGTTGTACGAATAGGGCTGCAGAATGTAATACCAGCGCCGCCACTGTCTCATTAGGCTCCTGCAGCTCTCGGTATTCTTAGTGCATAGGAAGCTAAGCGTGCGATCGGAAACGTTTGGTTGAACGCGTGTAAAATCGTTGTAATCGAGATGCTGTGCGCTCAGCCAAGCAGCTCGAAGAATGCGGCGAAACTCGATAGAAGCAAGCATCGCTTTTTCTAGCCGCTCGTGTACCAGCCGTCGAGAAGCACAACCCTCTCCACCCCGGCAAACTTTGCCACGCGCTCCAGTTCCGCCTGCAGCCTTTCCAGGCGCCCAGCAGACGCTTTTACGCCAGGCTCCAGCCATAGCCGCTTGACGTCCAGCGTCCCCTTCTTGCGATCCGCCTTCATGTCGATGCGGCCGATGAGCTTGTCGCCTTCAAGCAGCGGGAAGACGTAATAGCCGTATTCGCGCTTCGGCTCCGGCACGAAGACTTCGATGCGGTAGAAGAAGCCGAACAGGCGTTCGGTGCGGTTGCGGTCGCGGATCATCGGGTCGAAGGGGCTCAAGACGCGAATGCGCGCCGGGGCATCGGGATAATCATCAAGCGTCGACAGGAAATCCATAAAGGCCCAGGATGGGCGCGGCTTTCCGCCGAGTGCCGGTTCGATCAGTATTTCGGTCAGTTCTTCGCGATGCGCGCTGACCCACGCCTTCGCCTCGTCCGGCGAAAGCAGGTTCCAGAAAGCAGCAATCTCGCCATGAGTCGCAAAGCCGAGCCGCTTCAACGCGCTTCGGCAGGCCCAGTCGACAAACTCCTCGCGGCTGACCTCCGGCTCGCGGAACTCCGCCGGGATGACACGTTCAACCAGATCGTAAATCTTCTGGAAATTGGATCGGCCGGCGATCGCGAACTTGCCGGTGTGCCAGAAATATTCGAGTGCGGTCTTGTTGGGATGCCAGTTCCACCAGCCGCCGGAGGTGTGGCCATCGGCCTTGATCTCGCGCGCCATGATCGCGCCGTCGCGCGCCACGCGCTCGTAGGTCTCATCGAAGGCATGCTCGAAGCCCTCACCGCGCCATTTGCGCCAGCGCTCGACAAGCACTTCCTCCTGGTGCCGGAACTTGTGCTTCCAGTATTTAAAGAAGGCGCTTGGCAGGATCGAGGCGTCGTGCGTCCAATGTTCGAAGAGCGCGCCCTCCTTCTCCAGGAGCGCGGTCAGGTGTTCGCGTCTGTATGTCTGGTTGCGGGAAAAGAGGATCTGGTGATGCGCCCGTTCCACCGTCTGGATGCTGTCCACCTGCACGAAACCGATTTCATGGATCAACTGCAGCAGTCCCGCCTTGGTCAGGGCGCGGTTCGGCGGCGTGCTGAGACCCTGTTTGGCTAGGAAGACGCGGCGGGCATCGCAGTTCGAAAGGAGATTCGTCATGAGCACATCATATTCGGGAAAATGTTCCTAGCCACCCGGTTTTGCACTTTTGCCGCTGCGGTTATAGAACCAGCATCGGATTGTGACAGGGGAATGATTTGGACATCCGCTTTGAAGGAGCTGCAGTCAGATATGGGACGCGGGAGGCGCTCTCACCACTCACCCTCACCCTCACTGAAAACCGCATCGGTGTGATTGGCCTCAACGGCTCGGGAAAGACGACCTTCGCGCGGCTGATCAACGGGCTAACGAAGCCAACGATAGGACGGGTGATCGTCAATGGCCGGGACACGGCCACCTCCCATTCCGCCCTTCCTGATGTCGGCTTCATTTTCCAGCAGCCGCAGAACCAGATCATCCTGCCGATCGTGCGCGACGACATCGCCTTCGGATTGAAGGGCCGCGGCTTTTCGAAGGCCGAGATCGAAGCGAGGGTCGAAGCTGCGCTCGGCCGTTTCGATGCCGCCCATCTGGCAGCGCGCCGGGCACACGAGCTGTCCGGCGGCGAGCTACAGATCGCCGCCCTCTCCGCGGTTCTGGTGACCGGTCCGGATATCCTGATCCTCGACGAGCCGACGAACCAGCTCGACCTCAAGAACCGCGCACTGGTACAGAAGATCATCAAGGGCCTGCCTGAAAACGCCATCGTGATCAGCCATGATCTGGAACTGGTCGCGGATTTCGGCCGCGTCCTGCTCTTCCACGAGGGCAGGCTTGCGACCGATGCGCCAGCGGCCGAGGCAATCGCGCGCTACCGGGAGATTACCTGCTGATGCAATCGCTTTATGTCGAAGGAGACAGCTTCATGCACCGGTTTCCGGCGCGCTCGAAGCTGCTTGTTCTCGCGATTCTCGGCATCATTCTCTTCACCACCCGCAACATTCCGCTGCTTTCGATCGGCGTACTGATGACAGGCGCCGTCTATTTCAGCCTTGGCCTGTATTTCGGGCAAGCGATTGCGCGGCTGAAGCCCGTGCTGCTGACAATCCTCGTCGTGGCGCTCTTCAGCCTATTGTTCAATCCATGGCACGGTGCGGTCGTGGCGCTTTTGCGGCTGACGGCGCTGATGCTCTTTGCGGCGGCAGTCACGGCAACGACGACGATCAGCGAGTTCATCGACGAGATCACGCTGCTTGCCCGTCCGCTGGAGCGAGCCGGCCTCGTGGCGGCGAACGACGTCGGCCTGGCGGTCGGTCTCGTGGTCCGTTTCGTGCCGGAAATTCTGAGCCGCTACCAGGCGATCAAGGAGGCGCATGCGGCGCGCGGCATCAAGGTGCGGCCGGTCACGGTGCTTGCGCCGCTCATCATTCTCACGCTCAGAGATGCGGATAATATCGCGACGGCAATTGACGCGCGCGGCGTCCGGCGGCATGTCAGTTAATATTCTGTAAACACGGAGCCCATGATGAGCACCCGCGACCTCGTTCTCTCAGCCCTCTTTGCCGCAATCATCGTGGCGCTCGGCATTCTGCCGCCAATCACGCTCGGCTTCATCCCGGTGCCGATCACCGCGCAGTCGCTCGGCGTCATGATGGCAGGCGTCGTGCTCGGTGCGCGCCGCGGCGCAATCGCTGTGCTGATCGTCCTGGTTCTGGTCGCAATCGGCCTTCCGGTGCTTTCGGGCGGACGCGGCGGCCTTGCGGCCTTTGCCGCACCGACGACCGGCTTCCTCGTCGGCTGGCTCTTTGCCGCCTTCGCCACCGGCTATATCGCCGAGCGCCTCGTGAAGGCGGAGCAGTCCGGCCTGGTGCAGACGGTCGGGTTCTTCCTCGCATCTGCGATCGGCGGCATCGTCGTTCTCTATGCTTTCGGGATCGCCTATCTCGCGTTTGCAGCCGGCATCGGCTTTCAGCAGGCTTTCGTCGGCTCGATGGCCTTCATTCCCGGCGACGTGATCAAGGCATTCGTCGCAGCGCTTGCCGGCCGCGCCGTCATGGCGGGCTATCCGCTGCTGCCGGCTCGTACCTAGGATCAGGGGCTAATCAACGAAAGTGTAGAGCCAGTCGCGCGTCACTTCGGGGAGCGCGGCAGGCGAGAGGTCTTCGCGGTTGCGCGCCTGCCAGATGATTTCGACCTCGGCGGCGCGTTCACCTTCCGCCTCGACTGCAATCAGGAAGCCGACGGATCGGACTCCGATCTTGTCGACCGCGGTGGTGAATTCCACCAGTTCGTCGTAATGCAAGGGCCGGTGTAGGATGCACGAAATCTTGCTTGCAGTATAAATGGGCTCGCCTTCCACTTCCGGCCGGGTCAGCCAGAAATTTGCAAGTACGGATTCGGCATAGGAAATATAGGACGAGATAAACATCTCGCCGTGCATGTCCACATCTCGAAACGGGACACGTATTTCCGCTCCATTTGAGCCGGTTGACTTTGCCGTCAGCATCCCTGTCCTTGCTCCCTTGCTCCCTGGCTGAAAGACTAGCGCAATGCAAGCCGAAGTAAACGGTGGAGATGACGGGCTCACGACAGCGTGCGTGTTGAAATTGCCGCTATTTGCGCCATCTGGTGTGGAACATGACTGGGGCAAGCGATAAGAGTATCCGCATGAGCACCCGCCTTTACGAACACCCGATCTTTCTCGAGCACGTCACGCCGGCAGGCCATCCCGAGCGCTCGGACCGGATGCGGGCGATCAATGTTGCACTCGGCCATCCGAATTTCGAGCAGCTGGATCGGAAGCAAGCGCCGCAGGCAAGCGAGGACGCCGTGCTGCTTGCCCACCCGGAAGAGCATCTGCGCGCCGTCATGCGCCAGATTCCCGAAGGGGACGGCGAGATCAACCAAATCGAGGCCGATACCTATGCGAGCCCGAAGAGCCTACAGGCGGCGCTGACTGGCGTCGGTGCGGCCATGGCTGCTGTGGACGACGTCTTCACAGGCAAGGCCGATAACGTCTTCGTCGCCGCCCGCCCGCCCGGCCACCATGCGGAAAAGACGACGGCGATGGGCTTCTGCTTCTTCAACAACGCGGCGATCGCCGCCCGGCATGCGCAGAAACGCCACGGCGCCGAGCGTGTGGCGATCGTCGATTGGGACGTACACCATGGCAACGGCACGCAGGACATCTTCTGGGACGACGCGTCCGTGCTCTTCTGCTCGACGCATCAGATGCCGCTTTATCCGGGATCAGGAGCGAAGGACGAAAGCGGCAAGCACGGCACGATCGTCAACGCACCGCTTTCGCCGAACGTGGGCAGCGATCATTTCCGCGAGGCATTCAAATCGCGCGTGCTGCCGGCCCTTGTCGATTTCCGGCCGGATCTCATCATTATCTCCGCCGGTTTCGACGCGCATCACCGCGATCCCTTGGCGCAGATCAATCTCGTCGGCGAGGATTTCGACTGGGCGACCGGAAGATTGCTGGATATAGCCGACAAAAGCGCCTCCAACCGGGTCGTCAGCCTGCTGGAAGGTGGCTATGATCTGGAAGGGCTTGCCGAATCGGCGGGCCTGCATGTGCTTCGATTGATGAAGGGTTGAGTATGACTGACAGCGCCAAACCGGAGGTTTCCGGTCTTTCCTTCGAAGCAGCGGTTGCCGAACTCGAAAGCATCGTGGCCCGCCTCGAGCGCGGCGACGTGGCGCTCGATGAATCCATCGAGATCTACGAGCGCGGCGAAGCGCTGAAGAAACACTGCGAGACGCTGCTTTCGGCCGCCGAGAACCGCATCGAGAAGATCAGGCTCGACCGCGCCGGAAAACCGCAGGGCACGGAACCGCTGGACGGGGCGTGAGGCCTAGAGAGCGATTATAGTCCTGATTTCGTCGTAGCCTGCTCGCAGACCATCATGATCCCGTTTGATAAGGCCTGCCTCCGAGAGGATTTCCACATCTTCGTGGACGCGGCGATAATCGCGCTTCAGGCTTTTCGCCAAAGCGGAAATGCTCGTCTGAGGATTGCGGTGCAGATGGCGGAGAAGTTCAAGCCGCTTTGCAGTCATAGTTCGCGAGAAAGCCTCCCACCCGACGAAGGTAAGATGATCCTCAGTGACAGGTGCGCCCATCTCGGCCTTGTGCCAGGCATCAGTGACGCGCCTTGCGACATCCTCAAAGGAGGAGCCGATATGCAGTTCTATATCCTTGCTCATATCCGTTCTCCTCTCAGCTTTTCCACGTCGCTCCGGAAATCTGCGAGCATCTGCTCGATCGAGATAAATCCATAGCGTTCTTCGTGCTGATCGTAGTGCCGGTGATCGCCCTTGCCCCGCTCATTGTCATAGCAAATCAAACGCAACGCGGGCTTTCCGTAGAAAAGCAAATACTTCAAAAAGTGCTTGGAGCCTGGCATTTGCGCCGGCACACGCCACACCTTGATATCGATGATCGCGCCGTCGCCAAAAACGATCCGTTCGCAAACGACGCGCTCAGCCTTCATAGGTACATTATGACATCGTCCGCCATATGTCGTCAATCGACATAAAGTTTTTGCTATCCGTGAATGGTCATTGCCGCTAGTTTCGCCCTTGCAGTCCCCTTCGGAGAACCGCCATGTCCTTCTTCCCCGGTAAAGACCCACTGCCTGGTGACGCCTTCGCCTGCGACGCCATCGAGAATCTGATCATCCCGCGGACCAGCGACATCGGCGGTTTTCAGGTGCGGCGCGCGCTTCCGACGCGGCAGCGGCGGCTGGTCGGGCCGTTCATCTTCTTCGACCGGATGGGTCCGGCGATCCTGAAGCCCGGCGAGGCGCTCGATGTGAAGCCGCATCCGCATATCGGTCTTTCGACGGTCACTTATCTCTTCGATGGCGAAATCCGGCATCTGGACAGCCTCGGCACCGAAAAGATCATTCGCCCCGGTGACATCAACCTGATGACGGCCGGGCGCGGCATCGTGCATTCGGAGCGCACGCCCGACAATCTGCGTGGCCACCCGCTGCTGATGTCGGGGCTGCAGACCTGGCTGGCACTGCCGGACGACAAGGAGGAAATCGACCCTTCTTTTGTCCATACTGAGAAAAGCGAGATGCCGCTGATCGATGAACGTGGCGTGAGAGGGCGCGTCGTCATCGGCTCCTTCGAAGGCATGACGGCGCCGGTCAAGGTGTTTTCGGACACGCTCTATGCCGACCTCGATATTGAACCGGGTGCGAGGTTCCCCTTCGGCGCGGCTCATGAAGAGCGCGCGGTCTATGTGCTTTCGGGCGAGGTCGTCATTGCCGGCGACCGTTTTGCCGCAGACCAGCTGCTCGTCTTCCGGCCAGGCGACGCGATCACGCTCGAAGCAGGCCCTGCGGGCTGTCATCTGATGCTTTTCGGGGGTGCGGCCCTCAACTCCAGGCGCTACATCTGGTGGAATTTCGTTTCCTCCTCCAAGGAGCGGATCGAGAAGGCGAAAGAGGAATGGCGCACCGGCCGCTTCGATATCGTACCGGGGGACGAAGAGGAATTCGTGCCTTTGCCTGAAGAATGAACTCCTTTAGAATTATGGGGTTGCGGTTCTTGAAATGCACTTGTTTTGCCGCAATCTAGTCGAATAAGCAAAGCCAAGAACCATAAGAAAGAGCTCCCGCCCGTGACACATCAGCCGAAAACCCCGCTGCTCGACCAGGTCAAATATCCCGCCGACCTGCGCAAGCTCGAGGATCGCGACCTGCCGCAGCTTGCGCGCGAAGTCCGGGATGAGATGATCGATGCGGTCTCGCGCACGGGTGGCCATCTTGGCGCAGGCTTGGGCGTCGTCGAGCTGACAATCGCCATCCACAGCGTCTTCGATACGCCCGAGGACCGGCTGATCTTCGACGTCGGCCACCAATGTTATCCGCACAAGATCCTCACGGGCCGTCGCGAGCGCATCCGCACACTGCGCCAGGAAGGCGGCCTCTCGGGCTTCACACGGCGCGCGGAGAGCGAATACGATCCCTTCGGGGCGGCGCACTCCTCGACCTCGATCTCCGCCGGCCTCGGCATGGCGGTTGCCGCAGAACTCAGCAACACCGACCGGCGCGTGATTGCCGTCATCGGCGACGGCGCCATGTCGGCCGGCATGGCTTACGAAGCGCTGAACAATGCCGGCGCACTCGATGCGCGGCTGATCGTCATCCTCAACGACAACGACATGTCGATCGCCCCGCCGACGGGGGCAATGAGCGCCTATCTCGCCCGCCTCGCCTCGGGGCGGACGTATATGGGCTTCCGCGATTTCGGCAAGAAGCTGACTGCCTATCTCGGCGAGAAGGTCGACCGGGCGCTCACCCGCGCCGTCGAACATGCGCGCGGTTATGTGACCGGCGGGACGATGTTCGAGGAAATGGGCTTTTACCATATTGGCCCGATCGACGGCCATTCCTTCGAGCATCTGCTGCCCGTGCTGCGCAATGTGCGCGACAACGCCGAAGGTCCGGTCCTGATCCACGTCGTCACGCAGAAGGGCAAGGGTTATCCGCCCGCCGAAGCAGCAGCCGACAAGTATCACGGGGTCAACAAGTTCGACGTCATCACCGGGGCGCAGGCCAAGGTGAAACCGAATGCGCCGAGCTATACGAGCGTCTTCGCCGAAGCGCTGGTGCAGGAGGCGACGCTCGACGAAAAGATCGTCGGCATCACGGCGGCCATGCCGAACGGCACGGGCCTGGACAAGCTCGCCGAGGTCTTCCCTGCCCGCTGTTTCGATGTCGGCATTGCCGAGCAGCATGCCGTCACGTTCGCCGCCGGCCTTGCCACCGAGGGGTACAAACCCTTTGCAGCGATTTACTCTACCTTCCTGCAGCGCGCCTACGACCAGGTCGTCCATGATGTCGCAATCCAGGGCCTGCCGGTCCGTTTCCCGATCGACCGCGCCGGCTTCGTCGGCGCCGACGGCCCGACGCATGCGGGATCGTTCGACACGACTTTCCTTGCGACACTTCCCGGTTTCGTCGTCATGGCTGCGGCCGACGAGGCGGAGCTGAAGCATATGGTGCGCACGGCAGCGGCTTATGACGAAGGCCCGATTTCCTTCCGCTACCCGCGCGGCGAAGGCGTGGGGGTCGAGATGCCCGCGCGCGGCGAAATCCTGCAGATCGGCAAGGGCCGCATCGTCAGGGAGGGCACCAAGGTTGCGCTGCTCTCCTTCGGCTCGCGGCTTGCCGATTGCCTGCTTGCCGCGGAAGACCTTGAAGCCGCCGGCCTTTCGACCACGGTTGCCGATTCGCGCTTCGCCAAGCCTCTGGATCATGACCTGATCCGCCAGCTCGCCCGCCACCACGAAATGCTGATCACCGTCGAAGAAGGCGCCATCGGCGGCTTCGGCAGTCATGTGCTGCATTTCCTCGCGACCGAAGGGCTGCTCGAAAGCGGCCTGAAGGTCCGCTCGCTCACCATGCCCGACATGTGGATGGAGCAGGCAAAACCCGAGGTGATGAACGCCCATGCCGGCCTCGACCGCGCTGGCATCGTATCGACCGTCTTCCGCACGCTCGGCCACGGCGCCGCCGTGGGCGTTGCGGGCTGACGGCAAGCGCTAAGAAAGGCAAAGGGCAGTGCAGCATACACCGCACTGCCCTCATCCGACCCTTTAGCTACTTTCTCCCGCCTGGAGACGGGAAGCCAATCAGAATTCCGTCCAATCGTCCTGGACGGCCGCGGCGGTTGCCGCCTTGCCGCCGAAGGCGCTGGCGAGCTTGCTGGTCAGCGCGCGAGCAGGCGATGCGACAGGGCGGGCGCCGGATTGTGCGGCAACTGTACGGGGCGTGGCCGCAGGTGCTGTCTGGCCGAGCTTGAACTGTTGCAGCAGGGCGTCCAGCGCGTGGGCTTCTTGGGCGAGCGAGTGGCTTGCTGCCGTCTGCTCTTCAACCATAGCGGCATTCTGCTGCGTTCCCTGGTCCATGTTGTTGACGGCGGTATTGATCTCCTGCAGGCCGATTGACTGTTCGCGCGTTGCCGTGACGATCGCACCGATGTGGCGGTTGATCTCCTGGACCTCGCTCACGATCTCGGCGAGCGCCTTGCCGGTTTCATCGACAAGCGAGACGCCGGTGTTGACGTGATTGCCGGAGGTATTGATCAGCGCCTTGATCTCCTTCGCCGCGTTGGCGGAGCGCTGAGCCAGTTCACGCACTTCCTGGGCGACGACGGCAAAGCCCTTGCCAGCATCGCCGGCGCGGGCGGCCTCGACGCCTGCGTTGAGCGCGAGCAGGTTCGTCTGGAACGCGATGTCGTCGATGACGCCGATGATGTTGCTGATCTCGCTCGACGATCTCTCGATCTGCTGCATGGCGGTGACGGCCTTGCGGACGACATCGCCGGAGCGCTCGGCGCCGAGACGCGCACGCTCGACCAGATGGCCGACATCTTCGGCGCGCTTGGCGCTGTCGCGGACGGTCGTCGTAACCTGCTCAAGTGCCGCGGCAGTTTCCTCGACGGCAGCGGCCTGCTGCTCGGTCCGGCGAGCGAGATCGTCGGCGGCAGAGCGGATCTCACCGGCGCCAGCATTGATCGCGGAAGCGTTGCGGCCGACCGCTTGCAGCGCCGACTGAAGCTTCTCGGCCGCATGGTTGAAGTCGTTTCGCAGGCTGTCGAACTGAGCGGAGAACTGCGCTGCAATGCGGCTTGCGACATCGCCGTTGGCAAGGTTCGAAAGACCGCTTGCGAGGCCCTCGATCACGATGCGAATTTCGGCCGCCTCGCGGGCCTTCTCCTGGTCGGAGAGCTGGCGCTGGCGTTCGGCCTCGTCGCGCATGCGGTCCGTCTCGCCGGAAAGGCGCTGCTTTTCGATCGCGGCTTCCTTGAAGACGAGCACTGATTTTGCCATCAGGCCGACTTCATCGCCGCGGTCGAGCGCGGGCACGTCGATATCGTTATGGCCAGCCGCCAAGCGGCCCATGGCCGCAGTCATGCCGACGATCGGCTGTGCAATGGTGCGTGATAGAAGCCATGCCAGCACGGCTGCGGCGAGCGATGCGGCGATGCCGCCCGCAATCAGGGTAAAGGTCAGATCCTCGTTGGCGTCGAGCTGGGATGCAGCAAAGGCCGCCGACTTTTCTCGGGCGACTGCCTTGATCTTGGCCGAGGCCTGACGGAAACCGTCGAGCTGTCCCTTGGTGGCGTTCACACCGATCTTGACGACGTCAGCGATCGGCGTCTCGGTTTCCTTGCGGGCCTTGGCCTGCGGTTCGGCAAGTTCGTGGAAATAGAGATCGGCGGCCTTCTGCATGCCGTCGATCATTCCGACCAATTNTGGCCTGCGGTTCGGCAAGTTCGTGGAAATAGAGATCGGCGGCCTTCTGCATGCCGTCGATCATTCCGACCAATTCCACCTCGCCTGCAGCCGTCTGCTTGGCGGCGGCAATCGCCTTCAGCATCCGCTCGCGATTGGCGAAGAGATCGCCATAGGTGCTATCGCTGCGGAAGAGGATGAAGCCGCGCAGGTTGACGGCCTGCTCCAGCATCGCCTGCAGCGCATCGTCGATGTGATCGACGAGAAGCTGCGATTTCTCCTGTTCGGCGGCGGCAGCGGCTGAGGCGCTTGCCTTGCTGTACACATAGGCTGAGACGGAAACGAAGATGAGGATCAGCGCGGCAAATGTTGCGGCAAGCTTTCCCTTCAAGGACATGTTGGCGAACACCGGTCAACTCCTGACAAAAACGGCGAAGCGGGCCGCGCGGGACGCAGCGGCACAGCGAATGAATCTGAACATGATCTGCAGGTGGAGGTTATGATGCCATCATGGCAGGAAACGGCCGGGTGGACCGCTGCAATCGCGGCAAAGCTACGTGGGCGGGCTTTAAATTTGTTTAATCCGCGCTGCATAAAAATTGGGGTGCCGTTATGTGCGGCCGTTGGCAGACCCCGCGGTCAGCACGGCCACGGCAACAAAAGGCTTGCAAGCAGCGGCTTTGCCGGTCATGGACAGCCAATGTCTAATCAGAACACCCAGCGCCTCGACCAGCTTCTCGTCAGCCTCGGCCTTTTTGCCAGCCGCTCACGGGCACGCGATGCCGTAAGCCGCGGCACCGTGAAGGTTAGCGGCGCTGTCGTCACCAAGCCGGGCGCGCTCTTTGCCGGCGATGCCGTAATCGAGATCGATGATCCTGCACAGGATTATGTCTCCCGTGCCGCGCTCAAACTCATTGCGGCGCTCGATCATTTCCATCTCGATCCGGCGGGCCACCACTGTCTCGACGTCGGCGCTTCGACGGGCGGCTTCACGGAAGTGCTGCTGGAGCGCGGTGCAGTGCATGTGACCGCCATCGACGTCGGTCACGGGCAGATGCACCCGCGCATCGCAAGCGACCCGCGGGTCAGGAATATCGAGGGGCTGAACGCCCGAAACCTAAAGGCAGAGGAAATTGGCCGGCCGATCACCTTCGTCGTCTCGGACGTTTCGTTCATTTCGCTTAAGCTGGCGGTGGCGCCTGCGTTGCAAATCGCCGAGCCCGGCGCGGTTGCTGCGCTGCTGATAAAGCCACAATTCGAGGCCGGGCGCGAAGCGATCGGCAAGGGCGGCCTGTTGAAGGACCCCTCCTCCGCGCGTGCGGTTGCCGACGAGCTCGGGCGCTGGTTCGCCAAAGACATGGGCTGGAAGAGTCTCGGGCTCATCGCCTCGCCGATCGCTGGCGGCGACGGCAACCAGGAATTTCTACTCGCAGGAACGAAGCCGTGAGCACCGAAACAATAACGATCCTAAAGCTCGGCGCCCAGGGCGACGGGATTGCCGACGGCGCGGACGGCCCGATCTACGTGCCTTTCTCGCTGCCTGGCGAACGCGTGGCGATCGCGCGCGTCAAGAACCATGGCACGATCATGTCGATCGCCAAGCCTTCGCCCGACCGGCAGGAGCCGCCCTGCCGCCATTTTGGCCCGGACGGTGTCAACGGGACCTGCGGCGGCTGCACGCTGCAACACATGGTCGATCAGTCCTACCGGGCCTTCAAGCGGCAACTGGTGCTCGATGCGCTGAAATCGAAAGGCATATCGGCCGAGGTAGGCGAGCTCGTCGCGGCGCATCCCGGCGAGCGGCGGCGCGTCGTCTTTGCGGCACGCAAGACCGAGAAGGATATGTTGATCGGTTTCAACCAAGCCGAAAGCCACCACATCGTTGCGATCGAGGAATGTCCCATCTCGTCGGCAGCGATCCTCGCGCGGTTGCCGGCGATCAAGGCGATTGGCGCGACACTTGCGACCAGCGCCGAAGCCTTCCGCATTTCAGTTCTTGAGACACTGTCCGGGCTCGATCTCGCCGTCGACGGGATCCAGAAGCTGCCGGACCCGCAGCGGCGCAAAGCGATCGAAACCGTGCTTGGCCTTCGCGGCATCGCGCGCGTTTCGGTGAACGGCGAAATCCTGGTCGAGCCGTCCAAGCCGACCGTCGATTTCGGTGGCGTGCAGGTCTCGCCGCCGGCTGGCGGCTTCACGCAGGCGACGAAGCCAGCCGAAGAGGCGATGGCCGATCTGGTACTTGCCCATGTGGGCAAGGCAAAGCGCATCGCCGACCTCTTTGCAGGCGCCGGCACCTTTTCCCTTCGGCTTGCCCGGATCGGACGCGTCCATGCCGTTGAAGGCGACGAGAAAGCCCTTTCCGCACTCGACCAGGCAGCGCGCAGGACGCAAGGCCTGAAGCCGGTCAGCGTCGAGAAGCGCGATCTCTTCCGCCGCCCGCTGATGACGTCCGAGCTGAAAGTCTATGACGCGGTGGTCTTCGATCCGCCGCGGGCCGGAGCGGAACTGCAGTGCCAGGAGCTCGCTCGCTCGGCAGCGAAGAAGATTGCCGCCGTCAGCTGCAATCCGGTGACACTGGCGCGCGATCTCGCCATACTCATCGAGGGCGGGTACCGGATCACCGGCGTCACGCCGATCGACCAGTTTCTCTGGACCTCGCATGTCGAGGTGGTGGCGACGCTGGAAAAATAGACGCTGGCCGCTCGGCCATTGCGATCGAGCGCGCAAACAAAAATGCCCGCGGCGAGCGCGGGCACCTTCTGGTTTGAAGCGTCAGGATCAAGCAGCGCGGCGGCTGGCCAAAGCCGTCGTTGCGCGTCCCCCGGACTGCAGGTTGAACTGCGCCAGAAGCTGCATCAGCTTTGCGGCCTCCGTTGCGAGACCGTGGCTTGCTGCCGTCTGCTCTTCGACCATTGCGGCGTTCTGCTGCGTGCCCTGATCCATCGTGTTGACGGCTGTATTGATCTCGTGAAGGCCGGTCGATTGTTCGCGAGTGGCGGTGACGATTGCGCCGACATGACGGCTGATTTCCTGCACCTGCAGAACGATCGCCTCCAGCGCCTTGCCGGTATCGCCGACCAGCGTTACGCCGGAGCGAACCTGGGAATTCGAGGCGGTGATCAGGCTCTCGATCTCCTTTGCCGCCTTGGCGGAACGCTGCGCCAGTTCGCGGACTTCCTGCGCGACGACGGCAAAGCCCTTGCCTGCCTCGCCGGCACGCGCGGCCTCGACACCGGCATTGAGTGCCAGAAGGTTGGTCTGGAAGGCGATGTCGTCGATGACGCTGATGATGCTGGAAATCTGCTCGGATGACTGCGCGATCCCGTTCATCGCGACGACTGCCTTGCGGACGATCTCGCCGGACTCTTCGGCGCCGGCGCGCGTGCGGTTGACGAGATTGCCGGCTTCCTCGGCGCGGCGGGCGGTGTCCTTGACGGTCGTCGTGATCTCCTCGAGAGCCGCAGCGGTCTCTTCGACCGAAGCGGCCTGCTGCTCGGTGCGGCGGGCAAGGCCATCGGCGGCCGTGCGGATTTCCGAGGCACCGGCGTCGATCGCATGTGCGTTGTGGCCGACCGTCTGCAGCGCTGCGTGCAGCTTGCCGACGGCCGTGTTGTAGTCGCTGCGGAGACGGTCGAGATGTGCGGCGAACGGCGTTTCGATACGGTGGGCGAGATTGCCCTCCGAAAGCGCACCGAGTGCTCCAGCCAGCGCATCGACGGCGGTGCGGATTTCCGTTGCCTCGCGCGCTTTCTGCACTTCCCGGTCCTGACGCTCGCGCTCAGTCAGCGCACGGCCGGTCTCGGCCTCGCCTTCCAGACGCTCGCGATCGATCGCATTATTCTTGAAAACGGCAACCGCTTCGGCCATCGAACCGATCTGGTCGCGGCGCTCCTCGCCGGGAATGGTGGCGGAGAGATCGCCAGCGGCCAGCTTCTGCATCGCAGCCGTCATAGCGGTGACCGGACGGATCACGAGGCCGTGCAGCAGCCATGCCATGGCGGCGATCATCAGACCAACGGCAAGAAGCGTGGCGATGGTCGCGGCGATACGGAACTCGTCCAGAGACGCGAAGGCCTTGTCGCTGTCGACGACGAAGCCGAGATGCCACTGAACTGTCGGGAGGCCATCGACCGGCAGGAAGCTGATGAGAACCGGCTTGCCGTCGAATTCGCTCTCGATCAGGCCGGAACCGATCGACGGCGTTGCATTCGGGAAGGTATCGGCAAGCGTCTTGGTAACGAGCTTGGCATCCGGATGGATGAGAATCTGGCCGCTCTTGTTGACCAGGAAAGCCATGCCTTGGCCGCCGAGATCGATCTCCTTGATCATCTTCACCATGGTATCGAGCGAGAAATCGCTGCCAACGACGCCGGCCAGCTTGCCGTCGCGCTTGACCGGAACGGCGGCGCTGATGATGAGATCACCGCTCGAGGCGTCGGTATAGGGCTCGGTCAGCACAGGCGCGCCGGCTTTGACCGCGTCCTGATACCACGGGCGCTTGCGCGGATCGTAGTCCGCCGGGAGCGGCAGGTCCGGCCAGGAGGTGAACACGCCCTGCTCATCGCCCAGGTAGGTGCTGACGAACTGCTTCGTCAGGACGTCATTCTGCAATACGCTGACGACACCGGCGCGGTCGGCAGCCTTGGCGGAGGCGTTTGCGACCATGGCAGTCAGCGTGACGCGGCCGTTCATCCAGTTGGCAAGGCTGCGTGCGGCCTGCTCGCCGGAAGACTGGATATTCGCTTCGATCGAGGCCGTCGTGACACTGCGCTGGACCGAATTGATGTAATAGGAAAAGGCGGCAAAGGCCGCGAGAACGACGGCGGACGCGGCGACAAGGATGCGCGTCATCAAATTCGTTTTCTTTTTCAAGATAGGTTCCTTTCGGATCGACTGCCGTCCCGCCGGCGCGCAGGCATGCGGGCGGGAGCGCTGAACGGGTAGAGGGCTCATGGAGACAAGGCTGCGCAAAGCGCCTCATGCGCCCGGACGACCGAATGGAATCAACTCGTCACCCCCTGATTATTAGGGGTTGCTTAAAACAGGCTTAAAATTTAGCAGATATCCTTGCTTCGGCATCACCGGCGCATGAAGGCCTCGAAGGCAGCACGGGCTTCCGCGCTCTTCAACTGTGCGGCAAAATGCCGGGCCTCATCATCGATGCGCTCGATGATTTCCCCACGATCGCCGCGGATGAGATTGCGGGCGATCTTCAAGGCCTCCGGCGGCTTGGCAGCGAGTTTTGCGGCAGCTGCAAGTGTGAGAGATTCGACGTCAGGCGCGGCACAGACTTTCCAGAGCAATCCTGCGTCCTTAGCCTCCCCCGCCGAGAAGGCTTCGCCGGCAGCGAGAAGCGCGAAAGCGCGCTGATGACCCATGATACGCGGTGCAAGCAGACTGGAGGCGGCTTCGGGCACGAGCGCCAGATCGACGAAGGGCGTGCGGAACTGGCTGCGGTCGGAGGCGATCGTCAGATCGCAATGCATGTGCATCGTCGTGCCGATGCCAATCGCCAGCCCATCGACGCCGGAGATCAGCGGCTTTTCGGCATTGACGAGCGCATAAAGGAAATCGAGAAGCTCATGGCCGAGGCTGCCGCCCATCGCGGCCGCAAGGAAATCAGCAATATCGTTGCCCGCCGAAAAGGCGCCTTCTGTGCCGAGGAAGACCGTCGCGCGGACGGCACTGTCCTCGTTCGCGGCCTTCAGCGCTTCCGTCATCCGCACATACATGGCGCGGGTGATCGCGTTTTTCTTTTCCGGACGGTTGAAGCGAATGATCTGGACGCCGGGATGGTCGGCGGATTGTTCGACGACGATGTGATCGGACATGATGATCCTCAGGCAAGAGCAATGCGGGCAGCGGCGAGGCTTGCTGCGCCGTTGACGACGCTATCCCTCAACGCCGCGGTTTCCGGCAGTAGATTTTCTGCGGCGAAGCGGCAAAGGGCAATGCGGCTTTCGCCCGCGCCGTCAGACACCCCGGCAAGCCCGCCCTTGGCGAGATAGCAGCCGGTCAGGACAAGGCCGAAGAGGCGCTGGTAGGGTGTCGCGCCGGAAAGGGCTTCTGCCAGTTTGCCGTCCGCCTGCGCCTTCAGCAGCCAGCCAGTTGCCTGTTCCAGATCGGCGATGGCCGCATCAAGCCGCGACGCTGTTTCGCCGAAGCTATCGAGGTTGGAACGGCGCACCTGATCGGCGGTATCGCGAAGCTCGGCGATGAAACCCTTGACTTGGCCGCCATTCGAAAGCGGCAGCTTGCGGGTGACGAGGTCGATCGCCTGGATGCCGTTGGTGCCCTCGTAAATCGGCGCGATGCGGGCGTCACGCAGGAAGCGGGCGGCGCCTGTTTCCTCAATGAAGCCCATGCCACCATGAACCTGGATGCCGAGCGAGGAGACATCTACGCCGGCATCGGTCGAGAAGGATTTGGCGATCGGCGTCAGAAGCGCAGCGCGCTCCTGCCAGTGCTGCTTGTCTCCACTCGCGCGATGCGACATGTCGATCGCGTGGGCGCAGACGTAGGAAATGGCGCGTGAGCCCTGCGTCAGCGCCTTCATCGTTAACAGCATGCGGGCGACGTCCGGATGCTCGATGATCGGGCTCATGCCGCTGCCGGTCCAGCCAGGTGCCCTGCCCTGCGTGCGCTCCTTGGCATAGGCGAGTGCCTTCTGCGTTGCGGCTTCGGCGATCGCGACACCCTGCATGCCGACCGTCAGGCGGGCATTGTTCATCATCGTGAACATGCAGTTGAGGCCCTTGTTCTCCTCGCCGACGAGCCAGCCGACCGCACCTTTCTCCTCGCCGAACCTGCCGTCACCGTAGATCATCGTGCAGGTGGGCGAGCCGTGGATGCCCATCTTGTGTTCCAGTGAATGGCAGAAGAGATCGTTGCGGCGTCCGGGCAAACCATCACTGTTGACGAGGAATTTCGGCACAAGGAACAGTGAAATGCCGCGCGTGCCGGCCGGTGCATCCGGCAAGCGGGCAAGAACGAGGTGGATAATGTTATCGGTCGCGTCGTGCTCGCCCCAGGTGATGAATATCTTCTGGCCGAACAGGCGGTAGGTGCCGTCGACGCGCCGCTCAGCGCGGCTCTTCAGGCCGCCGACGTCGGAACCCGCATGCGGCTCGGTGAGGTTCATCGTTGCGGTCCACTCGCCGGAGACGAGCTTCGGCAGATATTTGCTCCGAAGCTCCTCACTGCCGTGAGCGCTCAGCGCCTCGATCGCTCCCATGGTCAGCGTCGGGCAGAGCGCGAAGGCGGTCGCACCGGAATTCCACATCTCAAGCGCGGCAACGTTCAGCATGTTGGGCAGGCCCTGGCCGCCATATTCCTCGGGGGCCGAAAGACCGTTCCAGCCGCCGGCGATCCAGTCCTGATAGAGCTTTGCCCAGCCGTCCGGGGTCTTCACGTTGCCATCGACGAGACGAGCCCCCTGGCTGTCGCCGATCTCCGCCAGCGGAGCAACCTCTTCCGTTGCGAAACGGCCGGCCTCGCTCAGGATCGCATCGACGAGATCTTCGCCGAGATCGCCAAACAGGCCCTTATCGATCGCGTCGCTCAGTCCTGCGACATGTTTCAGGGTGAACGCGATGTCCTCGACGGGCGCCTTGTACATATCATCTCCTCGCATCTCAAACGGAACCATGGTTCCGCGCCTCCGGTGGAAGAGCTAATTGATTTTTACGTAAACGTCAATTTGGAATCCGTGTTCCTGCATTTGGCGATATTTTGCCGTTTACGGACCTTCGCACTTGCACAAACAACCGTCATGGAGAATCTCTACGAAGACTGATCGCATCGAAAGGATCGCGACCGATGGACACATTGCCCGCCAATATACCAGGCCTCGTTTGGGCCTACAGCTTCCCGGCAGGAAGCGGCAAGGCGGTACGCCTGCAGAACAGCGCCTTTCCGGCCGAGCTGCTGTCCGGCGAAGGGTTTTACTGGCTGCATCTCAACCTCGCCGATGCGCGAGTTCCCGCCTTGCTCGATACGCTGGACGGCCTTTCCGAGGATGCCAAGGCGGCTCTGACGACGCGGGATACACATGCCGCGATCACCGTCGACGAACAGATGCTCTTCGGCACGCTGATCGATTGCCAGCGCGAATTCGACCAAGACACCGCCGATCTCGGCTGGCTGCATTTCGCGATCTCCGATCGCTTCATTATCACCACGCGGCTACAGCCGCTACGCAGCCTCGAGCGGGCACGCGCGATGATCGAAAAGAACTCGGCAAAATTCTCCCGGCCGGTCGACCTTTTCGAGCTACTGGTGATCGAGTTCCAGCGTACGCTGATTGCCGTCGTGATGGAACTCACCGAAGAGTTGAATCTCATCGAAGACTTCGTCTATGACAACGTTTCTCGCGACGAACGACGGCGGCTGGCGCCGGCACGGCGCACGATCGTGCGGCTTCATCGGCACCTCAGGAACGTGCTGACGCTCATGCGGCGCGCCTCGGCCTCCGACGAGGACGAGATGCCCTTCGGCTTCGAGGACATCGCCGGCAGGCTGACGAGCAGGCTGGAGGCGGTCGACCACGATATCTATGCGCTGCAGGAGCGCGCGCGCTTGCTGCACGAGGAAATCGACTCGAAGCAGTCCTCCGAGACCAATCGCCACCTCTATATCCTGTCGCTGATGACCGCCTTCCTGCTGCCGCCAACGCTGGTGACCGGCTTCTTCGGCATGAATACCACCAATCTCCCCTTCGCCGAAGGGGCCAGCGGTACGGCATATGCGGGCGCGTTGATCGTCGCTTCGGTACTGCTCGCCTGGTGGCTCCTTAAGCGTGTCAATATTCTTTGAAACGAAAAAGCCCGGCATCGCTGCCGGGCTGATCGATCCAAAGGTACGCCGAGCTCAGTTATAAGGCGAGTAGCACTGCTGGCGCGGGCCGTTATAGGGCTGGAACGTATTGTCATAAGCGCGGTATGAACGGTAGCGGTTTGCGCACCAGGCAACATGGCCACCGCCGCCGCTGTAGGCCGGCGGGGCAACGTAGCGCGGCTGGGAAGCGATAGCGCCGCCGATGATCGCGCCGGCGCCGAAGGCAGCCAGAGGGTACCAGTAGCCGTTATACTCGCGATAGCCGCGGCGGTAGTAAGGGTAGCCGCGATAGCCACCATACCAACCTGGACGATAGGCCGGGCGATATGCGGGGCGGTAACCGGGGTAGTATCCGGGACGATAGCCCGGACGGTAAATGGGGCGATAGCCCGGCGGATAGTAGCGGCGGTACTGGACGTTCTGCACGTCCGATTTTTCGATCTGCGGTGCTGCCGGCATCTGAATGGCCTGCGACGGCACGAAGCTCGTCAGGACGACAACGGCGGAAAAGACGGCACTCGCAATCTTCTTACTGAGCCCATTCATTGTATTCTCCAATCCCAAGCGCGAATCTGGCCTCACCGGTAACGCAGAGGTGCGGAACACTTTCCCAACACGCTCCGTTCGGCATGAATCGGATTTCTACTGGAGTGCAAATGAACCGGGGATTAACCGGTTCATTTTCCGCAGAACGGGAAAAATCAGGCAACGACGGAAAGCTGCGCCTGGTCGCCCTGGAGGCGGTTCACCATGAAGTTCGAATACCATTCGAGGAACTGCATGACGCCCCCTTCGTGGAGCATCGAATAGGGACCGGGCTCATAGGCCGGCGAGTGAATGCCGAAGGCATTTTCCTCGACGATGCGGCGATCCTGGTCGTTGGTTTCCGTCCAGACGTGCGTCAGTTCCTCGAGATTGTAGTCCACGCCCTCGACGGCGTCCTTGTGCACGATCCACTTCGTCGTGACGGCTGTTTCGTTGGCGCTGAGCGGCAGCACGCGGAAGGTGATCGCGTGGTCGCCGAGCAGGTGGTTCCATGTCGTCGGATAGTGGAAGAGCAGCATGGCGCCGATGCGGTCGATTGTGACGTCCTCGGACAGCTTGCGCTTGACGGCCGGGCGGCCGGACATGGTGTAGCTTTCGGCATCCTCGATCAGCGGCATGCGGGCCGTGCGGAACTGGCCGTCGGGCGAGATCTGGAACTTGCTCGGAAGGCCCGCCGCCTCGCAGCGCGCCCAATGACCGGCGATTTCCGGATCGTCGGCACCTCCGTCCGTACCCGTGACGCTCGGGGCTTCCGGATAGGTGCGGCAGAGTTCGGGATGGTTGGCGGCGCAGTGGTAGCACTCGCGATTGTTTTCCCAGACGAGCTTCCAGTTGCCCTTCTCGATAATGGTGCTTTGGAAGGCGACCTTGCCTTCGCTGAGACGGTGGGGAAGCATATAGGGGCTGACCATGTCGCGAACCGGCTGGAAGTCCGGCGCCGTGTCAGCCAGGCAGATGAAGATGTAGCCCGCGAAGCTCTCGCAATGCACGGGCTTCAGGCTGTAGCCGCTCTTGTCGAAATCATCCCCCATGTGGCGGGCAAAGGCGAGCTTGCCGTCGAGGTCATACGTCCACTGGTGATAGGGACAGACGAGACGGACCGACGAGCCGTGCTCCTTGGTGCAGACGCGCGAGCCGCGATGGCGGCAGCTGTTGTGGAAGGCACGGATGACGTTGTCGCGGCCACGGACGATGACAACCGGATACTGGCCGATCTGAACGGTGAAATAGGCGCCCGGCTTCGGCAGTTCGCAATCGTGGCCCATGAACAGCCAGTCTCGATAGTAGATCATCTCCATATCGAGCTTGAAGTAATCTTCGTCGATATAGAAAGGCTGCTCAAGGCTGAAGCCTGCGCGCCGGTTCCTGAGCTGCCGCAAAACGTTGCTGCGAATATCCATCTGCTTATCCTCGTGCCATAGGCCGCCGCCGCGAAGGCGGGATGGAGGCGCCCGCTTCTTCTCCGTGCGGGAGAATTATCATGGCGCCATTTAAACACCGGCCATGATTGCGGCTTGGTTGTAATGCGACATCGGCTTCGAAATTGACGACAGCGCGGCGAGGCAAGATGATTTTCGGCATCCCCGCCGCGAAGCCTTCAAATGCGACATCCGAAAAGTTCAAATATGACGGCGGAATCAACCGCCCTCCAGCGCATTATCGCATCTGCGACGCCCTTTCGCTACGGGCGCCCGCCATCATGCGCAAGAGACGGGTTTAACAGGCCATTAAGCATAAACTTCTATTCTTCCCTTATCGAACAAAGCAGATGGAATGCGAGCCATGGCGAAACTTCGCTATTTCGACGCCAAAGAAGATGCCAGGCCACAGGACAAGAGACCTGCCGCACCGCATTCCGAATTTCTCCGCACCGGCAAGATCACTCGCGATCGGGCGCACTGGCTCGCCGAAGAACGCCGCTATCTGACGCATAAGGAAGTAAGCGAGAAAACCGGCCGGAAGCTGCAAACGGCAGGCATCAAGGCGCATCAGCAGATCAACGGCTTCCACCGCACGATCCAGTTTCCCAAGATGGTGTTTCACCGCACGCTCGCCGACAGCCCGCATCTCGGCTACTGCCATGTCACGGCCGCCCGCACAAAGTTCGACCGCTACGAGGACGTCAGTTGGGCCTTCTACATCGCCAACTTCTATGCAGACATCGGCGACAACGACAATTTCTTCCATCACATCGATATCAAATATTCCCGCATGTATTTCGCCGTCGCGATCAAGCCGGGCGAACATACGCCGGAGAAAATGACGATCGACCGCTCCATTCGCGGCAACGGCGTGCTCTTCAGAACCGACGATCCGCAGGTGGCCATCAGGAACGTGCTTCTGCTCGGCGCGCGCAACGAACAGCTTCGCGAAATCATCCGCCAGCTCTGATATTGATCGAAAGCTTTCAAAGGCCTATGGGACTGCCTGGAAACAACGGGCGGTATATGGCACGTATAATCGACATCGCAGAACATCGAGATGAAGCGCTGCAAATGGCGGCCGCCGTGCTTTCGGAAGGTTTTCCGGTCGCCATCCCGACCGAGACCGTCTACGGCCTTGCCGCCGATGCCACCAATGCGGCGGCGATAACCCGTATCTACGAGACCAAGGGACGGCCGCGCTTCAATCCGCTGATCTGCCATATGAGCGACCTTGCGATGGCAGAGGACTATGCGGAGTTCGATCCGGTTTCGCGCGCGTTGGCGGAAGCCTTCTGGCCGGGGCCGCTGACGCTCGTCCTGCCCTTGAAGGCGGATAGCCATATCCATGCGCTGGCAACCGCCGGTCTGGATACGGTCGGCATCCGCGTGCCGAAGGGATTTGCGGGCGATCTGATCCGCGCCTTCGGCAAGCCGCTCGCAGCGCCCAGCGCCAACACATCCGGCAGGATCAGCGCCACCAGCGCCGCGCATGTCGACGCCGATCTCGGCAGCAAGATCAAGCTCATCATCGATGCCGGCGCCAGCACCGTGGGCGTCGAATCCACCATCGTCAAGGTGGAGGACGGCGAGTTGAAGCTTCTGCGGCCCGGCGGGCTTCCGGCTTCCGAGATCGAACGCGTCGCCGGCAAGCGGCTGCGGCGCGCCGGAAAGGCATCAGCGGCGATCGAGGCTCCCGGCATGCTTGCCTCGCATTATGCGCCGGGTGCCAACGTCCGTCTCGATGCCGGAGCCGTCACACGCGACGAGGCCCTGATTGCCTTTGGCTCTACCGATGTCGTGGGTGCCAGCGAAGCCGCCATAGTGCTCAACCTCAGCCCCCGCGGCGATCTGGCCGAGGCGGCAGCCAATCTTTTCGACTACATGAAAAAGGCCGATGCCAGCGGCGCAGCAACGATCGCCTTTTCGCCGATACCGGACGAGGGTCTTGGCGAAGCGATCAACGACCGTTTGCGGCGCGCTGCCGGGCCGCGTGACGAATAACCAGGAAGGAATGAGCTCGATGAGCGCTGCCGTCTCCCCCGAACTTCTTGACCGCTTCGCCGCCATCGTCGGCGAGAAATACGCGCTGCGCAGCGAGGCCGAGCTTGCGCCGCACCTGATCGAGAACCGCGGGCTTTATCACGGTTCCTCCCCTCTCCTGCTCAAGCCGGCGAACGTCGAGGAAGTTTCGGCGATCCTGAAGCTTGCGACGGAAACCGGCACGGCGGTCGTGCCGCAGACCGGCAATACCGGCCTTGTCGGCGGCCAGACGCCGCGTGAGGGCAAGTCGGACATCATCATCTCGCTCGAACGCATGAACAGGATCCGCGACGTCGATCCGGTGGCGAACGTGCTGGTTGCCGACGGCGGCGCGATCCTTGCCGACGTGCAGAAGACGGCCGAGGCGCATGGAAAGCTTTTCCCTCTTTCGCTCGGTGCCGAAGGCTCCTGCCGGATTGGCGGTAATCTCTCGACGAATGCTGGCGGAACGGCGGTGCTGGCATACGGCAACATGCGCCAGCTCTGCCTCGGCCTCGAAGTCGTGCTGCCAACCGGCGAAATCTGGGACGGCCTGCGCCGCCTGAAGAAGGATAACACCGGCTACGATCTTCGCGATCTCTTCATCGGCGCCGAAGGCACGCTCGGCATCATCACCGGTGCCGTCCTCAAGCTTTACCCGCAGCCACTTGGCCATCAGGTCGCCTTCGCAGGGGTCAACTCAGTGGAGGAGGCGCTTGCCCTCTTCAATCTCGCGGGCAGCCTCTGCGGCACCTCGTTGACCGGCTTCGAACTGATGCCGCGTTTCGGCGTCGAGATCACCGCCAAGCATATCGAGGGCGTGCGCGATCCGCTGGAAACGGCTTACCCGTGGTATGTGCTGATCGACATCTCGACCTCGGATTCAGCCGAGACCGCCGAGCGGATGATGAATGCGCTGCTTGAACAGGGGTTTGAAGCCGGACTCGTGCAGGACGCGGCGATTGCCTCCTCCGTCGCGCAGCAGAAGGCGCTCTGGCACATGCGCGAGAGCATGTCGGAAGCCCAGAAGCCAGAAGGCGGCTCGATCAAGCACGATGTCTCCGTGCCGGTCTCGAAGATCCCGCATTTCATGCAGGAGGCCGGCGATGCCGTCATGGCGGTAATGCCCGGTGCTCGCATCTGCGGGTTCGGCCACATGGGCGACGGCAATATTCACTACAACATTTCCCAGCCGGTAGGCGCCGACAAGGACGCCTTCATTGCCCGCTGGCATGAGATGAACGAGATCGTGCACGGCATCGTGCTCTCTCACGGCGGCTCGATCTCGGCAGAGCACGGCATCGGCCAGCTGAAGCGCGACGAACTTGCCGCGATCCGCCCCGCCATCGAGATCGATCTGATGCGCCGCATCAAGCGCGTCTTCGATCCGGCGAACATCATGAACCCGGGGAAAGTGGTCAATGTGGAGTAAAAACGTGGCGACTTAGCCGCCACCGGTCAGAATCTGCAGTGCCGGCGATTGCGTCGTGACATTCTGAATATCGTACATCGCCGTGAAACGCTTCACCAGCTTGTCGACCTTCTTCGAGTCAGACAGGTCCTCTAGGTCGACGAAACGCTTCAGCAGATCGACCTGCTTGGTGACATCCATGCTCGATATCTGGCTTGGCAGGTTGTAGGCGGTGGTGACGACCTGGAAAAGCGCCTTGTCGCCCAGGATGGAGTAGAGCGAGGTGATGTCTGGCGCCTTGCGGGCGAAGTAAAGTGCGAGGCGGGTTCCATCGTTCGTCTCGCCTTCCTGCGTCTCGAGCGTCTGCCGCAGATAGGCATCTTGGGTGCGATCGAGCGCACCTTGATCCTGAACGGTGCCCAGCTTGGCGCGCGTGAGATCGCCAGCTGTGTCGAAGTTAAAGTCGGCGACGATGTTCTTGAATTTCGAGTCAGCCTTGGTGTTCAGATAGCTCTTTGCATTGTCGGGATCGGACGTGAATATCTTCTTCAGCGTCTCTTCGTCGTAATCCTTGGGATCGAGACCGACGGATTTGAGAATCAGACCGGTCAACCGGTCGTCCTCCAGGAAATCATCGAGGGACTGCACCGATTCCATGGTCTTGGCGAAATAGTCGACTTCCTCGGTCGCATCCTTGGATGCCTTATCCTTCAGGGGACCGTCCTTCATCAGCATGATTACATGCGACTTATAGCTCGTCGCATACTTGGCCATCGCCGCGGGTGACAGTGCCTGCAGCTGGATTGACGCGTTACCTTCGCTATCGAAATTGAAGGCCCTTGCCAATCGGGTTATGCGGTCGTCTTTGAAGGATGCGACATAGCCCTCGGGGTCGTAAGGATCGCTTGCCAGCAGCTTGCGCATGACGGATTTCGGCAGCTCCGCCTCCGTCAAGCCGAAAGCCTGAAGCGCAACCTGATAGAGGTCGGGCAGATCGTCGTTCGTCTTGTCTAGATCGCCGGTCTTGTTGTTGTTCAGGAAATCGTTGACGCTGTCGACGTCGGAGAAATTGTTCAGCGTCCTGGTATCGGACATACGTGTCTTGTAGTTGGCGACGATTTCCTCGATGGCCGCTTTCGCCTCGTCGTCGTAACGGGCCATGTAATTTACGGAAGTCGCCTGGATCAGGGAGTCCGATTGCGGGCCATCGGTCCCGAGGACGCTTCCATCAGCCTCGAAGGCGAATGCCTGATAGACAGCCGTGGCGCCCATCGTATTGGCATAGGCCGGATCGACAAGGATTTGCCTCAAGGCCGCATCGCTCAAGTCCGTGCCGAAGCTGCTCGGGCCAAGACTGTAAGCGGCCCTGATGTAGTCAGTCAGGCGCTCGTCGGCGATGAGGCTGTCGACATTGGTGACCGTCTTGATCTTGGATTCGTAATAGGTCTTGTTGTAGTCGGCGGCGGCCTTCGTCGTATAGACGATATCCGGAAACACGTCGTTGTCGACAATGACGGTCGACGAATTCAGATTGTACTGCTCCATGACCGTATTTTTCTGGGTCGCCGTCTGGGCCGAGCCATTCACCGTGCCATCGGCATTGAAATTGAACTGCGCCGCAAGCGCCTGGTATTTCTCGCCGCCCTGAAGGTTCACCACGCTGTTCGGATCGTTGAGATCGCTCGTCAGCACATCGCGCAGAAACTGCTTGGACGCGTAGGTCGTATCAATGCCGAACGTCTCCAGCACATAGGTCCGCAGCCGCGTGTTATTGATGAGATCATCGACAGACTGCACATTGGCGATCGCCGCACTGTAATAGTCGGTATCCTTGATCGCCTGCTTTTCCTGATCGGTAAAGGACGCATTATACTTGTCGAGAAGGTCAGTTTCCTGAGCGTCCGTCTGCGCATCCTTGGCCGTACCGGTGCTAAAATTGAACGCCGCAGCAAAAGTTTTGTAGCGCTGATCCGAAAGCTTGTTGGCGAAACTGTCGGGATCGGTCAGGTCGCTTTCCAGCACCTTCTTCATGAAGGCCTTGGCATAGGTCATGTCGTCAAGGCCATAGGCCTGCATCGCATAGCTATAGAGCTTGTAGTCGCCGAGGAAGTCGTCGACGTCCTTCACCTTGTTGATATTGGCGGCGTAATATTCGGCGTCCCTTTTGATCGTTGCCTGCGAAGCAATGCGATCAAGACTCGTCTTCGGGTCGCGACTTATGATCGCGTAGGCAACGGAGGCGGAAATCATGAATGCGCCCTTAAACAGCAAAACCTGAAAGAACAATGCGGGATCCTGCGCGTATTTTGCCATGGAAAGCTTACCTGAGACTTACCTGACGCTGTCCCGCTTTGACGCGACCGCCCTCGCCGATCCGTTCATGGTCCGGAAACCCTGCCACATTGGTTTTTGATAACCATCAGGGAAGGCAAAGTTTTCTTAACCGCAAATTTTAAGTGGTCCGGAAGAGGCCCCGCCTATTGTCGAGGCATAGAGGGCGAAAAAGCCCCGAGGAGAAGACCGGAAACCGGCTCTCAGGTAAGACAAGGGTAGAAATGAACATGAACAACACCGTTATGAAGCCCGCTTGGGCTGGAACGACACTGCGTCTCGATCCGTCGCGCTTTCCCCAGCAGGTCAGCTACGCCATCCACGACTCCACAAGTGACGTCAGCATAACGATCGATGAACGCGGCGCCATCCTCCGCAAGATCCTTCCCTCCAGCGGTCTGCCGCTTTCCATCGCCCTGCCGAAGCGCGCCTTCAAAGGCGTTGCGGCCCGGGCGATCGACCATGGCGACGGCGAAGTGACCGTCACGCTGGAACTGCACCATGAAGACCCGGACCTCTGCGTGCCGCTGCTTGTCGCACATGATCTCTCCGATATCGCCGCCGACTGGCGGGGCTGGTCGGAAGCATTCCGCATTCCGATGCTGATGGTGGAGGCCGACGGCATTGCCCGTCCGCTCGAAGATCATCTCGGCGATCTGCGCACCAGCCACATGAAGCCACGCCGCCGCCATTCCTACTTCGCCAATCGCCGTCCGCGCTTCCTAGTGCGCCGCACGATCGGCAAACTCGGCGTGACGATGAAGATCGAAGGCAAGGAAATTATCGCCCGCAATTAAGAATTCGGCGAGTGACCCAATCTGAAACCCGGCTTCGCGCCGGGTTTTTTGTTTCAATCAGGGAAGGGAAAAGAGCACCGAGACGAACAGTCCCGCAAAGATGATCAGGCCGACGCGGTTGTNTTTGTTTCAATCAGGGAAGGGAAAAGAGCACCGAGACGAACAGTCCCGCAAAGATGATCAGGCCGACGCGGTTGTTCGACTTAAAAAGCGCCAGGCATTGCGTGGCGTCGTTTATATCGAGTCTGGCGATCTGCCAGGCGAACATGCCGGCGGCAATCAACAGCCCGATATAGGACGCGAAACCGGCGCCGGCCAAAACAAAGGCGAGCAGCATGAGGACTAGCGTTGTGCCATAAAGGCCGATCAGCCACTGCCGCGTCTGATCGCCGAAAAGCCGCGCGGTCGAACGTACGCCGATCAGTTCGTCGTCTTCCTTGTCCTGATGCGCATAGATCGTGTCGTAGCCGATCGTCCAGACGACTGAGGAAAGATAGAGCCCAATCGCAGCGAAAGAGAGCGTGCCGAATATGCCGGCCCAGCCCATCAGTGCGCCCCAGGAAAAGGCGAGGCCAAGGAAAAACTGCGGCCAGTCCGTGAAGCGCTTGGCAAACGGGTAGAGCGCGACGATGCAAAGCGACAGCACGCCTAGAATGACTGCGAACCAGTTGAACTGGAGAAGCACCAGCAGGCCTGCCAGCGCCTGCAGCACCATGAAGACCTTTGCCTGAGTGCGCGTAACGCGTCCGGACGGCAGCGGCCGTGAACGTGTGCGCGCGACCTCCATGTCGATATCGTGATCAACCAGATCGTTGTATGTACACCCTGCCCCACGCATGGCAACGGCGCCGATGAAGTAGAGAAGCAGGTGAAACAGCATCTGCGAGCCGGAAAACAGGCCCTGCGCCGCGGCCGCATTCGCGGCAAGCGCCACCGACCAGAAGCAGGGCCACATCAGGAGCTGCCAGCCGATCGGCCTGTCCCAGCGCGCCAGCTGCGCATAGGGCCAGAGCCACGGAGGCAAGATCCGATAAACCCAATTGTCCGAAGGCGCATCGGCGACGCGCCCGTTAAAGCCGCCAATCTGTTGCATGCGGCCATCTAGCGACGGGGCGCGGTGCGGGTCAATAGCGCAGTCGGCACCAGGCGCTCATCTTCGCCGATAGAGGAAGTAGCGGCCTTTCCCGACGGATGCCGGCAGCGGCATTTCCTCCAGTTCAGGATGCATCAATTCCAGGCCGCTTACCGCCAATCCGCCCGGCGCCAGCACCGCAACCACTCTCGACGGCAGCCACTCCCGGATGACCGCATCCTTCTCCGGATACCCGGTGCCGATATCGGCATGCCCGATAGCTGCCCTTTTGCCGGTATAGCTCAGGCAGGTTTCCTTGATATCGCCGAGCACAACATCGCCATCGTCGGGCCGGCAGCTTCCATGGGCGCCGTTTTCGCGATCGAATGCAATGATGTGCCGATTCGGGAAGCGCACTCTTAAGTGGCTGTAGGTTCTGCCGTTGCCGAGGCCGATTTCCAGTATCGGTCCATCGGGCAGGCTCGCCTGCTTTTCCGCGATGTAATCGAGAATGTCCCTCTGCGCGGAAATCCGGCTGATGAAGTCGTCGAGACGTGTTCGCATAGATAGCTCCGGTTCTCGAGCTCGAAATAAGCTTTAAATTCAATAGTTCAATCACACCGCTCCGCTGCTAACGCTGGTTCCAGCGCCGGATGACCGGCTCGGTCAAGTCGTGCTCATAGCCGAGGGTGCTGATACTTGCAGTGTCGAGGACGAAGCGCGAGCCGTCTTCCGGCGGCAGGCCGAGCCAGCGGGCGGCAAGCACGCGGAGGAAATGGGAGCTGGAGAAGATCAAGATCGGCACGTTGGCGTCGCGAATTTCGCTGACGATACAGTCCGCCCTTGCACCGATATCCGGGGCCATCTCTCCCCCTGGACATCCGTCGCGGAACAATCGCCAGCCGGGTCGGGCCGCAAGGATTTCCTTTGTCGTGATGCCCTCGTAAGCGCCATAGTCCCATTCGGCGAGATTGGGCTTTATCATGGCATTTGCACCGAACCCGGCAAGAGCACAGGTGTTTCTCGCCCTTTGTGAGGGGCTCGACCAGACCGCGGAAGCCTCCAGTCCCTTCAAGCGGTCTGCGAGTTTGCGGGCGGCCGCCTCGCCGTTCGGGGTCAGGGGGATATCCGTTCTGCCGGTATGTTTTCCGGAGAGCGACCACTCCGTTTCACCGTGGCGGACGAGATGGATTTCGGGGAATGCACTGCTCATCTGCACACCTTCCTTAAAGAAAAGGCGCGGTCGCCGCGCCGTGATGTCAGAAAACCACCTTTTCCAAGGGCGGCCGTGTGGCCTCGAACTCCTTCAGCTTCGCCTCATTCTCGGCAATATAATTGCGGTTGTCCGGTGTCGAGTACTGGTTCTTGGAAATTTGGATCTGCATGACGAAGAGTTCGTCCCAGCGGAAGCCCATTTCAGAGCCGGCGAGATAAAACTCCCACATGCGGAAAAACCGCTCGTCGTAAAGGGCAACGGCCTCCGCCTTTCGCGTCACGAAGCGCTCCCGCCAGTGGCGGAGCGTATGAGCATAATGTAGCGGCAGGACTTCGATGTCCCTGATCAACAGCCCGGCCTTCTCGATCGCAGGCACCGTCTCGCCGATCGAGGGGATGTAGCCCTGCGGGAAGATGTATTTCTCGATGAAGGCATTCGTCGCAAAGCTCCGCTTTGGGCGGGCGATGGAATGCAGGAGCATGACGCCATCGTCGGCGAGAAGTTCGTGCACCTTGCGGAAATAGTTGCCGAAATTGCCGATGCCGACATGCTCGAACATGCCGACCGAAACGATGCGGTCGAACTTCATGCCTGTCATCGTGCGGTAATCCTGCAGTTCGAAGCGGACGCAATCCGCAAGGCCACGCTTTTGGGCGCGCTCGCGCGAAATTTTCAACTGCTCCTCGCTGAGCGTGATGCCGGTGACATCGACGCCTGTCGTCGACTCCGCCAGATACATGCCCATGCCGCCCCAGCCGGAGCCGATTTCCAGAATGTGCTGATTGGGTTCCAGCAGAAGCTTGGCGGCGATATGTCGCTTCTTGGCGAGTTGCGCCTCCTCCAGACTGATGCCCGGCGGATCGAAATAAGCACAGGAATATTGCCAGTCTTCATCAAGGAAAAGTGCAAAAAGCTTTTCCGACAGATCGTAGTGGTGGGCGACATTGCGCTTGTTGTGATTGATCGGCAGCCGGCTCTTCAGCTGCTGTAGGGCGATGCGGCCGACCAGACGTGCGGCCATCGGAATATCGAAGATTTCGTTGGTGGTGTTCTGCTTCACCATCGAAAGGAAATCGTAGATATTGCCCTGCTCAAGAATGAACCGGCCGTCCATATACATTTCGCCGAGCTTGAGTGTGGGATCGCGGCGGATGAGCTTCTCGGCCTCCTCGTCCGCTACGCGGACGACGACCAGATCCCCGCCGCCATCGCCAATCGCATGTGTCTCGCCATTGGCCAGCGTGAGCTTCAGATTACCCTTGCAGATGATTTTTTTGACAATCGATAAAAATCCCGACGCCATGCACTGGGCCTCGCAAATGTGACAGGATGATACGGATTAAACTTAGTCCCTCTCCTCCGCCACACAAGCGCCGTATTTGGCAGTTCCGCAACAAGGCTGCCAAACTGTGACATTTTTGCAATGGGCGCAGCTAAGCCTTTATTTTCGCTTCATGGCCTCTGCGAGCGCAGCGCCGAAGGCGCCTTGTGTTTCCTGTCTCGGGACAAGCGGACGCCGGTCGTTCTGCGGCCGTGCACCCTGATTCCCACGGGGCTCGCCGCGCGGTGCCGAAGCCGGCGAACCGTCATCCTTGCGCATCGAAAGACCGATGCGCTTGCGCTTCGCATCGACTTCGACGACTCGCACCGTCACCACATCGCCGGCCTTGACAACTTCGTGAGGATCTTTGACGAAGCGGTCGGCAAGCTGCGAGACATGCACAAGGCCGTCCTGATGCACGCCGATATCGACGAAGGCGCCAAAGGCCGCGACGTTGGTCACCGTGCCTTCCAGCACCATGCCCGGCTTGAGATCAGAGATTTCGTTGACGCCTTCGGCAAAGGTGGCCGTCTTGAAGTTCGGGCGCGGGTCGCGGCCGGGCTTTTCCAGCTCGGTGAGGATATCCTTGACCGTCGGCAGGCCGAATTTCTCGTCGATGAACTGGCGCGGATCGATCGCCTTCAAAGCGGCGCTGTCGCCCATCAGCGAACGCAGATCGCGGCCACAGGCGGCGACGATCTTCTTCGCCACGCCATAGGCTTCCGGATGGACCGATGATGCGTCGAGGGGCTCCTTACCGTTCGGAATACGCAGAAAGCCCGCCGCCTGCTCGAAGGTGCGGTTGCCGAGGCGGGCGACCTTCAACAGGTCGCGGCGGCTTCCGAACGGACCGTTCTGGTCGCGATGGACGACGATGGCTTCGGCAATCGACGGGCCGAGGCCGGAGACGCGTGACAGCAGCGGCGCGGAAGCCGTGTTGAGATCGACGCCGACGGCATTCACCGCGTCTTCGACGACGGCATCGAGCGATCGCGACAGCTTCTGCTGGTCCACGTCATGCTGGTACTGGCCGACGCCGATCGACTTCGGCTCGATCTTGACGAGTTCTGCCAGCGGATCCTGCAGGCGGCGGGCGATGGAAACGGCGCCACGCAGCGATACGTCGAGGTCCGGGAATTCGGCTGCAGCAGTCGCGGACGCGGAATAGACCGATGCGCCGGCTTCCGAAACGATAACCTTGGTGGGCTTTGCGCCCGGAAGATCGACCAGCATGTCGGCTACCAACTTTTCGGTTTCGCGGCTGCCGGTGCCGTTGCCGATCGAGATCAGTTCGACATTGTGCTTGCGGATGAGCGAGGCCAATTCCACCTGAGTGCCACGCACATCGTTCCGCGGCTGGAAGGGGTAGACCGTGGAGGTTGCGACGACCTTGCCGGTGCCGTCGACGACCGCGACCTTGACGCCCGTGCGGATGCCCGGATCGAGGCCCATCGTGGCACGCGAACCTGCAGGCGCCGCAAGCAGCAGATCCTTCAAATTACGTGCAAAGACGTGGATCGCTTCCTCTTCGGCGCGTTCGCGCAATTCGCGCATGAGGTCGAGCGACAGCGACATGGAAAGCTTCACGCGCCAGGTCCAGCTTGCGACATCCATCAGCCAGCGGTCGCTGGGGCGGTTCGGACCGATCTCGTAAGCTTCGGCGATCATCCGCTCGACTGGCTTGTTGGGTGAGGCGGTCTCCGCATCGGCTTCGATCGTCAGCGTCAGCACTTCCTCGTTCCAGCCGCGCAGCATGGCAAGCGCGCGGTGGCCGGGCACCGTCGCCCAGCGTTCGGAATGGCCGAAATAGTCCGAGAACTTCTCGCCCGCCGCCTGCTTGCCATCCACGACCTTGGCCTTCAGAAGCGCGGCTTTGCGCATATGGGCGCGGAGCTTACCGAGCAGATCGGCATTTTCCGCAATGCCTTCCGCGATGATATCGCGTGCGCCTTCGAGCGCCGTTTTCACATCCGGCACATCGGCAGTGATGTAGCCTTCAGCCAACGCAGCGGGTTCCTTCGAGCGGTCGGCGACGATCGCTTCGGCCAGCGGCCCGAGACCGCGCTCGCGGGCGATTTCGGCACGGGTGCGGCGCTTCGGCTTGTAGGGCAGATAGAGGTCTTCGAGCTCCGCCTTGGTGGCGGCGCTCGCGATCTTGGCCATCAACTCGTCGGTCATCTTGCCCTGGCCGGCGATCGATTCGACAATCGTGTCGCGGCGGGCCTCCAGCTCGCGCAGATAGACGAGGCGTTCGGCGAGCGTGCGCAGCTGCGTATCATCCAGCCCGCCCGTCACTTCCTTGCGGTAGCGCGCGATGAAGGGAACGGTCGCGCCCTCATCGAGCAGCTCGATCGCGGCTTTGGCCTGGTCCGGCCGGGCATTGATTTCGGAGGCGATGACTGCGGCAAGCGAGCGAAGGTCTGCGGCCATGGGATTTCCCTGAATTCACGAAAGTGCCGGGACCATAGCGGCGAAAAGCGGCAAGGCAATGCCCGAGATGGGTTTCCACAGAGCGGAGGCCCCACTAATGCGAAAACCTCCCACCCCTTCTGGACGAAGACGCCTCCCCAACCCGCGAAAGACCCTCCCCACCCCCCCACAAGGGGAGGGACTTAACTGCCACCATCGTTCGCCGCAAAGCGACCTCTTCGTGGAACAACGCTGCGAGAGGGCATTAAGTGAGCGGCATCGTAGCCCCTCCCCCTTGTGGTGAGGGATCGGGGAAGGGCCTTTATCGTGATCGCCCTCCTCCGCTTTTTTGCGGTTGTGCGAGGACCGCTTTCTTTGCTAGCAGAAGCCACCGTTTCAGACCGCTTTCTTCCGACGGTGCAAGGATCATAGTCACATGCCGAACCTGCTTCTCGAACTTCGCTCCGAAGAGATTCCCGCCCGCATGCAGCGCAAGGCCGCAGGCGATCTCAGGAAGCTGGTCACCGATGCGCTGGTGGAGGCAGGTCTTTCCTATGAGGGCGCCCGCGAATACTGGACGCCCCGGCGCCTAACGCTCGACATCCACGGCTTGACCGCCCGCTCCGCTGATGTGCGCGAAGAGCGCAAGGGGCCGCGCATTGACGCCAACGAGAAGGCAATCGAAGGCTTTTTGCGCGGCGCCGGCCTTTCCTCGATTGCCGAGGCGCAGGTGCAGAGCGACCCGAAAAAGGGCGATTTCTACATTGCCGTCGTTTCGAAGCCCGGCCGCGCGGCCGACGAAATCATCACCGAGGTGATGCCCCGGATCATCCGCGATTTCCCCTGGCCCAAATCCATGCGCTGGGGCACGGCCTCATCGAGGCCGGGATCGTTGCGCTGGGTACGCCCGCTGCAATCGATCGTCTGCACCTTCGGCACCGAGCATGAGGAAACCACGGTCATCCCCTTCGAGATCGACGGCGTCGTTGCCTCCAACGTCACCTACGGCCATCGCTTCCATGCGCCCGGCGCCATTACCGTCAAGCGCTTCGACGACTATGCCGCAAGCCTCGAAAAGGCGAAGGTCATTCTCGACGCCGAGCGCCGCAAGGACATCATCCTGCACGACGCCCGCGACCTTGCTTTCGCGGCCGGTCTGGAACTGGTCGTGGACGAAGGCCTGCTCGAAGAGGTCTCCGGCCTCGTCGAATGGCCGCAGGTGCTGATGGGTGCCTTCGAGGAGGACTACCTCTCGATCCCCTCCGAAATCATCCGGCTGACGATCAAGACCAACCAGAAGTGCTTCGTCACACGCAAACCGGGCGACGAGACGCTTTCAAACAAGTTTGTCCTCGTTTCCAACATTGAAGCGAGCGACGGCGGCAAGGAAATCATCCACGGCAACGGCAAGGTCGTCCGCGCCCGCCTTTCCGACGCGCTGCATTTCTGGAAGCGCGACCAGGGGAACTTGCCTGACCTGGAGACGCTGGAGGTTTCAGCCAAAAAGTTCGGGCTTGATCTGAAGAAGCCGCTGGATCAGCGGATGGCAAAGCTCGATACGCTGCATGTGACGTTCCATGCCCATATTGGAACGCAGGGCGAACGGGTAACCCGCATTCGCACCCTTGCCGGCGAAATCGGGAAAGTGGTCGATGCAGATGCCTTAAAGGTCAGCCGTGCCGCAGTGTTGGCAAAAGCGGACCTGCGAACTGAGGTGGTCGGCGAATTCCCCGAACTGCAGGGCACAATGGGGAAGAAATACGCGCTGCTGCAAGGTGAAGAAGAATCGGTGGCGGCGGCCGTGGAGGACCATTATAAGCCTCAAGGCCCCACAGACCGCGTGCCTACCGACAAGGTCGCCATATGCATCGCTCTTGCTGATAAGGTCGACACGCTTGTTTGGTTCTGGCGCATAGATGAAAAACCCACCGGCTCAAAGGATCCGTTCGCGCTAAGACGCGCAGCGCTAGGATCTATACGGCTGCTGCTGGAACGAGGAATTAGAGCATCCCTCATCCCGCTGTTTCGCGCCGCGTTTCGCAGCGAATGGGCTGTGGCCATCGCCAGCCATGAAGCTTCGATAAGACTCTTCGAGCTTAGGATCCAACAGGGTGAGGATAAGTCCGAATTCGAGAAGCTCATAAAAGAACAATACGCCGCTATCGAATACTGCGAGACCTATCTCGCTGACGGCCACCCAAAGACAATCGAGGAAGAATATGAGCTGGCGATCAGCCTCCTCTCCTTCTTCCACGACCGCCTCAAGGTCTATCTCCGCGATCAAGGTGCCCGCTACGATCTGATCGACGCCGTTGTCACTCCCGAAGCCGACGACCTCCTGATGATCGCCCGCCGCATCGAGGCGCTGACGGCATTCATCACCTCGGAAAACGGCAAGAACCTTTTGGTCGGCACCAAGCGCGCGACGCAGATTCTCGCCGCCGAGGAGAAGAAGGGCACAGTGATCGCCGACGGCGTTTCGGAAAATCTGTTCCGGCTCGATGCCGAAAAGGAGCTCTTTTCAGCCATCACCGAAGCCTCGGCCGAGGCTTCCGCTGCAATCGCCAAGGAAGACTTCCGTTCGGCGATGGAGGCGCTTTCGAAGCTCCGCGCCCCGGTCGACCGCTTCTTCGACGACGTGCTCGTCAACGATGAAGACGCGGCGATCCGCGCCAACCGCCTCGCCCTGCTGCGGCTCATCCGCGAGGCGACGGGGACAGTTGCGGACTTCTCGAAGATCGCCGGATAGAATCCGGTCACAAACGTACAAGACGGCTGATTCATCCTTGTTTATCGACTGCAGGCTGCAGAATGGAGATCAAGATGGATCAGACGACCAAGACCTACGCGCCCATCAACTTTGCCGACAAGCTTTCGAAGTTCAGCGATCAGTGGCAGCCACGCGTCATTGCCGAACTCAATGACTATCAGTTCAAGATCGTCCGCATTGAAGGGGACTTCATCTGGCACGATCACCCGACGACAGATGAAGCTTTCATCGTTCTCGACGGTGTGCTCAGGATCGATTTTCCGGATGGCTCCGTGTCGATCGGCCCCGGAGAGATGTACATCGTCCCGAAAGGCGTCAAGCACAAGCCTCACGCAGCTTCCGAAGTGAAGATGCTGCTCATCGAGCCGCGCGGAACACTGAATACCGGTGATGAAGGCGGCGAAAGGACGGCCCAGAACGACATCTGGATCTGACCGCCGCAAGATTTCGGAGCTAGATTTCTGGTGGGCAGTGAGACGTACCTCCCGCCCGGCGCTGGTTTCGAGATTCGATCGCATCGCTGCCCGCTTCCGATGTCTGATAACCCCACTGGCACTGGCATTTGAGGCGCAGCAGAGCTATCAGACAATCATGACCGGAAAAATTCTCGTCAGCGCCTGCCTCATGGGCCATGCCGTCCGTTATGACGGCCGGGCGAAGCCGCTTGCGCATCCGGCGATCGAGCGGTGGCGGGCGGAGGGCAGGCTCGTGACGATGTGTCCGGAGATGTCGGCAGGCATGCCCGTGCCGCGGCCGCCGGCGGAAATCGCGGGCGGGGCGAGCGGCGAAGATGTGCTTGCGGGTAGAGCGCGCGTCGTCGAGATCACCGGCGACGATGTAACGGCGACATTCCGGCAGGCGGCAGAGAATGCGCTCAGGCTGGCTCAAGAGACGGGCTGCGCCTACGCTCTGCTCATCGACGGCAGCCCCTCCTGCGGTTCCGGCTTCATCTATGACGGGTCTTTCAGCGGCGCGCAGCATAGCGGCAGGGGCGTCACCGCTGCCCTGCTGATGCGCGCGGGAATCCAGGTATTCTCCGATCGGGAAATCGACCGGCTGGTGGAAAGCCTCGCCGCGGCCGTCTGAGAAAAAAGAAGCGGCCGCCGGATTTCTCGGGCGGCCGCTAATATGTTGTCTTTGAAAACGACTGGCCTAGGCCGCGCGGCGTGCCGGAGCAGTGATCGTCTGAGCTGCACTGCCGACACGGAAGCCGTGGATGAGGCCGAGCAGTTCGTCGGTATCGGCCGCCAGCGTTTCCGCCGATGCCGTCGTTTCTTCGGCCATCGCCGCATTCTGCTGCGTTGCCGTGTCGAGCTGGTTCATCGAGGACGATATCGAGCGCAGCGTCGTGTCCTGCTCCGAGGCGCTGTGGGCGATCTTGGCGACGATCTCGTTGGCAGCCTTGATCTGATCCGAGATGCGCTTGAGCGCTTCCCCTGCCTCGCCGACAAGGCGGACGCCCTGATCGACCTGGCTGGAAGAACGGGCGATCTGATCCTTGATCTCCTTGGCGGCAGCGGCGGAGCGCTGAGCCAGCTCGCGGACTTCCTGGGCGACCACCGCAAAGCCCTTGCCGGATTCGCCGGCGCGTGCAGCTTCGACACCGGCATTCAGCGCCAGCAGGTTCGTCTGAAAGGCGATATCGTCGATGACTCCGATGATCTTGCCGATCTCGTCGGACGACTTTTCGATGCCGCTCATCGCTTCGATCGCTTCGGTGACGACCGCATCGCTGCGGTTCGCTTCGGTGCTGACGGCGTGTACGCGCTTGGCGGCCTCGTGCGCGCCTTCCGCCGTCTGGCGGACGGCGACGGTCAGTTCGTCGAGAGCGGCCGAGGTTTCCTCCAGACTCGCGGCCTGGCGCTCGGTGCGCTGCGACAGTTCGTTCGAGGCGCGGCGGATTTCCTCCTTCGCCATGCCGATATCACCGCCCTTGGCGCTGACTTTGGCCATCGCGGCTTCGAGATGCGAAAGCGCGTCGTTGAAGTTGTCGCGAAGGGCGGCGTATTTCTGGCCAATATCGCCGCAGCGAACCGTCAGATCGCCACGGGCAATCAGTTCCAGTGCCTCGCCGATCGTGGAAACGACGCCTGCCTGCATCCGGGCTTCTTCCTGCTGCAGGCGGAGATTGTTTTCGCGCTCGGCACTCAGTGCCAATTCCTGCTCCGCCTGATGCAGGGCCAGCGCCTGCCTTTCGCGGATTTTTTCCTGAAGCGCCTTCGTAGCCTTGGCCATCATGCCCACTTCATTACCCATACCGGCGTGCGGGATAGCAACCGACACATCCTCGTCGGCGACGGCCTTCAGGGCTGTGTGGACATCTGAAAGCGGCCTGGAAATACCGCGGATGACGAAATAGGCAGCCGCGATCGCAAGGATGAAAAGGACGAGGCTGCTGATGAGCGCCGTCATGATCCTGCCGCGCACTTGCACATCGAGATCGTCCATGTAGACGCCGGTGACGACCACGATCTTCCATGGCGCGAAGTCGAGCGCATAGGCGGTCTTCCGGAAAGTCGCATCCTTGGGCTCGCCTGGCTTGCTCGCATAGTAATCCGTCATACCGCCGCCGCTTTGGCCGAGCTTGACGAGTTCCTCGCGATACAAGTGGTTCTTGATATCCGGCTGGCCCTTCACGTTCTGGCCGACCTTGGTCTTGTCGTAGTGAAAGACGATGGTGATGTCGTAGTCATAGGCAAAAAAGTAACCGTCTGGATTATACTTCATGCCGGTAAGCGTGGCGTACGCCTGCTTTTTCGCGTCGTCCAGCGTCAGTTCGCCAGCTTCGACCCTGGACTGATAGAGCTTAAGGACGGAGACGGCGGATTCCACTTCCGCGCGCAGCATTTCGTAACGCTCGTTGTAGATGCCGTCGGCAGACGATTTGAGTTGCAGGCTGGTGGCGATCACAAAGGCAATCATCAGGCCCGTCACCAGCAATATCAGTTGTTTTGAAATCTTTAGATTTTTCATGAATGTCTCGCGAAAAATGGTGAATTTGCAACACCGGATCGGTCAACTCCCGTCCCTTCGCGCGTGTCACCACGCACATTCAGCAAGCGCAATCATGCTCACTCCGGTCCTCCGTAAGTAAAATTATTGTGAATGGCTGAATGATTACTTAACGCTTCTGAGCTTGCTGAAGATCAACAGTGCCAAATCTGAGTCATGCTTTCTTGCACAATTCGCTTAGGTTGCATGAGTACTTTGCAATTCAATTAAAAAAGAATGCGCCCCTGCTTCTCTTCAGGAGCGCATTCAGTCCGCCAAAGAGGCGGAACCCCGAACGATCAAAACTTTGATCGGGTCAGGGGCAGGGAACTTTGGAAATTACATCCGCAGCTTGAAGCCGGAAACGTCGAGCGGCGCGGTTTGTTCCATCGAGACGGACATGCCGGCAACAACAGGCTTCGCATCGCCTCCGATCACGGAGGTCGTTGCCGTGGGGTCAATGCCCTCGGCGGGAACGGTTTCCTTGAAGGCTGCAATGACTTCGGGCGTTGCCTTGGTCACGAAAACGACGGGCGAGCCGCCCATCCAGCCTTCAGTGCGGTAGAGCTTCGGCTCTCCTGCCACATCGCGGAGCGCGCTTTCCTGGATTGCGCCGGGCGGCAGCGCCGGCACCGTGTAGTCCTTCTTACGCTCGGTCGATTGCAGCGGCGGGCAGCTAGCGCAGGTCTCAGTCACGATGCTTTCGCCGCCGGTGCGCGGCGTCTTGCCGATCACCTCGATCGACGAGGCCATCGCCGAACCGGCTGCCAGAAGAATTGCCGCACCGAGAATGAATTGACGCATGGAAGCTGCTCCGACTTACTATGGGAGCAGAATAGAGCGCCTTTATTTCCATCCCGTCAGGGGAAAGGGTAAAAATTTAGAGAACTGACCCGATTTTGGGCCGAAGGTTAAGCTTTTTCGCGCTCGATCGCCCGCCAGCCGATATCGCGGCGGCAAAAGCCGTTTTCCCATTCCACCTTGTCGACCAAGGCATAGGCGCGGTTCTGCGCCTCGCCGACGGTTCTGCCGGTGGCGGTCACGTTCAGCACGCGGCCGCCGGTGGCGACAAGTTCGCCGCCCTTTAATGACGTGCCGGCATGGAACACTTTCGCGCCGTCGCCTGCCTCCGGCAACGAGACGATCGGCGTGTTCTTCTCGTAGGAGCCAGGATAGCCCTTGGAGGCCATCACGACGGTCAGCGCCGGATCGTCGCTCCACTCGGCCATGACTTTGTCGAGGGTGCCCTCAGCGGCTGCCAGCAGCAGCGGCAGCAGATCGCTCTTCAGCCGCATCATCAGCACCTGGCACTCGGGATCGCCGAAACGGACATTGTATTCGATCAGTTCCGGGCCTTTTGCGGTGATCATCAGTCCGGCGAAGAACACACCGGAGAAGGGGTACCCGCTTTCGGCCATGCCGCGGATCGTCGGCTCGATGATTTCCTTCATCGTCCGCTCGATCATTTCGGCAGTCATCACCGGCGCCGGCGAATAGGCGCCCATGCCGCCGGTATTGACGCCGGTATCGCCCTCGCCCACCCGCTTGTGGTCCTGGACGGTTGCGAGCGGCAGCGCGTTCCGGCCGTCACACAGGCAGAAGAAGCTTGCCTCCTCGCCGTCGAGATAAGCCTCGACGACCACCTCGGCACCGGCTGCGCCGAACGCGCCTTCGAAACAATCGTCAACGGCGGCAAGTGCCTCCTCAACAGTCATCGCCACCGTCACGCCCTTGCCGGCGGCAAGACCATCAGCCTTGACGACGATCGGGGCACCCTGTTCGCGAATATAGGCTTTTGCTTTCGGGGCGTTGTTGAAGCGTTGGTAGGCGCCCGTCGGGATGTTGTAGCGGGCACAGATATCTTTGGTGAAGCCCTTGGAACCTTCGAGCTGGGCCGCGGCAGCGGAAGGGCCGAAAACCTTCAAGCCATAGGCACGCAGGCGGTCGGCAAGGCCTGCAACCAGCGGCGCCTCGGGGCCGACGACGACGAAGTCGATCGCTTTTTCCCGGCAGAAGGCGGCGACCGCCTCGTGATCCTCGACATTCAGGGAAACGAGCGCTGCGTGCTCGGCAATACCCGGGTTGCCCGGCGTGGCATAGAATTCCGTCAACAGCGGCGATTGCGCCAGCTTCCAGGCAAGCGCATGCTCGCGTCCGCCCGAACCGATCAACAGAACCTTCATGCCCGATCCTTTCCCGTTTCCGTCTGGCGGTTAAGGGGCCAAGAGCGAAAGGTCAAGTGTTGGTGGCGAGTGGGAGGGCTTAATCGCCTGCGATATACCGCGCGGCCCCCTTATCCGGCCCTTCAGGCCGCCTTCTCCCCAGCGGGGAGAAGGCGGCGGCAGCCGGATGAGGGGCTGCCAAGCCGCCGCGCGTCTTTTACCAGCCGCCGCCTCCACCGCCTCCCCCGCCACCACCGGAGGAGCCACCGCCGCCGGAAAAACCGGAAGAGGAACTGGAGGGTGGCGGCGAGGGAATGGTCGAGGCGATGGTCGACGCCATCGACGACGAGAAGCCGCCGATGCGATCGGAGAAGCTGCCGCTGCTGAAGTTGCCAGAATACCAGGACGGTGCATAGGCCGCGGCCGCACCGGCAGCAGCCGCCGCGAGCCAGGTTTCGAACGTGCGGGTCCAGGGCTTCTCGACACCGAGCGCAACCGCATAGGGCAGCAGCTTCTCGAAATGTTGCGGCGACATTTCCGGCGCACCGGCCATGTTCATCCGGTCCTTCTCGGCAAGCGTCAGATACTGGCGAAGGCCGTCGATGCCATCCATCATCTTCGAGCCGAGCGGCGTCGGCGCACCCATGATGAAGACATAGAGCAGATTGAGCAGCACGATGCCGCCGACGGCAAAGAGCATTGGTGTCTCGTGGAATTCCAAGAGCGTGGAGAAAAGCGCCAGACCCAGCGATGAAATGATGCTGAAACCGACGAAGACAGCGAAGGCGATCGCGATCACCGCGACGATCTTGCCGCCCAAGGCCCCGCCGGGGCGGATCGATCTTGCAAAGCCTGCCACGAAGATGGCAACGAAGACGGAAACGACGATCGGGATGATCATAAGCGCGATCGTATCAGGCTCCAGCGTGCCGAAAACGAAGAGAGCGACGAGTGCTGCGACGCTGAGCGCGATGCCGCCTGCGGTATAGGCGGTGTTGGAATTATAGTATTTGCCGCGATGCTCCCGCTCGATCGAAGAGCGGAAGCTTTGGCCGACCGACTTCACACGTTCGCCGTTTGCCTTGTCGATCGTCAGTGATCCCTTGTTGCCGACGGCGTTCAGGAGGCTGGTATCGCCGGCTTCCAGCTTCTCTTTACCCGCCGGCTTTTCCGTGCGGCGCACGATGATCGATTGCTTGAGGTCTTCAAGAACGACATAGCCGCGAACCGCAAGGTTCAGTGCCGTTGCCGAAAGCGCCGTCCAGCCCCCGCCGGAAAAGCCCCTGTTGTCGATATAATTGACGAGCGCAGGCGAGATACCGTCCGGGGCGTCCCAGCGCGGCACAAGGACGCCGCGGGAAGGATCGCGCCCGACCTTCAACCAGGCGCGGGTGTAGTAGAGGAAAACAAGGACGAGGCCGCCGAAGCCGATGAAATAGTCCCGGTTGTCGCTCAACCACCATCGCTGCCGATCTTCGGCGCTCGGCGGATCGATCGCACCCTTCGGAAACTTGACAGCGATCGTCAGGCCCTCGTTGGCATTGAGCGGCCTGGTTGTCGAGAAAATCGGTCGAGTGTCGCTGCCCGAGATGCGGGCATTCTTGTCCGTCGCGCCAAACGGGCCGGTGAAGAAATTCGTATCTATTGCGCTAACACCATCCGGTAGAGTCACGGTCGCAGTCGCGGCCATGATCGGAAAGATCCAGCCATTGCCGGTGACGTTCCAGTAAAGCTCGTCGTGATCTTCGAAATACCGGATCTGGCGATTGGTGGTGTAGGTGAAGGCATATTGATGGCGGCCGGGCGGAAGCATGACGTCTTCCGACCCAGCATAGATGCGGATGCCGCCGGAAATGGATTCCGTCTTCCACGGCTCGTCATTTCCGTCGCGCTTCACCGAGACGACGTCGAAGTCGACGGTGCGGCGGCGGTCCTCTTCATCGACGAACGTCAGCGGAAAGTCGCGGAAGATGCCGCGCCTGATACGGTCACCTTCGGCATTGACGGTGATCGTCTCCGTCACCGTCATCGCGCCGCTCTTTTCGAGCTTTATATCCGATGCGAAGGAGTTGATGACCTCCGCAGCACTTGCCCTGTGCGCGACAAACGCCAGAAACAGAATGAAGCAAAGGCCGAAAAGCCGCCGGATCATCATACCTCGCCCCCGCCGGCGGCGCGCTGCCGCCTCAGAAAATGTCAGCCCTCGTTCGCATATCTGACGCCCAGTCCCGCCAGCGTCCGCCAATAGGCAGGAAACGTCTTGCCGACGCAATCCGGATTAAGGATCGTGATACCGTCGATCTTCAGCCCGGCAAGCGCGAAGCTCATGGCGATGCGGTGGTCGGCAAAGGTGTCGATCTCGGCGGGAAGGTGCCTTCCGGCCAGCGACGGATCGGATTGAACGATGAGATCATCGCCTTCCTCGCGCGCCAGATCCGAGCGGATCTGCGTCAGGCCGGTCGATAGCGCGCGGATGCGGTCGCATTCCTTGACGCGCAGATTGGCGATGCCGACGAAGCGGACGGGCGTCCCGTTGAACGCTGCGAGCACGGCGAGCGTCGGGACAGCATCCTGCATCTGCGAGCCGTCGATTTCGGCCGGCAGGTGCGGGAATTTGGCGATCATATCGTAAGCCTTCGCGTCCGGCTGCGTGAAAGCGCCATTCGGAACGCCGAGGTCGATGGAGCCGCCGGTCAGGACTTCGGCCGCCCAGAGATAGGTTGCCGCCGACGCATCCGGCTCGATGACGAAATCGGCTGCGGAGTAACCGGTCGGCTCGACGCGCCAGACGACCGGGCTGGTCTTCTCGACACTTGCGCCGAAGGCGCGCATCGCCGCCGTGGTGAGATCGATGTAGCCGAGCGCGCCGATATCCTCACCGAGGAGTTCGATATCGACCCGACGGTCGCCGCCGGCCGCCATCATCAGCAGCGCGGACACATACTGGCTGGAGAGACCGCCATCGATCCCGATTCGGCTCGCCTCGAAGCGGCCGGTGCCATTCACCACCACCGGCGGGCAGCCGGTTTCGGCCGTCGCATCAATGCCGAGCGACCGCAGCGCGTCGACCAACGGGCCGATCGGGCGCTTGCGCATATGCTGGTCGCCGTCGATGACGACAGTGCCATCAACGAGCGCCGCAGCGGCCGTCAGGAAGCGCGTCGCCGTGCCCGCATTGCCGAGGAAGAGCGGTGCCTTCGGCGGCAGCAGCTTGCCGCTTCCGGTGACGACGAAGCTGGTATCGTCCGGCTCATCGATGGAGACCCCCATGGCGCGCAGGGCATCGGCCATATAGCGCGTGTCGTCGCTCTTCAGGGCGCCGGTCAAGCGGCTGGTGCCCTTGGCGAGGCCCGCCAGAAGCAATGCGCGGTTGGTGATCGACTTCGAACCGGGCGGCACGGCGCGCCCAACGAGCGGCGCCTTAACCGGGATGATGCTGAGTTTCTTGTCCTTGCTCATGACGCCTGTCTATTCCGTCCACTGCGCTGGCCGCACTGCGGCCTTAACCGGCCCTGCTCATAGCAGCTTTTGCGCAAAGGCAAACGCCCATATCAGAATTTGACGGCCGGAACGGCGCGGTCGGCCTCGTTGGTGATCTCGAAATATTCCCGCTTCTGGAAACCGAACTGCCCGGCGACCAGATTGGACGGGAAGCTCTCGACTTTGACGTTGAGATCACGGGCAGCACCGTTGTAATACCGGCGGGCCATCTGGATTTCGCTCTCCATGGTTTCGAGCGAGGCCTGAAGCTCGGAGAAGTTTTCGTTCGCCTTCAGGTCCGGATAGGCTTCCGCCAGCGCCAGAACGCGGCCTAGCGCCTGGCCGAGAAGGCCTTCCGCCTGTGCCCTGCCCGCAACATCGCCTGCCGGCACCGCCTGCGCCTTGTTGCGCAGCTCGACGACCTCTTCCAGCGTGCTCTTTTCGTGGGTGGCGTAACCTTTGACCGTTTCAATGAGGTTCGGGATCAGATCTGCACGGCGCTTCAGCTGCACATCAATGCCGGACCATGCTTCCTCAGCCATCTGCCGAGCGCGGACGAGACCGTTGTAGACAAAGACAAGATAAAGCGCGATCAGAGCGATCGCACCGAGAAGGATATACATCGCGAATCCCCCGCAACGGCGCAAATGTTGGTTGGAGACTATGCGGCTTCGGCCGGATTGTCATCCCGCATTTCCGCTCCTTCTCCGACAAATTCCACCATAACTAGTGAAATTTCGCGATATCGCGCGCGGAGAACGGGCTGTATCTTTCTGTTACGCGACTGGTTGCGGCATACTTGAAACTCATGACGAGGAACAGTCAGACAATGAGCACAGCAATCTTCTTATTGAGCCTGTCGGCGATCGCATCTCTTGTCGTCTTCCGGAACACCCCGCGGCCGGCACCCCGGCGCGTTATTATCCGGTCCAACAACCGCCACTGAGCGGTATTTTCAGGCGGCGGCGCTCGCGATATTCACGCCACCCGCATCCGTCAGCAGGAAGGCTTCGCCGCAGGCCTTGGCGAGCGTGCGCACCCGCAGAATGTAACTCTGCCGTTCGGTGACCGAGATCACGCCGCGCGCATCCAGCAGATTGAAGACGTGGCTTGCTTTGATGCATTGGTCGTAGGCCGGAAAGACGCATTTATGCAGCCGCTGATTGTCGCCGTCGCCCGGAGCACCGGCTGCGAGAAGTGCCTGACATTCCTTCTCCGCATCGATGAAATGGCGATGCAGCATCTCGGTGTTGGCGAACTCAAAGTTGTGGCGCGAATATTCCTGTTCGGCCTGCAGGAAGACTTCGCCATAGCTGATCTTCTCGTCGCCTTCGCGGCCGTTGAAATTCAGGTCGTAGACGTTGTCGACACCCTGCACATACATCGCCAGACGCTCGAGACCATAGGTCAACTCGCCGGCGACCGGCGAGCATTCGATGCCGCAAACCTGCTGGAAGTAGGTGAACTGCGAGACTTCCATGCCGTCGCACCAGCACTCCCACCCAAGCCCCCAGGCGCCAAGCGTCGGGCTTTCCCAATCGTCCTCGACAAAGCGAATGTCGTGCAGCAACGGATCGAGACCGATCGCCGCCAACGAGCCAAGATAGAGTTCCTGCAGATTCGGCGGGTTCGGCTTCAGGATGACCTGATACTGATAATAGTGCTGCAGACGGTTCGGGTTCTCGCCATAGCGGCCATCCGAAGGGCGGCGCGACGGCTGGACATAGGCAGCCTTCCACGGCTTCGGGCCGAGAGCGCGCAGCGTCGTCGCCGGATGGAACGTACCGGCGCCGACTTCCATGTCGTAAGGCTGCAGGACCGCACAACCCTTGTCCGCCCAGTAGTTATGAAGCGTCAGGATCAGCGCCTGGAACGAGCGCTTCGGGTTCATATGGTCGGGGATCGATGCAGACATGGACGGCTTCCGAATTCGTACGAAAAGTGCGCGGACAGGTGCCACGGCAGGCGATAGGGGTCAAGGCTTTTGCGGAAATGCCCGTGACGCCAAGCCTACTCATCCTCCCGCTTCACACGATACTCGCCGGTCGCCGGGTCTTTGACGAGCGTGCCGACGGCGCCAGTCTGGCGTTCCTTTTCGGCACGGCGGGATTTTTCCTGCAGGCGCTTGGCATCGGAGATGAAGCGGCGGTAGAGCCACCAGGCGGCGCCGACCAGTATTATGATTGTTATAAGCTGCGCCATCTCCCTTCGCTTCTCCTCTCAGAGCCCGTAGCGGCCCCACAATGCTCTTTCTTCCGCCGCTTCGACAAGTCCTGCTGCGAAACCTGTTGCCACGCCATCAAACGAGATGGGCGATACACCTGGCACTCGCCGGCCAAAAAGGCTGCGGGCGGCGGTGACGAGCTGCAACCTAGTCTTCGGGCCGTAGCGCCTTTTCAACTCCTGGCGCATGTCGCCCAGGCTGTCGACGAGGCCGAGTTCAAGCCCGCGCGTACCGCTCCAGAATAGGCCGGAAAAGACGGTTTCGTCACCCTTCAATTTGCCGGCGCGGCGTTCGCGCACCATGGCGATGAAGACCTCGTGGATCTCGAGCTGAAGGCTTTTCAGATATTCGATGTCCTTCTCCTTTTCAGGCTGGAAGGGATCGAGGATCACCTTGTTTTCACCGGCGGTATAGACGCGGCGCTCGACGCCGATCTTCTTGAGGAGTTCGGGAAACCCGAAGCCGCCGGAGACAACGCCGATCGAACCGACGATAGAGGTTGGGTCGGCAATGATTTCATCGCCGGCAAGGGCAATCATATAACCTCCAGAGGCCGCCACATCTTCGATGAAGACCAGCACCTTCTTCTGCTTCTCACGGGCAAGCTCGCGGATGCGCGTGAAGATGAGCCGCGACTGGACCGGCGAGCCGCCAGGCGAATTGACGGCGATGGCGACAGCAGGAGCATCCTTGTCAGAGAAGGCTTTTTCCAGCACAGGCGCGACATTGGCGAGATTGAGCATCGGGCGGAACTGGCCGCCGCCGCTCATGATTGCACCCTGGAGCCTGACGACCGGGATAACCACCCCTTCCTTGCGGAAACGCTTCGGCACCAGTCTTCTCAAAAATCCGGCCATTTCAAATCCTTCTCGCTCTCGAGGTCGCAATCCATGTATGCAATGGAACGGCAAACGCAATGGCCCCCTTTCCAAGGTGCATCCGATTTTTCATTTTGCGAATGACTTGCATTATCATGCTAATCGGGCATATTGCGGACATTGGTACCAAAGCGGAAATCACATGGATGTTTTGAAGCGTACTCCAAAAGGCGGTTGGCGGCACGACCGCGAAGAAGCCTCGCTTTCAGACGTTTATCGCACGATAGGAACAGGCCGCCCGGGATCGAAACTCCGGCGGATTGCCGCCTTTGCCGGCCCCGGCTACATGGTCGCGGTCGGCTATATGGATCCCGGAAACTGGGCGACGTCACTCGCCGGCGGCTCGAAATTCGGCTATACGCTACTCACGGTCGCGTTGCTTTCGAACCTCATGGCGATCGTGCTGCAATCGCTTTGCGCCCGGCTTGCCATCGCCTCCGGCCGCGATCTGGCGCAGGCCTGCCGGGACGCTTTCCCAAAATTCGTTTCCGTGCCGCTCTGGGCTTTTGCGGAAATCGCGATCATCGCGACCGACATCGCCGAGGTGATCGGCACGGCGATCGGCCTCAACCTAATTTTCGGGGTCCCGCTGGAACTCGGCGTGCTGATCACGGCACTCGACGTTTTCCTCATTCTCTATCTGCAAAAGCTCGGCTTCCGCTGGATCGAAGCCTTCATCATCACGCTGCTCGGCGTCATTGCGCTTTGCTTCGGCGTGCAGATATTCCTGGCTGATCCGCAGTGGGGCGCTGTCATCAAGGGCTTCTTCCCGACGACGGAAATCATCAGCAATCCGGAAATGCTTTATCTGGCGCTCGGCATTCTCGGCGCGACCGTGATGCCGCATAATCTCTACCTGCATTCCGGCATCGTGCAGACCCGCGCCTACGGTCATACCGTGCCGGAAAAGCGGGAGGCGCTCACGTATGCGACGATCGACTCGACCTTCGCGCTCTGCTTTGCCCTGCTGATCAACGCCTCGATCCTGATCCTGGCGGCAGCCGCGTTCAACGCCCACGGCCGGACGGATATTGTCGAACTCGGCGAGGCGCATTCGCTGCTCTCACCGCTGCTTGGGCTTGCGATCGCGCCGACGCTTTTCGGTATCGCGCTGCTCTGCTGCGGCCTGAATTCGACCGTGACGGCAACGCTTGCGGGCCAGATCGTCATGGAAGGCTTCCTGAAGATCAAACTCCAGCCATGGGTTCGTCGTCTGATCACCCGCGCCATCGCGATCGTGCCGGCAGCCATCGTGACGATCTGGTACGGCAATCAGGGCACGGCACAATTGCTGATCCTGACGCAGGTCGTACTCAGCCTGCAGCTTTCTTTCGCCGTCTTCCCGCTGGTGATGTTCACCGCCAGCAAGGCAAAGATGGGCGAACTCGTCGCGCCCCGCTGGCTGAGCGCCATTGCCTACGTGATTGCAATCGTCATCGCTGGACTGAATATCAAGCTGCTTATCGATTTCGTGACCGGCTAAGCCTCGCATAGGCCGCGCGGCCATTGTTCAGATCATCGACGAAGGGGGAGAACTTATGTGTTCCCTCTTCGTGCATGATGAGCGGTGTGCGCAATGAAAGCCGCGCCCGCGAGCCCTTGATCGCCGTCACCAGGATTCGGACGGCATTCTCGCCCTCGCGCGGGTGGATGGCGGTAATCTCTATGCCGCCGAATCGCCGGCCGCAGGCGGTGATGACCTCGGCGATCGATTGCGGCCGCGCAATCAGCGACAATTGCCCTCCAGGGATCATGATCGCGCAGGCGGTACGAATCCAGCCTTCGAAAAGATCATCCGTCATCGCGTGCGCCTCGGCCTTCAGGGCATCCGGCGTCCGCCGGTCGCCTGCGTCGTTGAAAGGCGGGTTCATGATGACGTGATGGAAGACCTCATCGGCAAGGCCCGCATCGTTTCGCGCCTTCGCCGTCAAGGTGACATCTGCCTCGACGACCGAAACGCGGCCTGCCATATGGGCGTTTTCGGGTAAGGCAATGCTGCGCCGGGCGTAATCGGCCATTTCCGCAGAGCGCTCGAACAGCACAGCTTCCGCCTTCGGCAGCCGGGAGAGCACGGCCAACCCTGCAGCACCGGCGCCAGCACCGAGATCGGCGACCTTTATCGAGCGGTCGTCGGCGACGAGGGCGGCCAGCAGCATGGCATCCATGCCCGAACGGTGCCCCCTGCCCTTCGGCTGGACGACGTGGAAGCGGCCGCGATGGAAGGCATCGATCGTGTCGGAAGCGCCGTTCATGGCCGCGTCATTTCGACGTGCGGAGTTCACCGGCGAGGCCGGCATCCGTCAGGATGCGGCGGGCCTGATCGGCCCGCTCCTCCCCGACAAGCAGACGGCGCGGCAGCATGCCGAGCGAGCCTTCGAGAATGCTCATTCCCTGATCCGCGACAAAGCAATGAATCCCCGCATCCTCCAGCAGACTCTGCGCATAGGACAATAGAACAGGGTCATTGGCGCGGATAAGTTCATGCATTTGCGGTCATTTCCATTTCAATTCTGTGTTGCGCGACAATTCACCCCTTGCCGCTTCAATCGCCCCTTTCTATTGTCAATCCCAAAGAATGAACAGGAGTCCGGGTCGTTGGGCGTGGTCATACCGCTTGAAGAAAGCAAAAACAAACTGGCATCCGTCAAGCCCCTAGTCGATTTGACCCGGGCGGACATGGAGCGGGTCAACCAGCTTATCCTTTCGAAGGCCGGTTCCAACGTGCAGATGATCCCGGAGGTCGCAAACCACCTGATCTCTTCCGGCGGCAAGCGCCTGCGCCCGATGCTGACGCTCGCCTCGGCCTGTCTCTTCGACTACAGGGGCGAGAACCACGTCAAGCTCGCAACCAGCGTCGAGTTCATGCACACGGCAACGCTGCTGCATGACGACGTCGTTGATGAAAGCGATCTTCGCCGCGGCAAATCGACAGCGCGCACGATCTGGGGCAACCAGGCAAGCGTTCTCGTCGGCGACTTCCTGCTCGGCCAAGCCTTCCGCATGATGGTGGATGTCGGCTCGCTGGATGCGCTCGACGTCCTTTCGTCCGCCGCCTGCGTCATCGCAGAAGGCGAGGTGCTGCAGCTTTCCGTCGCCAAGAACATGGAGACGACGGAGGACGACTATCTTTCCGTCATCCGCGCCAAGACGGCAGCACTGTTTGCCGCTGCTGCCGAAGTCGGTCCGATCGTCGCGGACGCCGGCAAATCCGGCCGCAACGCGATGAAATCCTACGGCATGAACCTCGGCCTTGCCTTCCAGCTCGTCGATGACGCGCTGGACTATGGCGGCAAGGCTGCGGATCTCGGCAAGAATGTCGGCGACGACTTCCGCGAAGGCAAGATCACGCTTCCAGTCATCCTTGCCTATCGCCGTGGAACGCAGGTCGAGCGGGCCTTTTGGCGCGATGCAATCGAGGGCGGCGACAGCACGGATGCCAACCTGGAAAAAGCCCTCGGCCTCATTACTAAATACGGCACGCTGAGCGACACGATTGCCCGGGCGGTCCATTATGGCACGATCGCCCGCGACGCATTGGCGCCGCTTCCCGAAACAGCCTGGAAATCGGCCCTCATGGAAGTGATCGACTTCTGCATCGAGCGGGTCAACTGATCAAAGGTCCTTGATCGCGGGCTGATTTTCTTGCGGGGCCGCTTCAAAAAAGCCATCCTATTGTGAATCAGTCATAACAACTGATTTCGCAGCCGGCCGGATGAATCGGCTGCCCTGATGAAAGGTTTTCTAATGCGGCAGAGATATGCCATCCGTCTTCTTTCGAGCGCAGCCCTTGCAGCGGTCCTTTCGCTCGGCGCGCTTGGCGGCGTGAATGCCGAAGAAGCGGCCAAGACGGATGATGCCAGCAAGAACGTGATCTTCGACCCGGATACGGTCGGTACTTTCGCAGGCGCATTCCTCGCTGCCCGCACGGCCGATGTCGACCATGATTACAAGACGGCGATCGAGCTCTACAAGAAGGCCCTGCAGATCGAACCGGGCAACCCGGAGATCCGCCAGCGCCTGATGATCTCGCTGCTTTTGAACGGCAACATCGAAGATGGCGTGAAATATGCCAACGACCTGAAGAAGGACCCGTCCGTCGAGCGCATCACCACCGTCGTGCGCAGCATGGATGCGATGCGCCGCGGCGAGTTCAAGACCGCCGAAGCGATCCTGAAATATGACGGCCCGAACGACCTCGACCGCATGATGAACGACCTGTTGCTCGCCTGGGCGCGCGCCGGCGCCGGCCGGAACAAGGAAGCGCTGTCGATGGTCGAGAAGATGAAGGGCCCGGAATGGTTCGGCATCTTCCAGAACTATCATGCGGGCGCGATTGCGATTGTGACCGGCAATGTGACGGCCGCGCGCAAGCATCTGAACGACGCGGTTCTGGACAAGGACGGCGGCGCGACCGCGCCCGATACCTTCATGCGCTCGGTCATGGCGCTTGCCCGCCTCGAAGCATCGCAGGGCAACAAGCAGAAGGCACTCGACGCGATCTCGGTCGGCGACAACATGCTGCCCAACTATGCTCCGCTGAATGCGCTGCGCCAGAGCATCGAGAAGGGCGAAAAGCCGGAACAGCAGGTGCGCACCGCAGCCCAGGGTGCTGCCGCCGTGCTTTTCTCTATCGGCAGCGCGCTGAACCGCGACGGCGCCGAGGACATCGTCTCGCTCTATCTGCAGACCGCCAATACGCTTGACCCGAAAAGCGCCGATACGCTGGTCCTCCTCGGCGGCATCGCCGAAAAACAGGAGCAGACGGACCGCGCAATCGAATTCTACAGGCGCGTGCCGGAAAACTCGCCGATGCGCCGCATCTCGGAGCTTCAGCTCGGCCTTGCCTTGGCACAGGGCGGCAAGACGGACGAGGCCCGCAAGCATCTCAAGGCGCTGATCGATTCCGACCCGAAAGACGTCCGCTCCTATCTCGCTTATGGCAGCGTGCTTTCCGACGCCAAGGACTACGCGGAAATGGCGGAGAACTACGACAAGGCGGTGGAGGTGATCGGCCCGCTGCCGCGCCGCGCCGACTGGACGGTCTTCTTCCAGCGCGGCATCGCCTATGAACGCCTGAAGAAGTGGGACCAGGCGGAGCCGAACTTCCGCAAAGCGCTCGACCTCAACCCGGATCAGCCGCAGGTTCTGAACTATCTCGGCTATTCCTGGATCGACATGAACCGCAACCTCGACGAAGGCCTGACGATGATCAAGAAGGCCGTCGACCTGCGTCCGGACGACGGCTACATCATCGACTCGCTCGGCTGGGCCTATTACCGCCTGAACCGCTACGACGATGCCGTTGCCGAACTGGAGAAGGCCGCCGAGATCAAGGCTGGCGACGCGACGATCAACGACCATTTGGGCGACGCCTACTGGCGCGTTGGACGCAAGCTCGAGGCCGTCTATCAGTGGAACCGGGCGCTGGGCTCGGAGCCGGAAGAGAGCGAGATTCCGAGGATCAAGGACAAGATCGCCAACGGCCTGACGACGCAAAACGACGACGCCAAGGCTGCGGACAAGAAGCAGCCGGATCCGGCGCCTGTTACGCCGCCGCCGGCCGATAAGAAGTCCTGACGAGCCATGCCTGATGCGGGCATGAGCACCGGCTTCGCGGTTACCGAAGATGCTCTTGCGAAAATCAATCTGGCCCTGCATGTGACGGGCCAGAGAGCCGATGGCTATCACCTGCTGGACATGCTGGTGACCTTTGCCGGCCATGGTGACAGGCTGGGCTTTTGCACTTCGCCGTCGGACGGATTCACGATCAGCGGACGGTTCGGTTCCGCTCTCGGCATCGATTCGCGCAGCAATCTGGTGCTCAAGGCACGCGACATGCTTCGGCAGGCAGCGCTGGCGCAGGGCGACCATGCACCGCCGGTTCATATCCATCTCGAAAAGAACCTGCCGATCGCCTCCGGTATCGGCGGCGGCTCCGCGGATGCGGCAGCCGCCCTTCGCGGCCTCATGCGGCTTTGGAACCTCCGCCTGCCCGGCGGTAGGCTGTCGGCCATCGCTCTTGGGCTCGGCGCCGACGTTCCCATGTGCCTTGCAAACCGGCCGCTGATTGCGCGCGGGATCGGCGAAGAGATCGAACCCGTTTCGCTGCCCTCCTTGGCGATCGTGCTTGCCAATCCGCTGAAGGCGGTCTCGACGCCCGAAATATTCCGGCTGCTGACGGCGAAGAACAATCCGCCGCTTGCTCTGCGCGGCGGCGACTGGCTGGCGGCGATCGAGGCCAGCCGGAACGATCTCGAGCCGCCGGCCCGCGAACTTGTTCCCGAGATCGAAGACGTCTCAGCGGCATTGAAGAGCGCAGGCGCAAGACTTGTCCGCATGTCCGGCTCCGGTGCGACGTGCTTCGGCATTTTCGGCTCAACTAAAGCGGCTGAGGCTGCCGCGGCAAAGCTTCACAGCGAACGGCCGGACTGGTATTTCCAGGCGACGGAAACGCTCTCGGGAGGCAGGTGATGGCAGGTATCGATGAACAGCGGCCGTTCATTCCTGTCGGCATTGCCGTGCTGACCGTTTCGGACACGCGCACGCTGGAGAACGACAAATCCGGCGACACGCTTGTGGCGCGGATCGCCGCGGCCGGCCACAGGCTGATGGACCGCGCCATCGTGCGCGACGACAAGGCAGCCATCGCGGCCCGGGTCAACGCCTGGACGGAGACCGACGGCATCGACGTCGTGATCACCACCGGCGGCACCGGCTTCACGGGCCGCGACGTGACGCCCGAAGCGCTGGAGCCGCTGTTCGAGAAGCGCATGGACGGCTTCTCGGAGGTCTTCCACCGCATTTCCTATGACAAGATCGGTACCTCGACGATCCAATCGCGGGCGACGGCGGGGGTCGCCAAGGCGACCTTCATCTTCGTACTGCCCGGCTCGCCCGGCGCCTGCAAGGATGCCTGGGACGGCATCTTGAAGGCGCAGTTGGACTACCGCCACATGCCCTGTAATTTCGTGGAGATCATGTCGCGGCTCGATGAGCATCTGAGGCGCGGTGCGGCGAAATAGAAAAAGCATTGCCCTCGCCGCGCCAAGGGCAACACTTGCGTTCGCTATGTATGCAGGCCCGGCAGAGCGGGTATCGTTTCCCAGCTATCACCCGACAGCAGCAAGCAGCTGACGCCGTGAACGTCCGTTATGATGAGCGTCCAGGTACCGCTTTCGGCGGCATAGACTTCAAGAATGGCGTTCTGGTTGATCAGACCGACTGCCGTGAGCTTTTCGGCAAAGTTCTTGTCCAGGAAACTGACGACTTCGGATCGGCCTGCGCAACTGCGCATCATCTGCGATGCTGCCGAATGCGGATGCGCGATGATCAATGTCGTCAATATGAGGGCGAGCGGGCCGCGGATCATATTGCGTTTCATGACGCACCTCCTACCGCCGGAAAACCGGCAGAAGAGGAGACTTCCGCTGTGACCTGTTCTGCCGTCTACCGGCATTCCATGGTCGACCGCCATAAAGCGGGGCGCTCGGGCGGCGCCACGAGCAAATTATAGCGCGAAATCGTATCGGGCGCCATTTTTTTGCGCATTCATCGAAACGGCAATGACTACCGTGCGGCGCGGGCGACCCAGGAAGGAATCAGCTCGCTGGAAAGCTTGCGCAGCTTCTGTCCCGTTGCGAATTCCGAAAGGCGCATTCCGCTTCTTGCGGCGGCGATCGCCTGCTTCTTCGGCAGGAGAAGACCGAGTTCCAGAGGCGGCGGCGAACGGCCGACCCGCTGAAAGAACGGGCGTCTGTATCCGCGCGAGGCGGTGAAGCGCGCCGGCACCTTGTTCAGGGCGACATATTCGGCGATCTCATCTATCCAGCCGGTCTGCGGCCGCGCGCCGGGCTCCACGAAAAGCAGCCACTCGCCGCGGGCCGAGCGCAATATGTCTTTGATATCCCACTGTGAATGGAACCGGCATCCAGCCGCATCGGCCACGCTGGACGTGCCATCGCGCGAGCCGTGGTCGAGCACGACCACGTCGCTTACAAGCCCTTCGACTGCACCCGCCACCAGCACCGATAAAGTCTGCGCCAGCTCGGGTTCCTGATCCTGGCACTCAAGAACGACCGTCAACATTGCCTGTTTATAAAGCGCCGCACAAAAATTTGCCAGCGCCACGTTCCTCATTTTGTTCTTGCATTGTTCTCCTTTCCACGATAGGAATTTAATCATCGAGACGGACGAAGGCAATGGCCTTGGTCGCGGGAGAATCCGATGAACAAACAGTCCCTTGCAGGGCAGGCCGCGTTTGCGCCTGCCAATACGGCGGATGTTGCCGAAGCGATGATCACCTCTTCCGGCCTTCGCATCGAGGTCGACCGGCGCCGCGGCCGTGCGGCCGGACTGAACCCCAGTGGGCGCTTCGAGCCGACGCGCCGCGAGACTTTCGACGACGGCTGGCAAACGCTGGAAGAACTGCCGCCGTTCAAGACCGAAGTGCAGATCGAAAAGCCGCGCACGGCAATTACTCGCAATGAGTCGCCGGACATTCCCTTCGACCGTTCGATCAATCCCTATCGCGGCTGCGAGCATGGCTGCATTTACTGCTTCGCCCGGCCGACGCACGCCTATATGGGCCTTTCGGCGGGCCTTGATTTCGAAGCCAGGCTGTTCGCCAAGCCGGATGCGCCCAAGCTTCTGGAGCGGGAGCTTGCGAAGCCTGGCTACAAGCCGCGGGTGATCGCGATCGGCACCAATACCGATCCATATCAGCCGATCGAGAAGGAATGGCGCATCATGCGGCAGATCCTCGAGGTGCTGAACAAGGCGAATCATCCAGTCTCGATCGTCACAAAGTCGGCGCTGATCCTGCGAGACATCGATATTCTCAAGGAGATGGCTGCCAAAGGCCTTGTGCGCGCATCACTTTCACTGACCACGCTCGACCGCAAGCTCGCGCGCACGATGGAACCGCGCGCAGCAACGCCGCCGCGGCGCCTGGAGGCAATCCAGGCCCTGAGCGAAGCGGGCATCCCGACCTCGGTGATGGCCGCCCCCATGATCCCCGCGCTCAACGATCACGAGCTGGAACGCATTCTCGACGCGGCGAAAGCTGCCGGTGCGCTGGAGGCGGGCTACGTCATCCTGCGTCTGCCGCTGGAAGTCGCTCCGCTCTTCCGTGATTGGCTGCTACAGAACTATCCGGACCGCTACCGGCACGTCATGTCGCTGGTGCGCTCAATGCGCGGCGGCAAGGACTATGACGCGGACTTCGGCAAGCGCATGAAAGGCGTCGGCCCCTATGCCTGGCAGATCGCCCGGCGCTTCGAGATGGCGACGAAAAGGCTCGGCATGACGAGGCGCAGCATGCCGCTTCGCGACGATCTCTTCGTACCACCGGACGGCAGCGGCGTGCAGCTTTCGCTGCTTTAGCCGCCCGTCCGAGCGCCGGCGTTCCCTCAGATCGCCCAGCATAACGAGTTACCCCCCGCAGGAGGCCGCCGCCCTGGCCTCTTGCAGCCGCGAACGGCTCCCCTGCCCGTTTGCGGTCTAAGCCCCCGGTACGCCGCCCTGATCCGGGGGCTTGCAGGAAATCGGGTTGGTGTGCGAGGTTCAGCCGCATGAAACCTCGCACGCCACCCGATTCTCCTCTGCTTTTCGAAGAGGTGCCGCTCGTTCCGGACTTCAAGCTGGAATTGAAGGCGCGAAAGGCCGGCCACTGGCCGGTCGCAGGCGCCGATGAAGCAGGGCGCGGCCCTCTGGCCGGGCCTGTCGTCGCCGCCGCCGTCATCCTCGATCCCAGGCGTATCCCGGACGGGCTGAACGATTCCAAGCAGCTTTCGGCGCAGCGGCGTGAAGAGCTCTTCGTCCAGATCCTCGCAACCGCGACGGTTTCCATCGCGTCGTCCAGCTCCACCCGCATCGACCTCACGGATATCCGCAAGGCGAGCCTAGACGCCATGCGCCGGGCGATCTGCGGCCTTGCTATCCCCGCAAGCTATGTGCTGACCGACGGCCTCGACGTGCCGCCGGGCCTCGAGTGCCCAGGGCAGGCCGTCGTCAAGGGCGACGCGCGCTCGGTCTCGATCGCCGCGGCCTCGATCGTTGCCAAGGTGACGCGTGACCGGATGATGGCGCGCGTACATCTCGTCTTTCCCGACTACGGCTTTGCCGCGCATGTAGGCTATGGCACGGCGCAGCACCGCGCCGGGATCGAGCAGCATGGCCCCTGCTCGCTGCACCGCATGAGCTTCCGGCCGTTGAAGAAGAACGGCACCGAAGGCGCCATGATGGACGAAATGTTGGAGGAGTAACTGCTGCCAGTGCGGAACTGGCTTGCGACAGAAACCTGCGTCCGGCTTCAAAGAAGCGGCATCTTCCGCTCACACATGATGATTGAAGCGGCCATTCAGGCCGCTTCAATGGAACCAGTAACCGCACGACTCAGGTGCAGTCCCGGCGCACAGCTTACTGCTGCGTCGCGGGCGGCTGCTGTGCGGGCGCGGATTCCTGAAGCTTATCCTGAACTCTCTTCACGAGCGCCGGATCCTTCTGCGCGGCGGTTAGAATTGAGTTATATTCATCCAGTGATATCGGGGAGGCTTCCACGGCCTGAACCATTTGCTTGCTGGCCTCGGTCTGCAGCTGTTGCTTCGCTGCCGTGTCCTGTGTTGCTCCGATCTTGGCCGAGTATTCCTGCCGAACCTTGTCGACCTGGAGATAGGCGACCGCAAAGGCCTCGATCTTCTGATCGCTGACGGCCGCGGGTGCACCTTGGCTTCCTGTTTGTCCTTGTTGGGCCGGCTGCTCCGGAGCAGCCTGCTGTGCGGAGGCAGGGTTGCTGAGAAACATCAAGCTGAGAGCTGCAGCGGTCAACGATGCAACAGGGGTATATCGAGTGATCATATTCATTCCTCTGTGATGGCGTGGACGACGGCATACTGCCTTGGCCGCCGGTTAGGGTTGAGGAACGATCCGGCGACAGTGTGACTCTCAGACGTTTTCGGTGTGGCAATAGCAAGGCGATCTGCCGACCATCGAGCGGCAGCTTTATGGCAGGCTTTGCCGATTCGGCTTGCTGCCCGCCCAATCAAGTGGCCATGAGTCCGGCCGCGATTTGATCCCGATGCACGCGGATGTAGCCGACATCATCGCGATAAAGCCGATGATGGCCCTGCTCGATATCCCTACGGTATTTTTCCGATCCCTGCGCTGCCTCCGCTTCCATGAAAGCGACGAGCCCCTTCAAACGCGCAATGACAAGATCGGGCAAAGCGGCGCGCTGATCGGCTGGTAGGCCGTAAGTGTCGAGGAAGTCCCGCGCCCGGCTGATCTGCTCTTCTATCGTGACGATGCGCTCTGCCGCGATATGTCTCGACAGAGGCGCCCACCGATAGACGGCATAAGCGATATCCCAGGTTCTTGGGCCGGGATGTGCAGCCTCGAAATCGATGATGCCTATCGCTTTGCCAGCATGTATGACAACGTTGTACGGTGCAAAATCGCCGTGACAGATGACTTCAAACGGCGGCTGCGGCTTCAGCTGCCAGATGCCTTCGGCGAGCGGCTGAAAGGACGCCGAGCAATCGTGGTAGATGCGCAGCAATCGCGCCGCAGAAGTCAGTACCGTGACCGAACGCATTTGGAGATTATCGAGGTCGCCGCTCTCACCCTCGATAAAAGTCACGCGCTCGAAATTCTCGTCATAGCCCGCCGATCGGGGCGCAGCATCGAAGCCGCCCTGCTTCACGTGCTCAAGCAAAGCGTGCACATTCGTAGTCCATGGACGCGTGGCACGCCATACAAGCCCGTCACGCAAGATCGGTCCGGGACCCGTCTCATCCGTCGGCATCGGCAACTCCCTGGCAGCTGCACCGCCGCCAATAAAAAAGCCCCGTTGCCGGGGCTTTTCCAGATCAACATGAAAAGAGTGCTTAGTTCAAGCGTGTCTTCACTTCGCCGACGGCGCCCTTGAAGAGGTCGGCCTGGACCTTGCCGTCGGCCTTCTTCGCGAGGACCGTTTCGGCCGCGGCAATCGCCAGATCGACGGCGGCCGAACGGACAGCCTTCATCGCATCGACTTCCGCCTGCTTGATCTTCTGTTCCGAAAGGGCCGTGCGGTTGACGACGAACTCCTCCGTCTTCTTCTTCGCTTCGGCGGTCAGCATCTCGGCTTCGCGCTCGGCGGCGGCGACGATATGCGCAGCCTCCGCTTCGGCTTCCTTGCGCTTGCGCTGGTATTCGGCCAGCAGATGCTGGGCCTCCTCGCGCAGACGCTTGGCTTCGGCCAACTCGTTACGGATCTGATCGGCGCGGTCGTCGAGCGACTTTGCCATCATGCCCGGAACCTTCAGGTAGACGACGAGGGCCAGGAACAGGACGAGGCCGACAAAGGCGAAGAAAGTTGCATCAAAAGCAAATTCCATCGATCAAGCCTCCTTCTTGGCGGCTGCGACAGCAGCAGCAACATCGGTCTTGGCGGTTGTGCCGCCGATCAGCTGTTCGATAACGGCAGCGGCCGTATCCTCGGCAATTGCGCCGACGTCTGCAAAGGCCTTGGCCTTGATCTCGCCGATGCGGCCTTCGGCAGCCTTCAGCTTCTCGGAGAGGCTGGCTTCGACGGCGCGGCGATCGTCTTCGGCCTTAGCCTTGGCGGCGTCGCGAGCGGCCGAGCCGATCGAGTTCGCCTTGGCCCGGGCCGCAGCGAGTTCAGCTTCATAGGCTGCAACATCCGCATCGGCTTCCGCCTTCAGGCGGCTTGCCTCGTCGAGATCCTGCGAGATGCGCTTGTGGCGCTGCTCCAGGATACCGCCGATGCGCGGCGTGATGACCTTTTGCATGAGCAAGAAGAAAATGGCGAAGGTGATCGCCAACCAGAGAAGCTGGGACGCGTAAGTCGACGAATCGAAAGGCGGGAAAACGCCGCCGCCGCCATGCTCGCCACTGGGAACGCCGGTCTCGGTATGGACCGAGCCGGGCGCCGGAGCGGCATGCGGGTCCGTCGCGGGCGCTGCACCCGGTTCTGCCGTTCCCGCCGGAGCTTCTTGAGCATAGGCCGGGGTCACAAAAAACATGCTCACCTCCAGGTGTACTGCAAATACAAAGGATCACGGCTTGCTGGTCGCAGGCCGTGATCCCTCAATCCCGCCAATATTAGACGGCGAAGAGCAGAAGGAGAGCGACGAGCAGCGAGAAGATGCCCAGAGCTTCCGTAACGGCGAAGCCGAAAACCAGACGGCCGAACTGGCTGTCAGCAGCAGACGGGTTGCGCAGAGCGCCGGCGAGGTAGTTGCCGAAGATGTTGCCAAGGCCGAGAGCCGTACCGGCCATACCAAAGCAAGCCAGACCTGCACCGATGAACTTTGCTGCTTCCGCTTCCATGTTGAACTCCTTTGAAATGGTTGTTGCGGCGAATTGACTGACGCCCTTTGACGTCAATGTCGGTATCCTTAGTGGCCACCCGGGTGAATTGCGTCGTTGAGGTACATACAAGTCAACACCGCAAAAACGTAAGCCTGGAGGAAGGCGACGAGGAACTCGAGACCGGTCAGGGCGACCGTCATGATGAGGGGAAGGATGGCGCCGCCAACACCGAGTGCACCGAAGGCTCCAAGCGAGGCGACGAAGCCTGCGAACACTTTCAGCGTGATGTGACCGGCGAGCATGTTGGCGAAAAGACGAACAGAGAGTGAAATGGGGCGGGACAAGAAGGAGATGATTTCGATCGTCACCACCAACGGCAGAAGAATGCCCGGAACGCCCGAGGGCACGAAGACATTCAGGAAATGGAAGCCGTGCTTGTAGAAGCCGTAGACGAGAACCGTGCCGATGACGAGCAGCGCCAAGGCGAAGGTGACGATGATCTGGCTCGTCACCGTGAAGAAATACGGGAACATGCCAAGCAGGTTCGCCGTCAGCACGAACATGAAGAGCGAGAAGACCAGCGGGAAGAACTGCATCCCCTTGGTTCCTGCACCTTCCTTCAGCATTCCGGCGATGAACTCGTAGGACATTTCCGCGACCGACTGTGAGCGGCCGGGAACGATCGCACGGTTAGACGTCGAGAAATAAAGGAAGCCTGCGGCAACGGCAGCGGATGCCGCCATGAAGAGAGAAGCGTTGGTGAACGAGAAATCAATTCCGCCGATTTCGATCGGCACAATCTTCTGGATCAGGAACTGATGGGTCGGATCGTTAGCCACCGCTTGTTCTCTCTTCTTTGGCCCGCGATTGCGGGATCATCACACTGGGCAAGGCGCCTGCCGCCCTGCCCTATTTCTTGCCGTTTTCGGCCTCTCCAGGCCCCGGTTTCGCAACCTTGCCTGCAGAACGAAGAACGTTCAAAACACCGGCACAGAATCCGAGAAGCAGAAGAACAATCATTCCCCAAGGCGCCGTGCCGACAAAACGGTCCAAAAGATAGCCAAGAAGGGCACCGACGACGATCGCGGAAATGAACTCGCTCGAAAGCTTCATCGCCTCAGCATAGCCTTTGCGGCTTACCTCGGCGCGGGCTTCGTTCGCCTCGTCCTCTCCCGCATCTATGCGCTTGGCTTTGAGCTTCGCTCCCAGCTGCGCACGGCGCTTTTCAAGACTTTCCTCGCGGTCATCCGTCATGGCTTCCTCCTCGTCTTCCGCTGTCCGCGATCCCCGCTACCCCGGTTTTCAGGACAACGGACACAAGGTGTGAAAACCTTTCGGCCCGTTCTGAAGTCGCGCGCAACATAGTTTTAGGGGAAACCATAGTCAAGGCGTAGGAAGCTTATGTCCAGCCATAAAATTATCGTTCGGAATCAATGATTTGATCCGAACTTTTGGCCACCTTGAAAATTCGAGCGAAAGAATCCGCTTTCGAAGCCGATGATCGGCGGTGAAATCCGCTGCCGGACCGACTTTTCGTCAGCTCCACCCGCCGCCGTAGGTGCGATAGAAGACGTGCAGGCCGATGCGGCCGACCTTTTCCATGGTCCTTGCCCATTTCGGCCGGACATAAACGGCATGGTAATGGGTGGCGGACCCGACCTGCGGAAGCCAGATCTTGCCGGCCGTGACTGCCATGGCGACGTCGCGGGCAACGCGCCAGTGATTTTCGGAGTTCACGCGGTCGCGGATATTGTCGCAGGCAAAGGAAAACTGGCAGCGGTTCCGCCAGTCTTCGTTCTGGTAGACCACGCCGCAGATGGTTTTCGGATAGGCCGGGTTCCTGACGCGGTTGAGGATGACCTGCGCAACCGCCGCCTGCCCCTTTACCGGTTCGCCGCGAGCTTCGAAATAGATGCCGGACGCAAGGCACTGCTGCTCGCGCGCCGAAAACACGCTGGCGGGCAGGATGCTCGCCGCCCAGGCATGATCGCCGGCGCGTATCTGGGGAACGAAACGGCCGTCATTTGCCTGATCGGCAAGGATCGAATCGAAGGGCGATTGACGGGCGTAGTCCGGGGCTGCCGGCGCATAGGCGGTCGCCAACACGTCCGCCTTGTCGTTTGTAACAAGGCTTGCAAGCATCGCCGAAACACCAGGCGCCGGCATGACCGGCTGCTTCCTGTAGAAATTGGTGGCGATTTCGATTTCCTTGCCCACGATCTTCGGCTTCACGAAGGCGGACTTGTCCTTGAGATCGAAGCTCGGCTGGAACAGGAGCTGCGTGCGCTGGAGAATGGAGCCTGCGGAGAAATCCTTCGGCGGCTGCATCTTCTCGACGGCCACGATGCGGCCCTTCTTGGTCCCGCGGTTGACGCGCTCCTCATCGGGCGTCGCCTCGTGGCCCTTGCCCTTCGCGACGAAGGCGACCTTGCGGCCATCCGGAAGAACCATGCCCGCGCCGGCCGCTATCGTTCCCGTCACGATCGGATCTGCGAAAGCGAGTTCGGCCTGATGAATGGAGCCGGCGGGCGAATTGGTCATCACCATGCGCCAGTTGTCACGGCTTTGATCAAGCCCCGCGAGCATGGCGGCGAGATCGGCATGCGATGCGACGGTGGGGAATGCGAGCCACCCGCAAATGCCGAAGATGGCGGGTGAAATCCAGCTCTGAGGGAGGGAACGCAGCTTGCTGCGAACAACGCGATTTCGACGCAACGCCAGACTCCGGACACGGGACGCTTCAACAGTCAGACGAAAATCACCCATTAACCTTGATGCTTGGTTAATGCGGTGTCCCAGAATTCATCCGTGAGCGGTTTTTCGGCTTCTCCCCTGGCGGGGAGAAGAATGTTTGGAAGGAATGTCAGATGATGACGTGCGAGCCGAGTTCGACCACGCGATTCGCCGGAAGGCGGAAGTAGTCGGAGGGGTTCGCCGCTGCGTTGGCGAGCGCGATATAGAGCCGGTCTTGCCAATAGGGCATTCCGGACTTCGCATCCGGCACTAGCTTGCGCCGGCCGAGATAGAAGGAGGTCGTCATGATGTCGAACTTCAACCCGGTCTTTCTGAGTGCCGCGAGCGCTTGGGAGACGTTCTGCGTTTCCATGAAGCCGAAGAGCAGTTCGACACGCGAGAAGCGCTCGGAAACCTGATCGACCTTGTAGCGTTCAGAGTTCGCAACGCGCGGCTTGTTGACCGTGCGGATCGTCAGGATGACGTTGCGGTCATGCAGGACGTGGTTGTGCTTCAGATTGTGAAGCAGGGCGGCAGGCGCCGACTCCGGATCGCTGGTGAGGAAAATCGCAGTACCGGGGACATGGGCGGGCGAATGATCGCTCTTGCGTTCGATAGAGCTGACGAATGACGGCAGCGGGATGTCGGTGTGCCGGGTCTTTTCCATGAGCAGCGCCGTGCCGCGGCGCCAGGTCCACATGACAACGATGAAGGCGGTGGCGATCAGGATCGGGATATAGCCGCCGTCATGGATCTTGAGCAGATTGGCACCGAGGAAGATCAGCTCCAGCACAAGCAGCGGCACAAGAACGATGGCAGCCACCGGAATCGACCAGTTCCAGCGCGTCCGCACGAACTCGAAAGCCATGATCGTGGTGACGACCATCGCGCCAGTGACCGAGATACCATAGGCCGTTGCAAGAGCTTCTGACGTCTGGAACGTGATAACCAGGAACATGACGCCCAGAAAGAGCACGGTGTTGACGGTCGGCAAGAATATCTGCCCGGTATTGGTCTCCGAGGTGAAGAGGATCTCCATGCGCGGCAGGAAACCGAGGTTGATGCCTTGGCGCACAAGCGAGAAGGCGCCCGTGATTACCGCCTGGCTGGCGATGATCGTTGCGGCCGTCGCCAGAATGACAGCGAAAGGCAGCGCCCACTTCGGGAACATCAGATAGAAGGGGTCGGACATCGCCTCCGGATTGCCGAGGACGAGCGCGCCCTGGCCGAGATAGTTCAGCGCGAGCGCAGGAAAGACCAGTACGAACCAGGCCCACTGGATCGGGCGGCGGCCGAAATGGCCAAGGTCGGCATAGAGCGCTTCGGCGCCGGTAACCGTCAGGAAGACCGCGCCCAGAACGACGATGCCGTAGAATCCTTCGTCGAGCAGGAAGCTGACGGCATAATACGGATTGAAGGCTGCCAGGATGCCGTAGTCGTCGGAGATGTGCGAGACGCCGGCAATCGCTAGGACGATGAACCAGAGTGCGGTGATCGGTCCGAAAAAACGGCCCATGGCGCCGGTACCGTGCGATTGGAAAACGAAGAGCAAGACAAGAATGGCGGCCGAAATCGGCACTATGTAAGCCGACAGGCTCGGGGCCATCAGCTTGACGCCTTCAACGGCAGACAGAACCGACAGCGCCGGCGTGATCATCGCGTCGCCGAGGAACAGGGCCGCACCCGCCATGCCGAGCGTAAGCAGCAACGCGGTGTGCCCGTTCGCCGTCTTCATCAACAGAGCAAGCAGGGAGAGCGTACCGCCCTCGCCTTCGTTATCGGCGCGCAGCAGCAGCAGGACATATTTGAGGGTGACGATGATCGTCAGCGCCCAGAGCATCAGCGAGATAAGGCTGATGATCTCGAAACGGGTGAGACCATCATGCGCGACCGGTTTCAGCGCTTCGCGGAATGCGTAGAGCGGGCTGGTGCCGATATCTCCATAGACGACACCGACGGAGCCGAGCGCAAGATAGAAGAGTTTGCGCGGCGTCATGTGGCGATCGTGCGAATGGCTTTCGTTGGACATTAGTGACAACAGGCTCCTTAGAGCCAGCCTTTCCATCGGAAAAAGAGGAACGGAATGACCGCGGATAGCACCATCAGGCCCAGCGAAGAGGGGTAACCTGCGGCCCATTGCAGTTCCGGCATGAATTCGAAATTCATACCATAAATCGATGCGACAAGTGTGGGCGGCAAGAACACGACGGATGCGATCGAGAAGATCTTGATGATCGAGTTCTGCTCGATATTGATGAGGCCGAGCGAGGCGTCGAGCAGGAAGGTGATGTTTCCGGCGACGTAAGAGGCGTGCTCCGTCAGCGACTGGATATCGCGCGAGACGGTGCGCGATAGTTCCTTCGTCGCCTGATCCTTCTGAACCGCGGCGATCGTGTAGAAGAAGGTCATGAGGCGCGCGAGCGAGGCCAGGCTGTCTCGCACCTTGCTGACAAGGCGCTGGTGGCCGGCGATGTCGCGGAGCTTTACCTCGAGATAGTTCGAGGGTTTGCGAACCTTCTTGGCGCGGTCGCCGAAGACGTGCATCGAAAGGATGTCGATGCGGGCAACCGAGACCTCGAGGATTTCCGCGGTCCGGTCTGTGATCGTCTCAAGCAGCTTGGCAAGCAGGGCAGCGCCGCTTCGCCACTCCTCCGGCACCCGATGAAGGGCTGCAATAAACAGCCCAAAGGATTTCGGATGGGCGTAACGAATAGTGATCAGCCGATTTCCGATAAGGATAAAAGCGACATCCGTCAGCGTCGGCGCCTCGGTCTCGGCCTTCCAGACCAGCGAAGCCGTCATGAACGTAGCACCATTTTCAGTGTAGAGGCGTGCCGACGGTTCGATATCCTTCAGGTCGTCGCGGGTCGGAACCTCGATACCGACGATCTTTTCGACGTGGAGCTCCTCCTCCCGGGTCGGTTCTAGCAGATCGATCCACACCACATCGTCCGGAAACTCCGCGCCGTGCGACAGATCGCGGATTTCGACCGACTTGCAATTTGAACAATAAGCAGTGATCACCGGGCGTTGCTCCAGCCGCCGGCATGCCTTGCAATGCCTGCGCTTTTCATCGAAAGCCTTTCACTGGAACGGCCGCCGTCACGGCGCCGTACGGGCTAACAGTCTTCGATCTTGCCGGACGCGGAAAAACGTTCATACAACTCCAGCTGCATCCGGTCACAACCCGGCCGTGCATTCTGCTCAACCGCATCGCAGTCACCAATCCTTCGATCGACAAGATAACTCCGAACATGCAGGCTGGCCGAAACTTTTCAAGCAGGGCGGCCATCATCGAGCATCCGCAGAAACCGCCATCATGGCGACGGCGGGCCATATGACGGAAAGCTGTGAAATAATCAAGTCATCTTACGTGAACCGGGCAATTTCACCACATTTCCCCCATAATTTGGGTATGCGGCGGACTGAAACAGCTACTCGAAAACGATCGTCGGCGCCTGACGCTGCGGCTGACCGCCAAGCTGTTCACAGACCTTCGAAGCGATATTGCGATAAATGCCCGCCACAATGCCGTTCGGCTCCGAGGCGACGAGCGGCGTGCCTGCATCTGAGGTTTCGCGGATATTGATCGTCAGCGGAACCTCGCCAAGGAAGGGCACGCCAATGCGCTCGGCTTCCTTGCGCGCACCGCCATGGCCGAAAATGTCGTAACGCGTACCGGTATCCGGCGCGATGAAATAGCTCATGTTCTCGATGATGCCGAGAACCGGGACTTCCACTTTGCGGAACATATTAAGCCCCTTGCGGGCATCGACAAGCGCCAGATCCTGCGGCGTGGAGACGATGACAGCGCCCGCAAGCGGCACCTGCTGGGCCATCGTCAGCTGCGCATCGCCCGTGCCGGGCGGCATATCGACGACCAGTACGTCCAGTTCGCCCCAGGCGACTTCACGCAGCATCTGCATGATTGCCGACTGCACCATCGGGCCACGCCAGATCATCGCCGTCTCCTCATCGACGAGGAAACCCATCGACATGACCTTGAGGCCGTAATTTTCCATCGGATTGATGATGCGGCCGTCGATCTGCGTCGGGCGGCCGGAAATCTTCAGAAGACGCGGCATAGAGGGGCCGTAGATATCGGCGTCGAGAATGCCGACGCGAAGTCCGTTCGCTTGCAGGCCGAGCGCGAGATTGACGGCTGTCGTCGACTTGCCGACGCCGCCCTTGCCGGAGGCAACCGCTATGATCGCATTGATGCCGGGCACGCCGATCTTGCCGGCGCGCGGCGGCTGTTGCTGCGGGGCATGTGCATGACCCTCATGGCCGTGGCTGGCATGAGCTGCTGCGGGACGCGCGGCGGGTGCGGATGCGGGGGCCGCCTTCTTGTCGGCGGTCAGTGCCACGAGCGCACCCTTCACGCCCGGCAGTTCCTTGATGACGCGCTCGGCGGCCAGACGCAGCGGCTCGAGCTCTTTGGCGCGCTCGGCCGGAACGGTGATCGAGAAATAGACCTTGCCGTCCGAAATGAAGACGTCGGATACCATGCCGAGCTCGACGATATTATGTTCGAGATCGGGACCACGCACGGTCTTCAGCGTTTCGAGAATCTGTTCCTTGGTGACGTCCGTCATTCCACCCTCACGCACAGTCTTTGAAAAGAGGTAGATAGTGGAGGGCTGTGGCTTCGCCAAACGAAATCGGCATCAAGGGCGACGGAAATCGCGCGCGATCAAGTTCGTGGCGAAATCCGTTGCGGCCATCTGGTCCGCCGGGCTTTCGCCCCGATGGCCGCAACGGTCTGCCCGATACCCGGCGCAACGCAGGCCGAAGTAGAACAATGTCCGGAAATAACCAGAGGGAAAATCACCCCAAAACACGGGGTGGAGCGACATCATGGGAGGGTCGTTACAAAAAGGCAACAACCGCCGCCGGCAACGGCTGCAGGAGACATGCATCAACGCTGCCGGACGGCGGGTTGCCGATGGCGCCGTTCTTTTTTGGCGCTCTTCCAAAGTCCCCTCTGGACCTCTGCAGACTAGGAAGCAAGGCTCGTGCCAGATGATGATAGGCAAGCGCTTCATATGCCGCTTGGCATGGCAGTTACCCGGCTGTATGGGGTGATCGATCAACACGGGCGACAGCGATGGAATTGCCAAGAATATTGCGCGAACAGGTGGAGGAGATGCTGGAGGGCCAGCCGCTCGACGGGCTGAAGCGCGCCGCAGCACGCCTTTCCAGCCGTTATCGCCAGGAACTGCGCGACGGCAGCTTCCACATCAGCGACGGTCTTGCAGCCAAGGCTTATCTCGCCGCACGGCTGCCCGCCACATATGCCGCGATCCGCGCCGCCTATGAAATGATTTCGGAAGCCCGGCCCGATTTCGCGCCTGAGCATTTCGTGGATGTCGGGGCTGGTCCAGGCTCGGCACTCTGGGCCGCCGCTGGCTGCTGGCCTGAGATCAAAAGCGCCGTGATGGTGGAGGCAAGCGACGCAATCCGCGACGTCGGCAGAAGACTCTCGGAGAGGCTCGACCTTCAGACAGATTGGCTGGATGGCAATCTTATCAAGGCGTTGCCGAAAATCGCGCCCGCCGATCTTGTCACCATCGCCTATGTGCTCGATGAGATAGAGCCGCATCAGATCGCCGCGTCGATCGACAAGCTCTGGGCGCTGACGCTAGGCACGCTCGTCATCATTGAACCCGGAACACCGGCCGGCTGGGACCGTATTCTCACCGCGCGTGATCTGCTGCTCTCAAAAGGGGCGCACCTGATAGCACCCTGCCCGCATGCGACGGACTGTCCTCTCACGCGGCCGGATTGGTGTCATTTTTCACGCCGCGTCGCCCGTTCGAAAATGCACCGGCTGGTCAAGGATGCGGACGTGCCGTGGGAGGACGAAAAATATATCTTCATCGCCGCAAGCCGTTTGGCAGACGAGGCTCCCCAGGCCCGCATCATCGCGCCGCCTCAGGGCCCGGGCGGGGTGATCAGACTGAAGCTCTGTCAAAGCGACGGAACGGCCGGCGAGCGCACCTTCTCCAAACGCGATGGCGCCACCTTCAAATGGGCGCGACGGGCGAATTGGGGCGACGCGCTGGAAAGCGACCGAGAATAGCAACGGATGAAGGAAGCAACCCTGCTCATCTTTTGACCCAAACTGCCAATATTTTCAGCAGGGTCACTTGATGATGCCGATGCGCAGCGCCTTGGCGACGGCCTGCGTCCGGTTGACCGTGTCGAGCTTCTTCGTCGCGCGATTCAGGTAGTGATTGACGGTATGCTCCGAGAGATTGAGGATATCGGCGATTTCCGCACTGGTCTTTCCTGCCGCCGTCCAGTTCAGGCAATCGATTTCGCGATCCGTCAGCGCATCCGTCATGCGCGTATCGAGACTGCGGATTTCGGCGAGCCTGTCGAAGACATGGATAGAGATATAGAAAAGGTCCCGCATCTCCTCGGGCGCGAAGGGTTCGCGATCGCCCGCGAACGAGACTGCACCCCGCATGCCTGATGGCTCGTGTGTCGGGAAAAACGCGCAACGCATCATCTTGAAGCGCTCGAAAAGCGTCACGGCCATTGAAGTCTTGCCGTCGTCCCGCCGATGGCCCTTGGTGACGTCGACGAAAAAGGGAACCGACGACGTGCGCAGACGGCGTATGACAGGGCTGTTCGCCAGCAGGTTTTCCTGATCGTAAAGCGACAGGAGCTCGGCCGGCCAACTGGTGATCACCGTCGCACTTTGGAGCTCGAATGACGTGACCGGTGGCAAATTGAGGACCATGAACGCCCTGCTCCGGCAAGCTTCCGTCACGCGCTTCATGAAGCGGAAGATGTCGAACTGGGTCTTCAGACCCGCAATTTCCTGAATATATCCATCTGCATCGAAAGATGCCCGTGACAGTGCTGTCATCTACTTTTCGTCTTCTCAAGAGCGGCGGCGCCGTTTCAGATCAATTTGTGCCCGCAAGCCAAACGCGCCCGCATGAAATAAAAAACAACCTGGCCGAAATACAATGGCCGAAGAGACTATACGATTTAACAAACTACCGCAGTTGGCGTGATTCGCAGCCAAATCTCAATATCGCACGCATCATAAGCGTGCTCTGTGAAAGCGTCCAGCCGAATGCATCGTCACGTAGGCTGCTATCGGCGCGGGCCGAGACGGACGCGCATGGCATCCGCGATGCATGCCGCAGCCTGCTTTATGGGGATCGCCCATTCCTCGAGACGCTCGATCGTCAGCCTGTAGGCCGGACCGGTGATCGAAACGCCGCCGGTAAAGCTTCCATCCTCCATCCCGATTGGCGCCGCGATGCAGCGGATACCTGGCTCGTGCTCCTCGCGGTCGAAGGCGAAGCCGGTTTTGCGGATTATCGTCACTTCGGCCAGCAATGCCTCGGCCGAAACTAGGGTCTGCGGCGTGAAGCTATCGAAGGAGAGCCTTCGCACCAGCGCTTCCAGCGCATCGTCCGGCAAAACCGAAAGAGCAGCCTTTCCGACGCCGGTGCAATAGACGGGCGAGGCGTTGCCGATCTGCGAATACATGCGGACAGACTGCTGACCTTCGATCTTGTCGAGGTAGATGATAGAGGCTCCGCGCAGAACGCCAAGATGGACGGTCTCGCCGCTCATCTGCTGCAGATGCCTGAGATGCGGTTCGGTAATCAGCCGGAATTCGTTCTTCGCCCAGCTTCGCGATGCGAGATCGAGAAGCCGCAACCCCGGCGCATAGCGTCCGTCGGCGTCGAATTCCAGGAGCCCTTCTTCGACGAGATGGCCGAGTTGGCGGTGCAACGTGCCGCGCGGCTGGCCGGCGAGAGCAAGAATATCGGTAAAGCGCAGGGGACGTTCGGCATGCGTCACGAGGTCGAGTAGCGCTATCGCCTTGCCCAAGGTCCCCGTTTCATTTTCTCTCGATATATCTTTTCGTAGAGCCATTGATTGCCTACCGTCGGCCTTGACACAGCTGGCAGCGTAATCGGATAATTCCACATAGTCAAATTGAGTTCCAAATACCGGAACATTGGAGAGTACCGTGAGCGGTGTAGTCGCGCAGTTTCCGGAATTCACGGATCGTAGCGTGCTCGTAACGGGCGGCGGCGCCGGCATCGGTGCGGCGATCGTGGAGGGCTTCGCCCGGCAGGGTGCGAAGGTTTCCTTCATCGACATCGCCGAAACGGAAAGCCGGGAACTCGCGATGCGGCTCTCCCGCGATTGCGAGCATCCTGTGCATTTCTTCAAGGCCGACCTTCGCGATATCAGCGCGATCCGGCAGACCGTTGATGCGGTGGTCGCACAATCGGGACCGATCACTGTGCTCGTCAACAATGCGGCTTGGGACGACCGGCATGATTTCGACGCAGTCACCGAAGAATACTGGGACAACAACCAAGCGACGAACCTCCGCCATGTCTTCTTCACCGCCCAGGCTGTCGCGCCTTCCATGCGGGCGGCAGGCGGCGGCGCGATCATCAACATGTCATCGATCGCATTTCTCCTGAACATGCCGGATTTTCCGGCCTATTCCACTGCCAAGGCCGGCGTGATCGGTCTCACCAAGAGCCTGGCGGGCAAACTTGGCCCGGACAATATCCGCGTCAACTGCATCCTGCCAGGCATGATCGTGACCGAACGGCAGATGAAGCTCTGGCTGACCGAAGAGGGCATTGCGCAGACTATCAAGCGGCAATGCCTCAAGAAGGTCCTGCATGCCGATGCGATCGTCGGTCCGTGTCTGTTTCTTGCATCCGACTGCGCGACCGCGGTGACGGCGCAGTCCTTGATTGTCGATGGAGGCATTTTCTGATGGCAAATCCCGCTTATGTCGCGGTGGATTGGGGTACGAGCAGTTTCAGGCTCTGGCTGATCGGTAAGGACGGCAGCGTTCTTGGCGAGCGCCGCAGCGGCGAAGGCATGACAACGGCGGCCAAGTCCGGCTTTGCCGATGTGCTGGCGTCGCATCTCGCCGCACTCTCGGTGCCCGAAAACGTGCCCGTCATCGCCTGCGGCATGGTCGGCGCCAAGCAGGGCTGGATCGAGGCGGGCTATATCGACGTGCCCGCCTCGATTTCTTCGATCCTCGCCGGCGCCGTTTCCGTTCCGGGCCAAAGCCGGGATGTCCGTATCCTCCCCGGCCTTGCCCAGCGCGACAAGGCATCGCCCGACGTCATGCGCGGAGAGGAAACGCAATTGCTCGGCGCACTTGGCCCCGACAGCAAGGGATTGCAGGCCGTCTGCATGCCAGGCACGCACTCGAAATGGGTTCATGTCCAGGATGGCGAAGTGATCGGGTTTTCGACCTTCATGACCGGCGAACTCTTCGACGCGATCAGCAAGCATACGATCCTGTCGCATGCCGTTGCGGGCGCCGACGAGGCTCAGGCGGGCAATTCCGCCTTCAAGGCAGCGGTTTCGGCCGCTTTTAGGCAGCCTGCCATTGCGTCCAACCTTCTCTTTACCGCACGCTCGGGCCAGCTTCTTCACGGACTGACAGCGGCCGGTGCGCAGGCAAGGATTTCCGGCACACTGATCGGTCTCGAAATCGCCGGCGCGCTTTCCGATGCTCCGAACGACACGCCTGTCACGCTCGTCGCTTCGGGCCACCTCCAGGGCCTTTATGAAACGGCCTTCAAGTTCCTATCTGTAAAATACACCGCCATCGATGCCGACACGGCCGTGCGCCGCGGGCTTTCGGCCGCTGCCGAAGCCATCTGGCCGAATTGAGGAATTTCTCATGATCAACCGCATCCCTTTCCCTTCCATGAAGCGTCCGCTCATCGCCATTCTGCGCGGCATCAAGCCGGAGGAAACCGAAAGCGTCGTCAGCGCGCTGATCGAGAACGGCCTCACTGCGATCGAAATCCCGCTGAATTCGCCCGAGGCCTTCAAGTCGATCGAAATTGCCGCGAAAATGGCGCCGCCGGGATGCCTGATCGGCGCGGGCACCGTGCTGACGGTCGATGCCGTCGACAGCCTTCACAACGCCGGCGGCAAATTGCTCGTCACGCCGAATGTCGAGCCTGACGTCATCATCCGCGCGCGCAGCTACGAGATGGTCTCGATGCCGGGCGTCTTCACGCCGACCGAGGCCCTCGCCGCCGCCCGCGCAGGCGCTACGGGCCTGAAGTTCTTCCCCGCCAGCGTGCTTGGACCTTCGGGCATAACGGCCATTCGCGCCATTCTGCCGCCCGATCTCGTGATTGCGGCGGTCGGCGGAGTCTCCGACAAGAATTTCGCGGACTACACGAAAGCGGGCATTCTGGCCTTCGGCCTCGGCACCAGCATTTACATGCCCGGAATGACGGCCGCGGAGGTTGCCGAGCGCGCCAAGGCTACCATTTACGCCTATGACGCAGCCGTAGGAGCGTAGGCATATGACTGAGATTTACGAGTTCGAGGGCAAAACGCTTTGCAATACCAGTTCGGTACTTGGCGAAGGCCCGACCTACGATCCGGACACCGACACCGTCTGGTGGTTCAACATCCTCGGCAAGGAACTGCACGAATTGAACCTCGGCACTGAAGAAAAGAAGATGCATCCGCTTCCGATGATGGCGAGCGTGCTTGCGCGCATCGACGACAAGCGCCAGTTGCTCGCAACCGAAGAAGGGCTTTTCGTCCGCGATATTGGCAACGGCAATCTGACCTTCTATGCCGCGCTTGAAAACGACAACCCGGAAAACCGCTCGAATGACGGCCGAACGCACCCATCCGGCGCACTCTGGATCAGTACGATGAGCAAGCGGGCGGAGAGCCAGGCAGGCGCGATCTATCACGTTGCAGGCGGCAAGGTGACGAAGATCTTCAGCGGCATCAGCATTCCTAATTCAATCTGCTTCTCGCCCGACGGCACAATCGGCTATTACACGGATACGCGCATCAGCCGCCTCATGCGCGTGATGGTTGATCCGCAGACAGGGCTTCCGGCGGGCGAGCCGATCGTGATGGTCGACAGCATGGATGATCCCGGCGGCCTCGATGGTTCCGTCTGCGACGCGGACGGCTATATCTGGAATGCACGCTGGGGTGCAGGCGTCGTCGACCGGTACAGCCCGGACGGCCTGCGTATCGCCCGCTACAAGGTTCCTGCCGCACAGCCCTCCTGTCCGGCCTTCATCGGCGTCAATGCGGACCGGCTGGCAGTGACGACCGCCTGGGAAGGGCTCGACGACACCGCGCGCTCATCGCAGCCGCAGGCCGGTGCGCTGCTGGAGCTTGGCGTGACGGTTAAGGGCGTTTTCGACCCGGTCTACGTGCTCTGAAAAGCAAATCTTCAACGAATACGGCGCGTTTCCGGCGGAAGCGCGCCGTATTCGTTGCAGCCGCCAAAATCACACGCATATCGATAAAAATTCCGTGAAGATCGCGCGATTTTCGGTGTCTATTCCCGGAACCAAAAGCCTATCCAGTCATTTTCCTTTTGAACCGGCACGGAAAAAGACGCCAAGAACAGAACCGGCGGCCGCGCTTAAGACCCACTCGAGGAACACAAAGGTAGGTTCGAAATGACACGCAAACTTCTGACGACCGTTGCCGCTGGCGCCTTGTTTGCCACGGCTTTCGCGCCGGCGGCATTCTCGCAGACTGCACCGCAGCCGGCCACCCCCGATGCAACCCAGACGGCTCCGGCCGACCCGGCAGCACCAAAGATGCCGAATGCAACCGCTCCGGCTGGTAACGAGGCCCAGGCTCCGGCCCCGGCCCCAACGACAGATACGGCGCAGGCAGGTGCTGGCGGATACCTGACAGAACAGGGTCCGGACCAGATCAGCGCCAATTCCTATATTGGCCAGTCTGTCTATAGCGGCCAGAACGAAAGCATCGGTAGCGTCAACGACCTGATCATGAAGAAAGATGGCGGCTTGGTTGCTGCTGTGATTGGTGTTGGCGGCTTCATTGGTCTTGGCGAAAAGAACGTCGCAGTGCCGATGGACAAGATCACCGTTGCCCAGAACACTCAGGACGGCAGCCTTAAGCTGACGACCTCCGAAACGGTAGACTCTCTGAAGGCCGCTCCCGAATTCAAGACCCTGCAGGCCCTGGCTGCTGAAAGGGCTCCGGCGCCTTCGGGCACGATGCCGTCAGACCCGACCGCTACGGGTTCGACCAATAAGTAATCCCGCGCGGTGAGTATAGCGTAGGCGGCGGTGCCCAGTTGGGCGCCGCCGTTTTCTATAGAGAGTAAAAGCGCGAGGCGTCGTAGATTGCCGCATGGACATCAGTGTCAGATGCTTGAACAAGCATCATGGCGCGGGCAGGATGAATTGCATGCCTTGCGCAGGTTTCAGGCCGGCACGCGATCGATCGCGGTCGCATCGTAATAGTTCTCGTGGAGGAAGCGCAACGTCGCGATACCGTCTGCAGGCTTGCCGAAATGGTAGCCCTGCCCCATGCCGCAACCGAGCGACCGCAGCTTCACGGCCTCCGAATAATCTTCGATGCCCTCGGCAACCACTTCGAGATCGAGCCCCTCGCACATCGTCAGGATCGCCTTGATGATATGCTCGGAGGCGCGATCGGAATTGATGCGCGAGACGAAGGCGCGGTCGATCTTCACCTTGTCGAAGATGAAGTCGCGCAGGCGCCCGAGGCTCGATTGACCGGTGCCGAAATCGTCGAGCGAGATGCGCACGCCCGCCTGCCGCAGATCGGAAAGGATGCGGTGGGCGGTGTCGGCAGAGCTCATGACGGCCGTTTCGGTGATTTCCAGCTCCAGCCGGTGCGGATCGAATCCGACGCGGCCGAGGATGGAGAGCACGTTACTGCTCGTGCCGGGATCCATGAGCTGCGCGGAGGACAAGTTGAAGGACAGGAACAGTTCGCGGGGCCAGGAGAGTGCTGCCTCCGCCGCCTTCCGAAGCAAGGTTTCCGACAGCGCGTCGATAAAGCCGCGTTCTTCGGCAAGCGGCACGAAGACGCCCGGCGAAACGAAACCGAGATCAGGATCGTTCCAGCGTGCCAAGGCCTCAAAACCGACGACCTGACTATTCGACAGGGAGACGATCGGCTGGAAATGCACATCGATGGCGTCCGAGATGATGGCATTTCGGAGCGCCTGCTCGAGTTGCGTCGCGCGCTTCATCTCCTGCGCGATCTCGCGCGAATAGACGGTAATCTGGCTGCGGCCGCGGCGTTTGGAACGATAGAGAGCGGTTTCAGCGCTTTTCAGAAGCTCATCGAATTCTGCGCCGGCAAAAGGGTAGATCGCAAAGCCGAAGGAGGAGGAAAGCCGGACATTGCGGTCGCCGAGATCATAGGGCGCAGACAAGACCTCGCGGATCATTTGGCCGAACTTTTCAGCACTCGCGCGCTCGAAGATCAGCGGCAGCACAAAAGCGAATTCGTCACCGTCGTGGCGGGTGACCAGTGCACCGTCCGGAATACATGCCTTCAGGCGATGAGCCACCTGGCAGAGAATTTCGTCGCCGGCTGCAGAACCGAAGAGGTCATTGATCGGCTTGAAAGAATCGAGGTTGGCGATGCCGACGGTGAACGGCGCCGGATCGCTCGCGCGTTCGGTGGAAATCTGGGTGACCCTGTCGCGCATGCGGTGTCGGTTGCCGAGCCCGGTCAGCGGATCGGTGTAAGCCATGGCCTGTAGCTCGTTCTGGCTCACAGGCAAGAAGGGTATGTCCACCGACTTCATCGTTCAACCTGAGATTTCGTCACTCCCTTCGGGAAGAATGGCGGGCAAGTCTTAACAAACCGATAGTAAGCCGGCTCGAAGCCGCCCTCGGCATGAGCCAGCGGCAACGTTTCCGCTCAGAGGCGTGCCCGCAGCGGCTCGCCGGCAAGATGCTTCTGGAACAGCGTCTCCAATATGTCCGGGCTGACCGGCTTCATGATGACGTCGTCCATTCCCGCCTTCGCACACTCGGCGCGATCCCGCTCGAATGCTTGCGTCAGGACGCCGATGATTGGCGTCCTGTTCGGATGGCCATCTTCCATCTGGCGGATCATGCGCGCCGCCTCGAAGCCGTTCAATCCCGGCAACGAAATGTCCATCAGCACGATCTGCGGCCTGTGTTCCGCCCAGAGACGTACCGCCTCGTCGCCGCTCGGCGCGATCAGGTAGCGATAGCCCAATCCCTCCAGGATCTGGGAGAAGACGATCTGGTTGATGTCGTTGTCTTCCGCTACCAGCACCTCCAGCAGATCTGTCTCGGAAGCGGTGTTGATTTCCCAGTCAGCCTCGCCCACAGCTGCGGCAGCACGGTTGTTACGGTTGAAGTGGCGGGCGATCTGGAAGGTCAGCTCATTGGCAAGCTGGAAGCCGTCCATGACCAGCGCCGGGATACCATAATGTCCAGCGAGCTCCAGGCAGCGCATGCCCATCTGATTGTCGACGATCAGAAGATCCAGCGAGATGCCGGACGAGGTTGCGATTTCAAGGAAGCGCTCCTCCTCGTCATCGCCCCGAACCGAGCAGGCCTCGAAGCCATATTTCGCAAGGGTGCGGAGTGCGGCCGTTTCGGCAGCGAGGTCGCCCGTGACGACCAGAATCTTGCGGCCGGAGAAATTCTCCGGAACGATCGTCTCCATGGCGGCCGGCGGCCGGCGCTCGTTGTCGCCGTTCAGCGGTACATAAGCGCGGCGAAATGACTGGCTGCTGGAAGCGGTAACGGAAGTTGCCTGCTCGAATTCGTCGAGATCGGCGCCATCACGCGGCAGATCCTGCATCGTTGATACGATGAAATAGCGCCCCGGCTTGCCAATGCGGTGCTTGCGGCTGACAATGTCGCGCTCCGAACCGTCGCGGGCGACCTGCCGCTGACGCACGACCGACATTTCGCCCGTCTCCAGGACATGCCGGTCGCTGTCTTCGAAGCGTTTGGCGATATCTGGGGAGAAGAGGTCGCCGCTCTTACGGCCGAGCACTTCCTCGGCGGTCGTCTGGTATTTCTCGCAGAAGGCGATGTTGACCGCGACATAGGTGAGATTGCGATCCTTGACGAAGAGCGGGAACGGCAGATTGTCGAGGACATCCTCGGTCAGCTGCACGCGTTGGAGGTCGGAGCGCCACTGCTCTTCGCGCTTCTTCTCCTCGGAAATGTTGGAAATGATCGATACGCAATAGCCGCTCGGCAGACGGCGCTTGACCAGACGGATCCAGCGGTCGCTGCCATGGCGCTCAACGATTTCGAAGCGCTCGCGCCAGTGGGACGCAATCTTCTGGGACAGCCAATCCTCGCGTCCGAGCGGCACGCCCGGTTGCCTGGCTGCATATTGCTGGCGCACGCCGGTGTCGTAGACGGCGCCGAGAAAATCGCGAAGCCGGGTTCCGGGCTTCAGCGTCACGGATGAAATCGGGAAGAAATCGAGCACCTGACGGCTCGCGAAGATCATTTGATCGTTCTTGTCATAGATGATAAGAGCAGCCGAAAGGCCATCCGAAATGGCGTCGAAGAGCGCTGCCTGCAGGTCGATTTCGGCCGGCATTTCATCGCTCACGGATGATGCGTCCGCCTTTTCGCAGCCGGCACTCATTCCTTCACGTCCCACATCTATCCGATTTCATAGCACTGTCTGGTTGTGTGCGATCAAAATGCCAGCTTTCTCCTAACGGCGGCTTAACGCTAAGCACCCCAATTCATGGGGAAACACAGTCCCTGCGGATGGAGCGTTTTCGCCCTTCCCTCGGGCACGCGAATCCACGAAAATGAAGCATGGCCATCAGACAGCTCTCCGAAACGCTCATCAACCAGATCGCCGCCGGCGAAGTCATCGAACGCCCGGCAAGCGCGGCGAAGGAGCTGATCGAAAATGCGCTGGACGCCGGCGCGACACGCATCGAGATCGCTACGTCCGGCGGCGGCAAAGGCCTGCTGCGGGTCAGCGACAACGGTTCGGGCATGGAAGCGGCCGATCTCGAACTTGCCGTGAAGCGGCATTGCACCTCGAAGATTTCCACGACGCTCGACGACATCCGCACACTCGGCTTTCGCGGCGAAGCGCTACCTTCGATCGGCTCCGTGGCGAAGCTCAGCATTTCCAGCCGCCGCAAGGATAGTGCGGACGGCAGCGAGATTGCGGTTGCGGGCGGCAAGGTGCTGCATCTGAGACCCTCGGCCGCCAACCCCGGCACGATCGTCGAAGTGCGCGACCTGTTTTTCGCAACGCCCGCACGATTGAAATTTCTCAAGACAGAGAAGGCGGAAGCGGCTGCCATCACCGACGTCGTCAAGCGCATGGCGATCGCCTTTCCCGACGTTCGCTTCGTGCTCTCCGGCACCGATCGCAGCACGCTTGAATTTCCGGCGACCGGAGAGGATCACCTCGCGCGCATGGCGCAGGTGCTCGGCAAGGAATTCCGTGACAATGCGATCGAGCTCGATGCGGAGCGCGAAGGCATCACACTCACCGGCTTTGCCGGCGTGCCGACCTTCAACCGCGGCAACTCCGCCCATCAATACGCCTTCGTCAACGGACGGCCGGTCCAGGACAAGCTGATCCTTTCGGCGATCCGCGGCGCCTATGCCGAGACGATCCCGGGCGGGCGCTACCCGGTGGCCGTCCTGGCGCTGACGCTCGATCCGGCGCTGGTTGATGTCAACGTGCATCCGGCGAAGTCGGACGTGCGCTTTCGCGATCCGGGCCTTGTGCGCGGCCTGATCGTCGGTGCGGTGCGCGAGGCGCTGGCGCGCGATGGAAGCCGGGCGGCGACGACCGGCGCGGACGACATGCTTTGCTCCTTCAGGCCCGGTTTCAAGCCGAACTACCAGCGGCCGCAGCAAGCCGCATGGTCGGCCGAGACCTCCCCATCGCGCCCCTTTCAGACCGCAAACGGCGGTTTTGGTCAGACCCCAAATGGCCATTTTGGCGAAAGGCTGCAGGCGTCCTTCGACGGGCTGAGCATGCCGACTGCACGCGCCGAACCGCAGGCGCAGGCATGGCAGCAGCCCGCACCGGCCGAAGAGCCGCCGCCGCGTTACCCGCTCGGCGCCGCTCGGGCGCAGATCCACGAAAACTACATCGTCGCGCAGACGGATGACGGGCTTGTCATCGTCGACCAGCACGCCGCGCATGAGCGGCTGGTGTTCGAGGCGATGCGCAAGGCGCTGCATTCGAAGCGGCTGCCGTCGCAGGTGCTGCTAATCCCGGAGATCGTCGACCTTCCGGAAGAAGATTGCGACCGGCTGATGGTGCATGCCGAAGGCCTCGGAGAACTTGGGCTTGCGATCGAGCGCTTCGGGCCGGGGGCGATTGCCGTGCGCGAAACGCCGGCCATGCTCGGCGAGGTCGATGCGCAGGGCCTCATCCGCCAGCTTGCCGACGAGATTGCCGAATGGGATACGGCTTCCGGCCTTTCGGCCAAGCTCGAATACGTCGCCGCGACTATGGCCTGCCACGGCTCGGTGCGCTCCGGCCGCAGGCTCCGGCCGGAGGAAATGAACGCGCTGCTTCGGCAGATGGAAGTGACGCCGGGCTCCGGCCAGTGCAATCACGGGCGACCGACCTATATCGAACTGAAGCTGGCCGATATCGAGCGCCTGTTCGGACGCAGCTGAAAAGGCTGGCAATAATGCTTTCGGCGCGATATTGGCAGTCGAAGGCAACAGGGAACGGAGCAGGATGAACTTGTTTGAGGGAAACGGAAACCGCGAGGCGAAGATCCGCTATCTCGATGCAGATTTCCAAATCCTGTCGCCGGGCTCCTATGTGATCTGCGCCATGACCGGCAAGCACATCCCGCTCGACGAGTTGCGCTACTGGAGCGTCGCGCGCCAGGAACCCTATGCCGACGTCGTTTCTTCGCTCGAAGCCGACAAGCGCGCCGGCGTTCTGCCGAATCAAAAGCGCTGATCCAGGAAACGCTGGCGAAAGAGCGCTCGCTCGGCCGCCCGATCATTCATGCCGCGAGGCGCATTCCGGAGCGCAATATTCACGAAGGCCGGAGCGTCAGTCTTGAGCGGCTGAGCGAGGCACATGTTGAAGCGCTGTGGAGCAGCCCGGCAGCGAACGCCCCTTCGTCGTTCGACTATCAGCCAACGACGCATCGCGGCGCGCGGCAGCACGCTACGGCTTCGTGTTCGAGGGCGTCTGGCGGAACGCAGTGATCGTTAAGCGATTTCAACGCGATGTCGCCTGGCACTCCATGCTCATAGGAGAGTGGCCCGGGCACAAGGCGGTGATCGAAGCCTGGCTCGACGAGAGCAATTTTGGCTCTGACGGCATTGCCAAGGTCAGTCTTTCCGAAATCCGCGGCAGGCGCCCCTAAACTCACCCGGACTTCCGGCCTTTCCTCAGCCGCCGCTCCCGGCAGGCTTCAATCGCACGATCGATTATGAGACCGGGCGCCTGCGGATCTTCGAAGGCCATTTCGACTTCTATGACGCGGCATTTGGCGGCGAGTTCCTCTGCCTTACCATGGTGTCCAGCAAGCCGCACGAAGTCCTTCGAAGTCGTGACGATCAGCAGGTTTTCGCGTTCGGCGGTCGACAGCAGATCGGTGATCTCATCGTCGCTCAGGTGTTCGTGGTCGCCGAAGGATCTGCCAATCGCGATTTCGGCGCCGAGCGACTCCACCGTCCGGAAAAACTTGTCCGGATCGGCAATGCCTGCGAAAGCCAGCACCTTCCGGCCGGCAAGATCGTTCTCGCCGCAAACCTTCAGCGATGCGGTAAAATAGGGTTTGGCGGCGCGGGCAGCCATGCGGACGATCGCGTCGGCGGCATTGGCCGTCCCCACCTTCAGGAGCGCGCTGGCATAGCGCATCTGCACGGAAATCGGAGCGCGCACTGGGCCACCCGGCACCGTATGCCCATTGCCGAGGCCGCGCGTCGCGTCGATGACGAGCAATGCGTAGTCGATCTCCAGCCGTGCGCTCTGGAAGCCGTCATCCATGATAATGAGGTCCGCGCCTTCTCTCACCAGCCTTTCGGCGCCTTCGACGCGGCGGCGGGAAACGACGGTCAGCGCCTCGCGGGCAAGCAGCAGCGGCTCGTCGCCGACGGCGACCGCACGATGATGGGCGGGATCGACAACCACCGTGACGTCCAGAGAGCCGCCATAGCCACGGCTCAGAAAGCCGGGCTTCAGTCCCTTGGCCTTGGCGGCACGGGCGATCGTCAGCGCCGTCGGCGTCTTTCCGGCACCGCCGACGGTGAAGTTGCCGATGCAGATGACGGGAACAGGAAGGGAGGCGCGGCGCGCATGGATCATCCGGTAGCCGGCGATCCGTCCATACAGGAAGGAAAAGGGCGAGAGCGCCCATGCCCGCCAATCAGCTTTCGTCCACCAGAACGGCGGCGCCTCGGATACCATATTTGCCGCCCTACGCTCCTCCGGTGCCCTCCGGCAACCGGCTGCCCCCTCGACTGGCGGGAAAGAAAGGGCAAAATTGCAGAAAAAGCAAGCTTCGGTGAAATCACGCCGGCTGATGGTCCGGAAGAAGCGCCTCGAGTTCGGTGATATCATTGAGGCAATAATCGGCGGCCGCCGCCAGCGATTCCCGCGAGCCTGTGCCCGTCAGCACGGCGACCTTGAGCCCGGCCTCGGCATTGTGGCCCATATGCAGATCGTGATTGTTGTCGCCGACGACCGCCACTTGGGCTGGCGTAAGCCCCGTCGCCTTACAGAAGCCGAGGACCATTCCAGCATCCGGCTTGCTACCGAAACCACTGTCGTAGCCGGCGATGTAGTCGATGAATTCCGCGAAGCCGAAGCGCTGCGCCGTCTGGCGGATGGAACGCTCGTTGTCGCTTGACGCGACCCCGAGCTTGAAGCCGCGGCGATGCAGGCGCCCGAAGAAGGCGGCAAGATCGGTGACCGGGACGGAGAAGTCTGCAGCATGGGAAAAGAGTGCGTCGAGCTTGATCGTCATTTCCGCGACATCGAGCCTGGAACCCGCCGCGACCAGCCCCTCGGCGATCTGCCTGGTGTTGCCGGCGGCCAACAGACTGTCGGGTACGATATGGCCGCTCACCGGGTCCATCCCGGTCGCTTTCAGCAGATGGTCGGCCAGGGCCGGATCGTCTTGCGAGGCGATGCGCGCCAATTCGCGGTTCACCGGCAGCCAGCTTTCATCGTAGTCGAGCAGCGTGCCATCCTTGTCGAAGAGAATTCCCTTGATGTTCGCAGCCGTCATCTTTTCCTTCAGCCCTCTGCCATGGTCTTCGGCAGCAGTCTTGCCTTCACCGTGAGCGGGTTGATGTAAGGCTCGAGAGACTTCACCGTCGCCGTCAGCGCGCCGCGCATTTCCTGCACGGCCATGATACCAGCCTCGATCATATTGCGCCGCGCCTCGTCATTAATAAGCAGATAATGCACGCCCTTGGCCAGCATCTCGGTATCGCGCACCATGCGGGCGCTGCCGCGGCGGGCGAGCCTCTGATAGGTCTCGCGGAAATTCTGGACGTTGCTGCCGGAAAGCACCGCACAGCCGAGCATGGCTGGCTCCAGCGGGTTTTGCCCGCCTTCGGCAAAGAGCGAACGGCCGACGAAGGCAACTTCCGTCAGTCGCAGGTAAAGACCCATTTCGCCGATCGTATCACCGAGAAAGATGTCGATATCCGGCGACAGCACGTCGTTACGCGTGCGGCGGGCAACCTTGAGGCCCTGCTTGACGAGCATTTCCTCGATCTCATCGGAGCGCTCGGGATGGCGCGGCACGATGATCGTCAGCTGGCCGTTGCGCTCCTTCAGCGTTCGATGGACGACTGCCGCGGCATTCTCCTCGCCCTCGAAGGTCGAGATCGCGGCCCAGGTTTTGCGGTCCCCGATCTGCTTCTTGTAGCGGGCGAGGACGGATGCGTCATAAGGCGGTGCGTCGGTATCGACCTTGAGATTGCCGGAGGTCGTCACATGCCTGGCGCCGAGATCGCGAAACCGCTCGGCATCAATATCCGACTGCGCGATGACGAGCGCGAGATTTTCAAAGAGCGCTTCGGCAATGGACACGCGCCGCTGCCAGCGCGCGAAGGAGCGATCCGACATGCGCGCATTGACGAGGATCTGCGGAATGCGGCGGCGGCCGAGCTCCATGACGGTGGCCGGCCAGATCTCGGATTCCGCGATGATGGCGCAATCGGGCTGCCAGTATTCCAGGAAGCGGCTGACGGCAGGTTTCAGGTCGAGCGGCACATATTGGTGGATCGCCTCGTTGCCGATGCGCTCGGCGGCGAGCTTTGCCGAGGTTATCGTGCCGGTCGTCAGGATCACATGAATATCGCGGCGGCGGATTTCGCGGATGAGCGGAATGACAGCGTTGGTCTCACCGACGCTTGCGGCATGGAACCAGACAAGCGGCCCCTGCGGCCGGTTTGCGCTAGCATAACCAAAGCGCTCCGTGCGGCGCGCACGCTCTTCCTTGCCCTTCGCGGTCCGGTAGGCGAGATAGGCACCGACCAGCGGCGAAGCGACTACCCCCGCGGTCCGGTAGACGCCCAGCGCGAACCGCGCTCTCGGCGAACTCATCTAAAATGCCTCCGATCAGCAATGATCGACATCAAACCCATTCCCCAATTATTGTTGCGGCCGGAATGACCGAGTAATTTGTTCAGAATGCGTCAATCGATAGCGCGCATCTGGCAATGCGCAGGACGGCGCTGCCGATAGAGCGGCCATCGATGCATAAAACGCTTAAAAATCAGTTGGTTCCGGACTGATCCTGCGGATCGAGCAAGCGGTGCATATGAACAATGAAATAGCGCATATGCGCGTTGTCCACCGTCGACTGCGCCTTGGCCTTCCAGGCCGTCAGCGCAGAGGCATAATCCGGGAAAATGCCAACGATATCGAGATCGTTCAGATCGCGGAATTGAACGTCGGTCAGGCTTTCCAGTTCGCCGCCAAATACGAGATGCAAGAGCTGCTTTTTGCCGCCAGATTCCGTCATTTTCTTCTCTTTCTTTTCTGGTCTCCTCCGCGCTTTCATCTGCGGGATTTTGACGCAAACGTCAACTGCTTCGTATGCCAGCAAGCCCTTCGAGAAACTCCACAACGCGAGGGCCGGCAGCGCCGCAAAGCTCGGCATGACTGACCTCAGGACGGTTGTAGAGCACCGCGCGCCCATCGAGATCGGTCAGCCGGCCGCCGGCGCGTTCGAGGATGAGATCGGCGGCCGCAAGATCCCAATCATGCGAATTGCGCTTGACGAAGGTGCCTTCGAGACGGCCGTCTGCAACCATCGCGATGCGATAGGCGAGCGAGGGCACATGCTTCACCCTTTCGATCTTCCGCCGGAAAGGATCGGGGAACGCCTTCAGGATGTCTTCGCCGATCGCAAAACGGCTGACGGTATCCGGTCCCTTGGCGGATACCGCTATTGGCTTGCCGTTCTTCGTCGCGGCACCGGCTTCGACCGCCTCGAAAAGCTCGCCTAGGGCGGGTGCGTAAAGCACTCCGGCAACCGGCCGGCCGCGGTGGACGACGGCGACGCTGACACACCAGAGATCCAGGCCGCCAAGGAAAGCGCGCGTGCCGTCGATCGGATCAATGACGAAAAGCGTCTCAGCCGACAGACGGGCGGCGCTGTCTTCAGTCTCTTCTGAGAGCCAGCCGTAATCCGGCCTGGCGAGGCGCAGGATGGATTCAAGCTTTTCGTTGGCGGCGAAATCGGCAGCGCTGACGGGCGAGCGCCCCCCATTCTTCCACCAGACTTCCGGCGACTGATTGAAGAAGCCGAGAGCGACATCACCTGCCTGCTTCGCGGCATCGGCGATCAATTCGAGATCGCTCCGCCAGCGGGCCGTTTGAACGTCACTCATTGCATCAATCCAATTCAAGGTCAGGGCGCTTAGCGTCCCGCCAGCGTCATACCCTCGATCGCCAGCGTGGGAGACGCAACGCCGTACTTGCGGTCGATGTCGTTTGCGGGCGTCACGTGCATGAACATCTCCTTGAGGTTCGAAGCGATCGTCACTTCGGAGACAGGGAACGTCAATTCACCGTTTTCGACCCAGAAGCCGGTCGCGCCACGGCTGTATTCGCCGGTGAGCATGTTGACGCCCTGGCCGATCAGCTCTGTCACATAGAAGCCGTTCCCGACGCTCCGGATCAGTTCCTCGGGCGAGATATCACCCGGCTCCAGAGCGAGGTTCGTCGAAGCGGGCGTCACCGAATTGCCGCTGCGCACGCCGCGGCCGTTGGTTTCCATGCCGATTTCACGCGCCGTCGCAGTCGAAAGGAACCAATGATTCAGGACGCCGTCCTCGATCATCACCAGCCGCTCGCCCGAAACGCCTTCACCGTCGAAAGGACGCGAGGATGGGCCGCGGACGATCAGCGGATCATCGGTAATCGAAAGGCCATATTTCAAGACCTGCTGGCCCATCTTGTCGCGCAGGAAGCTGGATTTGCGTGCAACCGACGCGCCATTGATGGCGCCGGCGATATGGCCGACAAAACCGCGAGCGATGCGCGGATCGAAGACGACGGTAACGTCCTTGCCGGTATCGACCTGGCGCGGATTGAGGCGCTTGACCACGCGCTCGCCGGCGCGGCGGCCGATCTCGGCGGCATCGTCGAGCTCGGAATAATAAAGACGGCTGTCGTAATCGTAATCGCGCTCCATGCCGGTGCCTTCTCCGGCAATGACGCTGACGGAGCGGCCGAAGCGCGAGCCCATATAGCTGCCCTCGAAGCCGTGCGAAGTGACGAGGACCATTCCGCCGTAGCCGGCGGAAGCCCCGCCGCCGGACGAGTTGGTGACACCCTTGACCTCAAGTGCCGCTGCCTCCGTCGCAAGGGCTGCCTCGCGCAACATGCCGGCGGAAACCTCCGCCGGATCGAACAGCTCCAGATCGGGATAGGATTTCGCAAGCCGCTGCTCGTCCGCAAGGCAGGCGAAGGGATCTTCGGGCGAGACTTTCGCCATCGCGACAGCACGTTCGGCGAGCGCCTGCAGATCGAAACCGGGATTGGCGGAGACGCTCGCGACCTTCCTGCCAACGAAGACGCGCAGCGAGAAATCGTCGCTTTCAGACGATTCGGTGCCTTCGACTTTGCCGAGGCGGACGCTGACGGATTGCGAGCGCGAGCGCACGACAACCGCATCGGCGGCATCGGCACCAGCCTTTCTGGCGAGATCGATCAACTGGCTTGCACGGGAAAGAAGTGTCGAGGAGTCTATTTCTGAGGACATGAGTTGGCCTTTCCTTGGGCTTCCATTTATTGTGCACTTCCGAAAGCATCAAGGCCGCGGCCGCCGATTCTTTTTCGCGCGGCTTGCGCGCATCCTGCCATTGAAAGAAACTCCGCGACATGTCCGCCTCCAATGCCCTCTTTTCCGAAACGATCCTGCTGCTCGGCGGTGCGGTCGTCGCCGCGCCCATTTTCAAGAAGCTCGGGCTCGGCACGGTGCTCGGCTATCTTGCCGCGGGCGTCGTCATCGGCCCGATATTTCACGGCATTACCGACGGCGAACAGATTTTGAGCGTTGCCGAGCTCGGTGTCGTCTTCCTGCTCTTCATCATCGGCCTCGAGCTGAAGCCGTCGCGGCTCTGGCAGATGCGCCGGGATATCTTCGGTCTCGGCACCGCTCAGGTAATGCTGACGGGATTGGCACTGACGGCGCTTGCTTATCTCTCCGGCGCACTCGATTGGCGGGGGAGCATCGTTGCGGGCTTCGGGCTGGCGCTTTCCTCCACTGCCTTTGCGATGCAGATTCTCGACGATGAGGGCGAGGTGAACACAAAATACGGGCAGCGCGCCTTTTCGATGCTGCTCTTCCAGGACCTGGCGATCGTTCCGCTGCTCGCGCTGATCACCATCCTCGACGGCGAAACCGGCAGCAATGCGCCGCTTCTGGATTTTGCTATCGCGGTCGGCGCGGTCGGCGCGATGATCGTCATGGGACGCTACCTGCTGACGCCGCTTTTCCAAGTGATCGCAAGGACTGGCGCACGCGAGGCGATGATCGTCGCCGCCCTCTTCGTCGTTATGGGATCGGCAAGTCTGATGCAGTTCGCCGGGCTTTCCATGGCCATGGGCGCGTTCCTCTCCGGCGTCATGCTCGCCGAATCCTCCTACCGGCACGAACTTGAGGCGGATATTGAACCTTTCCGCGGCGTGCTGCTTGCTATCTTCTTCATGGCGGTCGGCCTGTCGCTGGAACTTGAGGTGCTGATCGACAACGCGCTCTTCATCGTCGCCGCCGTGCCGATCGTGATGGCCGTCAAGGCGCTGATCATCTACGGCCTCTGCCGGGTGAGCGGCTCTTCGCACGACGATGCTATCCGCATTGCTTTCCTGCTGCCGCAGGGAGGCGAGTTCGGTTTCGTGCTGTTCACGACCGCGGGTGCCGCAGGCCTTATGCCCTTTAGCACCGCATCGCTTCTCGTGGCGATCGTGACCCTCTCGATGGCGCTGACGCCGCTCGGGGCAGCACTTTCGAAGCGCATGCTGAAAGGCGACGAGCAGGAGGAGCTCGATGAGGATTTCGAGGGCGCGGGCGCCGATGTGCTGATGATCGGCTTCTCGCGTTTCGGCCAGATCGCCGCGCAGATCCTGCTCGCGGGCGGGCGGGACGTAACCGTCATCGATTTCTCCGCAGACCGTATCCGCCAAGCTTCGTCCTTCGGCTTCCGTATCTACTTCGGCGACGGGACACGAAAGGACGTGCTGCGCTCGGCCGGCATCGAAAGGGCGAAAATCGTCATCGTCTGCACGCAGAAGCGGGAAATCACCGACAAGGTCGTGGACCTCGTGCAAGCCGAATATCCGCATGCGAAGCTGTTCGTGCGCGCCTATGACCGCGTCCATTCGATCGCGCTTCGCAACAAGAACGTCGATTATGAATTGCGCGAAACGCTGGAATCCGGCCTGCTGTTCGGCCGCCGCACGCTTGAAGCACTTGGGGTCGACGAGGCGGCCGCTTTTGAGATCGGCGAGGATATCCGCAAGCGCGATGAGGAGCGGCTGGCGCTTCAGGTAACCGGCGGGCTGCAGGCCGGGCGCGACATGCTCTTCTCGCAGCCGGTCCGGCCGGAGCCGCTGGTGAAGCCGAAGCGAGCCATGGATTTCGACGAAGACCCGCTGGCGGGCACGGCGGAGGTCACGGCAGACGCCTAAGCCCTGAGGCGGGCTTCGAATTCCTGATCGAGTGCGCGCTTCAGTTCGTCCTTGACGCCCGCCGACATCGCCAGCACTTCGCGCGCCTTGAGAAAATCCATGACGCCGGTGCGGCCGACGGCGGGGCGCAGGAAGATATGCGGCGACTGAAGCTTGAGTTTCAGCGTGATTGCCGTCTGCATCATCAGCTGGCCGGAACCGAAAATGCTTTCCATGCGGTTTGGAATATGCGTGCCGTCGCCTTCCGGCGCGCCGACGACATCGACGCCGATGATGATATCGGCGATATCCATCAGGCACTCGTAGGGAACCGGATTGCTGATGCCGCCATCGATCATCACCCGGCCGTGGAGGCGCACGGGCATGAAGACTGCTGGGATGGAAGACGATGCGGCGAGCGCCGGAAACAGCGCTCCTTCGCCGATGATGACTTCGCTCTGGCCGTAGTAATCGGTCGTGATGACGTTCATCGGAATAGGCAAATCTTCGAAGCGATCGGGCAGGCCGGCCGGCAAGAAGGCCTTGAGGATGCGCTCGAGATTGAACTGGCCGATACGGATGCCCTTTGCGACGGCATCCCGGACCGTCTGCGGCCGAAGACCCCAGATGCGGCTGACGACAGCTGTCTTGTTGCCGACCGTCATCAGCGCGTGCTCGCGGATCGCTTCGCCCGTCATGCCGGCCGCCATGCCGACACCCATGATCGCGCCGATCGACGCGCCGGAAATCGCGACAGGGCGGATACCGAGCTCATCCAGCGCCTCAATCACGTGTATATGGGCAAGCCCACGGGCGCCGCCGCCGCCGAAGGCGATGGCCACGGTCGGCATGCCGCTTGGAACAGGCATGTCGTTACTCGCAATAACCGCCTGCCGCACGAACTCAACTCCGGATGACCCGCCGCCTACAGAGGCTGGTAGCGGAAGAAATGTACCCTTGTATCGCCGAAGACACGGTCTTCCAGAAAGAGATAGGAAGGATCGGCGGAAACGGCAACATCCGAACGCTCTTCCAGAATGGCGATCGCGCCCGGCGCGAGCCAGCCGCCCTTGGCGGCAGCGGCCATCGCCTTTTCGCCAAGACCCTTGCCATAGGGCGGATCGGCGAAAAGCATGTTGAACGGCTCGAGATTGCCAACGGAGCCCAGATCCGTGGCGTCACGCCGCAGGATGCGGGTGCGGCCGTGAAGACCGAGGGCGTCGATATTCTCCCAGAGAAGCCCCCTTCCCTCTACGCTGTTTTCGACGAAGAGCGCATGACGGCAGCCGCGCGAGACGGCTTCAAGGCCAACGGCGCCGGTGCCGGCAAAAAGATCGAGAATCCGGGTGCCGTCGATGCATTCCGGATAGGCGTGACTCAGGATGTTGAATAGGCTCTCCCGCGTCCGGTCGGCAGTCGGCCTGATATCATTCGACTTCGGTACGGCGAGCGACCGTCCGCGAAACTCACCGCCGACGATCCGCACCGCGCGTCATTCCCTTTCCTTTTGGTCCACCCCGCGAAGGCCCACCCGAAGGCTTGCCGCCACCGCCCGGCCGATCGCCCTTGGGCTTGCCGGAGAAATTCTTGGAGCCGCCGCCCGGCTTGCCGCCGAAGCTCTTGCCACGCGGTTTGTCGCCCGCAGGTTTATCGCCAAACGGCCTTTCGCCGCGCGGACGTTCGGAGCGACCCTCGCCGGGAGCGCTGCGGGCAGTGCGCGGACGATCGCCGAAGGAACGGGGACGCTCCTCACCCTCTTCGCGTGGTCTGCGGTCAACACGGGGCTTGTCGCCAAAAGGACGGTCACCACGCGCGGGACGGTCACCGAAAGAACGGGGACGTTCGTCACCCTCAGCACGTGGTCGGCGATCGCCGCGAGGCTTGTCGCCGAAAGGCCGAGCCCCACGCGGAGGACGGTCACCGGACGGGCGGTCGCCACGAGCCGGGCGGTCGCCAAAACCGCGATCCGGGCGTGCAGGACGATCGCCGAATGAGCGCTTGCGGCCAAAACCCTCCCCGTCATCCTTGGACTTCGGCGAAACTTCGCTGGAGCGGATCCACTCGCCTTCTTCGTCGCGGGCGCGGTTGATCTGCACACGTGGCCGGTCGTCGCCGTAGCTGGAGGGCTGCGGCTTACTGCCGCCCGGCTTCTCGCCACGCTTGCGGGCGGTCTCGGCATTCTTCGCAGCCTTGGCGGCCGCCTTTTCGCCGAGCGGACGGGCGCCGGGTGCCATCCACACGTTGGCGTTCCTGCGGCTGCCAACTGGGGGGCGCTTGGGCCGGTCGTCTTCCTTTCTGCCACCATCGCGGCCGCCTTCACGACGGTCATCCCGGCGATCGTCGCGCCGATCGTCACGCTTGGTGTCGAGGCGGCTCAGTGCACGCTCGCGCTTGTCTTCCGGCTTCCACGAACGTTCGCGGCGCTCCGGTCTTGCTTCGGCCTCTTCTTCGGCAGCAACAGCGGGGCTATTGTAGATCGGCGCGTCGAAATTCGCCTTGGCGTCCTCGATCAGGCGCGGACCAAGCTGGTCGCGGAGGGTGCGTCCGCGCACTTCGACAACCTCGCGCTCGGGCAGGTCGCCGAGCTGGAACGGGCCGTAGGAAATGCGAATGAGGCGGTTTACGTCGAGGCCGAGCGCGCCGAGAACGTTCTTGATTTCGCGATTCTTGCCTTCGCGCAGGCCCATCGTCAGCCAGACATTCGAACCTTGCGTACGGTCGAGCGTCGCTTCGATCGCGCCGTAAAGCACACCGTCGACGGCAATGCCGTCCTTCAGCTTGTCGAGCGCCTCCTGATCGATCTCACCGTGGGCACGGACGCGGTAGCGGCGCAGCCAGCCGGTGGTCGGCAGTTCGAGCGCGCGGGCAAGACCGCCGTCATTGGTCAGCAGCAGCAAACCTTCGGTATTGATGTCGAGCCGGCCGATCGACATGACGCGCGGCAGCTCTTCCGGAAGATTGTCGAAAACCGTCGGACGGCCTTCCGGGTCGGAATTGGTGGTCACGAGGCCGGCCGGCTTGTGGTAGAGCCAGAGGCGCGTGCGCTCGATGCCGCGGATCGGAACGCCGTCCACTTCGATCTTGTCGGCGAGCGTCACGTTGACGACTGGCGTGTCGAGCGTCTTGCCATTCAGCGTGACGCGGCCTTCCATGATCATGCGCTCGATGTCGCGGCGCGAGGCAACGCCTGCGCGCGCCATGACCTTGGAGATGCGTTCCGCCTTGGTCTCGCCTTCGGCCTCTACGGCTGCAGCCTTCGTGGGCACGCTTCTTGCCGGTTTGCCTTCGGTTTTCGGCCGCGCATCGCGCTCGAAGGGCTTGCCGCCCGGCCGTTTTGGCTTGTCTTTGAATGTCATTTGTTGTTTGCCTGCCTTTTGGGGCCTGTCTATCAGGTCGCGCCCCTGCGGTTAAGTGGGAATTTGCCGGATCGTGAAGACAAATTGGTTTATGGAGATGGCGCTCGACGAAGCGCGGGCGGCGGGCGAGCGCGGCGAAGTGCCTATCGGCGCCGTGGTGGTGCTTGATGGCGCCGTCGTCGCGCGCGCGGGCAACCGGACGCGGGAACTCAACGATGTCACGGCGCATGCCGAGGTCGTTGCGATCCGGATGGCCTGCGAGGCCCTAGGGCAGGAGCGTCTGGTTGGAGCCGATCTCTATGTGTCGCTGGAACCTTGCACCATGTGCGCGGCGGCCATCTCGTTCGCGCGCATCCGCAGGCTTTACTACGGCGCAGAAGATCCGAAGGGCGGGGCGGTCGACAACGGCGTGCGGTTCTACGCACAGCCAACATGCCATCATGCGCCGGAGGTCTATTCCGGTTTGAACGAAACGGAATCAGCAGATATTCTCAGGACGTTCTTCGCCGAAAAGAGGCAGCTGCCATGACACCGGCCATCCTTGTCCTCGCCGCCATGATTGCGCCCGCTGCCTGGGCTTACTGGGGCGTCGCGCCGGGTGCCGAAAAATCCCGATGCAATGGTCTTTGCGGGGCAATGTGAATTGGTCGGCGCCGCGGCTTATCGCTTTCGGCTTTGTGCCGGTGCTCGCCATCGCCATTAGCATCCCAATAACTGCGAGCGGCCTGATCGGCGCAAATGCACTTCTGATCCCCGCCTGCATTCTCTTCGGATGTCAGTTGCTGCACATCGTACTCGTGCGCCGCTGGTCCGCGGCGCGGCAAACCTGAGATGGCCTGAACTTACTGAAGGAAGTTCCACCACTTCTTGCCGGTACCGGCGACGGCGGCATCCTTCTTGCGCTGCTTCGCCTTCTTGAGTTCGGGCTCGCCGAGATCTTCCAGCTTGGCGGGATCGTCAACCTGACGATAGGCCGTCGGCGGATCGGAAATGTAGCGGCGCTGATCGAGATAGGCACCCTTCTGCAGGGCGCGGGCTTCGCGATAGGCCTTGGTCTGCGCTTCCGTCGTCTGGCGGCCGCCTTCCACACCGTTCTTGGCGAGCGGCGAGACGTAGGTGTACTTGTCCTCGTTGTCGTCCGCTTCCTTAACGAGGCGCGCACGGGTTTCTTCCGGCGACTCGACCCACTGAGGATTTTCCTTGCTGGCGATCGTCTGCTGCGGCTCGACCAGCGTTTCCTTCGACGCTTGGGCCGGCAGGACCAGCGTCGGGCGCGGCGTGTACTTGACGCCCTTGTTCTTCGGCTCCCGGGGAGCCAAGGACACGGACTGGCCGAGATCGTCGCCGAGCTGCGACATCGCCGTCGTGCCGGTGCCGTAGGTCGGGCTGCAGCCGGACGCTATCGAGCCAGCCGCCACAACAACAGTCAGGCAAGCGCCTACACGGAACCAACGCGTTGCGAACATGAAAACCCTTCCAGCCATGCCGGTGCAATCATCGCCCTACCGGATAATCGTCCCCCTGACGTAAAAATCCGGCCATTTTCAGGCAGCTTCTACCGGATGAACTGCAAAAGAGCAATTCATCCGGCAATTTTCTTCCGTATCACAATCCGAGTTCACGCAATGCAGCAGCATCGCGTGCCGATACATCCGGATACTGCGGATCGGAGCCGACATCCTTGGTGATACGCCAGGAACGGGCGCATTTGGTGCCCTCGGCAAGCTTTGGCTCGACACTGACGCCTGGAACTTCCGGTAGCCGGAAGGCTTCAACCGGACCTTCGCCGCCGTCAACGCCGATGTCCGAGGTGATGCAGATTTCCGAGAAATCCAGGCCGCCGAGAGCGGCACGAAGCGCGCCGTCAGTGACATGCACGACGGGTGCCGCTTCCAGCGACGAGCCTATCCGCTTGTCCTTGCGCTCGATCTCCAGAGCGCCGGTGACAACCGAACGGATCGCACGGACCTTCTTCCACTTGGCAGCCAGCGCCTCGTTCCTCCATTCCGCCGGGATTGCCGGGAACTGTTCGAGATGAACCGAGACCGCCGATGGATCGCGCGATAGCCATGCCTCTTCCATCGTGAAGGGCAGCATCGGCGCCATCCAGGTCACCATGCAATCGAAGATGTTGCGGATGACATGGAGGGCCGCACGGCGGCGCAGGCTCGACGGCGCGTCGCAGTAGAGCGCGTCCTTGCGGATGTCGAAGTAGAAGGCCGAGAGTTCGACATTGGCGAAGTCGATCAGCGCGCGGGCGATCTTCTTGAAGTCGAAGGCATCGTAATTTTCGCGGACGAGCTCGTCGAGTTCCGCCAGGCGGTGGAGCATTAGCTGCTCCAGCTCCGGCAGGTCGGCGAGCGCGATCACCTCGCCCTTGTCGTGGGCAAGCGTGCCGAGCATCCAGCGGATCGTGTTGCGGAGCTTGCGGTAGGCATCGACGTTCGTCTGGATGATCGTCTTGCCGACGCGCAGGTCGTCCGCATAGTCGGAGGTCATGACCCAGAGGCGGAGGATATCCGCACCTGCATCCTTCATGACTTCCTGCGGCGCAGTCACGTTGCCCTTGGACTTCGACATCTTCTCGCCCTTCTCGTCCATGGTGAAGCCATGGGTGAGGACGGCATTGTAGGGCGCGCGGCCGCGGGTGGCGGCCGATTCCAAGAGTGAGGAGTGGAACCAGCCGCGATGCTGGTCCGAGCCTTCAAGGTAGAGGTCGGCCGGCCACTTGAGGTCCGGTCGGTCTTCCAGCGTGAAGGTATGCGTCGAGCCCGAGTCGAACCAGACGTCGAGGATATCCATGACCTGCTTCCACGGCTCGTTCGCCTTCTTTCCGAGGAAGCGCTCACGCGCGCCTTCGGCGAACCAGGCGTCGGCACCTTCCTTTTCGAAGGCTTCGAGGATGCGGGCGTTGACCTCGTCGTCCTGCAGGATCTGGCCCTGCTCATCGACGAAGACGCAGATCGGCACGCCCCAGGCGCGCTGACGCGAAAGCACCCAGTCGGGGCGCTGTTCGATCATGGCGCGCAGGCGGTTCTGGCCGGCGGCCGGCACGAAGCGGGTTTCGTCGATCGCGTTCAGCGCGCGGGAGCGCAGCGTCGTGCCGTCGCCGAGTTCCTTGTCCATATAGACGAACCACTGCGGCGTGTTGCGGAAGATGACCGGCTTCTTCGAGCGCCACGAATGCGGATAGGAATGTTTGAGGCGGCCGCGCGCGAAGAGCGCGTGACGGGCGATCAACGCCTTGATGACGCGCTCGTTGGCATCGCCCTTCTTGCCGCTGTCGTCGATGACGCGCGCCGCGCCGCCTTCCGCATCCGGACCAAATCCTGGCGCATCGACGGTGAAGAAGCCCGCGTCGTCGACCGGGAACGGGATCGTGGAGGAGATGCCGCGTGCTTCGAGCTCCCGTACATTGTCCATCCAGGCATCGAAGTCTTCGCGGCCGTGGCTGGGGGCCGTATGGACGAAACCGGTGCCGGCATCATCGGTCACATGCTCGCCATCAAGCAGCGGCACATGGAAATCATAGCCGCCGCCCAGGCCATGCAGCGGGTGCGCGCAGGTTACGGCGGCAAGTTCATCCGCTTTGATATCGCGAACGAAATTGAAGGTCACCTTCGCCTTGGCTGCGGATTCCTCAGCCAAGCGCTTGGCAAAGATCAGCTTCTCGCCCGGCTGCGGACCGAAGTCGTTCTCGGCGGTCGCAACTTCATAGAGACCGTAGGGGTAGCGCGACGAGAACGCGATCGCGCGGTTCCCGGGGATCGTCCAGGGAGTCGTCGTCCAGATGACCACGAAGGCGCCGGCCAGGGCGGCAGGGCCTTCCGCGACCGGAAACTTCACCCAGATCATGTCGCTTTCGACATCGGCATATTCGACCTCGGCTTCCGCCAGCGCCGTGCGCTCGACGACTGACCACATGACGGGCTTGGAGCCGCGGTAGAGCTGGCCGCTTCTCGCGATCTTCAGAAGCTCGCCGGCGATGCGGGACTCCGCGTGGAAGTTCATCGTCGTATAGGGATTGTCGAAGTCGCCTTCGATTCCGAGGCGCTTGAACTCCTCGGACTGCACCTTGATCCAGCCGGCGGCGAAGTCGCGGCATTCCTTGCGGAATTCGTTGACCGGGACCTCGTCCTTGTTCTTGCCCCTCTCGCGGTACTTCTCCTCGATCTTCCATTCGATCGGAAGGCCGTGGCAGTCCCAGCCGGGAACATAGTTGGCGTCAAAGCCGCGCATCTGGAACGAGCGGTTAATGACGTCCTTGAGGATCTTGTTCAGCGCGTGGCCGATATGGATGTTGCCGTTGGCATAGGGCGGGCCGTCGTGGAGGACGAATTTTTCGCGCCCGGCGGCAGATGCGCGCAGCTTCTTGTAGAGGCCCATCTGCTGCCAGCGGGCGACGATTTCCGGCTCCTTCTGCGGCAGGCCGGCACGCATCGGGAAGTCGGTTTCGGGCAGGTAGAGAGTCTTCGAGTAGTCGATCTTTTCGGCTGTGTCGGTCATGTTCAGCAATCGTTTCTAGGCGCCTTCAAGGCGCGACGGCTTCAAAAATGTCTGGTGACGGAAGCGCTCGTTTGCCCAAGCGCCAAAAACCCGGACCTTCCGGCGGCTTAGCGCGCGCGGAAGGCCGGGCCGATAATTCGCATCGCACTCGGCAGCCGGACGTTATTCATAGCGCCGGTTCATAGGCGTTTTTACCGGGAAAAGGAAGAGGGATTTGAGCCCGCGCGAACCAGCGTCGCGGCATCAGACGAAACAAAGCTTGAGGTCGAGTTCGCCAAGCGGCCGGACACCCGCAAGCAGCGCCCTCGCCTCCTGCTCGTCGCGCTTGATCTGCTCAACGAGCGGCTCCAACCCCTCGAACTTCAGTTCGGGCCGCAGGTAGCCGAAGAAGGAGACGGAACAGGTCCGGCCGTAGAGGTCGCCACCGAAATCGAAGAGGTAGGTCTCCAGTAGCGGCGTTCCGTTTTCGATCACCGTCGGGCGGCGGCCGTAGCTCCCAACCCCATCGTAAAGCCTGCCGTCGTCCAGGCGGAAGCGAACTGCATAGATGCCGGCGGCAAGTTCGGCCTCCGGCGGAAGCTGCATGTTGGCGGTTGGGAAACCAAGCTGGCGGCCAAGCTTTTCGCCGCCGATCACCTCCGCCTCCACTGTGTAGCGGTAGCCAAGCTCCGCTGCGGCTTCGCTGACATTGCCATCCTTCAGGAGCGTGCGGATATAGCTTGAGGAGACGACCTCGGCATTCTCGTCGCGGAAGGCGTCGATCAGCGTGACGCCGAAGCCGTATTTGTGACCGGCATCCATGAGGAAGGCCGGGCCGCCCTCGCGGTTCTTGCCGAAATGGAAATCGAAGCCGGTGACGACTTCGGAGGCGCCGAGCCAATCCTTCAGGATGCCGTGGATGAAATCGTCCGGCGAGCGCTGCGAGAATTCGCGGTCGAAGGGATATTCGATGACGGCGTTGAAGCCGAGCGTCTCCAGGATGCGAGCTTTCAACGGCGCCGGCGTAAGACGGAAAACCGGCGTTTCCGGCCTGAAGACGGTGCGGGGATGCGGCTCGAAGGTCAGCACTAGCGCCGGGATGCCACGCTCCTTGGCGATTTCCAGTGCGCGGTTCAGCACCGATTGATGGCCGCGATGCACGCCGTCGAAATTGCCGATGGCAATCACCCCGCCCTTCAGATGAGCGGGCAAGGGTTCGCGGGTTTCATTGCGGTGGAAAACGGTCATCGGCGGGCTTCTTCTTATGCGAGGCGCGGCATCCACCACTTGGGCGCGGCCCTCTCGCGTTCTAGATAGGCATGCAGGATCGCCTCGTCGGTCTCGCCGTTCAACGTGTATTCTTTCGCGTGGATACCGCCGCTGATATAGAGAAGATCGAGGCCGTAATCGAGAGCGCCGCGCACATCCGTCGGCATGCCGTCGCCGATGGCGAGAATGCGGCTCTTCGGGAAATCGCCATGGAGTTCGTGCGCGGTTGCCAGCACGGCGTCGTAGATCGGCGCGTGCGGCTTGCCTGCAATGCGGATCTCGCCGCCAAGCTGGTGGTAGTAGGCAGCCATGGCGCCGGCGCAAGGTATGATGCGATGGCCGCGCTCGACGACGAGATCGGGATTGGCGCAGATCATCGGCACGTTGCGCGCCTGAAAATACTTGAGCATCTCCGTATAGTCTTCCGGCTTTTCCGTCTCGTCGTCGAAGAAGCCAGTGCAGACCACGGCTTCAGCCTCCTTCGCATCGACGCGCTCAACACCGAGGCCTTCGATGAGGGCCAGATCGCGGTCAGGGCCGAGCAGGAAGACCTTTTTCGGGCCTTCGGCAATCAGGCGCCGGGTAACATCGCCGGAGGTGACGATCCGGTCATAGGCACCGTCTTGGATGCCGATCTGGCGAAGCTGGGCGACCACCTGCGGGGCGATGCGCGGGGAATTGGTGATGAGGATGACAGCTAGCCCCTCGCCGCGTGCGGCCTCCAGTGCGGCGGCGGCCTTCGGGAAAGGATCGACGCCATTGTGAAGCACACCCCAGACATCGCAGAACACCGCATCATACTGACTGGTGATCTCCGCAAAACTTCCAATCCGCTTGGCCATCCGATTTCCCGATTTGCTTTCAGTCAGGCGTGACATTGCAAAGGCATGCGGCGATGGCAAGGGATTTTCAGACGATCGCCGGCAAAAACCGCGGGAGGATTGCCAGAGAAACGCGACGGCTTCCGCAAGCCCGCCGAAGCTCAGGCAGTCAAAGGCATCGAATCGGCCAATGCTTCAGACAATTCCCACGCTCTTCACAATTCCGGCACAAAATTCCGTGATGGGTCTTCTTGACTCCTTCTGGAGCCATCCCTAAATGCTCGGCGTTAGCACTCCTCAACGGAGAGTGCTAGCACTCATCCATGTGGGCCGCCCGGCCTGCGAATGTCATTTGATCGAGGGATTAGACAATGGCAAGCACCAACTTCCGCCCCCTTCACGACCGCGTCGTCGTTCGCCGCGTTGAATCCGAAGAAAAGACTAAAGGCGGCATCATCATTCCCGACACCGCCAAGGAAAAGCCGCAGGAAGGCGAAATCGTCGCCGTCGGTTCCGGCGCTCGCGACGAGTCCGGCAAGGTCGTCGCTCTCGACGTCAAGGCTGGCGACCGCGTTCTGTTCGGCAAGTGGTCCGGCACCGAAGTCAAGATCAACGGCGAAGATCTGCTGATCATGAAGGAAGCCGACATCATGGGCATCATCGGCTGATCCAGCCGATCGCTTTNATCAACGGCGAAGATCTGCTGATCATGAAGGAAGCCGACATCATGGGCATCATCGGCTGATCCAGCCGATCGCTTTTTCCCGAAATTGCTGACAACCCTATTCTGGAGTTTTCAAAATGGCAGCTAAAGAAATTAAATTCGGCCGCACCGC
>NZ_FWER01000139.1 GCF_900169785.1 Rhizobium sullae
TCAAAGGGAACCGAAAATACAGCCAGACCGCACGCGCGATGATCTGCGGTGGAAAGCGGTGGTTCTTGTAGCTTACGGTCGGACTGTTCATCCCAACCCATTACCAGACAACCGTTAAGCCGCTGACAACGTGACATCACCCCCGTCTCCTATGCATGAGGCTCTACGAGAGGATCGCTCTCGCAACCCTCGATACCTGCATATTGTGAGACGGGTCACCCCGGTCCCAGGCGAACATTTAGTCTAGATTACCTGGCTCAATTCAGGAAGTCAGCAACTCATCGAGCATCTCTGTTTTCGCGATCCTGGTGCGTGTCTGAGCAGGCAATGCAGTGTTTTGGCATTCCCTTTCAAATGCATGCTGTTTCACCCACTGGCACTATGCAGTTCACACATCAACGCAGGCGATTCCATTTTGTAAGTCTAAGAGTTTTCCGACTGGGATTCCATGCGGGTCCCTTCCTCTACCAGTAACTCCCGCATCCAGATGCTTGCTGGATCACCGTTGTAGAGGGTGGGCCATTGGACAGCCTCGGTGATTGGAGGAACTGGCACCGGAAGTTCTACGATCCGCAGGGGTGTCGTTTTTGCGAAATGATTGGCAAGACGCAACGGCAACACCGCTATGCGGTCGGTGCGTGATAGCAACTGCGGGATTAAGGTAAAGCCCGGCACGACGAGTTCGATGCGCCTCTTGAGACCGTGCTCCACCAGTAACCACTCGTCGATGCTGGGCTTCACCGTGCGCCCGAAGTTGGGTGAAACATGCCCCATCGACATATATGTTTCGACGGAAAGCTGCCGTGACAGCTGCTCATTGGTAGGGCAGCCGACGCACACGAGTGTGTCGGATAACAGTTTCGCTCTGGGATGCGCACTCAACATGAACAAATCCGGCAGGATTAGAAAATCGACATCGCCGCGGCGGAGAAGCTCAGCAGGCTCGTCATTAGGGGCAACCAACTCGAAGGTGACGGCGGGAGCTTCTCGTGCGACGCGCTGCACGACCTTCTCAAAGAACACGAGTGTCATGAAATCGGAAAGGACGATCCTGAAACGCCGTTCCGACTGGGCAGGGTCGAACGTTTCCAAGGAAATAATCGAGAACTGAATTTGCAGCAGGGTGTCCCGGACCGCGGAGGCGAGCGCTTCCGCACGCGGTGTTGGAATGAGTTCGCGGCCTTGCATTATAAATAGGTCATCGCCGAAATAGGTGCGTAACCGGGCGATAGCCGCGCTCATAGCTGGCTGACTGAGATTGATGCTGCGTGCCGCGGCCGTGAGCTTGCGTTCGGTCATCAGAGCGTCGAGCGCAACGAGGAGATTTAGATCAAGGCCTTTGAAACGCATGTGTAATGGATCCGCAGTGTGGATGATTGTCATTCAAACAATCAATTTTACTAATGTTGCAGCGTGCTTATAAACCCCGAACGCAAGCGAAATCAAGGCGTCGGCGGAAACAAGAAGTCACGATGATCCCTGATCTGGCTCGTACTGCTCGAGGACCTCGTCAACCGGCGTCACAATCCGCTTACCAGGCGTAACGTGCGCTTATCCTACCACTGCTTTGATCGTGTTGGGTAAAATACAAGCTGGAGTTCTTGCATGCCCTCGAATGTACAGTGGAAACTATACTGGGAAAATGAGTTGGAACGGTCAGACCACTCAGAACTTTCTGAGTTCTTCAAAAAAACCTATGGGCCGTCAGGAGTGTTCCACGCGAAACCATTCGAGGGCGGCCGAAGTTGGGCCGGCGCGAGGCCGGAACGACGTGCAATTGGCTACGACTCCCGCGGAATAGCAAGTCACATGGGCTTGTTGCGCCGTTTCATAAAGGTTGGTGAGACTGATCTCCCCGTGGCTGAATTGGGTTTGTACGGGGTGCGACCGGATCTGGAGGGAATGGGCATCGCTCATTCGGTCAGCGCATTGTTTCCGACGCTGCAGGAGTTTGGCGTCCCCTTCGCCTTCGGTACGGTTCGGCACGCCATGCGGAACCACGTCGAAAAATATGCTCGAACCGGTATGGTTAGCGTGCTGACTGGGGTTAGTGTCCGGTCGACCCTTCCAGATTTTCGTCCCGACATCCCCCCCACCCGCATCGAGGACCTGCTCGTCTTAGTGATTCCGATCGGACGCACCATGAGCGAGTGGCCGTCCGGCACGTTGATAGAACGCAACGGACCAGTACTATGACACAATTCGACTATATGCGCGAAGTGCCGGTTAATAGCGCCGGCGGCACCGAAGATCGCAGCGTTTATTTAACGTTTGACGACGGTCCTAACCCATTTTCTACGCCACAGATATTGGATGTCCTGGCTGAACACCGCGTGCCGGCGACGTTCTTCGTCATCGGTGCGTATGCGAAAGAGCAGCCGGAACTCATCCGGCGGATCGTGGCGGAAGGTCACGAGGTTGCTAATCACACGATGACTCATCCGGACCTGTCAACATGCGGACTTCACGAAGTAGAACGTGAGATAATTGAGGCAAATAAGGCCATTCTCTCGGCGTGTCCCGAGGCTGCGGTCCGCCATATACGAGCGCCTTACGGGGCTTGGACCGAGGACGTGCTTTCCAAATCAGCGAGCGCCGGACTTGAGGCCGTCCAGTGGTCGTCAGACCCGAGAGATTGGTCTCGGCCGGGCGTCGACGCGATTGTTGATGCAGTACTTTCTACTGCTCGACCT
>NZ_FWER01000175.1 GCF_900169785.1 Rhizobium sullae
CGGAGCAACGGCGACCATCAATGCCGACGCGATTCTCGACTACGTCCGCGAAAAAGATCTGACGGTCGAGTGGATTTTCGACACCCACCCGCATGCGGATCATTTCTCCGCAGCCCAGTATCTGAAAGAGAAGACGGGCGCCCGAACTGCTATCGGCGAACGGGTCGTGGACGTCCAGGAGCTATGGAAGGGCATCTACAACTGGCCCGAACTTGCCGCCGATGGCTCGCAATGGGACCGGCTCTTCGCTCATGGCGAGACCTTTAAGGTCGGCTCCATCGATGGGAAGGTGCTGTTTTCGCCAGGACATACGCTTGCCTCCATCACCTACGTTATCGGCGACGCGGCCTTCGTGCACGACACGCTCTTCATGTCCGACAGCGGCACGGCTCGGGCCGACTTTCCCGGCGGCGATGCCCGCGTCCTGTGGAAGTCGATCCAGGAAATCCTCGCACTCCCGGACGAGACGCGGATCTTCACGGGCCACGATTATCAGCCGGACGGGCGCGCACCCCGTTGGGAAAGCACGGTGGCCGAGCAGAAGAAGTCCAACCCGCACCTTGCCGGCGTAAGCGAGGAAGAGTTCGTGGCGCTGCGGACAAAGCGCGACAAAACGCTGCCGATGCCGAAGCTCATCCTGCATGCCTTGCAGGTGAACATCCGCGGCGGGCGCCCGCCGGAGCCGGAAGCCAACGGCAAGCGCTACCTCA
>NZ_FWER01000100.1 GCF_900169785.1 Rhizobium sullae
AGGAAGAAGACGGTAGCAGTCAGGTCGCGCAAGCGGCCTGATCAAGACCAGAAGCTCCGGCCTTCAGGCCGGGGAGTCGGCGGGACTTTTTCTGCGACCGCAGCACCGATCAGCTTCGCATCGAGGATCGCAGCTGATGTGCCTTGGGACATCGCGAGCGCAAGATATGCTGCATCGTATGCCGATAACTGGTTGGCGCGAGAAGGCCGAAAGATCGTAACGTGATCGCTGTCGGCTATGATTCGGATTGGCAGGCTATCGAGCCCCATTCATCCAGCTGTCACGAAGCAGGCCTATCCGCTGCTGTTTGCCGATCGTCGTTGCCGAAGGAGAAAAGTCATGTGGCTCAGCAATTTCACGCTCGTTCTTCCCGAAGAGGTGGTGGGCCAAGGCTCGATCAGGATCGAGGACGGCGTGATCGCCGAGATAAGGCCTGAGCCGGTCGCCAACGCTGCGATCGACGGCGGCGGGCGGCTGCTGATGCCGGGGTTCGTCGATCTGCATGGCGACATGATCGAGCGCGAGATCGCACCGCGGCCGAACGCTACGATGCCGATCGATTTCGGCATCCACGAGCTTGACAAAAAGCTCGCGGCCGCAGGCGTGACGACGGCTTTTGCGGCGATTTCCTTCGCGACCGAGAGCGTTTACGGCCATGTCCGCTCCCTGGAGACCACCGGCGCTGTCATCGAGGGAATCAACCGGCTCAAGCACAATCTGCTGATCGACCATCGCGTCCATGCCCGCTACGAGATCACCAATGTGGGTGCCGCTCCTGAGCTCCAAAAGCTGCTTGAAGCCGGTCATATCGACATGGTGTCGCTAACCGACCATACGCCGGGCCAAGGACAGTACAACAATATCCAGAGCTACGTATTGAGCATCGCCGAGCGGCGGGCAATTTCGGAGGAAATGGCGGCGGAAATGGTTGCCAAGCGCATTGCCATGCGAAGCAATCCCGAGATCGAGGCAAAGCTGAAGGAGATTGTCGCCCTCTCACTGAAGCGGAAGCTATCGCTTGCCTCCCACGATGACGACAGTGCCGAAAAGGTGGCCGAGATGCATGATCTCGGCGTGACGATCAGCGAATTTCCAGTCACGCTGCCCGCTGCCGAGGAGGCGCGTCGCCGCGGGCTCTGGACGCTCATGGGCGCGCCGAACGCGCTTCGCGGCAAGTCCATGTCCGGCAATCTCAGCGCCCTTGATGCCGCCAAGGCCGGGCTATTGACGGTGATTGCCGCCGATTATCACCCGGCGGCTTTCGTACCGGGCATCTTCAAGATCGCCGAGCAAAGCGCAATGCCGGTCGCAGTCGCCATGGCGACCAAGAACGCTGCTCGTTCCGCGGGTCTGACAGACCGCGGCGAGATCGCCGTCAGCCAACGTGCAGATCTGGTTGTCGTTGAGCCGGGCGACGTGCACCGCATCCGCGCCACGTTCCGCGGCGGACGTTTCGTCTACAGCGACGGCACCTTGCATCAGCTTCGGGCGCTCGCTGCCTGAGGCAGTCAGGCGATCAGGGAGATGATGTGATTGGAGTTCGGCTGAGCGGACACACCCGTGCCAACCGCCTTGCCGCCTTCCATCCTCACCTTGCCTTCGGCAAAGAGCCGCAGCGCCTGCGGATAGAGCTGATGCTCGACCGTGAGGACGCGCGCGGCGAGCGTATCGGCTGTATCGCCGGAAAGCATGGGCACTGCGGCCTGTCCGATCGCCGGACCTTCGTCCATGCCTTCGGTGACGAAATGCACGGTGCAGCCTGTGATCCGCATGCCGGCGTCGATGGCGCGTTGATGCGTGTGCAGCCCCGGAAAAAGCGGCAGCAGAGAAGGGTGGATATTAATCATCCGGCCTTCGTAACGCTGGATGAATGTCGCGCTCAGAAGCCGCATGTAGCCCGCAAGGCAGAGGATATCCGGCGAAAGCCGGTCGAGCGCTTCGAAGATCGCCGCCTCGTGGGCCTCCTTGCTGGTATAGTCCTTGCGGACGAAAGCAAACGTGGAAATGCCTTCCGCAGCGGCCTTCTCAAGGCCACCAGCATCCGCCTTGTCGGAAATCACGCCGACAATCTCAGCGGGAAAGTCCGGAGCTTTCGCTGCCGCAACGAGCGCCATCATGTTGGAACCGCCGCCGGAAATGAAGACGACGACGCGTTTGCGCGGCATGGTCATAGAGCGAGCGTGCCCTTGTAAATGGTCCCCGGAGAACCTTCTGCGCGGGCGATCATGCGGCCGAGCGTGATGATCTTTTCGCCTTCCGATTCCAGGGCGGCGGTCGCTGCAGCGGCATTTTCAGCCGAGACAACGGCGATCATGCCGATGCCACAATTGAAGGTCCGGAGCATTTCCGTCGCCTCGACGCCGCCCGTTTTGGCAAGCCAGGAGAACACCGGCGGAACCTTGACGGCGGCAAGATCGATCTCGGCGGCGAGATGCTTCGGCAGCACGCGCGGAATGTTCTCGGGAAATCCGCCGCCAGTGATGTGCGCCAGCGCCTTGATGGCACCGGTTTCGCGGATCGCCTTCAGAAGCGGCTTTACATAGATACGGGTCGGCGTCAGCAGCTCCTCGCCGAGCGCCTTGCCTTCGGCGAAAGGTGCGGGCGCATCCCAGCCGAGACCCGAAAGCTCGACGATCTTACGTACCAGCGAAAAGCCGTTCGAGTGGACGCCGNGGGCGCATCCCAGCCGAGACCCGAAAGCTCGACGATCTTACGTACCAGCGAAAAGCCGTTCGAGTGGACGCCGGAGGAAGCAAGGCCGAGGATGATATCGCCCTCGGCGATATCGCCAGAAGGAAGAAGCTGACCGCGCTCAGCAGCGCCGACCGCAAAGCCTGCGAGATCGTAATCGCCGGAAGAATACATGCCAGGCATTTCCGCCGTCTCGCCGCCGATCAGCGCGCAGCCCGCCTCACGGCAGCCGGCCGCAATGCCGCCGACGATCGCCGCACCCTGGTCCGGGTCGAGCTTGCCAGTCGCGAAATAATCGAGGAAGAAAAGCGGTTCAGCGCCTTGGACGACGAGGTCGTTGACGCACATGGCGACAAGGTCGATGCCGACCGTTTCGTGGTAGTCCGCGTCGATCGCGATCTTCAGCTTGGTGCCGACGCCATCATTGGCGGCAACGAGAACCGGATCGGTAAAGCCGGCAGCCTTCAGGTCGAACAGGCCGCCGAAGCCGCCGATTTCGCCGTCGGCGCCGGGCCGGCGCGTCGAGCGTACGGCAGGCTTGATCTTCTCAACCAGAAGATTGCCGGCATCGATATCGACGCCTGCGTCGCTATAGGTCAGGCCGTTTTTTCCAGACTGGCTCATGCTGATCTCCGATGCAGGTTCGGGGGCGGTAAATAAACCGCTGTCACATGCGGGTCGCAATTGCATGAGAGTGCGCTTTATGCAAGGCGGCGCATGGAGAAAAGCCCCAATTTCCCGCTCTTTCCATACAGGAGAGTTGGATTTTCCGCCGCAGACTTGACCATATTCCGGCCTGCATCCTATGTGCTTCGAGTAGCGGCGCGAAACGATTGCGTCACGAGCGGACGAACGGGGAAAGCGATGCCACATCAGGTCAGCGGCGCAAGTCTCAAACGACAGGTCTACTTCTGGCTGGGCGTGCTCGTCTTCTTCATCGTCTTTCTCTACATCTTCAGCTCGATCCTGCTGCCCTTCGTCGCCGGCATGGCGATCGCTTATTTCCTCGATCCCGTGGCCGACCGTCTACAGCGTCTGGGGCTCAGCCGCCTGATGGCGACGATCGTCATCCTGGTCGCCTTCGTCATCGTCTTCGCGCTGGCGCTGATGATCCTCATTCCGGTCCTGATCAATCAGTTCAACGATTTCGCCCAGCGCCTGCCCGGCTATATCGGCCAATTGCAGGCCTTCATCACCAACTTACAGGACTCGCTGCTGCCCGGCTGGATCAGGAGTCAGCTCGGTACGATCAAGGACAATTTCTCCGGCATATTGTCGGAAGGCATGGGCTTCCTGACCGGTCTCTTCGGCCAGATCTGGAATTCCGGCAAGGCGATCGTCGACCTCATCTCGCTGCTGGTCGTGACGCCGGTCGTTGCCTTCTACATCCTGCTCGATTGGGACCGCATGGTTTCCAAGGTTGATCAGTGGATCCCGCGCGACTATGTCAGCGACGTTCGCCAGATCGCCGGCGAGATCGATCAGGCGATCGCCGGCTTCATCCGCGGGCAGGGCTCCCTCTGCCTGATCCTCGGGATCTTCTACGCCGTCGGCCTTTCGCTCGTCGGCTTGAACTTCGGCCTGCTCATCGGCCTCTTCGCCGGCATGATCAGCTTCATCCCCTATGTCGGCTCGCTCGTCGGGCTGGTCCTTGCGGTCGGCGTTGCGCTCGTTCAATTCTGGCCGGATTATCTCTGGGTCGGCGCGGTCCTCGTTGTCTTTTTTAGCGGCCAGTTCCTGGAAGGCAATATCCTGCAGCCGAAACTCGTCGGCCATAGCGTCGGACTTCACCCGGTCTGGTTGATGTTTGCGCTCTTTGCATTCGGCGCGCTCTTCGGCTTCGTCGGCCTGCTCGTTGCCGTTCCGGCCGCCGCCGTCGTCGGTGTCCTTGTCCGGTTTGCGCTCTCGCGCTACCTTCAAAGCGATCTTTACGCGGGCCGTTCGCAACTTGCCGACACCCGGAAGACAAAAGCCGATTCCAAATGAACGACGTGAAGCGCAAGGCGGGGGAACAGCTCCCGCTGGTCTTTTCCCATGATGCGGCAAACGGCCGTGACGATCTGCTGGTCTCCGACCGGCTGAGCGCCGCCGTGACCATCATCGACGCCTGGCCGCAATGGCCGTCGCCAGTCGTCATTCTGGCCGGCCCTGTTGGTTCCGGAAAGTCGCATCTCGCAAGTATCTGGAAAGAACATACCGGTGCCGTCGGCATCCATCCCAAGAGGGGATCGGATGCTGCCGTCGCTGCGGCAAACGGGCCAGTGCTTTTCGAGGATGTCGATCGTCACGGCTTCGACGACACCGAGCTCTTTCACGTCATCAACAGCGTGCGCGAAAACGGCAACAGCCTGTTGATGACGAGCCGCCTGTGGCCGATGTCGTGGCCGGTGGAGCTTCCCGATCTGCGCTCGAGGCTCAAGGCGGCGACCGTTGTCGAAATCGGCGAGCCGGACGAGGAACTCCTGTCGCAGGTCATCGTCAAGCTCTTCTCCGACCGGCAGCTTAATATAGATGACAAACTCGTGCTTTATATCGTGAACCGGATGGAGCGGTCGCTCAACGCGGCCCAGACGATCGTCGAACGGCTCGACCGCCTGGCCCTTGCGCGGGGCACGAAGATCACCCGGTCTCTAGCCGCCGAAGTATTGAATGAATTGTGTAATTCGGCGCCCCTTGATTGACTGTCACAGTTCCGTCGTGAAACTGATATACTGCGCAGGGGCGAGGAAAACGGGGTGATCGGGACCATGGACAATGCAGCGCTAGAGCATCAGGAAGTCATTCCGACAACACCGGCCCGTGTCTCGCCGCTTGAGGATCTCCTTGCAAGTCCCGAACGCTTCATCAACCGCGAATTCTCCTGGCTGCAATTCAACCGCCGCGTTCTCGAGGAAACGCTGAATACCGAGCACCCGCTGCTTGAGCGTGTGCGTTTCCTGTCGATTTCCGCCGCCAACCTTGACGAGTTCTTCATGGTGCGCGTTGCAGGCCTCGAAGGCCAGGTGCGCCAGAACATCGTAATCCGCACGCCGGACGGCAAGACGCCCGCCGAACAGCTCGATGCCATCCTGCGGGAGATTGACAATCTGCAGATGGAGCAGCAGGCCTCGCTCGCCGTCCTCCAGCAATATCTCGCCAAGGAAGATATTCTTATCGTGCGCCCCGGCGCCCTCAGCGACGCCGACCGGCAGTGGCTGGCGGCAGAGTTCGAGCAGGCGATCTTTCCAGTGTTGACGCCGCTGTCGATCGACCCGGCCCATCCGTTCCCCTTCATTCCGAACCTCGGCTTTTCGATCGGCCTGCAGCTCACCAGCAAGCATGGCCGCGAGCCGATGACAGCGCTGCTGCGCCTGCCGCCGGCGTTGGACCGCTTCGTGCGCCTGCCGGATGACGGCGCAACAATCCGCTACATCACGCTAGAGGATGTCGCGAACATCTTCATCCATCGGCTTTATCCAGGCTATGAGGTGCAGGGTTCCGGTACGTTCCGTCTCATCCGCGACAGCGATATCGAAGTGGAGGAAGAGGCCGAAGACCTCGTTCGCTTCTTTGAAACCGCGCTGAAGCGCCGCCGCCGCGGCAAGGTGATCCGCATCGAGACGGATTCCGAGATGCCTGCCTCGCTCCGCCAATTCGTCGTGCAGGCGCTGAACGTTCCGGATAATCGCGTCGCGGTTCTGCCGGGCCTGCTGGCGCTCAACACGCTCTCCGAGATCACCAAGGCGCCGCGCGACGATCTTCGATTTCAGCCCTACAATGCGCGATTTCCCGAACGCGTTCGCGAACATGCCGGAGACTGCTTCGCCGCCATCCGCGAAAAGGACATGGTGGTCCACCATCCTTACGAATCCTTCGACGTGGTCGTCCAATTTCTTCTGCAGGCTGCGCACGATCCTGACGTTCTGGCGATAAAGCAGACGCTTTACCGCACCTCAAATGACAGCCCCATCGTCCGCGCTCTCATCGATGCTGCCGAAGCGGGCAAGTCGGTGACCGCTCTGGTCGAGCTCAAGGCCCGCTTCGACGAAGAGGCGAACATCCGCTGGGCACGCGACCTCGAGCGCGCCGGCGTTCAGGTGGTTTTCGGCTTCATCGAGTTGAAGACGCACTCCAAAATGTCGCTCGTCGTTCGCCGCGAGGAAGGCAGGCTCCGCAGCTACTGCCATCTCGGCACTGGCAATTACCATCCGATCACCGCGAAGATTTACACCGACCTGTCGTTCTTCACCTGCAATCCGGTGATCGCTCATGACATGGCGAACATTTTCAACTTCATCACCGGCTATGGCGAACCGGAGCAGAGCATGAAGCTCGCCGTCTCGCCTTACACGTTGCGCTCGCGCATCCTCCGTCATATCGATGAGGAGATCAAACACGCCAAGAGCGGCGCGCCGGCAGCGATCTGGATGAAGATGAACTCGCTCGTCGACCCGGAAATCATCGATGCGCTCTATACGGCAAGCCGGGCCGGCGTGGACATCGATCTTGTCATTCGCGGCATCTGCTGCTTGCGCCCGCAGGTGCCGGGTCTCTCCGACAATATTCGCGTCAAGTCGATTGTCGGGCGCTTCCTGGAGCACAGCCGCATCTTCTGCTTCGGCAATGGCCACGGGCTTCCTTCCGACAAGGCGCTCGTCTATATCGGCTCGGCCGACATGATGCCCAGAAATCTCGACCGCCGTGTCGAAACGCTTGTGCCGCTCACCAATCCGACTGTGCACGAGCAGGTTTTGTCCCAGATCATGCTGGGCAATATCATTGACAATCAGCAGAGCTACGAGATATTGCCCGACGGCACGTCTCGGCGCATGGAAGTGCGCAAAGGCGAAGAGCCGTTCAATGCGCAGCAGTATTTCATGACCAACCCTAGCCTCTCCGGCCGCGGTGAAGCCCTGAAATCCAGCGCGCCAAAGCTGATTGCCGGCCTGCTTTCCGGCCGGACCAAGAGATAAAACTGGACCTGCATGGTTGAATCAGAAGCCCAGGGGCGCCTGCCAGGGATTGCCCCGGTCTCCGTCGTCGATATCGGGTCGAATTCGATCCGCGTGGTCATCTACGAAGGCATGTCCCGATCGCCGGCAATCCTTTTTAACGAAAAGGTGCTCTGCGGCCTCGGTAAGGGCATTGCGCTGACCGGCAGGATGGATGAGGAAAGCGTCGCCCGCGCGCTGGCCGCCCTGCATCGCTTCAAGGCTTTGTCGGACCAGGCGCGCGCTGCGACCATGTATGTTCTGGCGACGGCTGCGGCGCGCGAAGCCTCCAACGGGCCCGATTTCATCCACAAGGCCGAGACGATCCTCCAGCGGAAGGTCCGCGTGCTTTCTGGCGAGGAGGAGGCGAAGTTTTCCGCGCTCGGCATCATCAGCGGCTTTTTCCATCCGGATGGTATTGCCGGCGACCTCGGTGGCGGGTCGCTGGAACTCATCGACATCAAGGAACGCGAGATTGGTAAGGGGATCACCCTGCCGCTCGGCGGCTTGCGCCTTTCGGAATATGCTGGGGGGTCTCTTGCGAGGGCCCGCACGTTCGCGCGCAAGCACGTTCGAAGCGCTACGAAAATCCTGGAAAAGGGTGCAGGGCGAACCTTTTACGCGGTTGGCGGCACTTGGCGTAACGTCGCCAAGCTGCACATGGAACTCACCCAGTATCCGCTTCACATGATGCAGGGCTACGAGGTCTCGCTCGAGGCGATGATGCAGTTTCTCGACCAGGTGGAAATTGCCAGGGAGTCGAAGGATCCGGCGTTCCAGGCGGTCTCGAAGCATCGCCGCGCGCTGCTGCCCTTCGGTGCCGTTGCGATGCAGGAAGTGTTGAGCGCAATGAAGCCCGCCGTCATTTCCTTCTCCGCTCAGGGCGTCCGCGAAGGCTATCTCTATTCGCTGTTATCCGACGGCGAGCGCCGCGCCGATCCGCTGCTTTCGGCGGCCGGTGAGCTTGCGATCCTGCGCGCCCGTTCTCCCGAGCATGCGCGCGAGCTTGCGGAATGGACCGGTTATATGATGCCGTATTTCGGCATCACTGAAACGGAAGAGGAGGCGCGCTACCGCCAGGCGGCGTGCCTGCTCGCCGACATCAGCTGGCGTGCGCATCCAGACTATCGCGGCCTGCAGGCGCTGAACCTGATTGCCCATTCCTCCTTCGTCGGCATTAGCCACCCCGGCCGGGCCTTCATCGCGCTCGCCAATTACTACCGCTTCGAAGGCCTGCACGACGACGGCTCGACGGCACCGCTTGCCGCAATCGCCGGCCCGCAATATGTCGAGCGCGCCAAGCTTCTCGGCGGCATGCTGCGTGTCGTCTATCTCTTCTCGGCCTCCATGCCGGGACTGGTGAAGAACCTGACGTTCCGCAAGTCCTCCAATCCGGACATCGACCTCGAATTCGTCGTGCCGTCGGAATATCATGACTTCGCCGGAGAACGCCTCGACGGTCGCCTGCAGCAGCTCTCGAAACTGACCAATAAGCGCCTAGCCTTCGTTTTCGAATAGAGGCGTTGCTGTATGGTGCGGGCGACGACGGCCGGGCATCGGCAGCAGTCATCATGCCGCCTGCTCCTTGCCCGATGCTTCCATTGTCCGAAAATTCGAACAGCCCGTGCGGATTGTATCCAGTTATCGCGAGAACCAGCCTGGTCTATCTCTAGTCTGTCTTGGAACGGAGGTAGATCATGTTCAATCTCGAAAAGTCGGGCACATTCACCCTTGGTGACCGCATCGTGAAGCGGCTCGGGTACGGTGCCATGCAACTTGCTGGAAAGGGCGTCTTCGGTCCGCCGAAAAATCGCGCGGAGGCAATAGCCGTGTTGCGCGAAGCAGCCGAAAGTGGCGTCAACCATATCGGCACGAGCGATTTCTACGGTCCGCATGTCACCAACCAGATCATCAAGGAGGCGTTGCACCCATACAAGAACGATCTTGCGATCGTCACCAAAATAGGGGCAGCGCGAGGCGCGGATGCGTCCTGGAATCCGGCCTTCTCAAAAGAAGCGCTGACGCAGGCGATCCATGATAACCTGAACAATCTCGGCCTCGATGTGATCGAGGTGGTCAATCTGCGTGCCATGTTCGATGCTCACGGTCCGGCGGAAGGATCCCTTGAGGAACCGCTGACCGTTCTCGCCGATCTTCAGCGACAAGGCCTTGTCAAGCACATTGGCCTGTCCAACGTAACCGCCAAACAAGTTGCCGACGGGCGAAAGATCACGAGCATCGTCTGTGTTCAGAACCAGTACAACCTTGTCCATCGCGAGGATGATCCGTTGATCGACCAGCTCGCGGCGGAGGGCACCGCCTACGTGCCATTCTTCCCGCTCGGCGGCTTTTCGCCATTACAGTCATCCACGCTTTCGGATGTTGCAACGCGCCTTGGCGCAACGCCGATGCAGGTTGCTCTTGCTTGGCTATTGCAACGCGCGCCGAACATCCTGCTTATCCCTGGTACCTCATCACGCATCCACCTCAGGGAAAATCTGGCTGTCGCCGACCTCGTCTTGCCGGCCGATGCCTTAAAAAAACTCGACGGCATAGCATCGGCTAAGGCTGCTTAGTCTCATAGATCCCAAGGTGAATTCGGCGTATTGCGGGCGTCACTCGCATCATAAGCAAAAAAGCGCCCGGCTTTTACCGGGCGCCCATTGTCGTTCAGGATTCGATTTACTTCGCGTTCAGGAAACCACCCACTTCCAGTAGGCTGAACTCGTTGTCGTCTGCCTTGTCGACGGCGCGGCCGGCGGAGAAGGGGAGGTTGTTGTCGTTGCTGACGACGATATGCGTGGCATCGACGCGGTCGACGTTCTCGATCGTTACGAAGGGCATATCGTAGAAGCCTTCGCCACCGCCCTGTTTCTTCTTGTTGTTCGGGTCCTCGATGCGCATCAGGTCGACGTAGCCGATTTTGCGCACGGCCTTGCCGGCATTCGCCTCGTTGAATTCGATCTTGTAGATGCGCTTGAATTCCGCCGGAGCTTGGAAGCAGTCCGGCTTCGGTTGCTTGGGATCGGGGCAGGCCTTGTCCTTCGTGCCAGCGCCGTTGTCGCGCTCGATGACGAGGGCTGTCGTGTCGTCCAGCATGTTGAAGTCGCCGATCGCGGCACCCTTGTCTTCGAATGGATAGAACCAGCTGCGGCCCGTCCAGTTCTTGGAGGCGACGTCGAACTCGACGATGCGGATGGCGGTGTGGCCGTCGACCGATTCCATCTTGCCGTCATCCTGGTAGAGCGCGCCTTCCAGAAGGCCGTAAAGCTTCGTCCCGTCCTTCGACATGGCAAGGCCTTCGAAGCCGCCGGAGCGCTTTAGATTGAAGGCTGGCATCTTTGCGGCCGGGTTTGCAGGGACCGAGAGCAGCGCATTGTCCGGTGACGTCACTGGCTTGCCGTCGACCGTGGTGGCGATCACATCGGTCAACCGGCCTTCGCCATCGACCTTCAAAAGATAGGGACCGAATTCGTCGCCGAGCCAGAAGCCGTCGGCGACCGGCTGGATGGATTCGATGTCGAAATCCGCGCCGGTCAGATAGCGCTTCTCGGCGCCTTCGAGGGTGATCGGGAAGGGTGCAATCTTGTTCGGATCGGAGAGGAAGAGGTTCCTGACGACGTCGGCCTTGCCGTTCTCCCAATCGAATTTCATCTGGTGCAGGAAGAGCATGGCGTCGCTGGAGTTGGCCTTGGAACCGAAGCCGTTGTCGGAAAGCGTCCAGAATGTGCCGTCTTCCATCGTCTTGATACCGGAGAAGCCCTGGATAGGCTGGCCGTCGAGCGGTAGCTTGATGTCGGTGACGCGCTGGCCGTCCTTGCCCGGAACGGTGCCGAGCGTCTCGGTGCGCTTACGGTCCGGCGTTGTGAACTTGCCGGAGTGCTTGAGGAATTCTGGCGCGTCCGCAGGCGCCGGAACCAGCGTGTTGGCAGGCAGGATTGCCTGGCCGGCGAGCTTGGCCGGAAAAGCCTGCTCACCGGCGGAAGGGGAGGCGGCAATGAGGAAGAAAAGGGAGACGGAAGTGAAAAGCGAAGCCTTCATGGAAACCTCCAGAAAATGAAATGGCGGTTTCGCTTAGCAGGCCATTGATGGCGTCTAATTGAAGGTTGAATGAAGCTTTGGTGACGCTGCCGACGCGGGCAGGGCTTGCGCCAGCGCCATGACGCCCAGCCCCTGGCCCCGGCCCTTGAGCGCATGAACGCCAAGGTCCTGCGCACTGATCGTTTCAGGCAGCGTCAGGCGTTGGGCAAGCTCGCTCGAGATCAGCACCGGCCGGTTCAGCGACTTGCAGAGGGATTCAAGCCTGGAGGTCGTATTCACCGTGTCGCCGAAATAGGTGATCTTGTGGTGATCAACGCCGATTTCCGCTGTGATGACGAAGCCGCCGTGAAGTGCTGCGCGCAGGCGGGGCACCTGTCCATATTGTTTCAGCCAACTTTCCGCATCGGCTTCGATATCGTTCAGGATGTCGAAGACGCAGCGAACACAGCGGCCGTCCTTCAGCCCGCGCGCGAGCGGCCAGGTAATGATGGCGGAATCGCCGACATAATCGTCGATCATCCCCATGTTCCGCCGCACCGGTTCGGCAAAGGCGGCAAACAGAGAATTCAGCAATTGCTGTGCTCGAAGATCGCCATGTCTCTCGGCAAAAGGGGTCGAATCGACGAGGTCAATGAAGAGGAAGATGCGTTCCTCCTGGACGGGGTTCCGGTAGCGGCCGGAAAACATGCTGAGAAAAACGTCGCGCCCGAGCAGTTCGCGCACGCGCAGCACGAAGATGATGATGGCGCAGACGCCCAGCGCATACATGAAGACATTGAACGGCATTACCAGGATGTTCATGATCGACTCGGGCTTGATCAGCCCGACGGCCGAAAGCAGCAAGGCGGCCAGCGCATAGCCGATGTTCATGAGCGTTTCGTAGATCAGCAAAGCTGAAATGATGAACGCCGCCGTCGGAAGTTTCTGGAGCCGCCGGTAGAGTGGGCGCAGGAAGGCTCTCCGCTCGAAGGCCAAAATCGGCATGCCGATGCAGATCGCGAAGACCGCGCTGATGATGAGCGGTTCCCCGGGATAGGCGACCATGCCATAGGCGATGCCGCTCGCAGCCATCACGGCCGTTAAGAGAAGCCAGTTTTGCGCTGGAGAAATCTCTTTCATGATGTCCGACCTGTGTTGGCGCCCGTGCGCATTCTTCCACGCAAGGCGCCTCGGTCAAGCGATTTTGCCAGTCGACGGAAGAGCGCCGGCCGTCAAAGCGAAACGGTATCGACTTTCTTGCCGGCGAAGCGAAGCGCAATCTCGCCCTTGATGAGCTGCAGCGCGGGCGTGCCGAACAGTTCGCGCCGCCAGCCGTTGAGTGCTGCGACCTCCGCCTTTTCGCCTTCCGCCGCGATCTTGTCGAGATCTTCGCTGTTGGCGATGACCTTCGGCGCAACGCCGTGTTTTTCCGAAATCAGCTTCAGCAGCACCTTGAGCAGTTCGACCGCGGCTGCAGCACCTTCCGGCGCCTGCGTCTGGCGCGGCACATGCGGCATGTCGGCCTTCGGCAGGGCAAGGGCAGTATTGACAGCTTCGAGAACCATGGTGCCGGCAGTCGAACGCTCCCAGCCCTTTGGAACCGTGCGAAGGCGGCTCAGCGCTTCGGCGTCCTTCGGTTGCTGCTGGGCAATCTCATAGATCGCATCGTCCTTCAATACGCGCGAACGCGGCACATTGCGGGAGCGCGCTTCGCGCTCGCGCCAGGCCGCGACATATTTGAGGATCGCGAGTTCCTGCGGTTTGCGCAGCCGCATCTTCAAACGCTGCCAGGCATCGTCCGGATGCATGTCGTAGGTTTCGCGCGATTCGAGAATATCCATCTCCTCGGAAAGCCAGGACGAGCGGCCTTCGCGCTCCAACTCGGCCTTGAGATAGAGATAGGCGTCGCGCAGATGCGTAACGTCCGCCAACGCATAATCGAGCTGCTTTTCGGAAAGCGGTCTCCGGCTCCAGTCGGTGAAGCGCGAGGATTTGTCAATCTGGACGCCCTTTGTCCGGCTGATGAGTTGGTCGTAGGATACGCTGTCGCCGAAGCTGCAGACCATGGCGGCGACCTGTGTGTCGAAGATCGGATGCGGGATCAGCCCGCCGCGATGGAAGATGATTTCGATGTCCTGGCGCGCCGCATGGAAAACCTTCAGCACATTCGGATTGGCCATCAGCTCGAAGAAGGGCGCAAGGTCAATGCCCTTGGCAAGCGGATCGATGATGACTTCCGTCGTCGGGCTTGCCATCTGTATCAGGCAGAGCTCCGGCCAGAATGTCGTCTCACGCAGAAATTCAGTGTCGATTGTAAGGAAGTCGGACTTGGCCAGCTCTTTGCAGGCGGCCGCCAATTCGGCGGTTGTTTCTATCATGTCAATTCATTCGCAAGGAAAAAGATCGGTTAACCTTCCTTCTCCTTTACGTTCGATATGTCAATACGTTGAAGGCGCCTGTGGCGGCACGGCTGGCGGGTTATTCGCCGGGATTGATCACACTCGCGCCGCAAACCTTTTCCTTCGGGTGAGGGTAAGGCGCGGTCGGGAAGGCATCTTCCTGGCAACATCAGGGAGCCGTTCATCATTCCGCCGTCGGCGGCTTGCGGACATAAGGTGAACGCGGTAGCGTCGTCTGCGATGAAAGAGCGCAT
>NZ_FWER01000176.1 GCF_900169785.1 Rhizobium sullae
CAAAGGGAACCGAAAATACAGCCAGACCGCACGGGCGATGATCTGCGGTGGAAAGCGGTGGTTCTTGTAGCTTACGGTCGGACTGTTCATCCCAACCCATTACCAGACAACCGTTAAGCCGCTGACAACGTGACATCGCCGGAAAAGGTCTTCTGCGTGCCGATCCGCGGCAGCGACGCGATGATCGATCCTGTGGTTCTGTCAAATTCTGCCTATGATGCTGGCCTTGTCGCCGAGCCGATGTCCACAGTCGGTGAAGCGTTGGACGTGATCAAGGAGACCCTTGATCCGCAGGTTCCGCCGCCGCGAATCCTGATCGGCGGTTCTCTCTATCTCGTCGGCGATGTCCTTGCTGACACTGGAACGCCCCCCAAATGAAATAGCCCGGTCGAAGCCGGGCTATTTCATTCAGTATGCGATCAAAAATTAAGCTGCGTTCGAAATCCAGCTCGAAAGAGCGGTCTTCGGAGCAGCACCAACCTTGATATCGGCAACTTCACCAGCCTTGAAGATGGCAAGCGTCGGAATCGAGCGGACGCCGAACTGAGCTGCCAGTTCCGGGTTTTCATCAATATTGAGCTTGGCGACCTTAACCTTGCCGGCAAGTTCGATCGCAATTTCCTCAAGACTCAGAGCGATCATCTTGCACGGACCGCACCACTCAGCCCAAAAATCAACGACGACGGGTTCTGCAGATTCCAGAACTT
>NZ_FWER01000279.1 GCF_900169785.1 Rhizobium sullae
ATCGTTGAGGCCAAGCGTCTGCCCCGCTGCTTCCAACTCCGCACGGATGGCGCCGTATTTGATGTCGGCGGGGATATGCATGGGCAGTATGGGAAGCGTTTCGAGCACGCTTTCGACCTTGGCCAGTAGCTTGGCTGATCCCTTTTTTGCGCAACC
>NZ_FWER01000180.1 GCF_900169785.1 Rhizobium sullae
TTCAGCAGCACGAATTCGCCGTAACGCGAGACGATGTAGTTCAGAACCTCCTCGTCGGTGTCGCCATCGGAGATGCGCTCGCGCACCAGGAGCCTGAGGTCCTTGGCAAGGTCGGCATTGGAATCGTCGATCGACTGGTTCTGGCACACCATGCAGCGCAGTTCGGCCGACAGTGAGCGGGCGCGGGCTTCGAGCGCCGGATCGGCAAGCACCTCGTCGGGGTTCACGGCGAGGGCGGGAAAAGAGGCGAAGAGTATGAAGAGGGCTACGAGAATGCGAGAGAAAAAGTGCGACGTTCTAGGGATGCGCCGAACGTCTCCTCCCCTCATTCCTGTGCTTGTCACAGGAATCCAGCCACAGCGTGTCCGCCCCGTGAATGGTTCTCTGTCCGCAGATGAGTCATCTGCGCTCAAAGACTTGGGTGCGCTGGATTGCTGTGACAAGCACAGGAATGAGGGAGACAATGAACCTATCACTCCGCCGCCTCCATGGCCAGTCTTGCCGGTTTCGCCTTGCGGCGCGGCGCGCCGACGCGCAGCCGCCTGTCGGAGAGCGACACGAAGCCGCCCGCCGCCATCATCAGCGCCCCACCCCAGATGCAAAGAATGAACGGCTTCCACCAGATGCGAACGA
>NZ_FWER01000182.1 GCF_900169785.1 Rhizobium sullae
GCGGCGGTCGCCGAAGCCCGGAGCCTTGACGGCAGCGATCTTCAGGCCGCCGCGCAGCTTGTTGACGACGAGTGTTGCAAGCGCTTCGCCTTCGACGTCTTCAGCGATGATGAGCAGCGGCTTGCCGGTCTGGACGACGGCTTCGAGAACCGGGAGCATAGACTGCAGGTTCGAGAGCTTCTTCTCGTGCAGAAGGATGTAGGCGTCGTCGAGGTCAGCAACCATCTTTTCCGGGTTAGTCACGAAGTACGGGCTGAGGTAGCCACGGTCGAACTGCATGCCTTCGACGACTTCGAGTTCGGTTTCGGCAGTCTTGGCTTCTTCGACCGTGATGACGCCTTCATTGCCAACCTTCTGCATCGCTTCGGCAATGTCGAGACCGACCTGCCTATCGCCGTTCGCAGAGATCGTGCCGACCTGCGCAACTTCTTCCGAAGTCGAGATCTTCTTGGCCTTGGCCTGGAGATCCTTGACGACTTCAGCAACGGCAAGATCGATGCCGCGCTTGAGGTCCATCGGGTTCATGCCGGCGGCAACCGCCTTGTTGCCTTCGCGGATGATCGACGCAGCCAGAACGGTCGCGGT
>NZ_FWER01000231.1 GCF_900169785.1 Rhizobium sullae
AGGCGGGCGCGAAGTGCTGCTTCGAGGCCGAGATCGTCCAGTTCCGCGGGACGAAGGGCACCGATTGCGCCTCTAACCTCGCCGATCGACGTTCGAACAATTTCGATGCCGCCTTCGATTGCATCTTTTGCCGATTGTGTATCTTCCATGGCAACCACCGCGGCTTCCAACCGAAACAGCAGGCTCGCCAAAGACTGCGCGACNGCCGATTGTGTATCTTCCATGGCAACCACCGCGGCTTCCAACCGAAACAGCAGGCTCGCCAAAGACTGCGCGACGCCATCGTGGAGGTCATAGGCAATCCTGCGCCGCTCCTGTTCCTGCGCGCCGATCATTGCCTCGATCAATCGCGCCAGGTCGCGCTCGCGTGCCTGGAGGTCGGATGTCAGTTGCTCGCGAAGAATGCGCTGGCTCTCCGCTGCCAGAAAGGCGGCGAGCTGATCCGTCACGATCTGGATCGCCTCACGATCCTGTTCATTCATGGGGAAGGCGAGA
>NZ_FWER01000184.1 GCF_900169785.1 Rhizobium sullae
CAACGGACAGTCGCCCGGCCCGACGATCGAGGCCGTCGAAGGCGACCGCGTCCGCATCTTCGTCACCAACAAGCTGCCGGAGCACACGACGATCCACTGGCACGGCATGCTCGTGCCGTCGGGCATGGACGGCGTCGGCGGCCTGACGCAGCCGCACATCCCGGTCGGCAAGACCTACGTCTACGAGTTCGACCTCGTGAAGTCCGGCACCTTCATGTACCACCCGCACTCCGACGAGATGGTGCAGATGGCCATGGGCATGATGGGCTTCTTCGTCGTCCATCCCAAGGATCCGAAGTTCATGCGCGTCGACCGCGACTTCGTCTTCCTGCTCAACGCCTACGACATCGATCCCGGCTCCTACGTGCCGCGCATCATGGAGATGACCGACTTCAACATGTGGTGCTGGAACAGCCGCGTGTTCCCGGACATCAGCCCCCTGGTGGTTTCCAGGAACGACCGCGTCCGCGTCCGCGTCGGCAACCTGACGATGACGAACCACCCGATCCACATGCATGGCTACGATTTCGAAGTGACATGTA
>NZ_FWER01000185.1 GCF_900169785.1 Rhizobium sullae
ATCCCCGCCGACATCAAATACGGCGCCATCCGTGCGGAGTTGGAAGCAGCGGGGCAGACGCTTGGCCTCAACGATCTATTGATCGCCGCGCATGCCTGTGCGCTAGACCTGACACTTGTGACGGACAATACACGCGAGTTCCAGCGCATTCGCGGCCTCACCCTCGAAAACTGGATTGTGAGATAGCGGCGTGCATCATGGGGCCAGTAGCAAATTCCGAAACGCTCGCATCCATTTCCCCGGCCAGCGCAGGGAAGCTCAAAGGGCATGCACTGATGAGTGCTGAGGGTGATATGTCGCCATTTTTCTTTTTCATCGACACGTTTTTCGGAAATGTTGATCGGATCGTCATATCGTGTCTGCTGTGATTCTCAGGCGAGACCGACATGAAACAGGCGAAAGGCCAACTTGTAGGCTACGCACGCGTTTCGACGGAGGAGCAAGCGACTGAGGCCCAGGAGATTGAGCTCCGCTCGGCCGGCTGCCTGGCAACCCGGAGATCCGGGAAAAACGCCC
>NZ_FWER01000186.1 GCF_900169785.1 Rhizobium sullae
GGGCCTTGCGGCCCAGGTAAAGGATGTTCAGCGCCGCATTGTGGTCGGCGCAGGCGGCGTGGCCGCAGGAGAGGCACTGGACCGTGTCCCTGTCGGGACGGTTGGCCGCCTCGATGTGTCCGCACGCGTGACACCGCTGCGAGGTGTAGGCGGGGTTGACGTAGTAGACGCCGCCGCCGGACCGGCGCATCTTGTATTCGATCTGCCTGACGGTCTCGCCCGGCGAGACGTCGAGCATGGAGCGGTTCGATGCCGCCTTCCGGGCGACGTTGGTCCCCGGCTCCTCGACGGTCCCCCTGGCCGAGGCTGTCAGGTTCTTCACCTTGAGGTCCTCGAGATAGATGACGGCGCAGCGGCAGACGACGGCGGTCGTCACCTTGTGCTTGGCGTCGCGGCGACGTCTTGCGATCCTCGCCCTGAAGTTCCGCAGGTCCCGCTGCGCCTTGGCGCGGTTCTTCGACCCTTTCTTGCGCCTCGAGACGACGCGCGCGAGGGTCTCCTCCCGGCGCTTTTC
>NZ_FWER01000187.1 GCF_900169785.1 Rhizobium sullae
ATGGCCGAAGCGCGAGACCATCAGCATGACCTTCATGCGGCGCGAGCCATCGTGGATCTCGGCTTCCATCCCGAACGTTCTCGCCCTGAAGGGATCGGAACCGACGACACACATGTTCGATTCGCCCACGAACCGCCTAAGGTGCGGACAAATCTCAGCTTTTGAGGCGTAATGGGAATTATGGAACTCTTCGTTCAGCATCTATAAGCGAACGGGAAGAGGACAAACGTTTGTACCAACCACCTAGCGGCCTCGGCGCACTCGGCGCGTATCGCCTAAGCGGAGCGTAACCCCAAGTACTTGATCCATCTGGATAGCGTCAAACCGTCCCGAAGGTTCAGGCCCATCAAGGTTAGGTTTGTGCCCCCGGCGATGAGTTCGATCGCCTGGACAACGTAAAACATCGTATCAAACTGACTCTTTGAGGCGCGGTTCGCGAGAAAGAACGCGCAGGGCACGAGTATCAGAATTCCATTCAGAGCGATGATGGGCATTCGATGCTTTTTGG
>NZ_FWER01000132.1 GCF_900169785.1 Rhizobium sullae
AGAGGCGCGGCGTCCTCGACGAAGGGCGGCGGCTCGCGCTGCCATGTCGGCCCCGCCGCGCCCACGATCCCGGCGACGAGGATACCCGCCAGGAGCCACGACGGCCGGATCCTCGATCCTGCCGAACCGTCGACCACCAGGCTATCGAGCAGATGCGGCGCGATCATGCCCCTCCATTGCGACCGGACGTCGCCCGATCGGGAGGCAAGCCAGGGAACCAGGGCCGGCAGCAGCAGGAGGACGAGAAGCCAGGGGCGGATGAAATGAAAGTCCGCGATCATGCGGCGGTCCTCCGTCGCATGACCCCGGACGCGCCAGCGAGCGTGTGGTATCCGGAGAGCACCAGCACGGCGGTCAGCAACGGCCATTGGAACAGCTCGACGCGGGGCCGCCAGGACAGGTTCTTCTGATCCTCCGGCGTGATCTGGTCGAGCACGTCGTAGATCGCCGCGAGCTGCGCTTGGTCGCCTCCGAAGAAGTATCTGCCTCCAGTGCCCGCCGCGATCTTCTGCAGCGTCGCCGTGTCCAGCTTGTCTTCGCCCGTCGCCGCCGGGTCGCCGATGCCGACGGTGTGGACGACGACGCCCTTGGTCTTCGCAATCTCGGCGGCTTTAAGAGGTGGCATCCGGCTTGCGGTATCGTTTCCGTCCGTCAGAACGATGAGGACCTTCTCCCGCACGGTCGTCTTCTCGAACATCCTGATGGCAAGCCCGAGCGCGTCTCCAAGCGAGGTGCGCGGCCCCGCCATCCCCGGCACAACGTCGGCGATCATCGTCCGGACGAGTTCGTGATCCATCGTGAAGGGCGCGAGCGGGTAGGGTGCGTCTCCGAAGGCGACGAGGCCGATCCGGTCGCTGGGCCTCTTGCCGACGAAGTTTGCCACGACCTGCTTGACCGCTTCGACGCGGGCGAGCGGCTTTCCGTCGGCGTCCGGAAAGTCCTTCGCGTCCATCGATTGCGACAGATCCAGCGCCAACAGGATGTCACGTTGCGGCTCGACCTTCTCGACTGGAGGTTCGACGAACTGCGGACGGGCGAGCGCCAGCACGACGAGACACCATGCGAGTCCTTCGCAGAAGAGCTGCGGCCATGTCCTTCGCGCAATCACCGACCCCTCTGTCGGACGAACGCCGGCCGCCTCGGCGACCTGCGAGAAGAAGGGCAGCCTGATCGAGGCGGACGTCTCGCGGTGGGCGGGTAACAGCCACCAGACAAGCAGCGGAGCGGGGAGCGCAAGCAGCAGCCAGGGGAGATCAAGCTGGTACATGGTGGCGCTCGATCCAGTCTCGGGCGGCGGCCACGAGATCGCCGCAGAGGTTCGACGGCAGATCTGGGACGACCTCGGCTCCTTGATACTCGAAATCGTCCAGAAGCCGCTCGAGCGCATGCCCGGACTTGTCGTCGTCGTGCGCGTCGAGGAAGCTGACCCAGCTCCCGGCTGACAGCGAAGCCACCTCGGCTCGAGGCCATGCGGCCAACGCAGTACGCTTCAGGACCTCCCCGAGTTCCAGGATGCCGTCTTGGCGCGTTTCCGGTCGACGAAGGCGTTCTTCGACTGCGACCAGAAGCGCAAGCGCCTCACGCCTGTAGGCGTTTGCACGATAGTGAAGGAGCCATCGGAGCCCGGCGAGCGCCAACATGGCGAGTATCGCGCCGATGAGCACGGCCCATCCCCACGTCTGCGGCATCCACGAGACAGGTTCCGGCATCGCCATGTCGTGCAGCGATCGCAGTGCCGCTTCCGTCGTCGGATCGAGTCTCGCCGTCGGTTCCATCAGCGCCTCCTCTGCCGCCAGGCGGACTGCTCCAGCAGACGCCGGAGCTGGGGCGCGGTCTCTTCGCCAGCCGAGATCGGAAGCATGGGAAGACCAAGCTCGCTCTGCCATGCACGAAGTTCCCGTCCCCGGTTCCGAGCGAAGGCGTCTATCGAGGTTCGGACGCTTGCCGTGCGCAGAGACAGTTCGGCCTGCGGACCGCCGCCGCTGACGACGATATCGCCGGACGCCGGCAGCTCCAGCAGAAAGGGATCGTAGACGAGAATGCAGACGACATCGTTGCGGGAGGAGAGGCGCAGGAGAAGGTCTCGGGTCCGTGCCGTATGTCCGTCGAAGTCGGAGATCACCACCACGAGATGGTCATGATGCGCCATATTCGAGACGGTTTCGAGCACGGCGTCGAGCTGTCCGGATGCCACCGCCGAGGCCGCATCGGCTCTCAGTGCCTTGTTCTTTTCGGCGATCCGGTCCGCGAAGGCGATTACGGCGTTGCGACTGCGATGCGGCTTCACTTCGGTGATCTCGCCATCGCCGAATACGAAGCCGCCGACGCGGTCGCCGGAGCCAAGAATCCGCCAGGCGCAGAGCATTGCGGCTTCCGCCGCCGTTACCGATTTCATCGAGCGCCTGCTGCCGAAGAACATGTTGATGCGCTGGTCGACGATGACCAGCGCCGGGCGTTCCTTCTCTTCGGAATAGACGCGGACGACCGGCTTCGTGGTGCGCGCCGTGACACGCCAGTCGATGGACCGGATGTCGTCGCCCGGCAGATAGTTGCGAAGCTCCTCGAAAGTGAGCCCACGGCCTCGCATGGCCGAAGTCATGCGCCCGGCAAGCTGCTGGTGGCTGCGCGCCTTTTGCACGAAGCTCAGGTCTCGGGCTCTTGCCTCGAGAGCAACGAGCTGTTCCGTCGAAACATAGACGCCGTCTCCCGCGGGCATGGGTCCTCCTTCACGATACGGCGACGAGTTCAGTGATCCGGTCGATCACCTGGTCCGGCGTCGTGTTCGCCGCGTGCGCTTCGTAGGACAGGATCAGCCGGTGGCGGAAGACGTCGTTGACGATGGCCTTCACGTCGTCCGGCGTGACGTAGTCGCGGCCCTTCAGCCAGGCGTAGGATCGCGAAACCTTGTCGAGCCCGATCACGCCGCGGGGACTGACGCCTATCTGCACCAGCTTCGCGAGGTCCTTGTCGTAGCGAGCGGGATAGCGCGTGGCGAATACGAGTGCCACCATGTACTTCTCGACGGGTTCGGAAACGGTGACGGTTCCGATTTCCTTGCGGGCGTCGAAGACTGCCTGAGGATTCAGCTTCTCCTGCGACAGCGACTTCGTGCCGCCATGCGCCTCGTTTTCCTCGTCGCGGTTGAGCCGCATGATGGCTGCCTCCGACGTCTCGTCGGGATAACCGACCTCGACATGCATCAGGAAACGGTCGAGCTGGGCCTCCGGAAGAGGGTAGGTTCCTTCCTGCTCGATGGGATTTTGCGTCGCCATCACCATGAAGAGCGGCGGCAGCGGATAGCTCTTGCCACCGACCGTGACCTGGCGTTCCTCCATGGCTTCAAGGAGTGCGGACTGTACCTTG
>NZ_FWER01000190.1 GCF_900169785.1 Rhizobium sullae
CCAGGCTAAGGCAGATGCGCGATGACAGCCGAGGGATCCTCATGTATGGTTGCCGCCCGGCGGGGTGCCGGCATCAAGTAGGACTTCGGTCCGATGCACGGTTCAATGGTAGCGTGGGCAAAGTGGGAGTTCGCGGATGCTTGAGTTGTCGGCCTTGGAGCCTGAATGCTTCTACTGGGCAAGACGCAGGGAAACCGGAGGCACCTGGGAGATCGTGCAAATTTCAACGGTGTTTGGCGCCGCTCGCGACTATTGGACCGTCGCCAGGACCGGATCGGATGTCCACCAGATGGTGGACGACTACGAGTTTCTGGTGAGAGTTGCACTGCCGGAGGCCGATATTACTCCTCTATCGCAGGCCGCCGAGTAAGCACCGACGGTGGAAAGGCCGACTGCGGCCTGCAACCATGACGAATTCTTTTTTCTCGGATGTGCGGTTGGGGTCTTCGGTCAATCAGGCGGGGCAGACGACTTGGTGCGCGTCGT
>NZ_FWER01000313.1 GCF_900169785.1 Rhizobium sullae
TCGCCGCGAGATTGCAGAGACTAAGAGCGATTACGACAAGGAAAAACTTCAGGAGCGCCTCGCGAAGCTCTCCGGCGGCGTGGCGGTCGTCAAGGTCGGAGCTGCCACTGAGGCGGAGATGAAGACGAAGAAGGAAG
>NZ_FWER01000191.1 GCF_900169785.1 Rhizobium sullae
CTATGTCGGGAATGTCGGGACCGGCTTCAGGGAAAGTGTCGCATGGGAGCTGCGCTCTATGCTCGATCGCCTGACCATGAAGAAGCCGCCCGTCGAATACAAGGACCGACCGAAGGGTATTGTCTGGGTGCAGCCGACGCTGATTGCCGAGATCGAATACCGGGCATGGACGCACGACGGGAAGCTACGGCATTCGTCATACAAAGGGCTGCGCGAAGTGCAGGACAACGCGGCGATTTACGAAATCGAGTGACCCAATCGAGAAGCACTATGCTTCAGCGATCTTACGGTGCGTCAGATTGTCTCCTGCATGCCATCTTGAGGCCGCCCAATTACGTTCGACTACCCACAAAGATGAGGCTGGCGGTAGTGTTGACTCTATAGTTCGTTCAGCCGAGAACAGGCAATGAAATAGAGGGGAAATAATGATGGCTGATGAGAACAACATAGGACCGGTTGCTGCAGTTGAGACGACGGAGGTGGAG
>NZ_FWER01000193.1 GCF_900169785.1 Rhizobium sullae
GTAGCGGCCTTCGGCGTGAAGCCCGTCCAGCTCGCTCCTAAAAAACCCTTCGAAATCCATGCATGTGCTCCAGTATCCACCAGGTGCCGACGGACATAGCGCATGCCGGACACGGTGGTTTTGACATAAATCAAGTTAGACCGTCATCCGGTTCTCGATGATCATTGCGTACCCTCGCCTTCCTGCCCCTTGCTTTCTTGCCAGAAACCCTGCGCCTTCAGCCGATCGGCGACGTCCTTGGGCATGTATTTCTCGTCGTGCTTGGCAAGCACCGTGTCGGCGATGAACTCCCGGCTGCCGACCGCAAACTTGCCTTCGGTCACCACCCCCTGCCCTTCGCGGAAGAGGTCGGGCAGGATGCCGGTATATTTGACCTTCACGGCATCGCCGCTGCCGTCGGTGACGGCAAATTCCACCGTCGAGCCGGCGCCGCGCACCACGCTGCCCTCGCCGACCAGCCCGCCGAGGCGGATGCGCG
>NZ_FWER01000230.1 GCF_900169785.1 Rhizobium sullae
CCGAACGGTTCGCATAGTTCTTTACGAACCCAAGCATCGGCGCGGGGCGAGCGGATTGAAATTTCCCATTGATCGACTGTTATCCTGTCGAGCGCGAGGTCGCAGTCGCTGTGATGCGGGACGGGACATCCTGCTCCGGCAAGCAATGCCTCGCCAGTCCGCGAGCAACCTGGATCGATGGTCATCGATGCCCTCCTTTGCTTCATTGTCATGGCGCCCTGAGCCTGTAGTGCAGGTTTCTCCTTATTTCATCTTGAAGAATCGCGAATGGCATCGAGATCGTCGGCCTGCTC
>NZ_FWER01000195.1 GCF_900169785.1 Rhizobium sullae
GAAGAGGCTCACTGGTCTGCCGCGCTCGGCCTTCGGCACGGCACTGGCGCATGCCGGGCTTGGCGTGACCGTGCTCGGCATCGTCGCGGTGTCGACCTTTGCGACCGAACATGTGCTCGAGATGAAACCCGGCGCGATTGCCGAGGCCGGCGGCTACACATTGCATTTCGACGGTATGCAGCCGGCGACGGGGCCGAACTTCAGCGAGGAGCGCGGGCACTTCAGCGTGCGGCGCGGCGGAGTAGAGGTCGCCGACACCTGGTCGTCGAAGCGGGTCTATACTGCCCGGCAGATGCCGACGACGGAAGCCGGCATCCTGACCTTCGGAGCAAGCCAGCTCTACGTGTCGCTCGGCGATCCGACCGATGACGGCGGCATCGTCGTTCGCATCTGGTGGAAGCCGTTCATTCTTTGCATCTGGGGTGGGGCGCTGATGATGGCGGCGGGCGGCTTC
>NZ_FWER01000117.1 GCF_900169785.1 Rhizobium sullae
CATTAGACGTTTTCAATGATTTCTCAGCAGAAATGATCACGGACTATGCGCGCGAAAGCAGCCGAATCTTTGCCGTTGCGGCAAAGGCTGCGAAAGAGACCGAGACAATCGCACGCGGCGAGGCCTTGCGGACGATCGAGGACATCGCAGCCAGTTCGGTTGCTCCCTGACATCGGATTTCGGCGACGTCCGACACCGCTAACTGGGCGTTGCGGCCTCGCTCTCCATGGCTTCGGCAGCCGTGTACATGAGGTCGTGCATCTTCTCGCGAAGGAGTGCTTCATCGGCAGCCCGGCCGGCGGCATTGAAGTCCGCGGCAATCTTCTGCAGCAAATCCGCATCTTCCGGCGAAGCAGGACTTACTTGTGCGTCATGATGTCACCTCCGTTTGAGGCGGGTATACGCGCGCGAGACGGCAAGATGCTTTGACAGCGATCAACTCGATCATCTGAAAGCGCTATGACAGGGCGGCCGTTCCCAAATTGGTGCTCGATTGTGAATGACCGCGCTGATGGCGCGCCTGACGGACGAGCCACCTCCCTCTCCGAGGATGACTTATATCAAGGATGACCGTCGCCACTGCCAATAGAAGACGACAGGGCGCGCGCCGCCGGAACGTTGATCGAAGGCTGGTCTGATGAGACGATATCTTGGCATCCTGCTTGCAACTGCCGTTACGTTTGCCCCGAACATGACGCTCGCCGGCGACAGTGACCCGATGCTGGTCAGCTTCGAGGACCTCTGGAGCAAGGTGACCGGCCAGCGTCTTTTTCCGAACATATCGATGTCCAATGGACGGATTGAGGCACAGCAGGTGTTGATTTCCGCCAAGTTTGCGGGTCGCCTCGCGCAGGTTCTCGTCAACGAAGGAGAGATCGTCGACGCCGGTGCGCCCATCGCGCGGATCGACACGGCCGATCTCGACGCACAGCTGGCAGGTGCCAAGGCTCAGATCCGGCGATCCGAGACCAGCGAAATAGAGGCGGCGGCCTCGATCGCACAGCGCGAAAGCGAACTCACTCTCGCCCGCCAGGAGCTCGAACGCGCGCTGGCGATGAGCAAGACGGGCAGCGGGACCATGCAGCAACTGGATTTGCGGCGCAGCCAGTTGCATGTCGCGGAAGCAGCGAACCGTGCAGCGCGTGCAAGCCAAGACGAGGCACAGGCGGCAACGGAAGCCGCGCGCGCTGAAGTTGCCCGCATCCAATCGCTGCTCGATGATGCCGTGTTGAAGGCACCGTGCCGCGGACGTGTTGAATACAAACTCGTGCAGACCGGCGAGGTCGTGGCTGCCGGCGCCCCGGTTGCAACCTTGCTCGATCTTTCAGACGTCTCGATGATGATTTTCTTGCCCGCGCGCGCCGCCGGCCGGCTGGCGATCGGTGACGAGGCCCGCATTATACTTGACCCAGCACCGCAGTATGTGGTGCCAGCGACCGTCTCCTTCGTCGCCTCGGAGGCGCAATTCACGCCAAAGACGGTCGAGACCCAGGACGAGCGGGAAAAGCTGATGTTTCGTGTGAAGCTGAAAATCGCACCGGATCTGCTGAAGGAGTATGAGACGCGCGTGAAAACCGGCGTACGCGGCATCGGCTATGTCAGAACCGATCCCACTGCAAGCTGGCCAGCCAACCTGCAAGTGAAGCTGCCGCAATGAGCGAACCTGCCATTTGCTTGGGTTCGGTGACTCACCGCTACGGCAAGATCACCGCGCTTGACGATGTCGAACTTGCAATTCCCGCTGGCTGCATGGCCGGTCTTATCGGTCCCGATGGCGTTGGCAAATCGACCCTCCTTAGGCTGGCGGCTGGCGTCACCAAGATCCAGCAGGGGCAGATCGAGGTCCTCGGCGGCGACATGGCGCGCGCGCGCCATCGCCGCACCGTTTGCGGCCGAATCGCCTATATGCCGCAAGGCCTCGGACGCAATCTTTATCCGACCTTGAGTGTTGCGGAGAACCTCGACTTCTTCGGTCGCCTTTTCGGGCAGGACGGGCGCCAGCGCAGTAGCCGGACGGACGAACTCTTGCAGATGACCGGTCTGCTGCCGTTTCGCGATCGGCTGGCCGGCAAGCTGTCAGGCGGCATGAAGCAGAAGCTCGGCATCTGCGCGTCGCTCCTGCACGATCCAGATCTGCTGATCCTTGATGAGCCGACCACGGGTATCGATCCGCTGTCGCGCCGCCAATTCTGGGAGCTGATCGATCGCATCCGGCAACGCCGCCCAAACATGAGCGTCATCGTGGCAACCGCCTATATGGAGGAAGCTGCGCGATTCGACTGGTTGGCGGCCTTGCACGGCGGACGGCTCATCGCGACGGGCAGTCCCGCCCACATCATGAATCGCGCCGGCCGAAAGACGCTCGAAGCCGCCTTTACGACCCTAATGCCTGGTTTACGGGCAGCGAAGAATGCAGACATCGTCACCGTCCCGCGGATCGGCACCGATGGTGCGCCTGCGATAGAAGCGGACGGATTGACCTGCCGCTTCGGAGATTTCGTCGCCGTCGATCATGTCAGCTTCCGCATCTCTAAGGGCGAGATCTTCGGCTTTCTCGGTTCGAACGGCAGCGGCAAGAGCACGACGATGAAGATGCTGACCGGGCTGCTTCCGGCAAGCGAAGGCTCGGCAAGGCTTTTTGGCCAGGTGCTTGAGGCAGGCGATATCGAGACGCGCAAACGCGTCGGCTACATGTCTCAGGCCTTCTCCCTTTACGGCGAACTGACTGTTCGCCAGAACCTTCTGCTACACGCTCGCCTCTTTGGCCTGCCGGCTTCGGAGATCGAACCGCGTCTCGCCGAAATGCTCTCAACCTACGACCTCAAGGAGGTGGCCGATCAGCGACCGCAGGACTTGCCGCTCGGCATCCGCCAGCGCCTGCAGCTGGCGGCGGCTGTCATCCACGGGCCGGAGATACTGATCCTCGACGAGCCGACTTCCGGCGTTGACCCGGTGGCCCGCGATGCTTTCTGGCGCTCTTTGATCACCCTTTCGCGACGTGATGGCGTGACCATCTTTCTGTCGACGCATTTCATGAACGAGGCGGAGCGATGCGACCGCATCTCGTTGATGCACGAAGGCAAGGTGCTGGCGATCGGCGCGCCCCGCGAACTTTGCGCTCAACGAGGCTCGGCGTCTCTTGAAGAGACCTTCATCGACGTACTGACCGAGGCTGGCATGGGTGCTGGCGCCTCTCGCGAAATCGGCGAAATTATTGCTGCTGAAAGCGCACCGCGCCCGCGGCTCTTTGATCCGCGCCGCCTGCTTGCCTATGCACGGCGCGAAACCCTGGAAATTCTTCGCGACCGCGCACGTCTTGTTTTCGCACTCCTCGGACCGGTCATATTGCTTCTCACCTTCGGCTACGGCATTTCATTCGATGTCGAGCATTTACCCTTCGCTGTCTATGACCAGGACCAGTCGGCAGAAAGCCGTCAGCTTGTGGAGAACCTGCAAGGTTCCCGTTATTTTGACGAGCATGCAGCGATCGGTTCGGCTACGGAACTGGAAGCTCGCCTGAAAGACGGCGAATTGACGGTGGCAATCGAAATCCCGCCTGATTTCGGCCGAAACCTGATGCGGCAGATACAACCCGAAGTTTCCGTCTGGCTCGACGGTGCGATGCCCTTCCGGGCGGAAACCGCACGCAGCTATATCACGGGGCTCATCCAGGCTTACCTGTCTGACGCGAAGGCACGGCATTCAGGCCGCAGCGTTTCGCCTTATCCAGTCAGCGTAGAAAACCGGTTCCGGTACAATCAGGCTTTCAAGAGCGCCAACGCGATCGTGCCGAGCGTCATCGTGCTGATGCTGGTGCTGATCCCGGCGATCATGGCGGCGCTTGGTATCGTCAAGGAAAAAGAAACCGGGTCAATCGCCAATTTCCAGGCGACCCCCGTGACGCGGATCGAATTCCTCTTGGGCAAACAACTGCCTTATGCCGCAATTGCGTTCTTGAGCTTTCTGACGCTCGCGGCCATGACGCGCTTTGTATTCGGCGTGCCGATCAAAGGCTCGATGCCGCTGCTTGTTGCGGGATCGGTACTTTACGTGCTGGCAACAACCGGCTTCGGCCTGCTCGTTTCCAGTTTCGTACGCAGTCAGGTGGCAGCAATCTTTGCAACGGCGATCATCACCATGATTCCGGCCGTCAACTTCTCCGGTCTGCTGGTTCCCGTGTCGTCGCTGTCAGGCGGGGGACGCCTCATGGGACTGTTGTTTCCGGCTGCCTGGTATCAGCCGATAAGCGTGGGCGTGATCACCAAGGGATTGGGCTTTGCCGAACTCTGGTTCAATCTGGTCGTACTCGCCGCCTTCGCCCTTGCTTTCGTTGCCGTAGCGCTCGCGGCTCTGAGAAAGCGCGGGGCCTGACATGTGGGATCGGCTGAACCGGATATTCCGCCTCGCCATTAAGGAGCTTTACAGCCTGAAGGCCGATCCGGTGATGATGGTGTTGATCATCTATACTTTCACCATCGCCGTCTACACGGTTTCGACAGGCGCCAAGTTCGAGGTGGAGAATGCGTCCGTGGCGGTAGTCGATGAAGATCGCTCGATGCTGTCGATGCGCCTGCGCGACGCGCTCTTGAAGCCCTTCTTCAAGGAACCCGTGCTGATCAACGCAAGCGAGATCGACGATGCTATGGATGCCGGACGCTTCATCTTCATCCTCGAGGTTCCGCCCAAATTCGAGGAGGACGCCATCGAGGGACGGCAGCCTTCACTGCAGTTGGATATCGATGCTACCGCCATGTCCCAGGCGGGCAACGGCGCGTCCTACATCCAGAGCATCATCATGCAGGAGCTCGCCGTAGCGCTGCCCAATGCCGCCGCGTCCCAGCCCGTCAATCTAGTCGTCTCCGCCCGGTTTAATCCTAACCTGATGTCGACCTGGTTCGCGGCGGTCATGCAGGTGATCAACAATGTCACGATGCTATCGGTGATCCTGACGGGTGCGGCGCTTATCCGGGAACGCGAACACGGCACGATCGAACACCTGCTCGTCATGCCGGTCACGTCAGGCGAAATCATGCTGTCGAAGATCGTGGCGAATGGTCTCGTGATCGTGGTGGCATCGGTCCTCTCGCTGCTCATCGTCGTGGAGCGCCTTCTCGCCGTGCCGATCGCCGGTTCGATCGGCCTGTTTGTCTTTTGCGCCGTGCTTTATCAGTTCTCGGTAACATCGCTCGGCATTCTGATCGCAACGACCTCGAGTTCGATGGCGCAGTTCGGACTCATTTCAATGCCCGTCCTCATCGTCATGAACCTGCTTTCCGGCAGCACGACGCCGATGGACAGCATGCCGCGCTGGCTGCAATATGCCATGCAGCTTTCGCCATCTTCGCATTTCGTGGCCCTGTCGCAGGCGATCCTCTATCGCGGGGCAGGGCTTGGCGCCGTTTGGCCACAGATTTTGCCTCTCACGATCATCGGCTTTGCCTTCTTTGCAATCGCACTCATCCGGTTCCGCCGGACCCTTGCAGATGCCCGATAAGTCATGGCCACCAAAAACCGCTCTTTGCGTCCTTGGCGCCAGTCATTTCCCTGGATTGCGGTTTTGACCCACCCGGCACCAGTCGTTGTTGGTCTTGAATGGTCACCCAGGCGCGCATTCGCTCCTCGTGCCACTCTTCGGTGTCCAGCAGCTGCTGGTACGTCCCCGCGCTATGACGCTCTCCCGGCAGCGATGCTCATGGAATTCGTCGACCTCGATGCAGACATGCGGGTTGTCTCGCATCCACTCCACCTTCTGGCCAGGCTATGAGAATCCGTAAAACCGGTTTTCGGCGAACGCATAATGTATGGGGACGACATATGCCCAGTTTTCCTTCGTACATGCCGGTCTGCCAAGGCGGTGGCTGGAGAGGAAATCTACGCATTCCTGCCATTTCATCTCAGTGATGATCATCGCGGGCCTCCTTTTTCAGGCTGGCAGCATGCGCTCCCGTGGCGCTGCGCGTTGATCCGTGTCAATGCGCCGAGCCGCAGAATGGCGTGGCCGAAGCCGGCTTTCGATCCTGTAGGCCGCAGCGCCCGCAAAGCGTTGAGGATCACGGCGACATCGACTACTTCCTGCAGCAACGCACCCTGCAGGGGCGGAAGAAATCCATAGGCGGCAGCAATCATCCCCGCGATTGAAAGGCCTAGCCCCACGATGACGCTCTGGCGCGCAATAACGACTGTCCTCCGGGCGACCGCCAGCGCGTCAGCCAGAGGTTCGAGACGGTCCACGAGCAAAACAACACCAGCGGCCTCCGAGGAGGCGGCCGCTCCCCGCGCACCCAGTGCAACACCGACGTCGGCGGCGGCAAGCGCGGGGGCATCATTGATGCCGTCGCCAACCATCATCACAGGACCGAACCGCCGGGCGGATTTAACGCATTCGACCTTTGAAGCGGGGCTTTGCTCACCGAGAATCTCTTCGATGCCAAGCGCTTCGCCGACATACCTTGCGACTTCCAACCTGTCTCCCGAAGCCAGACTTATTCTGACGATCCCCGCATCGCGCAGTTTTCGAAGCACGGTCATTGCTTCCAGTCGTACAGGATCGGCCATCACGATCACGCCCGCCGCCACGCCATCGACTGCAACCGCCACCACCGCCTCGCCCGCCCGACGTCCGGACAGGAATGCGCGTGGGCTGCCCTTCAACACCCGGCGCTCCACGAAGCCGCTGCCGCCAACGGTCACGCGATGCCGGCCGACAGTTCCTTCGATCCCTGCGCCAGGAGACTCCGTGACATCGGCTGGCGGCACAAGATTCAGGCCGCGTTCACGCGCCGCCGCAATGAGCGCTGCAGCCATGACGTGGCCAGATGCCTGATCGAGCGATGCGGCGAGACGAAGCAACTCGTTCTCGTTGATCCACTCGGCATTTTTTATAGCGACAATGGCCGCCGCACCGTGGGTGAGTGTACCCGTCTTGTCCAGGATGGCGACGCGCACGCGGCTCAAAGCTTCCAG
>NZ_FWER01000196.1 GCF_900169785.1 Rhizobium sullae
TCCCACGAAAACACGGTATCGATGACGAAGTTCTAAGTGGCAGCACCTCGGTCGGGGGCGTCTTTGATATCAGGGCTATTCGCCCGGCTTCCGAAAGTACCTACGCCGCGATCATCCGTCTCGTTGAAGCCGCACAAAAGAGCAGGGCGCCGATGGCTCGCCTTGCAGATCGCTACGGGTTGGTATTCCTCGCCGTGAGTGTGTCTCTGGCTCTGGCGGCGTGGTTTCTTTCCAATGATCCGCGCCGGGCCCTTGCGGTTCTCGTCATAGCCACACCCTGTCCGCTGATCCTCGCTGTTCCCGTCGCCATCATGTCGGGTATTTCCCGCTGCGCTGCCATCGGATGCCTCGTGAAGGATGGCGGAGTCCTGGAAGCTTTGAGCCGCGTGCGCGTCGCCATCCTGGACAAGACGGGTACACTCACCCACGGTGCGGCGGCC
>NZ_FWER01000197.1 GCF_900169785.1 Rhizobium sullae
CGCCGCAGAAAAATGCTACGGAGTGCCCGCATTCAATATCAACAATATGGAACAGGCCCTCGCGATCATGGAGGCCGCCGATTCGCTCGACGCGCCCGCGATCATGCAGGCTTCTCGGGGCGCCCGAGCCTATGCCAACGACATCATGCTGAAGCACATGATGGATGCGGTCGTCGAAATCTATCCCCACATCCCGGTCTGCGTGCACCTCGATCACGGCAACGAACCGTCCAGTTGCATGACCGCCATTCAAGCCGGCTTCACATCCGTCATGATGGATGGCTCGCTCAAGGCGGATGCCAAAACACCGGCCGATTGGGACTACAATGTCGGGGTCACCAAACAGGTGACGGAGATGGCTCATCTCGGCGGCGTTTCTGTGGAGGGAGAACTCGGCGTCCTAGGTTCGCTGGAGACCGGCATGGGCGAAGCCGAG